>JBKYIE010000007.1:0-162937 GCA_047030735.1 Ruthenibacterium sp.
GGCCTCCGGGGGCCTTTTTGTGCTGCACATAACGCTGCCCTCCGGGCCTGTGCTGCCGCCCGGCGGGCTTGTTTCGCTGTATTGATTGTGCACAGGCGTCTTGGCTTAGAGTCAGGGCCGGGTGTGCAGGTTTTCCCGCAGGTTGGAGAGCTTGCACACAGCGGCGCGGTTCCCCCTTCCGGCTGTGTGAGCCGTCTTTGAGGTCCCCGGCAGCGTCCGGCCTCCGGGGGCCTTTTTGTGCTGCACATAACGCTGCCCTCCGGGCCTGTGCTGTTGCCCGGCAGGCTTGTTTCGCTGTATTGACTGTGCGCGCAGATGGCCCGATAGGTTTGTCTCGCTGCATCTGTGCAGACGGCCCAGTTCAAAGGCCGGGCGGGAAAGTTTTCCCGCCGGAGGGAAGGCTTGCACACAGCGGCGCGGTTCCCCCTTCCGGCTGTGTGAGCCGTCTTTGAGGTCCCCGGCAGCGTCCGGCCTCCGGGGGCCTTTTTGTGCTGCACATAACGCTGCCCTCCGGGCCTGTGCTGCCGCCCGGCGGGCTTGTTTCGCTGTATTGATTGTGCACAGGCGTCTTGGCTTAGAGTCAGGGCCGGGTGTGCAGGTTTTCCCGCAGGTTGGAGAGCTTGCACACAGCGGCGCGGTTCCCCCTTCCGGCTGTGTGAGCCGTCTTTGAGGTCCCCGGCAGCGTCCGGCCTCCGGGGGCCTTTTTGTGCTGCACATAACGCTGCCCTCCGGGCCTGTGCTGCCGGCCGGCAGGCTTGTTTCGCTGTATTGATTGTGCACGGATGGCCCGGCTTAGAGGCGGGGCCGGGCAGACAAGCCTTTCCGCCAGATGGAAAGCTTATGCGCACAGCGGCGATGTTCCTCTTTACGGCGGCACAGTATAGCTTTGTTCTTTGTTCCTTGCTTCCGAATACACGAAGAAGATGAAAAAGCCCCATGGCGGGCCTGACGGCTGCCATGGGGGTCTGATTGCATCAAGGTGACGGGCGCATGAGGCAGAAGGCGGGTTTCCCTGCCGCCCCCGTGCCGTGCCCGGCTGCCTGTGTTTCCCAGTGAAGGGGGTGGGGGCCTTACAGCTCGGCCTCCGGCGCGTCCTTGCTGAGAATGTGCACGCTGGCCGAGCCGCCGCAGAGGGCCTGCACCTTTTCGGCCAGCATGGCTGCCGCGGCCTTCAAATCATCCGTGCGGGCGGGGTCCACGCATTCCAGAATGAGGAAGGCGTTTTTTGTGTTTTCCGTCAGCATGGTGCGCTGGCCGTCGCGCCAGTTCCAGCAGCGGCACACGGCGCCTGCGTCGTCTTTATACACAATTTCGCCGGGGAAGGGGGGCTCGTCCTCCTCGTCGCCCAGCGCGCGGAAGGGCTCGGTGCCGTCCGCCGTGCAAAGCAGCAAATCGCCCTGGAAGGTATCCAGGTCCTCGCCGCCGCAGGGCAGGCCCCAGGTGAGGGACACCGCGTTGTAGATATCCACCAGCGGGTTGATGGGCCCCACGCCGCGCCCGTTCTCCACGCGCTTCAGCAGCGCCTCAATAGAGCAGCGCGCGCCCTTTTTCGTCTTGAACTGGCGGTAAGCCTCGCGCCACACGGCTACTGCGGGGTTTTCGGCAAAGGCAGCCGCGCCAAGGTATTTTCCGGCCTCCCTGTGAGCACCCTCCAGCAAAGCTTCCGCCTCAGGGCAGGCGGAGGCGTTGTCCACGCCCTTTGCCAGCACCACGGCGATAGAGGCGTGGGGGAACACGGCCCAGAAATCGGGCTTTACAATGAACTTGCTCATGAAGATCATTCCTTTCTTGCGGTTGAAGCTGTGCGGCGCGCAGGCCGCGGCGGTCTATATACATTATACATCGTCATATACAAAAATCAAGGCGCGCCTGTGCGCCGCACAGGTTACAGCGTGCGGCCGAAAAACTGCGCCGTGCGGCGGATATCGGCCATCAGTTCGCTGAACTGAGCGGGCGTAAGGCTCTGTGCGCCATCGCTTTTCGCATGGGCCGGGTCGTTGTGCACCTCTATCATCAGGCCGTCCGCCCCGGCGGCGATGGCCGCCATGGCAAGGGGCCGCACCATCCAGGCAATGCCGGCGGCGTGGCTGGGGTCCACCACCACGGGCAGGTGCGTCTTCTGCTTGAGCATGGGCACGGCAGAAATATCCAGTGTGTTGCGCATGCTTGGCTCAAAGGTGCGGATGCCGCGCTCGCACAAAATGACGTTTTCATTTCCGCCTGCCATGATGTATTCGGCGCTCATCAAAAATTCCTCCAGCGTGTTGGCAAGCCCGCGCTTGAGCAGGATAGGCGTTTTCAGCCGGCCAAGCTCTTTCAAAAGCTCAAAATTCTGCATATTGCGCGCACCCACCTGAATGAGGTCCACGTCTTTGAACAGGGGGATGTGCTCCGGGTTCATGATTTCTGTCACAATGGGCAGGCCCGTTTTTTCGCGTGCGTGGCGCAGCAGCACAAGGCCGTCCGCCCGCAGGCCCTGAAAGGCATAGGGCGAGGTGCGCGGCTTGAACGCCCCGCCGCGCAGCATGGCTGCGCCGCTTGCCTGCACGCTTTTGGCCACAAGCTCTATCTGCGGCGCGCTCTCTACGCTGCACGGCCCGGCAATGACGGAAAAGTGTCCGCCGCCGAAGGCCGCGCCGCCAGCCTTCACCACGGTGTCCCCGGGGTGGAACTTGCGGTTTGCCTTTTTGTACGGCTCGGAAACGCGCTTTACCTCCTCCACAGCGGCATTGGCGCGCACGAGGTCTGCATCCACGGCGCTGGTGTCGCCTATCAGGCCCACAAGGTGGGTGTGCTCGCCCATGGAATTGTGAATCTTCAGCCCCTGTGCCTCAAACTGGCGGCACAGCGCCTGAATGGCCTCCTGAGGCGCATCTTTTTTGAAAATGACGATCATGGCGGAAACTCCCCTTCTTTTTATTTGTTTTTATGAAAAAAGCCGCCGGGGCTCTGCGCCCCGGCGGCCTTGCATCCATTGCTGAGAAAAGAACTCAGACGGCTGCGGCACACGGCAAACAGGGCCATTTCTCATAAAAGAAATAGCCGTAATAATAAGCCTTGCTGCAAAATGCCTGTGCCATACAAACGTCCCCTTCGCGCCTGCCGCGAAAACTGGTTTTGTTCAGTATACGCGCAAATGGGCGCGGTGTCAAGCCGCGGGCGCAAAAGAGTGTTTGCAAGCCCCCTGCGGCGTGGTATAATCCATATAGCGGGCCGCGCCGCCGCGCGCCGGCCCCGCCTGAGACAGCGCGCCCCGGCAGCAGGCCGGGCGTTGCGCGAAACAGAAAGCAAGGCGCCCGCACAAGGGCGCATACGGAAAGCGAGTGAATGGAATGAAATTCAGTGAAATGCCCTATGAGCGGCCGGACATTGCCGCAGCCTTTGCCGCCTTCGACGCCATGGCGCAGGCCATAGCGTCGGCGCCGGACGCGGCGGCCGTGCTGGCGCAGTACGCAGCCTTTGAAAAGCTGGCCGCGCATCTTTCCACCATGGCCACACTGGCAGAGGTGCGCCATACCATCGACACGCGCGACGCCTTCTATGAGGCAGAGCGCCGGTTCTTTGATGAAAATTCGCCCAGGCTGGCCGACAAGCAGCTGGAGGTGTACAAGGCCGTGCTGGCAAGCCCCCACCGCGCCGCGGTAGCTGAAAAGCTGGGGGCGCTTGCGCTGGAAAAGATGGAGCTGGCCGTGAAGGCGCAGACGCCGGAGGTGCTGGAGCTGATGGCGCAGGAGAATGCCCTCACCAGCGCCTATCAGAAGCTGTACGCCTCGGCGCAGATCCCCTTCCAGGGCCAGACGCTCACCGTGGCACAGCTTGCCAAATATAAAACGAACGCAGACCGCGCCGTGCGCAGGGCGGCCTATGAGGCCGAGGGCGCCTGGTTTGACGCGCACAGGGAGGAATTCGACAGCCTGTACGACCAGCTTGTGAAAAACCGCACCGCACAGGCGCAGGCCATGGGATATGAAAGCTTTGTGCCGCTTGGCGCCATCCGCATGAACCGCCTTGGCTATACGCTGGAGGATATGGCCGCCTACCGCGCGCAGGTAAAGCGCGACGTGGTGCCCGTGGTGGCAAAGCTGAAGCGGCTGCAATATGCCCGCACCGGCATTTCGCAGCCTAAATTTTACGACGACGCGTTCTGCTTCAAAGAGGGCAACCCCGCGCCGCACGGCACGCCGGAGGAGATACTGGCGGCGGGTAAAAAGATGTATCACGAGCTCAGCCCCGAAACCAGCGCCTTTATTGACGAGATGTTTGAAAACGAGCTGTTCGACGTGCTGGCAAAGCCGGGCAAGGCGCCCGGCGGCTATTGTACCAGCCTGCCGGATTACAGGCTGCCGTTTATTTTCTCCAACTTCAACGGCACGGCGGGCGACGTGGACGTGCTGACGCATGAGGCGGGCCACGCCTTTGCCGACTATGTGGCCCAGCGCAAGGACATTCCCGCCATCCTGCGGGAGCCCGGCATGGAAAGCTGCGAGATTCATTCCATGAGCATGGAGTTCCTCACGGCGGATTTTCACCACCTGTTCTTTGGGGACGAAACGGCACGCTACGAGCTTGCGCACGCAGAGGACGCCCTGTATTTCCTGCCCTACGGCGCCATGGTGGACGAGTTCCAGCACATTGTGTATTCAAACCCCGGCCTCACGCCCGCCCAGCGCAACGCTGAATGGGCCCGGCTGGAAAAGGAATACCGCCCGTGGCTCGACTTTGAGGGCCTGCCCTTCTACGGCCGCGGCGCGGGCTGGCAGCGCCAGCTTCACATTTATGAATATGCGTTCTATTATATCGACTACTGCCTGGCGCAGACGGTGGCGCTGCAGTTCTTCACTGCATGGCTGGCCGACAAGACGGACGCATGGCGGCGTTATCTTGCGCTTGTGGGCCGCGCGGGCACAGATACCTACCCCGGCCTTGTGGCTGCGGCGGGCTTTGCAAGCCCCTTTTCGCCGGGCACCATGAAGGCCGTGGCGGAAAAGGTGGGCGAATGGGTGAGCCGGCAGGACGCCGCCCTGCGCGAAGCCTGAAAAAAGATGTCTGCCGCGCCCTGCGCGTGGGCCGAAAGGGGCCTTTGCGCAGGGCGCAGCTTTGAAAAGGGAGGGTGCGGCCCATGAAGCAGGCCGGCGCATATACAAGATGGAAGCTGTACATGGCGGCCTTTGCGGCGCCGGTGCTGCTGCTGGCGGCTGTGTACGCGGCGGCGGGCTTTGCCCCCTTTGGGGACAAAACGCTGCTTACCGTGGATATGAACGGCCAGTATGTGGCCTTTTTCTCGCAGCTTCGCAGCATTCTTCTGGGTAAGGATGACCTGCTTTACACCTTCGGCAAGGCCCTGGGCGGCGATATGATAGGGCTGTTTGCCTATTATATCGCCAGCCCGCTGAACCTGCTGGTGGTGTTTTTTCCCGTGCGCGCGCTGCCGTGGTTCGTGCTGCTGCTGACGCTTTTGAAAACCGGGCTTGCCGGCTCTGCGTTTGCGGCGTGGGCGCGGTGCCACACAGGCCAGCGCAAAGCGCTTTGCCTGTGCGTGCTGTATGCGCTGTGCACATACAGCATTGCCTACCAGCAGAATATCCTATGGCTGGACGGCGTCATCCTTTTGCCGCTGATGGCCCTTGGTATCGAGCGCATCGCCGGGGGAGGCCGCCCGTGGCTGTATATGGGCAGCCTTGCCTTGGGCATTCTGACGGATTATTACATAGGGTATATGCTTTGCATATTTTCCGTTTTGTATTTTCTGTTCTATACTCTGGGCGGGTTTGCCGCGCCCGGGGCGCGCGCCCTGCCCATGCTGGCCTCCTATGCGGGCGCCAGCCTGCTGGCGGCGGGGCTTGCCGCCGTGCTTTTGCTGCCTGCGCTGGCCTCCCTGCAGGGCAACCGCTTCGGGTTCGACGCGCAGCAGGTCACCAGCCTGGAAAAGCTGTTCAGCCTGCGCGCCCTGCTGGCGAAAGAGACGCTGGGCGCCTATGAGTGGACAGAGCTGGAAATGGGCCTGCCGCCCATTTACTGCGGCATGCTGGCGCTTGTGGGCGCGGGCATGTTTTTTCTGCAAAAGCGCCCCGTGCGCCAAAAGGCCGCCGCAGGGGCTGTGGCGGCGGTGTTCGTGCTCAGCTTCTGGCTCAAGGGGCCAAACCTCATCTGGCATGGCTTCAACCTGCCCGCGTGGTTCAATTACCGCAACGCCTTTCTGTTCAGCTTTTTTGTGCTGGTGCTGGCTGCCTTCGCGCTGGAGCATCTGTGGCGCCATGGGCAAAGCCCCTGGCTGTGCGCCGGCGGCGCCGCCGTGTGCGCGCTGGCGCTTGCCTGGGCCTGTCTGGGCGCGGGCGCACAGGCGTTCACCACGGCAAAGCGCGCCGCTGTTTCACTGGTGCTGGCGGCGGCAGTGGGCCTTTTGTGGTGCCTGTTTGCGGCGGGGCGGCGCCGCAGGGCGCTGTGCCTTGCCATGGCCGCGCTGTGTGCGGCCGACATTGCGCTGAACGCCTTTCTGGTGGTGCGCGCCATAGATTCCGGCAAGGAATACCGGTATACGCCTATGCAGGAGTATACCTCCTTTGTGGATGAAACGCTGCCCGCTGTGCGCGCCGTGCAGGCGCAGGACGGCGCGTTCTACCGCATGGAAAAGGATTTTCAGTACGGCTATGAGCAGAACGGCTTTCTTTACCGCAGCCGAAACGACGCCATGCTGCTGGGCTACAACGGCATTTCGCACTATTCCTCCAGCGACAAGCTGGCTGTGAAGGCGCTGGTGGGCGCGCTGGGCTTCCGCAACTGTGTGCAGGGCGGTGGGGCGTATTATTACACCGGCTCCACCAACTTTGCGGCAAGCCTGCTGGGGCTGAAATATGTGCTTTCACGGCAGGCGGGCGAGGGGGACGCCTACCGGGGCTACACCGCTGTTCTGGAGGAAAACGGCGTCACTGCATGGCGCAACCCTTCCGCCTTCCCGCTGGCGTTCTGCGCGGCGGGCGATGCGGCCGGGGCAGACCTTTCCCGGCAAAACCTGTTTGAACTGCAGAACGAGCTGTTCCGCGCCCTGACGGGTGAGACGCAGCCGCTTTTGACGCCGCTTGCCGTGCGGGAAGAAGTGCACGGAATGGCCGAAAGCGCCTTTGAGGGCGTGCGCGTGTTCGACTTGAAGCAGGAAGGCGGCGAGGGCTGGGTAGAATTCAGCGTCACTGCGCAGGCGGACGGCCCGCTGTACTGCTATTTTCCCACAGACCGCTTTAAGCCTGCGCACATGTATGTGAACGGGGAAGCCTTCGGCCGCATGTTCGACACCTACACCCAGGGCATCACATATCTCGGCATGTATGAGGCGGGCGATACGGTGACGGTGCGCCTTGTGCCGGAATACGGCATGCTGCGCCTGTACGAGCCGCTGTTTTACACCGAGGACCTTGCCCTGCTGCAAAGCGCCCGCGACGCCATGCAGCCCGGCTTTGCCAGGCTGGAAGAGGTGTCGTCCTCCCATTTCAGAGGCAGCGTCACCGCACAGGCGGACGGCCCGCTGATTATCAGCATCCCCTGGGAGGAGGGCTGGACGGTGAAGGTGGACGGCCGGCCTGTGCCCACGCGCAGGGCTGTGGGCGAGCTGATGGCGGTAGACCTTGCGGCGGGCACTCATACGCTGGAGCTTCGTTACTGCCCGCCGGGGCTTGCGGCGGGCGCCGCGCTGACGGCGGCCAGCGCCCTGCTGGCCGGGCTGTGGGCATTCTGTGCGCGCAGGCGCGCCCGTGCGGCCAGAGGGCAGGCCGAATAGGGCAAGGGGCGCTCCGTGGGTGGAGCGTGCGGGCTTGTGGCTTTCGATATGCGAAAAATAAGCCCCGGCCAAAAGGGACAAACGGGAGGCTGTGGAGGAAAAGGGCTGCGGGCATGCAGGATAAAATGCCGGATGCAGAGGCGGCGGCTGCCCTGACGGGCGGCTGTTGCATGTATATGAAAGAAACGGCATACATTTATTGATGAAAAGTGTGCAAGGAAGCATCTGCGGCATAAGGGCGGCAAGGCGGGAGCTTATGAGCACAAATGCCGCCGCCAAACCGCTACATGCCTCTTTTGGATTTACAGAGACAGGCGAAAAGGATGGAGAAAAGCAGCTTACCCGTATGACAGCTTTAGGACAGCTTTCAGGCCGTGTAAAGGTTTGAGAAATCTCCAACAGGCAAAGACGAAAAAATGTTGAAAATACGGGCAGCTTTCCTGCTTTCCTAAACACTTGCAGAAACGGATAAGACGAGACGATTTTAATTCATAAAGAAGCCGGGCAGGAAGCAATGAGAAAATAAAAAGGCGCTTTGAAGCTAAAACACAGCTTCAAAGCGCCTTTTGCCGTAGCTTGTTCAGGGGGCGTTTATTTGCCCTCAAATTTTTCCCGCAGGTGCTTGAAAAAGCCCTTGCGCTGCTCGTAGTTATCGTCCTTCAGCGTGTCCTCAAAGGCGCGCAGCGCCTCGCGCTGCGTTTTGGTGAGCTTTTTCGGAATCTCCACCACCACCTTGGCGTACTGGTCGCCATGGCCGCGCCCGTTCACATACTGGATGCCCTTGCCGCGCAGGCGGAACACCGTGCCGCTCTGCGTACCCTCGGGCACGGTGTACTGCACCTTGCCGTCGATGGTGGGCACCACCACGTCCGCGCCCGTCACAGCCTGGCTGTAGGTGATGGGCACTGTCACATGCACGTCGTAGCCGTCCCGCTCGAACAGGGTGTCGGGCCGCACGCTTACCAGAACGATAAGGTCGCCCGCGGGGCCACCGTTTGCGCCCGCGTCGCCAAGGCCCGCCAGACGCAGGCTCTGGTCGTCGTCAATGCCGGCGGGAATATTCACTTCCACGCGCTTTGTGTTCGCCACATGGCCCGTGCCATGGCATTTCTGGCAGGGCTTTTTGATGACCTGGCCCTTGCCGCCGCAGCGCGAGCACGGCCGTGAGGACTGCATCACGCCGAACGGCGTGCGCTGCTGCACGGTGACGGTGCCGCGCCCGCCGCAGTCCGGGCAGGTCTCGGGGCTGGTGCCGGGCGCCGCACCCGTGCCATGGCATTCGGGGCAGGTGTCCTGCCGGGAGACGCTTACAGTTTTTTTGCAGCCGTGCACAGCCTCCATGAAGCTGAGCACCAAGCTGACACGGATATCTGCCCCGCGGCGCGGCGCATTGGGGTTTGCACGGCGTGTGCCGCCGCCAAAGCCGCCGAACCCGCCAAAGCCGCCGCCGAACACAGAGCCCAAAATATCGTCCAGATCAATGCCGCCGCCGAACCCGCCGCCAAAGCCGCCCGCCCCGGCGCCTGCGCCGTAGTTCGGGTCTACACCCGCATGGCCGAATTGGTCGTAGCGGGCCTTTTTGTCTTTGTCGGAGAGGATTTCATAGGCCTCGTTCACTTCCTTGAAGTGCTCTTCTGCCTGTTTGTCGCCGGGGTTCAGGTCCGGGTGATACTTTTTGGCAAGCTTGCGGTAGGCTTTTTTTATCTCGTCGTCCGAGGCCGTCTTGGGCACGCCCAGAACTTCATAATAATCACGTTTTTCTGCCATATTTCCACCTTATGTTTCGTAGGGTGCGCCCGTTTTCAAAACGGGCAACGGGCGAGGGCAGGGCCCGGCGCGCACATGCGTGCACGCCGGGCCGCCCCCGCCCTTACTGCCACAAGCTTACACTTCCTTGTAGTCTGCGTCAACTACATTGTCGCCGTTGCTGTTGCTGGAGGCGCTGCCTGCGTCCGGCGCGGGGCCGCTCTGGGCGCCCTGCGCCGCCTGCGCGCTGGCCGCGGCCTCTTTGTACACCTTTTCACTCACGGCATAGAAGGCCTTCTGCAGCTCATCCTGTTTGGCCTTGATGTCGTCCACATTGCCGCCCTTGATGGCCTCCTTCAGGGCGCCCAGCTTTGCCTCGATGTCGGCCTTTTCGCTGGCAGATACCTTATCGCCCAATTCGCCCAGGGCCTTTTCGGTGGTGAACACCATCTGGTCGGCGGCGTTCTTCACATCCACCTCTTCACGCTTTTTCTTGTCCTCGGCGGCATACTGCTCGGCTTCCTTCACAGCCTTATCCACATCCTCCTTGCTCATGTTGGTGGAGGAGGTGATGGTGATATGCTGCTCCTTGCCGGTGCCAAGGTCCTTGGCGGACACGTTTACAATGCCGTTGGCGTCGATGTCGAAGGTCACTTCGATCTGCGGCACGCCGCGGGGCGCCGGGGCGATGCCGTCCAGATGGAACATGCCCAGAGATTTGTTGTCGCGTGCAAACTCGCGCTCGCCCTGCAGGACGTTCACCTCTACGCTGGGCTGGTTGTCCGCCGCAGTAGAGAAAATCTGGCTCTTCTTGGTGGGGATGGTGGTGTTGCGCTCGATAATTTTGGTGCACACGCCGCCCATCGTCTCGATGCCGAGGCTCAGCGGCGTCACGTCCAGAAGCAGCAGGCCCTTCACGTCGCCGCCCAGCACACCGCCCTGAATGGCAGCGCCGATAGCCACGCACTCGTCGGGGTTGATGCCCTTAGAGGGCTCTGTCTTCATATAATTCTTCACGGCCTCCTGCACCGCGGGGATGCGGCTGGAGCCGCCCACCAGCAGCACCTTGTGCAGCTCGCCCGGCTGCAGGCCGGCATCGTTCAGCGCCTGACGCACAGGGCCCATGGTGCGCTCAACAAGGTCTGCCGTCAGCTCGTTGAATTTGGCGCGCGTCAGCGTCATATCCAGATGCTTGGGGCCCGTGGCGTCCGCTGTGATGAACGGCAGGTTGATGGCCGTGCTGGCCACGCCCGAAAGCTCAATCTTCGCCTTTTCGGCGGCCTCCTTCAGGCGCTGCGCCGCCATTTTGTCGCTGCGCAAATCCACGCCGTTCTCTTTTTTGAATTCGCCGGCCATCCAGTCGATGATGCGCTGGTCGAAATCGTCGCCGCCCAAATGCGTGTCGCCCGCGGTGGCAAGCACCTCTGTCACGCCGTCGCCCATCTCGATGATAGAGACATCAAACGTGCCGCCGCCAAGGTCGTACACCATAATTTTCTGGTCGTCCTCTTTGTCTGCGCCGTAGGCAAGGGCGGCAGCCGTCGGCTCGTTGATGATGCGCTTTACATCAAGGCCCGCAATGGCGCCCGCGTCCTTTGTGGCCTGGCGCTGGGAATCGTTGAAATACGCCGGCACAGTGATGACGGCCTGCGTCACCTTCTCGCCCAGATAGCTTTCGGCGTCCGCCTTCAGCTTGGAAAGGATCATGGCGCTGATTTCCTGCGGGGTGTACTTTTTGCCGTCTATCTCCACCTTGTGGTCGGTGCCCATCTGGCGCTTGATGGAAGAGATGGTGCGGTCCGGGTTGGTGATGGCCTGGCGCTTTGCCACCTGGCCCACCAGGCGCTCGCCTGTCTTTGTAAAGCCCACCACGCTGGGCGTGGTGCGCGCGCCCTCGGCGTTGGCGATGACGACGGGCTCACCGCCCTCCATTACGGCAACACAGCTGTTCGTGGTGCCAAGGTCGATGCCAATGATTTTGCTCATAACTCATTACTCCCTTTTTCTCAATCGGTTTGTGTGGAAACAATAAACTTCCTAGCTTAGGAAAGATAACCTGCTTTTTTCTTGGGCGCGGCGGCGCAAGCTATTCCGCCACGGCCACGCTGGCGTGGCGCACCACCTTGCCCTTGTAGGTGTAGCCCTTTTGCAGCACCTGCGTCACAGTACCGCTTTCCGTGCCCTCGGGCGCGGGCTGCTGCATCACGGCGGCGCACAGCTGCGGGTCAAAGGGCTTGCCCCCGGCGTCGATCTCCTCCACGCCGATGGCCTCAAACGCTTTTGCGCACTGCTCCAGCGTCATCATAACGCCCTTTTTATAATTTTCGTCCTGCGTGGGGGTGTTTGCCGCAAGGCTCAGCGTGTCCAGCACGCCCAGCAGCTTTTCCACGGCAAACGCCACGCCGTCGCCAAAGGCGGCGTCCTTTTCGCGTGCCGAGCGCTTGCGGAAGTTGTCATATTCCGCCGCTGTGCGCATCAGCGTATCCTTCGCCTGCGCCAGCTGCTCAGACAGGTCCTCCGCCTTCTGCTGCGCGGCGGCCAGGCGTGCGTGCACGTCCTCTTTGCCAGCCTTGTGCTCTTTTGCGCTTTTCTTTTCCGGTTCCTGTTTGGGGGCGTCCTGTGCGCTTTGCGCCGCAGGCTGCTGCGCCTCCTGCGCGGGCTGCTGCCCGCCGGGCTGTGTGCCGGCCTGCGTCTTGGGCGCTTTCTGTTCTTCAGCCATTTGCCGGTGACCTTCCTTTCTATTCTGCGGGGCGCTGCCGCCCGGCCGCGCCGGACATGCACTCGCCCAGAAGCAGTGCGAAATATTCAAGCCTCGGGATCATCTCCCGGTAGGGCATGCGCGAGGGGCCTACGATGCCAATGGCGCCCGTGGCGCCGCCGCCTGCAAGGTACCGCTTGGACATGATGCACAACCCCGGCATGGTGTATTCGGGCAAATCGTCGCCCAGCAGCACGGTGGTGCGCTCTGTCTTGGGGCTGATGCAGCGCTTCACTGCCGCATCGTCTGCAAAAAACTCCAGCAGCGTGCGGAAGCTGCGCTCTGCCTCCGGGTAATTCAGCAGGTTTTCCTGCCCCTCCAGGTAGACGCTGGCGCGGCCGGCCTCCTTCAAAAGCTTGTAGGCCGCGCTGAGCACCGGGTAAAACACCGCGCCGTTCTCGCCAAGGGCTGCGGCCGCGGCGCGCATCTGCGCCTGGCCCACGTCGGCCGCGCTGCGGAAGGCGAGGTTTTCGTTCAGTGCCGCAGCCATTGCGGCGCACTCACCCGCCTCCAGCGCAAAATCCAGCTTTGCGGTACGCGTGCGCACCCCGCCCGCGCTGGTGACGGCCAGCACTGCCGCGGTAGAGCGCCCCACCTGCATCACCTCAAAGTGGGCGATGTAGATATCGTCGCTTTTGGGCGTGGTGGCCACCACCGCGTAGCCCGTCCAGTCGCTCAAGGCGCGCGCCGCGCTTTGGGCAAGGCGCTCGGGGTCAAAATCCATTTCGCGGAACATGGCCTGCGCATGCCGCTTATCCTGCGCAGAAAGCTGGGTGGGCGCATCCATCAGGTTGTCGATATAATAGCGGTAGCCCTTCGCAGAGGGTACGCGCCCGGCCGAGGTATGCGGCTGCTCCAGCAGGCCCAGCTTTGTAAGCGCGGCCATCTCGTTGCGCAGCGTTGCAGAGGACACGGCGCGGCCGAAATGCTCGGCCAGCAGGCCGGAGCCCACCGGCTCGCCGTCCAGCCCGTACAGGGCCACCACGGCGCGCAGCACCTTGCGTTTGCGCTCGTCCATCACCGCGCCCCCTTTCGCTTGCAAATGTTGTTTTAGCACTCTTATATCTTGAGTGCTAAGTTTATTCTACAACACTTTTTTATCTTGTCAAGAGGCAACACAAAAAATACAAAAATTTTTCTCGCCAAAGGTGCGGGCGGGGTGTTATACTGGTTGCAATACCATGCCGGGGCCGTGCGGCAGGCGCAGAAGGTGCTGCGCTAGGCGCGCAAAAAAAGGCAGCAGGGCAGGAAAGGTGGTTTGCACAGTGGAAAAATGCGTCATCGAGGCGGCGGCCGGGCGGAAAAAGGCGCAGCTTGTATTCAAAAATGCGCATGTGGTGAATGTATTTACAAAACAGGTGGAACAGGCAGACGTGGCCGTGGAGGCGGGCGTTATTGCGGGCGTGGGGCAGTACAGCGGGCAGGAGGAGATAGACTGCACGGGCCTGTACCTGTGCCCCGGCTTTGTGGATGCGCACATCCATGTGGAATCCACCATGGCGGTGCCGTATGAATTTGCGCGCGCCGTGGCGCCCTCCGGCACCACTAGCGTGGTGGCGGACCCGCATGAAATTGTGAACGTGTGCGGCGCCCCGGCGGTGGAATGGCTGTTGAAGGCAAGCGAGGCCCTGCCGGTGGATATTTACTGGATGATCCCTTCCAGCGTGCCCGCCACGCCGTTTGAGACGAACGGCGCGCCCTTTACGGCGGAGGACATGGCGCCTTTCGCGCAGATGGGCCCGCGCGTGGCGGGGCTGGGCGAGGTGATGTGCTATACAGACGTGGTGGCCGGCACAGGCGAAATTTACGATAAGCTGGCGCTGTTTGAGCACAAGCATATCGACGGGCATGCGCCGGGGCTCTGCGGCAAGGCCTTGGCGGCATACGCGGCTGCCGGCATCGAGACAGAGCACGAGTGCACCACCTTTGCCGAGGCGAAGGAGAAGCTGGCCGCCGGGCTGGCCATTCTGGTGCGCGAGGGCAGCGCGGCCAAAAACCTGACGGCCATTGTGCAGGGCCTGCTGAAGGAGGGCCTGCCCACAGACCGCTTTTTGTTCTGCACGGACGACAAGCATCTGGATGACATTGCCCGCGAGGGGCATATCCGCTGGAACGTCCATCAGGCGGTGCAGCTCGGCGTGCCGGTGGTGGACGCCGTCTGCATGGCAAGCTTCAACGCCGCGCGGGTATACGGCCTGAAGGGAGTGGGGGCCATTGCGCCGGGCTACAAAGCGGACATTGTGCTTCTGGACGACTGGAAGCAGGTGCATGTGCATGCCGTATACAAGGACGGCGTGCCTGTGGAGCAGCGCATTGCCGCCGCGCGGCGCGTGCCCGCACCGGATGCGCTCGTCCACACCATGCGCTTTGCCCCCGTCACGCCGCAGCAGCTGGCGCTGCCGGTGCGGGGAAAAGCGCACGTCATTGAGATGGTGCCCTATCAGATTGTGACAAAGCACGCCGTGGAGCCCGTGCCGGCTGAGAACGGCCTGTTCCGGCCGGACAAAACATATTCGAAGCTGTGCGTGGTAGAGCGCCACGGCCATGGCGGAGGCATTGCCGTGTGCCCGCTGAAGGGCTACGGCATCACCGGCGGGGCCATTGCCACCAGCGTGGCGCACGACAGCCACAATATCATTGCCGCGGGCGACAACGACGAGGACATCGCCCTGGCGGTGAACCACCTGCAAAAGACGGGCGGCGGCTATGCCCTTGCGGCGGGCGGGCGCATTCTGGGCGCGCTGGCCCTGCCCGTGGGCGGCCTGATGAGCGAGGCGCCGTGGGAGCTCACGCGCGATGAAACGAACGCCATTCTGAAGCGGGCGGCGCAAATGGGCATCCCCTATCATGTGGACCCGTTCATCAGCCTCTCGTTCATGGCGCTGCCGGTCATCCCCTCGCTGCGCCTGACGGACTGCGGCCTGTTCGACGTGGACGCCTTTGACTTTGTGAAGGAATAAAACAGTGTTCTGCGCCCCGGCGGGCAGGCAAGCGCCATGCCCGCCGGGGCGCTTTTTGGTGTGGGGGAAGCCGCCGGCCGGGCTGGCGGCGGCGCCCCATAAAAAGCGTTTCCTTCCGGCCTCAAGGGGTGTCGGGCAAAGCGGGCCGCCCGCAGCAGGCTGTCGGGGCAGAGGGGCCCTCGTCAGAACGGCGGCCGCCTGTTTGCGGGCTGCGGGGCAGGTGACGCGGGCGAAATAAAATTCCGCGCGCTTTGCGGCGTTGCCGGCGGCAGGCCCTTGCGGGCCGGCGCAAGCAGCAGGCTTAGCCGGTGATTTGGCCGGATGCCCCGCCGGGCGGGAACGGCAGGGCCGCCGCGGGGCGGCCTGTGCCCGGCTGCACATTTCCTCTTTCAGATTGCGGCGGCATGTGGAAAACGGCCGCCTTTGGGCCCGCCCGCGGCTTTTAGCGGGGCAGCGCACATATTTTATGCGCTTTCTGCCAACACTGTGGGAAAACCGGCATGCACGGGGCGCCGCCCTGCGGCCCGTGCGCCTGCAAAGGGGAAGTGCACATGAAGCTGGACAGTAAAGCATATGACCAGATGACAAAAAAGGCCTCGCCGCCCTCGCGCTTTGTGAAGGACTGCCTGTGGGCGTTTTTCGTGGGCGGCGCCATCTGCCTGCTGGGCGAGGTGCTGCGCGGGGCCTATATGAGGGCAGGGTATACTTTGGCGGACGCGGGCACACTCACCAGCGCCACGCTGGTGGCGCTCAGCGCCGTCACCACCGCCCTGGGCTGGTATCAGAAGCTGGCGTCCAAAGCGGGCGCGGGCACGCTGGTGCCCATTACGGGGTTTGCCAACGCGGTAGTGTCGCCCGCCATTGAATTCCGCAACGAGGGCCTTGTCACAGGCGTGGGCGCAAAAATGTTCATCATAGCGGGGCCCGTCATCGTATACGGTATGCTGGCCAGCGTGGCCTGGGGCGTTATCTACTGGGCTGTCCGCCCGCTGCTGGGAGGCTGAAGCAATGAGAAAGGGCGATACCATTCTGTTTGAAACGCCGCCGCGCGTGGCGGGGCATGGCAGCGTGGGCGGCCGCCGCGAGGCGCAGGGCCCGCTGGCAAAGGAGTTCGACACCCTCATCACCGAGACGCAGTGCGGTGAGAAAACCTGGGAAAAGGCCGAAAGCACCTTTGCGCGCACCGCGCTGGAAACAGCGCTGCACCGCGCCGGGGCCACGGCGGCAGACCTGTGCGCCGTGTTTGCGGGCGACCTGCAGTGCCAGTGTACGGCCTCGGCATACCTGATGCGCGATGTGGATGCGCCGTACCTTGGCCTGTACGGCGCGTGCAGCACCATGGCCGAGGGGCTGGGGCTGGCGGCCTGTATGGTGGCAGGCGGCATGATGCACACGGCGGCGGCGCTCTCGTCCAGCCATTTCTGCGCGGCGGAGCGGCAGTTCCGCACCCCGCTGGATTACGGCGGCAAGCGCACCCCCACCGCCCAGTGGACGGTGACGGGCGCCGGCGCGGTGATTTTGGGCGGGCAGGGCAGCGCGTGCATATCTGCCGTGACGTTCGGGCGCGTGCGCGATTTGGAAGTGAAGGACATCAACAATATGGGCGCCGCCATGGCGCCCGCTGCGGCAGAGACCATCCGCCGTTATTTTTCCGATACGGGCGAGGCGCCCGCTGCCTTTGACGCCGTGTATACGGGCGACCTCGGCGCCGTGGGCAGCCAGCTTCTGGCACAGCTTCTGGAACGGGACGGCCTTGTGCTGCACAACCATCAGGACTGCGGGCTTCTGGTGTTTGACCGCACCACGCAGGACGTGCAGGCCGGCGGCTCGGGGGCGGGGTGCTCGGCCAGCGTGCTGTGCTGCCATGTGCTGCCCAGGCTGGAGGCGGGCAAGCTGCGGCGCGTGCTGTTCCTCTCTACCGGCGCGCTGATGAGCCAGACCACATTTTTGCAGGGGGAAAGCATCCCCGGCGTGGCGCATCTGGTGGAGCTGCGCTGTGCAAAGGAGGAAGCGGAATGAACTATGTATGGGCGTTTGTGATAGGCGGCGCCTTCTGTGTGATAGGCCAGCTGCTCATTGATTTCACAAAGCTCACGCCTGCGCGCGTGCTGGTGTGCTTTGTGGTGGCGGGCGTGGTGCTGAGCGCCCTTGACTTATACGACCCGCTGGCAGAGTTTGCCGGCGCCGGGGCCACGGTGCCCCTGCTGGGCTTTGGGCACCTGCTTGCGCAGGGCGTGGAGGATGCCGTGGCCGAAAGCGGCCTTCTGGGCGCGCTGACGGGCGGCTTCTGCGCTGCGGCGGGCGGTGTGACGGCCAGCCTGACGGCTGGCTTCCTGATGAGCCTTGTGGGAAAAAGCCACGACCAAAGCTGATGCCCGCCTGCCTTTTCTGTACGCGGGCCGCAGAAAGCAGAAAAGCCGCCGCCCAATGGGCAGCGGCTTTGTCGGGCCAATTTATTTCGCAGCTTTGCTGGCGGCCTTGGCGAGGCGTGCAACCTTGCGGGAAGCAGTGTTCTTGTGCAGAACGCCCTTCGCGGCAGCCTTGTCGATAGCGACAACGGCGGCTTTCAGCTTTTCGTCCTTGTCGGCGGCGCCGGCGGAAATGGCGGCGTCTGCCTTCTTGACGACTGTTTTCAGGTTGGACTTGATCGCTTTGTTGTGCATCGCCTCTTTCTTGGCCTGCACGACACGGTCTTTCTGAGACTTGATGTTAGGCATCGTACCACCTCCTTAATACCCATAACAGTGCACTTTATAATAGCATCTTTTTGGCGCGCTTGCAAGGGCTTTTTCGAAAAAGAAGGGGAATTTTTTGCCGCAGGGCGGCAAAAAACGCTTTCTCTGCGCTTTGGCGGCCCGGCACGAAAAAATGGTTTCATGAGAGGCGTGCCCTCAAGCCTCTTTGCGGCACGCCCCGTTCGGTATGCAGCGCATGCTTGCTGCACGGTTCGCTTGTGTCCGCCTGCAGAGGCGCAGGCGCAATTCCTTTTCGCAAAAGCCCTGCTTCAAGGAGAATGTCCGCGCCTTTGACGACTGGCTATATTATCCCGCACGGCTTATGGGAAAACAAGCGGGGGTCATGCGGTTCCCTCCATATCCAAACCGTAAATCTGTTATACGAGGAGCCTGTGTGCAATGGCGATTTATACCGATATCGCGGCAGAGCTGTATCCGCCGCAGAAGGGGGAGGTGCCCCGCGGCGTGCGGGTGCACACAGCGACAGCCAGCGGCATTGGGCTGGTGCGTGTAGATATCGAGCGCGAGGGCCTGCGCCGTGCAAAGGGGCGCTATATCACGCTGGATATGCCGCGCTTTTCCACCATAGACGATAAAAACGAGGCCTACGTGTGGGCGGTGGCCAGCCAGCTGCGCTCTGTGCTGCCCAAGGAGGGGCTTGTGCTGGTGGCGGGCATCGGCAACCGCGCTGTGACGGCGGACGCGCTGGGCCCTGAGACGGCGGACAAGGTGTTTGTCACACGGCATCTGTGCGAAGGCGCTGAAGCGCAGGACCTGCGCATGCGCCCCGTGGCGGCCTTTGCACCCGGTGTGGAGGCCACCACCGGCCTTGCCACGGCAGAGCTTCTGCAAAGCCTTGCCGCCAGGCTGAAGCCCGCCGCCGTGCTGTGTGTGGACAGCCTGTGCACGGCGTCCTCCCGCAGGCTGGGCGCCAGCGTGCAGATTTCTACTGCCGGGCTCACGCCGAACAACG
This sequence comes from Ruthenibacterium sp., assembly GCA_047030735.1. Classification (GTDB taxonomy): domain Bacteria; phylum Bacillota; class Clostridia; order Oscillospirales; family Ruminococcaceae; genus Ruthenibacterium. Next base: position 18,941 of record JBKYIE010000007.1, read on the forward strand.
CCCCCGCCCTCACCCGGCAAAGCCTGGGCACACAGGTGGTGGCGCTGGGCGTGCCCACTGTGATGGAGGTGGACAGCGGCGCCCGTGCGCTGGTGGTGACGCCCAAGGACATCGACGCCATCATCCGCCGCGCGGCCAGCCTGCTTTCGCTTGCCGTCAACAAGGCGCTGCAGCCCGCCTTCAGCGTAGGCGAGCTTTCGTTTCTCACGTCCTGAGCGCAAGGATAAGCGCGCCGCCGCAGCCAGCCCTGGCTGCGGCGGCGCGCTTATTCCTTTTGTGTACGGCGTGCGGCTCAGGCCGCCAGCGCCCCGCCCTCTTCCAGCACGGCGGCCGCCTGGGCCTCGCTCAGGTATCCGGCGTCCACCATGCCATCCAGCACCCAACTCTGGCGCTGGGCGCACAGCTCCGGGTTTGCGGTGGGGGCATATATGCTGGGCGCATTGGGCACGCCTGCCAGCAGAGTGCACTCATAGTCCGTCAGCTCAGAGGGGCTTTTGCCGAAGTAGTGCTGTGCCGCGGCAGTAATGCCGGTGCAGCCGTCCCCGTAATAAATGACGTTGATGTACAGCTCTAAAATTTCATCCTTTGTATATTCCCGCTCCAGGGCCCAGGCCATGAACAGCTCGGCGGCCTTGCGGGTAAACTTTTTTTCCTGCGTGAAATAAAGGTTCTTTGCAAGCTGCTGCGTCAGGGTAGAGCCGCCCTCCGACAGCGTGCCGGTGCGCAGGTTTGCCAGAGCGGCGCGGGCGGTGCTGATGACGTCGAAGCCGCCATGCTCGTAAAAGCGCCTGTCCTCTGCGGCCACGACGGCCTGCGTGTAAATGGGCGGGAGGTCGCTCAGCTTCGCATAGCCCTCTTGCGCGCGCACGGACTCTACCTTTTCTTCCAGCGGCATCTCGCTCAGCGCGTCCCGGTACATCATATAACCCTGTGTGCCGACGATGCCCGCCGCAGCCAGCCCGGCCGCCGCCACGGCAAGGCACAGCCATGCCAGTATCCTTTTCAATGCCTTCATCTGCCCAGCCGCCTTTCTGTCAGCTATGTGCCGCGCCTGTCTGCCGCGGCCGTATCGGGTGAGCCCCTCTGACATGATACTACCACATTCGCGCGGCAAAGCGCCATGCCTCCGGCTTTCATTTCAAAAAATTTCCTTACATTTTTGTAGTGTGCGCGCCGCCGGGCGCCCTGCCGGGGCAAAGCAGCACAAAAAGGGCCGGGCACCCGCAGGCGCCCGGCCCCGGCTTCACGGCCGGTCAGTCCTCCACTTTTTCGTAGGCTTCTTCGCCCGCGCCGCACAGGGGGCACGGCACTTCGGGCGCGTCGCCCTCACATTCATAGCCGCAGATGGTGCATACCCATTTCGCCATGGTGGTCTCTCCTTTCTGTTCCGGTATATTCTGCCCGGCGGGCCGGGCTATCCAAAGCGCATCGTGCAAATTGCCATGCGCGCCGGTACCATGCTGTCAGCTTTCCCCTTTTACGGCCCTTGCAAACGCAGCGCCATACTCTTTTGCAGCGGCAAGGTCCTGTTCGGTGGGCTTGAAGCGCACGCGCAGGCCCTCGGCGGGAAGAGACAGCTTCAGCTGCTGCATGCGCGCCACCAGGTTCGGCACGGCCTCGCCGCTCCACCCGTAGGAGCCGAAGGCCCCCGCGAATTTGCCCTTGTGGATGATGGGGTTCAGCCCCAGCAGCATTTCATAGACAGGGGGCAGCGCATCGCCCACCAGGGTGGGGCTGCCCAGCAAAAACCCGTCCGCATCCTCCACAGCGGCGGCCGCGGCCGCCTTGTCATCCGTGACAAGGTCGAACAGCTGCACCTCGCAGCCCTCTGCGCCCGCGCCCTGCGCAATGGCCTGCGCCAGCATGCGGGTGTATCCGTAGGCCGATACATAGGCAATGGCGATGCGCTTTGTTTCACGCACGGGCGCCTGGCACCACTGCGCATACATATCAAAGTATTTCTGCACATCGCTGCGCAGCACGGGCCCGTGCCCGTTGCCCACGAACTCGATATCCAGCCCTTTGATTTTTTCCAGCGCGTTTACCATATACGGGCGCTTGAACGGGCCGATGATGCAGTCGAAGTAGTACTTGTAAGCCTGGGTGAAATCACCCTCGATCAAGTCGTTGAACACGCGGCTGTCCGCATAATGGCAGCCGAAGCTGTCGCAGGTGAACAGGGCCTTCGCCTCGGGGATATAGGTATACATGCTGTCCGGCCAGTGCAGGAACGGCACGCTGAGGAAATGCAGCGTCATGCCGCCAAGGTCCACCGTGTCCTTTTCCGTCACGGCGCGGCAGGCGAAATCGTGGTTCACAATCTGTTTCAGAAAGCTCAGCGCCGTGGCGCTGCCCAGCACAGTGGCGTTCGGCGCCAGCTCCAGCAGCTTTTCCATGCTGCCAGTGTGGTCGGGCTCGGTGTGGTCCACCACAATGTAATCGATGCCGGCCGGGTCGCACACCTCGCGCACATTGGCAAGGAATTCATCGAAAAACTCCAGCTTGCTGGTTTCAAACAGGGCGGTCTTTTCGCTGCCCTTCACAAGATATGCGTTATAGCTGGTGCCCCAGTCGGAATGCATGATGATGTCGAACACGCGCAGGTTTGGGTCCTGCGTGCCCACATACCAGATATTTTCTTTTGCCAAAAGCGCACCCATAGCGCCGTGCCCTCCTTCGTGAAAAAAGTATCAATTGCAATTCGTAATCAGTTATACACGAAAATTTTTGCGCTGGCAAGATGTTTTGCAAAAAAACAGCGGCAGAGGCGCTGTTTTTACGGCTGGGGGGAGGGCTCCTCCTCCCCGGCATCCGGCCCGGTGGCACCGTGGGCCTTCATATACTCTTCAAAGCTGGAAAATTTCTGCGCCGGCGGCCGGCGGCTGATAAGCTGGATGCTGTCGTCCACCTCTGGTGCGGCGCTTTGGCGGCGCACCGCGTCCTCGCGCCGTGTACGGGGCTGGGGCTTCGGTTCTTTTTTTCTTTCGGCCTTGGCCGGGCCCGGCTTTGGCGCCGCAGGGGCGGCGGGCGTCACAGGCGCCGCAGCCTGCGCCTCAGCGGCCTTTTTGCCGCGGTTATGCCTGCGCCCGCCGCGGCGGCGCCGGCGTTTGGCCGGGCCCTCGCTTTGCGGGGCGCCCGGCAGCACTCTTTCCTTTTCTTCCATGGCTGTTTTCTCCTGTTCTGTTTTTTGCCCGCCCGGCGCGGCCTGTATGCCGCGCACGGGTGTGCCAAACTGTGCGGGCCAGGCGTGGGCGCGCACAGGTATGGTGCGTTTTATCAGTTTTTCAATATCGGCAAGGTACGCAAGCTCGTCCTCGCAGCAAAAGCTGACGGCACAGCCGCTTTTCCCCGCGCGGCCCGTGCGCCCGATGCGGTGCACATACGTCTCCGGCACGTTGGGAAGGTCGTAGTTGAACACATGGGAAAGCCCGCTTACGTCTATGCCGCGCGCGGCGATATCGGTGGCCACCAGCACGCGCAGCTCGCCCGTCTTGAAGCGTCCCAGCGCCTGCTGGCGCGCCGTCTGGCTTTTATTGCCGTGGATGGCCATGGCCTCCACCCCGGCGGCCGCAAGCTCTTTCACCACGCGGTTCGCGCCGTGCTTGGTGCGTGTGAACACAAGCGCGCTGTCCACCCCGGGCTCGCGCAGAAGCCGGGCCAGCAGGTGCTTTTTGTTGCCCTTGTCCACAAAGCATACGCACTGCTCTATCGCCTCCGCCGTGGTGGCGGGCGGCGCGGCTTGCGCATACACCGGGCTGTGCAGAAGGCTTTGCGCCAGTGCGCGTATCTCTGCCGGCATGGTGGCGCTGAACAAAAGCGTCTGCCTTTTCTGCGGCAGGCGCGCCACCACGCGCTTTACATCGTGCACAAAGCCCATGTCCAGCATGCGGTCGGCCTCGTCCAGCACAAAGACCTCCAGCCGGGAGAGGTCGATATGCCCCTGGCCTGCAAGGTCGTTCAGGCGGCCGGGCGTGGCGGTCAGAATATCCACGCCCTTGTGCAGGGCCGCCACCTGCGGGCCCTGGCCCACGCCGCCGAAAATCACAAGGTGGCGCAGCGGCAGGCCGCGGCCATAGGCGGCAAAGCTTTCGTCTATCTGCAAGGCAAGCTCGCGCGTAGGTGTGAGCACCAGCGCGCGGATGTGGCCCTTTGCGCCGCTTCGGGCCAGCCTGTCCAGAATGGGCATGGCGAAGGCCGCCGTTTTGCCCGTGCCTGTCTGGGCGCAGCCCAGCACGTCGCGCCCGGCCAGCACCGGCCCTATGGCCTTTTCCTGAATGGGCGAGGGCCGGGTATAGCCGGCCTCGGCTGCGGCGCGCAGAATGGGGGCGCAGAGCCCAAGTTCACTGAATTGCATGAAACCTTCCTGTTCCGGTGAAAACGCGGGTTTCCTTTTCGCAGGCATTGTGTTACAATCTAAGCCGCGGTGCGCGTTTTCAAGTTTTCAATATCCGTAACCAGTATATCACAGAATGAGGGAAAGCCCAAGATGGAACAGTACAAAAAGTTTCTCACAAAAGAATACCTCGCTTATTTTCTGCTTTTGAACGCCGGGCTCCTCCTGCTGGCCGCCGGCATCCACTTTTTCAAATCGCCCAATCATTTCGCCATGGGCGGCACTTCGGGCATCTCCATTCTGGCGGCCACGCTGCTGCCCCATATGGACGTGGGCACGTTTATGTTCATCATCAACGCCGTGCTGGTGGTGCTGGGGCTTGTGTTTCTGGGGCTGAAGACGATGGGCGCCACCATTTATTCTTCGTTTGCGCTCTCTTTTTATGTGTGGATACTGGAGCGCGTCTACCCCATGCCTGCGCCCTTTACGGACGACACGTTTCTGGAGCTGTGCTATGCGGTGCTTCTGCCTGCGGCGGGCAGCGCCATTGTGTTCAATATCGGCGCCTCCAGCGGCGGCACGGACATTTTGGCCATGATACTTGCAAAAAAGACGAGCCTTGAGATAGGCAAGGCGCTGTTTGCGTCCGATTTTTTCATTGCCCTGTTTGCAGGCGGGCTGTACGGCGTGCGCACGGGCCTTTACTGCGTGCTGGGCCTGCTGGCAAAGGCGTTTGTAGTGGACGGCGTCATCGAGGGCATCAATGTGCGCAAGAAGGTGACCATCGTCTCCTCCTCGCCGGAGCGCATCACCGCCTTTATCCGCGACAGCCTGCACCGCGGCGCCACCATCTACGACGCGCGCGGCGCATATACCGGCCGGGAGGAGCACGTCATCACCACGGTGCTCAAGCGGCGCGAGGCCGTTCTGCTGCGCAATTTCATCCGCCGGGCGGACCCCAGGGCGTTTATCACCATTGTGAATTCCTCCGAGACCATCGGCAAGGGGTTTCGCGCTTTGTAGGCGCAAAGAAAATTTTCAAATGGTTAGCATTGACTAACCAATGCTGCGCCTGATACACTGGTGCATATACTCCTGTGGGGGAGTAGTCCGCGCCGGTGCGGCCGGCGTGCAAAGTCAACACACTGGCGCTGTGCGCCTGGCTTTGCTTGATGCGACAAGACCCGCGGGCAGCCTTTGTGCTGCCCGCGGTTTTTATTTGGGCGTGCCGCAAAAAAGGCCGCCCCTCTTGCGGAGGAGGAAGCTATGACCATCTGGACATTGTTTTTGCTGGCGCTGGGCCTTTCCATGGACGCCTTTGCGGTGTCTGTGACGAACAGCATGTGCTTTGCGCAGTTCACGCGCAGGCAGGCGGTGGCGGCAAGCGCCAGCTTTGGCGCTTTTCAGGGGCTGATGCCGCTGGCGGGCTATTTTCTGGGCAGCGTGTTTGCCCAATGGATCGGCGCGGTGGACCACTGGGTAGCCTTTGTGCTGCTGGGCTTTATTGGCGGCAGCATGCTGTGGGAGGCCGCGCAGGATATACGCCGCACAAGGCGGGAGGGCGCCGTGTGCCCGGCAGGGCGGCAGTTCGGCCTTAAAATGATGATGATGCAGGCGCTTGCCACCAGCATTGACGCGCTGGCCGTAGGCGTGAGCTTTGCGGCGCTCAGCGTGAATATCTGGCAGGCGGCCGGCTTTATCTGCTGCGTCACCTTTGCCTGCTGCCTTGCGGGGCACGCGCTGGGCCGCAGGTTCGGGCTTCTGCTGGGCGCGCGGGCGCAGCTTTGCGGCGGGCTGATTCTGATGGCCATTGGCACAAAGATCCTGATTGAGCATCTGACAGGCGGCTGAGAGGCCCGGCGGCACCGGGCCCTCTGGAGGCAAAGGGCCCGGCGCGGGGGCGCACAGTTGACGCACAGCCCGGTTTTTGCTATGCTAAAGCAGTAAATACTGGGCGCCGGCATGCGGCTTTGCGGGCGTCTTTGGGGGTATCCTTGTGCAGCAGCGTGAAAAATTTGCCTCGCGCCTGGGCTTTTTGCTCATCAGCGCGGGGTGCGCCATCGGCCTTGGCAATGTGTGGCGCTTTCCTTATATCACAGGCAAATACGGCGGCGCAGCCTTTGTTTTGCTGTATCTGGTGTTTCTGGTGGTTTTGGGCCTGCCGGTGATGGTGATGGAGTTTGCCGTGGGCCGCGCCAGCCAGAAAAGCTGTGCAAAAAGCTTTGAGACGCTGGCCCCGGGCACGAAATGGCGTCATTTCAAATGGTGGGGCTTTGGCGGCTGCTACCTTTTGATGATGTTTTACACCACTGTGGGCGGGTGGATGCTCTCTTACACAGTGAAAAGTGCCGCAGGCGCCTTTACCGGGCTGGACAGTGCGGGTGTCTCCGGCGTGTTTGACGCCATGCTGGCCAACCCCGGCGAGCTGATCGGCTGGATGCTGGCCGTGGTGGTGCTGGGCTTTTTTGTATGCAGCCTTGGCCTGCAGAAAGGGGTAGAGCGCATCACCAAGGTGATGATGGCGTGCCTGTTCCTTATTCTGGTGGTGCTGTGCGTGCGCAGCGTCACGCTGCCGGGCGCCGCTGCGGGCCTTGAGTTTTACCTTGTGCCCGACTTCGGCAAGATGTTCCACGGCGCGACCACGGCGGAAAAATGGGCCAATTTTGGGGAGGCCGTATATGCCGCCATGGGGCAGGCGTTCTTCACGCTCAGCCTCGGCATCAGCGCCATGGCTATTTTCGGCTCGTATATCGGCAAGGAGCGCAGCCTCACCGGCGAGGCCGTAAACATCGGCGTGCTGGACACCACCGTGGCCCTGCTTACCGGGCTTATCATCTTCCCGGCCTGCTTTGCCTTCGGGGTGGACCCCGGCGAGGGCCCCAAGCTGGTGTTCATCACGCTGCCCAGCGTGTTCGAGCAGATGCCCGGCAGCCGGGTGTGGGGCACGCTGTTCTTTCTGTTCATGAGCTTTACGGCGCTTTCCACCATCATTGCCGTATTCGAGAACATCATCAGCTTCTGTATGGATAACTGGGGCTGGGCGCGCAAAAAGGCCGTGGCGGTGAACGCCGTGGCCGTCACGCTGCTTTCGCTGCCGTGCGCGCTGGGCTTCAACGTCCTCAGCGGCTTTTCCGTGCCCGGCATCGGCAACGTGCAGGATTTGGAGGATTTCATCGTCTCCAACAATCTTCTGCCGCTGGGCTCGCTGTTGTACCTCGTGTTCTGTGTCTCCAAAGGGGGCTGGGGCTGGAAGAATTTCATTGCCGAGGCGGACGCCGGCCAGGGCCTCAGGTTTCCCAAATGGGCGCGCGGCTACCTTGCTTATGCGCTGCCTGCGCTCATCCTCATTATTTTCGTGATGGGCTATGTGCCCAAATTCCAGACATGGCTCGGCCTTGGCGCGTGATGTGCAGGCAAAAGGCGGGCCCCGGCTTCCTCCGGGGCCCGCTTTCTGTTCTGGCGCCGGGGGCGGGCGTCAGCCCTCCCGGAACAGCTTTGCCAGTGCGTCGCCCACGAGGCGCGCGGAATATTTGGCCTCCTCCAGCGTGTTGGCGTGGCCGCCCATCTCAATAAGCAGGCTGCCTGTGGTGAGGTCCTGGTTATAATAGCGGTAATCAAACAGCACGGGGCGGGCAAGGCCGGGGTAAAGCTGGGCCATTTCAGCCTGCCAGCGCGCCGCAAAGCGCAGGTTCTGCTTGAAATTGGGCAGATTGCCGTCCACATCCGCCCCGCAGATGATCATCACCTGTGCGGCGCGCATGCCGTTGATATTTGCCGCTGGGGCATAGCGTGTGCCGTCCTGCGTTTGAATGGCGTCCCGGTGCACGTCCAGCACGACCTTGATAGAAGGATATTGTTCCAGATAGCTGCGCACGGTGGCGTTGCTTTTTTCATACGAGCCGTTATAGCTGGGATAATCGTGCAGCGTGGTGTCCTGAATGGTGTTGATGCCCGCCTCGTTCAGCACGCGGGCCATCTCGGCGCCCACGGCGATCATATTGCGGGAATTGTCCGTGCTGCGGGCAGAAAAGCTTGGGTCGCACCAGTTCTTTTCCGCCAGTTCATAGGTCTCAGTGGCATGCGTGTGCATGATGAGCACCTGCGGCTGGTCGCTGTCCAGCTCAATGGAAAACGGCAGCGGCCCGTTCACCTCTGCGGCCACCTCGCTGTCCGGCAACTCGGTGGCGTTGCGGATGGTGGCGTTTCCGCAGGGGATGTATCCGCTGCCGGTGCCCTGCGGGTAGAACTTGTAAATAAGCGGCAGCATGCCCTCGGGAATATCGCCCTGCGGCACGTCGAACTCGTCTACCGCAAGCTGGGGGGCGCTTTGCGCGCTGCCCTCTGCGCCTGCCGCGCCTTCTGTGGCAGGCGCCTGTCCGGCCTGCTGGCCGGCCCCGGCCGGAGCCTCGCTTTGCGCCGTGCTGTCAAAAGAAGGCTTTTCCTGCGCTTCGCCCTGCGCGGGCTGCGCTTTTTGTGCGGCGCCTGCCAGCGCCTGCGCCGCCTTCATCCCTGCACCGGGCGAGGCGGCGAACCCGCCCGCCCAAACGGCCGCGCCGGGCCAGAAGCCCGGGCCGTAGGCTGCTGCGCCGCATACTGCTGCGCCCGCGGCCAGCGCCAGCATGCAGGCCGGGGCGGCCAGGCGGCGCAGGGTGCCGTGCTTTATCACTTCCAAATGCTGGTGCCTCCCTTCCTGTTTTCAGATGTATGCGCGCACAGGGTGCGGTATTTGTCGGCCCGCCGCCGTGCGCGGCGGGCAGGCAAAAACATTGATTTTTCTTAACAAAACCATTATACTATTCGTATATTTGCGTTTTCACGACAGGCCTCGCCGCCAAACCGGCACAGGGCACGGGCAGCGCGCCCATGCCCGAAGGCTGCGGCAGGCCTTCTCAGTTTTTGAAGGAGCGAAATTTTGTATCATATCGGTCTCGACATCGGCAGCACCACCATTAAATGCGTGGTGCTGGACGAACAGCAGAACCTGCTGTATCACACATACGAGCGCCACTACTCTCACATTGTGGAAAAAGCGGCCGAGGTGCTGTCGCACGCCGACGGGGCGTTTGTGAAGGGCGCCGCGGTGCGCCTTGCCTTGTCCGGCTCTGCGGGCATGGGCTTTGCCGAAAGCTGCGGCATCCCCTTTGTGCAGGAGGTATATGCCACCCGCATTGCGGCGAACCGCTATATGCCCGGCACAGACGTCGTCATTGAGCTTGGCGGCGAGGACGCGAAAATATTGTTTCTCACGAACGGCACCGAGGTGCGCATGAACGGCTCCTGTGCGGGCGGCACGGGCGCGTTTATCGACCAGATGGCCACCCTTCTGCATCTGACGCCCTCTGAGATGAACGAGGCGGCAAAAACGGCGCAGAAGACCTATACCATCGCCAGCCGCTGCGGCGTGTTCGCCAAAAGCGACGTGCAGCCGCTTTTGAACCAGGGGGCCAGCAAAAACGACGTTGCGCTGAGTATTTTCGGCGCCGTGGTGAACCAGACCATCGCCGGCCTTGCACAGGGGCGGCCCATCCGCGGCAGGGTGCTGTATTTGGGCGGCCCGCTGACGTTTTTGTCTGAGCTGCGCCGCAGCTTTGACAGGGCCCTCGGCACACAGGGCGCCTGCCCGGAAAACAGCTTGTACTACGTGGCGCTGGGCGCCGCGCTGTACGCGCAGGGCGAGGTGACGCTGGCGGACGTGACGGCCCGCCTGCGCGAATATTCCGCCACGGCGAAATATGCCTTCCACGCGCCGCTGTTCAAAAACCAGCGCGAGTATGAGGATTTCCGCGCGCGGCACGCCCTGGCGGATGTGCCGCACATCGAGTACACGCCGGACTGCGGCGCCATCCACATCGGCATCGACGCGGGCAGTACCACGGTGAAGGCTGTCGCCATCGACGAGAAGGCCAATATCGTATATACCAGCTACGAGCCGAACTCCGGCAACCCGGTGCCCATCATCCGCCGTTTCCTGCAGGAGATATACGCAAGCTGCCCCGGCGCCCGCGTGGCCAGCGCCACGGCCACCGGCTATGGCGAGGAGCTTGTGAAAACGGCGTTCGGCGCAGATTTCGGCGTGGTGGAGACCGTGGCGCACTTCGCGGCTGCGCGCCATTTTCTGCCGGAGGTAGATTTTGTCATTGATATCGGCGGGCAGGACATGAAATGCTTCAAGACCGAAAACGGCGCCATCAGCGATATTTTTCTGAACGAGGCGTGCTCTTCCGGCTGCGGCAGCTTTTTGCAGACGTTTGCCGAGGCGCTGGGCTATTCGGTGCCGGACTTTGCAAAGCTGGGCCTGTTTGCCGACAAGCCGGTAGACCTTGGCAGCCGCTGCACGGTGTTCATGAATTCCAGCGTGAAGCAGGCGCAGAAGGACGGCGCCTCCATTGAGAACATCTCGGCGGGCCTTTCCATCAGCGTGGTGAAAAACGCGCTGTACAAGGTGATACGCGCGGGCAGCCCGGACGAGCTGGGCCGCAATATCGTGGTGCAGGGCGGCACGTTTTACAACGAGGCCGTGCTGCGCGCCTTTGAGCAGGAGATGGGCGTGAACGTCATACGGCCTTCCATCGCCGGGCTGATGGGCGCCTTCGGCGCGGCGCTGTACGGCCGCGCGCATGCGAAAGAAAAAAGCGGGCTGCTTTCGCAAAAGGAACTGGAGACATTCACCCAGCAGGCCAAAAGCGTAAAGTGCGGGCTGTGCGGCAACCACTGCCAGCTCACGGTGAACACCTTTCCGGGCGGGCGCCGGTTCATTTCCGGCAACCGGTGTGACAGGCCCATCACGCACCGCACCGGCGACGACCCGCTGAACCTGTACGCCTACAAGCTCTCGCTTCTGGAGCAGTACGGCGAGGGCGCGGGCACGCGCGGCACGGTGGGCATGCCCATGTGCCTGAGCTTTTACGAATTGTTCCCCTTCTGGCACACGCTGTTCACAAAGCTGGGCTTCCGGGTGCGCCGCAGCGCGTTCTCTACCCGCGCCACATATCTGGCGGGGCAGGCCACCATCCCGTCAGATACGGTGTGCTACCCTGCAAAGCTGGCGCACGGCCATGTGAAGGAGCTGGCCGAAATGCCGGATGTGGACGCCATTTTTTACCCCTGCATGAGCTACAACTTCAACGAGGGGCTGGGCGACAATCACTACAACTGCCCGGTGGTGGCCTATTACCCGGAGGTGCTGGCCGCGAACTGCCCCGAGCTTGAGGGAAAGACGTTTATCTATGATTTTGCGGGCCCGCACAACCGCCGCGCCTTTCCGAAAAAGATGGCTGCTGTGCTGCGCAGATACTGGCCGGACATCACGCTGGCCGAGGTGGAGGCCGCGGCAGCGGCTGCCTACGAGGCGTACGCCGCCCATATGGCCGCCGTGCGCAGGCGCGGCGCCGAGATTATTGCCGAGGCGCGCAGGGCCGGGCGGCGCATTATTGTGCTGGCGGGCCGCCCCTATCATGCAGACCCGGAGATCAACCACGGCATTGACAAGCTTATCTGCTCGCACGGGGCCGCCGTGATTACGGAGGACAGCATCTCGCACCTTGTGCAGAAATTCGACACCCGCGTTCTGAACCAGTGGACCTATCACGCCCGCCTGTATGCCGCCGCGAGGTATATTGCAGACCAGCCGGATATGGACCTTGTCCAGCTGGTGAGCTTCGGGTGCGGCGTGGACGCCATCACCACGGACGAAACGCGCGAGATACTGCAGCGTGAGGGCAAGCTGTATACGCAGCTGAAGATAGACGAGATAACGAACCTCGGCACTGTGAATATCCGCCTGCGCAGCCTGTTTGCTGCACTGGAGCAATAAGGCCGCTGCGCCCAAGGAGGTACCCCTTTTTATGGAACAACAGCTTCCGGCATACCCGAAATTTACAAAAGAGATGAAGCGCACCCACAAGATACTCATTCCCAACATGCTGCCTATTCACTGGACGCTGCTGCGCGAGGCCCTTGTGGACGAGGGCTACCAGGCCGAGGTGCTCACCACCACCGGCCCTGAAATTGCGCAGGAGGGCCTGAAATATGTGCACAACGACACCTGTTACCCGGCGCTTTTGGTGATTGGGCAGTTTATCTGTGCGCTGAAAAGCGGCAGATACGACCTGCAGCACACGGCCCTGCTCATCACGCAGACGGGCGGCGGCTGCCGCGCCTCGAACTATATCCACCTTCTGCGCAAGGCGCTTGTAAAGGCGGGCTTCGGCAATGTGCCCGTGGCCAGCCTGAACTTTTCCGGCCTTGAAAAGGACAGCGGCTTTTCCCTTACTGTGCCGCTGCTGCGCAAGGTGGTGTCCGCCGTGTTCTACGGCGACGAGCTGATGTGCCTTGCGAACCAGGTGCGCCCCTACGAGCAAACTCCCGGCGCGGCCGATGCCGTGGTGGCGCGCTGGCTGCGCGTGCTGGCTGCCCAGTATGATGACAGGCGCGGCGTCACAAAGCGGGATATGCGCCGCAATTTTGCGGCTATTGCGGCAGACTTTGCCGCTGTGCCCGTACACTGGTGCCCGCGTGTGAAGGTGGGCGTTGTGGGCGAGATTTATGTGAAATATGCAGCCCTTGGCAACAATGGGCTGGAGGCGTTTCTGGCCGGCGAGGGATGTGAGGTGAATGTGCCCGGCCTGATGGGCTTTGTGCAGTACTGTGTGGAAAATATGCGCGAGACCGCAAGGCTTTACGGCGGCGACACATGGCTGGCCCGCGCGGCAGGCGTGATACAGGATTTCCTGGACACGCGCGAGGAGATGATGCTGGCGGCCATTGCAAGATATCCGCAGTTCCACGCCCCCATGCCCTTTGCAAAAATGAAAAAAATGGCCCAGGGCATTATCAGCTATGGTGTAAAGATGGGCGAGGGCTGGCTTTTGACCGCCGAAATGGTAGAGCTGGTGCATGCCGGCTTTGAAAACATTGTGTGCGCGCAGCCCTTCGGCTGCCTGCCGAACCACATCAGCGGCAAGGGCATGATCAATAAAATACGCACCCTGTACCCCTCGGCAAATATCACGCCCATCGACTATGACCCCAGCGCCACGCGCGTGAATCAGGAGAACCGCATCCGTCTGATGCTCAGCGTGGCCAAAGAGCGCCTGCAGGCCCCTGCGCCTGCCCGGCCCCAGCCGCTGTACGGCGCAGAGGGCACGGTGGAGGCGAAGCTGGAGCCTGCGCTGTGAATATGGGCCTCATTAGAGGCACAGAGACAAAAAGCCCCCGGCGAGGCCCGGGGGCTTTTTGTATAAAATGAGGCTGTGCGGCGTTCAATGCGCCGGTAAAGCGGCCCGCCGGCTTTTTCGCTGCACAGCACAAGCCGTTCCTGCGCAGCGGCAGCGCCCTGCCGTTTGCCGCGGCTGGTAAGACATGCGTTTTTCAAACAACGCTGCCGGTGTTTTTTGCCCGCATGTGTGCTATACTGAAAAAAAACAGGAAAAGGGGGCGGCGGCATGGCCGTTTCACAGTATGAATTTACAGGCAAGAGGTCCCTGCGGCTGAAAGAGATGTCTACTGATGGCAAGGCCGATGGCGTGCGCAAGGCGGATAAACCGGCGGTGCTGGCCAAAACGCAGGAGAACCTTGCCAAAATAGCCCGCTGGCAGGAAAAGCTGTATGCGGACGGCCGCGAGGGTGTGGTGTTTGTGCTGCAGGCTATGGATGCCGCAGGGAAGGACAGCACCATCAAGCACGCCATGGCCAGCCTGAACCCGCAGGGCGTGGATGTGGTGAGCTTTAAGCAGCCCTCGCAGGAGGAGCTGGCGCACGACTACCTGTGGCGCGCCGTGCGCGCGCTGCCGCCGCGCGGAAAAATAGCCATTTTCAACCGTTCGTATTACGAGGATGTGCTGGTGGTACAGGTGCACGGGCTGCAAAACACATACCGCCTTGCAAAGCGGTGCCTGCACGACGGGAACTTTTTTGAAAAGCGGTATGAACAGATACGCAATTTTGAAGAATACCTGTACGAAAATAGTTACCGCGTGGTGAAAATGTTCCTGAATGTCTCGAAGGAGGAGCAGAAAAAGCGCTTTCTGGAGCGCATAGACGATGAAGAAAAGAATTGGAAGTTTTCTTCAAGCGACCTGAAAGAGCGCGAGCACTGGGACGAATATCAAAGGCTGTACGAAAGGGCCGTCAACGCCACCGCCACGCCGCACAGCCCGTGGTTCGTCCTTCCGGCAGACCGCAAATGGTACACGCGCTATCTGGTAAGCGAGGTGGTGCTGCAGACGCTGGAGGCGTGTGCACCCGAATACCCGGAGCTGCCGCGGCAGGACAAAGAAAGCCTTGCCGCCTGCAAGGCCGCCCTGCTGGCCGAGTGAGGCATGAGCCATACGGAAAAGCCGCCTGTGCGCTGCACAGGCGGCTTTTGGTGCAGGAAGGCTCAGAGCGCGGCGTTGAACGCCAGCACCAGCTTATCCCAGGTGGCACGGCCGATGACGCCGTCGATGGAAAGGCCCTCTCTGGCCTGGAAGGCCTCGGCGGCCTGCCTTGTGCTGGCGCCGAACCTGCCGTCCACCTTGAGCCCGGCGCCGAGGGCTTTGTTCAGATAGCTCTGCGCGATGCGCACATCGTCGCCGGAAGAGCCTGTGCGCAGGGCTGTGCCCGCATAGGCGGGCGAAACGCGCGTGGGCGCGCCCTGTTGTGCGGCGCTGTGCACCTCCACCACCTTCGCCCAGGTGTCTTTTCCCACAAGGCCGTCGGCGGCCAGGCTGAACTGGCGCTGGAACAGGCGCGCCGCGGCAGACATGTTCTGGCCGTAGGCGGAATCCACCGTCTGGCTGCTGATGGCCGTGTACAGCTTGGAAAGCTCGTTCAGGCGCGTCTGCATATGGCCCACGTCCTGGCTGCGCGCGCCCGGGCGCAGCGTGATGCCGGGGTAGGTATCGGCGCTGCCGGAAAAGCGGGCGTTGTAGGCGCTGATAATAGCGTTCCATGTGGCGCCGCCTACAATGCCGTCGGCCGCCAGGCTGTGCGTGTACTGAAACACCTGCACGGCAATTTTGGTGTTCTGGCCGAACTTGCCGTCTACCGTCAGGGTAGAGATGTTCGGGTTATCCACGCGCAGGGCGTTCAGGTACGTCTGGATG
This sequence comes from Ruthenibacterium sp., assembly GCA_047030735.1. Lineage (GTDB taxonomy): Bacteria > Bacillota > Clostridia > Oscillospirales > Ruminococcaceae > Ruthenibacterium. The sequence goes on from JBKYIE010000007.1 coordinate 34,358, forward strand.
CGCGCCACCTCGCTGCTGTTCGAACCCGTGGTGAGAAGGTGCCCGGGGTAGGCCGGGCTGACAGATAAGGTTTCAAAAGAATCGTTTGTAAGCATGCTGCATGCCTCCTTTGCCCCATGGTATGCTGCCTGCCGCCGTGCGGTGTAAAAGGCGCGGCAAAGCGGCACACACAGGGAAAAAAGAGGGAAAAGGCGGGGGAAAAGACGCGCCGGCGCAGGAAAACGGCGTTTTCCCGTGCCCATGTGCCCGGCGGGGCCTGTCTCTTCCATGCCGCGCGCATATGGCCCTTCGCCGGGTAATCAGTGCTGCGAAGTTAAGAAAGTGCCCCGCGGAGGCGGCCGCGGGGCGCTGCATATGTGCTGCCAGCCTCTGTCACCGGCGGCGGAGCTGCGGCACAAGGCGCGTTTCCGCCAAACGCAGCAGCGCATACAACAGCCCGGTGTCCACCGGCAGCTTGACGATGTTTTTCAAAAGCCGCCCGGCGGAAAGCACGAAGGCGTTGCCGTACATGATGTGCAGCCAAAGCGGCGTCAGGCACAAATTCAGCACAAGCACTGCCGTCAGGCAGGCGCAGAATGTGCGCGCCAGCGTCACCCTGCGGCGGTAGAGCCAGCAGCCGTAAATAAAGCCCAGAAGAAACTCATTCAGCACAAAGCCGAAGAAAAAGTCTCCGTTTGGCCGCAGAAAATACCCGAGGATGTCAATGATGACGCCGGCCAGCCCGGCCAGCCACGGCCCGTATAAAAAGCCGGAGACACCCACCGCAAGAAAAGAAACGCCAATCTCCAGCATGGGGCCCACCTGCCAGGTGAACCTGTCCAGCACCACAGCTAGCGCCGCCAGCATGGCGGCGCCCGTCATGCTGGAGAGGCGCCGCACCTCGCGGGCTGCGGCCCGCATACGGGCAAAGAACGGTTGAACAAATTTCTGCATACAAAAAACCTCCTTTTTGCGCGTGTTGCCGCACAAAAAGAAGGCGGAAGGGCAGGTGCGCCGGGCACGGCAGCGCCTTACCCGGCGCGGCCGGCGCCGCGCGTTCTTGTTCATGCAGCAGCGGGATGCGAAGCCTGCACCGCAAGCGGGTGCTTTTCGTCCGCCCTGCAACTCTCCGTCAGGGCGGCACTTTACGCGCAGGCCTCTACTCTGCGTACAGTGATATGATACCCGCCTTTTGGGTTTTGCGCAAGGGCCTTGAGAGAAAAAACTTTTTCTGCTATACTTTCGGCAAGGCGTGCGCCGCCCGGCGGCGCACAGCCGGAATAACGCGAAGGGGGCCGGGGATGGCGCAGGGGAAAACGAACGCGGTGCGCCTGCTGGACAAGGCGGGCGTGCCGTATGAGCTGCATGAATACCATGTGGATATGGAAAGCGCGCCCCGCGGCGGGCTGGGCCTGGAGGCGGCGCGCAAAGCGGGCATCCCGCCGGAGACAGTGTTCAAAACGCTGGTAGCGCGCGGCGCGGGCGGGCATTATGTGTTCGTGGTGCCTGTGGCCGCCCAGCTGGACATGAAAAAGGCCGCCGCGGCGGTGGGGGAAAAACGGGTGGAGCTTTTGCCGGTAGCCGGTATCCAGAAGGCTACCGGGTACATTCGGGGCGGATGCAGCCCGCTGGGCATGAAAAAGGCATATCCCACAGTGTTCGACGTCTCGGCGCAGGCGCTGGGCTCTATCTGCGTCAGCGCGGGGCGGCCCGGCCTGCAGGTGCAGGCGGCGCCCGCGGCGCTGGCGGAGCTGTGCGGGGCGTCGTTCGCGGTCGTCACTCAGGGCACGGCCGCCGGGCACGCCTTATAAAAACACCGAAAAAGCCAGCGGGCGGGGGCGGTTTCTTGTGCCGTTTCCCGAAAATGAGGCGCAGGCGCAAAAGGCATTGATTTCACGCGAAAAAAAGGCTAGTATAAAAGAGAAGTACGAACCGGCGGGAGGTTTGCGCGATGCAGAACGTTCGTTTTTGGGCGCAGGGGCATTGCAGGCCGAAGTGCGTGCGGCGGCGCTGCACGCGCGCGGGCATCCAGCGTACGGGCGAAGTGTAAACAAAAAGGCCATGGTGTACCTGCACCGTGGCTTTTTCATTTCCCCGCGCGCAGGGCCGCCGCCGGGCGGCATGGAAAGGAAGCGTTACAATGAAAAAGGTTGCCATCATCATGGGCTCCGATTCCGACTGGCCCGTTGTAAAAGGCGCAGCTCAGGTGCTGAAGGGCTACGGCATCCCCTTCGAGGCGCATGTGCTCAGCGCGCACCGTACCCCGGCCGAGGCGGCGCATTTCGCGCGCACAGCGCAGGAAAACGGCTTTGGGGTGCTGATTGCCGCGGCGGGTATGGCGGCGCATCTGGCGGGCGCCCTTGCCGCCAACACCACGCTGCCGGTAATAGGCGTCCCGGTGAAGGGCGGCGCGGCGGACGGGCTGGACGCCCTGCTTGCCACGGTGCAGATGCCCACAGGCATCCCGGTGGCCACCGTGGCGCTGAACGGCGCAAAAAATGCAGCGGTGCTGGCCGCGCAGATTTTGGCGCTGGGCGAGCCTGCGCTTGCCCAGGCGCTGAAGGCCGAGCGGGAGGCCATGGGCAGGGCCATTGCCCAAAAGGAGGAGGCCCTGCAGAAGGAGCTTGCCGCCCTGTGACGGCCTGCCGGGCGCGGCGAAGCGGAGGCCCGCGCTGCCGGAGGGGCACGCCTGCCGGGCGGAAACATGACAGAAAACGGAAAGGGAACTGATATGAAGGAATATCTGGATGGAAAGCTGCATGAGGAGTGCGGCGTGTTCGGCATGTATGACCGCGACGGCCACGATGTGGTGGCCACGGCCTATTATGCACTGTATGCCCTGCAGCACCGCGGGCAGGAGAGCTGCGGCATCGCCGTGAACGACGGCGGCGTCATTTACAAGCGCCGCGAGCTGGGGCTTGTAAACGAGGTGTTCACGAAGGACGTGCTGGACGCCATGCCCCGCGGGCAGATGTGCATCGGCCACTGCCGCTATGCCACCACGGGCACGCGGCTTCGCGCCAACGCACAGCCGTTCGTCATCCGTCATGTGAAGGGGCCCATGGCCATCGCGCACAACGGCAACCTCACGAATTCTGCCGAGCTGCGCGAAGAGTTCGAGCTGGCAGGCGGTATTTTCCAATCCACCTCAGATACGGAGGTCATTGCCTATACCATCACGAAAGAGCGCCTGGCCTGCGGCAGCATCGAGCAGGCGGTGGAGCGCGCCATGGGCAAGCTGCAGGGCGCATACTCCCTTGTGGTGATGAGCCCGCGCAAGCTGATTGCCGCGCGCGACCCCTATGGCTACCGCCCGCTGTGCATCGGCAAAATAGGCGGCAGCGACGTCATCGCAAGTGAAAGCTGCGCCATTCTGGCGGCAGGCGGCGAATTTGTGCGCGATGTAGAGCCGGGCGAGATTGTGATGTTCGACAAGGACGGCATGCACAGCATCAAAACGCACTGCGGCGGCAAAACGGGCCTGTGCGTATTTGAATTTGTCTATTTTGCCAGGCCGGATTCCGTCATCGACGGCGCCAGCGTGCACCGTGCGCGCCGCCGCGCGGGCGCCTTCCTGGCGCTGGAGCATCCGGTGCAGGCAGACGTGGTGATAGGCGTGCCGGATTCCGGCCTGGACGCCGCGCTGGGCTATTCTCAGCAAAGCGGCATTCCCTACGGCATCGGCTTTTTGAAGAACAAATACATCGGGCGCACGTTCATCCAGCCCTCGCAGAAGCTGCGGGAAAACACCGTGCGTATCAAGCTGAACCCTATTGCGGACACCGTGGCGGGCAAGCGCGTGGTGCTGGTGGATGATTCCATTGTGCGCGGCACCACCTCAAAGCAGATTGTGCAGCTTCTGCGCGAGGCAGGGGCAAAGGAGGTTCACTTCCGGTCCTCTGCGCCGAAGTTCCTGTACCCCTGCTATTTCGGCACAGATATCGACAGCCGCGAAAATCTGATTGCCGCCAACCATTCCACGCAGGAGATTGCCGATATGATCGGCGTGGACAGCCTGGGCTTTTTGAGCGTGGAGGGCGTGAGGCAGATAGCGGAAAACTGCCGCTGTGATTTCTGCACAGGCTGCTTTACGGGCGAATATCCCTCTGCGCCGCCCGCTGTGCCGCAGAAATCCAAGTTCGAGCACAAAATAGGCGCCGCGGGCGACTGATGCCGCCCGGCAGAAAGGAAACATAAGATGGAAAAGAGTTTTTCAGAGAGCTATAAAGCGGCCGGTGTGGACATCACCGCGGGCTATGCCGCCGTAGAATTGATGAAAAAGCATGTGGCACGCACCATGACGCCCGGCGCCATTGGCGGCCTGGGCGGCTTCGGCGGCCTGTTCGAGCTGGACATGACGGGCCTTTCGCACCCGGTGCTGGTGTCCGGCACGGACGGCGTGGGCACCAAACTGAAGCTGGCCTTCCTGATGGACAGGCACGACACCGTGGGCATCGACTGCGTCGCCATGTGCGTGAACGACATCATCACCTGCGGGGCAAAGCCGCTGGTGTTCCTGGATTACATTGCCTGCGGCAGGAATGTGCCGGAAAAAATAGCCGCCATTGTGGCCGGCGTGGCCGAGGGCTGCGTGCAGGCCGGTGCGGCCCTGGTGGGCGGCGAGACGGCCGAGATGCCGGGCTTTTACCCGGAAAACGAGTACGACCTTGCGGGTTTTTCCGTAGGCGTTGTGGAAAAATCGAGCATCATCGACAACACGAAAATGCGCCCGGGCGACGCCGTTATTGCGCTGCCCTCTTCCGGCGTGCATTCAAACGGCTTTTCGCTGGTGCGCAAGGTGTTCGGCATCGACAGCGCCGCCGTGGGGCGCTATGAGCCTGAGCTTGGCAAGACGCTTGGCGAGGCGCTGCTCGCGCCCACGCGCATTTATGTGAAGCCCGTTCTGGCGCTGATGGAAAAGGTGCCGGTGTGCGCCGTCAGCCATATCACGGGCGGCGGCTTTTATGAGAATATCCCCCGCGCGCTGGCCGACGGCTGTGTGGCGCGCATCGAAAAGGCAAGGCTGCGCACGCCCGCCGTTTTCGAGCTTATCCGCAAAGCGGGCGGCATTTCCGAGCACGACATGTACAACACCTTCAACATGGGCGTGGGCATGGCCGTCATTGTGCCCGCCGAATATGCGGACGAAGCGCTGGCTGTGCTGAAGGAAAACGGCGAGGACGCCTATTTTATGGGTGAAGTGGCGCAGGGCGCTGAAAAGGGCGTGGTGCTGTGCTGAGCGCGGCGGTGCTCGTCTCCGGCGGCGGCACAAACCTGCAGGCCCTGCTGGACGCGCAGGCGGCAGGCCGCATGCCCCATGTGCGCATTGCGCTGGTGGTGGCCTCAAACCCGCAGGCCTATGCGCTGCAGCGCGCGCAGGCGGCGGGCGTGGAGGCCGCCGTGTGCGCCCGGAAGGCATACGCCGGTGCCGCCGCGCACGACGCGGCGCTGTGCAGCCTGCTGCAAGGCCATGGCGTCGATATGGTGGTGCTGGCGGGCTATCTCTCCATGATAGGCCCGCAGGTGCTGGCGGCCTACCCGGACAGGATACTCAACATCCACCCCAGCCTTATCCCATCGTTCTGCGGCGCGGGCTATTACGGCCTTCGCGTGCACGAAGCGGCGCTTGCCAGGGGCGTGAAGGTGACGGGCGCCACCGTACACCTTGTGAACGAGAATTATGACGAGGGGCGCATTCTGGCACAGAAGGCGGTGGAGGTGTGCGAGGGCGACACGCCCGAGACGCTGCAGCGCCGCGTGATGGAGCAGGCGGAGTGGATTATTCTGCCGCAGGCGGCCGAGCGCCTGGCGCAGAAGCTGGAGCAGGGCTGACGGGAGCCTTGCACCTTTGAAAAGGCGTGCCGCCCAAAGGGGCGCGCGGAAAACAGTGTGCCGCGCACGGTGCGCGGCAAAGCAGAAAGCGGAGGGAAGCGTTATGGAACATCTGAGCCTCGCGGCAGAGCTTGCCGTGAATTCATACCCCGGGCGGGGCATCGTCATCGGCCGTTCAGACGACGGCCTGCGCGCGGTGCTTGCCTATTTCATCATGGGCCGTTCGGCCAACAGCCGCAACCGGGTGTTTACGGAAAAGGACGGCGGCATCATCACCGAAGCGGCAGACCCTTCCAAACTGGAGGACCCCAGCCTTATCATCTATGCGCCCGTGCGCGTGTTCGGCAGCAGGACCATTGTGACCAACGGCGACCAGACGGACACTATTTTTGAAGCGTATGAAAAGGGCTATGGCTTTGCCAAAGCCCTGCGCACGCGCACCTTCGAGCCGGACGCGCCCAATTTCACCCCGCGCATTTCGGGCGTTGTGAAGGTGACGAAAAAGGGGAAAATGAGCTACAAGCTGTCCATTTTGAGGTCGGACGAGGGCAACGGCGGCTCTGTGGAGCGGTTTTTCTTTGAATATCCCCAGCCCGTGCCGGGCGAGGGCCGCTTTATCCACACCTACCGCTGCGACGGCAGCCCCATCCCCTCGTTTTCGGGCGAGCCGGAGAAGGTGAAGCTGTCCGGCGATATCGACACCTTCACGAACATGCTGTGGAACAGCCTGAACGAAGCGAACAAGGTGTCGCTGTTCGTGCGGGAGATCGAGCTGAAGACAGGCAGGTGCAAAACGCGCATCGTGAACAAATACGAAAAAGTGTGACCGCCGTTCGGGCAGAGAGGAGCTTCGACATGAAAGAACTGGAACTGAAATACGGTTGCAACCCCAACCAGAAGCCTGCGCGCATCTTCATGGCGCAGGGCGAGCTGCCCGTGCAGGTGCTGAACGGAAGGCCCGGCTATATCAATTTTCTGGACGCGCTGAATTCCTGGCAGCTTGTGAAAGAGCTGAAAGAGGCCACGGGCCTGCCTGCGGCGGCCTCGTTCAAGCATGTGTCGCCCGCCGGCGCCGCGCTGGGCCTGCCTTTGACGGACGCCATGAAAAAGATGTATTTTGTAGAGGGGCTGCAGCTCAGCCCTCTGGCCTGCGCCTATGCGCGCGCCCGCGGTGCGGACAGGATGTCCTCCTTCGGCGACTGGATTGCCCTTTCCGACGAGTGCGACGAGGCCACGGCAAAAGTGATCCAGCACGAGGTGACGGACGGCATCATCGCGCCGGGCTATTCCGAGGCCGCGCTGGCCATTTTGAAAGCAAAGCGCAAGGGCGGCTACAATATTGTGCAGATAGACCCCGCGTACACGCCTGCGCCCATCGAGCACAAGGACGTGTTCGGCATCACCTTCGAGCAGGGCCGCAACGAGGCAAAATTCGGCCCGGAAACATTCTCGAACATCGTCACCAAAAACAAAACGCTCACCGAAGAGCAAAAGCGCGATCTGCTTTTGTGCCTTATCACGCTGAAATATACGCAGTCCAACTCTGTGTGCTATGCCGAGGGCGGGCAGATCATCGGCGTGGGCGCGGGCCAGCAGAGCCGCATTCACTGCACGCGCCTTGCGGGCAATAAGGCGGACATCTGGCATTTGCGCCAGCATCCGAAGGTGCTGGGCCTGCCCTTCCGCCCGGATGTTTCGCGCCCGAACAGGGATAATGCCATTGACGTATATATTTCCGATGAGTGCGAGGATGTCATCGGCGCAGACGTGTGGGCGCAGACGTTTACCCGGCGCCCCGAGCCGCTTACGCCCGCCGAAAAGAAGGAATGGCTTGCCCGCTTCACCGGCGTGTGCCTTGGCTCGGACGCCTTCTTCCCCTTCGGCGACAACATCGAGCGCGCGCGCCGCTCCGGCGTGACGGCCATTGTAGAGCCGGGCGGCTCTATCCGCGATGAGCAGGTGATAGAGACGTGCGACAAATACGGCATCGTGATGGCCTTCAACGGCCTGCGCCTGTTCCATCACTGACGCCGCGCGGCGCGCCGCCGGGCCGGTGCGCTGCCTGTACAGCGGGATGCGCGGCGCGGTATATTTCCCTGCAAGGCGCCGTGCAGGGCCGGTGCGGCCCCTTGGGGCGGCGCGGCGTGTGTTTCCCCGCACCGTTTGGGCCCGGCGCCGGCGTTTGCGGTGCTATACCCGCGCGGCGCGGCAGTGCCCGCCGTCTATAACGCGAGGCGCACCTGTGTGCGCTGTGCGGCCTGTAAATAATTTTGCGGCTTGCCGCAGTAGGAGGGCGGCCCCATGGCTTACCTGCAAAGCATGAAAAAGCGCTGGCCCATCATGGCGGGCATGGCGGTGTTCATCGCGGCCAGCGCCTGTATGAACGCCTTCGGCGGGCTGTTCCTGCCGCCGCTGGCGCTTGCTCTGTGCGTGCTGGGCGTCTGGCTGCCCGGGCGGGTGCTGGCCGAAGCGGCGGGCGCAAAGCGCTTCGGCCTTTTGCAGACGGCCTCGTTTGTATTCGGCATGCTGGCGTTTGCGGCGTGCAGCGCACTGGCCAGCGCATGGGGGGCCTTCTGGCTGCCGTGGCTTTTGGCTGCCGCGGGACTGGCCGGGTTTTGGGCAAAGCGCAGGCCGCTGCTTGCCGCCCTGCGCGCGCCGGACAGGCCCGGGGAAGGCTGGCTGTGTGCGGCTGTGCTGTGCCTGCTGGCGCTGTACTGTGTGGGCGGCGCGCTTCGCTTCGCCCTGCCCGCTGCCGCGGGCGGCGCCGTGGCGCCCCAGCAGGATTTTTTCTGGAACGTGGGCAACGCGCAAAGCTTTCTTCTGGGGTTTCCCCCGCAGGACCTGCGCTTTTCCGGCTATACCCTGACCTATCATTACCTTTCGGAATTGATGGCCGCGGGCCTCTCCATGGCGAGCGGGACGCCCTGCTATGACCTGGAGGCCGTGCTGCTTCCGCTGGCGGGCATTTTGTTCACAGCCGCCATGCTGTGGGACCTTGGCCGCATTCTGTACGGCGGCAGCATAAAAAGGGCGGGCCTGCTTTTGGGCCTTGTGTTCCTGTGCGGCGGCGCGGGGCTGTGGAAGGTGTTTGAGTACGGGCGCTGCCCGTTTTGGAACCTCAGTGTGTACCATGTGCTCACAAACATCAACGGCATGGGCTTCGGCCTTGGCCTGCTGGCGGCATTTTTTTCCACAGGCGCCGTGCTATTCCGGCGCGAGGGGAACGCGCGCCCGGCCTGGCTGTGGGGGCTGAACCTTGCCGCCCTTGCTCTTTTGTGCTTTGCAAAGGGGCCCGTGGCCGGTGTGGCGGTGCTGGCGTTTTTCTGTGCCGCGCTGGTGCGGCTGCCGGGCGCAGGGCGCGGCGGCATGCGCCTGCGCGCGGCCACGCTGGCATGGGCGCTTATGCTGCTGGCCGGGTTCGGCGCGCTGTATGCGGCCTTTTTTTCAGCGGGCGCGGGCACCAGCATCCATTTCAGCGTGTTCGGCACGCTGGAAAAATCTTATTTCGCCAATTTTATCGCCCTTATCCGGGCCAAATGGCCCGCGCTTTTGGGTGCGGCGGCGCCTGTGTTCATGCTGGCACAGGCCGTGTGCTATGCGCCGGCTGCCATGCCGCTTGCGCTTTTGGGCGGCGTGCGCGATGCGCTGCGCATCTTCCGCCTGCCGGGCGAAAGGCTGATGCTGTACGCCGGGCTGCTGGGCGGCTTTGCCGCGTTTTTCCTGTTCGACCACGAGGCCATGAGCCAGATGTATTTTGCCTTTTTGGGTCTTTTGTGTGCAGACGCGCTGGCGGTGCAGAGCCTGCCCGGCTTTTTGGCCTTTTGTGCACGGCGCAAAAGGGCTGCGTCGCTGGCGTGCAGGGGCGCTGTGGCCGCACTGGCGCTGGCGGGCCTTGCAACGGGGCTGTGCACCATGGCGCAGATGGTGCGCGAGACGGTGCCTGTGATGACGCGCGCGGCGGCGGACGATTCGTGGGACCTCCCCCTGACAGCCGCCGAACAGCAGGCGATGGAATGGGTGCGGCAGAATGTGCCCGAAACGGCGCTGCTGGCCACCAACCGCACGCACACGGGCAAGGCGCTGGAAGGGCTTTCGAATGTGTATTCGGGCCTGAGCGGGCGGCGCTTTTATATGGAGAGCTTCAAGTATGCCAGGTCGAACCTGGGCGTGCCTGAGGAGGAGATTGCCCTGCGGGTGGACGAGATGAAGGCCCTGTTCGGCCCCGGTATTGAGGCGCGCGAGGCGGCGGCCTTCTGCCGGGAAAAGGGCATTAGCCATGTGGTGTATTCCGCGCAGGCGGCGCGCTATGGCTGGGACATCACCGAGCAGGCGCAGCCCGGCATTTTTGGCGGCCCGTCTGCGCCCGAGGGGTTCGAAACCGTATATGAAAACGGCGATGTCACAATTTTCAAAGTAATGCAGTAACGGAGGAAATGCCATGAAGGTACTGGTGGTGGGCGGCGGCGGGCGCGAGCACGCCATTATCCGCAAATTGAAGGAGGCGAAGGCTGCGCCGCAGCTTTACTGTGCGCCGGGCAACGGCGGCATTGCGGCAGACGCCGTGTGCGTGCCCATAAAGGCCACGGACGTGCAGGCCATGGTGGCGTGGGCCGTGCAGAATGCCATGGATTATGTGGTGGTGGCGCCGGACGACCCCCTTGCCCTCGGCATGGTGGACGCGCTGGCGGAAAAAGGCATCCCCGCGTTTGGGCCGGATAAGGCCGCGGCGCGCATCGAGGCCAGCAAGGTGTTCTCAAAGGCTTTGATGAAAAAATACGGCATCCCCACCGCGCGCTACGAGGCGTTCAGCGACGCGGAAAGCGCAAGGGCGTATATCCGCGCGCAGGGCAAATACCCGGTGGTGGTAAAGGCAGACGGCCTTGCCCTGGGCAAGGGCGTTCTCATCTGCGAGGATGAGGCGGCGGCCATGGCCGCTGTGAAAAGCATGATGGAGGACGGCGCCTTCGGCGCCTCCGGCAGCCGCGTGGTGGTGGAGGAGTTCCTCACCGGGCCCGAGGTGTCTGTGCTGAGCTTTACAGACGGGCAGACGGTGGTGCCCATGGTGTCCAGCATGGACCACAAGCGCGCTCTGGACGGCGACAGGGGCCTGAACACGGGCGGCATGGGCACCGTTGCCCCGAACCCCTGCTATACGCCGGAGCTGGCGCAGGCCTGCATGCACACTATTTTCCAGCCCACCATCGAGGCCATGCGGGCCGAGGGCTGCCCGTTCAGGGGCTGCTTGTACTTTGGCCTGATGCTTACACCGGACGGCCCGAAGGTGATAGAATACAACTGCCGCTTCGGCGACCCCGAGACGCAGGTGGTGCTGCCGCTGCTGGACGGCGACCTGCTGGAGATTATGCAGGCCGCCACGAACGGCACGCTGGCCGGCGTGCCGGTGAAGTGGAAGGCCGCCAGCGCAGCCTGCGTGGTGCTGGCATCGGGCGGGTACCCGCAGAAATATGAGAGCGGAAAGCCCATCACAGGCCTTGTGAACGGCCAGCTGCCCGGCGGCGGGGCCACGGTGTTCCACGCGGGCACAAAGCTGGAGGACGGCGGCCTTGTCACGGCGGGCGGCCGCGTGCTGGGCGTGACGGCCGTGGCCGAAACGCTGCAGGCAGCGGTGAAGGCCGCCTATGCTGCGGCAGAGAACATTCATTTTGAGGGCATGCACATGCGCAGCGACATCGGCGCGCGGGCACTGGCCGCCGGAAAGGAAGGGAACTGAACCATGGCAGTACAGCGTATTTATGTGGAAAAGCGGCCCGAGCACGCGGTGGAGGCAAAGGGCCTTCTGGCAGAGTTCCGCGGCCTGCTGGGCGCAAAGGGCCTGACGGGCCTGCGCATTCTGAACCGCTATGATGTGGAGGGCATGGCGCCCGAGCAGTTCCGCCAGGCGGTGCCCGTGGTGTTTTCCGAGCCGCAGCTGGACGACGTGCATACAGCCATCCCCGAGGGCAGCTTTACGGTGTTCGCCACCGAATACCTGCCCGGCCAGTTCGACCAGCGCGCCGCTTCGGCGGCAGAGTGCGTGGGCCTTCTGTTCGGCGGCGAGCGCCCGGCTGTGGCCACGGCGCGCGTGTTCCTGCTTTCGGGCAGCGTCAGTGCGGCCGAGCTTGCGGCCATCAAAAAATACGTCATCAACCCCGTGGAGGCGCGCGAGGCCTCGCTGGAGGAAAAGAAGACGCTGGCGGCGGAATACCCGGCGCCGGACCATGTCGCCACGCTGACGGGCTTCATCGGGCTGGACAAGCCCGCCCTGGCGGCCATGGTGCAGCAGTACGGCCTTGCCATGGACGCGGATGACGTCGCCTTCTGCCAGGCATATTTCAGAAAAGAGGGGCGCGACCCCACCATCACCGAGCTGCGCATGATAGATACCTATTGGTCCGACCACTGCCGCCACACCACGTTCGGCACCATTCTGGACGAGGTGGTGCCCGGCAGCGAAACACTGGAAAAGGCGTACGCGCGCTACCTTGCCATGCGCAAAGAGGTGTATGCGGGCGGCAGGGAAAAGCCCATCTGCCTGATGGACATGGGCACCATGGGCGGCAGGTACCTCAAAAAGAAAGGCGTCCTGAAGGGCCTGGACGAATCGGACGAGATAAACGCCTGCAGCGTGAAAATCAGGGTGGACAACAACGGAAAGCAGGAGCCATGGCTGCTTTTGTTCAAAAATGAAACGCACAACCACCCCACGGAGATAGAGCCCTTCGGCGGCGCGGCCACCTGCATCGGCGGCGCCATCCGCGACCCCCTTGCGAACCGCGGCTATGTGTTCGGGGCCATGCGCGTCACCGGCGCGGCAGACCCGCTGAAGCCCGTGAGCGAGACGATGCCCGGCAAGCTGCCGCAGCGCAAGCTGGTGCAGACGGCAGCTGCGGGCTATTCCAGCTATGGCAACCAGATCGGCCTTGCCACCGGCGTGGTGGACGAGATCTATCACCCCGGCTATGCGGCAAAGCGCATGGAGATCGGCGCCGTGCTGGGCGCCGTGCCCGAAGAAAACGTGCGCCGGGAAGAGCCGGCGCCGGGCGATGTGGTCATTCTTCTGGGCGGGCGCACGGGCCGCGACGGTTGCGGCGGCGCCACAGGCTCCTCCAAGGCGCATAAGCTGGAGAGCCTTGAAACCTGCGGCGCCGAGGTGCAGAAGGGCAACGCGCCCATCGAGCGCAAGCTGCAGCGCCTGTTCCGCACAAAAGAGGCCACGCTGATGATAAAGCGCTGCAACGATTTCGGCGCGGGCGGCGTCTCTGTGGCGATTGGCGAGCTGGCGGACGGCCTTTCCATAGATTTGGACGCCGTGCCCAAGAAGTACGACGGGCTGGACGGCACAGAGCTTGCCATCTCGGAAAGCCAGGAGCGCATGGCCGTGGTGGTGGAGGCAAAGGACGCGGACGCCTTCATTGCCGCCGCCAGCAAAGAGAACCTCGAGGCCACAAGGGTGGCCCTCGTCACCGCCGAGCCGCGCCTTGTCATGCGCTGGAAGGGCCGCGTGGTGTGCGATATCGCGCGCGAATTCCTGAATTCGAACGGTGCGGAAAAGCATGCGCGGGCCGTGCTGGCTGCCCCGCAGCTGGCAAAGGCGCAGGTGGCGGGCGCCACATTCAGCGAAAAAATGCACAGCCTTGTGGCCGGCCTGAATGTCTGCTCGAAAAAGGGCCTCGCAGAACGGTTCGATTCCACCATCGGCGCGGGCACGGTGCTGATGCCCTTCGGCGGGCGCCGCCAGCTCACGCCCATTCAGGCCATGGTGGACAAGCTGCCCGTCCTGCACGGCGAAACGCGCACCTGCGCGGGCATGGCGTGGGGCTATAACCCGTTCATCAGCGAAAAAAGCCCCTATCACGGCGCGTATTTGGCTGTGGCAGAAAGCATTTCAAAGCTGGTGGCCACCGGCCTGTGCGCCGAAAATGCCTATCTTACCTTCCAGGAGTATTTCCAGCGCCTTGGCGCGGACGCCGCCCGCTGGGGCCAGCCCGTGGCGGCGCTGCTGGGCGCGCTGGACGCGCAGGCTGATTTCGGCGTGGCCGCCATTGGCGGAAAGGATTCCATGTCCGGCACGTTTGAGAATATCGACGTGCCGCCCACCCTCGTCAGCTTCGCCGTGGCCGCGGGCGAAACGCAGAATATCGTCAGCCCGGAATTCAAGCTGCCCGGCTCGAAGGTGGTGCTGCTGCGCCCGGCCATGGCCGACGCGCTGCGCCCCGAGGCGGAAAGCCTGAAAGCCGTGTGGGCACAGGTGCATGCGCTGATGCGCGAGGGCAGGGTGCTGGCAGCCTATACGCCCGGCATGGGCGGCGTGGCCGAGGCGCTGTTCAAAATGTGCGCGGGCAACGGCCTGGGCTTCCGTTTGGCGCCGGGTGTGGATGCCGGCAGCCTGTTTGATTACGCCTACGGCAGCTTTGTGCTGGAGCTGGCCGGGGACGCCTCTGTGGGCACTCTGCTGGGCGAGACGACGAACGCGGGCGCATTGGAGGCGGCCGGCGAGGCCGTGCCCATGGAAGAGTTTCTGCAAGCCTGGGAGGGCAAGCTGGAGCCTATCTTCCCCTACCATGCCCCGGCCCGGCAGGAGGAGGTTCCCTGCGTTGCATATAAGGCGGAAACGCGCGTTGCCCCGAAGGTGGGCGCCGCAAGGCCGCGTGTGCTCATCCCCGTGTTCCCGGGCACGAACTGTGAGTACGATTCCGCCCGCGCCATGGAGCGCGCGGGCGCACAGCCGGACGTATTCGTCATCAACAACCTCACACCCGCGCATGTGGCCGAGAGCGCAAAGGAGCTGGCAAAGCGCATTGGGGAAAGCCAGATGGTGTTCCTGCCGGGCGGCTTTTCCGGCGGCGATGAGCCGGAGGGCAGCGCCAAATTCATTGCAGCCTTCTTCCGCAACCCGGCCATCACCGAGGCGGTGCACGCGCTTTTGAAGCAGCGCGACGGCCTGATGCTGGGCATCTGCAACGGCTTTCAGGCGCTTGTGAAGCTGGGCCTTGTGCCCTTTGGCGAGATTGTGAAAACAGACGCCTCGTGCCCCACGCTTACGTTCAACGAAATTGGGCGGCACCAGTCCATGCTGGTGCGTACGCGCGTGGCCTCGAACAAATCGCCCTGGCTCCAGTTCTCACAGCCGGGCGATGTGCACACCATTGCCGTCAGCCACGGCGAGGGCCGCTTTGTGGCAAGCGGCGAAGTGCTGGCAAAGCTGCGCGAAAACGGGCAGATTGCCACCCAGTATGTAGACCTTGCAGGGACGCCCACGCTGGACATGCGCTACAACCCCAACGGCAGCGTGTGGGCCATTGAGGGCATCACCAGCCCGGATGGCCGCGTGCTGGGCAAGATGGGCCATTCCGAACGCTTCGGCAACGGCCTTTACAAAAATGTGGACGGCAACAAAGACCAGCGCCTGTTCGAGGGCGGCGTTGCGTATTTTGCGCTGTAAAACGGCTGCTTTTCATGGCCGCGCGGCCCGGACAAAATAAAATAAACGGAACAGCCCGCTTTCATGCAAGGCCTGCGGCAGCGCGTGAAAGCGGGCGGCCCGTCTTATGCGGCGGGCAGGTGAAACACCTGCCGGAATATGAGGCTCTGGATGGTCGGCGCGCGGAACGGCCGCGGTTTTGGCCGCGGTACAGTCAGAAAAAGGAGGAGAAGGCCATGAAGCGAAAAAGAAGTGCAAGGATATGGGCCGTGCTGGCCGAATGGGGCGTTATCACGCTGGGCACGGCCATTGTGGCCGCGGCAGTGTTCTTTTTTCTTGTGCCAAGCAGATTGTCGGTGGGCAGTGTGTCCGGCCTTGCCATTGTGCTGGCCAATTTTATTCCGCTGCCTGTATCCGCCATCACCATGGCGCTGAACGTGCTGTTTCTGGTGCTGGGCTTTTTGCTGATTGGCGGTGAATTCGGTGCCAAAACCGTATATACCTCTATTCTGCTGCCGCTTTTGCTGGGTGTGCTGGAAAGGCTGTTTCCAAACAACGGCTCCATCATGGGCAGTCAGTTTCTGGATATGCTGTGCTACACCATGCTGGTGAGCCTTGGCCTTGCGCTGCTGTTTGTGCGCAACGCCTCGTCCGGCGGGCTGGACATTGCCGCCAAAATATTGAACCGCTATTTTCACTTGGAGCTGGGCGCGGCGCTGGCGGCGGCCGGTATGGTGGTGGCGCTTTCCTCGGCGCTTGTGTACGACGCCAAAACCGTTGTGCTCAGCGTTATCGGCACATATCTGGGCGGCATTGTGCTGGACCATTTCATCTTTGGCATGAACACAAAGAAAAAGGTGTGCATTTTATCGGGCCGCATTGAGGAGATACGCCGTTTTGTCATTGAAGAGCTGCACAGCGGCGCCACGCTGTACGAGGCTGTCGGCGCATACGACTATGCTCGGCAGCGCGAGCTTGCGGTAATTGTGAACAAGGCCGAATATGCAAGGCTGATGGGCTTTCTGGCGCAGGTGGATAAGGACGCCTTTGTGACGGTGTATACGGTGCACGAGATGTTCTACCGCCCGAAGCCGGTGCAGGGGCCCGAAAAAAAGGCTTGACAAGCCGCGAAAAGCCTGTATAATAATAGCCAAACAGAAAAAAAGACTGTGAAGAGAAGAGTACGCTTTCACAAACTTTCCAAGAGAGCCCCGGCAGGTGAAAAGGGGTAAAGGGACGAAAGCCGAACATGGCCTCTGAGTCGCGCAGGCAAACCCCACGGCAAGCCTGCGACGGGTGCACCCGTTACCGTGCCGCGCTGTAACTTTGTTTCATCTGCAAAGCGCAGCGGCAGAGGCGCGTCTCCGCAAGGGGCGTGCGAATTCAAGGTGGTACCGCGGTTGATTTATCGCCCTTGAAGCGAAAGCTTCAGGGGCGTTTTTGTTTGCCCAAAGGAAAGGAACGGGAAAAGCGTTGATAGACATTCAAAACCTCACAAAAGTGTTCGCCGACGGCAGCGCCCGCGTGGTGGCGCTGGAGGATGTGAGCCTGCGCGTGGAAAACGGCGAGGTGTTCGGCATCATTGGCATGTCCGGCGCAGGCAAATCCACCCTTCTGCGGTGCCTGTCCGTGCTGGAAAAGCCCACGCAGGGCCGCGTGGTGCTGGACGGCGAAGACCTTGCCGCCCTTTCGGGCGAGGCGCTGCGCCGCGCAAGGCGCAAAATGGGCGTCGTGTTTCAGGGCTATAACCTGCTGATGCAGAAAACAGTGGCCGAGAACGTGGCCTTTCCCCTGAAGCTGGAAAAGGGGTACGGCAGGCAGGCTGTGGCCGCGCGCGTGCAGGAGCTTTTAAGCCTTGTGGGCCTTGCAGATAAGGCCGGGGCCTACCCGGCACAGCTTTCCGGCGGGCAGAAGCAGCGCGTGGCCATTGCCCGGGCGCTGGCCACAAACCCCGAGATGCTGCTGTGCGACGAGCCCACCAGCGCGCTGGACCCCCTTACCACCAAGGCCATGCTGGCGCTTTTGCAGGATATCAACCGCAAGCTGGGCGTCACCATTCTTATCATCACGCACGAGCTTGCCGTAGTGCAGGCTATCTGCAGCCGCGTGGCCGTAATATCGGACGGCCGCGTGGCCGAAACCGGCGAGGTGGCGCAGGTGTTTGCTGCGCCGCGCTCTGCCGAGACAAAACGGCTGCTGGGAAGGGAGGGCTGAACAATGGCACAGTTCTTTTCGCAATACGGCCCGCTGCTGGCCGAGGGCGTGTGGGAAAGCGTGTACATGACGCTGGCCACCACTGCGCTGGCCTATGTGCTGGGGCTGCCCATGGGCGTGCTGCTGACGGTGACAAAGCGCGGCGGCATTGCGGCGGCGCCGCGCTTCCACGCGGTGTTCGGCTGGGTGGTGAACATTCTGCGCAGCCTGCCGTTTCTCATTCTGATGTTTTTCGTCATTCCCTTTACGCGCCTTGTGGCGGGCACCAGCATCGGCCCCACGGCGGCGCTTGTGCCGCTTACCATTTCGGCGTCCCCGTTCATTGCCCGCATGGTAGAGCAGAGCCTGGAGGAAATAGACGCGGGCGTGGTGGAGGCCGCCGAGTGCATGGGCGCGACAAAGTGGCAGGTGGTCACGCGCGTGCTGCTGGTGGAAAGCGTGCCCAGCCTGCTGCGCGGGCTTTCCATCAGCGTCATCACCATTTTGGGCTACACCGCCATCACCGGCGCGTTCGGCGCGGGGGGGCTTGGCAACCTGGCCTACCGCTTCGGCTACCAGCGCTACCAGAAGGACGTGATGTATGTGTGCATCCTTCTGCTTATTTTGCTGGTGTGCGCCGTTCAAATCATATTCGACCTTGCGGCCCGCAAAGCGGATAAACGAAACCGCTGAGCACAAAGCCGTTTGGAATAGAGAGGGAAAAGGAGAGTTTACCATGAAAAAATTTACCGCACTTTGCCTTGTTTTGTGCTTTGCGCTGGTGCTTGCCGCCTGCGGCGCGGCGCCCGCATCCTCCGCCGCCTCCGGCAGCGCCGGTTCTTTGGGGGCCGCTGCCTCCGGCGCGGAGGGAACCGTCACCCTGAAGGTGGGCGCCTCGCCCTCGCCGCACGCCGAGATTCTGGAGCATGCGGCCGAGCTGCTGGCCGCCGAGGGCATCACGCTGGATATTGTGGAGTTTGACGATTATGTCATGCCCAACACCGCCCTGCAGGAGGGCTCGCTGGATGCGAACTATTTCCAGCACGAGCCGTACCTTTTGAACTTCAATGCCGAAAACGGTACCAACCTTGTGTCCGCCGGGGCCATCCATTACGAGCCGCTGGGCGTGTACGCGGGCAAATCTGACGATATCGCCAACGTGCCGGACGGCGCGGTAATCGGCATCCCAGCCGACGCCACCAACGGCGGCCGCGCGCTGCTGCTTTTGCAGGAGTGCGGCGTGCTCACCCTGAAGGACGGCATCAGCATCGACACCTTCCGCAATGCAGAGGCGAACGCCGAAGCCATCAACTTTACCGAGTACGACGGCATTGCGGAAAACCCGCACAATGTGAAGATAGAGGCGCTGGTGGCCGATATGCTGCCCGCCGCCCTGCCGGATATGGATTTTGCCGTCATCAACGGAAACTATGCCATTCCGGCCGGCCTTTCCGACAAGCTTCTGGTCATTGAGAACGCCGGGGGCGAGGCGGCCGGCGTGTTTGCCAATATCATTGCCGTGCGCGCCGGGGACGAGACGCGCGAGGACATTCAAAAGCTGGTGAGCGTGCTGAAAAGCGACGAGATGAAGGAATGGATTACCTCGAACTATGAAGGCAGCGTGCTGCCTGCGGCGTAACGCGCAGAAAGCGGCCTTTGCCGCGGCCGCTGGCAGCGCGCCGGGGCATTCCCCGGCACGCCGCCCCGCTGCGCGGGCAGGGTGCAGGGCTGCTTTGGAAAAGCCATAAAAACGCCGGGTTTCATGTGCCCGGCCAAAGAAAGCAGGAGCTTTATGAAGAAAAAAACGTATTACATTACCACCCCCATCTATTACCCCAGCGACAAGCTGCACATCGGCCACAGCTACACCACGGTGGCGTGCGACGCACTGGCGCGCTACAAGCGCATGCAGGGCTATGACGTAATGTTTCTCACGGGGACGGACGAGCACGGCCAGAAAATACAGGATAAGGCCGAGGCCAAGGGCGTGACGCCGCAGCAGTATGTGGACGGCATTGTGGCGGGCATCAAAGAGCTTTGGAAGCTGATGAATATTTCAAACGACCGCTTTGTGCGCACCACGGATGCTTACCACATCGAAAGCTGCCAGAAAATTTTCACCCGGCTTTACGAGCAGGGCGATATTTACAAGGGCTGCTACAAGGGCCATTACTGCAAGCCCTGTGAAAGCTTCTGGACAGACAGCCAGCTTGTGGACGGCAAATGCCCGGATTGCGGCCGTGAAGTGTACGAGGCCGAGGAAGAGGCCTATTTCTTCAAAACCAGCAAGTATGCCGAAAGGCTTTTGAAGCTGTACGAGGATGTGCCGGATTTTATTCAGCCTGAAACGCGCAAAAACGAAATGATAGCCTTCATCAAACAGGGCCTGCAGGACACCTGCGTGTCCCGCACCACAGTGCCCTGGGGCATCCCCGTGCCGTTCGACACAAAGCATACCATGTATGTGTGGGTGGACGCGCTTTCAAACTATATCTCTGCGCTGGGCTACGGCAATGAGGCGTATGACGATTACGAAAGGTTCTGGCCCGCGGACATTCACATGGTGGGCAAGGAAATTCTGCGCTTCCACACCATTTTGTGGCCCGCTATGCTGATGGCGCTGGGCCTGCCTTTGCCCAGGCGCGTGTTCGGCCACGGCTGGCTGCTTTTGGAGGGGGGCAAAATGTCCAAATCCAAAGGCAATGTGGTGGACCCCGTGGTGCTGTGCGGCCGCTACGGCACGGACGCCATCCGCTATTTCCTTCTGCGCGAGATACCCTTCGGCAACGATGGCGTGTTCTCGAACGAGGCGCTTATCGCGCGCATCAATTCCGATTTGGCGAACGACCTTGGCAACCTTTTGTCCCGCACGGTGGCCATGGTGGAAAAATATTTCGGCGGCACGCTGCCCGAGGCGCGCCAGGCCGGGGAGCTTGACGGCGAGCTGGCGCAGCTTGTAGACGCCATGCCAGCCGCCGTGACGAAATGCATGGACGGCCTGCAGCTTCCGCAGGCGCTGGCCGAGATATTCAGGGGCATCCAGCGCGCCAACAAATATATTGATGAAACGGCCCCGTGGGTGCTGGCGAAGGACGAGGCGAACCGCTCGCGCCTTGCCGCCGTACTGTATAACCTGTGCGAGACGCTGCGCTTCGCGGCCACGCTGCTGCAGCCCTTTATGCCGCAGACGGCGCCCAAAATGGCCGCCCAGCTTGGGCTGGACGCCGGGGCGCTCACCTATGATGCGCTGGGCGCCTTCGGCAGCCACGCCGCCTACACCGTGCACAAGGGCGAGGCGCTGTTCCCTCGCATTGATGCAGAAAAGGAACTGGAGGAACTGAGAATGGAAGAAGAGAAAAACAGGGCTGCGGCCGCCCCCGCCGCCCCGGCGTCCGCGCCTGCCGCCAGTGAGGACGGGCCCATTGAGCACCTGCCTGAGATAACCTTTGACGATTTCAGCAAGGTAGAGCTGCGCGTGGCAAGGGTGCTCACCTGTGAAAAGCTGCCCGAAAGCAAGAAGCTTTTGAAGTTTACCCTGTTTGACGGCGAGCGCGAGCGCACCATCCTCTCCGGCATTGCGAAATGGTACGAGCCGGAAGAGCTTATCGGCAAAAATGTGGCCATTGTGGCAAACCTTGCCCCGCGCCCCATGATGAAGGGCAAATATGTCAGCGAGGGCATGATCCTTTCCGCCGATATGCCGGACGGCGGCGCGAAGGTGACTATCTACCCCGATGATGTAAAGCCCGGCGCGGGCATCTGTTAACAGAAAAAGCACCGAAGGCGGGCAGGCGCGGGGCAGCGGCAAGCCGCCCTGCGGCAGGCTCGCCGCGCGCCCTGCGCGCCGCTGCGCCCATCTGCGCCGAAGCGCAGGGCAGAGCCGAGGCGAAAGAGCCCTCTGCGGCCTTGTGCAAAAAGCAGTCAACACATGTGAATAAAAAAGCCCCATGGCAGCTTTCGGGCCTGCCATGGGGATGTTTTTTTACGCCTGCGCCTGAAAGGCATGGCAAAGCCGCCCAAACTCGCCGCAGGGAGGAAGGCCGGACGGCACACCGGGATAGAAGCCGTTCCTCTTGCCCACAGCGGCGCCTGATGCCGGAAGTTTTTCGCCTGTGATGGCCCTGCCTTTTTATAGGCGGAGGCCTTTTTCATCCGTCCAAAGGGGCGGTGCTGCGGAGGGAAAGCTTTCCGACTGATGGGTGGGCTCTGCCCGGCCTCTGCCGGGGCGTGATTTTCTCTATGCGCAGAAAGAAAACACTGTATTTTTTTGCCCGTTTCCGCTATACTGGAACAAACGGAAGGAAGCGGAGCTTTATGATATTTGACACTCATGCGCACTATACCTCCCACCGCTTTGACAGTGACAGGCACGCCCTGCTGCAAAGCCTGCCCCAAAAGGGCGTGGCGGGCGTGGTGGATTGTGCGGTAGACCTTGCCACCTCGCGCGAAGAGCTGGCTTTAGCGGAAGAGTACCCCTTTGTATATGCGGCGCTGGGCATCCACCCGGAGAGCATTATCGAAGAGGACGCCTCCACCCGCCTTGCGTTCGGCGGCGACTGGCGCGCAGAGCTGCGGGCTATCCGCCCCTTATACGAGCACCCGAAGGCCGTGGCCGTGGGTGAGTGCGGGCTGGACTATCACTGGCCCATTCCCAAAGAGGAACAGCAGGCCCTGTTCGAAGCGGAAATCCGCTGCGCGCTGGAGCTGGAAAAGCCCATCATTGTGCACGACAGAGAGGCCCACGCAGACGTATATGCCCTTTTGAAAAGGTATGCGCCGAAGGGCGTTCTGCACTGCTATTCAGGCTCTGCCGGCGACGCCGTATGGCTGGCGCGGCAGGGCATGTATATCGGCTTTGGCGGCACGCTGACGTTCAAAAATGCGCGCAAAACGCGCGAGGCCGCCGCGGCGCTGCCTATGGAGGCCATTGTGCTGGAGACAGACTGCCCCTATATGGCCCCCGAACCGCACCGCGGCCAGCGCAACGATTCCTCGCTTATCATCCATGTGGCCGAGGTGCTGGGGCAGGTGAAGGGCCTGCCTGTGCAGGAGGTGCTGCGCATCACAAACGAAAATGCAAAAAGGCTGTTTGGCATATGAAGCGGTTGAAAAAAATATTCTGCACGCCGGGCGGCACGCTGCGCTGCGGCTGGCTGCTGGCATTGGGCCTTTTGGTGACGGCGGGCGTTGTGCGCGCTGCGCAGAGCCTTGCCGCCCTCGCTGCTGGCGCCGCCCTTCTGCCGCTGGCGGCAGGCGGCATGGACGCCGCCCTTTTCACGGGCGCCGCGGCAGGTGCCGCGCGCTGGGCGGGCTGCGCGGCCATGGGCGCAGGCGCACTGCTTAGCTGGCACTTTTTCACAAAGCGCCCGCTGGCGGAAATGGGCCTTGGCCTTGGCCGCGGCTGCGCGCGCCGGTTTGGCCTGGGTGCGGCGCAGGGCGCCGCAGGCGCGCTGGCGGTATTCGGCGTGCTGGCAGCCGCAGGCGCGGTAAAAATAGAGGTGCTGGCGCCTGCCCTGCGCGCCGCTGCGGCGGAGCGCGTGTTGTTTTACGGCGCCCTTGCTCTGGCGCATGGGCTTTTGTATCAGGGCTTTTGCCTGGGCGCGGCAAGGCGCATGGGCGGCGTGTGGGGCGCCTGGGGCGCTGTGGCCCTGCCGGCCCTGCTGTATGCATTTGGGCAGGCGCAGGCGGGCGCGCCGCTTTGGTGGCATATGAACAGCCTTCTGCTGGGCGGCGCCTTCGCCGCCATGGCGCTGTATACCGGCGATATTTGGATGGCCGTGGGCGCGCACTGGCTGTGGAATGTGGTGTGGGGCCCTGTGCTTGGCTTTGCAGCGGGCGGCCTGCGCGCGCCGGGGCTGTGGCAGGCGCAGTATACGGCGGCAAATATATGGAACGGCGGGGCGCTGGGGCCGGAGGGCGGTGCCGCCGTGACGCTGCTGGCCATGGCCTGGCTGGCGGCATGGTTCACCTGGGGTGCGGCCCGCGGCGAAAAACAGGAGGATGCAGGTGGTGCGTGAGAGGCTGCCGTGCAGAGCTCAAACAGCCAGAGGCCGGCGGTAGCGGGTGCGGCGGGCTGCTGCAAAAGGCCGTTTTCAGTCCGAAGCGCTGCATGTCGCCCGGCGGCGCAAAAGCCGGTGCTGCGAGGCGCGGGCAGGTGAGAAGGGCCGCCCCTTGCAGCACTGGCGTTACGGGTTCTGCTGTAAAATAAAGCGCCGTCCGGTGCATAAAGTCATAATCATCGCTCTAACAGCAGCTTTTTTGTCGGAGGCTTCATGCCAGCGCCCCGCTTCGCTCGAGGTTTGAAGCGAAGGCTTTTTTACGGGACGCCTTCACCGGCGCAGACAGCGGCTTGGGCAGGCTCCGCAAGGGCCTGTTTCCGGCAGGCGTCTCAAGGTGCACTGAGCTTTCTTTCTCTTGCAGCATTTGCCTTGCGGCCCGTAAACGGGCGCTCACGGTTCGAATGGAAGCCTCCTTTGACAGGAGGCTTCATGTCAGCATTCCGCTTCGTTTGAGGTTTGAGAGGTTTGAAGCGAAGGCTTTTTTACGGGATGCCTTCACCGGCGCAGACGGCGGCTTAGGCAGGCTCCGCAAGGGCCTGTTTCCGGCAGGCGTCTCAAGGTGCACTGAGCTTTCTTTCTCTTGCAGCATTTGCCTTGCGGCCCGTAAACGGGCGCTCACGGTTCGAATGGAAGCCTCCTTTGACAGGAGGCTTCATGTCAGCGCCCCGCTTCGCTCGAGGTTTGAAGCGAAGGCTTTTTTACGGGAAACTCCACCGCCCAGCCGGTGGCTTCCGAAATGAATAAAAGGCGGGGGCAGGCTTTTACAAAAGCCTGCCCCCGCCTTTTTCAGCTTATGCGGCCTCGTCCACAAAAAAGCGCTTGTACCAGGTGAGGAAGGTGAATACCGTCCATATCTTGCGCTGGTTGTTGGCCTTTCCGTGGTAGTGGTCGTCCAGCAGCTTCATCAGGGCGTCTGTGTCAAAAAATTCGGCGGCATACGCGGCGGTGAAATACTGCTTTACAAGGGCATACCATTTTTCCTCCCGCAGCCAGTAGCGGATAGGCACCGGGAAGCCCTTTTTCGGCCGGTTGGCCCATTCGTCCGGCAGCGTTTTGTTGGCCGCATGGCGCAGCACGGCCTTCACCTCGGTGCCGCGGATGCGGTAGCGCGTGGGCACGGTTTCGGCAAAGGCCATCACCTTTTTATCTAAAAACGGCACGCGCAGCTCCAAGCTGTGGGCCATGCACATTTTATCCGCCTTCAGCAGAATGTCGCCGGGCAGCCACATGTTCATGTCCAGATACTGCTTTTTTGTCACCTCGTCCTGGCCCTTTACGCGCGTGTAAAATTTTGCGGCCAGGCTGTGCGGCTTTTCCCCGCCGCGGTAGGCGGGCTTTACCAGCGCGGCTGCCTCCTTTTCCGGGAACACCAGCGCCTGCCCGAGGAAGGAATCCTCAGGCTTTTCCGCACATTTCAGCAGGAAGTTTTTGCCCTTGAAATAGGGCAGGGGCTTTGCCGCGGCGGCTGCCGCGCGGCGCAGCGCGCGGGGCAGCTTTTTGAATTTCTGCATGGCCGGGGTGTCGGCGTACCACTCGTACCCGGCGAATATCTCGTCCGCCCCCTCGCCGGAAAGCACCACCGTCACATGCTCGCGCGCCAGCTTTGCCAGAAAATACAGCGGCACGCTGGACGGGTTCGACTGCGGCTCGTCCATGTGGTACTGGATGTCCGGGAAGGCCGCAAAGCACTCCTCGGCCGTGATGAGCTTACGGTAGTTTTTCACGCCCAGCTTTTCCGATAACTCTGCGGCATAATTTGTTTCATTAAACTTATTGTAATCAAACCCGACGCTGAATGTGTTGTCAGGCATGAGGCAGGCGGTGATATAGCTGGAATCTACCCCGCCGGAGAGGAAAGCGCCCACCTTCACGTCTGCAATGCGGTGCGCGGCCACAGATTCGTGCACGGCCTTATCCAGCTCATCCGCGCAGGCGTCAAAGCTCTGCTCTTTGGGGGCAAACTCGCAGTCCCAATAGCGCTGGATATCCAGCTTCCCGTTTTCATAGGTGAAATAGTGTGCGGCTGGCAGCTTGTACACGCCTTTGAAGAACGTCTCCTCCGTGGCGGAATACTGCAATGTCAAATAGGGCAGCAGCGCGTTTTCATTCACGGCCTTTTCAAACAGGGGATGCTCTAAAAAGCCTTTGATTTCGCTGCCGAACAAAAGCCCTTTGCCGCCCGGAAGGGGGGAATAGTAAAAGGGCTTGATGCCGAACATATCGCGCGCGCCGAACAAGCGGCGGTTCGCCTTATCCCATATCACAAAGCCGTACATGCCGCGCAGGCGGTGCACCAGCCGGGTGCCCCATTCCTCATAGCCGTGCACCAGCACCTCGGTGTCGGCATGGCAGTGGAAATGATGCCCCTTCTCTTCCAGTTCCCGGCGAAGCTCCATAAAATTATAAATTTCGCCGTTGAACGTGACGGCCACATTGCCGTCCTCGCTTTTCATGGGCTGTGCGCCGGCCTCAGAAAGGTCCAGAATAGACAGGCGGCGAAAGCCGAGGGCAACGTCCTCGTCCGTATAGGTGCCGCCCATGTCGGGCCCGCGGTGCACAATGCGCGCCATCATGCGCTGCAAAACAGCCTCTTTCTCCGCCAGCTGGCCGGAAAAGCCGATGAATCCACACATGGGTTCAATCCTCCTCAAAGCCGGTGGGCGTTTTGCCGAACGTCTCGATGGCGCAGCGGCAAAGCACCTCCATGGAATCTGTAAAAAACGCGCCGAGGTGCTCGTCGCGCTTGATGAGCGAAAGCTCGGTGCAGCCAAGAATGGCGCCGTCGCAGCCCTGCGCGCGCATATGGGCGGCCACGGCCTCGAACGCGGCCATATCGGCGCGCTTTCCCTGCTTGATGTCGCCGTAAATAAGCTGCATCACCATATTCTGATGCTTCTCGTTCGGCACGGCAAACGCCATGCCATGCTTTTCAAACATGCGCTGGTAGGTTTTGGCCGCCACGGTGCCGGTGGTGGCCAGCAGGGCGGGCTTTTTCACACCGCGCTGTTTCACATGCAGCACGGTCTGCTCCACCATGTTCAAAATGGGCACGCCCGCCGTCTGCTCCAGCTTATCGTAAAAATAGTGGGCCGTGTTGCAGGGGATGGCCAGCACCTCGGCGCCGAAGGTCACAAGGCGGCGCGCATCCGCCTCCATGATGTCAAAGGGGTTTTCCGCGCTTTGCCCAAGAATGTAGGCTGTGCGGTCCGGCGTGGTGGCGCGGGAATTGAGGATGACGTCGATATGGTCCTGGTCGCGCGCGGCTTTGGTGTGCTTTGTGAGAAGCTCGTAAAAATATACGCTGGCCATGGGGCCAAGCCCGCCCAAAATGCCCAGCACGCGCGGTGTTTTATTCAATGGGCCCGTGCCTCCTTTCCCGCCGCCGGCAGGCGCGGCCTCACCGGCAGTATGTTTTGAATTTTTTGAAATAACGCTGCATATGCACAAGGTAATAGGCAAAGCGCCTGGGGTTCAGGGCGAGGTCTTTGGCATAGCCGAAGCTGGTGGTCTCCCTGCCCTCTTTCGCAAGGCGCCTGGCCTTTTCCACAAAAGCCTTGTCCTTCACATAGCGGTACACCACGGCCCGCGGCACCGAATGCCAGAAGGTCTCTTTTTCGTTCATCACGCAGGGGCCAAGCTCGCGGCCCAGCACGCGGTCCTCCACCACATAGCGGGCGATGTTGTAGCCCGCGCCCGTGACGTAATAGTTCGAGCGGCCCTGGCGCAGGTTTATTTCGAACACACGGTACGAGCCGTCGCGCGTGTCGTACTTGATGTCGAAATTGGCAAAGCCGGTGTACTCAATGGCCTCCAGAAATGCCTTCAGCTTTTCCATCAGCGGGGCGTTGTACTCGGTGATGATGGCGGCATGGTTGCCAAGCGCCCGGGGCGTGTGCTCCTCAAGGCCCACATGGCCCAGGCACATCAGCTTCACGGCATGGTTTTTATCCACATAGGCTGTAAGCACGTGCATGAAGCTGTCGTCGCCCGGTATCATGTCCTGCAAAATCACCTTGTCCGGGTAACCCGCGCCGTAAATCTGCGCCAGAATGGCGGCGGCCTCTTCAGGAGTGTGGGCCGTATACACCTTTTTCATGCCGCCGAACGGGTGCTTCCAGTACAAAATGCTGGAGGACGGCTTCACAATAATGGGGTAAGCAAAGCCCAGCGCCTGCGGCGAAAGCGCCCCGGCGTCCTTCGCCCCGGCCACGCAGACGGTTTTGGGGTAGGGGATGGAATATTCGTCACACAGCTCGTAAAAATCCGCCTTGGAGACGAGCCTGTCGCGCAAAGCGGGCCCGATATACGGCGCCACACAGTTTTTTGGAAGCGTTTCCTTTATCTCCATCAGAAGGCTGGCGTAATCGTCCGTGCAGCCCAACACCACGCAGGTTTTTTCTGCGTGGGCGTTTGCAAAGTCCGTCACTGTGCGCGCAAGCACGGCGGGCTCGTCCACATTTTCAATATAGGTGCAGTGCACAATTTTGGAATACATGGTGTCGCCCATGGGCCAGCGGCCGAAGGCATAGCTCTCTACGCCATACGCCTCGTGAAAGGCGCGCGCCACGGAATAGCAGTTCATGTCCGCGCCGATCAGCACGGGAAGGATGGAAGGCGAAGCCACAATACAAACCTCATTTCCGGCCCCCTTGCCGCGGCGGACGGGCAGATGCCTGCCCGCAGAAAGGCGTGCGGCGGCGCAAAAGCGCGGCGCGGCGCGCAAAGGCGCAGAAAGGGATAAAATCAATACTTTTCATTATATGCGCAAATGGCGCAATGTCAAGAAAGGCGCCTGCCGCCGCGCTGCGAAAAAATACACGAAGCAGGCGCGGCCGCCCTCGCGCAGCGTGCCGCTAGTATGCCCTGCGTCTGCGGCGGCCATGCGGAAAAATCAAACCCACGCGCTTTGCGCGTGGATTGCACAAGGGCTGAAAGGGTATATTGCGGGCAGGCCTCTTAAAAAGCAATGAGACTGATTCCCGCCTGCATTGCCTGCCCGCAGCCCGGAAGGGGGCCGTTCGCTGCCCGGGCGAAAGCCTGCCTGCTTTCAGCGGCTTCCGGCAGCTTGCTTCGCCTTCGCCGGAAGCAAAAGCTTTTTGCGGGCAGCCTTTGACGGCTCTGCCGCTGGTTTTCAAAATCAATAAGAACCCGGCTGCGAAACACTCGCAGCCGGGCAACATTCTTACTCCAAGTTTTACGGTCTTTTTTGAAGCTCTGATTAAAACTTGCGATATTCAGTTCGTTTTGCGGCCCTTCGCCGCCTGAAATTGCCTACTGCATCGGTGTATCCCTTTTCAATATTGCCTGTAAACAACCTTTCAAAAAGTGTACCCGCCCCGGCGCGGCCTCTTTCGCCTTTCCCTTTTTTCTTCGAGAACTGCTACCTTCTTGCCGCCCTGCGGGGGAATTACCGGTACATGGGCCTTCGTTCCCTTTCTTTGGCTTTACCAATTTTATTTTGGAAACAATATGGGGAATGCTTTCCGTTCTGAAAGGCCCCCTTCGCCTTCTGCCAAGGCACCTTGCCGCCCTGCATGGCAAACCCTTTCGAACGCTGAAATGACTTTCTTTACAATCATTTCGCCGCAGCCCTTTCTTTACAAGGCCGGGCATCTATGTGTGCTCACCTTGTGCAAGACGCGATGCTCCTTTTGGACGACGCATTGCTGTGAGCCGTTGGCCATTGCCACATTTCCTGCGGGCCTTCCGCCTTCGCAACACCGGGCTTGCTTGGCCTGGAGTCCTAATCGAACTTTGATAACAGCCGCTCGTCCTGAGTCATGCGCCCTGCACAGGCTGCACGGGTTCTTCTGCCTGGTACATGGGCTTCAACCCCTTTCCTTTTTCTTGATTTTATTATACGCAAAGCGCGCAGAGATTTCCATTCGCATACTGCATGAATTTTTGTTGTTCTCTATGGATAAAACGCTCAAAGCTATTGTGCAAAGCAGTTGACGTCCCGGCGGAAAGCGGCTATCATGGAGAAAACAGCGGCTGTGCTGCAGGTTGCTTTTTCAGGCGCGGCCGTATATTGAATATGGACAGGGAAAGAGGGGGCGAGGCCCGTGAAGGCAAGAGTGGTGCGCCGTGCGCCGCTGGCGCTGGCATACGGCTGTGCAGACGAAGAGAGGCTGAGAGAGGTTTTTGCCGCGATGGGCGCGCAGGTGCGCGTGCTGAAAAGCGAAGACTGGGGCACGCGCCTTGGCGTGCTGGCGGGCGAGGCAGGGCCCGCGGGCGAAGCGGAGGCCGCGGCGCCGCAGCAAAGCGTGCTGGTGTTTGCCTATTTTACCGACGCCCTGCTGGATAAGGCACTTGCCGCGCTTCGCACGGCGCAGCTCGCCTTTGATTACAAGGCGGCGCTGACGCCCACCAACCGCACCTGGACGCTGCAAATGCTTTTGGAAGAGCTGAAACGCGAGCGCGCGCATATTGAGGCGCAGAGGGGCAGGCCATGAAATTTGACAATATTCAAAAACAGGTGAGGCAGCAGCGCTGCGCGGGCTTTTCTTATGCGCAGGAAAATCCGGCGGCCGGTTTCCGCGACATGGTCACTGTCTACTGCGACGGCAGGCTGCTGTTTGAGCGGTTCTGCGCGGGCGAGGCCGCGGGCCGCGTGTGCGCACTGTGGGCGCCCGAAGGGGCGGACGAGGCAGGGCGCATCCGGTGGGATTACGGCGCATGCGCCTATTCCGGCGCGCAGCAGGCGCCGAAGGCGCTGACAGGCGCGGGCGCGGGCGGCCTTGTGTTCGACGGCAGGCCGTACCGCTGGGCCCTGTGCGAGCAGCGCAAGACAGACAGGCAGAACGGCTATGGTGCGCTGAAAACATGGTGGCTGTGCCATTTTGGTGCGTAAGGCGCCGTGATGCGCATGCGGTATGGAGAAAAGGGGAGGCGCATTTCCCGGCCGGGAATGCGCCTCCTTTTGTGCCGCGCGCCGCTCTGTGCTGTGGGGCGTCAGAGCTCTTTTGTGAGAAGCACGCAGTGGAAATTTCGGCCCAGCGCGTGCGGCTGTATGCCCACCGGGCGGAACCCACGGGCGAGCAGCCAGTGAAAATCCTGCCTGCCGGGGGCGGCGAGGGCCTGAAGCTCCCGCCCGATCTCCCCCAGAGGCCGCCCATGGATGGAAAACCCCTCTGAGCCCATGGCGGTGCGCAGGGCTGTGCAGCCCTTTGCGCGCGCATAGCGTTCAGCCTCGTCAAACAGCGCGCCCAGGCGGTGCTCCAGAAAGAAGCGGCCCCGCTCGAAAAAGCCGCAGCACTCCACTTCCAGGCAGCGGTATAAAAACAGTTCGCGGCATAAAAGCCAGCCGGCGGGGTGGGCCTCATCCCTGCCGAGAAGCCAGCCCACGGTGCCGGTGGTGAGCTCTGTGCCCGAAAGCTGGCCTGCGGCGCCCGCTTCGTCCCACCACTGGGGGCGTGCCCTTGCCATAAAGGCGGCCAGTGCGGGCAAATTTTGCGGGGTAAGGCGAAATGCATGAAGCTGCTCCACAGCGCCGCCCCCCCTTCATGTGCCCGGCTGTGCCTGCCAGCGCTTCAGTGTGAGGAACTGCTGCCGCAGGCGCGCCCGGGCGGCGGCCTTGTCCAGCGAAGGGGTGCGCTGCAGCTCGAAGCGAAGGCAGAACTCTATCATCTCGTCCATGGTACAGTCCCAGGTGAAGGCTCCGTTTTGGTAACAGTGGGCACAGTAGTCCCCGCTTTTTTCGCCGGAGGCAAGGGTGCCGTGCGCCTCGCGGGAGGCAAGCGGCATGCCGCAGCTTTGGCAGAATTTTGTGTGTTCCATCATGTATCTCCTTTTCCTGTATGTTTTTTCTGTATGTGGGCGGCGGGCTGCGCGGCCCTGCCGCAATGGCGCTGTGCACAGCTTTTTGCAGCATCAATGGGCAGAGATAATATCGGGCCTCAGTTTTACGGCAGCGCCTTCGGCCGCGCTCACCTTTTTGCCTTCCGGAAGGCGGGGTGCGCCGTTTGCGCTGCCGTGGGCTGAATGCTGCGAAACACCGCCCTGGCATCCCCCGCACGGGCGGCCAACACCGCAGGGCGGCCGAGCCCGAGAGCGCAGCCGGTGCGTGCCGGGGTGCCTCTTGGCGGTGATGCGTTCCCTGTCCACTGATGCTGTCAGTATAAAAGAAAAAAGCGGACACGGCGTGTCCGCTTTTTTGTAAAATCGAAAAATTTTCAGCCCGGCCTGCTCACGGCTTTTCCGCCGGCACGCCCTGCCGGTATAAATGCAGGATGCGTGCCGCCTCGTCTGCCACGGCCTTTTGCAGCTCGGGCGGGCTCAGCACGGCTGCGGAAGAGCCGAAACCCAGCAGCATGGACACCAGAAACCCGCCGCGCGGCCAGCGCGCCGACACGAAAAGGCGCCCGTCCGGCAGCCGGGTGACATCCTCCGGGCAGAACAGGTCGTACACGCGGTGCGCCGCGCCGGGCAGGAACATCAGCTCCATCTGCAGCATGCACGGCGGCTCTTCCCTGCTGCAAAGGGGCGGCGGCGCGCCGTGCGCGCCGGGCTCGAAGCCCTGCTTCAGCATCCGGGCGCCCAGCATGCGGCACAATTTGAAGGTGCGCCATTCGCCGCGTGCAAGGCAGAAGGCCTGCAGATACCAGGCGCTGCCTTTATAGCACAGCTTTGCGGGCTCTGCCGTGCGCTGCGTTCTTTCGCCGCCTGAGCCAAAATAAGTAAAGGCCAGGCGCCTGCGGCTGAGGATGGCGGCCTTCAGCGTCTGGAAGAGAGGCTCCTGCGCGGCTTCCAGGCCCCAGGGCAGAAAATCCACCTCCAGCCAGTCGCCGGGGTGGGCCAGCGCGCCGGAAAGCTTGCCCAGCGCGGTGGCGGCGCTTTCGCCGCCAAACTCCGCCATGCCGCGCAGCCCAGCCAGCACCTCTGTCTGCTCGGCCTCGCTGAGCAGGGCGGTGTCCAGCCGGTAGCCCTCCAGCAGCGCAACGCCGCCCGCGCGCCCCGGGCGGGCGTACACCGGCACGCCCGCCGCGCTGAGGGCGTCGATGTCGCGGCGGATGGTGCGCTCGCTCACTTCAAAGCGGCGCGCCAGCTCGCGCGCCGTGGCGCCGCCGTGCGCCTGCAGGTAATACAGGATTTCAAACAGCCGCCCGGTTTGCATGCCTATTCCCCCAGGCGCGTTCTGCGCCAATAGCGGCTCATGGAAAAGCCGGCGTCCTCGGTCATCTCCCGGCCAAGGCCGGCGCCTTGCGGCGGCGTGAAGGCGCGGGCCGCCTCCACAGTGGGAAATTCCACCTCTGCATAAAAAAACTGGGTGGGAAGGCCCTCGTCCACAAGGCTTACCTCCAGCGTTTCGCCGCCGGGCAGCGCATAGGCGCGAAAGGCCTTTGTCACCAGCGGTTTGCCGATGAACGCCTCCAGCCGCTGGAACAGCGCCCTGTCGATGGGCGTCTCAATCTCCTCGCGGGCAAGGGTGCCCTTGCCCTTGAAGCAGAGGATATATTCTGTGCCGTTTTCCGTTGTGCTCTCGCGGATGCGCACCGCCGGGGCCGTGGCGATGTAGCCCTGGCGCATGGCAGCCTGCGACACAAGGGGCAGCCCGGTGGGGAAGCCCTCGATAAGCCATTTGCGTTCTATTTCCATCTGAAAAACCTCCTGCTTGGGGCGGCAGGGGGCATTTTCTGTGCCGCGCCCCTTGTAACATGCCGCCTGAATCTATTATAATACAGAAAGTCTGCACAGAAAAGGAAGTTTTATGATGAAACAGGCGCGCGAATTCCCTGCGTTCACAGTGACGCCCAAGGCGGCCCGAAGCCTGGCCGCCGGGCACCCGTGGGTATATGAACAGGAGGTGCTGGCCGCCCAGCCGTGTGAAAACGGCGCGTTGGCCGATGTGTTCAGCCAGAAGGGAAGCTGGCTTGGCACAGGGCTCGTCAGCCTGCAAAGCAAGATACGCGTGCGCGTGTTTTCGCGCAATGCGAACGATGTGTTCGACGAGGCATTCTGGCGCCGCCGCCTGCAATATGCGTGGGAATACCGCAAGGCGGTGATGGGGCCGGACATCTCGAACTGCCGCATTATTTTCGGCGAGGCGGACCAGTTCCCCGGCCTGACGGTGGACCGGTACGGCACGCTTTTGTCCGCCCAGGTGCTGAGCGCGGGCATGGAGCGGCTGAAGCACACGCTGTTCCCGGCGCTGGTGCAGCTTCTGCGCGCCGACGGGCAGGATATCCGCGGGCTGTACGAGCGCAACGACGTTGCCCTGCGCGAAAAAGAGGGCCTTGCGCAGTACAAGGGCTGGTACGGCCTTTCGGCCCTTGGCCTGCAAACGCCCGAAACGCCGCTGGCGCATATCTGCGAAAACGGCATCCGCTATATGGTGGATGTGGAGAACGGCCAGAAGACGGGCTTTTTTCTGGACCAGAAATACAACCGCCGCGCGGTGGCGGCCCTTGCGAAGGGGCGCACGGTGCTGGACTGCTTCACCCACACCGGCTCGTTCGCGCTGAATGCGGCAAGGGGCGGCGCCGCAAGGGTGACGGCGGTGGACGTGAGCGAGACGGCCTGCGCCATGGCGCGCCGCAATGCCGAAGAAAACGGCCTTGCCGGCGTGGTGCAGTGCGTGGCTGCCGACGTGTTCGAGCTTCTGCCCTCGCTTTCCAGGGGCAGCTACGACTTCATCATTCTGGACCCGCCCGCCTTTACAAAGGCGCGCAAAACGCTGCACAACGCCCTGCGCGGCTATAAAGAAATCAACACCCGCGCCATGCGCCTTTTGCCGCGCGGCGGCTACCTTGCCACCTGCAGCTGCAGCCACTTTGCCACCGAAGAGGAATTCTGCAAAATGCTGGCCGCCGCAGCGGCGGACGCCGGGGTGCAGCTGCGGCAGATCGCCGCGCGCCAGCAGGCGCCCGACCACCCCATTCTGTGGAGCGTGCCGGAGACAGATTACCTGAAGTTTTACCTGTTCCAGGTGGTGTGAGCCCGCGCCTGCGCACAGGGGCCTTAAAAAGCTGGCAAAAGCACTTGCAATTCTCTATTTTGTGTGTTATAGTGTGATAGTACGATACTGTGTTATGGAAAGAGTGGGCCTTGCGGTCCGCTCTTTCCCGTTTGTTAAGGAGTTTTTGCATGGCGAACAGAAAGGGCGCGGGCGGCACCGCGCAGGCTGTGGAGGCGCTGGTGCGGCCTGTGGTGGAGGCCATGGGCCTTTGCATCTGGGACGTGCGCTTTGAAAAGGAGGGGCCGGATTGGTTCCTGCGCGTCTACCTGGACGGCGGCGGGCGCCCGCTGGATATGGAGGCGTGCGAGGCCGCGACGCGGGCCATCAACCCGGTGCTGGATGAAGCGGACCCTATCAGTCAAAGCTATTACCTTGAGGTGGGCAGCCCCGGCCTTGGCCGCCGCCTGACGCGGGACGAGCACTTCGCGGCAAAGCGCGGCGAAAAGGTGCGCGCACACCTCATCCGGGCGGATGAAGCGGGCCGCAGAGAGGTGGCCGGCACGCTGCTGGGCAAAGAGGGCGCGGCTGTGCGCCTTGCCCTGGAGGACGGCACCGAGGCCCTGCTGGACACAAAGCTCGTCAGCGCCTTCCGCCTGTGCGACGACGAAGACCTGTTCTGACATGCAGGCGCGCCTGCCGCATGGCGGGCGCACCCCGTGGAACGCTGTTACATGAAAAGCTTAGAATAAGAAGGAAGATGATCTGGAAAGATGAATGCGGAATTTTTTGAAGCGCTTGCCATGCTGGAGGCCGAGCGCGGCCTTTCGGCAGAGTATCTGCTGGAAAAGATCAAAAACGCCATCGTGATTGCCGTGAAGAAGGATTACGACGTGGAAGACGACAACGTGGCGGTAGAAATCGACCCCGAGACGGGCAGGTTCAATGTGAACCTCCTCAAGCATATCGTGGAAGAGGTGGAAAACCCGAACACGGAGATCAGCCTGGAGGATGCGCAGGCAAAAAAGAAGACTTCAAAGCTGGGCGCAGATTTCGTCATCCCGCTGAAAACGAAGGATTTCGGGCGCATTGCCGCACAGACGGCAAAGCATGTCATCCGCCAGGGCCTGAAGGAGGCCGAGCGCAGCCAGATGTATGCCGAGATGCAGGGCAACACGCACGAAATCGTTTCGGCTACAGTGACGAACCTGGATATGGTGCGCGGCATTGTGACGCTGGAGCTCTCGAAGGGCGGCGTGGCCACGCTGCCCCGCAACGAACAGGTGCCCGGCGAGGAATACTACGAGGGCCAGCACCTGCAGGTGTATGTGGTGGATGTGCGCGAGACAGAGCGCGGCCCGCGCATGATGATCAGCCGCACCCACCCCGGCCTTGTGAAGCGCATGTTCGAGATGGAGGTGCCGGAAATTTATGACGGCACAGTGGAGATCAAAGCCATCAGCCGCGAGGCGGGCGCCCGCACGAAGATGGCGGTGTGGTCCAAGGACGAAAATGTAGACCCTGTGGGCGCGTGCATCGGCCCGCGCGGCGCGCGCGTGGCGAAGATTGTGGATGAGCTGGGCGGCGAGAAAATCGACATCGTCCGCTGGAGCGAAGACCCGTCCGCCTTCATCAGCGAGGCGCTCAGCCCTGCCAAGGTGGTGGACGTGGAGCTAGTGGAGGGCGAGAACCGCGCCGCCAGGGTGACCGTGCCGGACCATCAGCTCAGCCTGGCCATCGGCAACCGCGGCCAGAACGCGCGCCTCACAGCGCGTCTCACGGGCTACAGCATCGACATCCGCCCGGAGAGCGGGTACTACGGCGAAGAGCCGCCTGTGAAGAAAACGCAGGAATGACATAGAAAGGGGGAGACGCCCGTGAGAGAACGGAAGGTGCCGCTGCGCAAGTGCGCGGGCTGCGGGGAATCGAAGCCTAAGAGGGAACTGGTGCGCGTGGTGCGCGCGCCGGACGGCGCGGTGTCGCTGGACCTTGTGGGCAAAAAGCCGGGCCGCGGGGCCTATGTGTGCCCAAGGGCTGCGTGCCTTGCCAAGGCGCGCAAGGCAAAGCGCATTGAGCGCGCGCTGGAGGTGGCGATCCCCCCCGAAGTATACGACGCCATGCAGGCCGAGATAGCCCGCGCGGAGGATGCAGATGCAGCAACATAAGGCAGTGTTCGCGCTTTCGCTGTGCCGCAAGGCCGGTGCCCTTGTCACGGGCTTTGATGCGGTAAAAGAGAGCGTATATAAAGGCAAGGCGGCGCTGGTGCTGTGCGCACAGGACGCCTCGGAGGGCACGCAGGCCCGGGTGAGGCGCTTTTGTGAAGGGCTGTGCCAGGTGCTCACGCTTCCCTGTACCCAGGCGCAGCTTGCCGCCGTTACGAAAAAACCCACCGCAGTGCTGGCCGTACAAAGCGCAGAGCTTGCAAAGCTGTGCGCCTCGGCCGCCGGCACAGCGCCCAGCCACGACTAAGGAGGAGTGCCCATGTCGCTCGAGATCAAATATAAACTCGGAGACCTCGCCAAAGACCTTGGCGCAGCCAGCAAGGATATTATTGAAATGCTGAGCGCCCTGGAGAAGGGTGAGGCAAAAAAGCATACCACGCCCCTGGCGGAGAACGAATTGAACCTCGTTCTGGAGCAGATGACGAAAAACGCGCAGGAGGATAATTTCGACGCGTATTTCGCCACGGCCGCCGCCGCAAAGAAAAAGGAAGAAAAGAAACAGCGCCCGAAAGAGAAGCTCACCGTCTCTGCAAATGCGGGCCCGCTGAAAAAGGCCGACGGCACCATTGTGGAGATGCCTGCAAAGCACAAGGAGAAGCCCGCTGAAAAGGCCGGGCGCCCCGAGGCGCCGAAGAAGGAAGTGGTCACCGTCACGGTGGACACGCGCAGCGTGGATGTGAACCTCGACAAGTTCAACGAGAAATACACCTCGCTTGCCGCCACAAAGAACGTGGAGAACCGCCGCAAGCCCATGCCCGCCGGCAACAAGCAGAAATTCTCCGGCGGGAAGAACCGCTTCGGCGGCCGCGGCCCGCAGGGCAAAAAGCGCGAGACAGAGGCCGAGCGCCTGCAGCGCATCCAGCTGGAAAAGGCCCGCAAGGCGCAGCTCAAGGTTTCCATTCCGGATGAGATCGCCGTGGGCGAGCTTGCCGTGCGCCTGAAGGTGAATGTGGCGCAGGTTATCAAAAAGCTGATGGGCCTTGGCGTGATGGCGTCCATCAGCGAGGTGGTGGATTTTGACACCGCCAGCCTCGTGGCGGAAGAGCTGGGCGCCAGGGTGGAGCACGAGGTGCACGTCACCATTGAGCAGCGCCTGTTCGAGGTGGACGACGACAAGGCTGAAGACCTTGTAGAGCGCCCGCCCGTCGTGGTGGTGATGGGCCATGTGGACCACGGCAAAACATCCATTCTGGACGCCATTCGCAAAACGCGCGTCACGGCGGGCGAGGCGGGCGGCATCACCCAGCACATCGGCGCCTATCAGGTGGAAAAGAACGGCAAGGTCATCACCTTCCTCGATACGCCGGGCCACGAGGCGTTTACAGCCATGCGTGCCCGCGGCGCAGAAATGACGGACATCGCCGTGCTGGTGGTGGCTGCGGATGACGGCATCATGCCGCAGACGGTGGAGTCCATCAACCATGCGAAGGCTGCGGGCGTCACCGTTATCGTGGCAATCAATAAAATGGATAAGCCCACCGCCAACCCCACGCATGTGATGGAGCAGCTTACCCAGTATGAGCTTGTGCCGGAGGAATGGGGCGGCGACACCATCTGTGTGCCGGTGTCTGCACTGACGGGCCAGGGCATTGAAGACCTGCTGGAAAACATCAACCTCGTGGCCGAGGTGAAAGAGCTGAAGGCGAACCCGAACCGCCGCGCCAAGGGCGTCGTGGTGGAGGCGCGGCTGGACAAGGGCATGGGCCCTGTGGCCACCATTCTTGTGCAGAAGGGCACGCTGCACCAGGGCGATATCGTTATCGCGGGCACGGCCGTGGGCCGCGTGCGCGTGATGCGCGACGATCAGGGCCGCACGCTGAAGGAGGCGGGCCCCTCCACCCCGGTGGAAATCACCGGCCTCACCGAAGTGCCTGCCGCGGGCGACATCTTTGACGCGGTGGAGGATGAAAAGCTGGCGCGCGAGCTGGCCGGCCAGCGTGCAGCCGAGGCAAAGGAAAAGCAGTTTGCCAGTTACAGAAAAGTCACGCTCGACAACCTGTTCAGCCAGATTGCCGAGGGCGAGCGCAAAGAACTTGGCATCATTGTGAAGGCGGATGTGCAGGGCTCGGCCGAGGCTGTGAAGCAGAGCCTTGAGAAGATATCCAACGACGAGGTGCGCGTTCGCGTCATCCACGCGGGCGTGGGCGCCATCAATAAATCGGACGTGATGCTTGCCAACGCGGGCAACGCCATCATCATCGGCTTCAACGTGCGTCCGGACCCCATTGCCAAAGAAGAGGCAGCCCAGGCGGAAGTGGAGATGCGCATGTACCGCGTCATCTACGACGCCATCAACGATGTGACGGATGCCATGAAGGGTATGCTGGCCCCGAAATACCGCGAGGTGGAGCTGGGCCGCGCCGAGGTGCGCAGCGTGTTCAAGATATCCTCTGCGGGCACCATTGCCGGCTGCTATGTGCTGGAGGGCAAGGTGAGCCGCGCGGCGAAAATACGCCTTGTGCGCGACGGCATCGTCATCACCGAGGATGAGATCGATTCCCTGCGCCGCTTCAAGGACGACGTGAAGGAAGTGGCCCAGGGCTACGAGTGCGGCATTGGCCTTGAGAAGTTCTCTGATATTAAGGAGGGCGACATCTTCGAGGCCTTCACTATGGAGGAGTACCGCGACTGACTGCGGGAAAGGAGGCAGGCATGCCACAATCGAAAAATATCGCGCGCCTTTCAGAGGACATGAAGCGCGAGCTCATTGCCATCATCGGCCAGATGAAGGACCCGCGGCTGAAAACGGGCCTTCTGACGGTGATGCGCATTGAGCTGGCGCCGGATTTGTCGTTCGCAAAGGTGTTTGTCAGCGTGCTGGGCGCGCAGCCCGATGCGCCGCAGCAGGCCGTGGCCGCGCTGAACCGTGCGGCGGGCCATGTGCGCAGCGAGGTGGCAAAGCGCATGCATATCCGCAAAACGCCGGAATTCCGCTTTGTGGCAGACGGCGGCGCGGCCTATGCCCAGCACATCAACGAGCTGATTGAGGGCCTGTGACCGCCTGGCCCGCTGCCCCGGCGCGAGGCCGGGCAAGGGGGCGTGTGCCGCGCTGTGCGCGGCGCGAGCATTGTGTGAAAAAGAGGA
The DNA here is from genome assembly GCA_047030735.1 of Ruthenibacterium sp. Lineage (GTDB taxonomy): Bacteria > Bacillota > Clostridia > Oscillospirales > Ruminococcaceae > Ruthenibacterium. The sequence goes on from JBKYIE010000007.1 coordinate 74,042, forward strand.
GAAAGTATGAGCGAGATCCTGCAGTTGGCAGAAGCGATCAGCCGCCTGCTCAGGGCGGACAATATCCTGCTTTTATGCCATAAAAACCCGGACGGAGACACAGTGGGCAGCGCCATGGCCCTGTGCCATGTGCTGAAAAGCCTGGGCAAAACAGCGGCTATCCTGTGTGCGGACCCTATCCCTTCGCGCTATGCGTATATGCAGCTTTGCCTGTTTGAAGAGGGCGATTTCGAGCCTCACTTTGTGGTGGCCGTGGACGTGGCGGGCATCCAGCTGTTCGGCGACAGCGAGACGGTGCAGAAATATGCCCAGCGGGTGGATCTGTGTATCGACCATCACACCTCGAATTCCGGCTATGCGTCTGCGCTGCTGCTGGACGGCGAGGCGGCCGCCACGGCGGAGCTTTTGTACGACATGTTCAGCGAAATGGGCGCGCCCATCACACCGCTGGTGGCGGACTGCCTGTATACCGGCCTTTCCACCGACACAGGCTGCTTCAAATTCACAAACACCACGGCGCGCACGCACATTGTGGCTGCCAAGCTGATGGAGGCGGGCGCGAACACCGTGAAGCTGAACAGCCTGTTGTTCGAGAATAAATCCCGCAGCCGCATCGCGCTGGAGCGCTTTGCGCTGGAAAATCTCGAGTATTACTTCGAGGGGCGCTGTGCGCTGATATGCCTCACGCGTGAACAAATCGAGGCCAGCGGGGTAGAGCCCAGCGAGCTGGAGGGCATCACCGCCATCCCCCGCATGATAGAGGGTGTGGAGGTGGGCCTCACCATGCGCCAGCAGCCCTCCGGCAGCTATAAGGCCAGCATCCGCACCACTCTCGGGGTGGACGCCTCTGCCATTGCGGCGCATCTGGGCGGCGGCGGCCATAAACAGGCTGCGGGCTGCGAGATACTGGGCAGCACGGACAACGCCAAGGCCGCGCTGCTGAGCGAAGTGGAAAAGGTGCTATGCAGGGAATCTTAGTGATGGATAAGCCCGCGGGCTTCACCTCATTTGATGTGGACGCGAAGCTGAGGGGCATTCTGGGCACGCGCAAGATAGGCCATGCCGGCACGCTGGACCCTATGGCCACAGGCGTGCTGCCTGTGTTTGTGGGGCGTGCCGCCAAGGCGGTGGACATGCTGCCCGATACGGATAAAACCTACGAGGCCACGCTGCGCCTGGGGCTGCGCACCGATACCGGCGACATCACCGGCCAGGCGCTAGAGACGGCGCCCGTGCCCGCCGGGCTGGACGAGGCGGCGCTTGGCGCCGTGCTGGGGCGCTTTCTGGGCCGCAGCATGCAGACGCCGCCCATGTATTCGGCGGTAAAGGTGGGCGGCCAGCCGCTGTACAAGCTGGCGCGCCGGGGAAAGACCGTGGCGCGCCCTGCGCGGCCTGTCGTCATCCATACCCTGCAGCTTCTGGGGCGTGAAAGCGAAACGGATTTCCGCCTGCGCATCGTGTGCGGCAAGGGCACCTATGTGCGCGTGCTGCTGGAGGACATCGGCCGCGCCCTGGGCTTGCCCGCCACCATGGCGGCGCTGCGGCGCACGGCCGCCGCGGGCTATACCGAGGTGCAGGCCGTGGGCTTTGCCCGGGTGGAAGAGGCAAAGGCGCAGGGGGCGCTTGCCTCGCTGCTTTTGAGCGTGGAGACGGTGTTTTGCGCTTTGCCGCAGCTCTGTGTGGATGAGGCCGCCGTCCGGCGCCTTTTGAACGGTGCGGCGGTATACCGCTGCAAAGCCGCAGACGGGCGCTTCCGGGTGCACGGGCCGCAGGGCTTTTTGGGCACCGGGCGCGTCCAGGGCGGCGTGCTGAAGGCGGAAAAGTTGTTTGTGGAACGATAGCGGCACCGCCGCGGGCCTGCAGGGGCTTTGCGCGCGGTGCCTTCCGGCCCGCAGGGCCGGGTACGCCCTGCCGCAAAAGCCGGCGGGGCTTTATTCTGTTTTGGGGAAGGGGATGTACCCTATGCGATGGGAAACGCAGATACGGCCGGGCCTGTGCGCGCCCAGCGCCGTGGCGCTGGGCTATTTTGACGGCGTGCATCTGGGCCACCGCGCCGTGCTTGCCGCCGCCCGTGCCTGGGCGCAGGGGCACGGCGCGGCCACGGCGGTGTTCACCTTTACGCTGCCGCCGGAGGCCGGGCTGAAAGGCGCCCACATTTTACAGGATGAGGAAAAGCGCAGCCGCCTTTGCGCCTGTGGGGCCGAGCTCGTGCTGTGCCCGCCCTTCGAAGCCTTCTGCGCGCTTGCCTGCGAGGAGTTTGTCGCGCAGGTGCTGTGCGGCGCGCTGGGGGCAAAGGCCGTGTTCTGCGGGCCGAATTTCACCTTCGGCCGCGGCCGTGCCGGGGATGCCCGCCTGTTGGAAAAGCTGTGCGCCGCGCACGGCGTTGAGGTGCATGTGGTGCCGCTGGCGGCCTGGGGCGGGCAGACGGTGTCCTCCACCCGCATCCGCACCGCGCTGGCGCAGGGGGAGCTCCCCGCGGCGAACGCCATGCTGGCGCAGCCGTATGCGGTTTTGCTTCCCGTGCGCCACGGCCGGGGCAACGGGCGGCAGTGGGGGTTCCCGACCATCAATCAGGTCTACCCAAGCGGCCTTCTGGTGCCGCGCGAGGGGGTATACGTCTCGCGCGTGACGCTGGCGGACGGCACGGTGCACCCGGGCGCCACAGGCCTGGGCAGCCGCCCCACGGTGAATGATGATGCGGGGGACGTCACCTGCGAGACGTTTCTGCCCGGCTTTTCGGGCGATGTGTACGGCGAAACGGCGCGCCTTGTGCTGTGCCGCTATTTGTGGCCCACCCGGAAATTCGAGAGCGTGGACGCCCTGCGGCAGATGGTGCAGCAGGCGGCCGCCGCGGCGCTGGAAGGCTGGCAGGGCGTATGAGCGGCACAGGGCCCCTGCGTGAAGGCAGTGCGCGGGCGGCGGTGTGCATATGGCGCGCCGTATGCGTGCTGGCCCTTCTGGGCACGCTGTGGTTCATTTTCAGCCATTCGGCCCAGCCTGCGGCGGTGTCCGGCGCGCAGAGCCGGGGCGTGCTAGCGCTGGTGAATCGGGCCTTGAGAGGCTGGGGCCTGCCCGGCGTGTCAGAGCAGCTTTTGCGCAAGGCGGCCCATTTTGCCGAATTCACGGCGCTGGGCTGGTGGCTGCTTCTGTGCGCCCGTGCGTTTGCTGCGCGCGCGGCGCGCCACCTGCCCTGGCTGTGGGGCGCAGGCATCCTGTGTGCGGCAGCGGATGAGGGCATCCAGCTTTTTGTGCCGGGCCGTTCTGCGCGCATTTCCGACGTGCTGCTCGACGGCTGCGGCGTGCTGGCGGGCCTTGTGCTGGCACGGGCGGCCATCTGGGCGTGGGCGCGCCTGCATGGCCGGGCAAAGCAGGGGAGATAGGGCGGCGCGTTTTGGGGAAAGCGCCCCGGCATCCGGGCCCGCCGCCCTGCGCGGCCGCCGTTTTTCTGCTGTGCGCCCTTTTGCATCCGCCTGTGCCGCGGGCGCTCCTTCATGCGGCGGGGCGAGTGCCAAATTTTGCGCGAAAAATTCTCCATGCCTTTGCCGGTGCCGCCTTGCCGGGGCACTGTCTGCGTGATATGATGATGTTACGATACGTCTTATCGCAATGAGCTGGCAGGGAGTGACGAAATGATGAAACCGGTTGTAGAGGAAAGAAATATTGCAAAGCTGTTCAGCGTGCAGGGGAAGGCAGTGCTGATCACGGGCGCGGGGGGGCTTGGCGGCTACCTTGCCAAGGGCTTTGCGGAAAACGGCGCCCGTGTGGTGGTGACGGACGTGGTGCCCGGCAGGGCGCAGGCCCTTGCAGACAGCCTGTGTGAAAGAGGCTTTGCCTGCCGCGGCTGCGAGCTGGACCAGACGGACAAGGCGGCCGTTGAAGCAGTGGTGCAGAGTGTCGTGAACGAGCAGGGGCGCATCGACGCGCTTATCAATACGGCGGCCATCGCGCCGTGCCATCCGGCAGAGGAATTTCCCGAGGACGAGCTGCGCAGGGTGATTGACGTCAACCTCACCGCTGCTGTGCTCACTTCTCAGGTGGTGGGCAGGCAGATGATTGCGCAGCGGTACGGCAAAATTGTAAACATCGGCTCCATTGCGGGCGTGATGTGCCATTCCTATGAATCCATGCCGTACGAATGTACGAAGGCGGCCGTCCATCAGATGACGAAGTCGCTGGCCTGTGCATGGGGGCGGTATAACGTGAACGTGAACGCCATTGCGCCCACATGGATCATGACGCCCATGCTGGACGACTGCCCGCCGGAATATTTCAACGCGGTGGATTCCATGCACGAGTTCGGCCGAATGTCCCGCGTGGAGGATTTCTTCGGCACGGCGGTGTACCTTGTCACCGATGCCTCCAATTTCATCAGCGGGCACGTGCTTCTGGTGGACGGCGGCTGGAGCACCGCGCGCCCGGTGCAGTGCAAAAGCTGACGGCGCGGCGCCGGCCGCAGGCCGGTGCGGGCTTTCGGCCCGGCCGGGAAAAGTTTGCTCTGCCGGTTGATTTTGCCCTCCGGCCATGGTATACTATATAAGCTGCCCGCATGGAGGGCCGCGTTACCCGAGCGCAGCGTCCGGCGCATCCCTCGAAAGGCTACCGCCGCTTCGTTCCGGGCATATCATATTGATCATAAGAGGAGAAAGCAAGCATGGAGACGAAACAGAATATCATCGCTTCCGCCCGTGTGCATGACACGGACACCGGTTCCCCCGAGGTGCAGGTGGCGCTGCTGACGGCGCGCATCAACCACCTTACCGAGCACCTGAAGGCCAACAAGAACGACCACCACAGCCGCCGCGGCCTGCTGAAGATGGTCGGCCGCCGCCGCAACCTTCTGGCTTACCTGCAGAAGAAGGATATCGAGCGCTACCGCGCCCTGATTGCAAAGCTCGGCCTGCGCAAGTAACGGTATGAAAAGGCAGACGGCAAAAGCCGTCTGCCTTTCCGTGTATTATTGTAACCCGGCAAAGCACGGCGGGCACGCGCGTTGTTAGCAATGAATCGGGGGCTTTTGCCGAAAAAAGCTTCGGATTTATTGCTAAAACCGCACACCTGCCATGCGATGCCTGAAATATTAAGGAGGCAAGACAATGGCATTGGAATTCGCATCTAAAAAAGAAACGTTCCCCAATTACCGCAAATTTGAAACCACGCTGGCGGGCCGCCCGTTTGTGGTGGAGACGGGCAAAATGTGCGCCCTTTCTTCCGGCAGCTGCATGGTGAGCTATGGCGACACGCGCGTGCTGTGCAACGTCACCATGAGCGACAAGCCCCGCGAGGGCATCGACTTCTTCCCCCTCAGCGTAGATTTTGAAGAGAAGCTGTACTCGGTGGGCCGCATCCCCGGCAGCTTCATGCGCCGCGAGGGGCGCCCCGGTGAAAAGGCCGTGCTCACCTCCCGCGTGATCGACCGCCCCATCCGCCCGCTGTTCCCGAAGGATATGCGCAACGATGTCTCTGTGGTGATGACGGTGATGAGCGTGGATCAGGACTGCAGCCCTGAGATTGCCGGCATGATCGGCACCTCCATCGCCATCTCCATCTCCCAGATCCCCTGGAAGGGCCCTATCGCAGGCGTCATCATGGGCCTGGTGGACGGCCAGCTTGTGGTGAACCCCACGCTGGAGCAGCGTGAAAAGAGCGATTTGCACCTGACGGTGGCCGCCAGCATGGAGAAAATCGTGATGATAGAGGCGGGCGCCAACGAGGTGGACGAGCACACCATGCTGCGCGCCATCAAGGAGGCCCATGCCGAAATCAAAAAGATGATTGAGTTCATCGGCGGCATTGTAGCCGAGATCGGCAAGCCGAAGATAGAGTTCCAGTCCATGGAATTGGACCACGACCTGTTCGAGGCTGTGAAGGCGGAGTTCCTGGATGACTTCAAGGCGGCCATGGACACCGACGACAAGACGGTGCGTGACGCGCGCCTTCTGCCCATCCGCGACAGGCTCAGCGAAAAATACGCCGAGCAGTGGGGCGAGGGCACCATTGAAGAACTGATGTATAAAATGCAGAAGTTCGTGGTGCGCCGCTGGCTGCTGGATGAAGGCAAACGCGTGGACGGCCGCGGCATCAATGAGATCCGTCCGCTGGCCGCCGAAGTGGGCCTCCTGCCCCGCGTGCATGGCTCCGGCATGTTCACCCGCGGCCAGACGCAGGTGCTGACGGCGGCGACGCTGTCCGGCATGCGCGATGCGCAGATCATCGACGATATCTCCACCGATGAGACAAAGCGCTATATGCACCACTACAATTTCCCGCCCTATTCCGTGGGCGAGGCGCGTGCGCCCCGCAGCCCCGGCCGCCGCGAGATAGGCCACGGCGCCCTGGCCGAGCGCGCGCTGCTGCCCGTGCTTCCCACGGTGGAGGAGTTCCCGTACGCCATGCGCCTTGTCTCCGAGGTGCTGTCCTCCAACGGCTCCACCAGCCAGGCGTCCATCTGCGGCTCTACGCTGGCGCTCATGGATGCGGGCGTTCCCATCAAGGCGCCTGTGGCAGGAATTTCCTGCGGCCTCATCACTGAGGGCGAGCGCTGGATGACCATGCTGGACATTCAGGGCGTGGAGGACTTCCACGGCGACATGGACTTCAAGGTGGGCGGCACACGCAACGGCATCACCGCCATCCAGATGGACATCAAGGTGGACGGCCTGACGTATGACATCATCGAGGAGGCCTTTGAAAAATGCCGCAGGGGCCGCCTGTATATTCTGGACGAGATCATGAAGCCTGTGATTGCCGAGCCGCGCGCCGAACTTTCGAAATATGCGCCGAAGATGCTCACCATCAAGATTGACGTGGATAAGATCAAGGACGTCATCGGCAAGGGCGGCAAGGTCATTCAGGAGATTTGCGCCAACTGCAACTGCAAAATTGACGTGGAAGAGGACGGCAGCGTCTTTATCAGCGCCATCAATGTGGAAGACGGCGAGCGCGCCCTGCATACCATCAAGACCATTGTGGAAGACCCGGAGATCGGCGCCATCTACAAGGGCCGCGTGACGCGCCTGATGACGTTCGGTGCCTTTGTGGAGATAGCCCCGGGCAAGGAAGGCCTTGTGCACATCTCGAAGCTGGATACAAAGCGCGTGGAAAAGGTGGAGGACGTGGTCGCCGTGGGCGACGAGCTGCTGGTGAAGGTGACGGAGATAGACCAGCAGGGCCGCATCAACCTCTCCCGCAAGGATGCTTTGGCAGATTTGGCCGCAAAGCAGAAGTAAGTTTTCCGTTTTTTGGTTTTATTCTGAAAAGAAAAGGCAGCGCAAGGGCTATCGGCCCTGCGCTGCCTTTTTAATTCAAAAGCGTATCTGCGGCCCGGGTGGAAGATGCATGCGGCGGCTGCAGGGGGCTGAACTGGCGCTTTTGCGCGGGGCGCCTTTTCACACACAGTCCCGCACTGTCAGCCCCCCCTGCGAGGATGCCGCGCAAAGAGGCGTCCTTTCATTCCACCCACTCAGAAAAGGATACCTTATGCAAAAAACGTCGCGCGGCACGGCCTTTGGAGGGGTTTGTGTCGCAGGCTGCTTTCCGGCATTTTTCTTGCCGTCGCACATGCTGTAATGAGGATGGGCAGGGGCTTGTCCTCTCTGCCGGGATGTAAAACAGAAAGAAGGGAATGTGATGCTGCAAGGAAGAAAAGGCAAAGGCATGTGCGCTGTGCTGCTGATGCTTGTGATGTGCTTTGGCCCTGTGCCTGCCGAAGCACAGGCAGAGGGTGCGCCGCCCGACAATGCACGGCGGTATACGGTGGAATATACGGTAAACGGCACCCGCTGGCCGGACTGGGCCTTTACTACACAGGCCGAAAGCGCCGCACAGGCCCTGGCTGCTGCGCCGGATTATCTGGGGGAATTAGGCAGCGGCTATGAAAGGCTGCCGCAGCCGCAGGCAGAGGGCACAGTGCTCACTGTGGCGTACCGAACGAAAGCCTGCCTTGCCAGTACGCTTGTGGTGAAGGCGGATTATTATAACGAGGCCGGTGCACTGGCCGGTACAGTGGTGCAGGAACATGAGGCGCCGGCCGGTGAGCGGGCAGTAATCGACTATTTGGAGGGTTCGCTGGAGGGGATAGAATACATACCTGTGCGTCTCGTCCTTCAGGCAACGCCCTTTGCAGACAGCGATTCCACAGATGAGACGCGGCTGGCGCTCACAGACAATATCTGCTGCGGGGAAGGCGTCCACTATTTGCTGCTGGTGCGTTTTGAACAAAGACAGCCCGGGCAGGAGGGCCAGGTGGCCTGCAAAAACGATGCCCTTCAGGCCATGGCTTCCAGCGCGGCGCAGGCTGAGCCGCAGCCGGCGGCCCATTCGGTGCAGGTGACGGCGGGCGTGGCGTTTCAGGCCTGAAATATGCAGGTGCGTATGCCGGGTATTCAAGATATGCGGCCGAGAATCAGAAAATATATTGACATCGCTTCGCATATGTGTTATTATAATCAAGCACCCAATGGGGTGCTGATATCGCGGGGTGGAGCAGTCCGGTAGCTCGTCGGGCTCATAACCCGAAGGTCGTAGGTTCAAATCCTGCCCCCGCAACCATATAAAGCACGGTAAATCTTTGATTTACCGTGCTTTTTGTTGTGCAAAAAGCGCACTTTCGTTATAGCTGAAAATTCACAGAACTTTTATAGACGAGATGGTCTGTAAGTAGTATAATAAAATACAGACTAATTCGTCTATATTTGGAGGGGAGAATATGGTCATTTTACAGGTGGGCAGGCTGCTGCTTGCTGTTGTGCTGGCGTTTGGTGCAGGCAGGCTGGTGGCAAGGCTGGGGCTGCCCTCTATTCTGGGCTGGCTTATCACGGGCATGGCGCTTGGCCCGCATGCGCTGGGCCTGCTGCAGGGCGCTGTGCTGGATTCCGGCTGGTTCAGCGCAGCTGAGAGTATTCTGGAATGTACGGTAGGCCTGATGATAGGCACCGAGCTCTTGTGGGGCAAGCTGAAAAAGGCAGGGAAACAAATCGTAGTCACCACCATTACGGAGTCGCTGGGCACCTTTGCGGTGGTGAGCCTTGTGTTCGGCGCGATATTCTGGGCGGCGGACGTGCCGGTCTACCTTGCCTTTTTGTTCGGCGGCATTGCGCTGGCTACGGCGCCCGCGCCCTCCTTATCTATTGTGAACCAGATGAAAACATCGGGGCCCGTCACCAGCACGCTGATTCCCATGGCGGCCCTGGACGACCTGGTGGGGGCGCTGGTATTCTTTACGGTGGTGGCGTTTGTCTCTGCCCATATCTCCACAGCGGGCGTGCCTGTGGGGGCGGTGCTGTTTCTTGTATTTCTGCCGGTGCTGATTGGCCTTTCCACCGGGTTTGCAGCGGGCAGGCTGATGCGAAGAACGCGCACGCCGCGCGCCGCGCTGGCCGTGATGCTTGTACTGCTGCTGGCCTCTGCGGGTATCGGGTTTGCCATAAACCGCGCGCTGCCCAGCCCCGTGCTGAACTTCATGCTGATTGGCATGGGCTATTCCACCATGTTTGCCAACATGATTTCAGCAGAGCAGCTGGCGGGCATTATGAAGGTGATGGACCCTGTAATAGGGCTGGGGCTGATTGTGGTTATCCTGAACCTGGGCGCACCGCTGGATTATCACCTCATTTTCGGCGCAGGGCTGTACACGGCCATTTATATTGCGGCGCGCGCAGTAGGCAAGTATGCCGGCGCCTATTTCGGCGCGGCGGTGACGCATGCGCCTAAAACAGTGAAGAAGTTTCTGGGCTTTACACTGCTGCCTCATTCCGGCGTTTCGCTGGTGTTTACCGGCATTGCAGTGTCGGTGCTGAGCGGCCCGGCGCCGGAGTGTGCCTCTATCATTCAGGGCACCATTGCGGCAGCCGCTGTAATTAATGAAATTATTGCGGTGTTTATGGCGAAGAAGGGCTTTGAATGGGCGGGAGAGCTGCCGCAGAAGAAGGAAAAGCCCCGCCCCGCAGCGGGCTGAGGGCCTATGGCCTTTCCAGCTGCAGACAGGCGGGCCTTGTGTGTGGACAGACGGTTCTGCTATAATAAAAGCCGGCATTTTGTGCGGCTTTTTGTCCCACCGCCCTGCAGCGGCGGGCATACAGAGTTTGATGCGCGGGCTGTGCCGGAAGGCACGGCCTGCGCCGTTTTAGCGAAACGACTTCCCCGGCTGTGCCGGGAGGAGTAAAAGGGCTTTCGCTGTCAGTTTCGAGCGAAGCGGGATGGTATACAATACCAAAAAGCTGCAGCACACAGCGGGAAGAACCCCGTTTACGGGAGGGCGGGGCAGGTGATGCAAAAGACAGCGTATTCAGCGCCTCTTGAGCGGCTTGCCTGCAGTATGCCCTTCCCGGGCTTACGCAAACCCCAGGCTGTGCCGGGGGGCCTGACTTGAGCAGGGGCACTGCCGGCGCTGCCGGTAGAGGTGCTGCGAAAAAGCTTTCGCTTCCATCATCAGGCAAAGCAAGCTGCTCATAACAAGATACCAGAGATGACGGATTGCCGTTGGAACGGCCGCTTCCTGCTTATGGGCTGCGGCGCAGGTAATGCGGATAAGATAAGCTTTCGCGTGCTTTGATACGCAGGCCGGTGACAGGCTGTGACAGGGCGGGCGGCCGCTACCGGCTTGGCCGGCGGCGGTGACTATTGGAAAGAAACGAGGAATGTGAATTGTTCGACCATATCCTGATCGCCAGCTTCGGCACCGGCGTGGCGTCCGCGCGTGCGAGCATGGATGCCGTAGAGCAGGCATTGGTGCGGCAGGCGGGCCTGCCGCATACCTGTGCCTTTACCAGCGAAGCAGTGCGCAGCCTTCTGGCGCGCCGGGGCGAACCGGTGCCGTCCGCGGCGCAGGCGCTGGAGGCGGCCGCGCACGCCGGGGCGCGGCGTGTTTTTGTGCAGCCCACCCATATGCTGTACGGCAGCGAATATGAAAAGCTGCGCGCGGAAGTGAGCGCCGCACGCCCCCGCTTCGAAAAACTGTGCCTCGGTGCGCCCCTGCTGGCGGGCAGCGCAGAGGTGCGCCGCCTTGCACGGGTGCTGGCAGAGGCATATCCGCCGCGAAAGGGCGAGAGGCTGGTGCTTGTGGGCCATGGCGCGGCACATTTTGCAGACATTGTCTACCCGGCCATGCAGACGGCGTTCCGCATGGAAGGGCGCGGCGATGTGTATGTGGGCACGCTGAAGGGCTGGCCCGGCTTTGACGAGGTGCTGGCACAGCTGCGGCAAAGCAGCGCCGGTGCCGTGCATCTGGTGCCCCTTCTGCTGGCGGCGGGCGGCCATGCGCAGCATGACATGGCGGGCGAAGACGGGCAGAGCTGGAAAGCAAGGCTGGAAAAAGCGGGTTTTTCCGTGCGGTGCACCATGGCAGGGCTTGGCCTTTTGCCGGGCGTGCAGCAGATGTATGTGGATCATCTGCGGGAGGGCCTGCAGAAAGGAGAAGGAGGGCGGCAATGGACGGAATAAAGCGCGGCACAGGGCTGTGCCATGTGTACTGGGGCGATGGAAAGGGCAAGACCACCGCGGCCATGGGCCTTGCCCTGCGCGCCCTGGGCAGCGGGCTGCGCGTGACGGTGGTGCAGTTTTTGAAGGACGGCCAAAGCGGCGAGCTGGCCCCGCTGCGCCGTTTGGGCGCAAAGGTGTACTCCGGTGCGCCGGGCATGAAATTCGCATACCAGATGACCCCGAAGGAAAGGGCAGCCGCCTGCGCGGAGCATACCAGCCTGCTGGAAGCGGCCTTGAAAGAACCCTGCGATATGCTGGTGCTGGACGAAGCGTGTGCGGCCTGCCAGCTCGGCATGGTGGAGGAGGCGCTGTTGAAGAAGGCGGTGTGCGGGCGCCCGCAGGGCACGGAGGTGGTGCTTACAGGCCGCCAGCCCGCACAATGGATGCTGGAGACGGCAGATTACAGCACCGAAATGTGCTGCCGCCGCCACCCGTATGAGCAGGGTGTTGCCGCCCGAAAAGGCGTGGAGTTTTGAAAATAGCCGCCCCGCCCGGCATGGCGGCGGAACGGCCTGCGCCAAAACAGGATTTTCTTTTGGCGGTGTGCTGTGTTATAATGAAGAAAAACAAGGCAGGGGGGCGTTTTCGTCCGCCCTGGCCGCAGGCAAAGGAGACAGCCTATGAGCAAGGAGCGTGCGCCCTGGCCCCAGTGCTATTACGACGAGCTGGATGCCCGCAGGCGCAAGGAAATGCTGGACAGCGCCGTGGAAAACGGCGAGGGAGACCCGGAGGAGAACGCCGTGCGCCAGAAGCTGTGGGCGCTGCGCTATGGCCGGCCGAAGAAGAATATGCCGCCGGCAGACGGCTATGCCGGGCTGTGGATTACCATGAACCTGTGGCGCAGAGACACCGCCTCCCGCTTCCGTGTGCGCGCGGCGGTGAAGGAGCTGGGCGGCATGCTCAGGCAGCTTGGCATAGACGCCCCGCAGGCAAGCGCCCTGGAGCAGGAGCTGGTTTATCAGGAGCTGGTGCACGCTGTGCGCCTGTATCTTTCCACCTGTGCCGAGGGCAGCTATAATACGCGCTTTCTGGGCATGGTGCGCCTGAAGCCGGAGCAGCTGGTGGAAAAAATAGTGGCCGAAATTTACGGTGTGGCCTATGAGCTGCCCGAAAAGCTGGGCATGGCGGCACAGTTTGCCCCGCTGCGCCGCGCGGCCTACGAGGCGTTCTCGGCGGCTTATCCGGACGAGGTGGGCCTGCTGGACAGCGCGATTTTCGGCGCGTCAGAGGCATGAGCATTGCCGGGAAAGGAGCGTGCGTGCATTGAAATTTGCTTTTCTTATCATGGGCGATTTTGATATGCGGCAGGACCATGCCGCCATCCACGGAGGCAATGCCTGCATTGTGGGTGTGGCAGATATAGAGCAGGCCTGCGCCGCCGCGCAGGAGCTTTACCGTGCAGGCGTGGGCTGTATTGAGCTGTGCGGCGCCTTTGGCCCGCAGGGGGCCCGCCGCGTGGCGCAGGCGGTGCAGAACAGCATTCCGGTAGGATATGTGACGCACCTGCCGGAGCAGGATGCTGTGTACCGCGCCGCATTTCCCGCACAGGGCTGACAAAGGATAAAAGGGCAGGGCGCCCCGCGCCCTGCCCTTTTTTGTGCGGTGCGCGCGGTGCCTTTGGCGGGCAGCGGTGTGCGCGGCGCGGCGGGCCTTGATTTCTGTCGGAAAATGCTTTATTATAATAAATTGTGCATAGGCTGCGCCTGTGCGCGGGCAGGGGCGGCTTCTGCGGTACGGACGCTGCCCGCCTGTACAGAGGCTGCAATGCTATTTTTGAAGAAGGGGTGTTTCTTTTTGGAATTTATTCAAGACATTCTGGCCGCTGTCGGCGTTGTGCTGAACGGCATCCCGCAGGGCCTGCTGGCGCTCAGCTACGGCTTTGCCTCGGTGCCCACGGCGCTGGGCTTTGCCATTGGCGCGGTAAGCTGCGGCGTGCTGAGCTCGGTGGCGCCTATCTCCTTTCAGGCTGAGACTATCGTAATGGCCGGAAGCATGGGCAAGACAAGGCGCGACCGCCTCTCCATGGTGATGTTCGGCGGCCTCATCATGGTGGTGCTGGGCCTGACGGGCGCGTTGTCCGCCATCACGGCCTTTGCGGGCGACGCCATTGTGCACGCCATGATGGCGGGCGTGGGGTTTGTGCTGGTGCGCACGGCCTTCAACATGGTGAAGGAAAACCAGCTGGTGGGCTGGGTGTCGGTGGCCTCTGCCGTTGTCATTTACCTTATCACCAAGGCGCTGGACCCGGGCAACGCCCTTGTGTACACGATTGTGGGCTCACTTATCATTTCCAGCGTGGCGGCCAAGCTGGCCGGGCAGAAGCTGGGTGAGAACACCGTGGCGGAAAAAATGTGCCGCCTGAAGCTGGAAAAGCCGGTGGTAAACCTTTCGGTCATCCGCGGCGCGCTTTCGCTGGCCTGCCTTACCATCGGCGCCAATATCGCCTTCGGCAATATCACCAGCGGCATGGGCGCTGGTGAGCTGAATGTGGACCACCTCACCGTGTATTCGGGCCTGGCGGACGCCGTGAGTTCGCTGTTCGGCGGCGGCCCGGTGGAGGCCATCATCTCGGCCACGGGCGCCGCGCCGCACGCGGTGCTGTCCGGCGTCATCATGATGGCCGTCATGGCGCTCATTCTGTTCTTCGGGCTGCTGCCCAAAATCGGCAAATTTGTGCCCAGCCAGTCTATCGCGGGCTTTCTGTTCATTCTGGGGGCGTTTGTCACCATCCCCGGCGACGGCGCCGCGGCCTTTGCCACGGGCGCCGCGGGCGGCTCTGTCATTGCGGCCGTCACCATGTCTGTCACTGCGGTGTTCGACCCGTTCTTCGGCATGCTGGCCGGCATTGTGCTGAAAATGATTATCGGCGCCACCGGCCTTGCGCTGTAAGCGCCCATAAATTCGGAAAGGATGTTTCATATGCAGGCTCAATATACTCTGGAGGTGGCCGGCGTCACGCGCCAGCTGCCCATCATACAGATATCGGAAACCCTTGCCATTGCAAGCTTTGTCATTCTGGGCGACTGCGAGATTGTGACAAAATCCGCCCCGCTGATTGAAAAGCAGCTTCCGCAGGTGGATTATATCATTACCGCCGAGGCCAAGGGCATCCCCCTTGTGCACGAGCTGTGCCGCCTGCGCGGCCTGCCGTATTACATTGTGGCACGCAAAAGCGTGAAGCCGTATATGAGCCACCCGCTGACGGACGAGGTGGTCTCCATCACCACGCAGAAGGCGCAGACGCTGTGCCTGGACGGCAAGGACGCCATGCTTTTGAAGGGCAAAAAGGTGGCGGTGGTGGACGACGTCATCTCCACCGGCGAATCTCTTCAGGCCATTGAGCGCCTTGTGGAAAAGGCAGGCGGCGAGGTGGCGGCCAGGGCGGCCATCCTTGCAGAGGGCGACGCCGCCAGGCGCAGCGATATCATTTTTCTGGAAGAGCTGCCCCTGTTCCCCATCGGGGGCTGAGCGAAAGGGGGCCGGGCATCGCCCGGCCTCTTTTTAGAAAAGCAGAAAGAAGGAAGGCGGCGCAAGGCTTTGGAGAACAAGCAGAAAACGGCACTGTTTGAACAGGTGCCCATTCCGCAGGCGGTGTGCAGGCTGGCGGTGCCCACCATTCTCAGCTCGCTTGTGATGGTGCTGTACAACCTGGCGGATACCTATTTTGTGGGCATGCTGAACGACCCTGTGCAGAACGCGGCCGTTACGCTGGCGGCGCCTGTGCTGCTGGCTTTTAACGCTGTGAACAATTTGTTCGGGGTGGGAAGCTCCAGCATGATGAGCCGCGCGCTGGGCAGGAAGGATTATGACACCGTATGCCGCAGCTCTGCCTTCGGGTTTTACAGCTCGGTGCTGGCCGGCATCCTCTTTTCCGCGCTGTTTGCCCTGTTCCAGCAGCCGCTTCTCGTTCTGCTGGGCGCCAGCCCGGAGACGGCGGCAGCTACCGCAGCCTATGCCAAATGGACGGTGATATGCGGGGCAACGCCTGCCATTCTGAATGTGGTGATGGCCTATATGGTGCGCGCCGAGGGCGCGGCGCTGCATGCCAGCATCGGCACTATGAGCGGCTGCCTGCTGAACATCGTGCTGGACCCTGTCTTTATTCTTCCCTGGGGGCTTGGCATGGGGGCCGAGGGGGCGGGGCTTGCCACCTTCCTGTCCAACTGCGTGGCCTGCCTGTACTTCTTTGTCCTTCTGTTTGTAAAGCGGAAGAATACATATGTCTGTGTGCGGCCCAGCATGTTCCGTGTGCGGAAGGCCGTGCTGCTGGGCGTGTGCGGGGTGGGCGTTCCCGCGGCTGTCCAGAACCTGCTGAACGTCACCGGCATGACGGTGCTGAACAATTTCACCTCCGCCTTCGGCTCGGACGCCGTGGCCGCTATGGGCATCACCCAGAAAGTGAATATGGTGCCCATGTATATTGCCATGGGCCTTTCTCAGGGCGTGATGCCGCTTGTCAGCTATACCTACGCCAGCGGAGACATCAAGCGCATGAAGGGCACCGTGATGTTTTCGGCCAGGATATCGGTGGCCTTCCTCACGGCGGTGATGGTGTTCTACTATGTGTGCGCGGGCCCGCTGACGCATATGTTTATGCAAAATGAGGCCATTGTGGCCTACGGCGCCAGCTTTTTGCGCGGCTTCTGCCTTGCGCTGCCGTTCTATTGTGTGGATTTTCTGGCAGTGGGCGTTTTTCAGGCCACCGGCATGGGGCGCGAGGCGTTCCTGTTTGCAGTGCTGCGCAAAATAGCCCTGGAAATACCGGCGCTGTTTGTGCTGAACTGGCTGTTTCCGCTGTATGGGCTGGCCTATGCGCAGCCCCTGGCGGAGCTGGTGCTGTGCGCGGCGGCTGTGCTGGTGCTGGCGCGCCTGTTCAAAAGGCTGGAGGGCCGCCTGCCCGGCCACGGCGCATAGCGTGCCGCGGGCGGCTCCGGTTTGACAACGGGGCATGCGGCAGGTATAATAAAGGTAATATGCAAAAGAGGCGCCTCTTTTTCTCTTCCCCAGGCGGGGAAGAGAAAGCCTTTGTTTTTCCTTTTACATTTGGCGCGGGTTGCAGGCTTATAAGAAAAATAAGGAGAAAGATAATGTTGAAAAAGTCAAAACTTGCCGCCGTGCTTGCCGTGCTGCTGATGCTGCTTTCGCTGGGCGCACAGGCTTTGGCGGAGGAGCCGGACGGCATAATGATGTTGAAAAAAGAAAGTGAGATACCATGGTTTTATGACCTGTATTATCAAAATCCAGACGGAAGCTTTATTTTGTGGCAGACAGCTCAAGGCGGATGGGCTGTTCCTGGTAAGCAGGTGGCGATCGGTCATGAAAGCTTCGATGGAGAAGATTTAGGGTGGGGCGAAATATTGGGTGTACACTATGTGTTCGATGAAGACAACCCGAATAACCGCCTTACCGCTTTGGCCGGGGAGGCCACGAAGGAGAACCCGCTGAAAATCTACTATAAATTGACGCCGCATACTGTCACATACCGGTATGAAGACGATGTGCCGCCCGGCGCGCAGCCCCCGGAGCAGGTGGATTCATGGTATTTGGCGGAAGTTGCGCTTGCGGGCGTCTCTGCCCCGGAGGGGTACGAGTTCGCCGGATGGCGCGTGGAGTCTCCGGCAGAAGGCGCAGAAATTAAAAACGGAAAAATTACCATGCCGAACGCCGATGTGGTACTAGTGGGCGCATGGAAAAAGCTGCCGTCAATAACCCTGACGGGGCAGCCGCTGGAAGCCTATACCGGCGGCAGCTCTCTCAGCGGAGACAGCTTTCCCACCGTGCGCTATCATATTGAGGCGCCGGACGGCGTCGATGTGGACAGCCTTACTTTCACAGCGGAAGATGGGGAAACATTTCGGGCGCAGCCTGCGGGCGAATACCATGTGCTGCCGGGGCTGGAAAATACCTTTACACAGCAGATAAGAGCCGCTGCGGAAAACGATGCGCTGGCGGGCGCATACGATATCGGCGCGGCGGACAGCCTGACGGCGCAGGATGCGGACGGCACGAAATACCCGGTGGTATTCGAGGGCGGCGCCGAATTGACGGTGCGCTATGTGTCAGACCCACAGGACGTCTTGGACGGCAGGCAGGACCTTGCGAACCCTGTGCGGAATGCGGAGGACGAAGTGCAGCCCGGCGCCCGGCTCGCCACGGCGGTCATCCCCTCCGGCGCGCAGTTCTACACCAACGGAAAGTCCTCTGGGCTGGGGCTGGTGGGCACAGCGGAGGCCGGGCCTCAGATATCCCTTTTGTTCGATGATATTCTGGACCGCGGGGCTGTCGTATCCGGCGCGGATACGACGCAGATGCTTATCCGGCACGCAGAGCAGGCCGCAGGGGTTGGGTTTGAAGCCGGCCTGTATGAATTCAAATATCTGGACCTTGTGAACGAGCACGACGGAAATGCCTGGGTGAGCACAGATTCTGATATCACCGTGTTTTGGCCGTACCCCGAAGGCGTGAAGGCAGAAGGGGAAGGCTGTACCTTCCGGCTGCTCCACTTCACGGGCCTGCACCGCGATTATGAGGTGTCTTCTGCGCAGGAGATGCAGGCGCTGGTAGATGCGTGCGCAGTGGAAGAGATAGCCGTGGAAAAAACGCCCAAGGGGCTGAAATTCACTCTGCCGGGCAATGCGGAGGCAGGCAGCTTTTCACCCTTCGCCCTTGTGTGGCAGAAGGCGGAAGCTGAAACGCCCACCCCCGCTCCTGCTCCTGCGCCCGCAGGGCAAAAGCCAAACCCGAAAACAGGCGTGTAAAGAAGCAAAGCGGCAAAAAGGCGTCCCTCAGAGGGGGCGCCTTTTTTGCCGCCGCTTGACAATTCTGCCCGGCGTGCTATGATCATATCATAGATGGTTGATATATCAATGATTGACATATCAAAAGGTGGTGCCTGAGTGGAAAAGACGTTTCACATGCTGCTGTACCGCGCCTTTCATGCCCAGCGCAGCTGTCTGCGCCCGCATGTGGCGCGGCTGGGCCTGGGCGCGGGCCAGCCGAAGCTGCTTTGGTATCTGGCCGGGCACGGGCCCTGCCGCCAGCGGGAGCTTGCGGAATATTTCGAAATAGACCCCGCCGCTGTGTGCCGCATGCTGGATTCCTTGGAAAAGGGCGGCTTTGTTGCGCGCAGCGCGCAGCAGGGCGACCGCCGGGCGGACGTGGTGCGCCTGACGGAGAAGGGCGGCGCGGCCTGCGCCGAATGGCAAAAGTGCTGCCGTACGCTGGAGCGGAAGATGCTTCAGGGCTTTACGCGCCGGGAGGCAGAGCAGTTTTCGGAATATCTGGCCCGCGCATACCGCAACCTGCGCGGAAAGGGCTTGTGAGGGGGGCTGTGCGTGAAAGACTTGAAGCGGATATTCAGATGCCTTGGCCCCTACCGGAAGGACCTTGTGTTCGGCGCTTTTCTTGTGGTGGTGGAGACGTCGTTTGAGCTCATCATTCCGGTGCTGATGGCGGGCATCATTGATACGGGCGTCGCCGGCGGCGACGTGGCTTACATTCTGCACAAGGGCGTCCAGATGGGCGTGTGCGCCCTGCTGGCCCTGCTGACGGGGATGCTGTATGCCCGCTTTGCCGCGCGGGCGTCCTATGGGCTGGGCGCGCGTATTCGCGAGGCGGAATATGCCAGAGTGCAGCAGTATGCATTTTCCAACCTGGACCATTTCGAGGCTTCCTCGCTTGTCACACGCATGACCACTGACGTCACAGTGCTGCAGAACGCCGTCAACAGCGGCTTTCGCCCCATTGTGCGCGGGCCGGTGATGCTGGTGCTGGGCGTGGGGCTTTCCTTCTGGATGAACGCGCGGCTCTCGCTGGTGTTTTTCGTGTGCACGCCCGTTCTGGGCGCGGCGCTGTTCTTCATCATGCGCAGGGTGGCGCCGCTGTATTCCCGCCTGCAGGCCGCGGTGGACCATGTGAACGGCGTGGTGCGCGAGGGGCTTATTGCCATCCGCGCCGTAAAGGCATTTGTGCGCGGGGAGTACGAGGAGGAAAAATTCCGGCAGGTGAACGCGGAGCTGATGGACGTGAGCCGCCGCACCTTCCGCTGTGCGGTGCTGAACCTGCCCGCATTTCAGCTTGTGATGTACACCTCCACGGTTCTGCTTTTGTGGTTCGGCGGCAATATGATACTGCGCGGGCAGCTTCAGGTGGGCGAGCTGACGGGCTTTCTGAGCTATGTGATGCAGGTGATGAATTCGCTGATGATGATATCGAACGTGTTCCTGCTGCTGACGCGTTCGCTGGCCAGCGCCAGGCGCATCGGCGAAGTGCTGGACGAGCCGGTGGCCCTCACATCGCCGCCGGGGGCCGTGAAGGAAATTGCGGACGGCAGCATTGATTTCTGCGGCGTCTCGTTCAAATACAGGCCGGAGGCGCGCAAATATGCCCTTTCGGATATTGAGCTGCATATCCCGGCCGGGCAGACGGTGGGCATTCTGGGCGGCACGGGCGCGGCAAAATCCACACTGGTGCAGCTGATCCCCCGCCTGTATGACGCAAGCGCCGGGCAGGTGCGCGTGGGTGGCCGCGATGTGCGCGAGTACGACCTTGCGGCCCTGCGCGGCGCTGTGGGCATTGTTTTGCAAAAGAACGTGCTGTTCTCCGGCACGGTGCGTGAAAACCTGTTATGGGGTGCCCCTGCGGCCAGCGATGACGAGCTGTGGCAGGCCTGCCGCGCGGCCTGCGCAGATGAATTTCTGGCCCGCATGCCAAAGGGCCTGGACACAGACCTCGGCCAGGGCGGCGTGAATGTCTCCGGCGGGCAGAAGCAGCGGCTGTGCATTGCGCGCACGCTTCTGAAAAAGCCCAGGGTGCTGATTTTTGACGATTCCACCAGCGCGGTGGACACTGCCACGGAGGGGCGCATCCGCGCGGCGCTGGCCGGGCTTTCGGGCGTGACAAAAATCATTATTGCCCAGCGCATCACCTCTGTGATGGACACAGACCAGATTGTGGTGCTGGAGGACGGGCGGCTGCATGCGTGCGGCACGCACGAGCAGCTGCTGCGCACAGACGCAATTTATCAGGAAATCTATCATTCCCAGATGAAGGGAGGCGACGGCAATGGCGCGCCAGCCGGCCGGTAAGCGGCCTCAGGACCTTCGCTTTGCCGTGGGCGAGCTTCTGCGCTATATGGGGCGGCACAGGCTTCTGCTGTTCGCGGTGGCGGCGCTGGTCACCATAAGCGCCTGCGCCAACCTGCTTGGCACCTATATGATACGGCCTGTGGTGAACAGCCTGGCGGGCGCGGATATATCCGCCCTTGTGCGGGGTGTGGCGGCTACGGCCCTTATTTACGGCGCGGGCGTGCTGGCGGCGTGGGGCTACACACAGACGATGGTGAACATGGCGCAGAAGGTGCTGTTCGACATCCGCCGGGATCTGTTTGCCCATATCCAGACGCTTCCCCTGCGCTTTTTCGATACCCGCCGCCACGGCGATGTGATGAGCTATTTCACAAATGACGTGGATACCGTCTCCGACGCGCTGAACAACAGCTTTGCCATGGTCATTCAAAGCTTCATCCAAATTGTGGGCACGCTGGCCATGCTGTTTGTGCTGAACTGGCAGCTTTCCCTGCTGGTGGTGGTGGGCTATGCCGCCATGTTTTTGTATATCCGTTACAGCGGCAGGCGCAGCCGGGCCTACTTCACCCGCCAGCAGGCCAGCCTGGGCGAGCTGGACGGCTATATTGAAGAAATGGTCAGCGGGCAGAAGGTGGTGAAGGTGTTCAACCACGAGGCGGAAAACCAGCGCGTGTTCCGCGAAAAGAACGACGCGCTGCGCAGGGCGGGCACGGGCGCGCAGAGCTATGCCGCCACCATGGTGCCCGCGGTGGTCACTATTTCGTATATCAACTACGCGCTGGTGGCTGTGCTGGGCGGCATCATGGCCCTGCGGGGCATGACGGACATCGGCAGCCTTGCAAGCTACCTTGTGTTCGTGCGGCAGGCGGCGCTGCCCATCAACCAGTTCACCCAGCAAAGCAACCTGCTTTTGGCCGCACTGGCCGGCGCCGAGCGCATTTTCGGCGCCATGGCGCAGCAGCCGGAGGCGGACGCGGGCACCGTGCGCCTTGTGAATGTGCGCGAAGAAAACGGCGCGCTTTCCGCCTGCCGGGAAAAGACGGGCCGCTGGGCCTGGCAGAAGGCGGACGGCGTTCTTGTGCCCCTGCGCGGGGATGTGCGCTTCGAGCATGTGAGCTTTGGCTATGAGCCGGGGCACACCATTTTGAAGGACATCAGCCTTTACGCAAAGCCCGGCCAGAAAATTGCCTTTGTCGGCTCTACGGGCGCGGGCAAAACCACCATCACGAACCTGATCAACCGCTTTTACGACGTGCAGCAGGGCGCTGTCACGTATGACGGGCTGGATATCCGGGATATCTGCAAGGACTCCCTGCGCCGCAGCCTCGGCATGGTGCTGCAGGACACCCATCTGTTCACCGGCACCATTGCGGACAACATCCGCTTTGGCAGGCTGGACGCCACGCAGCAGGAGATAGAGCACGCGGCAAAGCTGGCCAACGCAGACTCCTTCATCCGCCGCCTGCCGCAGGGCTATGACACGCGCATCACCGCGGACGGCGCAAATCTCTCGCAGGGCCAGCGCCAGCTGCTTGCCATTGCGCGCGCCGCCGTGGCAGACCCGCCGGTGCTGATTCTGGATGAGGCCACCTCCAGCATCGACACCCGCACCGAGGCGCTCATTGAAAAAGGCATGGACACCCTGATGCAGGGGCGCACGGTGTTCGTCATTGCCCACCGCCTTTCCACCGTGCGCAACGCGGACGCCATCATCGTGCTGGAGCATGGGCAGATTGTAGAGCGCGGCTGCCACGAGGAGCTTCTGGCACAGAAGGGCGAATACTACCAGCTTTACAACGGCATGTTCGAGCTTTCGTGACGGCGCACCGGGGCGTTGCATGCCCGCGGCGGATGTGATAGGATATAAGGCATATACGTTATTTTGGTTTGCCGGTGCGTGCCGCCGGGAAAGGGGCAGGTATGGGAAAAGAATTCCGGGACGGGTTTCAGAATTATGTGCGCAAAGAGGTGCCGGCCAACAACCGCAAAGGGCGCCGGGTGGTGTACGAGTATCAGGGTGAAATGCGCCATTTTGTGATGACGGCGGCAGCTTTCCGCACGCTGAAGGTGCGTCTTGGCCTGCTGGCTCTTGCAGGGGCGGCGCTGCTGGTGGGCACGCTGTGCCTGCCGGTGCCCAGCAACGCCACCAACCTTGTGACGCTGCCCGCCATGTTCGGGCTGTTTGCAGTGGCATATACGGTATACGGCGTGCTGAACCTGTTTACCACCAGGCAGGACGCCCCTGCGTGGGAGTATAACACCGTGAACCATGCCCTCACAGGGGGTACGGTTATCGCCATGGGCCTCCTGGCGGTGGCACTGGCGCTTGACATCGGCTATCAGCTTCTGGTATTGAAAGCCTTTGTGCCGCTGGAGCTGGCGTCCATGGGCGGGTATGCGCTGTGCATCGCGCTGGAGCTGGCCGTCTTCCGCCTGTGGAGAGGCCTGACGGTGACGGCACATAAGGCAGAGCCGGAGCAGCAGGGCCCTCAGGCCCCGCAGTGACAGAGCCAGGGCAGGGGCGCAGGGCCCCTGCCTTTTTGCTTATACACTTGAATGGCATAAGCGTCCCCGGCTCTGCCGGAAATGGGCAAAAGGGCTTTTGCTTTGGGCGCCTTGCAAAGCGGGAAACAGGCGGCGGCCTTGCGGCGGTAAAAAGGCGCCGGTGAAACAGGTGCCGCCCGTCTGCGGGCTGCCGTGCAGGCGGTGCGGAGGGCAGATGCTTCACTGTCCCTTGAAAGGCCTTCCGGCATGAAGCCCCGGCCGGGCGGAGGGCATGGACGGGCACGCCCGCGCCATGTGCTTTTTGTGCGCGGGGGGCTTGCCATTCAGATGGAAAAGTAGTATGCTGTCTATGGGTTAGCTATAACTAACCATCGCGTTTTTTCTGAAGGCCGGTGTCTGCCGGCTGCCTATCCGGCGAAACTGAAGGAAAACGCAGAAGGAGGCATTGATATGTACAGGCAACTGGTTATGATTCGCCACGGAGAGAGCGTGTGGAACAGAGAAAACCTGTTCACGGGCTGGACGGACGTAGACCTTTCCGAAACGGGAAGGGAAGAGGCGCGTCAGGGCGGCACGCTTTTGAAAGAGGCGGGGTTCCATTTTGACGTGTGCTACACATCCTATCTCAGGCGCGCCATCCACACGGCAAATTGTGTGCTGGAGCAGATGGACGAGGAATGGATACCTGTGGTGAAGACATGGAAGCTGAACGAACGCCATTACGGCGCCCTGCAGGGGCTGAACAAAGCAGAGACGGCGGAAAGGTATGGCGAGGCGCAGGTGAAAATATGGCGCCGCTCGTTCGACGTGCGCCCGCCCGCACTGGATGCATCGGACGAAAGGAACCCCGCCCTGCAGCCCATGTATCAGGGCATTGCCGTAAGCGAGCTTCCGCTGGCAGAGAGCCTGAAGGACACCATTGCCCGCGTCATCCCCTATTATGAAACGCATATCCGCCGGGATATTGAGGCGGGCAGGCGCGTGCTGATTGCGGCGCACGGCAACTCCCTGCGCGCGCTGGTGATGTATCTGGACCATATCCCGGAAAACGAGATAACAGAGCTGAACATTCCCACCGGCGTCCCGCTGGTATACGACCTGGACGAGGGCCTGCGTGCAGTAGGGCACCGCTATCTGGGCGATGCAGCGGCCATACAGGCCAAAATGCAGGCCGTAAAAAACCAGGGCACAAAGCAGGGCTGAGGCAGCCGTGCAAAAAGGAGGAAAACCATGCATTGCACCCGGAGATTGACAGACGATATCACTTGGGTGGGCGGCAGTGACCGCCGCCTGGCGCTTTTTGAAAACCTGTTTCCCATTCCGCGCGGCGTAGCGTATAACTCTTACCTTATTATGGATGAAAAAACGGCCCTGATGGACACAGTAGATCGCTCTATCTCCCGCCAGTTTCTGGAAAACGTCACGCACGGGCTGGGGGGCCGCGGCCTGGATTACCTTGTGGTAGACCATATGGAGCCGGACCACTGTGCCAATATCGAAGAGCTGATGCTGCGCTTTCCGAGCATGAAGCTGGTGGGAAACGAAAAGACATTTGCACTGATCCGCCAGTTCTACGGCCTGCCGTTGGAGGGGCGCTGCATTGTGGTGAAGGACGGCGATGCCCTGGCGCTGGGCCGGCACACTCTGCGCTTTTTCTTCACCCCTATGGTGCATTGGCCGGAAGTGATGATGGCGTATGAGGAAAACGAACGCATTTTGTTTTCAGCGGATGCCTTCGGCAGCTTTGGGGCGCTGAACGGGAACCTGTTTGAGGATGAGCTGGATTTTGAGCGCGATTGGCTGGCCGATGCACGGCGCTATTACGGCAACATTGTGGGCAAATATGGGCCGCAGGTGGCCGCGGCGCTCAACAGGCTTGCGCCGCTGGATATCCGCATGCTGTGCCCGCTGCACGGCCCGGTGTGGCGCCGCGGCCTGCAGCGCCTGCTTGGCTATTACGGCCGCTGGTGCCGTTACGAGCCGGACGAGCGCGCCGTGGCTGTTTTCTACGGCTCGATGTACGGCGGCACGGAAAATGCGGCAGAGGTACTGGCAAACGGGCTTGCACAGGCGGGCGTGAAAAATATTGCCCTCTATGACGTTTCCAGCACGCATGTCTCTGTGCTGATTGGCGAGATATTCCGATGCAGCCATCTGGTGCTGGCGGCGCCCACCTATAACAACGGCGTTTACCCTGCCATGCTGAGCCTTCTGCACGACATGAAGGCGCTGAACCTGCAAAACCGCACCGTAGGGCTTGTGCAGAATGGCTCCTGGGCGCCTGCAAGCGGCAGGCAGATGCAGGCGCTTGTGGACGAAATGAAGGAGATGCGCGTGCTGCAGCCGGCAGTCACCCTGCGCTCTGCGCTGGATGAAGCCTCCATGGCCCAGCTTATGGCGCTGAAAGACGCGCTTGCGGCGCAGCTTCTGAGCAATGAGCACACGAAAACAATATAAAAACCTTATTGATATTTTATATTGACAAATGACGGCCCCTTCTGCTATAATTGCAGGCATAAAGGTTAGTTAAAACTAACTATAATTATTTGATTGACTGGAGGCTATATCTATGTCCATGATAAACAAAGAGGTAAGCGATTTTTCCGTGCAGGCATTTCACGGCGGCAGCTTCAAAACCGTGACAAAGGCCGATATTCTGGGCAAGTGGAGTGTGTTTTTCTTCTACCCGGCCGATTTTACCTTTGTGTGCCCCACCGAGCTGGAGGACCTTGCCAATAAATACGGGGAATTCAAGGCCGCGGGCTGTGAGGTGTACGCCGTCTCCTGCGATACCCACTATGTGCACAAGGCCTGGCATGATGCCTCAGAGCGCATCCGCAAGCTGCAGTACCCCATGCTGGCAGACCCAACCCATGCCCTGGCCAAAGATTTTGAAGTGTATATCGAGGCGGACGGCGTGGCCGAGCGCGGCAGCTTTATTGTAAACCCGGAGGGAAAAATAGTGGCCTATGAGGTGACGGCCGGCAATGTGGGCCGCAACGCGGACGAGCTGCTGCGCCGTGTGCAGGCCAGCCAGTTTGTGGCACAGCATGGGGATGAGGTGTGCCCGGCAAAATGGCAGCCCGGCGCCGAAACGCTGAAGCCCAGTCTGGACCTTGTAGGGCAGCTTTGAGCGTTATGGAACGGCAGGAATTGTATGACGCCGTCATCGTGGGCGGCGGCCCTGCGGGGCTGACGGCGGCGCTGTATCTCGCCCGCGCCCGCTACCGCGTTGTGGTGGTGGAAAAAGAGCACTTCGGCGGGCAGATCACCATTACGGCCGAGGTGGTGAATTACCCCGGCGTGGCGCGCACCAGCGGGACGGCCCTGACAGAGGCCATGCGGCAGCAGGCGCAGAGCTTTGGCGCGGAATTTCTTCTGGCCGAGGTGCAGAGCCTGCAGATGGACGGCGATATAAAAACCGTGCACACCAGCCGGGGCGAGCTGAAATGCTTCGGCGTGCTGCTGGCCACCGGGGCGCATCCGCGCATGGTGGGCTTTGCCGGGGAGGAGGAGTTTCGCGGGCGCGGCGTGGCCTATTGCGCCACATGCGACGGCGAATTCTTTACCGGCAAGGAGGTGTTTGTGGTGGGCGGCGGCTTTGCCGCGGCGGAGGAAAGCGTTTTCCTGACGAAATATGCCCGCCACGTCACCATTCTTCTGCGCGAAAGCGATTTCACCTGCGCCGCGGCCGCCGCAGAACCGGCGCGCAGCCACCCGAAAATAACAGTCCTGCCCAACACGCAGGTGGAGCAGGTGACGGGCGATACGGCCTTGCGCTGCCTGCGCTGGCGTAACACGGCTACAGGCGAAGTGACGGAATACCGCCCGCCCCAGGGCGAGACGTTCGGCGTGTTTGTGTTCGCGGGCTATGAGCCCGCCACAGACCTTGTGCGCGGCCTGGCAGAGCTGGACGTGCACGGCTATGTGCACACCGGACGGGACCAGTGCGCCGGCACACCGGGGCTTTATGCGGCAGGCGATGTGTGTGCGAAGCCGCTTCGCCAGGTGGTGACGGCGGTGGGCGAGGGCGCCCTGGCCGCCACAGAGCTGGAGAAATACGCGGCGCAGATGCAGCAGAAAACGGGCCTTCGGCCGCAGGCGCCGAAAACGCTGCCGGGCGAAAGCGCGGCACAGCGCGAGCCTGGCGGCAAGCCCGCAGGCGGCCTGTTCGACGCAGAGATGCTGGCCCAGCTGGAAGCTGCTTTTTCCAAAATGCAGCAGCCGCTTGTGCTGAGGCTGTTCTTGAGGGATGACGCGCTTTCAGCAGAGCTGCGCCAGTATATGCAGCAGCTTGCGGAGTTGACGGACAAGCTCTCTGTGCAGATAGACGAGGCCCCGCAGCAGGAGCAGGCCCTTCCCTGTGTGCGCGTGTGCAGGGCGGACGGCACAGACACCGGCCTTGCCTTTCACGGTGTGCCCGGCGGGCACGAGTTCACCTCTTTCGTGCTGGGGCTTTACAACGCCGCAGGGCCGGGGCAGGCGCTGGATGCAGGCTCGGCAACCGCCATTCAGCGCCTGGGGGCTGTGAACATGAAGGTGCTGGTCTCGCTTTCCTGCACCATGTGCCCGGAGCTTGTCACAGCCGCCCAGCGCATTGCGGCGGCGAACCCGCAGGTGACGGCAGAGGTGTATGATTTGAACCATTTTCCGGCCCTGCGCGAGAAGTATCAGGTGATGAGCGTGCCGTGCCTTGTGGTGGATGACGAAAAGGTATCCTTCGGCAAAAAGAACGTGCACCAGCTGCTGGAATTTCTGGGGGCCTGACGCAGGCGGCCCCGAAGCAAGGCAGAAGGAAAACGCCCCGGCCCGCAGGGCAGGGGCTGTGCAGAAAAGGCCCCAAGGAAGGGGCGCTGTGCGTGGCGCTGCGGCCTGGCAGCCTGATGAAAGCCCCTTGCCGCGGTGCACACATGCCGCAAGCAGCGGCGCAGCACAGCCTTGCTTATAATTTCAGACGCAGACGAAAAGACGCCCCCGCGGCAGCCGTCAGGCCTGCCACGGGGGCATTTTTATTTTCTGCAGCTGAATTTGCGGCGCAAAACCGTTTTGCACCGCTGAGGGGCGCGTGCCGCAGCACAGAATTTTTCTCCCGCCTGCCCGCCGCAGGCGGGTATTTTACTTCACCGAACCACGCCCGCCTTCGGCAGAAATCTGCCTGCGGCATTTCGCTTCGCAAAGCCGCAGAGCCCTTTGCCGTCAAAAAAGCGGATGCCGCCGCGCATGCAAATCATCCATTCGGCAGGGCTGCTTCCCCGCGCAGCACCAGCTGAGACAGAGGGCGCCATGGGGGCCCGGCCGTATGCCGCGGCAGAATGGCAAGGCAAAGCCCTGCGCTTTCGCAGGGGCCCGGCGAAAGCGCAGGGGCGTTTCAGCTTTTTACAAAGCGGTGCCGGGCAGCCCCGCATACCGCCCTGCAGGCAGGCCCTAGCGCGTGCCGTTTCGTGAGGCACGCCTGCGCAGCTTCTGCAAAATGGCTTCATCCGCAGGGCAGAACACATACTGCGGAATATCTTCCGGAAGAATCCAGCGCATGTCCTCATGCTCCAGCCTCTGCGGCTCGCCCTGCACGATGGACACATGGAACAGCGTCAAATGCACTGTGAGGTCCGGGTAGGTGTGCGTCACCTCCATGAACACATCCCCCACGGCTGTCTCTATGCCAAGCTCTTCCCGGCATTCGCGAACAAGGGCCTGCTGCTTTGTCTCGCCGGGCTCTACCTTGCCGCCCACAAATTCCCACAAAAGGCCGCGCGCCTTGTGCGCCGGGCGCTGGCATATCAGAAATTTACCGTCGCGCCAAATCAGGGCGGCAACCACCTGCGTCGTCATGGCTTCACCTCTTAAAACATGGACCAGATGCTGACGGCAAACGCCAGCACCGTCACCGCCCGGTGCACGGCGGGCTTCTGGGCCCAGGCGAAGGGCAGCAGGTTTATGACAATAATGGCGATAGCCACCGGATACAGCAGGGTGAGGACAGGCACAGAGATTTTCAAAATTAATTCAAGGCCTAAAATAGAGACAAGGAAGCTTACCGCTGCAAATGCCTGAAGCCAGCGGATAAAAGAAAAGCGCGGGAATTTTTCGTGAAAAAAGGCCGCACAGCTGGACAAAAGCCCCGTGCACACATTGAAGCAGGCCACAAAGAAGATGGCTGCCAGCAGCAAGGCGCCCACCGGCCCAAAGAACTGCAGGCACAGGCCCGACAACACGGCTGTGCCGTCCGCCGCCTGCGCCAGCACCGCGCTGCCGCGCGCACCCAGCCATGCCAGCAGGCCGTACACGGTAAACAGAAACACGCCGGCTATCACACCCGCCTTCATGATAGAGCGGGCAACGGCCTTTCTTTCCGTCACGCCGCAGGCCTGCACGTTCAGTGCGATGACAATGCCGAACACGATGGCCGCCAGCGTGTCCATGGTGTTGTAGCCCTCCACAAAGCCCTTCATGAAGGCGCCGCCCGCATATGCCTCCTGCGGGGCTGCCGGCGCGTCCTTCAGACAGAACAGGCCGGCGGCAAACATCACAACAATCAGCAGCAGCAGAACGGGCGTCATCCATTTGCCCAGAATATCCTTGAAGCGGGCGGGGCGCTTGGCAAGATGGTACGCGCCGATAAAAAAGACAAGAGAGAACGCCGCGCGCAGCACCCAGTCCATAGGGATGCCTGCCAGCGCTATGCCGTCAAAGCGGGCGGTGAGGAAGGCAAACATGGAATACGATGTGCTGGCGGTGCGGGGAATAGCCAGCATGGGGCCGATGCACAGATATACCAGAATGGTGAAAACCATGGCGAAAGAGGGGTGTATTTTACTGCACAGTTTGTCGGTGCCGCCCACCTTGGCCACGGCCACCACGCCCAGCACGGGAAAGCAGACCGCCGTCAGGGCCATGCCCAGAAAGGCCGGCAGAGAGACAGAGCCGGCCTGATACCCCACAAAGGGCGGAAAAATTAGGTTGCCTGCGCCAAAAAACATGGAAAACAGCGTTACGCCTACCAAAAACAGTTCCTTTCCGCGCAGTTGTTGTTTCATGGCACAGACCTCCTTCAAAATAGTAGTGTATGAAAGCAATCCTAGCACAGGCGCACCCCAAAAGGCAAGCCGTTCACCCTGTTTTCAGCAAATTGTGTGGAAACGTGCGAAAAATCCCTGCTGAAACGGGGAAAATCACCATTCCAGCAGGGAAAATATTCCAAAGATGTTTTTGGTTCAGAGACAAGGCGGGGAGAAAAAGCCCCTAAAAAAGTAATGTGAGAAAAAAGTGTGTCCGTGCGGCGGGCACTCAGGTGCAGGTCAGGCTGCCGTGATAGAAGAGGATGCCGCCGATGTCAGCCGCCGCGGCGCCGCGCTGTGCCAAAATACGGCACGCTGCACGGCTTCGCTGGCCGCTGCGGCAGTATACGAAAAGAGGCCCCTGAGGGAGAGGGGCGGCGGCCAGAGCCTCCAGCGGCAGATTGATGCTGCCCGGGATATGCCCGCTGCGGAATTCACCCGGCGTGCGCACATCTACCAGAACCGCGCCGGGTGTTTTCCGGCAGGCGGCAACGCCCGCATCGGTTTCGTAATGCTGTATTTTCATGTGGAACACCTCGCTGTTCTTAAAGCTGTGCAGAGCCCGGGCCCCGACCAGACCGCGGCCCCCCGGCTGCCTTATCTTATGCACCGGCCCGCCCGCACTGCACACAGGGCGGGCGCACGGGCATTGCCAGAAACAGAAAATAGAGGTATGATAAATAAGGCTTCTGCGCGCTGGCGCAGGGCAAAACAGGAAAGGAAGAGGAAAATGAAAATTGCCGTTGCTTATGAAAGCGGAAGGGTATTTCAGCATTTTGGCCATTCGCAGGCCTTTAGGGTATATGATGTGCAGGATGGCAAAATCATAACGGCCGAAACCGTGCCCACACAGGGCAGCGGCCATGGGGCGCTGGCAGGCTTTCTGGCTGCGCGGGGCGTAGATACGCTCATCTGCGGGGGCATCGGGGCCGGGGCGCGGCAGGCGCTGGCGCAGGCGGGCATCCGGCTGTTCCCAGGCGTGCAGGGCCCGGCGGACGAGGCAGTGAAGGACCTGCTTGCCGGCACGCTGGCTTATAACCCGGATACGGTTTGCACGCACCACCACGGCGGGGGCCATGAGGCAGGCCATTCCTGTGCGCATGGCGGGGAAGAGGGCTGCCGGCACGGCAGCTGCGGGGCCTGAGCAAAAGCCCCCCTGAATTGCGGAAAAGTGTGCACCGCCCGGAATTTTACACGAAATTTACATGCGAATTCATAAATAGGGCTTGCACAAACCGTGCACGCTGTGCGAAACTAAATGAAGCTTATTAATCAGGCCGCGGCGCCCTGCTGCGGCCGGCAGGGAGGAAAACGCATGTTTGCGGATTTTATCGACGCACTGCTCGGCGCTGTGCTCTCCATGAGCGGGCTGGACATTGCCAAAATGCTGGTGATGTGGGCCATTGGCGGCGTGCTGATTTATCTGGCTGTGAAAAAGGATATGGAGCCCAGCCTGCTTCTGCCCATGGGCTTCGGCGCCATTCTGGTGAACCTGCCGCTTTCCGGCGCGGTAGACCAGCTGTATGACACCGGCCTGGAGGAGGGCGTCATTGACGTGCTGTTCCGCGCGGGCATCGCCAACGAGCTGTTCCCGCTGCTTTTGTTCATCGGCATCGGCGCCATGATAGATTTCGGCCCCCTGCTGTCGAACCCGAAGCTGCTTTTGTTCGGCGCTGCGGCGCAGTTCGGCATTTTTGTGACGCTGACGCTGGCCTGCGGGGTGAATATGATATTCCCGGGCATGTTCAGCCTGCAGGATGCCGCCTGTGTGGGCATCATCGGCGCTGCGGACGGGCCCACGGCCATTTTCCTGTCGAACTATTTCGGCACGAAATATCTGGGCGCCATCGTGGTGGCGGCTTACAGCTATATGGCGCTGGTGCCCATTATCCAGCCGCCGGTCATCCGCGCCATCACCACCAAGAAAGAGCGCATGATCCGCATGCCGTACGAGGCGAAAGAAATCAGCCGCACGGTGCGCATCCTGTTCCCCATCGTGGTGACGGTGATTGCGGGCCTTGTGGCGCCGCGCAGCGTGGCGCTGGTGGGCTTTTTGATGTTCGGCAACCTTTTGCGCGAATGCGGTGTGCTGAACAGCCTGTCCGAGACGGCGCAGAATGTGCTGGCGAATCTCATCACCATCTTTCTCGGCATCACCATCGCCACCAAAATGCAGGCGGATCAGTTCCTGACGGGCGGCACGCTGCTTATCATTGCCCTGGGCCTGTTCGCCTTTGTGTTCGACACTGTGGGCGGCGTGCTGTTTGCCAAGTTTATCAACCTGTTTGCAAAAAAGAAGATAAACCCCATGATAGGCGCATGCGGCATTTCGGCGTTTCCCATGTCCAGCCGTGTCATCCATAAAATGGGCCTGAAGGAGGACCCGCAGAATTTCCTTCTGATGCACGCTGCGGGCGTAAACGTGGGCGGCCAGATTGCCAGCGTCATTGCGGGCGGCCTTATTTTGAACCTGATTGCGCGCTGAAAGAAAGGAGACGCTGTATGGAACAACTGCTTCAGTCGCTGAATGTGATGCTGCTTGGCATGTGCGGCATCTTTATTGTGATGAGCGTGCTCAGCCTTGCGCTTGCCCTGCTGAACCGCATGTTCAAAAAGTGAACGGCAAAAGCTGCGCGCCCGCCCGGCCCTCCGGGCGGGCGCTTTGATACTGCCCGCATCTGTTTGCACAGGCTTTTTCGGAACATTTTGGCAGAAGGCTGCTTTTCAGGTGGAAACAATAGTGAAATTGGCCGGGCGCACTTTACAAACAGGCAAATTTTCGGTATAGTGATAAAAAGAATAAAGTTGGCTTGCCGCCCTGTGGCCGCGCGGTGCAGCGCGGGCCCCGCAGGGCGGCAAGCGACGTAAAACCGAGGAGACGAAACCATGAAGAAGCTTCTTTCCTGCCTTCTGGCAATGGCGCTGGCGCTGACGCTGCTGGCGGGCTGCAGCGCAGACGAGCCCGCCTCGGGCGCGCAGCCTGCGGCCACGCCCGAGCCCACCCCCACGCCCGAGCCCTATACGCCGGAGGTGCTTACCGGCCTGAAACAGGGCGAAGATTACCCCACAAACCAGCGCTTTGCCTGTGTGATGGTGAACAATATCTCAGACAGCGCATACCAGAACGCCCGCCCGCAGGACGGCCTTTCTGACGCGGACATCCTGGTGGAGATAAAGGTGGAGGGCAATATCACGCGCTTCATGGCGATGTATCAGGATTATACGAAAATCCCGCAGATCGCGCCGGTGCGCTCCGGCCGCGACCAGTTTTTCCAGCTGATTATCCCCTTCCACCCGCTGTATATCCACATTGGTGAAAGCGTCATTCAGACGCAGTATAAAAACAATTACGATTACGAGGACTTTGACATCAACTTCGACCGCACGAATTTTGACCGCGACCAGAGCCGCGGCAATGTGGCCCCGGAGCACAAGGCGTATACGAACGCAGAGCATCTGGCCGATGCCATCGAGCAGCTTGGCACGGACACCGAAATTACCTACAACAGCACATTTTTCAACTTTGTGCCCTACGACGAGCCCGCCCGCGTGCTGACAGGCCCCAGCGCCGCCCATATTCAGGTGACGCATTCAGACCGGTATAAAACCTACTTTGACTGGGACGAGGCCGCCGGCAAGTACATGATGAGCCAGTATTCGCATGCCACCGGCTCCATTGCGCCCAGCGTGGACCGCAACAACGACCAGCAGCTTGCCTTTGACAATGTGCTGGTTATTATGACAGAGTTTGATGTGTGGCCCGACCCGGGCGATTCCGGCTATGACTTGCAGAAGGTGACATACGGCTCCGGCTACGGCTACTATTTCAGCGGCGGCCGCGCCGAGAAGGTGTGCTGGGAGAAGCCCACGCCGGATTCCGCCCTGCGCATCCTGTATGCCTTCGGCGAGGAAGAGCAGGTGCAGTTCAACACCGGCAAGACATACCTTGCCGTGGTGGACCTGGAAGAGGCAGAGGGCTTTACCTTCGAGCCGGATGAGAGCGAAATTGCCAGCTCTGCCAGCGGGGCGGACGCGGGCAGCGCTGCCGCAGAGAGCACGGCCGCGCAATAACATTGTGTGCGCGTGCGCACACAGCGAGGAAACAGCATGAGAGCATGGATGAAAAAATGCGCGGCGCTGGCGCTTTGTGCGGCGCTGTGCCTGGGGCTGGCGGCCTGCGGGGAAAACCCGCCGCCGTCTTCGTCCTCCGGCGGCAGCGCCCTGGGCTTTGAGGGCGAAGAGGCGCCGGATTATAACCTGATTACAGGCCAGCCGCTGGCCGAGGGCATGGCGGTAGGCCAGCGCCCCGTAGCGGTGATGGTGCGGGCCGAGCGCGCCGGCTGGCCCCAAAGCGGCCTTGCAGGCGCCGACGCGCTTGTGGAAATGGCCACACAGGGCGGCCGCACGGCCCTGATGGCGCTGTATGCCAATGCCGCCGCCCTGCCGCAGGTGGGCCCCGTTGGCCCCCTGTGGGACCAGCACCTGCAGCTTGCGATGGCGGTGGACGCTGTGTGCGTGCACATCGGCGGCAGCGTGTATGCGGAAAACCTGCTGAACGCGAAGAGCTATCAGGACGTGGACGGAAAATATGTGGGCACACAGAGCTTTGTGTTTATGACAGAGCGCAAGGAGTACGGCAATGAATTTTCCTGGTATGTGAACGCAGAGGGCCTTGCCGCCGGTATGGGCACGGTGGGGCTGGATGCGTCCAAGGGCAGCAATGTGCCGTTCCTGCGCTTTGCGAAGGCGCCCTTTACCCCGGCGGGCGGCGACGCGCCGGAGGTGACGTTCCAGTTTTCCGAGCAGTGCCCTGTGCGCCTTGTGTATGACGAGGCGGGCGGCGCTTATCTGAAAGAGGCATACGGCGAGGCACATAAGGACGGCGAGACACAGCTTGCCTTTCAGAACGTGCTGGTGCTGTTCAGTGAGACGGGCGAAAAGCCGGACGACACCGGCGCGGTGGACTACCTGTTCGGCACAGGGCAGGGCTGGTATTGCTACGGCGGCAAGTATGTGCCCGTCACCTGGGCGAAAGAGAGCGAGCAGGCCCCGCTGGAGCTGTTTGACGAAAGCGGCGCCGCGCTGCGCGTGAACACGGGCAAGACGTATCTTGCATTTGTGCCGGCGGCGCAGCTGGGCACGCTGAACCTGGCGCAGGCCGCACAGCCGGCCTCCTCCGCCCCGGAGGGCGGCAGCGGCCCGGTAAGCTCTTCCGCCCCGGCGGCCTGAATGGAAAATATATGAAATCGCCGCCTCAGGCATGTGCCTGAGGCGGCGGTTTTTGCTTGTAGACCAATCATGGCGGAGCCGGTGGGGCGCACCGTAAAAGGCTTTCGCTTCAGGTGCAGGGCAGAGCGCGCCGCCGGCAGTGCGCCCGCTTGCAAACAGGAAGGCTTTCGCCCGGGCGGCGAACCGCCCGTTTCCGGGCGGTGGGACAGGCGTGCAGGCGGCATCCCTTTCGCGGCCTCTTAAAGGGGCTGCCGGCGGTGCGCCCTTTCGGCCCCTGTGAACGCCATGCGTTTCACGCGCGGCTTGGTGCGGCAGGCGCTGGCCTACGGCACATAAACGTATACTTCTTTTACGCCGTTGGCGGCGCTTTCCTCATAGGTTTCATAGAACAAATCTACCTGCATGCGGTTCTGATGGATAAAGGCGCCCGTATCTGTGGCAATGGCCCAGCCGTACACGAACTCTCCGTCGGTAGAGACGATATACACCTTTGTGCCGTAAGGGATGAGGGTGGGGTCTACTGCGAAGGTGCCGTAATACAGCCCAAGGCCGCTGGCGCCCTTGCCGCGCGGCGAATAATAGCCGGTTGCCTTCATGGTGTATACCTGCGAATAGCTGGACGGCACGTTGTCCTCCACCGTCACGCCGTCCGGCGCGGGCAGAGGGCTCACCACATTGTTCTGCACGCGCTTATATACCGCGTTCTGTGCGGGCACAAGCACCGTTTCCGCCACTACCTCGCTGGAAATATAGGCGCCGTCGACATACTTGGCGCGCGTCGTCACCTCTTTGGTGCCGTCCGCCCCCTCCTGTGCCAGGATATCGTGGATATACTGGCCCTCCGGGTCCTGCACCTCCTCCACAAATTCTTCCCCGTGGGGGATGGGCTCGGTGGTGACGGTGTCCTCATACGTCACGCGGTGGACGGTGATGTCCGGCATACCCTCGTAAAGGCGGGAATCCAGCGCAGGCTCGGTGAAGTCATCACCGGAAAGCTGAATACCGGCGCGCCGCACGGCGTCCTCCACGGTGCCCACGCTCACCTCGGCCACATATTCCTGCCCGTCGGCGTACAGCGCCACAGGGTAGGCGCGCACTACTTTTAACAGGGCAAGGCTGCCGCCGCTGCCGGCGAACAGCGTGTCGTCGTGCTGTGCAAGCTCGATGCCGGCTGCCTGTGCCAGGCGCCGCGGGTCTGTCGTGCTGGCCATCACCACACGGGCCTCGCCCCCTGCACTGTCCACCACATGCACCACATTCAGCCGCGCCCATAAAAAGGCCATAGCGCCGCCAAGGCAGCACAGGGCGCCTGCCAGCGCAAGGGCGCGCGGCCCGCTGCGTGCCAGCGCCCGGCGCATATGTTCTTTTCGCTTTGTTGTACGCATATCACACTTCCTATAAGGCCCGCGCGCTGCGGGGGCAAAAGGCGTCTGCTTTGCCGCCGGTGCCCGCGGGCATGGAGAAGGGAGAAACTTCCTTGTGAACTTTGACATTTTAGCAGAGTTGGGGCGGGCCGTCAAGAAGAAATGTGATTTTTGGGGCATTTTATACGTTTTGTAAAGGCTTTTCCGCCGGTTTTGCGCGCTGCAGCAGCCAAACGGGCACAAGGCAGGCGGCTGTGCCGCCCACCAGAACGGCGGCGCAAAGCAGCCAAAGCCCCGCGATGCTGCCGCCGCCCAGCCACAGGCCGGCGGCCCCTGTGCCCAGCCAGGCGCCTGCCATCTGCATCAGGTTTTCCGCACTCATCACAGTGCCGCGCACTTCATCCGGCGTCTCGCTTTGCAGCAGAACACTGTCCACACAGGTATACATGCCCAGCATCAGGTAGTAGGCAATATACGCAGCCAGCAGAAGCGGCACCTGAAAAGCAGCGGCCAGTGCGGCCAGCAGGGCGGCCATAGCCAGCCGCACGCAAAGAAACAGCGCACAGCGCGCCCGCGCCGTGCCCGCCCGCTTTACCAGCCTGCCTGCCAGAAAGCCGCCGATGGTCAGGCCGCCCATGGAGGCGCACGAGAATATGCCAAGCAGGATGCCAGGCTGTGCGCCATTCAGCAGTTCCAGCAGGCGGGGCTGCCAGTACCCCTCTACGCCGATGCCTGCAAAGCCGTACGGCAGTATGCCAAGCAGGCATAACAGCACAAGGGGCCTTGCTTTGGCCAGGCGCACAGCCTGCCCGGCTTGCGCGCAGAAGCCCGCGGCAGCGCCGCGAAGGGAAAACGCGCCGCCGCGGCCGCGCCCGG
This sequence comes from Ruthenibacterium sp., assembly GCA_047030735.1. Classification (GTDB taxonomy): domain Bacteria; phylum Bacillota; class Clostridia; order Oscillospirales; family Ruminococcaceae; genus Ruthenibacterium. Next base: position 111,632 of record JBKYIE010000007.1, read on the forward strand.
CAGCACAATCTGCCGGAATGGCGAAAAAGACTGCCAAAAGCCCCACGACACACAGCGCGGCGCAGGCCAGGATATTGGCGGAATAAGGGCGGAAAAGCTTCAGCGTGCTGAGGCAGCCGCCCAGCAGCGCCCCCACGGCCTGGCTGCCGTACTGCACAGCCTGCTGCAGGGCCGTGCCGCGCGCAAGCGTTTCTCTGCCGCGCGTATGCAGCCAGTTTTCCAGATACATGGCGTCCAGCGTGCCGCTGTTCAGCGCGTTGCCTGCGCCGTTGCACACATACCCTGCCAGCAGGATGGGCCCGCTGGCGAACAAAAAGAGCGGCAGGTAGCACAGGCGCACCAGCATGGCGGCCATCCATACCCGTTTGCGGCCGTACAGGTCGCCCAGCATGCCGCTGGGCACCTCCAGCAGCACCTGTGTGATGGTGAGAAGCGAAAGGCCCATCGACACCTGCGCTAGGCTCAGCCCGCGGTCAAGCATCAGCAGTGTGTTTACGCACATGAGCATGCCGCCCATGGCGCCGCTGATGCCAAAGGCGGCCAGATATGCAAAGGGGTGAAATTTGTCCTTCATAAATGGGCTCCTTTCTGCCCGGGCGCGCGGCCCGGGCGGTAAAACAGGCGCAAAAAAGAAAGGCCGTGCGCCCGGCGCTTTTCTGCGCACAGCCTGCTTTTGAAGCGGGAACAGCATGCCTGCCCGTCCGCCGCCGCGGCTTTACCGCGGCGGCATTATTTTTCCTTTAACCGCTGCCAAACGGTAAGGTCCGTAGAGAGGAGGTTTATTTCATAAATGTGTGCGTCTTCCCCGGCCTGCCGGGCTGTGCTGTGTGAATGGAAAAAATCGGCTAGCATGCTGGAAAATTCCTGCGCCTCGCGCTGCGTCAGATGCACGGTGGCATAGCGCGAGCCGGCCAGCAGGGGGTTGGCCTTTTCATCGCCCGGCTGCATGTGCTGCGCCACATCGAATATGCGCCGAAGCTGCTGGGCCGTATTATTGTTCAGCAGGGCCTCGTGCATAAGCGGCACAGCGGGGTACGCGCCGATATTTACCGTCACATCGGCTGCTTTGTAAAACTTTGCGCAAAACCCGTGGATGACTTCCGTGCGCGCCAGCTCCGCCAGGCCCATCTGCTCCAGCTTTCCCAAGTGATGCCCGGCGGAAGAAGGGGCGATGCCCAGCGCATCGGCCAGCTGCTTTGCCGTCATGCCCTGCGGCCGCAGGCTCAGCTCAAACAATATCTTCTGGCGCAGCGGATGCATATAGGTGCGAAGCTCTTTTTCCGTCGTGATGTGGATGGTTCGTTTTTCTTCCATATGGGCCTCCTTTGGTGCATAGATGCAATATAACATTTTTTGTTATGATGCGAGTATAACATAACAAATATTGTTATGTCAAGAGGGCGGCGATTTTTTGGCCAACAAAAAAGGGGCCTCGTGGGAGGCCCCTTCCAGGGAATATTCTATTTACCCTTGCCGAACAGCCCCTTCAGGGCGCCCAGAGAGCCGGCTATGCCGTCCAGCGAAAGCCTGCCTTTTACCCCGGCGGCTATTTTTTCAAGCATATCGTCCGGAAGGTCTATTTCACCCAGAAGCTCACGCACCGCTTTTACGGGGTCTTTTTTGAAGCTGTCCAGAAGGCCGTCGTCCTTTTTCAGCCTTTCTGCAATGTGTTCAATCTCCTGTTTGATATCCATTTCTGCATCTCCTTTGTTTTTATCAATACCGGCCCCATGCCGGCGCAGGCCTATTTGCGGAACAGCGTGCCCAGAATGTTGCGGCCAAGGCTTGCGCCCAGGTTCCCGCCCAGCGTTTTGCCGAATTTGCCGCCCAGCCTGCCGCCCAGCAGGTTACCCACCTGCCTGCCCAGCGTTCCGGCAGTGGTGGAGGCCACATTTTTCACGCTGCGCTCAATGGCCTTTTTGCTGCGCTCGGCTTCCTTCTGCGCAGCCCTTTCTGCGGCGGTCTCCTCCTTCAGGCGCTGCTTTTCCCTTTGCGCCTGCTCTTGCTCCAGGGCCTCCTGCCGGGTATGCTCCAGCCTTTTGCGCTGCAGGAATTCAAAGGCAGAGTCCGGGTCGGAGGGCGTGTTATACTTTAGATACAGGTTCGAGTTTTTTACTGCGCTGGCCCTCTCCTCGTCGGACAGCATTCCCATCTGGCTTTCCGGCGGCAGGATGAACACATGCTGCGCCATTTCGGGCACGCCCTTTTCGTCCAGCATGGAGACGATGGCCTCGCCGGTGCCCAGCGTGGAAAGCAGCTCTTCCGTGTTGAAATCCGGGTTTTCCCGGAAGGATTCCGCCGCGGCCTTCAGGGCCTTGTGCTCTGCGGGGGTATAGGCGCGCAGGGCGTGCTCTATTTTATTGCCGAGCTGAGAGGCAATGGCGCCGGGAATGTCGCCGGGCGACTGGGTGATGAAATACACCCCCACGCCCTTGGAGCGGATGAGGCGGATGGTCTGCTCAATTTTTTCCATCAGGTCATCGCTGGCATTGTCGAACAGCAGGTGCGCCTCGTCGAAGAAAAACACAATGCGAGGCTTGTCTGCATCGCCCACTTCGGGCAGCGTCTCAAACAGCTCGGCCAGCAGGTAAAGCATGAAGGCGGAATACAGCCTGGGGTTGTTGATAAGGCTGCTGGAATCGAGAATATTGATGGTGCCCCTGCCTTCGGCGTCTGTGGTGAAGAGGTCTGCGATGTTCAGCGCGGGTTCGCCGAAGAAAATATCGCCGCCCTCTGCCTCCAGCGCCACGACGGCCCGCACGATGGCAGAGACGGATTGCTTTGCAATGCGCCCGTATTCCATCTCAAATTCCTGTGCGTTTTCCCCCGCATACTGCAAAAGGGCCTTCAGGTCCTTGGTGTCGCACAGCAGCAGGCTTTCGTCGTCGGCTATTTTATAAATGACGGACAGAATATCCGCCTGCGTGCCGCTGAGCCCCAGAATGCTGGCCATAAGCTGAGGCCCCATCTCTGACACGGTGGTTCTCAGCGGGATGCCGCGCTTGCCGAATATGTCAAAAAAGGCCGCCGGGAAAGCCTTGTAGGAAAAGCCCTCGGCGGCAAGGCCGAAGCGCTCGATGCGCTTTTTCATGTCCCCGGTGTCTGCGCCGGGGCGTATCATGCCGGAGAGGTCGCCCTTCACGTCCGCCAGAAACACCGGCACGCCCAGGGCGGAGAACGATTCCGCCAGAACCTTCAGCGTCACGGTCTTGCCTGTTCCGGTGGCGCCGCACACAAAGCCGTGGCGGTTTGCCATCCTTGGATGAAGGTAAACTTTTTTTGAAAGGTCTGCGCCCGCCTTGGCGAACAGCAGCTTGCCGTCTTGTACCATATGCCTCCGTCTCCTCTGTTGAAAAAAGTCGTCTATGGTATATATAGCACGGAACGGCGCCGCCTCTCAATGGGATGTAACAAAACTGGAAGAAGCTTTACCGCGAATGGCCTCCCGCGGCGCGGCTGTGTGTTTTTCTGCGCCTTCCCATTGAAGCGCAGGGCATGTTTATGGTATGATGAACTGTACGAAAGGGCCGGGCCCAAAGCGCGCCGGGGCGCGCAGCCCTCCCCTGCATCTGCTTTCGGAAGGAGAACCCCTGTTGGACGCAAAACATATCCGCAATTTCTGCATCATCGCCCATATCGACCACGGCAAATCCACCCTGGCGGACCGCATCCTGGAAAAGACGAAGGCTGTGGACGAGCGCACGATGGAGGCGCAGATTCTGGACGACATGGAGCTGGAACGCGAGCGCGGCATCACCATCAAGGCGCGCGCCGTGACGATGCACTATACGGCCCAAAACGGCGAGGAATACGAGTTCAACCTCATCGACACCCCCGGCCACGTGGACTTCGGCTACGAGGTGAGCCGCAGCCTGGCCGCATGTGAGGGCGCGGTGCTGGTGGTGGACGCCAGCCAGGGCGTGGAGGCGCAGACGCTGGCCAACACCTACCTTGCGCTGGAGCACGATTTGGAGCTGGTGCCCATTTTGAACAAGATAGACCTTCCCTCTGCCGAGCCGGAGCGCGTGGCGAAAGAGGTGGAGGACGTGATAGGCCTGCCCTGCATGGATGCGCCGCGCGTATCTGCCAAAATGGGCATCGGCATCGAGGACGTGCTGGAGCGCGTCGTCTCCGACATCCCTGCGCCGAAGGGCGAGGAGAATGCGCCGCTGAAGGCGCTTATCTTCGACGCCGTGTACGACTCGTACAAGGGCGTGGTGGTATATCTGCGCGTGTTCGACGGCGCCATGCGGGTGGGCGACACGGTGAAGCTGATGGCCACCGGCGCAGAGTTTCAGCTGGTGGAGGTGGGCCACATGGGCGCCACGGCCCTGGCCCCCTGCGGCGAGTTGAAGGCGGGCGAGGTAGGCTATTTCACCGCCAGCATCAAGACGCTGGCCGACACCCGCGTGGGCGACACCGTCACCCTGAAGGGAAACCCCACGCCCGAAGCCCTGCCGGGCTACCGCAGGGCCGTCCCCATGGTGTTCTGCGGCATTTACCCGGCTGACGGCGCAAAATACCCCGATTTGAAGGAGGCGCTGGAAAAGCTTCAGCTGAACGACGCCTCGCTTTCGTTCGACCCTGAGACAAGCGTGGCGCTGGGCTTCGGCTTCCGCTGCGGCTTTCTGGGGCTTCTGCATCTGGAGATTATCATCGAGCGCCTGGAGCGCGAGTTTGACCTGGACCTCATCACCACCGCGCCCAGCGTGGAATACCGCATTACCCTGACGGACGGCACGCAGCTTACCATCGACAACCCCACCAATTACCCGGACCCGGCGAAAATAGCAAAATGCGAAGAGCCGTTTGTGGACGCGCACATCTACACACCCACGGAGTATGTGGGCAGCCTGATGGAGCTGTGCCAGGGCAGGCGGGGCGTGATGCGCGACATGAAGTATCTGGATGCCGCCCGGGTGGACCTGCACTACGAGCTGCCGCTGGGCGAGATTGTGTATGACTTTTTCGACGCCATCAAAAGCCGCAGCCGCGGCTATGCCAGCTATGACTACGAGATGAAGGGCTTTGTGGAATCGAAGCTTGTGAAGCTGGATATCCTTCTGAATGGGGATATGGTGGATGCGCTGTCCATGATTGTGCACGCGGACACAGCCTATGCCAAGGGCCGCCGCCTTGCGGAAAAGCTGAAGGAGAATATCCCGCGCCAGATGTTCGAAATCCCCATCCAGGCGGCCATCGGCGGCAAGATTATCGCGCGCGAAACGGTGAAGGCCATGCGCAAGGACGTGCTGGCAAAGTGCTATGGCGGCGACATCACCCGCAAAAAGAAGCTGCTGGAAAAGCAGAAGGAAGGCAAGAAGAAGATGCGCCAGCTTGGCACCGTCAGCGTGCCCAGCGAGGCGTTCACCGCCGTGCTGAAGCTGGACGAGTGAAGGCGGGCAAGGCATGCGCACGGGGGCCGCAGGGCCCCCGCGCCGTATCTGTGGGAGAGGGGGCGGGCAGTTTGCCGCACAGGCAGAATAAAAAACCCGGCACGCTGCGCGCTTTGTGCGTGCTGTGCGCCATGGGCGCGGCTGTGGCGGCGTTTGCCCTTGTGCTGCGCTGGGACATCCGGCGCCCGCGCGCCTTTGACGCCGCGGAATGGGCGGAGCCTGCTCCGCCCTCGCTCTCGCTTTCCATCGAGAGCGAGCTGCACGATGGCTACGCCACGTTCACGGGCCTTGCCTATATTGAGGGCGAGCATTTTCAGATGATGAATAATTTCGTCGTGCTGCGCCACAGGGCCACGGGGCAGGCCCTTCGCCTTGCCACGGTGATGACGGCCGCGGAGGGCGACGCCTATGTGGGCGGCCTGAACATGGCATACGGGCGATTTTACGCCTTTGTGGCGCTGGACGCTCTGCCCGCCCCGCCGCAGGAGTATGAGATATGCTTTGCCTACGGCGCCAACAACCATCATATCTTTCTGCCCACCGGCCGGCAGCTAGGGGGTGCCGCATGATGAAGCGCCTTCAAAAATTTGTGCAGGCCCCCCAGGCCGCCTATGCCGCCCTGTTCTGCGTGATGCTGGCCTGCCATTTGCAGTTTTTGTATATTCCCGGCGATGAAGCGGGCTATGCGGCCGCGCTGGGCGGAAACTGGAATTTTGCCTCCATGTTCGCCTATGTGGGCGGCCATTACTGGACGTGGAGCGCCCGCATGCTGACGGAGTGCCTGTTCTGCATCTTTTCCGCCGCGCCCGTGCTTGTGTGGCGCATCGTAAACCCCGCGGTGATCACGGCGTGCGCCTGGCTGCTGGCCTATGCCATGCAGGGCGAGAGAAGGCGCGGCGAGAGCTGGTTTGTCTGCGCGCTGGTGTTTTTGTACCAGTGGGTGAACCTGAAGACAGCCGGCTGGGTGGTGACCACCATCGCCTACCTGTGGCCTGTCTGCTTCGGGCTTGCGGCGCTGTGCCCGCTGTGGCGGCTTTTCCGGGGCAAAGGCACGCCGGCCTGGGGCTGGGCGCTGGCGTGCGCCTCTCTGCTGTTTGCGGCCAATATGGAGCAGCCCGCGCTGGTGCTGCCCTTTCTGCTTGGCGGCGGCATGCTTTTTTTGCATGCGCGCGGCATGCGGGTGCCCGCCGGGCTGTGGGTGCAGCTTGCACTGTGCGCGGCGTCTCTTGTGTTCATTTTCACCTGCCCGGGCAACGCCATGCGCACGGAAAACGACGTGGCCTCCTTCTATATGAATTTCCCCATGCTCTCTGTGCTGCAAAAGGTGGAAATAGGCGTTTCCGGCGTGGTGCACGCAAGCGTGCTGGGGCGCGAGCTGCTGTTTTTTGTGCTGGCGGTGCTTGCGGCTGCGCTGGTGTGGGCAAAGCGCCGGGAATGGCTGCTGCGCGCCGTCAGCCTTATGCCGTGCGTGCTGATGGTACCCCTCAGCCTGTATCAGTACGAGCTGGGCGCCGTTGTGCCGTGGGTGAAGCAGATGGCTGCGGCCTATACTGCGGCCGGCTATATTTCACTGGCGAACTGCAATGCCCCGGCGGCCTATGTGCCGCTTTTGCTCAGCTATGGGCTGTATGCCGCCGTATTGTGGAGCATTTACGCCGCCGAGGGGGCGTCCCGCACAATGCGCCTGTGCTGGGCGCTGCTGGCGTTAGGCGGCATGAGCTGGGCCGCCATGGGCTTTACGCCCAGCGTGGGCGTATCGGGCCTGCGCACAGGCACGCTGTATTATTTCTTTGTGATAGCCGCGTGCATGGTGCTGTACCGCAGGCTGCCGCAGAAGCGGCGCGCCTGGCTGTGGTGCCTTCTGGCATGGTTCTGCCTTGTGCAGCTTCATGCGCTGCTGGAGGTGTAGCGGGTGCGGATGCCTCCGCACAGACATCAGCTTATAAGATATGGAAGGCCGATTTTATAAAACAGGCGCTTCTGTACGGGCTTTATGCCCGCACAGAAGCGCCTGTTTTTATTTGCGGAAAATTCAAGCCTTCCGCAGCTTGACGCAAAGGTACAGCAGGACGGCGTCCGTCAGACTGCGGGGGTCATATCCTGTGGCATCTGCAATTTTTTTAATTTTGTACTGCACAGTATTTTTATGGATAAACAGCTTTTGAGAAATGGCCTGTACAGAACCGTTGCAGGCAAAATAAATTTCAAGGAAATCCAGCATTTCATCCATGCTGCTTTTAGTGCCGCCCCAGATGCGCTCCAAAAAAGCGCTGCGGCTTTCCTGTGAAAGCGGGGCCAGCAAAAGCTCCAGAACAAGGTCGTCGTATACACATACCTGCCCGGTATTGGTGGAAAGGGCTACCTCCAGCGCTTTGTCCGCCTGTGCATACACGCGGTTTAGCTGTGTATAGCTTTCACAGCCGCCGGCAATTCCGCAGCAGGGCATATGCCCGGCGGCCTGTGCCGCACGCAGAGCCTTATTCAGCTGTGTGAGCAGGTAGGGCTGAGTATCAGCCCCCAGAAACAGGATAAGCTTCTGGCCAAGGTATAGATGATTCAGCAGAATGGCATCACCCAGATGGGAACGAAGGATGGACAGCAGAGTGTCATAAAAGGCGGCGGTATTGGCATCCTGCAGCTCTGCAGCCATGGACAATACCCCAACAGAACGAATACGCCGCAAAGATACTCCGAGGGCTTTTCCACGCCGTTCGAATGTTTCGCTGGGAGCACTGGGCGTGCTGAACAAAAGCTGCTCCAAAAAGTGGCGCCTTTGGCGCGAGATGCTTTGCTGGCGAAGCGTCTGCAGCGTTTCAGAAAACAAAATCTCTGCCATCTCGGTAATCACAAGGCCGATATCGCGCAGGTCATCCGGATTTCCCGTCACTCCAATTACACCAATCGTCCGCCCATCAATTTGAAGGGGAAGGTTGATGCCCTCCCGGCTGCCTGTCATCTGGTCAATGGAATATACATCCATTTCAGGGATATTCTGCTCAATCAGCTTGCAGGCAGCCTCATGCAGTGCGCCGATGCGCGTTGAGTCGGTGCTTGCGACAATACGCCCTTCTTCATCCATGATATTGACATTGCGGTGCAGGATGCCGCCGATGCGCTCGGCAATTTTTTGTGAATTTTCATGGTTGATCAGCATAATTTTTATCCTTGAATATGTTTTCTATAACAGTATTTTACCCTGAAATTATATGATAAAAAACATATCATTGTCAAAAGACATTGTATATAATTATATTCACAGAAGAGAAAACAATATGTATATTTTGACGAAGGCGGCGTGATGGATGAGGGACATAAAACAAGTTGTCATTGCGCCTGATTCCTTCAAAGGGACCATGGAGGCCGCACAGGTATGCCGTATTATTCAGGCATCCGTCAGGCGCTGCTTTCCTGAGGCCGCCGTGTACTGCATTCCCATGGCGGACGGCGGCGAAGGCATGGTGGACGCATATCTGGAGCTGCTGGGGGGGCGCAGGGTATTCCTGACAGTTCAGGGGCTTCAAGGGCGCCCGGTCGCCTGCCATTATGGTATTCTGCCGGACGGAACAGCCGTGATGGAAATGGCTGCCTGTGCAGGGCTTCCGCTTTTGGATGGCGCGCTGGACCCTATGCACACCACTACATACGGCGTGGGCGAAATGCTGCTGCACGCAGAGCGCAGCGGGGTGCAGCGGGTGCTTCTTGGCATAGGCGGCAGTGCTACAGTGGACTGCGGGCTTGGCATGGCATCCGCACTGGGCTACCGCTTTTTGGATAAGGACGGCGCTCAGGTGGAGGCCGTTACCTGCCATATGGCAGATATCGCCTCTATCATTGTTCCGGACAGGAAGCCCAAGCTGGATATTATTGCAGCATGTGATGTGGATAACCCCCTGTGTGGGGAAACAGGCGCTATCTACACGTTTGGAAAACAGAAGGGCATAAGCGAAGAAATGATGCCGCAAATGGACGCACAGATGAAGCGCTTTGCCCGGCTTATTACAGAGCAGACCGGTGTGGATGTGTTGGATGTGCCCGGTGCCGGAGCGGCCGGGGGAATGGGGGCGGCCCTGCTGGCTTTTCTGAACGCAAAGCTGAAACCCGGTGTGGAGCTGCTTTTGGATGCAGTGGGGTTCGACAGCCTTCTCAAAGAAACAGATATCGTTTTTACCGGCGAAGGGCGTATCGATTGGCAAAGCACACGGGGAAAAGTACCTGTTGGGGTGGCCCGCAGGGCCCGGGCCGCGGGCGTGCCGTGCATTGCGCTGTGCGGTTCCGTCGGTGAAGGCGCGGAACAGGTATATGACTATGGAATAACGGCGGTGTTCAGCTCCATAGGAGAAATCTGCGATTTTGAACAGGTGAAAAAGCATTGCGCGGAAAATTTGCGCGTGCTGAGTGATGCGGTGATGAGAGTGCTGACGGCAGGAGAGTCATTGGAACGGTGGCGGCGGCGCCGGCCCATGATTTTGCACGAGCAAATTAATACAGGAAGGCAAAGGGAAGAGACCAAGCAATGAAGGGATAATGATATGGAACATGCGTTGCTGAAAATGCAGGGGATCTGCAAATCCTTTTCAGGGGTAGAAGTGCTTCATTCGGTAAACCTCACGGTTCACCGAGGGAAAGTGACGGCTTTGGTGGGTGAAAACGGTGCAGGGAAATCCACCCTGATGAAAATTTTGATGGGAGAACATGTGCCGGACGCCGGCTCTATCCTAATGGAGGGCAGTGAGGTTCACTTTGCCAACCCACATCAGGCGCTGACAAGTGGAATTTCCATGATGTTTCAGGAGCTTTCACCATTCCCCAATATGACAGTAGCGCAAAATATCTTTGTGGGGCGTGAGCCGCATTATATGCATCTTGTGGATATGCGCCGTCAGCGTCAAATGGCGGCAGAACTGCTGCAAGGGCTGGATATCCATTTGAACGTGGATGCGATCGTGCGAGACCTAACCGTTTCGGAAATACAGCTTTTGGAAATTGCCAAGGCTGTTTCTTATAATTCCAAAATTGTCGTAATGGACGAGCCTACCTCTTCTCTTACCTCCACAGAAGTGAAGCTGTTGTTTGATACCATTCACCGCCTGAAAAAACAGGGGGTGGCGGTAATTTACATTAGCCACAAATTGGATGAGCTGTTTGAGATTGCAGATGAGGTTTGCGTTTTGCGCGACGGAAATATGATTTCTTCGCGGCCTATCGAGCAGGTGGACCGTCAGCAGATGATCAGCGAGATGGTGGGCCGCACGCTGAGTCAGATGTACCCCACTGTGGAAAAGAAAATTGGTGAAGAAATTCTTCGCGTGGAACACTTGGAGCGGAAGGGCGTGTTTCAGGATGCCAGTTTTGAGCTTCATCGCGGTGAAATACTAGGCTTTGCAGGCATAGTAGGTGCGGGGCGCACAGAGCTGATTAGCTCTATTTTTGGGCTGGACCGCTATACGCAGGGCAGGATTTGGCTGAATGGAAAAGAGACTGCGATTCGAAACCCAAGAGATGCCATCCGCAATCACTTTGCCCTGATTCCAGAGGACAGAGCCCGCTGCGGGCTGAATCTGAAGGCTTCTGTGAAAACAAACGTGTGCATGGCGATTCTATCAAAAATCAGCCGGCGCGGTTTTTCCAATAAGCGTGCGGAGGAGCAAACGGCAGATGATATGATTCGTCAGGTGCGCATCAAGGTTACCTCAAGAAACCAATCTGTAGCTTCACTGTCCGGCGGCAACCAGCAGAAAGTGGTGGTAGGCAAGTGGCTGCTGACGAATCCAGATATTGTGTTTATGGACGAGCCGACACGTGGTGTCGACGTGGGCGCAAAATATGAAATTTATCAGTTAATACAGTCCCTTGCAAAAGAGGGAAAGGCTGTCGTGATGATATCCAGTGAGATGCCGGAGCTTTTGGGCGTGTGCGACAGGATTCTTGTCTTGAAAGAAGGCCGTATTCTTGGGCAGGTAAAGGCAAAAGAGACATCGCAGGAGCAGATCATGGCTATGATTGTAAACGGTTAAACCAGGCGAACGGGGAAATGGAGATGAACACGTTGAACATAAAACTTTTGGGCAAGGTGAAAAAGAAGGGGCTTTCCCCTCAGTTCGCCATTGTATTTGTGCTGCTGGCGCTGATTGCGCTGTGGTCTGCGCTGTCGCCCGCTTTTCTTACGACCAATAACCTTCTGCTGATTATCAAGCAGGTGACGTTATATGGCATTCTGGCCGTGGGAATGACGCTTGTCATCATAACAGGCGGCATCGACTTGTCTGTGGGCTCCGTAGTAGCGCTGAGTGCTGTGTTTGCCGCGCATTTTGCTTCTGGGGAATATGCCGATGCACCGCTGATTTTACCCATTGCTGCTGCTGTGGGAGTAGGCGCCTTGTGTGGTCTGATCAATGGGATAGGCATTGCATACGCAGGGATACCGAATTTCATTATGACGATGTGCATGATGCTGGCGGCACGCGGCGCAGCGTACATCTATACCAATGCAAAGGCTATTTTCGGGCTGAGCGACAAATTCACTAATATCTCAAACGGATTCCTGGGCAGGCAATACGATGCGGAAGGCCTTGTGACACAGTACGGTGTGCCATACATGGTGTTCTATTTCGTGGCGGCTATGGTTATTGGAATTATTCTATTGCAGTACACCACTTACGGACGAAAAGTATATGCGATTGGAGGAAACCATGAGGCGGCCCGGTATTCCGGCTTGAATGTTCGCTTGGTGGAGATGTCTGTGTATGTCATCAGCGGCCTGTGCAGCGGTATCTGCGGTTTTTTGATGGCCTCGCGTATCTCTTCCGGCAATGCAAACTCTGCTGATGGATATGAGATGACGGCGATTTCTGCCGTAGTCATCGGCGGGGTGAGCATGTCGGGCGGTGTAGGCACCATGACGGGCGTGATGGTGGGTGTTTTGATTACCGGTGTAATCAGCAATGGCATGGATATCTTGGGTGTAAACAGTTATTATCAAAAAATCCTTCAGGCGGTGATTATTTTGGTCGCAGTATACATCGACGGCAGAATCAATCGTCGGAAAAAGTAATATCTCTGCTGGCTGTGCGCATGTTTTACCGAAGCAGCGAGCACAGAAAAGGGAATCCCGGGTAGTGATACCCGAGAATACACCATATGGTGAAAATCATATTTGAAAAGGAGAAAGAAAGATGAAAAGGCTAACAACGATTTTGGCGCTTATCCTTGTGGCAGCGCTGATGCTCACCGCTTGCAGCACCGGCGGAACATCTTCCGCGCCATCCTCTGCCGCGGGCAGCGATGCGGGTAACTCCACAGCTGAGGCAGCGGGCACAAAAATTGTGTTCCTGCAGACGCACAACAACAACTCGTTCATGGCATATCTGGGCGAGACGCTTGTGGCAACTGCGGCCGAATACGGCATCGAATGCGAACACATCACGGCGGACGGCGATGAAGCGGTGCAGCTGAGTCAGATTGAGCAGGCTATCGCATCCGGCGAATATGCCGGTATCATCGTGGAAGCTGCCGGCGAAGGCGTAACCAACGGCTTCAAAGAGGCACAGGAAGCGGGCATCCCCATCATGACGCTGCATGAAGGCGTACAGGACAGCACCAACGTAGATGCCATCGTGCAGTGCAGCCTGGCAGAAACCGGTTATCAGCAAATCAAACTGGAAGTGGATGAGCTGGGCGATTCCTTCAATCTGGCAATTGTGAACGGCTCTGAAGGTCACGGCGCCACAGTGGCCATTTATGAGGGGTATCAGCGTGCGCTGGAGGAGTTTCCGAACGTCAATGTTGTGTTTGAAGGTACCGGCAACTGGGCTGCAGAAGATGCCATGGCCCTGACAGAGACATGGTTTGCCTCCGGCAAGCAGATTGATGGCATTGTGTGCATGAATGACGGCATGGCCACCGGTGTGCGTCAGGTGATGAAAGACAATGGCGTGCTGGGTACTATTCCCATCTATTCCAACGACTGTGAAGAAGATACTCTTGTGGCCATTGAGAATGGCGAGCAGAGCGGCAGCTTTGACATGAATGCAGAAGCACAGTGCAAGGCCGCCATTGAGACCATGTTGAAGCTGATTGATGGCGAAGAACTGGAAGAAAAGACGATATCGGTAGATCCGCTTCTTGTTACAGCGGAAAATCTGGAGGAATACCGCGCCAGCCACAGCGGAAATTATTAATAAGCAAACAACGGCATATGGCGGGGCCCTGCATGCGGGGGGCCCCGCTGCTACCGTGAGGCAGCTTGCGGTATGGCTTTGAGTATGCCGTGTAATACCTTGGAAATATCACAAGGAGAATAGATCATGAACCAGTGCGTATTGATGATGGGCACGTTCGATTCCAAAGGGAATGAGTTTGCGTATTTGTACGATGAACTGCTTCGCCGGAATGTTATTGTAAAGACAATGAATGTGGGGGTGTTTGAACCCAAAGGCGGATTCCCCATTGATATTCCGGCTGGCCAGGTTGCGGTTCGCGGAGGAACGGAGCTGGCTGAACTGCGCCGGCAAGCAGACCGCGGGGTGGCAATGCGCGTAATGTGCAACGGAGCACGCAGCATTGTGAAAGAGCTTCAGCTGCAGAGGGAAATTGGCGGTATCATAAGTATGGGCGGCGGAGGTGGCACCTCTATTGCCACTACGGCCATGCAGGCGCTTCCCATCGGCTTTCCCAAGGTGTGCGTCACCACACTGGCATGCGGGGATACCCATGAGTATGTGGGGACAAGAGATATCATATTGTTTCCGTCCATTGTGGATATCAGCGGAATCAACCAATTCTCCCGCCTTATTCTGTCACGTGCGGCGGGGGCGGTGTGCGGCATGATGGAGAAGGAGCCGCTTGTCATCGAAAACGAAAAACCAATTGTGTGCCTTTCCATGTTTGGAAACTCTACCGCAGGGGTAGAGAAATGTGCGCAGCTTTTGAAGGAACGAGGCTGCGAGCCGCTGATCTTCCATGCCACGGGTGGCGGCGGCCGCTCGATGGAAGAGTTGATTGAAGAAGGACACTGTCAGGCTGTGCTGGACATCACCACCACAGAATGGGCGGATGAATTGTGCGGAGGAATTTTATCTGCCGGACCTTCTAGGCTTGATGGGCCGGGAAAAGCAGGTATTCCCCACGTGATCGTGCCGGGCTGCCTGGATATGGTCAATTTTGGAAGTGCGTCTACTGTGCCGGAAAAGTATAAAAGCGGAAGACTTTTGTATGAGTGGAACCCGATGGTAACCTTAATGCGCACAAATAAAAAGGAAAATGAGGAGCTGGGGTACATTCTGGCACGAAAAGCGAATGCGTCAAAAGCGCCGGTAGCATTTGCATTTCCTGTAAGGGGGCTTTCCATTTTGGATGGTGAGGGGCAATGCTTTTGTGACTGGGATACAGACAGAGTGCTTTTTGATACAATCCGCGCTGCAGCTCGTGCAGACATTCCCATTATGGAAGTGGATGCAAATATCAATGACGATTTATTTGCTGAGAAGGCCGTAGAGCTGCTGTTTCACATTTGGAAACCACAGCAGGCTTTAAAATCCAATTGAAATTTACACAAAAGAAAGGAAGACCGCGTTATGGCAATCGCACGTAAAGAGATCCTCCGCAGGCTTCGGAAAAGCATTGAAGAAGGGCGCCCAATTATTGGCACAGGCGCAGGTACGGGCATCAGTGCAAAATTTGAAGAGGCGGGTGGCACAGACCTTATCATTGTATATAATTCCGGCCGCTACCGCATGGCGGGGCGCGGCTCCAGTGCCGGGCTTCTGGCATATGGTGATGCAAATGCCATCGTGATGGATATGGCAGGGGAAATTTTACCTGTAGTGAAAGACACACCTGTTCTGGCAGGTGTAAACGGTACAGACCCCTTCAAGGATATGCACTATTTTTTGAAGAAAGTAAAAGAAATCGGCTATTCCGGTGTTCAGAACTTTCCCACAATAGGGCTGTTTGAAGGCCGTATGCGTGCTAATTTTGAAGAAACTGGAATGGGTTACGACAAAGAAGTAGAGATGGTGCGGATTGCCCATGAAATGGACTTGTTCACAACACCGTATGCATTCAATACAGATGAGGCAATGCGTATGACCGAAGCCGGCGCTGATATCGTAGTGGCGCACTGCGGCTGCACCATTGGAGGTTCCATTGGGGCGGAATCTATCATGGAGTTGGATAATGCTGTAAAGATGATTCAGGGTATTCATGACGCAGCAAAAAGTGTGCGCGATGATGTCATTGTCCTTTGCCATGGCGGCCCTATTTCCGGCCCGGAGGATGCCCAATATGTGATGCAGCATACAAAAGGAGTGCATGGCTTCTATGGTGCGTCCAGTGCAGAGCGCATGCCGGTGGAAATCGCTATTACAGAGCACATCAAAAAATTTAAGAGCATCACATTTTAAATAAATTCAAAAGTCTGCTTGCCTTAACTAGCCGCATTTTACTGCGGCTATTTTTATTGTAATGCGGCAAAGGAAATATTACTAAAAGGCGAGCTTTGTGCCGAAAATTTCAACTTGGAATTTTGACGGTTTTTGACACAGCCAAATGTGAAAAATTTAACTATTAGACAATGGATTTCTTCCCTCTGCCGGGCTATAATTTCCTTGAAAAGCTTCCGGCGGCGCGGGGCATGCAAAGCTCTGCGGCCCTGGGAGATAGACGGAGCAAAGAAAGGGAGTTTTTAACTATGGCAAATATTATGGCAAGCCCCTCGCGCTATGTGCAGGGGGCCGGTGAACTGAAAAATCTGTGCGGGCATGTGAAGCTGCTGGGCAAAAAGCTGTTTGTGCTGACAAGCCCCTCCGGCAAGGGCCGTGTGGAGGCAGACCTTGCGGCCAGTGCCGCAGAGCAGGGCGCTGCGCTGGTGTATGAGGCATTCCGCGGCGAGTGCAGCATGACGGAGATAGAGCGTGTGAAAGCCGCGTTTGAGGCGTCGGGCTGCGACGTGGTAGTGGGCATCGGCGGCGGCAAGATACACGACACCGCCAAGGCCGTTGCCTATTATGCCGGTGCGCCGGTGGTCATCGTGCCCACCATTGCCTCTACGGACGCGCCCTGCTCTGCGCTCAGCGTCATTTACTCGGATGAGGGCGTGTTTGAAAAATATCTGTTCCTGCCCGCGAACCCGAACATGGTGCTGGTGGACACCGCCGTGGTGGCGGCAGCCCCGGTGCGCCTGCTGGTGGCGGGCATGGGTGACGCGCTGGCCACATATTTTGAGGCGCGCGCCTGCGAGGCCTCCGGCGCCACGAACTGCGTGGGCGGCAAAACAACGCTGGCGGCCATGGGCCTTGCCCGCCTGTGCTATGACACCCTGCTGGAGGACGGCGTGAAAGCCAGGCTTGCCGTTCAAAACGGGGTGTGCACCAAGGCTGTGGAGCATGTCATCGAGGCAAACACCTATCTCTCCGGCCTGGGCTTTGAATCTGGCGGGCTGGCAGGCGCCCATGCCATTCACAACGGGTTTACCGCTGTGCCTGAAACGCACAGCATGTACCACGGCGAAAAGGTAGCCTTTGGCACGCTGGTGCAGCTTGTGCTGGAGAATGCCAGCGAAGAAGAGCTGGAGGAAGTGCTGAGCTTCTGTGAAGCAGTGGGCCTGCCCACCACGCTGCGCCAGCTTGGCATCGAGCAGCCGAAGGCAGAGCAGCTGATGGAAGTGGCAAAGCTGGCCTGTGCCAGCAGCGACACGCTGCACAACATGCCCTTTGAGGTGACGCCGGACAGCGTGTATGCGGCCATCCTCACGGCGGACGCGCTGGGCCGCCATTACGCCGCGCTTTGATTTTCTGCGCAAAACGGCGGGAAAATTAGAAAAAGGCCTGCGCCCAATTTGGGCGCAGGCCTTTTTGAACCGTGCGGGTATTATGCCGGGCATATCGCGCGGACAACCGCAGAAAGATGTCACCCCTTCAGGCCGCGGGCCTGACGGTCCATATCTTCTATCACGATGTCATATACCTCACCCAGCCCGGCGCAGTATTCCAGCACCTTCCACGGCTCATTTGTGTGAAAATGGATTTTGATGAGCTCATCATCCCCCACAGCCAGAAGGCAATCGCCCTTGAAGTGCTGTGTAAAGTAATCGTGTATGGCATCTTCATCCAGCCCGTTTCCTTCAATGAGAAGCTGTGTATCATAGCGGAATTCTAACATTTGGTATCATTCCTTTCAATTATACAAATAGTATTTCAATATTTTGTGCCCATCGCACTATGCCGTGCCGTTTTGGCTGACGATGTATATGAACCAGTATATTTTGCCCTCTTCATATACGCCCGCCTGCTGCAAGGCGGAAAGGCTGGCCTCATCCAGAGGCTTTGCCGTCAGCGTCACAGCCTGCCCTTCTTCTGCGGGCGGGTATTCGGTATCGCGGTAAAAAGCCTCCAGCTCCGTCTTCTGCGGGGCTTTGGAAAATGCCAGTATCTGTGTAGCCGTGGTGACATATGCGCTGTCTTGCTTTTCACGCGAGGCAGCCTGCTGAAGCACCTCGGCGCCCTGCGGCGCGGCGTGGCTGAAAAAAGGCTGGGCGAAGGCTTGAGCTCTGCGGTTTGAGAGCCCCTTCGGAAGCATGACGGCCCATATGACGGCAATGCTTAAAAAAACAAAGCCGAATAGAAGCGCGGTTCTTTTTTTCTCGCTCATATGTCTTCCTCCTCTGCTTCGCTTTCCGGTTTCTGCGGCGTGCGCCACATCACCAGGCCCAGGGCCGCGGCGGTGAGCAGGAACCCGGGTGATAAAAACATGCCGGCCAGGCTGGCGGGGGCGCCTTCTGCCAGAGAAAGCACGGCTACGGCCAGGAAAAAGCGCACGCAGAATACAGCAGCGCAGACGCCTGCCAGGGCGCGCGCAGTGCGCAGGTGTCTGGCGCCGTTCACACCCTGCACGCGGCATAAAAAGTAAAGTGAAAGCAGGGCCCCGGCAGTTGTCAGTGCATCCAGCGGGCCCATGGAAAAAATACTGGGATGAGAGGTGACGAACACCGCGGTGGGGCCGTCCGCCCCGCCTATTACACCCGCAGAGGCGATACCCGTCCAGGGAAGGCTTTGGGGAAGAAAAGCCATTTCCACGCCTGCGGCCATACCGGCGGTAAACACCAGCGCCGCTGCTGCGGCAGCCAGAACGGTAAAGGCCAGTGCCAGCCACAAAAAGCGCCATGCACTGCCCTTGTACCGCCCGGCAAACGCCCGGTTGAAGGGCGAGGCCGCAGCCTCAGGCGGCCCCATGTCCGCCATGATGGCCTCATAGCTTTCGCCGGCCTCATGTCGGGCGGCGATGCTGGTGGAAATATCGCTCATGATGCGCGCTTTCTCGCGCAGGGGAAGGTGGAGCCTGTGTTCTATGGCATTCACATACCGATTAACAGGCGGCAGAAAGCGTCCGTTCCTTTTTCTGTTCATGCGGCGGCCTCCTTCTTCCTCAGGTCAGGTGTATTGGTGCCCGCACCGCCTGTGCCGATGCAGGCGGCATACGTCCTGTATACAGACGGTGAGCGCCCCGCATGGCTGGTATTTCCGGGGGTATACACCGCCATGACAGGCTGTATACCAGTGGGCGGCATGCCGAAACCGTCCGGCCTCCTGCGCCTGCGGCAAACCGCAGGCCGGTAAGCGGTACGGAGGGCAGAGTATGGTGCAGCGGCCTTGATGACGGCGCCTCCGCCCAGATATTCCGGCATAAGCGCAGCCTTGCAAACGGGCACTGCGCCCGCGGCCTCTTCATATCCGGCGCTGTCCGGTCTATCCGTCGGTTCCTGTGCCGCGGCCCTGCAGGGTGCGTCTGCCTTATCGTCTGTCTGCGCTGCCTGCACGGCCAGGCATGAGGCGGCTCCTCCGCCCGCAAGGAGGCGGGGCGCCGCAGTCATGTGGGCCGCAGCATGGTGCGTCTCCGGCCCTGGGGCGGGCAGCCTCAGGCATACCGCCGTGATGAGAGGCGCAAGGGCCACAAACGGAAAAGGCTGCGCCGCACGGCTTTTTCCATGCCGCTTCAAAGGCTTACGGCTGAACATGGATGCTGCCTCCCTCCGGTTCCAAAGCGGGCCCGCAGGCATGTACGCACCTGCACAAAGCGCGCCATTCCGCCTGCATGGCCAGCAGGGCGCTGCGGCCTGCCGCCGTTGCCGTGTATATCTTTTTCGGCGCAGTGCGCACAGTGCCGCCCGTCTGCCAGCTGGACGAGATGAAGCCGTCGTCCTCCAGACGGTACAAAATAGGGTACAGCGTGCCCTCTTTTGTGTGAAGAAAACCGTCAGAGCGCGCGGCAAGGCGGCCCAGCAGCTCATAGCCGTGGCCGGGCTGCTCACACACAAGCCCCAGCACCAGCATTTCCAGCACGCCCTTTTTCATCTGCCGTGAAAACCGGCTCTCCACGCCCGCCACGTCCTTTCTTTTATAAAATACTTAGTATTACCAAGTATAAAGAAGCCTTCCGGTTTTGTCAAGAAAAAGCGCCCTGCGGGCAGCCCGCAGGGCGCAAAGGCACATATTTCTACGCATCCGCTTCCGGCTGCGTCGCCTCGTGATAGGTGCGGCTCAGCTCAGCCCAGGGGAGGGCGTTGTCGAGCTGGAAGTTCAGCCCGATCAGATAACGGTGTACGGCCTTCAGCAGGGCCGCAAGCTCTTCATAGGTGCCGCATGCGGCAAGCTGCGCGCGGGCCTCACCCATCAGCCTGGCGCTGTCGTACATGTCATAGCTGCCCTCGAAGCCGCCTTCATTCCAGCCCAGCACGCCGTCCGCGATGTCCTTCAGCGTGGCAAGCTCGCCCTGACGGGCCTGTGCCATGCAGATAAGGCGGTAGATGTCCGGGTTGGCGGCCTCCATGTCCAGAAAGGCGAACAGCAAAGCGCCGAAATTCTTTTTGGCGGGGCGGTTGCGCTGCTTTACGCGGCGGATGTCCTCCGGCTCATGCAGGCGGATTTCCTCGCTCAGGGCATCCAGCTTTTCTATAAATTCAACGCGGCTCATGCGTCCACCTCCTCACACAGCTCCACGCGGATGGCTTCGCCGCGGGTGTCCCATACCTTCTGCGCCTCTTCGGCAAAGCGGGGGATATCCTCATCGGCCAGCAGCGCGAACAGGTCGCACGCGCCAAGGCTGGGGGTGTCCCCAAACCAGATGCACACCGAATGCTTGGGCCCGTAATAGGCGATGTGGCCCTTTACGGAATACACGGGGTTTTCCACCACATACTTCGACACCGGCGCCTGAAACACGATTTCGTTGTCGCATATCTTGGCGTAGGTGAGGCGCGCCTCGAACGGGCAGGCCTTTTTCAGCTCGGCGCACATGATGGGCGCCTTGTCCTCCAGCAGCGCGGCATAGAATGACACGCCGTGGAACGTCAATTTCAAATACACAGCTCGTCCCTCCCGAATATTTGATAAAAGCGGGGCCGCGCGGCCCCGCGGGGTGCAATGTCACATGGTGGGCTTTACCGTAATGTCCACAATATTGCGGCTCACGCTGGCGTCGTCCACATCCAGCATGTAAGAGAAGCGCACGCGCCCGCCCTTTTCGGAAAGGCGGCTGTGAATTTCGTCTGCCGCCACGCCAAGGCTCAGCGCGCCCTGGCCCGTTTCGTAATGGCACACATGGCGCTTGCCGCGCTCTATCACCAGCTGGCTGGGCGCGGGGCCGAAGCGCAGCATGCTCACCTTGTCCGACCCCTCCACCTTCACAGTGGTGACGCAGCCCTCATAGCCGGTGGCCTGCGTCTCTTTATAGGTGATGAAAAAGCTGCCGCCGCGCTTGACGAAGCTGCCGCGCGTCATGAGCTGCACGCTGTCGCTGCCGCC
Organism: Ruthenibacterium sp.; assembly: GCA_047030735.1. Taxonomy (GTDB): domain Bacteria; phylum Bacillota; class Clostridia; order Oscillospirales; family Ruminococcaceae; genus Ruthenibacterium. The sequence goes on from JBKYIE010000007.1 coordinate 132,822, forward strand.
GTTCTGCTCCATGGTGCCGTGGATGGTGATGAGATAATCTTCTTTCATGGCAAGCCCGCCTTCTTCCCCATTATGTTCTGTAAGCTTCGATATCAATGCGCTGCACGCGGCCCCCGGCGTATTCGCCCAGAAACACATGCGCCAGCCTGTCGAACTGCTCTGTGCTGTCGCTGACATAATACTCCACCGTGCCCCTGGCCTGTGCGCTCAGCAGGCCGCCCCGCTCCAGCATATGGCGCGCGCTCTGGGCCGCCGCGCGGCCCACGTCCACCAGGGCCACGCCCGGGCCCATGATGTCTGCAATGACAGGGGCAATCAGCGGGTAGTGTGTGCAGCCCAGAATGAGCGTATCCACCCCGGCAGCCTTTACGTCCTTCAAATAATCCTGTGCCACAAGGCGCGTAACGGTATTCTTTGCGCCGAAATAGCCGTTTTCCACAAGCGGCACGAACAGCGGGCAGGCCGTGGCCGTGATGGCGGCGCCCGGCATAAGGCGCCGTATGGCCGCAGGGTAGCTGCCGGAGGCCACGGTGGCAGGCGTGCCGATGACGCCGATGCGCCCTGTTCTGGTGGCCAGCACAGCGGCCTTTGCCGCGCTTTCCACAACGCCCATATAGGGCACGGGCAGGCTGCCGGCCGCCGCGGCGGGCAGTGTGCTGGAAACTGTGCCGCAGGCGGCAATCACCGCCTTCACGCCCTGGGAGAGCAGAAAGGCAATGTCCTGCCTGGCATACTCCACAATGGTGTCCCGGCTGCGCGTGCCGTAGGGCACACGCCCGGTGTCACCGAAATACACAATGTCCTCGCCCGGCAGAATGCGGCGCAGCTCCCGCACAGCCGTCAGGCCGCCCAGGCCGGAATCAAACACCCCGACAGGGCTTTGGGCCGCCGCGCTACACATGGGCGGCCCCCCCGGCGCGCTGAAGGGCAAGGCCGATCAGCTCTTCCAGAAGCTGGCCGTAGCTCTGCCCGGCGGCTATTTTCAGCTTGGGGTACATGCTGATGTCCGTAAAGCCCGGCATGGTGTTCACTTCGTTCAAAAGCACGCGGCCCGTGCCGTGCTCTACAAAGAAATCCACGCGCGAAAGGCCGCGGCAGCACAGGGCGCGGTAGGCCCTTTCGGCCGTGGCGCGCACCATGTCCAGCGTTTCGGCGGGCAGCTGTGCGGGAATGACCACGCGCGATGTGCCCGAAACGTATTTGTCATCGTAGGTATAAAACTCTGCGCTCGCCAGAATCTCCCCCGGCAGGGTGGCGCGCACCTCTTCGTTGCCGCTTACGGCGCACTCTATTTCGCGGCCGTCCACAAAGCGCTCGAACACCACGCGGCTGTCATGGCGCAGGGCAAGCTCCACCGCGGCGCGCAGCGCGGCCTTGTCCGCCGCTTTGGAAATGCCCACGCTGGAGCCCGCGTTTGCCGGCTTTACAAAAATGGGGTAGCGCAGCTTTTCGGCCACGCGCCGCTCGACAGCGTCGAAATCGGGCAGCTGCCAGGCCTCCATATAATCCCACTCGCAGCGCGCAATGCCCGCCGCATCCATCACAAGGTTCGCGCACACCTTATCCATGCACAGCGCGCTGCCCAGCACGCCGCAGCCCACATAGGGCAGGCCGGCCATCTCCAGAAGGCCCTGCACCGTGCCGTCCTCGCCGTTTTTTCCGTGCAGCACGGGGAATACCACGTCCACCGGCAGCTCGCGTACGCGCCCGTTTTCAAAGGCAACAAGGCCCCTCATGCCGCTGCCCGGGCAGAAGGCCACCGGGATATTTTCTTCGCACGCCTCCCACTCGCCGGTGCACAGCGCCTGCACGGGGCCGGGATATAAATGCCAGCTTCCGTCCCTTTTTATGCCCACGGCCAGCACGTCGAATTTTTCTCTGTCCAGGTTGTTCAGCACGCTGGTGGCGCTCATGCGCGAAACCTCGTGCTCGCTAGAAACGCCGCCAAACAGCACGGCAATGGTCTTTTTCGCCAATATTGTCACACCTTCGCATCGTTTTTGCGGGCCCCGGCTTTTGCGCCCTGCAAGGGAAGCGGGCCCGCACTCTGCTTCCCTTTATAATACCATAATAGGCGCGCTTTGCAAATATTGTGCGCCTCAAAGCGGGGAAAACTGCACAAAAGCGCGCGGCGGCCCAGAAAACGCTTGACGCGGTGAGCGGCGTGTGCTATGATGAAGCTACCTCTTTTGCAGGTTTATTTTTTTGTGCGCATTTTTAGGCACCATCCGGGGCCGTTCCGCAAAGCGCCGCCGGCAGAGGAGGGAGGCTATTAATGGAGGTGCCGAAACATGAGAGTGAAGATCACGCTCGCCTGCACGGAGTGCAAACAGCGCAACTACAACACCAAGAAAAACAAGAAGAACAGCCCCGACAGGCTCGAGATGAAGAAGTATTGCCGCTTCTGCCGCAAGCACACGCTCCACCGCGAGACGAAGTAAGAAAGGCGGAACCGACATGGCAGAAAAAACTGAGAAAAAGAAGGGCTTTTTCGCCGGCATCAAACGCTTTTTCAAGAATATCGTGAAGTTTTTCCGCGATACGAAAAGCGAGATGAAGAAGGTCGTCTGGCCGAACAAAAAACAGATCATCAACAACACGCTCGTGGTGCTGGTGGTGGTTCTGCTCAGCGCCGTGGTGATTTTCATTCTCGACGCCGTGTTCGGCTTTGGGCTGAGCACTGTGCTGGACCTTCTGGCGAAGGTTTAACGGCCCATATTTTGCAACGCAAAGGAAAGCGGGGGAAACACTATGGCGCAGGACCGAGATACACAGCCGCACTGGTATGTGGCGCACACGTATTCCGGGTATGAAAACAAGGTCCGGCAGGACTTGGAGACCATTGTGGAGAACCGTCGCCTGCAGGACCTGATTCAGGAGGTGCGCGTGCCCACGGAAACCGTGGTGGACGCGGACGGCAAGGAGAAGGAATCAAAGCTCTTTCCCGGCTATGTGCTGGTGAAGATGATTATGACGGATGAGACCTGGTATGTCGTGCGCAACGCGCGCGGCGTCACGGGGTTTGTGGGGCCCTCGTCCAAGCCCATTCCCCTCTCGGAGGAGGAAGTGGAAAAGCTTGGCGTGGAAACGCAGGTGCGCAGCGCCCCGCTGGCCTACAAGGTGGGCGACAACGTGCAGATCACGGGCGGCCCGCTGGAGGGCTTCATCGGCATTGTCGAGGCTATTGACGAAAAGCAGAAAAAGGTCAACGTGAAAGTGTCCATGTTCGGGCGCGAAACGCCCGCAGAGCTGGAATTCACACAGATCAAACCGCTGGATTGATTTTATTTTCGGTAAGCACCGCGCGCTTCGGCGCACGGCTCTTATAGAGTGGGCGGACGCCCGCTCGTGGGAGGGCACGCGCACACGGCGCGGGCCCGCAACTTACCACAATTTTTGGAGGTGCACAAAATGGCTCAGAAGGTAGTGGGGTATATCAAGCTCCAAATCCCGGCCGGTAAAGCTACCCCGGCTCCCCCTGTTGGCCCGGCGCTTGGCCAGCATGGCGTGAACATCATGTCGTTCACAAAGGAATTCAACGAGCGCACGCAAAAGGACATCGGTTATCTGATTCCTGTGGTCATCACAGTTTATGCAGACCGTTCCTTCAGCTTCATCACGAAGACGCCCCCGGCGGCCGTTCTCATCAAGAAGGCCATCGGCATTGAAAGCGGCTCCGGCGTGCCGAACAAGACGAAGGTCGCGTCCATCACGCGCAAACAGCTGGAGGATATCGCCAATACCAAAATGCCCGACTTGAACGCTGCAAGCCTGGAGGCCGCCGTCAGCATGATCGCCGGCACCTGCCGCAGCATGGGCGTTACGGTCACCGATTAACAACGGCCTGCCATCAGTGGGAGGAATATTCCGATATACCACAGGAGGAAACTATGAAGCAAGGGAAACATTACGTTGACAGCAAGAAGCTTGTCGACCGTACGAAACTGTACGACAGCAGCGAGGCTCTGGCCCTGTGCTGCCAGACGGCGAAAGCCAAATTTGACGAGACGGTGGAACTGCATGTGCGCCTCGGCGTAGACAGCCGCCATGCCGACCAGCAGGTGCGCGGCGCTGTGGTGCTGCCCAACGGCACCGGTAAGAACGTGCGCGTGGTTGCCATCGCCAAGGGCGATGCTGCCAAGGCGGCTGAGGAAGCCGGCGCGATGATGGTGGGCGACGCCGACCTCGTGGCGAAAATTCAGAACGAAGGCTTTATTGATTTTGACGTGCTTGTCACCACGCCCGACATGATGGGCCTGGTGGGCCGTTTGGGTAAGATCCTGGGCCCGCGCGGCCTGATGCCGAACCCCAAGGCCGGCACGGTGACGCCCGATGTGGGCCGCGCTGTGACGGAGGCCAAGGCCGGTAAAATTGAATACCGTCTGGATAAGGCCAACATCATCCATGTGCCCATCGGCAAGGCGTCCTTCGGCGCTGAAAAGCTGGAGGAGAACCTGAAAGTGGTGATGGAGGCCATTGTGAAGGCGAAGCCCGCCGCCGCAAAGGGCCAGTATATCCGCAGCGCCACTGTGGCCTCTACCATGGGCCCGGGCATCAAGCTGAACAGCGCGAGGTTCGGCGGCTGAGCACTGCCCGGCTCTGACTTTGTGTAAAAGGGCAGAGGCTTTTCGGCCGCGTTGGCTGAACAGCGGTGCATTCAGCGCTTAACTGTATCGAACACCAGAAGGCCGGAGGCAGCTCCGGCCTTTTTCAATATCGGCTTCCACTGCAAAGATGTGCGCTGGCAGAGGGCTTTTCTGCGGCCTCTTGCGGCTGAAAATAAAAAACTGCCGCCGCTCCATAACGGGAAGAGCGCGCAGGCGCGCGCCCGCCGTTTTTATAAGCCGCCGGGCGGCCCCAATAAGCTGCTATGATATGGAACGGCAGAAGAGAAAACGCCGAAGCGACAGGCTCTTCCGCTTTCGGAAGGCAGCTGTCCGTCAAAGGGCAGCGTTGCCCGCGGTATATGGCGGCCTTCTCTTGCCGCCTCATGGCAGAGAATATCAGCGGCGAAAGGATATTGACAAGCGGCTGGATGCATGCTATACTAATAAAGCTGTTTTAAAGACAGCAGGTGCCGAAAGGCGTAAAGGGGTTTCCCGCCTGCCGAGAAACGTGCAAAAATGCTTTGTATTTTTGGCCTCTTTCTCGCGGGAGAAAGAGGCTTTTTTGCACTATTCTGCCTTTGAGACGGAATATTTCAATGTGGAAACGAGGTGAAATACTTTGCCGAGTGAAAAAATCCTGAAGGAAAAAGAAGCGTTCGTTGCATCTCTGCGCGAAAAGATGGAGAGCTCTGTGGCCGGCGTGGTCGTGGACTACAAGGGCATCAACGTGGCTGACGACACCAAGCTGCGCAAAGAGCTGCGCGAGGCTGGCGTGGAGTATTTCGTGGTGAAAAACACGATGCTGCGCCTTGCTGTGAAGGAGACTGGGCTGGCCGGTTTGGCCGATGTGCTGAAGGGCTCCACCGCGCTGGCCGTTTCCAAGGAGGACCCCACGGCGGCCGCCCGCATCCTGAACAAGTTTGCAGAGGCATCCAAGGGCAAGTTCTCTTTGAAGAGCGGCTATATGGAGGGTAAGGTTCTCGATGAGGCCGAGCTCACCGCCATTGCCAAGCTGCCGGATTACAAGGGCATGCTGTCCATGTTCGCCGGGGCGCTCACCAGCACGCTCAGCGGCCTTGCCGTTGCCATGCAGGCCTATGTGGACAAGCAGGAGGAGCCTGCCGCCTGAGCCTGCCTGAGCGATGCGAATTCTGTAAAACACATCAACAACAAACCAAACTGGAGGTATTATCATGGCTTCTGAGAAGATCACTGCCATCCTTGACGAGATCAAGGGTCTGTCCATCCTTGAGCTGAAAGAGCTCATCGACACCTATTGCGAAGAGTTCGGCGTTTCTGCCGTTGCCGCTGCCCCCGCCGCCGCTGCCGGCGCTGCCCCTGCCGCGGAAGAGAAGACGGAGTTCGACGTTGTGCTGGCTGAAGTGGGCGCCAACAAGATGGCCGTCATCAAGACCGTGAAGGAAGTTACCGGCCTGGGCCTGAAGGAAGCGAAGGACCTGGTGGACAACGCCCCGAAGACCCTGAAAGAGGCTGTTGCGAAGAACGACGCCGAAGAGATGAAGAAGAAGCTGGAAGACGCCGGCGCAAAGGTCGAGCTGAAATAAGCTTTTCCCAGATACAAAAACAGCCCCATCCGAAAGGATGGGGCTGTTTTGTTCTGCCGGTGAATTATACTAACAAGAGCAACACTTTAAGGGAATAAAAAAGAGTTCATACAGCCCCCAGTGGTAGAATGGAGTAACCACACAACCAAACTGCCAGGGGGGAGAGTGTATGAACTACCATCATCTTAGCATAGAAGAACGCAGTTGTATACGGAAATATTACGTGGATGGCCTGAGCTACCGTGAGATTGCCCGGCTGATTGGCAGGAATGTGAGCACAGTGTCGCGGGAGATACGCAGGAACTGCACCCACATGTACGGCATCCCGACCTATTACCCGCACACAGCGCAGAAAAAGTACCTGCTGCGCCGCTCCTACTGCCACCGGGGAATGTTCCGTTCGCAGGAAGTGATTGACTACATAAATGGCAAATTGAAAGCGACTTGGTCGCCGGAGCAGATCGCCAGCAGCCCTTGTGAATTGAAGATGCCCAGTTAGCGGACGGTCTATCGTTGGATCTATGAAAAATATTTGGTAAATGGCAACCTGAAAGTACTGCGGCGTAAAGGGAAGAGCCATGGAGTGAAAGAAACGCGGGGGAAATACAGCAAAGGGAAATCGATCCGAAAGAGAGACAAGTCGGTATACAGCCGTCAGGAAGCCGGGCATTGGGAAGCGGATGCGGTAGTGAGTGGACAAGGAAAAAGCAAGGCTTGCTTTGCTACTCTGGCAGAACGCAAAACACGGTTTTATATCGCTGTTAAGATGCCGGACCGACGGGCTGAGACCATGGAAAACGCTATTGTTGCTGCGTTGTCCGCCTTTCCCTCTCAACTGGTCAAGACCATTACTTGTGACCGGGGTACAGAGTTCGCCAACTGGCCTCAGATTGAAGAACGGCTCTATTGTGAAGTCTATTTTGCCGACCCGTATTGTGCCTGGCAGAAAGGCACCATTGAAAATCTGAACGGTCTGCTCCGGGAGTTTTATCCCAAAGGCAGAAACCTTTCCCGTGCCGCCCCCGCCACATTAAAACGAAACCTGGCGTTATTGAACGCTAGGCCTCGCAAGGTTCTGAATTTCCATTCTGCTCAGGAGTTATGGGATTTCCAGCTCAATTCCTGTTGCACTTAGTTTGACAATTCACTCTGTACAACGGGCCGCCTGCCCTGCAGGAAAGGCGGCGCCTTGTATACCTGGGCCTAGCGGGCACCGCTAATATAGTTCCATAATATAATTCTGCAGGTCTGCGGTGTCGACATCTATGCCATGCATCATGAACATATCATTTTGAATTGCTCTGAAAGCCTCCTCGGTAAACTGTTCATTCAGCAAAAGCAATTGCCCGTTCTGCGTTCCGAAATAAAAGGTTCTCTGCGGATGGAACAGTCTTTTCGGAATGGTGAGCTTGAACATGGCCTGGGGCCTGCCCAGGCTGTCAATGAGCAAATATCCAAATTCTACAACTGAATGCTGCAAATCTTTTGAAGATGAAATGAGATTATTATTGCTCAATAAAGAGATTGCAAAATTCCCGAAGCTTTCTTTCAGATCCTTACGCATGATACCATTTGTTGCAGTCTCATTTTCCATTCTATTCTCCAGTTCCTCATCTAGCTGCCTGTAATGCTTGCATTGTTTTACATGGCAGAAATATAGAAAGCTGTCTATGCCTTTATGAAACCGGCGTCTGGGCATTTCTGTCCGAGGGCCAGCTTTATATCTCGAAATTTTCGGCTATGTGCGTTTATTTGCACAGGGTCTTTTTTGTCGTCAGCCCTCTTTTGCAAAAAAGGCGATGCCTGCGGCGCCGGGGCCTGCGTGCGTGCCGATGACGGTGCCAATGGGCATGACGGGCGGCTTTTCCAGCCCCAGGTTCTGCGTGACGAAGCGCACGAAGGGCGCGGCCTGCGCACGGCTGCCCGTGTAGCCCACAAAGCACGGCTCGGCCTCGTCAATGCCGCCCTGCTCTTCTATCAGCTTGAACAGGGCAACATATGCCCCGGCCATGCCGCGCGCCTTGCCCAGCATGCCCAGCCTTCCGTCCGTGATGCCCACCACAGGCTTTACTCCAAGCAGGCCGCCCGCAAGGGCCGCGGCGCCGGAGAGGCGGCCGCCCTTGTGCAGGTATTTCAGCGTATCGACAATGGCCAGAAGGCGGATGCGCCCGCGCGCGGCCTCAAGGTCCTGTGCAATACCGGCTGCCGTGAGCCCGGCGGCCGCAAGGTGGCAGGCGCGCCGCACCAGAAGCTGTTCGGCCAGGGTGACGTTGCGGGAATCTACAATATGGATGGGGGCGTACCCGGCGTCCTCACGGGCAATCATGGCGCTTTGCAGCGTGCCGGAGAGCTCGCCCGAAAGCGTGATGCATACCACCTCATCGCCCGCTTGCTTCGCCTGCTCAAATTCCGCCAGAAACTGCTCCGGGGAGGGCTGGCTGGTGGTGGGCAGGCTTTTCGCCCCTGCCAGCATCTCGTAAAAGCTTTCGGGCTCAAGGTCCAGCCCGTCGCGGAACATTTCGCCGTCAATATTTACCTGCAGGGGCACCACACGCACGCCAAGCGCCTGTATGTCCTCGCGGGGGATGTCTGCGGTGGAATCGGTGATAATGCGTATCATAAATTTCCTCCTTAGCTCACAGCTTGTGTTACAAAGTGCGGAAGTAGTCGTGCAGCCGGGAGAGCGCGGCGCTCAAAGCGTCCAGCTCAGGCGCGGGCAGCCCGTGTGCCACAGCGCGCACAAGGCCGGTATGAAAGGCCTCGTGGTGCGCCAGCACAGCCTGCGCGGCGCCTGTAAGGGCCACTGTGACGCGGCGCTTATCCTTTTCATGCCGGGTGCGCACTACATATCCCTTTTGCTCCAGCGTTTTCACGGCCACGGTGGCTGTGCCTGCCGTCACCTTCAGGGCTGCGGCAATGTCCGCCATGCCGCACTGCGGGGCGCAATGAGAAACTGCGTCCAGCACATGCAGCTCTGTGACGGAAAGGTTGCCGCAGCTCTGGCGCAGGCTGGCCTCCTCCAGGCGGAGGATGTCGTTGAACACCCCCACAAGGAAATCGTTCAGTTTTTGTTCTTGCGGCGTCATCTGCGGCATGGGCCATGTTCCCTCTTTGATATTTTGAAATTCAAAGTTTGAAATTCAAACTTTTCTGATTATAGCGTCTGCCGGCGCCGATGTCAAGAAAAAGCTGGCATTGTGTGCCGTTCAGCACACACGCTGTCATGCCTGCCGCCGCAGCCGGCGGCTGAAATCAGCTCTGTAAGGGGGCCGCGGCCTGTATTTCACAGGCTGCACGGGCTTCGGCTTCCGCCCGCGCCGCCTGCTCTGCCGCCCGCTTGCGGGCGGCCGCTGTTCCGGCGGAGGCTTTCCAAGGCGGACTGCCTGCTGGCAGGCAGCCTGTTTCACCGGTGCCTGGCGCGAAAGCTTTTTGCGCCGCCCCACTGGCAGAGCCGCAGGCTCTCTTCCCAAGAGAAAGCCCCCCTGCCCGGCCTAGCCGGGGCAGGGGGACGAGAGACGAGGAAGGCGGGCGGCACGCAGGCGTCATTCCGGGGCCTTCATGCTTTCCACCATGCTGATATTGCGCAGCTTGCGGCGCATGGCAAGGTTTACAAGCAGGCTGAACAGAATGGTGAGGCCGGCGCTGGCAGCATAGCTCCAGAACTTGATGCTGCGCCCGAACATGGTGGCGTCCACCTCTACGGTATAGATGACGAACATGTGCAGGAATATGCCCAGCACAAGGCCTGTCAGCGTGCCGATAAGGCTGAGCACGATATTTTCGCGGTATACATAGGCATACACCTCTCTGTCATAGAAGCCCAGCACCTTGATGGTGGCTATTTCCTTCACGCGCTCGGCAATGTTGATATTCGTGAGGTTATACAGCACCACATAGGCCAGCAGCCCGGCCGCCACGATAAGCACCACCACGATGATGTCTATTTTTTGCAGCATGCCGGAAAAGCTGGTTTTCAGGTCGGAGGTGAAGCTTACGCTGGATACGCCGTCGGCGCCCAGCAGGCGCGCGCTCAAAGCGTCGCGCCCCTCGCCGGAGGGGTCTGCCGATATGGCCAGCACGGTGTTGAACACCGGCGCTGTGCCGAAGCCCTGCTCATAGGTCTCGGCGCTGAGATACACATAATTCTCCACATAGTTTTCGGCAATGCCGTCCACGGTGAAGGTGCCCGTGCCGCCGCCGGCGTTTTCCAGCGTAATCTGGCTGCCGATGCTGAACCCGCCGCGCTCCGCCATCTTTTCTGTAATGACGACGCCCGTTTCGCTGAAGGGCACAGGCGTGCCGCCCTTTCGGGTGTGAAGGTCTACAAAATCGGGGAACCCGGCGCTGTTTTCCGGCACCATCAGGTAGGTGCTGAAGGCCTCGCCGTTGAAATGGCTGGTTATCTTCTCCTGATGCACCAGCAGGGCGTCCTTCACGGCATCCCCGTCTGCCAGCACGTCCGCCAGAGCCCCGCTTTCTGCCTTGGCGGCATCCTTTACCGTGATGGAGACGTCGTACAGGAAAATGTCTCCAAACTGCTTGTATACGATGTCGCTGATGGAGTCATGCAGGCCAAAGCCTGTCAGCAGCAGCGCCGTGCAGCCGGCAATGCCGGTCACTGTCATGAAAAAGCGCTTTTTATAGCGCAGCAGGTTGCGTGCGGCCACCTTGTGCGTGAATTTCATGCGCCGCCAGATAAAGGGGATATGCTCCAGGAAAATGCGCTTGCCCGCCTTGGGTGCGCGCGGCAGCATCAGCTGGGCGGGCACCTCGTGCAGGGTGGCCCAGCAGGCGTTCAGCGTGGCGGCCAGCACACAGGCAATGGCAGTGAGGGAAGAGAACAGCGCAAAGCGCGCATTGAACAGGCAGTAGAGCTTTGGCAGCTCGTACATCATGGTATAGGCGTTCCAGATAACGGTGGGCAGCAGGGTGAGGCCCACTGCAAGGCCGAAGGCGCTGCCCAGCACGCTGGCGGCCAGGGCATACAGCAGATATTTTGCCATGATAGAGCCCTTGCCGTAGCCCAGCGCCTTCAGGGTGCCTATTTGCAGGCGGTCCTCCTCCACCATGCGCGTCATGGTGGTAAGCGCCACAAGCGCCGCCACAAGAAAGAAGAACACCGGGAACACCTTGGCCACGGCGTCCACCTTTTCGATATTCATTTCAAACGAGGCATAGCTGACGTTTTCACTGCGCGTCAGCAGAAACCATTCCGGCACCTCCAGCTCGGCCAGCGCCTGTTCGCCGTCGGCAAGCTGCTGCTTTGCATCGTCCAGCTCGGCCTTGCCGTCGGCAAGCTGCTGCTTTGCCTCCTCCAGCTGGGCCTTACCGTCCGTCACTTCGGCCTTTGCCTCCTCCAGCTGCTCCTCTGCCAGCTGCATTTGAAGCTGGGCCAGCGCGGGCGCCATGGAGAGGGACGTTTTGCCCGAGGCGATTTCTTTTTCAGCCTCGCGCAGCACGGCGGCCTGCTTTTGATATTCCGCCTCGCCCTCGGCAAGCTGTGCCTCGCCCTCGGCCAGTGTTTTCTCCTGCTGGGCTATCTGCGCCCTGGCGTCCGCCAGCTGGCCCGGCGCCGCATCCAGCGCCGCCAGGGCGGCCTCATAGCCTGCCACCTGCGCCTGCGCGGCATCGCGCTGGCTGTTGGCCGTTTGCAGCTCGGCGCTGCGCGCGCTCAGAATGGTTTCTTTTTCTGCTAGGTCAGCCTGCTTGTGCTCCAAGGCCTGTTTTGCAGCCGCAAGCAGCTTTTCCAATTCCGCGGTGTCCTGCTCTTTGTCCTCTGCGTCCTTAATAGCCTGCTCCAGGCGCGCCACATCAGCGGCCGCCGCATCATATTCGCCCTGTGCTTCGTCGCGCCGGGCCAGCGCCTCGTCATAACCGGCCTGTTTTTCCGCCACGGCGGCTTCGGCAGCCTCTAAGGCGGCCTTTGCGGCCGAAAGCTGGCTCTCCAGCACGGGGCGCTGCGCCTCGGCCTGCTCTACAGCCTGCTCCAGCGCGGGCAGCTGCTGCTTTGCGGCCTCCAGTGCCGTTTTGCCTGCGGCAAGCTGCGCGCCGGCGGTGTCAAGCTGAGTGCGCGCGGCCTCAAGCTGCGCCTTGCCCTCTATCACCAGGGCTTCGGCATCGGCAAGCTGCTGCTGCTTCTGCGTCAGCGTGCCGGATATCGTCTCCTTATTCTGGGCAAGCTCTGCTTCGCCGGCCTCTATCTCGGCCTCGGCGTCCGACAGCTTTTCCTCGTTTTCCGCTACCTCGGCCCGGCCGTCGTCATAATCCTGCTGGGCGTCGGCAAGCTGGGCGCGCGCATCGGCAAGCTGCTGCTCTGTTTGCGCCTTCACGTCGTCGTAGCGCTTTTGGCACAGTGCGCCGCTGACAGCCTCGATGCGGTCGGAAACGGCCTGCACGGCGTCGTCATATTCGTCGGAAAAGCAGCTCATTTCCTGCGTGCCCTCCACCGACGCATACACCTCGGTGTACACGTCATAGGCAAAGTTCTGCGCGCCGGTGTACGCCACGATGGACACCGTGCCCGAGCCGATATTGGCGGGCTCGCGCTCGACGGAAAAATAATTGCTGCTTTTCACCACGCCCACGATTTTGAAGCTGGTGCGGGTGAAGGTGTCCTCCAGGTCCTCGTTGTCGGCAGAGAGCTCGATGGTGTCACCTACTTCGAAGGAGGAGCCCGTGAGGTATGAGCCGCCGCTGATGACGCATTCGTCCTCCTTCACAGGCAGGCGGCCCTCCACCACCTCCAGCCGGTTCAGGTAATTTTCGGGCTCCTTTTCCTCTACCTGCTCCAGCGGAACAGAGTGAAACCGCGCCACCACGGTGTCGCCGTCCGGCGTGTCGGCAAATACGTCTGCATAATAGCCGGGCATTACTTCGCCCACGCCCTCCACCGCGCGGATAGCCTCCACGTCCTCTTCCGTGAGGCCCAGCTCGCTGAGGATGCGCAGGTCATACATATGCGTCTCGTCAAAAAAGCGGTCGCCGGAATAGCGCATGTCGGGCGTGGCGGCCAGCAGGCCGGCCAGAAAGCCCACCCCAAGCGCGACGATGGCAAAAATGGCAAGAAAACGCCCCAGCGTGGCGCGCACGGTGCGCAAAATATTTTTACGGTACGTTCTGCGCATTTACCACTCGATCCTTTCCACAGGCGTGGGGGCGGGGTTCGTCTCCATGGCCGTCACAGTGCCGCTTTTGATGTGGATGACGCGGTCCGCCATGGCGGTGAGCGCCGAGTTGTGCGTGATGACGATCACGGTACGGCCGGTGCTGCGGCAGGTGTCCTGCAAAAGCTTCAGCACCTGCTTGCCGGTTTTGTAGTCCAGCGCGCCGGTGGGCTCGTCGCACAAGAGGATTTTCGGGTTCTTTGCCAGTGCGCGCGCAATGGAGACACGCTGCTGCTCGCCGCCGGAAAGCTGCGCCGGGAAATTTTTCATGCGCCCGGCCAGGCCCACCTCCTCCAGCGTTTCAGCGGCGTCCAGCGGCTCTTTGCATATCTCGCTGGCGAGCTCTACATTCTCCAGCGCCGTCAGGTTCTGCACAAGGTTGTAGAATTGAAACACAAAGCCCACGTCGTGCCTGCGGTATGCGGTGAGCTCTTTGGGCGAATAGCGGCTGACAAGCTGGCCGTCCAGCCAGATCTCGCCCTCGTCACAGGTATCCATGCCGCCCAGCATGTTCAGCACAGTGGTCTTGCCTGCGCCGGACGGCCCTACAATGACGCAGAATTCCCCCTTTTCGATGTGGAAATTGATGTGGTCCGCAGCAGAGATGCGCACAGTGCCCATCTGATAATATTTGCACACGTCCCGCAGCTCTACGAAGTGGCTGGGCGGGTTCAGGGCGGGCGCCGGGGCAGCGGGCCGGGCACGATGAAACGGCATGGGAAAGCTCCTTCCAGAAAACAGACAAGCTGTTCGGTAATAAACGCAGTGTTGATTAAAATGCTAAGTTCATTATAATAAAAGCAGGGCCGGGAAGCAATCGGCAAATGGGCCCGGCTGTGCCGATAAATCGACAAAGAACGCCGCTTGTGTTCATTAGAATTGTAAAAAAATCGTGAAGGAGAGAATTGCCATGCCGCGTGCGCAGGACAGGCGCGTCTTAAAAACAAAGGCGCAGCTTCGCACGGCCCTCACGGGCCTGCTGGAAAAAAAGCCGCTGCAGGAGATCACAGTGAAGGAGCTGTGCGGGGCCTGCGATATCAACCGGGGCACATTTTACCTGCATTACCCGGATGTGCGCGCCCTGCTGGACGAAATAGTGGACGACCTGATGGCACAGTTTGAGGCCATGCTGGGCTCGTTCCGCCCGAATGAAATGCTGCTGCGCAGCGGCGTGCAGGCGGAATATCAGGTGACGGATGCGGCCGGGCCCCTGCGCGGTATTTTTCGCTTTGTGGCGCAGAACGCGGATATCTGCCGCGTCCTGCTGTGCGGCCCGCAGGAGACGGCCTTTGTGGGCAAGGTGAACCAGCTTGTGCGCGAGCGTGTGCTGGACGAGTGGGCGGCCCTGATGGGGAAGGAGAGCAGGCTGGGCTACGGCTATGTATTTTCCTTTTTTGTGGCCGGCTGCATCGGCCTTCTGAAGCAGTGGCTCGAACAGGGCATGCCCCTTGCGCCGGACGAGATGGCCGCCGTGGTGGAGGGCATCATCACCAAAGGCGTGCTGGCCCTGCAATAGCGGTGCCGCGCCGCGCATATCCTTCCCTTGAGAGGAAAGGATGGGATGGATATGCACATGGCGCTTTTGCTCACCACGCTGGCGGGCCTTTCCACCGGGCTGGGGGGCCTGGTGGTGTGGCTGATGCGCATGCCCGGCCCGCGCATCATGGCCCTTTCGCAGGGGTTTGCCGCGGGAGTAATGATGACGGTGTCGCTTTCTGAAATGCTGCCCAGTGCCGTGGAGGCCTACGCTGCCTCCGGCGCCGCGCCGGTGGGCGCGGCCCTGCGCTGCGCCAGCCTGTGCGCGGCAGGCATGCTGGCGGCCCTGCTGCTGGAAAAGAGCCTGCCGGATGACGAGGCGCTGGCACAGCGCCTTTCCGTGCCCGGCAAAACGCGTGCAGCGGCCCTGCGCGGGGCGCTTGCCACCACGGCGGCCATCGTGCTGCACAATTTGCCTGAGGGCATTCTCACGCTGTTCACCAATGCGGCAGACAGCGCCCTGGGCCCGTCTCTTGCGCTGGCCATTGCCCTGCACAATATCCCGGAGGGCATTGCGGTGGCCGTGCCGGTTTATTACGCCACGCGCAGCCGCGCAAAAAGCCTTTTGCTTGCGCTGGGCTCCGGCCTGGCAGAACCGGCGGGCGCCCTGGCGGCCTTCTTTCTGCTGCGGGACTTCTTCTCGCCTCTGTTCCTGAACGGCCTGCTGGCGCTGGTGGCGGGCGTGATGCTGCAGGTGTCGTTTGCCCAGCTTCTTGCGGGCGGCTTTTCCTATGGGAAAAATGGCGCCTGCGCCGCGGGGCTGGCCGTGGGCACCCTGTGTATGGGCGTGGGGCTTTACCTTGTGTAACGCGGCGCGAAGTGGTATAATGCCCAGTGTATAAACTTTGCTGCGCCGCAGTTTTTGCCGCGCCGGAAGGGGGCCGCGCATGAAAAAGCTGGTTTTGAGCGCGGTGTGCCTTGCACTTTTGGCCGTGCTGGCCGGGTGCGATTTTTCCGTCTCGATGGGCGGCAATGTGGAAGAGCTGCTGCGCGCCCCGCAGCCCACGCAGCTGCAAAGCGCCGTGCAGAAGGCGCTGGTGGGGTATCTTGGCGAGACGCCGCAGATGAAATACCCGCGCGGCGGCGAAGAGCTTTCGCCCATCGTGCTGCGGGATTTGGACGGCGACGGCGCAGACGAGGCCATTGCCTTTTTCACTGCCGAAAAAAGCGGGCAGAATGTGTGCGTGGCTGTGCTGGAGCAGGCCGAGGCTGCGTGGGAGGTGGTGTGCCAGTCGGAGGGGCTTTCCACCGAAATAAGCCAGGTGCAGACAGTGTGCCTGCGCGAGGGTGCGGCCCAGCTGGTGGTGGGCTATGCCAACTCGAACCTGACAGACCAATACCTCACGATATATTCCTACGCCGGGGGCCAGCTTGCCCTGGAATACCAGCAGGCGTGCGAGGCGTCGCTGATTGCGGATTTGAATTCCGACGGCGTGGACGAGGTGTATCTGGCGCAGTCCACCGCGCAGGCCGGCGTTCTGACGCTGGAGGCCGTGCGCGACATGGCGGGCAGCCTGCAAAGCGTGCAGACGGTGCAGCTGAACAGCAGCTTTTTGCACTGCACCGGCCTGCTGGAGACACGCAGCGGACGGGCGCAGGGCATTGTTGTAAGCGGCCAGCTTGCTTCGGGCGGCGCGGCGCAGCAGGTGCTTCGCATGACGGGCGGCCAGCTTTTGAACTGGCCGGCCTCCGGCGGGGATGCCGTGGCAGAGCGCACCATGGGCCTTCCGGAGGCACTTGGCCCGCGCACCACGGCGGGCGGCACGGTGCTTTTGGCGCATATTGAGGCGCGCGCAGACACCGAGACCACCGTGCGGCGCTATTACTTTGTGGAGTGGGACGATTATCTGGCCGCCGAGCCCACGCGCGAATACGGCGTGGCAGACGCCGTGACGGGCTATTATCTGCGCCTGCCGGATAGCTGGCGCGGCACAGTGACATTGCACGACGGCCCCTTTGAAAACAGCTTTGTGCTGCGCAGCGGGGAGGGCGATGCCCTGTGCACCGTGCGCGTGGTGCCGGAGGACGTCACGGTGGGGCGCTATGAAAAGCTGCTCAGCCTGGAGGGCGGGCAGAAGGTGATGGCTTATTTTCATACGGGCTGCGCGCCCGGCGAGGCGCTTACCCTGCGCGCCGGGGCGCTGGCACTTTGAGATACAGAAAGGATGGTGCGGCATGCGCAGAGTGCTTGTGGTGGAGGACGAGGCGGCGATACGGGAAGTGATTGTCCTGAACCTCCGCATGGCCGGCTATGATGTGACTGAAGCGGGCAGTGCGGAGGCGGCCCTGGCCGCGATAGGCGCCAGCGCTCCGTTCGACGTGGCGGTGCTGGATATCATGCTGCCGGGGATGAACGGCTTTTCCCTGTGCGAAAATATCCGGCGCGACAGCGACAGCGTGGGCATCATCATGCTCAGCGCAAAATCGCAGGAGGACGACAAGATACGCGGCCTCTCCATCGGCGCGGACGACTATATGACAAAGCCGTTTTCCGTCAGCGAGCTTTTGGCGCGCGTGGACGCGCTGTGCCGCCGCGTGGCGCGCGCTGCCGGGCAGGACGCCGGGCAGGAGGCTGAGGGGCGCATGGTGTCCGGCGGCTTTGTGCTGGACCAGAAGAGCCGCATCCTGTATAAGAACGGCGAGCCCATCGACCTCACACAGGTGGAATTTCAAATCATGGAGCTGTTTTTTGCGAACCCCGGCGTGGCGCTGGTGCGCGAAAAAATCCTGGAGGGCGTGTGGGGCGAAAACTACTACGGAGATGTGAAGATCGTAGACGTGAACATCCGCCGCCTGCGCATGAAAATAGAGGACGAGCCCAGCGCGCCGCGCCATATCATGACGGTGTGGGGCTATGGCTACCGCTGGAACAGCTGACGGCCCGCACACGGCACAGACAGAGGAAAGGGGGCGTGCCGCATGAACAGCATCACCCGGCGCTGGGTGCGCGGCAGCCTTCTGCTCACGTTTATTGCGCTGTGCCTGGCGGAGGCCGTGTTCTTATACTTTACCATCACAAACTATTACGACGGCACGGCCCGCGCGCTGTATACGCGGGCAAATACCCTCTCCACCCAGCTTTCCGCCATGGGCACCCAGACGGAAGAAAGCCGCGGCGCCGCAGTGCGCCGCATGGTGGAGCAGTTTGGCGAAAAGGACCGCTTTGAGCTGATGCTGATGGACGGGCAGGGCCAGATGGCGGTATCCTCCACGGGCTTTTCCACGGCCGACCAGCAGGGCTGGAGCGATGTGGCCGAGGCCTATGCCAGCGAGAAGGGCATGGGCCGGGCGGTGTACCACACCCCCATGGGCGAAAAGGTAATGGCGGTGACGGTGCGCCTGCCCTTCACCTCGGGCGACATTGTGGCTATGCGCCTTGTCACCAGCCTTACCCTTGTGGACAGAAGCATTTTGAAGCTGGCGGTGCTGAGCCTTTCGGTGGCGGCGGCCATTCTGGTGTTCAGCGTGTGGAGCGGCATGTTCTTCGTGCGCAGCATCGTGCGCCCTATCGGCGAAATAGAGCAGACGGCTGCCAAAATGGCGCAGGGCAACCTGGATATGCGCATCTCGAATAAATACGACGACGAAATAGGCAAGCTGGCCGGCACCATCAACCATATGGCGGGCGAGCTGGACAAAACCGAGCGCATCAAGAACGAGTTTATCTCCTCTGTCTCGCACGAACTGCGCACCCCTCTCACATCTATTAAGGGCTGGGTAGAGACGATGTCCACCATCCGCGACCCGGCAGACCCGAACTACCAGCGCGGCCTGCAGGTGATTGCCAATGAGACGGACAGGCTGTACGATATGGTGGAGGAGCTTTTGGATTTTTCGCGCATGCAGAACGGCCTTTCGCTGGAATGTGAAAGGCTGGACCTTGCCGCCGAGGTGAGCGATGCGGTGCTCACCATGACGCCGTGCGCCCGGCAGGAGGGGCTGGCCCTGCGCTGGGAAGAGCCGGAGGCCCCCGTGCCTGTGCACGCAGACGCCGCGCGCCTCAAGCAGGTGTTTATCAACGTGCTGGACAACGCGGTGAAGTACTCCCCGCCCGGAGGCACCGTTACGGTAGAGCTCTTGCAGGACGGCCACAACGCATTTTTGAACTTCACCGACGAGGGGCGCGGCATTGCCCCGGAGGACCTGGAAAATGTCAAGACGAAATTTTACAAGGGCAAAGGCGCCGTGCGCGGCAGCGGCATCGGCCTTGCCGTGGTGGACGAAATCGTCACGGCCCACGGCGGCAGCCTGAGCCTGCAAAGCGAAGTGGGCCGGGGCACCACCGTGACGGTGCGCCTGCCGCTGGATAAAACAAAGGCGCACGCCGCCGAATGAAAGGCCCGGCCAGCCGGGCGGAAAGGAACCTTTTTTGGCGAACGAGATTAAAGAAAAATTCAAGACCACCGTGGGGGGCCAGGCCCTGATGGAGGGCGTGATGATGCGCGGGCCCAAAGCCATGTGCATTGCCGTGCGCCGCCCGGACGGCGGCATTGAGACAGAAGTGACGCCCGTTGCGATGAAGCCGTGGCAGAAATGGCCCTTTGTGCGCGGCATTTACAACATGGCGGAAAACCTTGTAGTGGGGTACCGCTGCCTGATGCGCAGCGCCGATATCTCCATGACAGAGGAGGAAAAAGCAGAGGGCGAGTCGAAATTTGACCGCTGGGTGCAGCAGCACCTTGGCGAAAAGGGCGAGTCTGTGCTGATGGGCATTGCCAGCTTTGCCGGTGTGGCGCTGGCCATTGCGCTGTTTCTGGTGCTTCCCACCCTGCTGGTGGGCGGGCTTTCCAGGCTGGTGCCGCTGGGCGGCGCAAAAACACTGATAGAGGGCGTTCTGAAAATAGCCCTTCTGGTGGGCTACATGGCGGCCGTGAGCCGTGTGAAGGAGATACACCGCATGTTCTGCTACCACGGCGCTGAACACAAAACCATCGCCTGCTATGAGGCGGGGCTGCCGCTGGAGGTGGAAAACGTGCGCAAGTGCTGCCGCTTTCACCCGCGCTGCGGTACAAGCTTTCTGCTTATCGTCATTGTGGTGAGCATCCTGCTGAACAGCGTCATCCCATGGGGCAGCCTTTCGCTGCGCGTGGTGTTCAAGCTGCTGCTTTTGCCGGTGGTGGTGGCTGTGAGCTATGAGATTATCAAGCTGTGCGGCAAATATGACAACGCCGTGTGCCGCGCCGTCAGCGCGCCCGGCCTGTGGCTGCAGCGCATCACCACGCAGGAGCCGGACGACAGCATGATAGAGTGCGCCATTGCAGCCGTGACGCCCGTGCTGCCGGCCAGGCCCGATGAAAGCGTATGGTGAGCCTGGAGGCCCTGTGGCGCAAGGCCGCGGCCCTTCTGCAGCAGGCGGGTATTGAGGACGCCGCATTTGATGCGCGCGAGCTTTGCCGCATGTGCTGCGGGGCAGACCCCCTGTGCGCCCCGCAGGCCCCGGTGAGCGAGGCGGCCCGGCGGCGTCTGGCGCAGCTCTGCGCAAGACGCGCGCAGCGCGAGCCGCTGCAGTATCTGCTGGGCGAATGGGACTTCCTTGATTTTACCGTAGAGGTGGGCCCCGGCGTGCTCATCCCGAGGCCGGACACGGAGTGCGTGGCCGAGACGGCCATGGCTGCCCTGCGCCGCAGGGCGGCGGGGCCGGGCTGCGTTTGCGCCCCTGCGGCGCTGGATTTGTGCGCGGGCACGGGCGTGCTTGCCATTGCCATGGCCCGCAGCGTGCCTGCCGCACAGGTGACGGCAGTGGAAAAAAGCGGCGCGGCGTTCCGCTATTTGCAGCGCAACTGCGCCGCGCTGGCGCCGCGGACGGCGGTGGTGCAGGCGGATGTGTTCGGCTATGAAGCTGTGCTGGCGCCGCAGAGCGTGGACGTCATCGTGTCGAACCCGCCGTATGTGACGGCGCAGGAATACGAGACCCTTGTGCCGGAGCTTTTCTTCGAGCCGCGCGAGGCGCTTGTGGCGCAGCAGGAGGGGCTTTGCTTTTACCGGCATATCGCGCCCGCCTATTTCCCTGTGCTGAAAAGCGGCGGGGCGCTTGTGTTTGAAACAGGCTCCGGACAGGCGCAGCAGGTGGCGGCGCTTTGCACCGCGGCTGGGTACACGGGCGTTTCCGTGCGCTGCGATGCCGCCGGCCTGCCGCGCTGCGTGTATGCCGGAAAACCGTGAAGCATGCACAAAGAGGGCGAATGCTCGTTGCATTTGCACGCGGTTTCGGGTATACTAACCCATGAAAGGAATTGCCGTGCGGCGGCCATAAAGTCCGCTTTATGGGACACACCGTGCGGTATCATGCACATACAAAACAAGATACCGTGCGCGGCCCGGCCGCGCACACAGCAGGAGGAAGCCATGGCAGATAAAAAGCAGAACGTGCCCTCGCCGGAGCGCAAGGCGGCGGGCGATAAGAAAAGCGCGCTGGAAACCGCGCTGAGCCAGATTGAAAAGCAGTTCGGCAAGGGCGCCGTGATGAAGCTGGGGCAGAACGTCACCATGCAGGTGGACGCCATCTCCACCGGCTCGCTCTCGCTGGACCTGGCCCTTGGCATCGGCGGGCTGCCCCGTGGCCGCGTGGTGGAGATTTACGGGCCGGAATCTTCGGGCAAGACGACGCTGGCCCTTCACTGCATCGCCGAGGCGCAGAAGGCCGGCGGCGAGGTGGCCTTCATCGACGTGGAGCATGCGCTGGACCCCGTGTACGCCAAGGCCCTTGGCGTGGATATCGACTCTCTGCTCGTCTCTCAGCCGGACACCGGCGAGCAGGCGCTGGAGATTTGTGAGGCGCTGGTGCGCTCCGGCGCCATCGACGCCATTGTAATCGACTCTGTGGCCGCCATGGTGCCGCGCGCCGAAATAGAGGGCGAGATGGGCGATTCCCACGTGGGCCTGCAGGCCCGCCTGATGAGCCAGGCGCTGCGCAAGCTGACGGGCGTCATTGGCAAGACGGGCACCGTTGCCATCTTTATCAACCAGCTGCGCGAAAAAGTGGGCATCGTGTACGGCAACCCCGAGGTTACTGCGGGCGGCCGCGCGCTGAAGTATTATTCCTCTGTGCGCATCGACGTGCGCCGCATCGAGGGCCTGAAGGATTCCTCCGGCAGCATCATCGGCAACCGCACGCGCGCTAAAGTGGTGAAGAACAAGGTGGCCCCTCCCTTCAAGGAGGCCGAGTTCGACATTATGTTCGGCACGGGCATTTCCAAATCGGGCGAGCTGCTTGATTTGGCCGTGAAGCTGAATATCATTCAGAAAAGCGGCGCGTGGTTCTCTTACGGCGACACCCGGCTCGGCCAGGGGCGCGACAATACAAAGCTTTACTTGGAGGAGCACCCCGACTTTGCCGCGGACATCGAGGCGCAGGTGCGCGACCATGCCAGCGAGCTGTTCGCGGGCCGCGCGGGCCGGCGCCGCGGCGGCAGCCTGGACGATGCGCCCGCCAGGGCGGCAGCTGAAAAGCCTGCTGCACCCGCGGCTGCACCTGCCCCTGCCGCGCAGGCGCAGGAGGCGCCGAAGACGCGCGCCAAAAAGCCCAGCATCGACATCATGATGGAAGATGAATAAATGAGGCTTTCCAAAATCACCGAGACAAAAAAGGGCCGCATGGCCCTGTTCGGAGAAGCGGATGAATTCCTGTTTTCCGTGGATGCGGAGACATATTATAAATATGGCCTGTGCGAGGGCTGCGAGCTGGATGCCGCAGCCCTTGCCGGTTTGCAGGCGGCCAGCGAGACGCGCCGCGCCAAGGATAAGGCGCTGGGTTACCTTGCCCTGCGCAGCTATGGCTCGCAGGAGCTGTACGAAAAGCTGTGCCTGAAGTTTGACGGCCCCTCCAGCGCCGCCGCTGTTGCAGAGATGCAGCGCCTTGGCCTTTTGGACGACGCCGCCTTTGCCAGGGCGCGCGCACGCCATCTGGCCGGGCAGAACAAGTCGGCAAGGGAGATCGAGCGGCGGCTTGGCCTGCTGGGCCTGAGCGCAGAGGATATTTCCGCGGCAATGGAGGAGATACTGCCGCAGAGCGAGGCGGCCTGCCTTGCCGTGGTGGAAAAGCATTACCGCGCAAAGCTGGCCGCCGGCCAGCGGGAAAAGGTGCTGGCGGCGCTGGCGCGGCGGGGTTTTTCCTACGGTGAGGCAAAGGCGGCCGTGAACGAGGTGCTGGCGCGGCTGGAAGAGGAAGGCTGCGATTTTTAAGCGGGAAAGGGGCGCAACGGCGCATTATGAAAATTGCATTGATATCTCTGGGCTGCCCGAAAAACCAGGTGGACGCCGATGTGATGGCCCATGCCCTGCTGGAGGCGGGGCACACCACAGTGGCCGCGGTACAGGAGGCAGACTGTGTGCTTATCAACACCTGCGGCTTTATCGAAAGCGCCAAGCAGGAGGCCATCGACACCATTCTGGAGGCCTGCAGCCACAAAGCGCAGAACCCGGCGCTGAAGGTGGTGGTGACGGGCTGCCTTGTCGAACGCTATAAAGAAGAGATACGAAAAGAGATGCCCGAGGTGGACGCGGTGGTGGGCATCGGCTCCAATGCCGCTATTGTCTCCATCCTCGCGCGGCTGGCGCAGGGCGAGGCCGGCATCGAGAGCTACGGCCCCAAGGCCGCGCTGCCGCTCTCCGGCAGGCGTGTCATCTCCACGCCGCGCCACTATGCATATCTGAAAATAGCCGAGGGCTGTTCAAACTGTTGTACTTACTGTGCCATTCCGCTCATCCGCGGGCCGCTGCGCAGCCGCACGGTGGAAAGCTGTGTGGCAGAGGCGCGCTGGCTTGCGGGCGAGGGTGTGAAAGAGCTGATTGTGGTGGCGCAGGACATCACCGCCTTCGGCGCAGACCGGGGCAAGGTGGAGATTGCCCGCCTGCTGGACGAGCTGAACAGGGTGGAGGGCATTGCGTGGATCCGCCTTCTCTACGCCTACCCCGAGCGCATCACCGATGAATTTGTGGCCGCCATGGTGCGCAACGAAAAGGTGCTGCATTATCTGGACGTGCCCATTCAGCACATCGACTCCGACGTGCTGCGCGCCATGAATCGCAAGGGCGATGAGGGCACGGTGCGCGCCGCGCTGGAAAAGCTGCGTGCCGCCATGCCGGATATTACCCTGCGCACCACGCTCATCGCCGGGTTCCCCGGCGAGACGCCCGCACAGTTTGAAAAGCTGTGCGCCTTTGTGCGCGGGCAGGGCTTTGCCCGGCTCGGCTGCTTTGCCTATTCACAGGAGGAGGGCACAAAGGCCGCCGGGATGCCTCAGATGCCCATGGAGGTGCGCGAACAGCGCGCAGAGGCTGTGATGCGCATCCAGACGGACATCATGGCCGCGCGGCAGGCCGCGCTGGTGGGCACGCAGGCACAGGTGCTGTGCGACGGCCGGGATGAAGAGAACGGCCTCTGGCTGTGCCGCACACGTTCAGACGCGCCGGACATCGACGCCGTGGTGTGTGTGGACGGCGATGCTGCGCTCATGCCGGGTGAATTTTATACAGTTCGTATCATAGATAGTGATATATACGATTTGTATGCAACCCTGGCGGAATGAAGGAGGATGAATAGATGAACCTTCCCAATAAATTGACGATGCTGCGCATCCTGCTTGTGCCGGTGTTTATGGTGCTGGCTGGCGTCACCCAGTACGGCACGGCCAGCTACACCACCGGCGCGTGGTATCTTGCCGCAGGCATTGTGTTTGCCGCGGCCAGCTTTACCGATTATCTGGACGGCTACCTGGCCCGCAAATGGAACCTTGTCACAGACTTCGGCAAATTTGCCGATCCTCTGGCAGACAAGCTGCTCACCACAGTGGCCTTCCTGTATATGATGCGCGACGGCGTGTGCAGCATCTGGGTGGTGGCTGTTATTCTGGCGCGCGAGTTTGCTGTGGCGGGCGTGCGCATGGTGGCGGCTGCGGGCAGCAAGGTCATTGCGGCCAATATGTGGGGCAAGGTGAAAACCGTGCTGCAAATGGTGACCATTATCTATTATTACTTCGCCGCGGCTCTGGCAGGCCCTGCGGACGCCATGGCCGTCGGCCTCATCAGCCAGGTGCTGTGCTGGCTGGTGGCCGCAGTCACGCTTATTTCCGGCGTCAAATACCTGTGGGACAACCGCCGGTTCATCAACACGGCAAAATAGATAACAACTGTACGGCTGAGAGGTTTCCTGAGCGGAGGTTTCCCCTTTTGGAGAAAATGCCGCCTGTAAAAATGCATCGGCGCACCTTAGATGGGTGTCCGTAAAGCAGTAATCCGAAGAAATACAATTACGGCATCTGTTAGGCGGAATTGGAATTGGAAAATGAGGGCATCCAGCACATACACTGGATGCCCTCATTCAAGCTCATTCTTGTTGATGCGCGATTTACTTGTTATCAAAGAGTACTTTTATCCGCTTTATTACCGCTAATATTTGCGTGTCCTCATCTCGCAGAGCAGCCGATTGTTTTTCTTTCCGCTTTTTAATACTGTTATCATTTCATCACTCAAATGCAGATCATGGAGGTCTGTGTTTGGGTGATTTTTCATTTTTCTCAGCCCCATCAGATAATCGGTAGATACCCCGTAGAACTTTGCCAGCGTCGCAATGTTAAAAGGGCTGATGTCCTTGAGATCATCAGATTTATACTTGCCGAGAGCTGCGCGGGCAATTCCTGTGGATTCTGCAAGCTGTTCCAGCATCAAATCTCATTCTACCTGCCAATCCTTTAGCCATTCCGGGATTGTCAGTTTGGTATACATACCCATGCCCTCTTTCGCCTTGTTTTTTATTCATGATAGCACACATTTCCATAAGCATGGAAATTTTCACTTTCCGCCCCTGTTTTCCAACCTCTTGGATATATGAGAACGGCCATGTTTTTCGTTAAGCAGTACTTGCCGAAAGGCAAATGCAGCTTGGAAATTACATGACCGTCCGAATAGAATGCTCCGGCAGGGGAAGTAATGCCATGACACCGCCCACTTATGGCCAAGGTGGCCATAAGTGGACTGGGACAAATTGTCCCATAGCGGGAGAGCGTACCAACGCCGAAATACGCTGTTGAAAAAAGGCAGGGGCAGGAACGGCATTCGGAGAGAGCGGCAAAAACAGGAGCATTTTTCAAAGGAACTGAAAACAGCGAAAAATCTGTTGCTTTGGTATGCCTAACCCTATCAAAAAGCGATGCGCTAAAGAACGAAGTGAGTGCGCTATCCGACGCAGATATTTCCTGTTTTGCGAAAAGTCACGCAAAACAGCGAAGCCGGAAACCGCCCCATGTGGGCAGGGCTTCACAGTCGGCGGTAAAAATCGGGCACTGATAACAACCATCAATCGCCTAACGGTGAACGCAGTACGCAGTATGGCACACCAGCTTCACCAATAGGCGAACAGGCAAAAGGAGGCCAAACATGAAGAACAAAAATATTTACAGAAACGAGATCAAGTCGTACATTATCCGGGCTGGCATGACTATGAGCGAGGCCGTAGAGGTACTGGCTGACGAGCGTGGCTGGAGCGGCAGCGTCCCCAACCTTTCCGACAAGCTGAAGCGTGGCAGCTTGCGCTATGACGAGGCGGTGGAGCTGGCCGATGTGCTGGGCTATGACATTGTGTGGCAGAAGCGCGGAAAGGAGGGGAGATAAATCGCGGGAATCACTTACGGATATATCCGTGTCAGCAGCAAAGACCAAAACGAGGACCGCCAGCTTGTCGCCCTGCGGGAATTGTCTGTACCGGAGAAAAATATTTATATGGACAAGCAGTCCGGCAAGGATTTTGAGCGGCCGCAATATAAAAAGCTGCTCCGCAAATTGAAAAAAGACAACCTGCTCTACATCAAGAGCATTGACCGTCTTGGGCGCAACTATGGGGAGATTTTGGAGCAATGGCGGGTACTTACTAAAGAAAAGGGCGTTGACATTGTGGTACTGGATATGCCCCTGCTGGACACCCGACGGGGCAAAGATTTGATAGGGACATTCCTATCCGACATTGTTTTGCAAGTGCTGTCCTTTGTAGCCGAAAACGAGCGCACCAACATCAGGCAACGGCAGGCTGAGGGGATCGCGGCGGCAAAGGCCAGAGGGGTGCGCTTCGGTAGACCGCCCCGGCCTTTGCCGGAGAACTACCACAGCGCATACCAACGCTGGAAAGCCGGGAAGATTACCGGGACAGCGGCGGCGAAGGAGTGCGGGATGCCTCTTGCCACTTTCCGCTACCGAGCGGAGATTTACGAAAAGGCCAAGATATTGTAAAAAGAGCGATTTACAGAAAGGTGTACTTTTCTGTAAATCGCTCCGACTATCGATACAATATTATTATACCACAACGCGGTAGAGATTGCCATACTTTTTTGATAAAGTTTTACGCTGTCCGACGAATGCTGAATAATGCCGTTTTTTCTTGCAGAAAAGTACACCTTTTCAAAATTAAAATCAAGGAGGAAACCAAGATGAAGAAGTTTTTTGCATTTGCTGCCGCTGCTGTAATGTTGATTTCACTCGTGGCTTGTAGCGGTAATGGGACAGCAGACAGCGACACAGCAGGAGTAACAGGAGGGAACACAACTCAAAGCACTCAACTATCAATGAAAGATATTGTGTGGTCTGTAGATGAAGGCGTTGTTGATGGAGAGCGCTATGTTTTAATGAGCTATACAAATAATTCGCCATTTGTTATCTCGGGGTTTGAGATTTCCTTTATAGAAAAAGACTCCATTACTGCTGAAGAAAGGGAAACATATTATTCCGAGATACAGGAAACATTTGATTTTAGTGATGAAGATTTGGCAGATCTCAAAGAGAGAGAAATCTCAATGCACACCGAAACTGATAGAATTGTAGCCACAGGTGAAACGGCATCCAATGTAAATTGTTATTATTATAGTGGGTTAGGTCAGTTTACAAGGAACTACACGCAGACCACGAAACGGGGGCTGCTGACAACAAATAAAGGCTGAGTATCAAGCACCGGGAAAGTGCGAGATATTCAGCCTGTTTTGTTGTCCGGGTTTAAAGGGCTTGCCCCTTGGCACACGACTTTGCTTGCAAAGTGTAGTGTGTTATACGCTCTGTCGGCGTTGCTGCGAAAATGCGGTTGCCACAGGAAAGGGCAAGCACATTTGAAGCAGCAGGAAAGCAGGGAGCTGTGATTGCGTGGCGTGGAGCCGCAAGCGCAGGACTGGTTTCATCAGCAGACAGGGCGTATGTGAAAGCTAGTCCTCGTCCACGCCGGACTTCGGGACAAAATGTCCCGAACCTGTGACACACTCACGAAAAGCAGAGGGATTTTTCTCTCAAATTGAAATGGGCGGGAAGCCATTTTAGGGCTTTCCCGCCTTGATGCCCATCAGCAAAGACGGGCGGGACTGTCAACGGCGGCGCATGAAATGCGCCGTTCATCTTGACCGTTGACTGGCTCGGCTGACTTTGCTATCTTCTCGATAAATCTGGATTGGTGAGTTACCAATCTCTTTCCCGAATAGCCTCCTCCATGTCAATAGGAATGTTGAACCACTCCAGAATGTAGGCTACGGTAACGCCGATACAATCTCGGGCTACTGTCTCAATTTCGCTGTCGTTCTCGTCAAATTCCTCTTGGAGATCATTGATGCCGCAGACCGCATTGTCCAGCGTTTCCTGCACAACTTCGGTATCAGTTTCGCCGCTCTCAAGCAGGTCAATTACCTTCTGGAGTTCGTTCTTTACCTTATCTACCAAGAAATTAGGATAGTATTCGTCTTGGTACATCTCGTTTAGCAATTTGTAATTTGGGTCAAATGTTTTCATTTTTCTTCTCCTTTCAAATTTCCGATTTGTTAATTTTTTCATTTCCTCCCCCGCTGTGGGGTTGGATTTTTCAGCAAGTCCGACTTCTGTGCAATCTTTTTCAGCCACTTCTTTTCTTCTTCGGACAGCTTCTTCAAATTCAATTTGAGCCGCTTACAGATAAACGCCAAAGCTGCTTGCTTCGGGTCGCTGTCTGGGCTGGCGGTTTCGTCGGCGGTCTGCAAAAATCTTCCAGCGGGTTGTCCTCGGGGACGCTGAAAAATCGTCCTTATGTGCTTCCCGCAGGTCAACAGCTATCTTGTTTATGTCTGCTGTATCACATAGCGGCAAAACTGTCATCATCAATATGGGCGGCGATAAGCTGTCTTAACTGCGGGTCGGACAAGCCGGGATTGTGCTGCTTCATAATCGTTGCACTCACAGCGTCCACTATGGCATTTGCACTCTGCACCTGTTTGCCAGCAATACCGTTCACATAGATTTCAAGGTCAGCCATGAGCTGGGGAAATCCGGGTGTGTCGCCAACTCACACAAGAGAGAATTATCCACCAGCCCACTTTTCAATAGTTCAATCATATCGTCACTCAAACGCAGGTCTGCAAGATCAGCGTTTGGGTGATTTCTTGTTTGGGACAGCCCCAGCAGATAATCGGCGGTCACGCCGTAAACTTCGCCAGCTTGATAATAGCATAGTGGCTGATGTCCTTAAAGTCCCTGCTTCATAGCTGCCCAGCGCAGACTTGGAGAGATTTACCTGCTCCTCAAGCTGCTCCAGCGTCAGCCCACGCTCCACACGCAGGTCTTTCAATCGTTCTTGTATGGACAGTTCCATGCTCTCCCTCCTTGTCTGCTTGATAAATAGGAAGTTTTTGATTACTCTGTCAGACCATATGCCCCAAGAGTTTTTGTGGAATTGAACATTTTTATAGATGCTTCAAGCATTTCTTCAATATAATCGCCATCCCCCATTGTAGCAAAAAACAGAATATCTTCTCTTCTGAAACCATTCTTTTCAAATATTTTTTCCGGAATTTCCTTAATATTCTTTTCTAATACAGAAAGCAAGGTTTCGGCAAAATTCCACTTCTCATCAGATGGTTCGCAAAAGTCAATTTCTTCGTCAGCTTCAACAATGTCAACCAGCGGCTGATATAAGAAATCTGGATGACTTCCATTTTCCCAATCATAATATTCATCAATCTCTGTGCTGAAATCCCACGCTATGTAAAAACCGTAAAAATCATCAGTCGTGATAAAGCTAATGGCGCAGGCTTTTTTCCCGTTTGCATTTTGAAGGATCTTGTCAATTTCATTTGGCAGTTCTTGAGAGCATTTTTGACTAAATTCTTTAAATACTTCCATATCCATTTTTATTTTTCTCCTCTCAAATTCCGATTTACCACTTTGTTTCTTCCATTTTACCACAATTCCGAGAGCATGGAAATAGAGAGTTTTCCGAGCTGATTTCCGACCTTATGGATATACGGGGCGGG
>JBKYIE010000008.1:0-132913 GCA_047030735.1 Ruthenibacterium sp.
AAAAAATTCAAACAGCTTTTGTGCGGCCTGCTGGCCGCGGCCCTGCTTGTGTGCGCCCCGCCCGCGGCAGCGGCCGAGGGCGGGCCGCAGGGGCAGTGGAAGGACTATGCGGCCGGCGCCTTTGCCGGCGGCGATGGCACACAGGGCGACCCGTACCGCATTGAAACGGCAGAGCAGCTTGCCAAGCTGGCCGCGGACGTGGCGGCGGGCAGCAATTACAACGGCACATACTTTCTGCTCTGCGCAGATATCGACCTTGCGGCCCACCGCTGGAACCCCATCGGCAGCTATATCTGGCAGCAGAGCAGCACTACGGTGAAAGCCTTCGGCGGCATTTTTGACGGCGGCGGCCACACCATCACCGGCATGTATGTGGATGAGCGCGAAAGCGGCAGCGCGGCGGGGCTGTTTGGGCGCATCTCCAGCAATGAACAGCAGGGCACCAGCGTCCCCAGCCCGGCGGTGAAAAACCTCACGGTGGCGGGCGCCACGGTATATGCCTCCAGCGCGGGCATGCAAGAAAACAGCTCTGGTATTCTGGTGGGCTTTTGCAGTGCGAACGAGGGGCTTGCCGTGCAGTTTGAAAACATCGCGGTGTCCGGCACTGTGGTGAATGAAATGGACGATACAAACTGTGTCTCCGGCGGGCTTGCGGGAAATGTCACGCGCGGCGCGTTCAAAAACTGCAAGGCGGAAAATATAGCGGTAAGCGGCGGCGCGAACAGCGGCGGCTTTGTGGGCATGGACACCCAGTGCACGTTCGAGGATTGCTCGGCCAGCGGCACGCTGCAGGGCGGCTGGGCTCTGGGCGGCTTCACCGGCTATTCCGTCAGTGCTACGCTGCAGGATGCCTCCACGGCCTCTGCCTTTACCCGCTGCCTTGCAGATGTGCGCGTGACGGCAAGCGACTGGCGCGCAGGCGGCTTTGCGGGCTGGGCCGAATACGGCGTGTTCCAAAACTGCGCGGCGCTGGGCGATGTGACGAGCGAGGTGAGCGGCTGGAAGCCCAAGGCGGGCGGCTTTGCGGGCGAGCTGGGCGCGGACGCCCGCGTTGCGGCCAGCCATGCGGCAGGCACTGTGACGGGAAACAACCCGGATATACCTGCGGGCGGCTTCCTTGGGTTTGACGCAGGCGGCACTACCGAAGGGTGCTCGTTTGACGGCGAAAAGAACGCGGCGCTTGCCGCTGTGGGCGAAACGGATACCGAGGGCACGCACGACATTGCGAAGGCGGGCACGGCCGGTGTGCTGGCGGGCATATGCCGGGACTATTACGGCGGCCATGCCTGGGGCGCGCAGCCTGTGGTGGATGAGCAGCCCACCTGCGGCGCGCCGGGCAGCCAGTCTGTCCGCTGCACGCGGTGCGGGCAAAGCCAGCCCGGCAGCCAGCAGGCCATTGCGGCCACAGGCAGGCACAGCTACGAAAACGGCAAATGTACGGTGTGCGGCGCGGCACAGCCGGGCCAGGGCACAGGCGAAGGCGCCGCGCCCGCCCCGGCGCAGAAGCCCAACCCCAAAACGGGCGTATAAAAAATACCGCGCGGCAAAGTGAGCACATGCGCCCCGGCCTGTAAGGCCGGGGCGCATGTTTTGTTGCTGCTTTGGCACAGCGACATCCCCCGGCTTTGCCGTGGAGAGTAAAAGGCTTTCGCTGTCAGTTTCGAGCGAAGCGGGATGGGGTATTCAATACCAAAAGATGTATCACGCAACGGGAAGAAGCCCGTTTGCAGGAGGTGAGGCAAGGGATACAGGAGGCAGAGAATACAGCGTCTCTCGAGAGGCTTTCCGGCAGTATGCCCTTCCGGGGCTTGCGCAAGCCCCCGGCTGTGCCGGAGGGCCTGACTTTGCTATTTGGGCAGTGCGGGGCGCGCCGCACAGCGCGCCGTCCATTCAGGCATATTGCGGAAAAAAAGGCGCCCGCTTCGCACAGGAGGCGGGCGCCCTTCCGCGGTTGGCGTGCGCCGCGCGCACGCGGGGGCGGCGGTGCAGAGACGGAAAACCGGCCGGGCGGGCCGCGGGCAGCGGCGGCTTCGGCTGGCTTTTGTCATGGGCATGCGGCCGTTTTTGCGCCGGGCATGCCGCCCGGCGGCTTTGCCGTCACGCGTCCCGCACGTCGGGGTACAGGCTGCATACGGCCAGAATGGGTTTGTCGAAATCCTCGCTGTCCACCGTCACGCCGATGGTCACGTCCGGCGCCTGCCCCTGCGTTTGGCTGTTTGTGACGTTGACCCATGTTTCGTCTAGCGGCTCCAGATGGTCGGGGTGGGAAAAGCCGTACTGGATGACGGAATAAACGGCGGAATAGCCTCTGTATTCGCAGATGTCCACCACGGCGCTGGCCTGGAGCCCTTCCTGCCCAAAGTGGATGGTGATGCCCTTTTCTGCCGTGCACCGCCAAAGCACGGCCTCCTCGTAGAAGCCCTCGTCCATGGGCGCGGCGCCCTCCTGCGGATAAATGGCCTCTATGGCCTGATAGGCCGCCGCCGGGGGCGTTTCCTCAAGCCGTTCATAGCTGTACTTTTCACCGCCCGCTTCTGCGTGCTGGCCGGAGGCGGCCCCCTGCGGGCCGGCGCCGGGGGCGCACCCCGCGCAGAGCGCCAGAAGAAGGAGGGGCGCCAGCAGACGGGCGCATTGTTTTTTCAGCATCGTGCTTCTCCTTTCTGTACAGGGCAAAGCCTGTATACGGCCGGTTCATGTGGCGTTTTCCTGTTTTATTTATACTATAATTCTGCTAATATGTAAACAAATGTGGTCGAAATATATAATTTTTGTTGCGGAGAAGCGCCCCGCCTGTGCGGCACGCTTTGACGCAAAGCGTGCCCCGCCGGGGTGCTTTCCCATATACAGGGGCGCGCCCTGCGCCCGCCACCCCCTCGTGGGCGGCGCCGGGGTCGGGCCTTTGCAGCACGGGGGCTTTGCGCGCGCAGGGGCGCGGTTCCTTTCGGCGGCTGCGTGCGGGAAGAAGGCCGCAGCCCATAAACCGCCCGGCGGTGGGGCGGAAGGGGTGCGCCACGCCTCAGAAGGCGGAAGATGAAAAGACCCCCATGGCAGGCCGAGCGGCTGACATGGGGGCTTACCTGTATGATGTGCCGGATGAGGCAAGGGCTTTTCTGCACAGCCCCGGCTGGCACGGGGGGCTTTCCCGCGCACAGGGGCGCGGTTCCTTGCGGCGGCTGTGTGCGGGAAGAAGGCCGCAGCCCATAAACCGCCCGGCGGTGGGGCGGAAGGGATGTGCCACGCCTCAGAAGGCGGAGGATGAAAAGGCCCCCATGGCAGGCCAGGCGGCTGACAGGGGGCTTATCTGTGTGATGTGCCGGATGAGGCAAGGGCTTTTCTGCACAGCCCCGGCTGGCACGGGGGGCTTTGCGCGCACAGGGGCGCCGGTTCCTTTCGGCGGCTGTGTGCAGGAAGAAGGCCGCAGCCCATAAACTGCCCGGCGGTGGGGCGGAAGGGGTGCGCCACGCCTCAGAAGGCGGAAGATGAAAAGGCCCCCAAGGCAGGCCGGGCGGCTGACATGGGGGCTTATCTGTATGATGTGCCGGATGAGGCAAGGGCTTTTCGCACAGCCCCGGCTGGCGCGGGGGGGCTTTCCCGCGCACAGGGGCGCGCCCTGCGCCCGCCGTTCCCTCGCGGGCGGGGCCTTTGCAGCACGGGGATGCGCCCTGCGCCTGACGCGGCCCGGCCCGCTCTTTTGCCTGCCCGCACACAGGCTGCCGCCCCCGCCCGCGCAGCGGCCCGTTCATGCCGCCGCGCGCCGCTCAGCCGTAGTGGTAGTATTCGCGCTTTGCGGCAAGGAAGGCGGCGGTAACCAGCAGCGCCAGCGCCTCGGCCGCCACAATGGCAAGCCAGATGCCGTCCAGCCCGATAAGGGCGGGCAGCGCCAGCACCACGGCCACCTGAAACACGAATGTGCGCAGAAATGAAATGGCCGCCGAAATGGCCCCGTTGTTCAGCGCCGTAAAGAAGGCCGAGCCCCACACGTTCACGCCCATAATGAGGAAGGCCAGCGAATACAGCCGGAAGCCGCGCACCGTCATGGCGTACAGCTCTGCGTCATAGCTTGCGAAAATGGCCACCAGCGGCGCGCTGAACGCCTCGGCCAACACCGTGAGCACAAGCCCGCCCGCGCCCAGCAGCACAAGGCTTTTGCGGAACAGGCTTTTCAGCTCCGTATGGCTGCCCGCGCCGTAGTGGTAGCTTACCACCGGCGCGCTGCCGATGGAATAGCCCAGAAACACGGCCATGAAGATGAAGTTCACATACATAATGACGCCGTATGCCGCCACGCCGTTTTCACCCGCAAGGCGCATCAGCTGGAAGTTGTATAAGATGTTCACCACCGAGGCCGAAAGGTTCGTCACCATTTCAGACGAGCCGTTGGTGCACGTTTTCAAAAGCATGCGGCCGTAAAATTTCGTGTGCAGGGTAAGGCGCAGCAGGCTGTCGTTTCTGCGCGCAAAGTAGATAAGCGGCACCACGCCGCCCACCACCTGGCTCATGGCGGTGGCGGCGGCCGCGCCCGCAAGCCCCCAGGGCAGCACGGCCACGAACAGATAGTCGAACACCATGTTGGTGGCCCCGGCCAGAAGGTTTATCTTCAGGCTGAGGCCCGGCTTTTCCGCCGCCACGAAAAAGGTCTGGAACATCGTTTGCAGCATGAACGCGCCCTGCGCCAGAAACAGAATGCGCCCGTACACCACGCACTGCTGCATCAGCGCGCCCTGCACGCCCAGCAAGGCGGCTATCTGCGGCGTGAAGGCAAAGCACAGCCCGCTGAGCACCGTGCCCACGCCGATGGCGACGTAGATGATGAGGGAAAAGTAGCGGTTGGCAAGCTGCCGGTCGCCCTGGCCCAGCGTTTTGGACACGATGGCGCTGCCGCCCGTGCCCAGCATGAAGCCGATGGCCGTGACGCCCATGGACACCGGGTAAATGAGGTTCACCGCCGCGAACGCCGTTTTGCCCACATAGTTCGAGACGAAGAAGCCGTCCACAATGCTGTACATGGACGTGCAGATGAGCATGAGTATGGTGGAAAGCGTGAAGCGCAGCAGCTTTCCGTAGCTGAAATGGTCGGACAGTTGGATGCGCATGAAAAAACCTCCAGAGAAAAAAGTGGGGCGGCCCGCCTGCCGCACGATGCCGGGGCGGGGAAATGCCGCAGCGCCGGGCCCTATGCCCCGCGCCGCGCACAGGGGCTGCCGGGCAAAGGCGCACAGGGCGGCACATGCTGTGCGGGTGGGTTTGTAAAGTCGGGGCTGCAATACGCGCCGCAAAGGCCGCGCGCCCCGCAGGGCTTATGCCGGGGCGGGGGAAATGCCGAAACGCCGGGCCTCATGCCCCGCGCCGCGCACAGGGGCTGCCGGGCAAAGGCGCACAGGGCGGCGGGGCATGCAAAAGTGCGGGAGCCTTATGCCCGCGCCGTGCACGGGGCGAAGCGGCGGCACATGCTGTGCGGGTGGGTTTGTAAAGCCGGGGCCGTAATACGCGCCGCAAAGGCCGCGCGCCCCGCAGGGCTTATGCCGGGGCGGGGGAAATGCCGAAACGCCGGGCCTCATGCCTCGTGCCGCGCGCAGACGCCGCGGAACAAGGGTGGTACGGGGCACCGGGGCGTGCAAAAGTGCGGGAGCCTTATGCCCGCGCCGCGCGCTGGGCAAAGCGGCGGCACATGCTGTGCGTGCGGGTTTGTAAAGCTGGGGCCGCAATACGCGCCGCAAAGGCGCATGCTTTCAGCCCGGCGCGCGCACATGCCGGCGGTAAAGCTGCACATAGCGCCCCAGCAGCCGCAGAAGCTGGGCGCGCTGGGCCGCGGGCATGCAGGCAAGCACGCTTTCCTCCAGCGCGAAAACAGGCGCCAGCTTCTGCTCCATCACCGCCCGCCCTGCCGGCGTAAGGTGCAGGTGCATGCCGCGCCCGCGCCCGGGCGCAAGCGAAAGAAAGCCCTGCTGCACAAGGCGCTTTACCGAGGTGTTGATGGTCTGCCTGCTTACGCAGTATTCGTCTGCAATCTGCGTTTGAAGGCAGCCGTCGCCCAGCTCGCCGATGGCGTAAAAAATCAAAAACGCGCTGTCGGAAAGGCCCGTTTTCAGCGAGAGCTCGTGATACAGACGCTCCATCTCGCGCGAAAGGCGGCTTATCTCTTTTGCGGCGTCCGCTGGCTGCACCATAGCGGCGGCCTCCTTTTTATAATCCGATTTCGGAATTGTGCAAATGCTATTATAATCCGGTTTCGGATTTGTGTCAACTTTTTTCACCCTGTTTTTGCGCGTACCCGGCAGAGCGGCCTGCCGCGCGCAGGCAGGGAAAGGGCCGCCCGCCATGCGCCCTGCGGTCGGGGCTGGGGCCTTCTGCGTCGTGGCGCGCACCGGGCGGCGGCTTTGATGCCGCTGAAACAGAAAACAAAGCCCCCTGCGCCCGCCAGGCTGAGAATTCATCCGCGCCCAAATGGCAGGCCCGGCGCCCCATGCTTGCCCGGCATGGCACCGCTCAGGCTCGAATGAAAAGCGCGGGACGCAGCGCCCGCCATGCGCCCCGCGGGCGGGGCTGGGGCCTTCTGCGGCGTGGTGCGCGCACCGGGCGGCGGCTTTGATGCCGCTGAAACAGAAAGCGAGGCACCTGTGCCCATAGGTTGAAAATCTGCCGCACCCTTTTCAGTTGTTACGGCAGTCTTTCGAAGCCTTTTGATCAGGTCGGAAGCAGCGATAGTACAGCCCGGCATCAGGCGACCATTGGCCGAAGGAGACGTTCCATTCATTTATCAAATCTGATTATTTGCACCGCCGTGAACGTTACAAGGCGTACGGATAAAGGGGCGGCGCTTTTATGCCCCTGCCGAGCATTTTGCAGAAAAGCAATAGACTTTCTGCCAAAAGCATGATAGATTAAAATTGAAAAACAGGGCCGTTCAGCCCGCTTTCGCGCGGGCTGCGCGCCCTGCATGGGAGGCAGAGAGATGCGAAGCTTTTCCGGCTTTCTGCGCCGCGCGTTCCCACCAAAGGGGCGCACGGCGCTGTGCGGCCTGGGCTATGGGGCGCTGCTGGGCGCGCTGCTTTGGCACCCGCTGCCCATGCTGCTGAAAAATGTGAAAGTGCCCGTGTGGGCCGCTGGGGCCCTTGCCGCCGCGCTGGCGTGCGTTCTGCTCTGGGGCGTGCTTTCGGGCAGGCTTCTGGCAAAAGACAGGGGTTGTGTGGGGTGGACGGCCCTCGGCCTTCTTTTCTACGGCGCCCCGCTGGCCGTATGGGGGCCCGGCAGGCCCGGCGGCGCCCTTGCGGGCGGGCTGTGCCTGCTTGTGGTTCACCTTGCCGCCTGCGCTTTCCGCGCGGGGGGAAAAGGGTAGGGGCGGGCGCCTGCAAAGCGCCCCGCAGGCAGCAGCTTTTGATGCAGAGCAGGGGGGCCTTCCGCAGGTGCGCTTTGCAGTTTTCAAGGAATAGAAAGACGCTGTGCGCAAAGCCTGCCTTCCAGGGGCGGCGGCTTGCTGCGGCAGCGCGCCGAAGGCCGGATGCGAAGGGGGCGCAGAAAGGCCCCGCAGGCCGTCAGGGGGCCAGCGGGGCCTTTGGAACGCTTGATGCGCAAAGCCTCAGGGCAAGGCTGCTGCTTTTTACGGGGCACCGGCCGCCGCCTGCTTTTGCCCGGCACGCGGGGCGGCGAGGCGGCCCTCTGCGCCGTGCCTCACAGCTTCAAAAACTTTTGCAGGTCTGCGTTGGCGCCCAGCACCAGCATGGTTTCGTCGCCGGTGAACACATGGTCCGGCTTGGGCAGGGGCAGGAAGGTTTCGCCGTGCTTGAAGGCCAGGATGCTGATGTGATAGCGCGTGCGCACCGAAAGCTCGATGATGCTGCGCCCCACCCATACGCCGGGCACCTTCACCTCATAGATGGAATATTCCGGCGAAAGGCTGATGTAGTCGAAGATATTGTCTGCGCTGAACTTCACCGCCGCGCGCACGCCCATCTCCTTTTCCGGGTACACCACATAGTCGGCGCCGTTGCGCAGCAGGAACCTGGCGTGCACATCGCGCGAGGCGCGGCTCAGCACCTTGACGGCGCCCAGCTCCTTCAAAAGGGCCGTGGCCTCCAGCGAGCTTTGGAAGTTGTTGCCGATGCACACCACGCATAAATCGAAATTGCGCACGCCCAGCGATTCCACAAACTGCTCGTTTGTGGCGTCGCCTATCTGTGCGTCCGTCACAATGGGCAGAATGTCGTTCACGCGCTGCTCGTCCTTATCCACGGCCAGCACCTCGTGGCCAAGCTCGATGAATTTTTCCGCCATGTGGCGCCCAAAGCGCCCAAGGCCAACCAGCAGGATGGATTTCATAAAAAGACGTTCTCCTTTTCTGTTCAAGCTCTCTTTCATACAGGGCTGCCTTCCGGCAGCGTGCACACGGGTGAAAGCCGCGCTGCGGCAAAGCGGGCGGCGCGCACGGGCTTTGCCGCCCTCAGCCCACGGTTATTTTTTCCTCCGGCAGCATGCCACGCGGCCCGTGGTGGCCGCCCGCCATGGCATACAGCATGGTGAGGCAGCCCACGCGCCCGAAGTACATCAAAAATGCCAGTACAAGATGCGAGGCCAGGCACAGGCTGGGCGTCACGCCCATGGAAAGGCCCACCGTGGCAATGGCGCTGGCCGTCTCGTACAGGGCGGCGGAAAGGGGGATGCCGTCCCACTCGCACAGCATCACGCCGCCCGCAAGGAACAGCCCCATATACAGCGTGATGAGCGTGGCCGCGTGCCGCAGCACCACCGGCGGAAAGCGCCGCGAAAACACCTGGATGCTGTCGCGCTGCTTCAAAATGGCCACCACGCACAGCGCCAGCACCGCAAGGCTGGTGGTTTTGAAGCCGCCCGCGGTAGAGCCGGGCGAGCCGCCCACCAGCATCGTCAGAATACACAGCAGCACTGCCGGGCCGGAGAGGGACGCCTGGTCGATGGTGTTGAAGCCCGCCGTGCGCGTGGTGACGGACTGAAACAGCGCCGCCAGCACCCTTTCCCCGCCGGAAAGCCCCGCCCACTGCGGGTGTGAAAACTCCACAAAATACAGGTACAGGGCGGGCAGAAGCACCAGCAGGCCGCTTGTCACCAGCACAAGCTTTGTCTGAAGGCGGTAGTGGTGAAAGCGCAGGCCGTGGTGCAGCACATCGTCCCACACAAGAAAGCCGATGCCGCCCACGGTGATAAGGCCCATGATGGTCAGGTTCACAAGGGGGTCTGCGCTGTAATCCGTCAGCGAGGAAAAGGCACCGCCTTCGCCCATCAAATCGAACCCCGCGTTGCAGAAGGCGGACACGGCGTGAAACACCGCGAACCATACGCCCTTGGCCACGCCGAACTGCGGGCAGAAGCGCAGCGCCAGCAGCACGGCGCCCGCCGTCTCTACGCACAGGGTGCCGCGCACGATAAAGCCCACCATGCGCACCATGCCGCCCACGTGCGGCGCGGCAATGGTCTCCTGCATCACCACGCGCTGCTTCAGGCCGATGCGCCGCCCGGTGATGGTGAAAATGGCAAGCGCCATGGTTACAACGCCCATGCCGCCTATTTGAATTAAAAGCAGAATGACTCCCTGCCCGAAGGGCGTCCAGTAGGTGTAGGTGTCGTGCACCACAAGGCCCGTCACGCAGGTGGCGCTGGTGGCGGTGAACAGCGCGTCCTCAAAGCTGGCGCCCTGGCCGTCGCGCGTGGCGAAGGGCAGCGTCAGCAGGGCCGCGCCCGCCAGAATAAGCGCCAGAAAGCCGAAAATGATGATGCGCGCGGGCGTCAGACGCCGCGTTTTCGCAATAAAGCCGCTCAAACGATATTTCCCCTCTCAAGGCAAGGCAGGCTGTGCGCCGCACCGGGCCGGGTGCCGGCGGGGCGGAATAAAGGCCGCATAAGCAAATGCGCGGTTTTTATAAAAAAAGCGCAAAGAGGCGGCGTTGCCTCATATTATATCCGTTTTACAGAAAAGTGCAAGAGGGAAGATGCAGCGGCCCTCCGGCCGCGCGCACAGGGCCTTTTGGGCGGCGCGCCCGGCATAGGATGCGGGCACGCCTGCCTGCCGCGCGTGCGTGACTGCGCCCGCGGGGCAGGCAAAAAGCTTGCATAGTGCACGGCCGGGCGCCGCGGCGGCAGGCCTGCGCCCGCGGAACAAATACAAAAAAGCCGGGAGGCTGCCTGCCCCCGGCTTTGTGCTTTTGTGCGGCGCATGTGAAGGGCACGCCCGGCCCCGCCGGGGCGGGCGCAAAGGCCCGCATAGTGTGCGGCCGGGCCCCACGGCGGCCGGAGGCATGCCCGCAGGGCGGGCGCAAAGGCCCGTATAGTGCGCAGCCCCGCAGCGGTGAGAGCATGCCCGTGGAACGGGTACGGAAAGCCTGCCTGATGCACGGCCGGGCGCCGCGGCGGCAGGCCTGCGCCCGCGGAACAAATACAAAAAAGCCGGGAGGCTGCCTGCCCCCGGCTTTGTGCTTTTGTGCGGCGCATGTGAAGGGCATGCCCGCCCCGGCGGGGCGGGCGGCCTTCATCGGATGCTTTTTATGGCATCCACAATGCGGTCGGCGGCCTTTTCCGTGTGCTTGTGCACATTGGTGTCGGAATAGCGCCCGGCTATCATCTCGTTGATGTGGCCCGCTATTTCTTCCGCCTTCCTCTTTTCAAAAATGATGATGGGAAGAAGCCGGTAATTGCCCGCGACTGTAATGCACACCACGGTCTGCAAAGAGCTTAGTATGGTGAGAACGCCGTAGGCAAGCATAAGCAGGGCAAGAAAAGCGGAGGCGCCGAAGTTTCCAAGGCCGGTAAAGGCCCAAAATGCCCCCCACAGCATCGAGCCGGCAGACACCTTGAAATCGGTGCTGACAGACGAAATCTGCTCCACCGGATATGCCTGACGGCTGAGCCCCAGCGGAATCAGCTTCAAAATGGTGTTTGGCTGGGAGACTTCGATAAAATCGCCTTTATACTCCACACGGCCCTTCAGGTAAAAGGTGAGGTAAGATGTGATAAAAGTGGTGCTCATGCAAATTCCTCCTGACACGGCAGCGCCGGTTTGTTTTCATGATGGCAGCGGGCGGCACAGCCCCATGCCTCACGCACAGTATAGCACGACGCAATCCGTTCTACAAGTAGAACCAATAAAACTTCTGTTTTCGGTAAACTTATAATTACAGGAATGGAAGTGATGGGTTGAGAGCACAACAGGCTGTACGCGCGCGCATTGCCTATTTGATGGCACAGCATGGCCTGTCGCTGAGCAGGCTGTCTGCCAGAAGCGGCATTTCCAAAAGCGTGCTGCACGATACCTTAAAGGGAAACCCGCCCAGGGTGACGAATACGACGATACTGACCATCCAGCGCATATGTCAGGCGATGGAGATATCCATGCGGGATTTTTTTGACAGCGAGCTGTTTGACGATTTGGAATATGAAGAATGACGGGGCGTCCGCAGGGGCGCCCCGTCATTTTTCTTTTAATGCTTTAGCAAGGCTTTCGCTGAAAAGCAAAAATCAAAGAACCGCCCGCTATGCGGGTGAGGCTAAAGCTTAAGCAGAGAAACATCCTCTTTGGTAAAATGGTGAGTGTTCAAGCCGTATCGAGCGCGGTTCTGTTGTATACGGAAGTTCGCTATCGAACGTTCGTGACCGCCCGTGAATCGGGGACGATCGGGGCGATAAGAAGAGCCGCTAATGTAAAAGGATGGTATCTCATCCGTGGGGTCACGATTGAGAAACGCATTCCAGACACATTTCATCCTTGTGCCAAAAGGAACCGCCATTACATCACCTTTCATGATAAAATCCTAAGACTCTTTCTCTTACTTATCCAATATTTCCATGGAGGAAACATATGATGCCAAGAACCCCTCTGATCCTCCATGAAGTTCTTTAACATTATCCAAAAGAATAATTTCTTCATCTACTTCCGGATTATCATCGGCTTCTATTATGTCTCCAATCTTTCCTTCATAGGACTCATTTTCGACAGTAATAAGACGAACAATCATACCTTCGTGAAATTCGTCAAAGTTTTTCATCATCATTCCTCCTTTCTTGGATAAATATGAGCGCCCTTCTTAGAATAAGAAATCATGAGAAGATTAGTAGGATAACTAGTTCCCTTCTTTTGGTCAATGCACATTCCGCAGTTTTATCCGCAAAAACTCGTTCCTTATAAATTCAAGCGTTTGGACATTTAGGGTTTCTTCTACCTTTAATCACAAGCACCTAGCCAGTTCCAGCATACTTCTTTATCAACTCTTCTGCGAATTTTTCATCCCCAAAGAGAAAGCTTTTGCCGTGCTGAGTGTCGCCTTTTCCTTTTCCTCGTCGGTCATTATGCAAACTTTGTCGGCCTCGATTTAACTTTTTACTGACTATGCCATTTTCGAGAGCAGAGTACAATTCGCACTTCTGACGAGCGTCTCTTAACTCCTTTGTTGTTCTGCGAACGCCGCCTAAAAGAAAACCAGGAAGGATGTTTCTTATGTCAAAAATTTTAGCACGTACCAAATAGGTGTGCAAGCATCATATCGTATTCATGCCCAAATGCGGCAGGAATCCATACTGCAACAATAATAAGGGGGCAGGAAAAGGAGGATCAGATAGAGGATAGTTTAAGCCGAAAAGAGTACGAAGACCTTTTTAAGGGCAGCAAGTAATCATGCCACTGTGGCTTGAACAAAGTGAAAGCCGGCGTCATTTAGGCGCTGTCTTGTGTTTCGTCCTTATAGGCCGCGCGTGATGCCTCCCCCTTAAGGGGTATGACTACTGTGAAAGCCGCAGTCCGGCGGAGAGGCCTCCCGCAAGGGGCTTTCACCTTTAGCAGCGGGCGGCGGGCTGTGCGGGCGGCGCGGGGCTTTGCGATGCCTGCGGCTGATAAACCGGCGGCCCGGCCTGCGGGCCTGCGCCCGGCCGTGGAGCAGCCGCGGGCGTCTGCGGCGCGGCGGGCCGGGGCGGCTGCCCTCCGGCAATCAGGAGGCTTTCACCGGGGCGGCGCACCGCCTGTTCCCGGGCGGTGCGTGAGATAAAGCCTCGGTGCGCTTTGAGGCGCAGGCAGGCGGCGGGGGCCCCGGCCTTGCGGCACGCGCGCTTTTCTGCTATACTGGCGGCACGATACAGTGAATAAAGGGGGGCGCCGCCATGCAGGCACAGCTTCGGGAGCTTCAGAAAAAAGACTACGGCCAGG
Source organism: Ruthenibacterium sp. (assembly GCA_047030735.1). Lineage (GTDB taxonomy): Bacteria > Bacillota > Clostridia > Oscillospirales > Ruminococcaceae > Ruthenibacterium. Next base: position 13,160 of record JBKYIE010000008.1, read on the forward strand.
CCATGCAGTATGCCATTGAGGGCATGCACTTCAACTGGTATATGGAAAGCAGGCTGCTTTTGAAGCTGTACGCCCGGTACTTCTGGTATCTGGAGCTGACGCGCGCCACCCATGTGCTGGCCGCCTACTGCGGCGATACGCTGGCAGGGGTGCTGCTGGCCGAGATAAAGGGCGGGCGGCCCTGCTGCCGAAGCCGGGGCATGCGGCTGTATGTGCGCGTGTTCGACATGCTGCAGCGCCTGTTTGCCCCCGGCGGCGCGGGCGTGTATGAGGCGGCGAACCGCACCCTGTTCGAGGCATACCGCCGCACGCACACGCCGGACGGCGAGGTGCTTTTTCTTGCCGCGGCGCCTGCGGCAAGGGGCACGGGCGTGGGCAGCCTGCTGCTGGCAGAGCTTGCCCGCCGCGCGCCGGGCAAAGAGGTGTACCTTTATACAGACGACGCCTGCACCTATCAGTTTTATGAAAAACGCGGCTTTCGTCGCGAGGGCGAGCAGCGCGTGACGCTGCAGCTCGGCGGCAGAAAGACGCCGCTGCGCTGCTTTTTATACAGCCGGGTGCTGGGCTGAGGCGCGCCGCAGCGCGGCCAGGCCCCCCTGGGCGGCAGGCGAAGGCCCCCGGCAAAGGGGACGCAGAGATAAGAAACGCTTTGCAGGTGCGCACGGCATACGCCCGCAGGCGGCCGCCGCCCCCTGCGGGTATTCTTACGGCAGCACTCTTCAAGGCGCGCTGCCGCAGGAAAGCACCGGCTTTGGCCCGGCGCTTTTGGCGCCTGATGCATGCAAAAGCCCGGCAGGCCTGCCTGCTTGCCGGGCTTTTTGCACAATCCCTTCCAAAGCCGCCGGGCCAAAGCTGCGCAGCACCCCGCAGGCGGCAGCTTTTGCCGCAGAGCAGGGAGGCCTTCCGCAGGCGCCCTTTGCAGCCGCAAGGGAAGCATGAAGGGGCTGTGCGCAAAAATTGCCTTTTGGGGGGCGATGGCTTCTTGCGCCAGCGGCGCCTTCGGCCGGGGGGGGCTTGTGCTTTCCGCGGCGCGGCGCGCGCCCTGCGCGGGGGGGCGGTTCCACAGAGAAAACAAATATGGTATGATATTTTTGCAAGACAGCTGCAGGTGCAGGCTGCGGTATGCATGTATGCCGCCTGCCCTTCTGCACAGGCGTGCCTTCTGTGCGCTTGCGCAAAAGCGGGCTTGTCTGGCGGCTTCACATCTGCCTGCCTTTGCGCGGGGCGCCCTGATGCGCCGGGCCCGGTGCATGCCGCCGTGTGCCTGCGGGGCGAAGGCAGGCGGCAGGCGTACCGCGGGCCGGGCAGAGCAGAGGCCGCGCGGCGGGTGCGGCATGGTGCGCCCGCTGTGCGGTACAGGCAAAAATGCGGCGCGGGCCCCGCAGGTGCGGCGCGCCCCTTGCACACAGTGAAAATTCAGGACAGGAGGATGCTGTATGACGTATTACCTTACCACCTGCCCGTCCCCCGTGGGGCGGCTGACGCTGGCCAGCGATGGGCAGGGCCTTGCGGGCCTGTGGCTGGAGGGGCAGAAATATTTCTGCCAGCCCCTGCTGCCGGGCGAGTGCGTGCAGGACGGCAGCCCCGCGGTGTTCGAGGCCGCGCGGCAGTGGCTGGCCCGCTATTTTGCCGGGGAAAAGCCGCACCCGTGCGAGCTGCCCCTGCGGCCCGTGGGCGGCGCGTTCCGCCAGCAGGTGTGGGCGCTTTTATGCGGCATCCCCTATGGCGGCACCACCACCTACGGCGCGCTGGCAAAGCAGGTGGCGGCGCAGATGGGCAGGCCGTCCATGTCCAGCCAGGCGGTGGGCGGCGCGGTGGGGCACAACCCCATCAGCATCATCATACCCTGCCACCACGTGGTGGGCGCGGGCGGCAGCCTCACCGGCTATGCCGGCGGCCTTGCCGCAAAGGTGAAGCTGCTGGCGCATGAGGGCGTGGATGTGCGCCGCCTGCACGCGCCCAAAACAGGCACGGCGCTGTAAATGCATGGCGGGCAGAGGGAGTGAATGATATGCTGGTCGATTTCAACCGGAAAAAAGCCGTCACCGTGCCGGGCATGAACGGCGGGACGGGGACAATGACGGCCAAAATGTATTCAGACGCAGGGGGCAAGGTCATTCCGTGCACCCTGCATGCGGGCGGCTCCATCGGCCTGCACAGGCACGAGACGAGCGACGATATCAGTTATATCCTTTCGGGCACGGGCCGGGCCGTGTGCGACGGAAGGGAAGAGGCGCTGTGCGCCGGGGTGTGCCATATCTGCAAAAAGGGTTCGGAGCACAGCATTGCCAATACCGGCTGCGAGGACCTTGTGATGCTTACTGTCGTGGTAGAGCGGTAGCAGGGCCCGCCGGGCGGAGGGCAGAGGAGGAAAAGGCGGTATGGAATGGGCAGACGGCAAACGGCGGTGCTGGTGGGCCAGCCCGGGCAACGAGGCGTATGTGCGCTACCACGACGAAGAGTGGGGTGTGCCCGTGCGGGACGACCGCATGCTGTTTGAAATGCTGATATTAGAGGGCTTTCAGGCCGGGCTTTCGTGGGAGTGCGTGCTGAATAAGCGCGCGGCCTTCCGGCGCGCCTTCGATAATTTTGACGCGCAGGCGGTAAGCGCCTACGGCGGCGAAAAGCTGGCCGCGCTGCAAAGCGATGCAGGCATCATCCGCAACCGGCTGAAGCTGCGCGCCGCCGTGGGCAATGCACGGTTTTTTCTTGCCATCCAGCAGGAGTTCGGCAGCTTTGCAAGCTACCTGTGGGGCTGGACGGGCGGGCAGGTGGTGCACGAGACGGGGCTGACAAGCTCGCCCCTTTCCGACGCCGTATCGAAGGATTTGAAAAAGCGCGGCATGAAGTTTGTGGGCACCACCATTATTTATGCCTACCTGCAGGCCGTGGGCGTCATCTGCTCGCACGAAAGGGGCTGCTTTCTGGCACACGGGGCGGGCCGCGGCGGCTGACAGCCTGGGCCTGACGCGCGGTGCTTCCGCCTCAGGGGCACGCGCGCGGCGCGGCTTTTTGCGCGGTGCAGCCGGGTGCGCAGGCAGTTCCACCGGCATTTCCGCCTCACGGGCACGCGCGCGGCGCGGTCTTTTGCGCGGTGCGGCCCGGTGCGCAGGCAGTTCGCTGGAATTTCCGCCTCACGGGCACGCGCGCGGCGCGGCCTTTTGCGCGGCGCGGCCGGGTGCGCAGGCAGTTCCTCCGGCATTTCCGCCTCGCGGGCACGCGCGCGGTGTCGTCTTTTGCGCGGCGCGGCCGGGTGCGCAGGCAGTTCCACCGGCATTTCCGCCTCGCGGGCACGCGCGCGGCGCGGCTTTTTGCGCGGCGCGGCCGGGTGCACAGACAATTCCGCTGGCATTTCCGCCTCACGGGCACGCGCGCGGCGGCCCCGCGCGCGCCTTTTTGCCCTGCTTTTTTGAAGCGCAAGAAAACGGGAGAAAAACGGAGAAAATGAAAGAAAACAAGAGAAAACCTGAAATCCCCGGCGGGAAAGGTGGGGAAAACAGCGGGAAAAACCGGAAAAATGAAAGATTTTGCGAAGATTTTTCGAAAAAAACATTGACAAAGTATGAACATGGCCCCATAATAGAGGGCAATGTGTCGTATACGCATCTGACACACAGCCGCAGGCGGCAAAAGGGCGGGGGAAAGCGCTTTCCCACCGGCTCTGCGCGGGGCCTGCGGCGAAATTTGGCGTTTTGATGTGCCGCTGCAGCCGCCCTTCCGGATGGGGCGGTGTAACAAACCTTTTGCGGGGCGGTAACATGGGCGCTGGGCCGCGGGGCAGACAGCCCTTCGGTAAATTCCGCAAAGGGGGATGCAGTCTGTAATGGAGAACAAGAAGATCGTTTCACTCAAGGACATTGTAGTCGATTTCGACGGAGACCGCGTTTTGGACGGCCTCAACCTCGATATCCACGACAAAGAGTTCGTCACCTTCCTCGGCCCGTCCGGCTGCGGCAAGACGACCACGCTCCGCGTCATTGGCGGGTTTATCGAGCCGAAATCGGGCAATGTCTTTTTTGATGGCAAGGACATCACGCGCCTGCCGCCGTACAAGCGGCAGGTGAACACCGTGTTCCAGAAGTACGCCCTGTTTCCGCACCTGAACGTGTTCGAGAACGTGGCCTTCGGCCTTCGCCTGAAAAAGGTGGAGGAAAAAGAGGTGCGCCGCGCCGTGATGGAAATGCTGGAGCTTGTGGGCCTGAAGGGCTTCGAGCGCCGCAGCACCACAACGCTTTCCGGCGGGCAGCAGCAGCGCGTGGCCATTGCCCGCGCGCTGGTGAACCGCCCGCGCGTGCTTTTGCTGGACGAGCCCCTCGGCGCGCTGGACTTGAAGCTGCGCAAGGGCATGCAGATAGAGCTCAAGCGCATCCAGCAGAGCCTTGAGATTACCTTCGTCTATGTCACGCACGACCAGGAGGAGGCCCTCACCATGTCCGACATGGTGGTGGTGATGAAGGGCGGCAACATTCAGCAGATAGGCACGCCGCAGGATATTTACAACGAGCCGAACAACGCCTTCGTGGCCGATTTCATCGGCGAGTCGAACATCATCGACGGCGTGATGCTGCGCGATTTCCGCGTGGAGTTTGCCGGGCAGGAGTTCACCTGCGTGGACAAGGGCTTTGCGCCCAAGGAGTTTGTGCAGGTGGTGGTGCGCCCGGAGGATATTCAAATTGTGCCGGCCATTCAGGGCCAGCTTACGGGCGTGGTGGAAAACGTCATCTTCAAGGGCGTGCACTACGAAATGCACGTGCGCCAGGCGGGCTTTGAGTGGATTATCCATTCCACCCAGGCCGCGCAGGTGGGCGAGCTTATCGGCATGAGCATCGGCCCGGACGAGATCCACATCATGAAGAAGGAGGGCTGAGCGTCAGTGAAAAGCAAAGCGGGCGCTTCGCCCTACATCGTGTGGATGGTGGTGTTCGTGGCAGTGCCGCTGGCCATTGTGGTGTACTTTGCGTTCACCGACAAGGCCGGCAGCTTCACGCTGGAAAACATCATGGGCCTGGGCGCGTACACCACCGTGTTTGCGCGCGGCATCGTGCAGGCCGTCATCGCCACCGTCATCTGCCTTGTCATCGCCTTTCCCATCGGCTATATGCTCAGCCGCATGGCCCCCGCGCACCAGAAGATGATGCAGATGCTTATCATGCTGCCCATGTGGATGAACTTTCTGCTGCGCACCTATGCGTGGATGACGCTTTTGGAAAACAACGGCCTTATCAACCGCTTTCTGGGGCTGTTCGGCATTGGGCCGCTGCACATGATAAACACCTCCGGCGCCGTGGTGCTGGGCATGGTGTACAACTACCTGCCGTTCATGATACTGCCGCTTTACACCATTATGGTGAAAATAGACCACAGCGTCATCGAGGCCGCGCAGGACCTTGGCGCAAGCCAGTTCCACATTCTTTCGCGCGTTCTGGTGCCGCTGGCCATGCCGGGCATCACCACGGGCATCACCATGGTGTTTGTGCCCAGCATCTCCACCTTCATCATCAGCCGCATGCTGGGCGGCGGCTCCAACCTGCTGCCGGGCGACCTCATTGAAATGCAGTTCCTCGGCAACAGCTACAACTACAACCTGGGCAGCGCCATGAGCCTTGTGCTGATGGTGATTGTGCTTTTGTGCATGAGCTTCACCACCGCCGACACGGAAGAAATGGAGGCGATGGTATGAGGCGCTGGAAAAACCTTGGCCGCGTGTGGATGGTGGCCGTGTTCGGCTTCATGTATGTGCCCATCGCGGTGCTTATCGCCTTCAGCTTCAACGAGTCGAAAAGCCGCAACGTCTGGGCGGGCTTTTCGCTGCGCTGGTATAAAAACCTGCTGGGCGACGAAATGATTCTGCAGGCGCTGGGCGTGTCGCTTGTGGTGGCCTTTGCCTCGGCTATTATCGCCACGGTGCTGGGCACGCTGGCGGCCATTGGGGTGAACAACATGAGCCGCCGCAGGCGCGCCGTGGTGCTGAACCTTTCGTATGTGCCCATCGTCAACCCCGAAATCGTCACCGGCGTCGCCACCATGCTGCTGTTTGTGGTGATGAACGGCGGCATCAGCAAGGTGCTTACGGCCATACTGGGGCAGGAGGTGCGCGTGGGCTTCGGCATCGGCACGCTGCTTATCGCGCACGTCACGTTCTGCCTGCCGTATGTGCTGTTCAACGTCAGCCCCAAGCTGCGCCAGATGGACGTGCGCATGTACGAGGCCGCGCTGGACCTTGGCTGCAACCCGCGCCAGGCGTTCTTCAAGGTGGTGCTGCCAGAGATAATGCCCGCCATCATCTCGGCGTTTCTCATCAGCCTGACGTATTCCATTGACGATTTTATTATCTCGTATTTCAACTCCGGCACGGTGCAGACGCTGCCTATCGCCATCTACTCCATGACGAAAAAGCGCGTCAGCCCCGAAATAAACGCCCTTTCCACCATCATGTTCGTGGTCATTCTGGCCATCATCCTCGGCGTGAACGGGGTGGAGGCCGCGCGCGACAAGCGCACGGCCCGCGCCGCCAGAAGGGAGGCGCGCGTATGAAAAAGCACCGCCTTGCCAAAAGGGCCGCCGCGCTTGTTCTGTGCGCCGCGTGCCTGGCCGCGCCGTACGCGCCCGCCTTTGCCGAGGTGGAGGTAGAGCCCGGCTACGATTACACGCGCTTTGCCGGCGACAACATCACCCTGAACGTATACAACTGGGGCGAGTATATCTCCGACGGGGCGGACGGCACCATGGACGTGGTGAAGGAGTTTGAAGAGCTTACCGGCATCAACGTGAACTACACCACCTACGACACCAACGAAAGCCTGTACGCCAAGCTGAAAAGCGGCGCGGGCGATTATGACGTCATCATCCCCAGCGATTACATGATAGGCCAGATGATAAACGAGGGCATGCTGGAAAAGCTGGATTTTTCCAATATCCCGAACTATGCTCTCATTGATGAGACCTGCAAGGGCCTTGCATACGACCCCGCCAACGAATACAGCGTGCCCTACACCTGGGGCACGGTGTGCATCGTGTACAACACCACCATGGTGGACGAGGGCGATTTATCCCAGGGCTGGGGCATTTTGTGGGATGAAAAATACGCAAACAACATCCTCATGTTCAACAACAGCCGCGACGCCTTTGCCATTGCGGGCAAGATGCTGGGCAAATCGCTGAACCCGCAGAGCACGGACGATGTGGAGGAGGCCGCGCAGAAGCTGAAAGAGCAGAAAAGCGTGGTGCAGAGCTATGTGATGGACGAGGTGTTCGACAAAATGAGCGGCGGCGAGGCCGCGCTGGCGCCGTATTACACCGGCGACGGCATGACCATGATGCAGGATAACCCCGACCTCGCCATCTTCCTGCCCGCCGAGGGCACCAACCGCTTTGTGGACGCCATGTGCATCCCCAAGGGCGCGCGCCACAAAGAGGCCGCCGAAATGTTCATCAACTTCATGTGCGAAACGCAGGTGGCCCTGGCCAACGCCGAGTATATCTGCTATTCCTCGCCGCAGACGCAGGTGCGCAGCCTTCTGCCGCCGGAGCTGGCCGAAAGCGACATGATGTATCCTTCGGCCGGTTACCTTGCACTGTGCGAGACCATGCTGGTGCTGCCCACAGACGTGAACGACGCCATGAGCAAGGCGTGGAGCGACGTGCGCAGCTACGACTCCAGCGGCAAAGACTGGGTGTTTCCCGTGATGCTGGCCGCCATGCTGGCCCTTTCGGCCTACGGCTACTGGCGCAAGGCCGCCCGCAGGCGCAAAAGCCAATATTAAAACAGTCCGCAGGGGCGCACGCCCTGCGAAACGCCGCCCCGGCATAGAGCCGGGGCGGCGTTTTCTTTTCCAGCAGGCTGCAAAGTAAGGCTCCCCGGCAAAGCAGGGGGCTTGCGTAAGCCTTGGAGAGGCGTACTGCCGGCAGGCCTCTCAAGAGGCACTGAATACTCTGCCTCCGGCATCACTTGCCCCGCCTCCCGCAAACAGTTTTTTTCATTATGTGCTGCATCTTTTGACATGGAATACCATCCCGCTGCGAACAAAACTGACAGCGAAAGCCCTTTTACTCTCCCCGGCACAGCCGCGGGTTTCCGTTGTGCTAAGGCGGCAACAACACGCGGCCCGCCGCGCGCGGGCGCCTGCCATTCCAGCCAGCCGCTTGCCATGCCCCTGTCCGGCGCGGCAAGGAAGGTGAGGCTTGCCCCGCCCAAATTGGCGGACACCACGGCGGAGAAGCCCGCAGGCTGTTCCAGAAGGGGGCCGCGCGGGGCATAGCGGTTTATGGGCAGCTCCAGCACGTCAAAGGTGTTCAAATCGAGAAAGGCGATGTTTTCATGGCCCCACAGCGCGCTGATGGCAAGCTGCGGGCATGTGCCGCACACGGCGCATTGTTCGGCGGGCACGGCAAAGCTGTAATCCGGCGGGGCGGCAGATGCGGCGGGGGTGGGGCAGGGCGCGCTTTGCGGTTCGCTTTGCGGGGTGCCGCAGGCGGCAAAGCTGCCCAGACAGATGAATAGCAAAAAGGCTGCTTCCATTTTTCTTCTGTACCAATTCCACACCATGACAGATGTCCCCTCTTTTGACTTTTTCAAAGCGCTTTTGCTTATCAACATCATATATTTGCTCTAAATATTAGTCAATAGCTCTCTAATAAAGACAGAAAGCCCCTGCCGGACAAGATATAATAGTTTACAGAGAGTGGAAGGGGGCATTCGATGGGGAAAGATGTTGCATTCAAAAACCGGGACCGCTTCATCGAGCTTGGCCTGACGATTTCCGCTTTGAGAAAAATGAGGGGCATGTCTCAGGAGACGCTTGCAGAGCGCGCCAATATCAGCCGTTCCCACTTGAGCGCGATTGAAGCGCCCAACATTGTGCGCGCTTTCTCTGTTGAAGTCCTTTTTAACATTGCCGATGCTTTAGAGGTAAACGCGGGCGATTTGCTGAATGCCCGTTTTCCGTATCCCGGCAAACATCCAAAAGAAAAATAAAACCGCGGCAGGCCGTAAGGCTGCTGCGGTTTTTGTCTTGTATGTTTTAGTGAAATGACAACCCTCAGGTCTGCTGGGGAGCGTAAAAAAGATTTCGCTTCCAGCATGGAGCGAAGCGGGAAGAGATTAACAACTTTACGATTGCCAGAAAGATAATCTTGGATAAACGGCGCCCGTTTACGGGCCGCAGAGCAAGTGATGCAGGAGGCAGAGTATTCAGTGCCTCTTGAGAGGCTTGCCGGTACGATGCCCTTTCAGGGCTTACGCAGGCCCCCCGGCTTTGCCGGAGGACCTGACTTCATAAGCGCTGTAAGTTCGGGCTTCCCTGAATAGGGAAGCGGCTCCTGCTTTCTTACACTCAAGAAAGTGGAGCGCTTTCACCTGAAAGAAAAGCCTGAAATTACCGGTGCTTGTCCTTTGTGTTCAAAATGGCAGAGCTGAAAAATGCCCTGCAAAGCTGTTTGCCCCCCCCCTGGCGCTCATTCGATTTAAGCTGCCGTGCGGCCGCCTGAAAGACAATGCTGCCTTTCAGGTGGCTGCACGCCTGCTTTGCAGCATCTGCGTTATTTCCTGTGCAGATTCCTGCATGCCGCGGGCAAACCATTCTTCTATCCACCCATAGATGCCGTATGCAACGAAGGCTGCCGCATAGGCGTCGGCATTGGGATATTCCGGCTTCGGGCCGCAGATATCCAGAATCACATTTTTCAGCAGGTGCGCCAGCCCGCGCCGCTTTAACAGCAGATAAAATTCCTTGTGCGCGCTCAAATGGCCGAACAGCGCCCCCATCAGCGCGCTGTCGCCGCCGCTGCCCGCCGCGTCATATTCCGCTGTCCATTGGCCGAACAGCCCGCCGATATACTGCCGCAGAATATCCTCCTTTTCCCGATAATTCCGGTAAAAGGAAACGCGGCTCACACAGGCTGCCGCCGTAATATCGCGCACAGAGATGTCCTTTAGCTCCCTTTCCTCTAGCAGTGCCAGCAGGGCGGCGGTGATGTGCGCTTTGACATAGCTGTTTTTCTGTGTATTGTTCATGGCCGTTACACTCCCCCGTGGGGTGTATCATTTTACCCCGATGCCTTGACGGTGCCAAAGCGGGATGATACACTTGTTTCAGCAAGGATGATACAGCCGTTTCATCCGATTGTCAAGAAGGCGAAAGGGGGCTTGGCCCATGCAGGCTGGAAAAAAGCGTCTGCTTGCGCTGGTGTTTGCCGCGGTGGCGGGTGCGGCGCTGGGGCGCCTGACAGTGCGCGCCGCGCTGAACGCCCTTTTGGGGGGCACGCTGTTCGGGGGGAACTTTTTATGAAGAGCCGGGGCAAAGGGGGCGGGCACAGGGCGCTTTGGGGGGCTGTTTATGCAGGCACCTTTCTGGCCGCGTTTGCGGCCTCTGCCGCCGTGAAGCTGACAGTGCGCCCGCTGGTGGCAGGCGCGCAGATGCAGCGGGGCGGCTTCACCGGACGCGTATATACAGACCTGCCCTACGGCGAGAGAGAGGCCAACCGGTTTGACCTGTATGTGCCCGCGGGCGGCGGAAAAGAGGCCTACGGCCTTGTGGTATACCTGCATGCGGGCGGCTTTACCGGCGGCGATAAGGCGGATGACGCCGCCATGCTGAAATGGCTGTGTCAGAAAGGGTATGTGGCTGCGGGGGTAAACTATACGCTGCTGAGCGGGCAAAACCCATGGGCCAATGTGGCAACCATGTCGCAGGAAATAAAAAGCAGCATCCCCGCCATTCAGGCGCAGGCTGAAAAGCTGGGTTATCCGCTGAGTGAAATGGCGGTGGCAGGCGGCTCGGCAGGCGGCACGCTGGCGCTGCTGTACGCCTACCGCGATGCGCCGCAGTCGCCCATTCCGGTGAAATTTGTGTTTGAGGCAGTAGGCCCGGCCAGCTTTTACCCGGAGGATTGGGTAAGCTACGGCCTGGATAAAAGCCCGCAGGCGGCTGCCGCCCTGTTCGGTGCCATGGCAGGCAGGTCCATCCCGGTGGAAAGCATGGGCACACAGGCGTATGACGAGGCGGTGAAGGAAATTTCCCCCGTTCTGTGGGTAGATGAACACACGGTGCCTACACTGTGCGCCTACGGTGCGTATGACAAAATATGCCCCATCGGCTCGGCAAGGCGGCTGGCAGACGCGCTGAAGGCACACGGCGTGCCCCATGATTATATCGAGCTGCCGCATTCCGGCCACGGCCTGCAAAACGACGACAGGCTGTATGCGCAATATCTGCACAAGCTGGAGGAGTATTTGCAGGTATATCTGGGCGGCGCGCCGCCCGGTGCGCAAAGCGCCGCAGAAGGCTGAAGCAAACCCGCCCGTGGAGTGGGTGAGACAGCCCCCGCAAGGGTACGGCTTTTGCGGCAGCCCTCTAATAAAGAGGGCGCCGGGCGCGATGGGGTTTCAGGCCCGCACACAGGCTTGTGCTTCGCACCTCGTGCGTGCGGAAAGGCTGTTGCGCAGAAACATTTTCCCCGGCAAATTACAGGTGCGCCGCCTGCCGCGCTGTTCCAAATTCCGTTTTCCGTCACACACAAAGCGTGTGAGCGCGCAGATGCCATTCTTGCTGTTTCGCGCGCGAAGGAAAACGCCACAGCTTTGCCGTTCTGCGCCCGCAGGCGCGTGCCGGGGCCAACCGGGCAAAGCACGGCTCCTGGGCCGCAGGCTGGGGCCTGGGGGAAATCGGGGCAAGCCATATGAAAAATATGAATTTGCCAGTTGTTGGCGTTGGAATTCACATTTTTCAGGCGAGCGCCTCGGGCCCTTTGCTGCTTTCCCGGCATAAGAAAGCAGGGCGCTTTTTCAAAAAAGAAGCCTGAATTTTCAGCGCCCATTTTCTGCCGCACAGGAAAGCGAAACGCTTTCACCGGAAAGAGAAGCCTCAGCGTTCGGCGCCTGCAGGAAGGAAAAGCACCGCCGGGCGCACGCCCTGCGAAACGCCGCCCCGGCCAAAAGGCACGCCCCCATAAGGAAGTAATTTGATTGTCGCAGGGCGGCATGGCTGAAAGGTCATGCCGTCCTGCCTTTTCTTTGCCGTTTCACGGTCTGATCGTCGCCCGGCAGCTTGACTTCTCCAATGGAGTTCCAGACCAGTTCAATGAGCGGTTCCGTTCCGCCGCAGGAAGTTTCGATTTCAAAGACCGTCCCGCCGATCTTGTAGCAGATAGTTTCTTGCAGCGGATTTCCTTTTTGCTCCGCCAATAATACGTTTACAAGGACGGAAATTGCCCGCTGAAACGGGGAGTCAAAAATATTTTTTAATGCAGAAGCGGCCTCATGTGAAGCCCTCTGTTTCGCAGCATTGGCATTTACACAAGAATAATACCGCAGAACTCTCAAACAAGCATTGTTTCCCGTAATACATTCTTGCATTGTCAAAAATAAAACACTACAATAAAAACAGATGAAAGGAGGCCCCTCTATATGGCAAATATTTTAATTGTGGAAGATGAAAAGAATATGCAGAGCATTATTGCCGAGTATATGCAGCGAGGCGGTCACTCCTACTTTACGGCGGACGATGGTGTGGACGCTTTAATGATCTTGAAAAACAATCCAATGGACTTAATGATACTGGATGTGATGATGCCCCACCTTGATGGTTTTTCCGTCTGCAAGATGGCAAGGGAAATGAACAACCTCCCCATTATCCTGCTGACTGCAAAAAGCGAGGAAGAAGATAAACTGAAAGGCTATGAGTTGGGAGCCGATGACTATATTACCAAACCATTCAGTCCTAAAGTATTACTGGCAAAGGTGGGCGCTTTGCTGCGCCGTTCCTCTATCATGCCTACCGATTCTATGAACGCCGGAAAAATTACGATCATCCCCACATCTCATAAGGTTTTTGTGGATGGACAGGAAATCACTTTGACCCACAAGGAATATGAACTACTGCATTTCTTCATGCTTAATCCCAGCCGGATATTCAGCAGAGAGCAGTTGCTTAACCGGATTTGGGGTTATGATTTTGAGGGGACAACACGGACGGTAGATACCCATATCAAAACCCTGCGGCAGAAATTAGGCGATGAGGGCAAGCATATTGTTACCCTAATCCGTTCCGGCTACAAATTTGAGGTGGGCGTATGAAGATTAACGGAAACATGAACATCTTTACCATACGAAAGAAGATACTGCTGGCCTCCAAACTGATCGGCGTTGCCCTGATTGTTTCTTATATACTATCCACCAAACTGCCAGTGAACACCGATATTTCCTTTGTGCTCTGGCTGGCTTTTGTTGTGGTTCTGGTCTGTGCCATTGACCTGCTGATGGCCCGCTTTATCACAAAGCCGGTTTCGGAACTGAATGAAGCAGCCCGGAACATGGCAGAGCTTAATTTTTCCCACCCCTGCCATGTAAAAAGCCATGATGAATTTGGAGAGCTTGCGGAGAGCCTGAACACGATGGCCGAAAATCTGCAACAGGCGTTTTCTTCTCTGGAAGATGCCAACCGGAAATTAGAGCAGGATGTGGAGCAGAAAAAAAGGCTGCTTGCAGAGCGTAAAGAACTGGTGGACAACCTCTCCCATGAAATGAAAACTCCGCTGGGCGTGATCCGGGCCTATGCCGAGGGATTGCAAGACGAAACGGACGAAGCAAAACGGCAAAAGTATTCCGAGGTCATCATAACGGAAACAGAACGCATGAGCCGCTTAATCACTACGCTGCTTGATCTGTCTGCATTGGAAAATGGGGCTACCCAGCTCCGCCCGGAGCGGTTCGACTTTGTAGACTTTTTGGAAACGGTGGCAGGACGGCTGCTGATCGACACCCCGGACGCAGATTTTGTTTTGGAATATGAACTGCCGGAGCATCCTGTCTATGTCAATACAGACAAAGGGCGGATGGAACAGGTCTTGAATAATCTGATCGTCAATGCCAAACGAAATAACAGGCCAGGCGGAATTTTGAAATTATCCCTGCTTGAAAAAGACGGCCTTCTGTACTTTTCTATCTTCAATCAGGGGCCATCTATCGCAGAAGAAAGCCTGTCAAAGATATGGTCGAAATTCTATCGTGATAAAAATTCCAAATACAGCGGTTCCGGGCTGGGCCTTGCCATTGTTGCACAGGTCTTGTCCATGCAGCACCTACACTATGGCGCAGAAAATCAGCCGGGGGGAGTGGCCTTTTACTTCTCCCTCCCCACAGTAAAATAGCAAATTCGTATTCCCCGATAGGCTCTGGTTTCCAAATGGAGATCAGGGCCTTTTCTTCTGCTGGGAAGATTTCACACCAACTTCACAGCGACCTCACACCGACTTCAACACATTTTCGTACCTTTATCCCGCAAGGAGGGAACGACCCTCCAGATAAAGGAGGTAGCGATTATGTTTTTAGGTATGGAATGGCACTGGTGGCTATTGATTGTTGTGGCGCTGGTGATCTGCATCCCGTTCAAGGTAAAGTTTATGAAGTGGTGGAGCAAACGGGAACAGGAGAAGAAAAAGAACCAGACTGGAAAATGGGGTGATGAAGATGATCGAGGTTAAAGACCTGACCTTTTCTTATGGAAAGGATAAGCAGGCGTTACACGGCTTAAACTTCTCTGTGTCAGATGGGGAAATTTTCGGTTTTCTGGGGCCAAATGGCTCTGGAAAATCCACCACCCAAAAGATATTAACCGGCATCTTAAGGGGGTATGGCGGCAAGGTTTCCCTTTTTGGAAAGGATTTAAAAGCTGCACAGACGCAAGAGTTTTTTCAGCAGATTGGTGTCCTGTTTGAATTTCCTTATCTGTATGCCAATTTAAGCGCAGTGGACAATCTGAACTATTTTGCGTCCTTTTATCCCAAAGATCAACTATGGGATGCGAAAAAACTGCTGGAAGAACTGGAGTTTAAGAAAGACTTTCTCAATAAACCAGTATCCTCTTACTCGAAAGGGATGCGGCAGCGTGTGAGCATGGCGAGGGCTTTAATCAGCAATCCGAAGCTTTTGTTTTTGGATGAACCCACCAGTGGCCTTGATCCTGCCGGTGCTGTGCTTTTTCGGAAAATCATAGAGAAAGAACGGCAGAAAGGCACAACGGTATTTCTCACAACACACAATATGCTGGACGCTGACCTGCTCTGCGACCGGGTGGCGTTTATCACGAATGGAAATATCGCTGCGCTGGACACACCCCAAAATCTGAAAGAAAAGAATAGCAATCACCGCATTATAATTTCCTATCTTCACCAGGGCAAGCGAAGGGAACAGATCATCGAAGCGCCTGAACTGAAAGCCGGTATTCCTTTTGCGTATGACGAAATTATCAGCATCCATTCACAGGAGCCGACGCTGGAAGATGTCTTTATCCAATACACGGGAAGGGGGCTGTCTTAATGTGGAAAAGCTTTTGTTCTCTGTTCAAAAAAGACTGTCGGATGATGGTGTCCGGGAAATTCTTTCTGGTGGCGTTGGGCTCCTTTGTTTTATACACGCTGTTTATCAACTTCGGTTATATAAAATTTATGGATGCCCAACCGTATAATGTATATCTGTATGACCCGGCAGGGACACAACCAGAAGTTTCCACCCTCGTCCTGCCTGTGTCCTCTTTGGAAGAACTGGACGCGGCGCTTGCCAGTGATACAAACGGTATCGGGATTGATGCCAGCAGCAACACACCTCATGTCATGTTGTACGCGGCAACCGAAAAAGCGGATAGACACAGAACGGACTATGCACTATCCCTGCTTTCCTCAGATGGAGGCTATACAGCAAAAACCGTCGGCAGCAACACCCCTGAAATGAAGCAGCGCCGGGAAATTACTTGTGAACTTCTCTTTATTGAAATCGTAGCCGTTGGTTTTTTAGGAATTGCTTCGCTGTTGTTCAAGGAAAAGCAAATGGGGGTGATCCGCGTCCATGCCATTATGCCGCTGCATAAAAGCCTGTTTATATGTTCCAAAATCATGCTCTTTCTGCTTACTGATTTGTTTTTTGCGGCATTGATGGTTCTGTTCAATGTGGGGCTGGGCGGGATGTCGGTTTTGCCTGCGGTACTGGTGCAGACCGCTATTCTCTCATTGATTATGGCGCTGGCAGGTTTTGGCTGCACCATGCTCCTGCGGGACTTTAAACAATTTTCGCTGGCTTATCTGGTGATTGCGCTCTTTGCAGCTACGCCGGTATTTTTGGCAGCAAATACTTCTGTAAAAATGACGTGGATTGATTACCACCCGTTTTATCATGTGTATATGGGACTGAAAAACGCCTTTTTCGGTATCCCAACCACAAATCCGGTTTATTATGCCGGTGCGATAGGTGCGATTATTTTACTCTTTGTCCTTGTAGAAGCTGCGTTTCGCAGGGAAATGGGAAAGGAGGGCTGACAATGAAAGGACTGATTTATCAACTGAAAAGCGTCCGAAAGGACAAATTCTGTATCATGTCATTTCTCCTGCCTATTGTGGTTGCAGTGGCATTGAATTTTGTCGGTTCCATTGACCTTTCTTCATTAGGGGAATTTCATTTTGGAGTGACAGCAAAGACGACTACTTCGGAAGTAAACGCATGGCTGGAACAATACGGCACTGTCACGGTCTATCCCACACAGGAAGAACTGATTGCAGCTATCAACGAACCATCAACCAACCTGATTGGCGTGGAAATGGATCACAGCAGTATTCAGACGATAATTTCCGGTGATGAATTGGATATGTTTAGACAGACAGCCAACACGCTTCCAACTCTCTACGAACAGAGGGAATGGGCGGAACAAGCTAGTGTACAGGTAATAAAACGTCCTGACATGATGGCCGGTTATCAGAATATCTTTATTGCCATTACACTGATTGTGGCGATGTTTATGGGCTGCACTTTTAACGCCATGAACATCATTTCCGAAAAAGAGGACGGCGTTGCGTTTATCAATGAAATCCTGCCAATGACAGACAGACAATATATGATGCAGAAAATCTTTGTCGGTTTTGTGTTCGGCTGCCTGTCCGCTATTCTTACGGCGGCAATCTGTTTCCGGCTCTCTTTCGCAGAGACGGCGGTCATGCTGGCATTGATCGTTCTTTCCGCATTTGTATCGGCCCTGATTGGATTGTTTATTGGTAAACTCTCTGATGGAATGATGGTAGGCGTAGTCTATATTAAAATTGTAATGATTGTATTTATGGCGGTTCCGATTCTGAATTATTTAATTGGTGCAGGAAACAAAGTCCTCTCCTGTATTTGCTACCTGATTCCTTCCAGTGCAACTTTTGAAGGTATTATGGATTTGGCAAATGGAACTGCATTAACATCAATTAAAGATTTAGCTATTCTTACGCTCCATAGTGTCTTGTGGTTTTTACTTTATTTGTTTGTATCAAAACGACAGAAAAAACATATTTAACTGATTATAATGTGCAAACCTGCCCCTGACGGGGAAAGCAAAAACCGTTGACAGGGGCGGGACGATTTTCCATGTTTCAATGACTTTTTCATTTCTGCGGCGGTTACAACCCCTCCAAATCGAAGGGCGGGGTATATTCCTCCCGGGCGCTGCTTTTTTCCTGCATATAGCCGTTCGTCAGGCCAAGGCGCACGGCCTCGTTCACCACAGTGCGGTATTCGTAGGTGGAAATGCGGCGCGAAAGCGCCCTGTGCTGCGCCGCGCGGTAAAACGGGGTGTACTGGCTCATGGCGCTGAACAGGAAATTCTGCGGCCCAAGCCCGGCCAGAAAGCGCAGCACGGCCAGCGAATCGCGCAGGGCGCCGGGCAGGGCAAGGTGGCGCACAATGACGCCGCGCTGCAAAAGCCCGTCCGCGCCGAACACGGGCGGCCCCGCCTGCGCCAGCATCCGGCGCAGGGCGGGCGCGGCCACGGCAAAATAATCCGGCGCGGCGGAGTATTCGCCCGAAAGCGCGCTGGAAACGTACTTCATATCCGTCAGCCATATATCCACATACGGCGCCAGGGCGCGCACCATCTGCTCTGTCTCATACCCGCCGGTGTTGTACACCACCGGCAGCCGCAGGCCCTGCGCGCGCGCCTCGTCCAGCGCGGCCGTCACCCACGGGGCATAGTGCGTGGCCGTGACAAGGTTGATGTTGTGCGCGCCCTGCGCCTGCAAACGAAGGAATACGGCGGCAAGCTGCGGCACGGTAAGCGCCTTGCCGGAGTTTTCCGCGCTGATGCGGTAGTTCTGGCAATAGCAGCACCCAAGCGGGCACCCCGAAAAAAACACCGTGCCGGAGCCGCGCGTGCCAGAAATGCACGGCTCCTCCCAAAAGTGCAGGGCCGCGCGCGCGGCGCGCACCTGCGGCCCGCCGCCGCACAGGCCCGGGGCCTCCTTCGTCCTGTCTGCCCCGCAGCGGCGCGGGCACAGCCCGCACGTCTCCGGCACACGCAGCGCCATGTGCGCCGCCCCCTTCCATTGTGTTGCGTCAAAACCTAATATACCATATTTTTCTGTGATATGATATAATAAACCCACAAGCAAACAGGCGAACGGGCGCGCGGGGCGCGGCGGCCCCACAGGGGCGCGGCGGCCCGCCGCGCGGAAAAGCGTCACGCGCGCGGCGCGCCTTCGCCGCCGTGCGGGCGCAAAAAAAGGAGGCGGGGCCCTTGCCGCAGGACTACGAGCGGAAATTTCTGCAAAGCCTTTCGAAAGATTACCCCACCGTGGCCGCCGCCACGGAAGAGATTATCAACCTGAACGCCATCCTCAAGCTGCCCAAGCCCACCGAGCATTTCATGAGCGACGTGCACGGCGAGGCCGAGGCGTTCGGGCATATTTTATCCAGCGCGTCGGGCGTCATCCGCGAAAAGGTGGACAGGGTGCTGGGCCCCGGGGTGCCCGAGCGCGAGCGCGCGGAATTCGCCACCCTCATCTATTACCCCGAGCGCAAGCTGGCGCAGCTGAAGCCTTTGCAAAGCGACGTGGGCGCGTGGTACCGCCAGACGCTGTACAGGCTGATTGACGTGTGCCGCTTCATGTCCTCGAAATACACGCGCAGCTTTGTGCGCAAGCGCATGCCGAAGGGCTTCCGCTACATCATAGACGAGCTGCTGCACGCCCATTTTGAAGACCATGACAAGGACCGCTACTATGGCCGCATCCTCACCGCCATTGTGGACACGGGCCGCGCCGACGCCTTCATTGAGGCCATGTGCACGCTCATCCGGCGGCTGGCGGTGTTCCGCCTGCACATTGTGGGCGATTTGTTCGACCGCGGCGCAAGGCCGGATGTTATTTTAGACCAGCTTATCGCCCACCACTCGGTGGACGTGCAGTGGGGCAACCACGACGTGCAGTGGATGGGCGCCGCCGCGGGCAGCGAGGTGTGCGTGGCAAGCGTCATACGCACGTCGCTTGCCTACAACAACCTCGAAACGCTGGAGGACGGCTACGGCATCAGCCTGCGCCCCCTTTCGCTGTTTGCCGAGCAGACGTACGCCAACAGCGATGTGTCGCGCTTTCTGCCGCGCGCGCAGCCCGGCTGTGAGGACTCGCAGGAGGATTTGTGGCGCACCGCGCGCATGCACAAGGCCATTGCCGTCATCCTGTTCAAGCTGGAATGCGCCGTCATCGCCCGCAACCCGGACTTTGGCATGCAGGGCCGCGCGCTTTTGCAGCATATCGACTTTCAAAGCTTTACCGTGCAGGTGGACGGCAGGCGCTGGCCGCTGCGCGACACCTATTTCCCCACAGTGGACAGGGCCAGCCCCGCGCGCCTTTCCCGCGCGGAGGAGGACGTGCTGGCAAGGCTGTGCCAGAGCTTTGCCGAAAGCGAGCGCCTTTCGCGCCATGCGCGCTTTTTGTACGCAAAGGGCGGCATTTACAAAAAAGAGAACGGCAACCTTCTGTTCCACGGCGCCGTGCCCATGGAGGCGGACGGCCGCTTTGCCCTGGTGCATCTGGGCGGCGAGACGTTTGCGGGCCGCGCCTGGATGGATAAATGCGAAACGCTGGCCCGCCAGGGCTTTTTCGCCCCGCCCGGCAGCGCCGCGCGCCGGAAAGGGCAGGATTTCCTGTGGTATTTGTGGTGCGGGCCGCTTTCGCCCGTGTTCGGGCGCGCCAAAATGGCCTGCTTCGAGCAGTATTTCATCGGTGAGCCCGAGGCCTGCGCCGAGCAGAAGAACCCTTACTATTCCTTTGTGGAAAACGAGGACGCCGCCGTGGCCGGGCAGGCCGTGCGCCGCCTGTTTGCCGAGTTTGGGCTGGATTGGGCCGCCGGGCATATCATCAACGGCCATGTGCCGGTGCTTGCCAAAAACGGCGAGCGCCCGGTGAAGGCGGGCGGCAAGCTTATTGTGATAGACGGCGGCTTCTGCAAGGCCTACCACACGCGCACGGGCATTGCTGGCTATACGCTGGTGTTTTCGTCCCACGGCCTCAGCCTGCGCAGCCACGGCCCCTTCGAAAGCACGCAGAGGGCCGTGGAGGAGAATTTGGACATCCTCTCTACTGTGAACGTGTTTGAAACGGCCGACAGGCGCATTTATGTGGAGGACACCGACGAGGGCCGCCGCCTGAAGGGGCAGATAGACGATTTGGAGCATCTTGTGGCCGCCTATGTGCGCGGCGATATCAAAGAGCAGGCCTAGCCGCCTGCCGGAGGGAAGCATATGTACCCTGTGAAGGTGAAAGATTTTACCCGCCTGGGCGGGTGGCTGGCGCTGTTTGCGGTGCTGACGGCGCTGCGCAGTGTGAACTGCCTGCTTGCGCTGGTGCGCATCCCATTGCAGCTTGCCACATATGGCACATACGGCATGGGGCTCTATTATGTGCTGGAGGGCATAAACCTTGTGGTGGGCGCGCTGGGCGTGGCGTGTATCGTGCTGCTGGCACAGCGAAAGGGCGCCGCTCTGCGCCGCGTGTTCCTCATCACCGGTGCAGTGAATATCGCAGTTTTTGGAATGGAGCTGGCCGGCCTGATAGCGTTTTTTGCGCAGGGCTCGGTGATTGCAGAGAGCCTGCTGGCCAGCGTGCAGCAGGCTGTCTATTACGGAATATGGTATTTGTATCTGCTCCGCTCGCGCCGCGCGGCCGTGTATTTCGGCGAGGCGCAGCCCATGTGGTACGAGTGCGGCTGCTTTGCGCCTTACGGCGCGCAGCCTCCCTTTGGCGCGCCCGGCCAGCCGCCGTACGGCTATGGCCCGCAGGGCCCGGCACAGGCATACAGCCCCGGCGCTGTCCCGGCGCAGGCGCCCGGCGCACCCGCACAGCCCGCCGCGCCGCAGACGCCCGCGGCTGCCCCGCAGCCGGGTGCAGGCCCGCAGGGCCCGGCACAGGCGTACGGCCCCGGCGCTGCCCGGCACAAGCGCCGGCGCACCCGCACAGCCGCCGCGCTGCAGACGCCCGCCGCCCTGCAGCGGGCGCGGGCAGGGCCTGCACAGGCGTACGGCCCGGCGCTGCCCGGCGCAGGCGCCCGGCGTGCCCGCACGGCCGCCGCCGCAGACGCCCGCGGCTGCCCCGCAGCCGGGCGCGGCCCGCAGGGCCCGGCACAGGCGTACGGCCCCGGCGCTGCCCCGGCGCAGCGCCCGGCGCACCGCACAGCCCGCCGCGCCGCAGACGCCTACGGCTACCCCGCAGCCGGGCGCAGGCCACGCAGGGCCCGCCCAGGCGTACGGCCCCGGCGCTGCCCCGGCACAGGCGCCCGGCGCACCCGGTACAGCCCGCCGCGCCGCAGACGCCCGCGGCTGCCCGCAGCCGGGCGCAGGCCGCAGGGCCCAGCACAGGCATACGGCCCCGGCGCTGCCCCGGCGCAGGCGCCCGGCACACCCGCACAGCCCGCCGCGCCGCAGACGCCCGCGGCTGCCCCGCAGCCGGGCGCGGGCCCGCAGGCAGGGCCGCCGCAGGCCTCACCGGTGCAGCACACGCCTGCAGGCGGCATGGTGTGCCCGGCCTGCGGCATGCAGGGCCTGCCGGGCGCGTCGTTCTGCACGGTGTGCGGCGCGCGCCTTGTGCCCGCTGCACAGGGCGGCCCGGCGCAGGGCCGGGTACAGACGAAGGAGGATGAGCCCCATGTGTGAGATGGAAAAGCCGCGCCCGGTACAGCCGGGCGCGCCGCTGCCCTTTGAGGCGGTGACGAACTTCCGCGAGCTGGGCGGCTACGGGGCCGTGGGCGGCAGGCATGTGAAATACGGCGTGTTCTACCGCGCGCCCGCGCTGGCCAACGTGAAAACGCCGCACGATGTGTCGCTTTACAAAAGCCTCGGCGTGCACACCGTGTTCGATTTGCGCAGCGCGGCCGAGCGCGCCGCCTGGCCGGACCCCTGCTTCGGCGAGCCCGCCCGCTTCGACATCCACGCCATCACGGCGCAGAATGGGCAGGAGGTCAGCTTTGATTTGGAGGCTATCTTCCGCGACAGCGGCGAGGTGGACACTCTGCTTCGCATGGTGCGCGAAAGCTACGGCACCATGCCGTTTGCAAACGAGGCCTACCGCACGCTGCTGCGCTGTGCCGCAGAGGGCAAGGGGCCTATTCTGTTCCACTGCACCGCAGGCAAGGACCGCACCGGCGTGGCCGCCATGCTGCTTTTGAAGGCGCTGGGCGCCCCGGACGAGACGGTGCTGTTCGATTTCGAGCAGACAAATGTGTGCAACGCCGCCGCGCGCGAGGCCTTCTGCGCCCAGCTTTGCGAAAAGCTGCCGCCCCAGACGGCCCGCGCCGTGGCACAGGTGGCAACGGGCGTGCAGCGCGAAAACCTTGTGCGCACCATGGACGCCGTGCGCGGGCGCTACGGCACCTTCGAGGCGTATTTCAAGGCCGAGCACGGCCTGGACGCAGACGGCCTTGCGGCCCTGCGCGGCATGTATCTGGAATAGGCCGGGCCAGCGCCGCGGCGCGCCCGCAGCCTGTGCGCCCGGCCCCGCCGGGCAAAAAGAGCCGCAGAGGGGCGGCGCGCCGCCCCCTTACATTACAAGGAAAAGCATGAATACAGAAAAGGAGAATGAACCATGTCCACCCCCCACAACGCCGCCCGAAAGGGCGATTTCGCACCCACCGTGCTGATGCCGGGCGACCCGCTGCGCGCAAAATTCATTGCCGAAACCTTTCTTGAGGGCGCAAAGCTCGTCACCTCGGTGCGCGGCATGCTGGGCTACACCGGCACCTATCAGGGCAGGCCCGTTTCGGTGATGGGCTCCGGCATGGGTATGCCGTCCATCGGCATCTATTCGTGGGAGCTGTTCACCCAGTATGATGTGGAGAACATCATCCGCATCGGCTCTGCGGGCGCATACAGCGAAAAGGCAAAGCTGTTCGACGTGGTGCTGGCCACGGCGGCGTATTCGGAATCCAGCTATGCGAAAACGCAGAACGGCGACGCTTCCGACACGCAGAAGCCCAGCGAGCTTTTGAACGCAAAGCTGCGCGCCTCGGCGCAGAAGCTTTCCATCCCGCTTATCGAGGGCGTCGTCCACTCGTCCGACGTGTTCTACCGCGATGCGCCCGCCGCGCCCGGCCAGCCCCTTTACTGGCAGGCCCTGCGCGACGAAAAGGGCTGCCTTGCCGTAGAGATGGAGAGCTTCGCCCTGTTCCACAACGCAAGGGTGACGGGCAGGCACGCGGCGTGCCTGCTCACCATTTCCGATTCGTTCACCTCGCATGAGGAGACAACGCCCGAGCAGCGCCAAACCAGCTTCACCCAGATGATGGAGGTGGCGCTGGGCACGGTGCTGGAATGACGGAAAGGGGGAGGCACACCGTGGAGGTTGACCGCAGGGCGCTTATCCGCGCCGCCTTTGCCGCGCGCGAAAACGCCTATGTGCCGTATTCGCATTTCGCCGTGGGCGCGGCGCTGCTTGCCAGAAACGGAAGGGTGTACACGGGCTGCAACATCGAATGCGCCACCTACACCCCCACCAACTGCGCCGAGCGCACGGCCCTGTTCAAAGCCGTGAGCGAGGGCGTGCGCGAGTTTGAGGCCATTGCCGTGGTGGGCGCCAGGGTGGACGCGCCGGACGACGCCCTTGTCACCTCGCCCTGCGGCGTGTGCCGCCAGATGCTGTTCGAGTTCGGCGGCGCGCAGCTGCTCGTCATTATGGCGAAAAGTGAGGCCGATTATATCGAAATGCCCCTGGGCCAGCTTTTGCCCCTGGGCTTCGGGCCGGAAAAGCTGCTGTAAGGGCGCGCTGTGCAAGGGCCCGCAGGCCCGGGCGGGCCGGGCGGCCTGCCGCGCTTCTGTGCCCGAGGCGGGCATTTGTAACAGAATTGTTATGCCCGTGTGAAGCCGCGCTATTGAAAATGCGCGCTTTTTCTGCTATACTGGTTTCGCTGAAATCTGCATTCCGCAGATGAGGAAGGTGCACGGGGGCACACGTCCGCCGTGCACGCGTGTACGAAAGAAAAGGAGAGAAAAACATGAAGAAACTGCTTGCTATCATGTCTGCCATGCTGCTGGTAGCGTCCCTTCTGGCAGGGTGCGGCGGCGCGCCTGCCGCCGGCTCCGGCGCCGGAACCGGCAGCGGCGCCGGAACCGGCAGCGGCGGCTACGAGCTGGCGCTCGTAACCGACATCGGCACTATTGACGACAAGTCCTTCAACCAGGGCTCCTGGGAAGGCCTTGTGAAGTATGCCGAGGAAAAGGGCATCAGCCACCAGTACTACAAGCCCACCGAGAAGAGCACCGACGCCTACCTGTCGGCCATCGACCTTGCGGTGAAGGGCGGCGCGAAAATCATCGTGTGCCCGGGCTTTTTGTTTGAAGAGCCGGTGGGCATCGCCATGGAGACCTATCCCGACGTGACCTTCATCGCCATCGACTGCACGCTGGCAGACCCCACTGAAAACGCCATCGGCATCACCTATGCCGAAGACCAGGTGGGCTTCCTGGCCGGTTATGCGGCCGTGAAGGACGGCATGACGAACCTGGGCTACATGGGCGGCATGGCCGTGCCCGCTGTGCAGAAGTACGGCTTCGGCTTCCTGCAGGGCGCCGAGTACGCCGCGCAGGAGATGGGCCTGGGCGAAGGCGCCGTCACCGTGAAGTATCACTACACCGGCGGCTTTGACGCCACCCCCGAGGCCAAGGCCATGGCTGCCTCCTGGTATAAGGAAGGCGCCGAGGTCATCTTCGCCGCGGGCGGCGCCGTGGGCAACTCTGTAATGGCCGCCGCCGAAGAGGCCGGCACGAAGGTTATCGGCGTGGACGTGGACCAGTCCGGCGAGTCCAACACCGTTATCACCTCTGCCATGAAGGGCCTGGGCGCGTCTGTGTACGACACCATCGCCTCCATCTATGACGGCACGTTCACCGGCGGCACCAACGTCACGCTGGACGCCGCGCAGGGCGGTGTTTCCCTGGCCATGGATACGGCCAAGTTTGACACCTTCACGCAGGAGGATTACGACAAGCTGTTCGCCGCGCTGTCCAACAACACCGACGGCATTGTGGACGGCATTGTGAACACCACCTCTGACGACGGCTCTGTGGCCTCTGCGGGCCTGACGCTCAGCTGCGTCACCGTGGAAGAAGTGAAATAAGCCTTTTCTCACAAAGGCGTGTGCCTGGCACAAAACCAAAAGCCGGGCGGCCCCCAAGCGGGGCCGCCCGGCTTTTTTGCTTTGGCCAGCTTTAGCGAAACGGCACCCTGCGGCTGTGCCGATGGAGAGGCCCCGCAAAAAGCCTTCGCTTCCGGCACCGGGCCCAAGCGGGCTGCCGGCAGCCGCCTGTCCAAGGCCACCTTATGCGCCGTACAGCGTGCGGCCGAATTCATGCGCGCGGGCAAGGTGGCCCGTTTCGCCAATGCGCGGCGGGCCGTTCGTGTCGCCGCAGCCGCCCGCCAGCAGCACGCCCCTGTCGGCAAAGCCGATATAATTCACCAGCGCAAAGCGGTAATAGCTCACCGCCTGCTCAAACGTCCAGAACAAATCGTCCGCCGCCGTCATCAGAAGGGCGCAGTCCTTCTTCGGGTATGCCTCATAGCGGCCCTTGGGCGGTGCGTCGTCCGGCTGGGCCAGGCTGTAAAACCGCTCGATAACGGCCTTCATGCGCGCGCATATTGTCCAGAAATAAAGCGGCGAGGCGAACACCAGCGCATCGCACCACAGAATATCCGGCACAAGGGCGGCAAAATCGTCTTTCTGCACACAGGGCCTGCCGTAGCGGCAGGCGTTGCAGCCCAGGCAGCCGCGGATGTCCCTGTTTTGCAGGTACAGCACCTTTACCTCGTGCCCGGCCTCGCGCGCACCCTGCGCGAAGGCATCCGCAAGCTGGCGGGTATTGCCTCTGGGCCGCCCGCCCGTCACCAGCACCAGTATTTTTTTCATATGCCATCTTCCTTTCCCGCGTTTGGGCTGCTCTAAGGCGGCCCTTCTTTATATTACCATACGCAGGGCACTGTGTCTGTATCGCATGATACAAACAGGGCCGGTTTTGTGGGCGCCGCCTGTGGCGCAGGCCGGTGCCGGGAAGCCCTCTCCCTCGCCCTTGTTCGCCCGGCAGGCGCGGGCTGCATATGAAACAAGAGCCGTATGGAATGGGCGCCGCCCGCTTGATGAACGCAGGCAAAGAGAGAAGCAGGGCCGGACGGATGCGGCGGGCGGCCCCGCATGGCGGGCGCGGGCACGGCATGGGCCGTATGGAACGGGCGCCGCCCGCTTGATGAACGCAGGCAAAGAAAGAAGCAGGGCCGGACGGATGCGGCGGAGGGCCCCGCATGGCGGGCGCGGGCGCAGGCACAGTATGGGCCGGATAGAACAGGCGCCGCCCGCTGGCGGCCGCAGGCTGAAGGCGTGGCGCGGGCCGGAGGAATGTGGTATAATAGGGTTGCCCGGCAGACAAGCAGGCCAAAGCACAGTGTGCGGTATATGGTGCCAGAGACGGAAACGGCGGCGGTATGCCCGCCGTTTTTTGAAAAAATGTGCCCGCCTTGTGGCCAGATGTTCACGATTTTGATACATTTTTGTGTTAAAATAAATCCATTCAGTCCAATTCAGAACAAAAAAGAGGGAAAGGCAGGCGATTTCATGCCCATTGACAAGAGTATTGATTATTCAGAGGCAACGCCGTATATCTGTGAGCTGAGCCGCAAATGCATCGACAATGCGTATATCGACCCGGCACTGTATACCAAATACGATGTAAAGCGCGGCCTGCGCGATTTGAACGGCAACGGCGTGCTGACGGGCCTTACCGAGATAAGCGACATCGTGGCCTTTGAAATGAAGGACGGCGTGAAAACGCCCTGCGAGGGCCGCCTGTATTACCGCGGGGTGAACGTGCGCGACATTGTGCGCGGCTTTGTCACCGAGGGGCGCTTTGGCTTTGAAGAGGTGGCGTACCTGCTTTTGTTCGGAGAGCTTCCCAAAGAGCAGGAGCTGGAAAAATTCCGCGCCCAGCTTTCGGCCTACCGCGCGCTGCCCACCAACTTTGTGCGCGACGTTATTATGAAGGCGCCCAGCGCCGACATGATGAACACCCTTGCGCGCAGCGTGCTTACGCTGTACGGCTACGATGCCAGGGCCGACGACAATTCCCCGGAAAATGTGCTGCGCCAGTGCCTGCAGCTGATTGCGCTGTTCCCCATGCTGAGTGTGTACGGCTATCAGGCATACAACCACTATGTGTGCGGCAACAGCCTTGTCATCCACAACCCCGTGCCGGAGCTTTCCACCGCGGAAAACTTTTTGCACATCCTGCGGCCCGATTCGCGCTACACCGCGCTGGAGGCCCGCGTGCTGGACCTTGCCCTTGTGCTGCATGCCGAGCACGGCGGCGGCAACAACTCCAGCTTTACCACGCATGTGGTCACCTCCTCGGGCACAGACACCTATTCCACCATCGCGGCGGCCCTGGGCAGCCTGAAGGGCCCCAAGCACGGCGGCGCCAACGTGAAGGTGGTGCGCATGTTCGAGGATATGAAGCAGCACCTTTCCGACTGGAAGGACGAGGACGCCGTCTCCGACTATCTGCGCAGGCTGCTGAACAGGCAGGCGTTCGACAAGGCGGGCCTTATCTACGGCATGGGCCACGCGGTGTACTCTCTCAGCGACCCGCGCGCCGATATTTTCCGCGCCTTTGTAAAAAGCCTTGCGCAGGAGAAGGGCAAGCTGGACGAATACGAGCTGTATTCCAGCGTAGAGCGCCTTGCCCCTGAGGTTATCGCGCAGGAGCGCCGCATTTATAAGGGCGTGGCCGCCAATGTGGATTTTTACAGCGGCTTTGTGTACAGCATGCTGGACCTGCCGCACGAGCTTTACACGCCCATCTTTGCGGCCAGCCGCATTGCAGGGTGGAGCGCCCACCGCCTGGAAGAGCTGGCCAGCGGCGGCAAGATTATCCGCCCCGCGTACAAGTGCGTGCAGCCCGAAATGCCCTACGTGCCGCTGCACCAGCGTTAAAACAGGGCGCCGGCCGAAAGCCCCTGTTAAAGCGCGTTGGCGCAGGAAAGCACCGGCTTTGGCCGGTGCCTTTGGCGCCTGATGCACGCAAAAGCCCGGCAAGCCGTCAGGCTTGCCGGGCTTTTTTGCACCCCCTTCCTCCCAAGCCGCCGGGCCAAAGCTGCGCGCCGCCCCGCAGGCGGCAGCTTTTTGCGCAGGGCGGGCAAGCCTTCCGCAGGCGCCCTTTGCGGCCGGCAGGGAAAGCGGAAGAGCTGTGCGCCCAAATTGCCTTCCAGGGGCGCTGCTTTTCCGCGCCGGCGCGCCTGACGGCGGGGCCTTTTCCTGTGCCGCGGGGTACTGGGGAAGGGGGAGCGGCGCCCTGCATAATTCGCCAAAATGCGCGCAAGCTATCGGTACAGGCGCGCCCCACGCGCCGGGCTGCGCCTGAAAGAGAAAGGGCGCACAGGGCCGCCGCAAGGCGGCAGAACACAGAATTTGTGAGGTGGAACCCGATGCAAGACCTGGAACGCTATACCCCTGAGATGCTTGTGTATTACAACGCGCTGGAAGAGCCGCTGAAAACCTCTCTGCGGCTTTCGAACCTGCCGGTGGAGGATATGGAGAGCCTGGCCGCTGCCGCAGAAATGCTGGCCCAAAGCGGCCATGCCGGAAACGGCACCCTGCCGGACGAGCCGTAGGCCGCCCCCGGCGCGCCGCCCCCGCCCGGCCGGGCGGGGGCGGTTTTCTGCGTGCACCGCTTTTTTTGCGCAAAAGCCTTGCGCGCGGCGCGTGCGGGCGGTATGATGGAACATATCCCTGAAAGCAGACGAAAAAACACACCGGAGGGCTGGCGCATGAAAAATATCTACGACAGCGCGGCGCAGCTTGTGGGCAATACCCCGCTTGTGCGCCTGCACAATTTAGAGCAACGCGAGGGCCTTGCCGCGCGCCTTTTGGCAAAGCTGGAGGGCTGCAACCCCGGCGGCAGCGCCAAAGACCGCGTGGCCGTTTCGATGCTGGACGAGGCCGAGCGCGCAGGCCGCCTGCACCCGGGCGACACTGTGGTAGAGCCCACCAGCGGCAACACCGGCGTGGGCCTGTGCATGGCGTGCGCCATGCGCGGGTATAAGGCGAAAATTGTGATGCCCGACTCCATGAGCGCCGAGCGCCGCGCCCTGATGCTGGCCTATGGGGCCGAGCTGGTGCTCACCCCCGGCGCAAAGGGCATGGCGGGCGCCATTGAGGCCGCCGGGGCCATTGCCGAAAAAGAGGGCGCGTTTCTGGCGGGACAGTTTTCAAACCCCGCAAACCCTGCCGCGCATTATGCGGGCACGGGCCCCGAAATCTGGCGCGACACCTGCGGCGAGGTAGCCGCCTTCGTGGCGGGCGTGGGCACGGGCGGCACCATTACCGGCGCGGGCCGCTATTTGAAGGAGAAGAACAGCGCCGTGTATATTGCCGCCGTGGAGCCGGCCGACTCGCCCGTGCTCAGTGGCGGCAAGGCCGGGCCGCACGGTATACAGGGCATCGGCGCGGGCTTTGTGCCGGCTGTGCTGGACACGGGCGTCTACAACGAGGTGCTGTGTGTGGAAACACAGCAGGCCTTTGCCGCCGCGCGCAGCCTTGCGCGGCACGAGGGGCTGCTGGCGGGCATCTCGTCCGGCGCGGCCCTTTGGGCGGCCATGCAGCTTGCCCGCAGGCCGCAGTTTCACGATAAAATTGTGGTGGCCCTTCTGCCGGATACCGGCGAAAGATACCTCTCCACCGGCCTGTTTGCGCCGGAGCAGTGACGCGCGGCGTGCGCCCTGTCCGCTTCCCCGCGGCGCATGGCGCCCGGCCGTTTGCGCGGGCATGCGCACAGCTTTCCGGCCTGGCGCGTGGAAAAGCGCATGCGGCGTTCCGGCGCGCTGTACGGGCGAGAGCATGTGTGCCCGGCGGTGCGTACAAGCATGCGCACAGCTTTCCGGCCTGCTGCGGGCGCGCAGAGGCTTCCAGTCTGGCGCGTTCCCGGTTTGGTGCGGCGTGTAGAAAGGTGGATATGTCTCACCGGCTTTGCGCGTGCGGCCCCTGTGCCTGCACAGGCAGAAGCGGGCGCCTGCACCCGGCGCCTCCACGGCCTGCGCACCGGCCCGGCTTTGGCACACGGCGTACCCCGGCATGGGCGGCGGCCCTGTGCGGCGCAAAATGTAAAAGAAGGCGGCCTGTGGATATTTCCACAGGCCGCCTTTTGCGTATGCGAAAGGGGGAGCGGCACGCTTCTGCGCGCCGCAGGGGCGGCTTTACCGCGCCGCGCGCCGTTTGGCCCACGCGCGCTGGCAGGCCTTTACAAGCTCTACAATGGGAAGGACGCATACTGCCAGCCCAAGCGCCACAGCATACTCGGCCAGACTGATATGAGTGAAGCCGAAGGCGTCAGAGATGCCGGGCAGGTAGATGACGGCCGCCGTCAGCACAAGGCTCGCCAGCATGGACGCCCAAAGCACCGCGTTCTGCCCGTTCAGGCTGAACACGCTTTTGCGCTGGGCGCGCATGTTGAAAGCGTGGAATATCTCTGCCATGCTCAGCGTCAGAAAGGCCATGGTCATGCCGTCCGGGCTGTTCACGGCCTCCCACACGCCGCTTTCCATATAGTGCCCAATGAAGTAGGCGGCCAGTGTCAGCGCCGCCACCATCAGGCCCTGGTAGGCGATGTCCACGCCCATGCCGCCGGCAAAAATGCCGTCGGACGCCCTGCGCGGCGGGCGGCGCATCACATCCGGCTCGGCCTTCTCAAGGCCCAGAGCCAGCGCGGGCAGGGTGTCGGTGATAAGGTTCACCCACAAAAGGTGCACAGGCTGCAGAATGACAAAGCCGAACAGCGTGGCGCAGAACACGGCCAGCACCTCGCTCATGTTGGCGCCCAGCAGAAACTGAATGGCCTTGCGGATATTGTCGTAAATGCGGCGGCCCTCGCCCACGGCGCCCACAATGGTGGCGAAGTTGTCGTCCGCCAGCACCATGTCGGCCACGTTCTTTGTCACATCTGTGCCGGTGATGCCCATGCCCACGCCGATGTCTGCGGCTTTGATGCTGGGCGCGTCGTTCACGCCGTCGCCCGTCATGGCCGTCACACAGCCGCGCTTGCGCCACGCGTTCACAATGCGCACCTTGTGCTCGGGCTGCACGCGCGCGTACACGCTGAATTCGCCCACGCGCTTTTCAAACTCCTCGTCGCTCAGCTCATCCAGCTGTGCGCCGGTGATGGCGGCCCTTTCATCGTCCAGAATGCCAAGCTGCCCTGCAATGGCAACGGCGGTGTCGCGGTGGTCGCCCGTAATCATCACCGGGCGGATGCCCGCGGCGCGGCATTCGGCAATGGCGGCCTTCACCTCTGGGCGGATGGGGTCTATCATGCCGGCAAGGCCGAGGAAGGTGAGGCCCTGCTCCAGATATTCCGGGCTGTTTTCCTCAGGGCGCCGGGGCCATTCGCGCATTGCGCTGGCCAGTACGCGCAGGGCCTTGTCCGCCATGCGCTTGTTTTCGGCCAGAATGGCGCTGCGGGCTTCATCCGTCAGCACAACGGCGCGGCCATCCTGCCAGATATGCGTGCAGCGGCGCAGCACCTCGTCCGGCGCGCCCTTTGTATACTGCACCCAGCCATCGGCCGTTTTGTGCACTGTGCTCATCATTTTGCGAGTGCTGTCAAATGGGGCCTCGTCCACGCGGGGGGCGGCCTGCTCCAGCTCGGCCTTTTTAAGCCCAAGGCCTGCGGCCCAGTTCACCAGCGCGGCCTCGGTGGGCTCACCCACGGCGGCGCCCGCCTCGTCCAGCTTTGCGTCGCTGCACAGGCTGGCCGCGCGCGCGGCCAGCGCCTCGTCGCCCCAATGCTCCACCACGGTCATTTTGTTCTGCGTCAGCGTGCCCGTTTTGTCCGAGCATATCACCTGCGCACAGCCCAGCGTCTCCACAGCCGTAAGGCGGCGGATGACGGCGTTGCGCCTGGACATGTTGGTGACGCCGATGGAAAGCACCACCGTCACCACGGCGGCCAGCCCCTCCGGAATGGCGGCCACGGCCAGGCTGACGGCCACCATGAAGGTGGAAAGCACCACGTCAAAGTGGAAGTCGCCCGCGCGGACAAGGCTGAACGCGAACACAAACACGCAGATGCCCAGCACCAGCCATGTGAGCACACGGCTAAGCTGCGAAAGCTTTTTCTGCAGGGGCGTCCGGCCGTCCTGCGCGGCCTCCAGCGCGGTGGCTATTTTGCCCATCTCGGTGTGCATGCCGGTGGCCGTCACTACGGCCTGCCCGCGGCCGTACACCACGGTAGAGCCCATATACACCATGTTGCGCCTGTCGCCCAGGGGCACGTCCTTTGCGCCGGGCGCGGCGGCAAGGGCGCCGGTGTGCTTTTCCACCGGCACGCTCTCGCCCGTCAGGGCGGCCTCCTCCACCTTCAGGCTGGCGCTCTCCAGCACGCGGGCATCGGCGGGCACGGCGTCGCCGGCCTCCAGCACCACCACGTCGCCGGGCACAAGCTGCTCGCTTTTCAGCGTCACCTGCCTGCCGCCGCGCAGCACCTTGCTGGTGGCCGCCGTCATCTGCTGCAGGGCCTCAATGGCCTTTTCGGCCTTGCTCTCCTGATAGACGCCCAGCACGGCGTTCAGGCACACTACGGCCAGAATGATGACGACATCGGCAAAGCTCTCGCCCGAAAGGGCGGCCGTCACGGCGCTTACGGCCGCGGCACACAGCAGAATAATAATCATGGGGTCTGCCAGCTGCCCCAGCAGCCTGCGCCACACGGGCGTTTTTTTGCCCTCGGCCAGCTTGTTTGGCCCGTGCTGCACAAGGCGGCCTGCGGCCTCGGCGCTGCTCAGGCCGTCTGCGGTGCTGGAAAGCGCCCGCAGGGCCTCTTCGGGCGGCTGTGTGTAATACTTCAAAAAATGCCACGTCCTTTCCTGTGCTGCGGCGGGGCGGGGCAGGCCCCGCGCCGCCTTTGTGTGCGCCGCGCGTGAATGAAAAAAGACTCACGCACAGCTATGAACTGCGCATGAGTCTCGTTCTTTGATCTCAGCCAGGCCGCCGGGGCGGCCATGCATGTTGACTGAAACCGCGCGGCGCGCCGCGCGCTCACTACTCCCTCATGGGTAAACAATATGAACGAAAAGGGGGCTGCAGCCGCCCTTTATATTATCATTATACCCCTGCCGGCATATTTTGCAACACCTTTGCGGAAAAATTTTCAAAATGCGCCGTTTCAGGCGCGCCCGCATCACGCGCCGGGCGCCTGACCCTGCTGCCAGTGGCGAGTGCCCGCGGCGGCCCTGCGGCGCTGCAAAAGCCTGTCCATGAAAAGGAAATACGCCGCGGCGGACACCGCCGGGCCCAGCACGTCCGAGACGGGCTCGGCATAAAAGATGGCCTGCGCGCCGAACATGGCAGGCAGGGCGAACAGCGCCGCGAAGTACACGGCCTTGCGCCAGAACGAGAGGGGCAGGGCAAGCTGCGCCTGGCCCAGCGCCGTGAAGCCGTCCACAATCTCGTACTGCACGCCAAGCGGTACGATGGAGAGCACACAGATGCGGATGGCGCGCGCCGCCTGCGCGATTACCGCCGCGTCGCGCGAGAACAGCCGCGCGAACAGCCCGCCCGCGGCAAAGCCGGCCAGCGTCATCACAAGGGTGTAGCCCACGCACAGCTTCATCACCGCGCGCACGGCCTGCTTTACCCGCGCGGTATTGCACGCGCCGTAGTTGTAGCCAAGAATACTCTGCGTGCCGCCGGTGATGCCCCCCAGCGGCATTGTCACCACCAGCATAAAGCTTTGCGCAATGGTGGCGCACGTTACCAGCATGTCGCCCCCGGCCGCGCCGCCGTAGCGCTGCAAAAGCGCGTTCATGGCAATAATCATCACATTGTCCATGGCAATGATGATGAACGGCGAAAAGCCCAGCGCCAGCACGCGCCCCATCACGCGCAGGCTGTACCCGCCGAAGGTGATGGAGATGGGCGCGCGCCTTGAAAACAGCAGAAACCACACCGCGTACGCGCAGCTTGCCATCTGGCTGAGCACGGTGGCAATGGCGCCGCCGCGCACGCCCATGTCCAGGGCGAAAATGAAAACGGGGTCCAGCACGATGTTCATCACAGCACCCAGCAGGATGGATTTCATGCCCGCTTTTGCAAAGCCCTGGCACACAATAAGCTGGTTCAGCCCCGTTGCCATCAGCGCGAAGGGCGTGCCCATCAGGTAAGTGGTGAAATAGGGCATGGCATAGGGCAGCGTGGCCTCTGACGCGCCGAACACAAGCAGCATGCGCCGCGCAAAGGGAAGAAGGCCCGCCATCAGGGCCGCCGAGCTGACGCACAGCATCAGAAAGCAGTTGGCCATGATGCGCCTTGCGCCCGCCTCGTCCTTTTCGCCCAGCTTGATGCTCATAAGCGGCGCGCCGCCCACGCCTATCAGAAAGGCCACGCTGCCCACCATGGTCACCACCGGGCCGCACACCCCCACACCCGCCAGGGCGGCGTCGCCCACCACGGGAATATTGCCGATGTATATGCGGTCCACAATGCTGTACAAAACGCTTACAAACTGCGCCAGCATGCTTGGAACGGCGATGCGCCGCACAAGCGTGCCGATGGCGTCGCGCCCAAGGTCGTTTTCCTGCTTTGCCACAAATGCTCCCCCTCTGTGCCGCCGCGCCCTCTGCGCCGCGCGGCGAAAAAAACACCGCCCTGCGGGCCGCGCGCCCGCAAAGCGGCATAAAGGCCGCGTAAAGGCCCCGAATAGAATAGCACAAAATGCGCCGGGCGGCAAGCTTTCCCAAACCCCCAATTCGATTTTTGGCCCCGGCTGCAGGCAATGAATAATAGTGCGGATATGGCAAATAAAAAATATGGGCTCTGCCTGTCCCGTCCGCCCCATACAGCAGGGGCTGCCGAAAAGCAAAGCCGCGCCCTGCCGGGGCGGGCAGCGCCGCCGGCAGGCTGAGAGGATATGACTGTATTCATTATTTTATACTATCTCCTGAAAGCAGGGGGGGCTGCTGTAAGGGCGGCAGAAGGCGAAGCCGCTGGGGGCCTGAGGATATGTGCGATATTTCAAAAAACTGATATGCCTGGCGCATGGAGAAGCAATGCTGCTCTGCTTATCTGCCTGTAATTCGCCTGCTGATAATTTGTCAGTAGCAGAGGAGGAACAGAAATTTCGTTTTGCCGCAGCTGCGGAAGCTGTGGCAAGAATACCCTGTACGCATTCCGGCGAAAGTGATGGCTGGGAAGTTTTATTGCAAGTGCGAGAAGCCACAGACAGCGAAAAAGCGTTTTTCCAGCAGGAGCTTGAAACTGACCGGGCGGCCATAGAAGAAAACTACAAGGTACATCACATAATGCCAGAAGAACGATATGAACCGTCTATCGAGGACTATATCGCACGAAAAAACGGCCTTTCAGAAAATCCAGCCTATATTTCCACGCTTGTGGGACAGTACACGGGAGAGCCGGATATTCATACGGCTGCAAAATCTCTGACCTGTAAAATGTTAACCGAAGACGGTAAAGGCCTTTTTGCAGAAGGACGGGACATCACCTCGTTAAATGCACCGTGGTATTCAGCACGCAGCACCGAAGGCGGCGATTATGCAGGCGGGATGTTTGTTCCGGCGCTGGAGGGCTGCAAATTGGTATTGCAGTATGAAGATGTGAAGGCGGAACTTCCGCCGGCTTTGAAACAGGAAGCATTGTAGTACACACAGGGGCGGCCGGGAAACCGGCCGCCCCTTTTTACGCCAACAGTCAGCGGGAAATTGAGCGGTGAAATAATAGAGAAAGCGTCAGCACGGCCCTTGTGGAACAAAGCTGCGCGCAGGCAAGCCCACCCTGCCCTGGGAACACAAAAGGGCGGCGGGTGCTTCAAAAAAGCAGGGCTGCCGCCCTGCGGCCCTGTCATTCCGTGCCGGAGATAACAGGGCCGCGCTTCGCAGCGCTCAACCCATGGCGGGCCGCCCTTCTGACGGAGGCGGGGAGAAGAACGCAGCCGGAGGCGCCGCCATGAAACGAAAGGCCGGCGCCAGCCCTGCCTGCTGATATTATTCTCATTTCAATGCCTGCCGGACCATATGGAAGGCGGCGGGCCTTTGCCTACCCCCTGGAGGGGAGAGAGAGCTTGCCCATGACCGCGGCATGCCGGGCGCCGGTGACGGACGGAAGCGCGTTGGGCAGCCCGGCCAGAAAACAGTCCCCCATCAGGGCGAAGGCGACTGCCTCCTTCGCGTCGCTGCTCAGGCCCATATCCTCCTGCGTGCGCACCCGGACGCCGTAAACGCCAAGCCGCCGGGAGAGGGCGGCAAGCAGTGTAGGATTATAGCTTCCGCCGCCGCCGACAATAAGCTCTGCGGCGCGGTGCCGGGGCAGGACATAGCGCTCATAGGCGTCGGCAATCGACCAGGCGGTGAGCTCTGTGGCGGTGGCGGCCAGGTCGTCGAAGGAGAGCCCGTGCTGCCGCCCGTAGGCGAGAAGGCGCGCCGCGTACTGCTCGCCAAAATGCTCCCGTCCGGTGCTTTTGGGAAGGGGAAGCGCATAGTACCCGTCCTGAGCCAGCTCTTCCAGCAGGGGCGCGCACACCCTGCCGCGGGCCGCGGCGGCCCCGTCCCGGTCAAAGCGCTGCGCGCCGCTGGTGGCGGCGGCAATGACGGCGTCGATGATCATGTTGCCCGGCCCGGTGTCGAAGGCGTAGACGTCCTTCGGCCCGCAGCCTGCGGCCAGAACGGTCATGTTGCCGATGCCGCCGATATTTTGAAGCAGAACAGTCTCATGGGCCCGGCGGTAGAGCAGGTATTCCGTGAAGGGGACCAGAGGCGCACCCTGTCCGCCGGCCGCTATGTCGGCCACGCGGAAGTCCGATACGGTGGGGATGCCGGTGCGCTCGGCAATTACGGCGCCCTCGCCGATTTGTACTGTGCAGCGAACCGGATAACCGTCGGCGCTGTCCGGCTCGGGGGCGTGCCAGATGGTCTGCCCGTGAGAGGCGATAAAATCCACATCCCCGGCGCCCAGCCCCGCCTCGCGTATCACGTCCAGCGCGGCGGCGGCAAACAGCTCGCCCAGAAGAAAGTTCATGTACCCCACGCGGTCCACAGTCGCATGCTCCGGCGAAAAGAGCGCGAAAAGCTTTTTCCGAACCGCCGGGGGATAGGGCGAGTTCCGAAAGGCCAGCAGCCTGGCCGTCAGCCCCTCTCCCTGCCCGGCAAGCTCTACAAGGGCGGCGTCGATGCCGTCCACCGAGGTGCCGGACATCAGCCCTACCGCCAGCCGCCGGGGCTTGCCTGCAATACATCCTGCCATAGTGCTCACTCCTCTATCCATATATGACGGAGCGCCCTGCCAAAAATCAGAGGGCGATTCCGTATAAATTGCATAATTGAACTGCCCGGGTTTGCATGATATAATATTTTCGAAATATACAATACAATGATACAATATTTCTTTCAGCTTGAAAAGAGGTTTTTTCTTTGCATATAATTGCGCCGCTGATGCGGCAGGCCGTTGCAGATGGGTTTTTTCCCTATGGCGAATGGGTGCTCTTCGACCGGGCCGGCATAATAGAAGCCGGCGCCACAGAGGGGGAGGGCGGGCGCTGGTTTGACCTGGCCTCCCTCACGAAGCCCTATACGGCCACGGCCCTTCTGGCCGTTGCCGAAGAGCTGGGCATTTCGCTGGACGCTTCTGCGGGCGGGCTGCTTCACAGGACGGAGGGGCCCCTGGGCCGGAGGCTGGCGGGCATGACGCTGCGCGCCCTGCTCACCCATACGGCGGGGCTGCCCGCCTGGTATCCCCTGTACGCGGACGGGCGGCCCTTTTTCGAGATCATGGCGGGGCTGCCCGAGGGCGGGGCCGGGATGGTGTACAGTGATTTGGGCTATATGCTCCTGCGGGAGGTGCTGTGCGCCGTTACGGGGCTGGGCTTCCCTCAGGTGATCCGCCGGTATGCCGCAGAGCCGCTTCATATCACAGAGCTGTGCTTTTGCCCGGATCAATCCCTGCCGCTGGTGCCCTCCTGCCGGGACAATGCGGTGGAGGAGGGCATGTGCCGGGAGCGCGGCGTGCGCTTTGACGGCTTCCGGCCCCATTTCACCGATGTGACAGGCGAGCCGAACGATGGCAACGCTTACTATTATTTCCACGGCGTCAGCGGCCACGCGGGGCTGTTCGGCACCAGCAGGGCCGTGGCCGGGCTGGGGCGCTTTTATCTGGCTGCCGGGGCCCCGGCGTACCTGGGCGCCGTCACGCCACAGCCCGGGTGCGGCGGGCGGTGCCTGGTATTCCACACGGGCGGGCCGTTTCCCACCGGCTGCGGCCACACCGGCTTTACCGGCACCAGCCTTTGGCTGGACAGGGAGGCCGGCCTGGGCCTGGCCATGCTCACGAACAGACTATATTACGACCACCTGCCGCGGGCGGACATGAATGCCTTCCGCAGAGAAGTGCACACGGCGCTGGCGCGGGAAATCAGATGAGAAAGTGAGAAGATTGCATTGATACACATCAGCAGCCTGCCCACAGAGCAGCGAAACCCCAACACTGCGGACATCGACCGGGTGTCCACTCTGGAGATGGTGCGCAGAATCAATGAAGAGGATAAAAAGGTGGCCTTTGCAGTAGAAAAGGAGCTGGAGAGCATTGCGCGGGCGGTGGATGCAATTTACGAATCGCTTCGCGCCGGGGGCCGCCTGATCTACTGCGGCTGCGGCACCTCCGGGCGTCTGGGGGTGCTGGACGCCGCCGAGTGCCCGCCCACCTATTCTGTGGAGCCCGGGCTTGTCCTGGGCGTCATGGCCGGCGGAGAACAGGCCATGTTCCGGGCCGCGGAGGGCGCGGAGGACAACGCGGAGGCCGGGCGGGAGGATATGAAGAAAATCGGCCTGTGCAGCCGGGATATCGTGGTGGGCATCGCCGCCAGCGGGCGCACCCCCTATGTGCTGGGGGCCATGGCCTACGCCCGGGAGGCCGGGGCCAGGACTGTGGCGCTCACCTGCAACAGGGCGTCGGAGATGAACGCGGCGGCGGATATCCCGATTGGTGTGGAGACCGGCCCCGAGGTCATCACCGGCTCTACCCGCATGAAGTGCGGCACGGCGGAGAAGATGGTGCTCAATATGCTCTCTACCGGCGCAATGGTTCGTCTGGGCAAGGTGTACGGCAACCTGATGGTGGATGTGATGCCCACCAATGAGAAGCTGGTGCGCCGCGCCATCTCCATCGTGTCTACTGCCGCCGGTGTGGATGAGGGCCGGGCGCGGCAGGCTCTGGAGCAGTGCGGCTTCTCGGTCAAGACGGCTATCGTTATGCTGGTGCGGGGCCTGGACGCCGGCGAGGCGCAGCAGCGCCTGCAGGAGACGGGCGGCGTCATCGCCAAAGCCATAGGGGAGGGCTGAATATGGATATCAGATATGCCGTGGGCCAGCGGATTATGGCCGGCCTGCCGGGCACAGAGATAGACGGAGCCTTCGCCGCCCTGGTGCGGGAACACAAAATCGGCAACGTCATTTTGTTCCGGCGGAATATCGAGAGCAGGGCGCAGCTCACCCGCCTGTGCCGTGAGCTGAGGCAGCTCATCGCCGCCGAAACCGGGGCCGAACCGCTCATCGCCATCGACCAGGAGGGGGGCGTGGTGACGCGCCTGTCCGATGATATGGTCAATACCCCCGGCGCCATGGCCCTGGCCGCCGCCGGTGGGGATGCGCCCTACCGGGCCGGCCTCATAACCGCGCGGGAGCTGCGAAGCTGCGGAGTCAACTTCAACCTTGCCCCCGTGCTGGACGTCAACTCCAACCCGGCTAATCCGGTCATTGGGGTGCGCAGCTTCGGCGACGAGCCGGAGCGCGCCGCGGCGCTGGCCCTGGAATTCATGCGGGGCACGCTGGAGGGCGGCGTGCTGGCCTGCGGAAAGCACTTCCCCGGCCACGGCGACACCGCGGTGGACTCTCATCTGGGCCTGCCGGTAGTGGAAAAGGACAGGCAGGCGCTGGAGGCCTGCGAGCTGCGCCCCTTCCGGCGCGCCGTCGCGGCGGGGATCCCTGCTGTCATGACAAGCCATGTGCTCTTCCCGCAGATAGAGACGGCGCGGGTGCCGGCCACGATGTCCCGGCGCATCCTCACCGGCCTGCTCCGGGAGGAGCTGGGCTTCGGCGGCCTGATTGTCAGCGACTGCATGGAGATGCAGGCCATCGCAAGGTTCTACGGCACCGTGGAGGGGGCTGCGGCCTCCCTGACGGCGGGGGCGGACATCGTGTGCATCTCCCATACGGCGGCCCTGGCCGCCCGGCTGGCGGAGCGTTTGTGTGCCGAAGCCGCAGCGGGGGCCCGTACGCAGGAGGAGCTTGACGCCTCCCTCGGCCGCATCGCCGCGGCCAAGTGCCGTCTGGCAGGCTGGCAGGGCCTGCCCGCCGCGCCGGAAGCGGATGCGCGGGAGGCGCAGGCGCTGCTGGCCGCCTCCTTCACGCTGGTCCGCGGCCCACTGCCGGAACTGGGAGAACGGCCGCTTTTTGTGGGAAGCGCCCCGGTTCGCGTCAACCTGGCCTCCAGCCATGTGCGGCAGACGCCGGCCTTTCCCGATTACATGGCCGGGCGCCTGGGGGGCCGCGCCCTCAGAACCTCTGATGAGCCGGAGGCCGAAGAGATCGCGCAGGCTGTCCGGGCGGCAGGGGAGTGCAGCAGCATTGTCCTGGGCACCTGCAACGCGCACCTGAAGCCCGGCCAAATGGCGCTGATGCAGGCGCTGGGCGGGCTGGGAAAGCCCATGGCCGTGGCCGCGCTGCGCAACCCCTACGATTTGCTGCGCCTGCCGGAGGGCGCAGCCGGCATTGCCGTCTGGGAGTATACGGCCCGTTCTCTGGAGGCGCTGGCGCCCTTCCTGCGGGGCGGGTGCTGCTTTGCCGGGCGGATGCCCCTTGCCAGCGCGGGCCTTTGACGGATTTCACAAATAAGAAATAATAAAACAGTATATTTTGTTGAAAAGAACTTTTGTTTCTTTACATTTTATGAACAAACTGATATAATGTTTCCAAACTCGGGCGGGCACCCTGGCGCGCCCGAA
Organism: Ruthenibacterium sp.; assembly: GCA_047030735.1. Classification (GTDB taxonomy): domain Bacteria; phylum Bacillota; class Clostridia; order Oscillospirales; family Ruminococcaceae; genus Ruthenibacterium. The sequence continues at coordinate 54,478 of JBKYIE010000008.1, forward strand.
AAAATGAGATGACAAGAAGGAGGACAATATGAAAAAACTACTTGCACTTGCACTCGCCCTGGCCCTCTGCGTCAGCCTGCTGGCTGGCTGCGGCGGGCAGCCAGCTTCCGGAAGCACGGCAGGCAGCACGCAGGCGGCCAGCGGAGAGCCCACAGAGCTGACCCTCTGGCTGCCCGTCTACCAGTTTGGCGAAGGCATCAGCGACGCGGACTTCTGGAACGAGAAGCTGGACGCCTTCGAGGCGGAGAACAACTGCACCGTCAACCTGGAGGTTCTCTCCTGGTCTGACTATGCCACCGTTATCTATACCGGCATGCTCTCCGGCGCGGGCGAGGGGCCCGACGTGGTCTATGTCACCGAGACCTACGACCTCATCAATGCCGGCCTGCTCGCGCCGCTGGACGAGTACATCACCGACGAGGACCGCGAGAAGTACGTGTTCCTGGATCAGGGTGCCTACAACAGCGAAGGCCAGCTGTGCACCTGGCCCATGATGGCGGGTAACCCCTGCGTGGTTTTCTACAATATGGACATGCTGGAGGCCGCCGGCATCACCGAGCTGCCCACCACCTGGGATGAGTTCTATGATGTCTGCGTGGCGCTCAAACAGGCCAACCCCGATGTGTGGCCGTTCATCCAGTCCTGGGGCGCCACCAACGGCGTCTCCGCCATGCTGGCCAGCTTCTGGCCCTTCTTCTTCCAGGCGGGCGGCACGGTTCTGGACGATGAGGGCAACCTCAATTTGGACAGCGAGGCGACGCTGGAGGTGCTGAACTTTATCAACAAGCTGAAGACGGACGGCATCTTTGACGACAGCATCGTCACCATGGACGACCCCAACGGCAAGTTTGTCAACGGCGAGGCCGCTATCATCATCAACGGCACGGGCAACGCCGCCACCTATACAGAGCAGGGCATCAACTGGCAGTGCAGCCTGGGGCTGGAGGGCTCCGGCGGGCTGGCCACCAACTTCTCTGTGGACTCTCTGGCCGTGGCCAGCTACTGCGAGAACAAGCCTCTGGCCGCCGAGCTGGTCAAGTACATCACCAGCGCCGAGTGCATGGACGACTACCATGAGCAGATCTACGGCATGCCCTCCCTGACCACCGACGCTACCTACACCGAGCCTGAGCCCTTCCAGAGCATGTACACCGACGATGCGGACAAGATGTATGTTGTCCCATCCTTCGAGGGTTCGGCCTCCTTTATGGACCAGTTCCAGCAGAACGTCCAGGGCATGCTTATGGGACAGCTCACCCCTGAGCAGGTGATTGAGCAGAGCATGACCTACTACAACGAGCAGATCGTTTCCTGACCGTATGAAATGAGAAGCCGGGCGCGGCCGGTGACGGGCTGTGCCCGGCTTCTCCCTTTTTAGCGAAATTGAGTGGGGTGAAGAATATTGAAAGCCAAGAGAGGGGCCCCATCCCGTCTGATACGCAGGCAGGCCGCCTATGGCATTGCCTATATCACGCCGGGCATGATGATTTTCCTTGTGTTCTGTATTGCGCCCATTTTTATGACTCTGTTTTACAGCTTCACAGAGTACAACCTGGCCCAGCCGCCGGAATGGATTGCCCTGGAAAACTATTCCAAGGTGTTTTCCAACACACAGCTTCGCCAGGCGCTGGTCAATACGGTGGTTTACGTCATTATCACCGTGCCGCTTCAGACCATTCTGGCTATGCTGGTAGCCAATTTCCTGGCCGAGTACCTGAACAACCGCTACGGCCGTTTCCTGCGCAGCGTCATCTTTATCCCCACCCTGGCCTCCTATGTGGCGGCCGCCTCGGTGTGGGAGGTTATCCTGGCCTCCAAGGGTGGCCTGCTGAACGAAATTCTCGGCCTGTTTGGCGTTGGGCCGGTCAACTGGCTGGGCAACCCGAAAACGGCGCTGATCTGCGTCTCGCTTGTGGCAGTGTGGAAGAGCGTGGGCTATTTCACCATCCTCTTCTACGCCGGCATCATGAATGTGGACGTGAGCGTGCGCGAGGCCGCCCTCATTGACGGGGCCACGCCGCGGCAGCGGTTTTGGCACATCACCGTTCCGCTGCTCAAGCCCATTACCTACCTCAATGTGACTCTGGGCATCATCTGGTCCTTTCAGGCCTTTGACATCGTCTACAAGCTCACGGGCGGCGGCCCCTTCGGCGCCACCTCCACTGTGGCCTACATTATATATGCCTACGCGTTCCAGGATTTCCGCATCGGCTATGCCAGTGCCGTTGCCGTGCTGCTGCTGGCAGTGATCCTGATCGTCCACTTTGTCCAGCAGCACTTTTTTGAAGGGAAGGAGGGGTAAAATATGATACGCAGAGAACGCCGCAGCTGGCGCTTTGTGGTGGGCGTTATCCTTGTCACCATCTTTGCGCTGCTGTGCGTCGTCCCTCTGGTTTACATGGTTTTGGTTTCCTTTGCAGACACCACGACCATGTATATCCGTTGGGAGGACATCCGCCTCTTCGATTTTTTCAACTACCGCTACCTCTTTGAAAACCGCAACTTCGCCCGCCCCATCCTCAACAGCCTGATCGTGGTGGTCATCAGCATTATCGCTGTGGATTTGCTGAGCTGCACCATGGCCTACGGCTTTGCCAAAAAGCCCATTCCGGGGAAAAAGTGGCTGTTCAACCTGGTTCTGGCCACCATGATGATACCCACGCAGGTGGTGTTCATCTCCCTCTATGTCATGATGCGCCAATGGCACCTGCTCAACACCTATATCGCCCTGGTCATTCCCCTGATAGGCGCCTTCGGCGTATTCATGATGCGGCAGTTTATCACAGGCGTGCCCAATGATTTCATTGAGGCCGCCCAGATAGACGGGTGCAGCGAGCTGCGCATTTTTACCCGTATCATTCTGCCGATGGTAAAGCCCGCACGGATTACCCTGGCGGTGTTTACCTTCAATTCCGCGTGGAACGCCCTGTTGTGGCCGCTGATTGCCGCCACCAAGAACGAGATGCAGACGCTGACCGTGGCTACCAGCTCTCTCACCAGCTATTTTGCCACCAACTATGGCCCGCCCATGGCTGCGGCCACCCTGTCCTTCCTGGTGCCGTTCATCCTCTACTGCTTTATGCAAAAGCAGTTTGTGGAGGGCATTGCGCTGGGCGGCGTCAAGGGGTGAGCGGCGCGTTTGCCCTTGCGCCGGGCAGCCGGGAGCGGCTGGCGGAATACGCCGGCATCTTTCGCGGCAGCGCCGTCTGGGACAGATATTTCCGCACCGGCGGCAGGCTTCAGCAATCGCTGGAGAAGGCCGCCGGCCGCGGAGAGCTCTGGTGCGCGCATACGCCGGACGGGGCCCTGGCCGGCGTCATGCGCGTCGTCCCCTGGGGCTTCTGCGGCCTGTACCACTATCTCTCTCTGATTGGAACAGCCCCGCCGGCCCGCGGCACAGGCGCGGGCTGTTTTCTGATGGGTGAGTTTGAACGGATGGCCCGGGCGGACGGCTGCCGGAGGACGAGCCTGCTGGTGAGCGATTTCAACGCCTCTGCCATGGAGTTTTACCGTGCCCTGGGTTACTGGGAGCTGGGAAGCATCCCGGATGCCGTCCGGCCGGGCATTGCAGAGCGGGTGCTGCTCAAGGATTTGGAGACCTGAGGAGGCGTGACGAATGCTTTATAACTCTGCCGGTGTGAAAAAGGCGCTGGCGGGCTGGGCTTACGACCCGGACGCCGTCCAAGTATATGGCCGGGCTCTGGAGGCCGCCCTGAGGCACGCAGGGGCGCGGGCCGTGCTGGAGCGGACGGTCGCCGCCTATGAGGCCGGGGAGGAAGTGGATATCCGCAGCGTGTTGGAGGCAATGGACGGCTTTGCCGGCGCGTGCGGCGAGAGCCCATACACCATGCGGATGCTTCCTTACCTCTGCCTGCTGGAGCCGGCGCGGGCCAGATATGAGGCCGCCGGTCTGGACGGGGCGGTGTATCACGACTCCTTTGCCGATCTTCTGTGGAAAACCCGGGAATGCCGTAAAATCTATGGGGTGTGGGGCTCCTTCGTGGCGCCGTGGTTCTACCGCTTCTTTGCCCTGAGGTGCTTTGCACTGGGCAGGCTTCAGTTCGAGTGGGCCGTGTTTCAGGGCGATGCGCCCCTGGCCCGCGGCACGCCGGTGCTCAACGTCCACGTTCCCTCCAGCGGCCCTCTTTGCATGGAGGAATGCGAGGCGTCCTACGCCCGGGCCGTGCGCTTCTTCGGCCTTTCCGGCAGGGAAGCGGTGCCCTTTGTCTGCGACTCATGGCTTCTTCACCCGCTGTGCGCCGGGCTGCCGGAGGCTTCCGGCATCCGGCGCTTTGCGGCCGCTTACCGGCTGCTGTATGTCACGGAGGACCCGGCGCGCATGGATATGTGGATCATCTTCGGCAGGCCCTGGGACGGCAACGCGGCTGCGCTGCCGGAGGGCACCGCGCTGCAGCGCCTGTTCAAGGCGCAGCTTCTCTCCGGCGGAAGCGTGGGGCGCGGATATGGGCTGTACCTGCGGCAGGAGCGGCCGGTGGAGACGCCGCCCGGGGCGCCTGCCCTGATCGGATGAAAGAGGTAACGCTATGACAGATATTGAAATTAAGACGCGCAGCGTCTATGATACCCTCACCCCTGCCGAGCAGAAGGTGGCAAAATACTTTCTGCAGAACCTCTCCTCTGTGTTTGACGACCCCATTGCGTTTCTGGCAGAGAAGAGCGGCGTGAGCCAGGTGGTATGGGTGCGGTTCTGCAAGTCGCTGGGGTTTGCAGGCCTGAAGGACATGAAGAAGAACCTGGTCTCTCAGCTTCGCGAGACGGCGCGCGTGGAGACGGCCGCGCCCAGCAGCCGTGATTTTCTGGATACCCGCATTTACGCCAACACCGCAGACATCATAAGGGGAATTGAGGCGGGCACGGTGGACGCGGTGCGAAGCACCGCCAAAATCCAAAACCCCGATGTTCTGGAGGCGGTGGCCGCCCGTATCATTGCCGCGCAGAGCGTGCGGCTGTTCGGCGTGGGCGCGTCCGGGCTGCTGGCGCAGGATTTCTACCACAAGCTGCTGCGCATCAACAAAAATGTGATTTTTTGCACCGACACCCATATGCAGCTCACCTATATCACGTCCATGAAGCCGGAAGATGTGGCGGTGTTCTTTTCCAATTCAGGGAACACCGCGGAAATTCTGGAGCTGGCCAGAGCCGCCGCCGGGCGGCGGGCCTGTATTGTCGCTGTGACAAAATTCGGCTCAAACCCGCTTGCGGAGCTGGCCGATTATGTGCTGCCCACCTCCTCGCCGGAGCTGGAGTTCCGAAGCGGGGCCATGAGCAGCCGCATTGCGGCGCTTCTGGTGGTGGACATGCTCTTTACAACACTGTGCAACAAGAACTATGACACCGTTGCCGAGCCGCTGGCCGAGAGCTTCTCGCAGTGCAGCAAGCATCACACCTGATACGGGAGGGCGCTTATGAAAATAACAGGGTTCCGGCTGGGGCTGCTTCATGCGCCTCTGCGCGTGCCGTTCCGCACGGCGCTCAGAGAGGTGCGCAGCGTGGAGGACATCGTGGTGGAGCTGTACACTGCGGACGGCGCCGTGGGGCGGGGAGAGGCGCCGCCCACCGCCGCAGTCACGGGGGAGACGCTGGGCTCCATAGAAGCCGCCCTGCGCGGGCATATCTGCCCCGCGCTGATGAAAAAAGAGGCGGACGGCCTGGAGGGGCTACTCACCGCCATCAGCCGAAGCCTTGCCGGCAACACCAGCGCCAAGGCCGCGGCTGAAATCGCCGTGTGGGACCTTTACGCCCAGCAGTGCGGCCAGCCGCTTTACAGGCTGCTGGGCGGGGGAAAAAACAGGCTGGAAACCGACATCACCATCAGCGTGAACGAGCCGGAGACGATGGCGCGGGATGCCGCCTGCGCCGTGGCCGGAGGCTATGGCACGCTTAAAATCAAGGTGGGCGAAAACCCGTCTCTGGACCTGGCGCGCCTGTGCGCGGTGCGCGCCGCCGCGCCGGAGGCCGTCATCCGCATCGACGCAAACCAGGCGTGGACGCCCCGTCAGGCGGTGCGCCTGCTGGAGCAGATGCAGGCCAGAGGGCTTGACATCGAGCTGGTGGAGCAGCCGGTGGCGGGAAAGGACCTGGACGGCCTGCAATTTGTCACGGCCCATTCGCCGGTGCCGGTCATGGCGGACGAGAGCGTGTTTTCGCCTCAGGACGCCATGACGCTCCTGCAGCGCCGCGCGGCTGATTATCTGAACATCAAGCTGATGAAGTGCGGCGGGCTCGCTAACGCGCTTCGCATTATTTCCATGGCCGAGGCCTGCGGTGTGGAGTGCATGATAGGCTGTATGCTGGAGGCCAAGGTCAGCGTGACGGCGGCGGTGCATCTGGCCTGTGCCAGGGGCATCATTACCCGGGTGGACCTGGACGGGCCTGCCCTGTGCAGCGCGGACCCGGTGTGCGGCGGCGCGGAGTTCTGCGGCAGGCATATCACCCTCTCAGACAGGCCGGGCCTGGGGATAAGCGGGGTTTCCGGGATGAAATACCTGGATTGATTTCCGGGCGCCGGGCCTTTTTGCCGGCCGGGGCAGCGGTTGCCCGGCACATAACGGCCGCTGAGGGCAGCAGGGTCTTTCGCACATCCCCTCAAAAGCAGAGGCAAGAAAACCGTTATCTCCGTATAGAGCGGCAACGCCGGCAGCCAAAAGAACAGGTTGCCGGCGTTGCCGCTTATTGCTTGGTATGGAGATATATGCCTGAATTTCACGCTTGGCAGAGCACTGCTTGCGCAGCTCTGCACTGCCCGCCCGCAAAAATTCAGGCGCAGGCATCCGGCCTGCAATGCACCCCTGCCCGGCACGGAAAAAAGCCGGGCGGGGCCGCTTTGCCGCATGGGCGGGGGGAAAGGGGGGCGGGCCTGCGGCCGGTCAGGCCAGAAGCGCGCCCTCCAGGTCTGCCAGCATGAGATCCAGCGCGGTGATGCCGCCCTCAGCGGTATACCACACGGCCGGGTGCTCCAGATACACGATATTGCCGTTCTGGTAGGCGTCTGTTCCCATTACAAGCTCGTTTTCCATGATTTCCTGTGCAAGCTGTGCACCGTCGGTGCCGATGGCGGCGTCGCGGTCCAGCACAAAGATATAATCGGGGGCGAGCTCTACCAGCAGCTCAAACGAGCTCTCGTTGCCATGGGTAGAGGTGACGTCCTCGGAGGCAAGGTTGTCGAAGCCCACCTCGCGCCCGATGATGGAGCAGCGCCCGTCGTTGCCCAGCGTATTGAAGCTGCCGCTGGTGCACATGCCCACCACGGCTGTTTTGCCCCCGGCAAAATCGGCCAGGGCCTGAATACGGCTGTCGAAGCCCGCCAGCTTTTCCTCCACCTGGTCTTCCAGGCCGAAGATGGAGGCAATCGTGGCGGCGTTTTGGCGCACACTTTCCACCACGCCCAGCTCGCTGTCGGTAGAGAGGAACACGACGGGGGCTATCTCGCTCAAAGCGTCGTACGATTTGCTCAGGCGGCCGCCAATGAAGATAATGTCCGGCTCGCAGGCCATCACAGCCTCCAGGTCGGCCTCTTTGATGGTGCCCAGGTTGGCCACGCTTTCATCCGTCACATATTTCTGAAGATAATCCAGCGAGGTGGAGGCACTGCCCACCACGCGGCTGCCAAGGCCAAGGCTGTCCAGAATATCCAGCGCGGCCATATCCAGAATGGCGATGCGCTGGGGGTCGTAGGGAACTTCCAGGTTTACGGCCTCTTTGTTTGCGTTCAGCGAGGTGATGGTGACGCTCTCCGGCGCGGCTGTGCCGGAAGCGGACGCAGGCGCCGAAGCGGCGCCGGAGGCAGAGGCGGAAGCGCTGCCCGGCGCAGCCGTGCCGCAGGCGGCAAGGCCAAGGGCCAGCATCAATACAAGTGCAAGGGAAATAAAGCTTTTCATGGGTTGAAATCTCCTTTTCTATTAAAAGTACTGAAAATGTGCGGTCAATAGTAAATGGACAGCGGCCTGCCCTCAATTTGCAGGATCTCAAAATCCACCCTGTAAATCTGCGACAGGTTCTCTTTTGTCATCACCTCCTCCACAGTGCCGAATTTTACGACTCTTCCATCCGCAAAGGCGCAGATGTAGTCTGAATAAAAGGCCGCATAGTTTATTTCATGCAGCACCAGAATCACCGTCTTGCCCAGCTCATCGCAAAGGCGGCGGACGATTTTCATCATATTGGTGGCGTGGTAAATATCCAGGTTGTTGGTGGGCTCGTCCAGCAGGACATACTCTGTGTCCTGTGCAATCACCATGGCGATATATGCGCGCTGGCGCTGCCCGCCGGATAATTCGTCAATGAACCTGTCCTGGAAGCTCTCCAGCTCCATATACGCAATGGCGCGGGTGATAATGGCCTCGTCCTCTGCCGTGGTGTGGCCGCCGCTGTAAGGAAAGCGCCCAAACGTCACCAGCTCGCGAACGGTAAGCTTCATCTGGATGTGATTGTTCTGTGTCAAAATGGCAAGGTGCTTTGAAAGCTCGCGGCTTTTCCACGCCGTGACGTCACGCCCGCTGAGGTCTACAAGGCCGCTGTCGCGGGCGATAAGCCGCGACAGGATGCCCATGACGGTGGATTTTCCCGCGCCGTTCGGCCCGATAAGCGAGGTCACTTTGCCTTTTGGCAGCTCAAAGCTCACGCCGTCCACCACGGCCTTGCCGCCGTATCGTTTTGTCAGGTCTTTTACAAGCATTGGTTCAGGCCCTCCTATTGGTAAGCAGAAGATACAGGAAATACACGCCGCCGCCCACGGTGATGAACACGCTGATGGGGATGGCGTAGGTGTATACGTGCTCCACCACGAGCTGCCCCGCTACCAGGATCACCATGCCGAACAGCGCCGAGCCCAGAATGAGCTGTGTGTGGCGGTAGGTTTTCAAAAGCTGGCGCGAAAGGTTGGCAATGATAAGCCCAAGAAACGAGATAGGCCCCACCATGGCGGTGGCCACGGCAATGCACAGCGTCACGCCCAAAAGAAGCCTGCGGATGCATCTGTCATAATCTACGCCCAGGTTCACGGCCTGGTCCTTCCCAAGGGTCAGCACGTCCAGCAGGGCCAGCTCTCTGCGCAGGAAGAAAATAATAGCCGCCAGCACCACCAGCGAAAACACGATGATCTCGGAATTGATATTGCTGAAGCTGGCCACCAGCGTGGCCAGCAGCGCGTCGTACTCGTTTGGGTCCATCACGCGCGTCAGCGTCGTCTGAATGCTGGAGAAGAACGAGGACAGCACCGTGCCGATGAGCAGCACATACAGGATGTTGTGGTTTGTTTTGCGGAACAGGTAGCTGTATATCACCGTGGCCACAGCGCCCATCAGAACAAGGTCTGCCGCAAAAGACAGGTTCGCGCTTGCGGCAAGCATGCTGCCCGAACCGGCGAAGAACACCACCGCCGTGTGGATAAGCGTGTAAAGCGAGTTCATGCCCAGCAGGCAGGGGGTGACAATGGTGTTGTTGATGATGGATTGAAACACGATGGACGCCCCGCCGATGGCGAACGCCGTAATAAGCATGACAATAAGCTTGGGGGCGCGTATTTTCATGGCGTACTGAAACAGCTTGGCGTTACCGAAGTTTACCTCTACCAGCATATAAGCTGCGGCTGCCAGCGCAATCAGCAGCGCCAGCACAGCCAGCTTGCGCGCGTTTGCGCGCACGGCGGTTTTATTCATGCCGCGCCGCCTCCTTCCGTGTTCACAGTGCCGCAGCAGCAGCCCGTGCCCGCAGGGCCCAGGCGCACGGCCCGGCGGCCATGGCTCAGCCTGTACAGCAGCAGGCCCACGAAGATGATGCTGCCCAGAATGCCCACAATCAGCTCAATGGGCAGCTCATACGGCGCTATCACCATGCGGCCCGCCATGTCGCACACCAGCACAAACAGTGCGCCGAACAGGGCGGTGTCCGCAAGGGTGCCCTGAATTCGGTCGCCCTTGAACATGGCCACTACGTTGGGCACGATGAGCCCGATGTAAGAGATAGAGCCCACGACCACCACCACGCTGGCGGTGATCATGGCTGCAATGGTGAGGCCCATGAACAGCACAAGGTTATAGTGCACGCCAAGGTTTTTGGAAAAATCCCGGCCCATGCCCACGATGTTGAAATGGTTTGCGAATACGAACGCCAGCGCCACCAGCGGCACCACAAGATACACAAGCTCATAGCGCCCGCGCAGCACCATGGAAAAATGCCCCACAAGCCAGGTGGAAAGCGCCTGCGTCATTTCATATTTGTAGGCAAGGTAATTTGTCACACCGCCCACCACATTGCCGAACATGATGCCCACCAGCGGCACCATCACCACGTCCTTGAACTGAATGCGCTGGATGAACCACACAAACACCCAGGTGCCCAGAATGGCGGCCGCAAAGGCGAAAATGGCCCTGCCCCACAGCGTGGAGCCCGGCATAAATAGCAGCGCCAGCAGAATGCCGAGCTGTGCCGAAGAAATAGTGGCGCCCGTGGTGGGCGAGACGAATTTGTTCATGCACAGCTGCTGCATAATGAGCCCCGCTACACTCATGCCCACGCCGGTGCATAAAATGGCAAGCAGCCTTGGCAGGCGGGAAATAAGCAGGGTTTTGATTTGGTCTGTATCGCCGGAAAGCAGGCCCGCGGGGTCCATATCCAGCACGCCCACGAACAGAGAGCAGGCAGACAGGACGAGCAGCGCAGCGGCCAGCACGGCGGTAAGGCGAAACCGTTTGATGGGGAATACCTCCTTTGGGGAACAATTTGGTTAGTTATAACTAACTAATGGGCAAAAATAATACAGCGCACAATGCAAACTGGGCTTACATGCTCATCACACTGCGCGTTGCGTGTTCATATTACCATACGCCGCCCGTCTGGCGCAAGCGGCAAAATTCCGAAAACAGGGCGGGTTCTTTTTGTAAATTTTATGGGAAATGCACAGCCGCTTTTCGCGTCAAAAGCAGAAAAAAGCACTGCTTCGCAGCCTGTATGCCGGTTTCTGCACCTGTGGTATGAGGGGCCTGCAATATGTCCGCAAGGCCTTTGGCGCACAGCGCGCAGGCCTGCCTTGCCGGCCGGAGCAGTGTGCCGGATACTGCCCGGCAGAGCGGCGTTTTCACCGGCGCACACCGCCGCAGGCCGGTGTGCTTTCCGGAACGGGGCCCGGTGCTGTAAGAATGTGCGCGCCGCATGCCCGCGGCCGTAATTTTGGCAAAATAGCATTGACTTTGCCCCATGCGGTATGCTATAATATCGCTTGCGACGCGAAGCGCCGCGTTTTGTGCGAGGGTGGCGGAATCGGCAGACGCGCACGTTTGAGGGGCGTGTGGTTACACCGTGCGAGTTCAAGTCTCGTCCCTCGCACCATCTGAAAAACGCGCTGCACAGTCATTTCAGGCTGTGCAGCGCGTTTTTTGTATTTTTACGCTGCGCCGTTTAGGCGCAGTTTGGGTAGTGAAGGGCAAAAAGCCTGGGCTAAATTGGGCCTCATTCAAATATTGCGCACAGCCATGCGTTTTTTCTGAAAAATGCAGTCCGCTTTTCGCTGGGGAATATGCGGCGCATGGCCCGCGCTTTCTAAAGCGGCGCCCTCCGTTCTTCTGCAAACTATTTACGGCCTTCTGGCCCTCGCATGAAAATGCGGCAGCACCGCGCAAGCATGGCGTATTGCATACGTTGTGAATGTTTGCTTTGTGCTTTTTATCTCTCTTGGACAAAGGGGGGAGGCTGCCCGCAGGCTTGCCGCACCGCAGGGGCGGCCCGCACTATGCCGCCGGTTTTGCCGCCGTGGCTTCGTGCCTGCGGACGCTGCTGTGGGCGGACTGTTTCGCCTGTTTGTGAGAGCGAGAACCCGCGGCTGCCTTCGGCGCAAGCCGGAGGTTATCTGAGAAGTGAATTAAAAGGCTCTGCATCTGCAACTGCAAGAATGACGAAAATTATGCGCGCTGGGCAAAATTTCAGAATTTGCCTTTTGATTTTCCAATTTTTCAAAATGCGTAGCCAATTAGAAACCCAAGTGTATTGACAGCAATATCTGCAATATCAAAGCTGCCAAGCAAACTGACCATTTGCAGTGTTTCTAAGGCTGTAATGCCTGCAGCAAAATCAGGAGTGATTTAAGAAATAATTTTCGTGCTTATATTTTAATCCTCTGAAACTGGGGGCAAAAGCTTTCCCTAACAATAAAAGCAATAATAAGATAAGAATACTGCCAGTATCACTATAAAAGAGGAAATAACTGGAACCCAATAGGAAAAATGCTTTTTCCTTTTGGCTTCATCAGCTGCATATTGATATTCTTCTGCCGTTACTTCCAATTTTAACTTTTGGGCCTCGGCGTTAACTTCGCAGCGGCGGCTGCCGTCCGCTGCGGCTTCTGCACAGTCCTTCAGCAAATAATCGGTTGATACGCCAAAATATTTGCTCAAACTTACTAATTTGTCTAAATCCGGGGTGCTCTGAGCGTTTTCCCATTTGGAAATTGCCTGGCGGGATGTATTTAATTCATGAGCCAGCTCCTCCTGGGAAATTCCTTTTTTCTTCCTCAATAACACTATTTTTTCTGCCGTACTCATTTGATGAAATGCCCCTTTCTCCGTTCTGACTACATTATAAAGCCCATAACGCTTACAATGCCACCAGTTATATATGGCAATTTGTCAACTGGCGGTTGCGTTTGATATTTGATAAGTGACAATTTGTCTTTATACTTAATTATATCATGTCTCTTTCGGCATTGCCGTTCCTCTTCCGCCTTTGTCAAAACACCTGCCGGATGGGAGGCTGGCCCGGCCGAAATGCGCGGGGAAAAGCGGATTTCCCGGCACTTTGAAAGCGTGTTCGTGTATATTTTGCAGGCAGAGAAAAACAGCAGGCAGAAAAAGCGGGCGGCGTTTTGCCCGCTTTTTTCAGAAAGTACACCGCAAAAAACGCGCTGCAGGCCCCCGGCGGCTTTGACAGCGCGTTTTTGTGTTATAAATAACCCCCGCGGGATGTGAAGCCTCCCGCGGGGGTATCTCGTTTTATAGGGCGAAGGGCTTTATTTCTTCGCCGCCAGAAGGTCGCGTATCTCGGCCAGCAGCACTTCCTCTTTGCTGGGCGCGGGCTCCGGCGCGGGGGCGGGGGCCTCCTCCTTTTTGCGCATCAGCGCATTCATGCCCTTCACAATGGCGAACACGCACGCGGCCAGAATGAGGAACGACACCACGGCATTGATAAAGTTGCCAATCATGATGGGCCCAATGTGCCAGGCGGAGAAATCCATGCCGGGCGTCACTAGGCTGATGATGGGGGTGAGCACGTCGGCCACCACGCTGTTGACGATGGAGGTGAATGCGCCGCCCACCACAACGCCGACGGCCATATCCAGCACATTGCCCTTCAGGGCGAATGTCTTGAATTCTTCCAGCAGTTTTTTCATGTGAGAATACCCCTTTCAAAAAGACAATTCACAACAGATTTTCTATCACATCCGCCGCTTTGTCAAGAATTTCACCCTCAAACGACTCAATCACACCCAAATCTGCCTGTTTTGCAAGCTGCGGGTTCAGCGGGCAGCGGGCCAGCACGGGCAGGCCGTGGGCCGCGGCCACCTCTTCCACATGGCTCTCACCAAACACATACAGCCTTTCGCCGCAGTGCGGGCACTGGGCCCAGGCCATGTTCTCCACCACGCCCAGCACGGGCACGTTCATCATGGCGGCCATGTTCACGGCCTTTTCCACAATCAGGCTTACAAGCTGCTGCGGGCTGGTGACCACAATGATGCCGTCCACCGGCAGGCTCTGGAACACCGTCAGCGGCACGTCGCCCGTTCCCGGGGGCATGTCCACGAACATGAAATCTACATCCTTCCAGATGACGTCCTGCCAGAACTGCTTTACCGCCCCGGCTATCACCGGGCCGCGCCACACAACGGGGTCTGTCTCATTTTCCAAAAGCAGGTTCACGCTCATCACGTCGATGCCTGTTCTCGTGCGCACGGGGATGATGCCCTGCTCGGTGGCCGCTGCGCGGCCGTGCAGGCCGAACAGCTTGGGGATGGACGGGCCGGTGACGTCCGCGTCCAGCACGGCGGTGTGGTGGCCGCGGCGGTTCAAAAGCACGGCCAGCATGGCGCTTGTCATGCTTTTGCCCACGCCGCCCTTGCCGGAAACGACGCCTATCACCTTTTTGATGCTGCTCAGCTCATGGGGCTTTTCGCGCATGTCCTGCGGCGCGCCGCCTGTGCGCGAGGGGCAGTCCATGCCGCAGGTTTCACAGTTATGCGTACAATTCTCACTCATGCTTCAGGTCTCCTCCACTTTTACGGGCCGCCGGGCGGCCCCCTTCCAAAATACGGCGCCGCAGCGCGGCGCTCATACCTTATCATTATAAGCGCGCCGGTGCGCCCGTGTCAACTTTCGCAGGGCCCGCGGCCCGCCCGCCGCGCCAGCGAAGGCCGCGGTTGCAAAGCGGATACAAACACAGTATACTATACATGTATATCGGGATAAAGATGTACATGCTGCACAAGGAGAGGTAGCTTATGTTAGACAATATGCTCACACCCTTCTATCATGCGCCCGTGCCCCTGTGGGCGCTGGTAGATGCGTTTTTCCTTTACAGCTTTCTGGGCTGGTGTATGGAATGCGTCGTCATCCGTCGGGAAAAGGGCGCATGGGAAAACCGCGGCTTTGTAAAAAGCCCGTTCTGCATCATCTACGGCTTTGGCGCCATGCTGGGCTATGCGCTGCTGCGCCCGTTTTCCGGCAATTATGTGCTGCTGTATGTGGTGGGGGCCGCGGCGGCCACCGCTTTTGAATACCTGACGGCGCTTTTGATGCTGAGGCTGTTCGGCTCCTTCTGGTGGGATTATACGAACAAGCCCTTCAACTATAAAGGCATTATCTGCCTGGAAAGCACCCTGGGCTGGGGGCTTATCAGCGTGCTGCTGTTCGCCTTCATGCAGAACGGCGTGTTTTCTGTGGTGCGGCGCCTTTCGCCGCAGGCCGGCATGGCGTTTGCCGTGGTGCTGGTGGCGCTGTACGGGGCGGATTTTGCCTTCAGCATGCGCCGCGCGCTGCACGCGGCGGCCCACAAAGCGGCACAGCCCGCGCAGGAAAAGGAGCTGGAGAGATGATAAGGCGGGCGTTTGGAGAGGTAGAGCATGTGGCCGTGCCGCAGGATGAAGAATATCTTGCGCTGGTGCGCGATATTCTGGAAAACGAGCAGGTGCGCAGCATGGACGGCTATTTTCAGCACGGGCACACCACCTGCCTGCGCCACAGCATCAATGTGTCGTACCTGAGCTATCTGTTCTGTAAAAAGCATGGGCTGGACGCCCGCGCCGCCGCCCGCGGCGGCCTGCTGCACGATTTGTTTTTGTACGACTGGCACTTTTACCGCCGCCGGAAGGGCGAGCGGCTGCACGGCTTTGAACACCCCAAAAAGGCGCTTGCCAACGCCAGCGCCCTGTTCAGCCTCACATGGAAGGAGCGCGAGATTATTTTGCGCCACATGTGGCCGCTTACCATCACCCCGCCGCGCTGCCGCGAGGCGTATGTGATTGTGGCGTATGACAAGTATTGCAGCATGATGGAGACGCTGCGCAGGGACGTGATGGAGCTGGAGCTTCTGGGCACGCCCGTCCGCCTGCCCGTGCCTGCACCCGCGCTGGCGCGCACAAAGCGGGGCTGAATACGGCCGGGGCAAAAGCACAGCGCCCCGGCTGCAGTAAAAGCGGGATGCGGCGCCCTCTGGCTTTGGCCGGGGGCGCCTTTGTTCATTTCAGAAGCAGCCTGCTGTGCCCGCAAAGGAGGACCGCGAAAGGCCTCCGCTTCGGCGCGGGGCAAAGCGGGCTGACGGCGGCCGCCGCCTGGGAACGGGAAATCGCCCGCCGGTGCGGCAAGCCGCCCGTTTACAGGCCGCAGGGCAGGCGAAGCCAATTTCACCGCCTCGTTATGAGGCTTGGCCGGCAACAGGCCCTTTTTGCCCTTGTGAAACCCGCGCGTGGGCTTGGCTGGATGGAAAAGCGCCCGGCGGGCTGCCGGGCCCCCGCGGGCAAGGCGGCGCTGCGGCCCTGCGCCCCGCGCCGCGGCGCGCCGCCTGCCGCGCGCACAGCGTAAAGTACCCCGACAGATGGAGAAGGGCAAAGGTACAGGGAGGCGGCACACAGCCGCTTTTCCATCCGGCGCTGCGCGCCCCGCGCCGCTTGCGGCCCGTGCGCACAGCATGGGCGCGCCGCCGTTTTTTCTGCGTTTTCTGCATATGGACAGCCCCTTGGCCCGTACCATAAAGGGAGAGGGGGCACACAGCATGCGCAAAACGGGCTATATGAAAAGCGCGGCTATCCTGACGGGCACGGGCCTTGTTCTGCGCGCGGCGGGCATGGTGCTGCGGGTGTATGTGGCGGGGCAGCTTGGCGCCGAGGGCATGGGCGTATACCAGCTTATCTTTACGGTGTATAACCTTGCCGTCACACTGGCCACGGCGGGCCTTTCCGTCACGGCCACACGGCTGTGCGCCCAGTGCCTTGCGCGCGGGGAAAGGGGCGCTGTGGGGCCGGTGATGCGCCGCATGCTGGCGCTGGCTTTGGCGCTGGGGCTTTCCTGCGGCCTTGCGCAGTTCGCGCTGGCGCGCATGGTGGCCCAGTGGTGGCTGAAGGATATGCGCGCAGTGCTGGCGCTGCGCCTTCTGGCGCCCAGCCTGCCGTTTATGGCGCTCAGCGCGGTGCTGCGCGGCTATTTTCTGGCGGTGCGCAACGTGCGGCCCAACGCCCTGGCGCAGCTGTTTGAGCAGGCGGTGCGCATCAGCGTGGTGATGCTTTTGCTGGCGCGCGCCGTGCCCTGGGGCCTTGCGGCGGCCTGCGCCGCCGCCGTGGTGGGCAATACGGTGAGCGAGGCGGCAAGCTGGTGCTATATGATGCTTTGCTGGGGCAGGGCCAGGCGCACGCTGGGCCCGCCGCAAAAGCCGCACATGCCGCCGCGGGCCATTGTGCAGGGGCTTGCGCCCATTGCGGCCAACCAGTATCTCACCAGCTTTCTGCGCACGGTGGAAAACGTGATGGTGCCCTCCTGCCTGGCCGTGGCCGCAGCCAGCCGCGAGGTGGGCCTTGCGCAGTACGGCGCGCTGCGCGGCATGGCCATGCCGGTGGTGTTTTTTCCGTTTTCATTTCTGGCCACGCTCAGCACCCTGCTGATGCCGGAGATAACCCGCGCGGCCGAGCGCGGCGAGCGCAAAACGCTGCGGCGCCTTGTGCAGCGCACGCTGCTTATCACCGTGGTGCTCAGCGTGCCTGCGGGCGGGCTGTTCTGCCTGTTCTCGGGCGAGATAGGCATGCTTTTGTATCAAAGTGAGGAGATAGGGCTGTATCTGTGTGTGCTGGGCCCGCTGATGCCGCTGATGTATCTGGAGAGCATGGTGGACGGCATCCTGAAGGGCCTTGGCGAGCAGCTTGCCACCTTCCGCTATGCCGTGCTGGATTCCGCCTTCCGCCTCGCCGCCGTGGCGGCGCTGGTGCCGCGCTGGGGCATGCCGGGCTTTCTGTTCATTATGGTGTGCTCAAACCTGCTCACCAGCCTTTTGAACCTGCGCCGCCTGCTGGCGGTGACGGGCGTGCGCTGGAACTGGCGCGCCTGGGTGCTGGAGCCGGGGGCCGCCATGGCGTTTGCCGCTTTGTGCGGCGCGCTGGCGGCGCGCGCCGGGCGCGCGGCGCTTTCCGGCACGGGGTGGCTTATCTGCGGCGGGGCCGTGTGCGGCGCGCTGTATTTTCTTGCCCTGTTTGTCCTGGGCAGCCAGGGCGTGCGCGAGCTGCGCGAGGCCCTGCGCGCGCACCGGCAAAGAAAAGCGGGACAAATGCCGTAAAATATGGTAAAATAAACCCAGCTGCTTCCAGCTTTTGGCTGCGCGCCGCTGCTTTGCGGGCCGCGCACGCCTGCGGCGCCTTCTGCCTGCCGCGGGAAAAGGATGTAAAAAAGAGGAGGAGAGCCATGCGGCTTCTCATTGTAGTAGATCAGTTCGATTCCGGCAACAACGGCACCACCATCAGCGCGCAGCGCTTTGCCCGCGCGCTGCGCGAGCGCGGGCACGAGGTGCGCGTGGCGGCCGCGGGCAAGCCCGCCGAGGGCAAATACGCCCTGCCGCGCATCCATTTTCTGCCCCTTGTGGATAATATCATCAAAAGCCAGGGCATGTGCTTTGCCCGGCCCCGGCGCGCCACGCTGCGCGCCGCTATGGAGTGGGCGGATGTGGTGCATTTCATGATGCCCCTTCCGCTGGAGCAGGTGGGCCGCAAAATGGCCTGTCAGATGAACAAGCCGCACACCGCGGCCTTTCATGTGCAGCCGGAGAATATCACCTCCACACTGGGCCTGCGCCGTGCAAGGCAGGTGAACGAGGCGCTGTACGCCTGGTTTCGCGATTCGTTCTACAACCATTTCACGCATGTGCACTGCCCCAGCGAATTTATTGCCGGGCAGCTGCGCGCGCACGGCTACACCGCCAGGCTGCATGTGATATCGAACGGCGTGGACGACTGCTTTTACCCCCGCAGGGAGGAAAAGCAGGGCCCGCTTGCAGGCAAATATGTAGTGCTGATGATAGGCCGCTTTTCCGAGGAAAAGCGGCAGGAGGTGCTGCTGCAGGCCGTGCGCGAAAGCCGCCATGCAAAGCAGATACAGCTTGTGCTGGCAGGGCAGGGCCCGCGTGAAAAGCATCTGAGAAAATTGGGCGAAAGGCTGCCGAACCCGCCCATTATGGGCTTTTATTCCACCCGGCAGCTGTGCCGCCTGATGGCCATGACAGATTTGTATGTGCACACCGCCGTGGCCGAGATAGAGGCCATCGCCTGCCTGGAGGCCGTGGCCAGCGGGCTTGTGCCGGTAATAGCAGATTCGCCCCTTTCCGCAACGCCGCAGTTCGCGCTGGACGGGCGCAGCCTGTTCCCCGCGGATGACGCTGCCGCGCTGACGCGCAAAATAGATTACTGGCTGGAAAATGGGGCCGAGCGCGAGGCCATGGGCCGCCGCTATGCCGAAAGCGCCGCGCGCTACCGCCTTGCCGGCAGCGCGCAGAAAGCGGAGGAGATGTTCCATGAGGCCATTGCCGAAGCGCGCGGCTGACGGCGCGCTGCCCGGCACGCGCGTGCCGGGCTGGGTGTATGCCTGCGTGCGCGGCGTGGTGCGGGCGGTGTTCTGGCCCGCCTTCCGCGTGCTGTACGGCTTTCGCATCACGGGGGAAAGGCAGCAGGCGCTGAAGGCGCTGCGCGGCGGCGGGGTGGTGGTGTGCAACCATGTGCATGTGCTGGACTGCGTGATGATGAACCTTGCCCTGCCGGGAAAGCGCGTGTGGGTGCTGAGCCTGCCGGAAAATTTCAATATTCCCGTGGCCGGGCGCCTGGTGCGCCTTCTGGGCGGGCTGGCAGTGCCCGCGTCGCCCGGCGGCTACCGCCTTTTATACCGCAGGCTGCAGGCTGCCTTTGACAATGGGCAGGTGCTGCAGGTGTACCCGGAGGGCGAGCTGGTGCCCTGGTGCGGCGAGCTGCGCGGGTTCCACCCCGGGGCGTTCTGCTTTGCGGCGCGCTTCGGCGTGCCGGTGGTGCCCTTTGTGTTGCGCCGCACAAAGGGGGCGCTGGCGGGCCGCGGCCTCGAGCTGTGCGCCCTGCCCCCGGTGTATGCGCCGCAGGGCATGCGGCCCAGGCAGGCTGCGGTGTTTCTGGAGGAGCACTGCCGCACCGCCATGCAGCAGGCGCTTGCCCGGGCGCATCAGCCCGGTGAGGATGCGGCGGGAATATCCGGCGGGCAGACGCGCCCGGGCGGCCAGATGTGAGGCGGAGAAAATAAAGCGCGCCTTTTCAGGGCCTTGCTTTAAGAAATCAGATGGGGAGTAGATTTCTTCCCCTGCAACAAATTTCTTATCTCGCCGCCCCGTTCAGAGCGTTGCTTTGAGAAAACGGAGGAGGGACGGCAATCGCCGCCTCTCTGAAATATTTCTTATCTCACCGCGCCTTTGCGCGGCCCTTTTTCGCGGCCGCGCGCAGCTTCGGCGCGGAAAAGATGCGGGAATGGCGCGGGCAGCCTGGACAAACGGGCAGCCTGCGCCTGTTTTATTTGTTTTAGCAAAACGATAACCCCCCGGCTGTGCCGGGGAGAGTAAAAGGCTTTCGTTGCCGGTTTCGAGCGAAGCGGGATAGTATTCAATGCCAAAAAACTGCAGCACGCAGCGGGAAGAACCTCCGTTTACGGGAGGCGGGGCAAATGATGCAGGAGACCGAGCATTCAGCGCCTCTTGAGAGGCTTGCCGGCAGTATGCCCTAGAAGGGCTTACGCGGGTCCCAGGCTTTGCCGGGGGCCTGACTTGCATATGGAAAACCGCGGGCAGAGCCAGCGGCGCCAAAGCCCCCCGCTGTGCCCCGGAAAATATCCGCACAAGGCAGGGGGCCGGTAACAGCGGCAAAAGCAAAAGGGAATGAATATCGGAACAGAACAGGCCAAAGCGCCCATCGCCCGCCTGCACAGCGGCAGGGCGCCCCGCGCAGGCGGGGGAAGCAGCGGGGGAGGGGCCTGTGCAAACCACCGGTTCGTCCGGCGAGGATGCTTTTGTGAACCGGTTTCAAACATGAAAAAGAGACAAATTGGGCACGATTTATAGTAATTTGCACAATTACATTGTTTTTTTATTGAATTTGCCCTTCCCGTTGTGCCATAATGGAGCTATGGAAACAGCGCGGCCGCCGGGCCGCGCCGGGTGAGCGAAAGGAGAGAAAGAAAAATGGATTCCATGCTTTTGGCGGCACTGGGCAGCCTTGTGGCCCTGGGCTTTGCCGCCGTCATGTTCGCGCGGGTGAAAAAGCAGCCCGCGGGCACGCCGGAAATGGAAAAAATATCAAAGGCCGTCAGCAACGGCGCCAGCGCGTACCTCAAGCGGCAGTATATGGGCGTGGGCGTGTTCTTCGCCGTGGTGTTTGCGGTGCTGATGGCCATGGCCTTTGCCGGGCTGCTCAGCTTTTTCACGCCGGTGGCCTTTCTGACGGGCGGCTTCTTTTCGGGGCTTTCGGGCTTCATCGGCATGCGCACGGCCACCATGGCCAACTGCCGCACGGCCAACGCCGCCTCGCACAGCCTGAACAAGGGCCTGCGCGTGGCGTTCAGCGCGGGCTCGGTCATGGGCTTCACCGTGGTGGGCCTCGGCCTTTTAGACCTTTCCATCTGGTATTTCTTTTTGAAGTTTTTCTACACCGCCGTCAGCCCGCTGCCCGCGGCTGAGCTGGCCAGCGCCATCACCTCCAACATGCTCACGTTCGGCATGGGCGCCTCCAGCATGGCGCTGTTCGCGCGCGTGGGCGGCGGCATCTTCACAAAAGCCGCCGACGTGGGGGCGGACCTTGTGGGCAAGGTGGAGGCCGGCATCCCGGAGGACGACCCGCGCAACCCCGCCGTCATTGCCGACAACGTGGGCGACAACGTGGGCGACGTGGCCGGCATGGGCGCCGACCTGTACGAAAGCTATGTGGGCTCCATCGTGTCCACCGCCGCGCTGGCCGTGGCCGCGGGCTACGGCATGGCGGGCGTCAGCGTGCCCATGATACTGGCCGCGCTGGGCGTGCTGTGCAGCGTGGTGGGCACCTTCTTTGTAAAAACGAAAGAGGGCGCCTCGCAGAAAAACCTGCTGCGCGCGCTGCGCACGGGCACCTACATCAGCGCGGCGCTGATTGTGGTGTGCGCCTATTTTGCCGTAAAGCTGCTTCTGCCCGGGCACATGGGCGTGTTTGTGGCGGTGCTCAGCGGCCTTGCGGCGGGCGTCGCCATCGGCGCCATCACCGAATATTTCACCTCAGATACTTATAAGCCCACGCAGCGCCTGGCCGCCTCCAGCGAGACGGGCAGCGCCACCGTCATCATCAGCGGGCTTTCGCTGGGCATGCTGTCCACTGTGGCGCCCGTTGTCATCGTGGGCGTCAGCGTGCTTATCAGCTACTTCTGCGCGGGCGGCACCGAAAGCTTCAGCATGGGCCTGTACGGCGTGGGCGTTTCGGCTGTGGGCATGCTTTCCACCCTTGGCATCACGCTTGCCACCGACGCCTACGGCCCCATTGCCGACAACGCGGGCGGCATTGCCGAAATGACGCACATGCCCGCAGAGGTGCGCCAGCGCACCGACGCGCTGGATTCCCTGGGCAACACCACCGCCGCCACGGGCAAGGGCTTTGCCATCGGCTCGGCTGCGCTTACGGCGCTGGCGCTTATCGTGTCTTATATCGACAAGGTGCAGACGCTGGACCCGGATTTTGCGCTGGACCTCTCCATCACCAACCCCACCACGCTGATAGGCCTGTTCATCGGCGGCATGCTGCCGTTCCTGTTCGCGGCCCTCACCATGGACGCCGTGGGCAAGGCCGCGCAGAGCATTGTGGTGGAGGTGCGCCGCCAGTTCCGCGAGATAACGGGCCTGCTGGAGGGCAAAGCGGAGCCGGATTACGCCAAATGCGTGGACATGTGCACCCGCAGCGCCCAGAGGCTGATGCTGGCCCCGGCGCTTATCGCCGTCATTGTGCCCATTGTGGTGGGCCTTATCCTCGGCGTGAACGGCGTGGCGGGCCTTCTGGCGGGCACCACCATCACCGGCTTTGTGCTGGCGGTGATGATGTCCAACGCGGGCGGCGCGTGGGATAACGCCAAAAAATACATTGAAAGCGGCGCGCACGGCGGCAAGGGCTCGGACGAGCACAAGGCGGCCGTGGTGGGCGACACTGTGGGCGACCCCTTCAAGGACACCTCCGGCCCCGCCATCAACATCCTCATCAAGCTCACGAGCATGGTGTCCATCGTGTTCGCCGGGCTGATTGTGGCCGTTCATCTGCTGTAAACGCCATATCCGCCGCGCCGCACGGCGCCGCGTATGGATACCAGCCTTCCCTGCGGAAAAGGCAGCCCCTTCGGGGGCTGTCTTTTTCTTTGCAGGGAAAAAGGCCGGTATTTCGGCGGCGCGAAAAAGCGCAGGCTGTGAAAAAGCCCACCTCCGGCAAAACGGAAGAGGCGGCCCGGCGCCTGCCCGGCCCGGCAGAGGGCGGCCGCCCCGCGAATGGCGGCGGCTTCGCATATGCAGAATGGGGCTGCAAATGCCGCCTTTGCCGCCTCCGGCCGCCGGGCCGGGCACAGTACTTTTTGCGGTGCACGCCGCAAGGCGCAGACGGGGTAAATGGGGGCTGGAACCTTCAGGTGCAGAGGGAGCCGGGCGGAGGCCGCGGGCGGCAATGTAAAAAACGGAGAAGAGAAAAAGACGGCGCGGGGCGTTTTGCGGGCGCTTCTGCGCGCGCCCGCGCCGGAGGGCGCGCCGGGAAAAGGGCGCTGCCGGGTGCGGCGCGCGGCGCAAAGCAGGGCCGGGGGCGTTTTGCACGCGCTTCTGCGCGCGCCCGGCCGGGGCAGGGCGGCTTTTCCTGTTTGGCGGCGCGGGCCGCGGGGCATACTTGTTACAGCACACGGCGCGGCGGGCAGGCCGCGCAGGAAAGGGGGAGGCTGGCTGTGCGCACAAGGCTTTGCGCGGTGTTCGCGCTGTTTCTGGCTGTGTTCGGCACACTGGTGTGCAGCCTGACGCTGACGGCCACAAACCGCGCCTGGGCGGCCAGCGCCCGGGCGCAAAGCGTGGTTTCCCTGCGGCTGGACGAAGGCCGCGGCAACCTGTTCGACTGCAATTTCACCCGCCTTACCGGTACGCAGACAGAGCCCTGGGCGCTGTATTCCCCGGGAAAGGCCAGCTACCGCGAGCTGTTCAGCGAGGTAGACAGCAGCCAGCGGGCCGATTTTTACAGCGGCATCCAGCGCGTGCAGCCGTTTTTGCTGCCCGCCTCGGAAAAGGCCGTGGCAAACGCCCGGCAGGCCGCAGACGCCAGCGGCGCGCGCTATTTGTTCTACAAGCCGCTGCGCTATTACTCGTGCCCCATTGCGCCGCATCTGGTGGGGTATCTGGATGCGGACGGCACAGGCGTCAGCGGGGTGGAGGCCGCGTTTGACGAGCTGCTGCGCGGCGGCTCTACGGCGCTGGACGTGGCGTGCACCATCACGGCGCAGGGCACCTTTGCGCTGGGCGCGCCGCCGCAGCTTGTAGAGACGCAGGGCACCGGCGCGGGCGTGATGCTGGCGCTGGACGCGCGCATTCAGCGCCTGGCCGAGGGCATTGCCGCCGAAGAGATGGACAAAGGCAGCATTGTGGTGATGGAGACGGCCACAGGCCGCGTGCGCGCCAGCGTAAGCATGCCCACGTTCAACCCGCTGAACGTGGCCGCCTCATTTGAAAACGAGAACGCGGCCCTTGTAAACCGCAGCACGGCCGCCTTTGCCGTGGGCAGCGTGTTCAAGCCGCTGGTGGCCGCTGCCGCGCTGGACGCGGGCTTTTCCAAAGACGAGGTATACACCTGCACGGGCAGCATCACGCTGGGCGGCCATACCTACCGCTGTGCAAAAAGCATTGCCCACGGCGAAGTGGACATGCAGAAGGCGCTGGCCGAAAGCTGCAACTGCTATTTTGTTGCGCTGGGCCAGCGGCTTGGGGGCGAGGCCATTCGCCTAGCCGCCCAGCGCGCGGGCTTTGGCGCTGCCAGCGTGGTGGGCGGCACGCTCACCACCGCATCGGGCGACTTGCCCAGCGCCCAGCTTTTGCAGGACAGGGGCGAGCTTGCCAACTTCAGCTTCGGCCAGGGCGCCTTCACGGCCACGCCGGTGCAGATAGCCGCGTTCACCGGCGTCTTTGCCAACGGCGGCACCTATATCTCGCCCACCTTCACAGAGGCCATTGTGGATGAATACAGCGAAAGCGTCACGCAAAGCCTGTACGCCCCCGTACAGCGCGGCGTGTGCAGCAGCGAGGCGGCGGCCCAGGTGCTGGATATGATGCGCGCCGTGGTGACGGACGGCATCGGCCGCGCGGCCCAGCCCGTTGCGGGCGGCGCGGCCGGCAAAACAGGCACGGCCCAGACGGGCCGCTATACCGGGGACGGCGAAGAGCTTGTGAACGCATGGTTCACCGGCCTGTGGCCCAGCGAGGCGCCGCGCTACACCATCACGGTGCTGCTGGATGAGGGCACCCATTCCTCCACAGACGCCGCGCGCATTTTCTCGCGCATGGCAAGCGCCCTTTATTCGCTGGAGGAAAAGAAGGGCTGAGGCCCAAGGGGCCTGCACAGGGCGCCGTGCGCCTGAAAGGCCGCCGCGGCGGCAGCCCTGCGGCAGCGCCGCATGCCGGGGCTGCTTTTTCAAAAAAAGCGCCGCGCCCAAAGGCGCGCCGGTGCTTCCGGCGCTTTGTCCGTTCAAAAAGGCCCGGTAACCTATCAGGCTTGCCGGGCTTTTTCACGCCGCCGCCCGCTCAAAATGGCCGGGCAGGCCCCCTGCCGTAAAGAGGCGCTGCCGCCATCGCTTTGCAGGCGGGCGGCCCGCTCAAAGGCTCCGCCGTGGCGGCGGCGCTGGCCGCGGTGGACAGAAACAAAAGCCTTCTGCAGCAGGGCGAGGTAGACGCCATGGCGCAGGCCATTCTGGACGCCATTGCAGGGCTTGAGAAAAAGCCCGCGCCCGCCGCAGACGCAGGGCAAATGGCAACCCCCAAAACGGGCGTGGCCGCCTGCTGAACACATTGCCTCAAAAATGACGCGACGGGCTTTGACGGCGCTGCACGCTTAAGTTTTGGCTACACAGGCAGCGGATTTTTGCGTCAGCGCGCAAAGTGCTTGCTTTTTATACATGCGGTGTGGTAGGATAAGCACAGAACGTACCGCATTTTGTGAGAAAGGGGCCCCTTTCTGCTTCTCCGGCCATGCGCCGGAGAAGCAGAAAGGGGCCCCTTTCTGCTTCTCCGGCCATGCGCCGGAGAAAAGGGCCTGTCTCACCGCCGGCAGGCGCCGGGGCGGCACCTTGTGCAAAGGAGACGGATATGAAACACCTGAAAAAGCTTTTGTGCGGCCTGCTGGCCGCGGCCCTGATGCTTTGCGCCCTGCCCGCGGCGGCGCTGGCCGAGGGCGCGCCCGCCCAGCCCACGCGGACGGAGCCGCTGGACCTTTCTGAAGTGACACAGGAAACAGATATGCTGGCCTCCGAGGGCTGGAAGTGGGAGCCAGGCGAGACGGAGGCTACCCTGACGCTGCGGAATTGTTATATTTCGGTAAATGATGCTGCCTCGGCTATCATTTTCCCGGGGAAATCGGGGAAGGATTACCATGTGACACTTGTGCTGGAAGGGGCTAACATTCTGGAAACTTCGTCTGCTGTGCAAGGCCCCATGGTCACAAACAAACCGTCGCCTGTTGCGAATATGAATGTCACCATCCGCGCACAGGCAGGCGCCTCACTGCATATTCTGTGCCCTGTGCCGCAGGCCGCGCCGGTGAGGATGCCCTATGGGTTTGCTGCGAACAGCATCACGCTGGAAAGCGGAGATATTTACAGCAACACCACCTTTTGCATTGCAGATAAAAATGTCGACATCAGGGGAGGCTCTCTGACCATAGAGGCGAATCATCCGTTGGCAGAAAGCTCATACTATGACGCTCAGGACGGTATTTACAGCAGAGTGGGAAATGTGAATATTTCAGGCGGCACTGTATCCATTGACGTGGGCAGAAATGCCATTTTTGTGCCTGGGGATGCTGCGCAAAACGAGGAGCAGGCGGTAAAGATAACAGGCGGCGACGTTACGCTGAAGGCCGGGCACGCCAATAATTCACAAAACTGCATTGGCATTGCCGCAAAAAATATTGTGATAGATACAGATGGAAAAGTAGATATCTACGGCCGCGATACCGCGCTTGCCATCTGGAAGGAGAATGGCAGGGCAGAGCTTATAAAAGCAGGTACGGGCTTTTCTCTCACACAGGCGGAAACTTCGCCGTATGACCTGATTTTTTCAAAATCTCCCGACACAACGACGACCACGATAGGAAATGCCAACTATTCCGCTGTGGATGCCGCCGAGGCGCAGGCAAAGGCCCTGAATGCAGGGGATTACAAGGATTTTTCCGCCGTGACGGCGGCGCTGGCGGCTGTGGACAGGAACAAAAACCTTCTGCAGCAGGGCGAGGTGGACGCCATGGCGCAGGCTATTCTGGACGCCATTGCAGGGCTTGAGAAAAAGCCCGCGCCCACCCCCGCGCCCGCCCCGCAGGCGCCTGCCGCAGACGCAGGGCAAAAGGCAAACCCCAAAACGGGCGTGGCGAAATAAATAGCAGCAGATAAGCAGGGCCCCATGCCCCGGCTATGCGCCGGGCGAAGCAGGCCGCGGCCAGCAAATAAGCAGGGGAAAAGCTTCGTTAAGGCGGCGAGGCATGTGATGTGCGTGGAATAAAAGTCCGTGCGCGAAATTTCACGCGCCGCGCGCCCCTTGAGATATGCGCCTGCACAGGCCCGTGCAGGGCTGGCACAGGCCGCTTCAAGCGCGCTGGCACAGGCGGGCCGCCCCCTGAAAGGTGGTTTTTGTGCACGGCTTCTTCCGCTTTTCCTGGCAGGCGCAAAGGGCGCCTGCGGAAAGCTTCCCTGCTCTGCATCAAAAGCTGCCGCCTTCAGGGCGCTGCACAGCTTTGGCTCGGCAGCTTTGGAGGGACGGTTTACAAAAAAGCCCGGCAATCCGTCAGGATTGCCGGGCTTTTTGCGTGCATCAGGCATCAAAACTGTCAGCCAGAACCGGGGGTTTCCTACGTCAGCGCGCCTTTCGGCGGGCCGGTGCAAGAAAGCGCTGAGGGACGGCTGCCGCCGTCCCTCTCTGTTTTTGGGGCTTTCGTGAAACGGCAACCCTCAGCTCTGCTGGGAAGAGTAAAAAGCTTTCGCTTCCAGCATCGAGCGAAGCGGGAAGAGATTAACAACTTTACGATTGCCAGAAAGACAATCTTGGATAAACGGCGCCCGTTTACGGGCCGTAGGGCAAGTGATGCAGGAGACAGAGCATTCCGTGCCTCTCGAGAGGCTTGCCGGTAATATGCCCTTTCAGGGCTTACGCAGGCCCTCGGCTTTGCCGGGGGGCCTGACTCTTAAAACAATGCCCTGAACGGGGCGGCGAGATAAGAAATTTGTCGCAGGGGAAAAATGTACTCCCCTTCTGGTTTCTTAAAACAACGCCTTAAAGGCCGGGGGCTTTTTATCATTGTGCGCCGCCTGCGTCACAGCCTCGCGCGCAGGGCGGCAAGGTCCTGCGGGCGCTCGGCCCAGTTTTCCACATAGCCGCAGCCGGTGCAGATGTATTTCGAAATAAGCACCTTGCCGCCCCGGTGCAGGCCCAGGTAGGCGTTGCCGCCGCGGGCGAACAGCCACTGAGAGGCAGGCACATGCACAAGCTGTGTGCCGCCGCATTTGGGGCATGTATGCGTGCGCTTCATAGGGCTCAGAACTCCTTGTTTTCCAGAATATTGACGCTGACGCGGTAAGAGATATAAACGCACAGGGCCACCAGCGCCAGCACGGCGGCGGCAGCCAGCACCCAGGGCACGGCGTCGTAATCAAGCCCTTCCAGCCACGGGCCCCAGTACGAAATGGTGGGGAAGATGGCGATGAAGGGGATGACGAAGGTAAGCGTCATGGGCAGGCGCGCCTTTTCCACGCCCAGCTTGTAAAACAGCGGGATATCCACAGCCACCATCAGCGAATAGATAAGCATGACGGCCACGCCGCCGCCAAAGCCCGCCAGGAACAGCTCTGCGCTGCTTTGCCCGCCCGAAAACAGCAGCATCTCCAGCACGGAGGCGACGGCACAGGAAACCAGCATCATAAGCGCCAGCGCGCCGTAATACAGCGCATAGCGCGCGCGGGCAAGCTGGCGCGCCGTGATGTTCATGGTGCAGGCATAGCCGTTCCACTGGCACATGTCGTCCAGCGAAAAGGCCGAAAGCATGCCCATCATTGTCACCATCACCATCATGGCGGGCAGCATGCTCATGCTTTTCAGCACAAAGCCCAGCACCACATACATGGCAAGCACAAGGCCCACCTGGCGCACAAGGTAGCTGCGCAGGCCGTACCAGTCTTTCAGTATCAGGCCGCGCATCACATGTGTTTTATTCATTCGCGCTCACCGCCCTTTGCAAAAAATGTCATGATGTCGTCGATGCGGGCGGGCTCCAGCACGGCGCCGGGGTTCGCGCGGCGCACTTCGGGGGCGTTGTCCACCAGCACCTGCGTGTCAAAGCGGCTTTCCTGCACGCCCAGAATGTGCGCCGCCGCCAACGCGCTCTGCCCGCCGCGCGGGCATTTCACTACCGCGAATTTTTCCAGCAGCTCATCCTTCGGCAGCTCGAACACAATTTTGCCCTCATGGATGAACACAATGTAATCGGCCACCCGCTCAAGGTCGGACGTGATGTGGCTGGAAAGCAGAATGCTGTGCTGTTCGTCCTGAATGAATTCCAGGAACAGGTCCAGCATTTCGCTGCGCACCACGGGGTCCAGCCCGCTGGTGGCCTCGTCCAGCACCAGAAGCTGCGGGCGGTGCGCCAGCGCGGCGGCAAAGGCCAGCTTTACGCGCATGCCGCGCGAAAATTCCTTATAGGGCTTTTTCTCCGGCAGGGAAAAGCGGCGGCAAAGCTGCCAGTACAGCGCGTCGTCCCAGGCGGGGTGCACAAGGCGCATCACGCCCGCCACTTCTGCCGTGGTGAAGGTGCTGGAAAAGAAGGCCCCCTCCATCACCACGCCCACATGGGCGTTCGCGGCATGGCTTTTGCGCGTGACGGGCTGGCCCAGCACGGTTATTTCGCCCGCGTCTGCGTGCACAAGGCCCAGAATGGCTTTGATGGTGGTGGTTTTGCCCGCGCCGTTTTCCCCAATGAAGCCCACGATGGAGCCCTGCGGCACGCGGAAGTTCACATCGCGCAGGCTGAAGCCGGAATAATGCTTTTCCAGCCCGCGCACGGTGATGCTGTTTTCCATAGTTATTCTCCTTCTAAAGCAAGCTCAAGCATTTCGCGCACCTCGCCGTCCGTCACACCGCCCTGGCGGGCGGTGTCCACCGCGGCGCGCAGCGCCTGCTCTGTGCGCCGCAATGCCTCTTCACGCAGCAGCTCGGCGTTCTGCGCGGCCACAAAGCTGCCCTTGCCGGTGACGGTTACAAGAAAGCCGTCGCGCTCCAGCTCTTCATAGGCGCGCTTTGTGGTGATGACGCTGATGCGCAGCTCCTTTGCCAGAAGGCGCATGCTGGGCAGGGCGTCCCCGGCCTGCAAGGCCCCGGAAAGAATCTGGTTCTTGATTTGGGCGGTTATCTGCTCATAAATGGGCTTGCCGCTCGTGTTTTGAATGATGATGTCCATAGAGCACTCCTAAAAGCGTATATATACGATATACACAATATAACCCCATATATACACGTTGTCAAGGGGGCAGGCAAAAAATTTTTTGCCGTATTATGCGGGCGGGCGTGCGGGCGCAAAAGCGGCCGCCCCGCGCGGCGGGCCGGGCGTCTGATAAAAAGGGGAAAGTGCCGCAGGCGCCGGGCCGCCGCAAAGGCCCGGCGCCGCCGCGTCTGCCGGGCTCTGGCAGGGCGCCTCTGCAACAGCCCCGCGGCTTTGCTTCGGTATGCGCCAATGCGGCGCCTGCTTTGTGCAGGCAGGCGTGGCAGACGCCTCCCGGCAGCTTTGCCCTGTGCGTTAAACTGGAGCATGGGCATTAACGCCTTTCCGCGCGCTGCAAAACGCCCTTGGTTCGGTTGCCCTCTCCGGCGGGGCCTGCGGCGCACCGTATGCCCCAGCCCCTGGCCTTCCTGAAGAACGCGGCGGCTGGCGCTGGCGCGGAGTATGGCGCCTGCGGTATATCCGGCCTCTGCAATTTTCCAAAAGCGCGGTGCTTAACACCGGCGCGGCATGCGGCGCCCGCTGTGCGCCCGTGTGCCGCCGCAGGCACAGCTGCGGCGGCTTTGCTTCGGCATGCGCCAATGCGGCGCCTGCTTTGTGCAGGCAGGCGTGGCAGACGCCTCCCGGCAGCTTTGCCCTGTGCGTTAAACTGGAGCATGGGCATTAACGCCTTTCCGCGCGCTGCAAAACGCCCTTGGTTCGGTTGCCCTCTCCGGCGGGGCCTGCGGCGCATCGTATGCCCCGGCCCCTGACCTTCCCGAAGAACGCGGCGGCTGGCGCTGGCGCGGGGTATGGCGCCTGCGGCATATCCGGCCCCTGCAATTTTCCAAAAGCGCGGTGCTTAACACCGGCAAGGCCCGCGGCGCCCGCTGTGCGCCCCGTG
This sequence comes from Ruthenibacterium sp., assembly GCA_047030735.1. Taxonomy (GTDB): domain Bacteria; phylum Bacillota; class Clostridia; order Oscillospirales; family Ruminococcaceae; genus Ruthenibacterium. The sequence goes on from JBKYIE010000008.1 coordinate 85,626, forward strand.
TGCCGCCGCAGGCACAGCTGCGGCGTGCAGAGGGCGTGCCCTTGCAAAAAGCGCAGCAGTAGAATAAAATAAAAAAGGCGCGCCGGGCCGCGGCCCGGCCAATGCAGGGAAAGGAAGCGAGCAAGCGATGCTGAAAGAGGACCTGAAACAGGATGTGGAGGCCCGCGTGGCCTTTTTGAGAAGGGCGCTGGCGCAGGCAGGGGCCAAAGGCTTTGTGTACGGAAACTCCGGCGGGAAGGACTGCACCCTTGTGGGCATTTTGTGCAAGCTGGCGTGCGAAAACACCTTCGGGGTGTGCATGCCGTGCTCGTCCAGCCAGAACTATGGACGGGATTTGCGCGACGGCATGCTGGCGGCGAAGGCCTTCGGCATCGAGACGGTGACGGTAGACCTCACCGGGACGAAGGAGGCGCTGACAGCCGCCGTGACGGCCGCGCACCCTGTGGCGGAAAACGCCGCTGTAAACATAGCCCCGCGCCTTCGCATGGCCACGCTGTACGCCGTTGCGCAGACGCGCGGCGCGCTGGTGGCGGGCACGGGCAACCGCAGCGAGCGGTACCTCGGCTATTTTACCAAGTGGGGCGACGGCGCCTGCGATGTGAACCCCATTGCAGACCTCACCGTGCGCGAGGTGTACAAGCTGCTGCGCTACCTGCGCGCGCCGGAGCCCATCATTAACAAGCAGCCCTCGGCGGGCCTGTTTGAAGGGCAGACGGACGAGGCCGAGATGGGCGTGGCCTATGCGGATGTGGACGACGCCCTGCTTTGCGGCGCGCCCATGCCGGAAAGGGCGCAGCGCATGCACGCGGTCAGCGCCCACAAGCTGCGCATGCCCCTGACGTATGGGGAGGGCGAGGGCTGACGCCCGCCCCTGCCCAAAGCGGGAATACGGAAATCCCCCTGCGGCGCTGCCGCAGGGGGATTGTGGTATGTGCCGCATGTGGCGAAGGCTTCGGGCACCCGGCGCGGGCCGAAGCTGCGCCCATGCTAACGAGGGCCTGCCGTGTGCCTTGGAAGGCGGCCGTGCGGCCTGTGCAACGCGCGCTGCCGGTGTTTTTCTGCCCTTTATGGTATACTGCACAGGGCGGGCGCGCCAGCAAAGCGCGGGTGCGGAAGCGTGCAGGGCAAGGCGCCGCGGCTCGCTTCCATTCAGCTGTCAGCCGCCCTGAACAGCGGCCGCCGTCATGCCCTGCGCGATGGCGAAAAGAACGTCGTTTTCGGCGCTTTCTTCAAACGAGAAAAAGTCCAGCCGCACCACATAATAGCCGTCCCCGGCGGCATCCGGCACCACATAGAACAAATAATGCGGGTACCAGGGCTTGTCGGAATCGTCCGGCCAGGTCTTGTACAATATCATTTTCGCGTGCCGCCCGCCCAGCATGAAATCCAGCGTGCTCTGAAGGCCGTAGCCCTCGGGGTAGCCCAGCTCGCTGTTCAAAAACGGGTCTGTCATTTCCTTGGTAAAGGGGGAGGCGGTGTCGCTGTACACGGGCAGCTTCCACACGCCGCCCACCTCCAGCACCTTGCGGCCGTCCTGCATGAAGGTGGTGTAGCCGTCCAGCTGCCAGCCCTCGGGCACAGGCAGCGTCAGGGCCGCGCTGCCGCTGCCGCCGGCCAGCATGGCCGTCACGGCCTGGGAGGCCACGCCCTGCGCCGCGCCGCTGGAGGAGGCCGCCTGCGGCGCGGCTGCGCTTTGGGCGGCAGAGGCGGACGGCGAGGCGGCGTCCCCGCCGGGCAGGGAGGCGGGGGCGGAAGCGGCGGTGCTTTGCGCTTTTCCGCCGCAGGCGGCCAGCGCCAGGCACAGGGCAAGGCAAAGCAGGGGGCCAATGGCCTTTTTCATCGTTCTACCTCCTCTTTTGGGGTCGTATGCTCCATATACAGGCTGCGGCTGGGGAAGGCTAGGCTCACGCCCTGCGCGGCAAGGATGCCCAGAATGCGAAGGTTGATATCCTCGCGCACGGCGCGGTATTCGCTGATATCGGTGGTTTTTGTGTAAAACTGCACGGTTATGTCCAGGCTGCTGGCGCCGAAATCCAGCATGCGCACCTGCACGGTATCCGCGTGCACGCCCTCGTGCCCCTTCAGCATGGCGGCCACGGCCTGCACGGTGCCCTCTACCGCCGCGGGCGGCGTTCTGTATTCCAGCCCCAGTGTGAAGCGGGCAAGGCGCATGTTCATGCGCGTCCAGTTGGTGATGGGCGTAGTGGTGAACTTCGAGTTCGGCACAATGACAAGGGCGTTTTCCAGCGTGCGCACCTTGGTGGAGCGCAGGCTGATGTCCTCCACCGTGCCCTCCACGTCCGGCGTGCTCACCCAGTCGCCTATTTCAAACGGGCGCTCTGTCACCAGCACAAGGCCGCCGAAAAAGTTGCTCACCATATCCTGCCCGGCCAGCGCGAACGAAAGGCCGCCAAGGCCAAGGCCGGCCAGCACGCCGTTGATGTTGTAGCCCAGCTCTGCCAGCACCATGGCCGCGGCCACAAGCAGCACCAGCGCCTGCACGATGCGCATGACAAACACGGCCAGCGCGCGCCCGGTGGCAAGGGGCAGGTGCGCGCCGATGCCCTCAATCAGGGCGGGAAGCTGGTTGGCCGCGCGCAGCAGGCCCCAGGTGATGAACACAATGCACGCAATGCTGCACACGGTGCCCGCGCCCCCCAGCGCGGGCAGGGCAAGGCGCACGGCCTCCGGCAGCAGGGCGCTGGCGCCCCACACGCCCACGGCCAGCATGCACAGCGCGGCAGGCTTCAAAAATGCCTCGGCCACAAGGGCAATCTGCGGGTGGCCCAGCCTGCGCGCAAGGCGCGCCGCGGCGGGCCCCAGCAGCCTGTGCGCCACGGCGGCGCCCCCGGCGCACAGCACAAAAAACGATATGGCGGGCAGGCACTGCCGCCAGAAGGTGAGTGTAAACAGGCCCATAAAAGCCCTCCTTTTTTCAAAATAAAAGCCCGCGCGCCCCGGCGGGGGGCCGCGCCCCCTGCGCGGCCGCGCAAAGGGCTGCATGGCGGCGCGGCCGCGGCTTTTTCCGCGGGGGGCGAAAAGCACCGCCGCCCCTGATGCACTGGTACTATCATACCATAAAATATGCCCGTGCGCGGGCCAAAGCAAAAGTTTTTGCCCCGGCAGGGATTTTTTCTTGCATTTTGGTGTGCCGCGCGCTATTATAATAGCAAAGCTTGTTTCGGGGCGGGGTGAAATTCCCCACCGGTGGTGAAAGCCCACGAACGCGAAGGCAGCCCTTCGCGCCGATTTGGTGAAATTCCAAAGCCGACGGTACAGTCCGGATGAAAGAAACAGCGCGGCCACGGCATGTGCGCGCCCCTTTGTGCAGGTTTGCATGAAGGGGCGTTTTTTTGCCGGGCCGCACGGCAGCGAAGCAGGCAAATTTCAAAGGGGGCTTTCTGCCATGAACACAAAGACAAAGCAAAACACACTTCGCCTCGCCACCCTGGGCATGCTGGCCGCGCTGGCCGTGCTGCTGGTGGCCCTCATTCACTTTCCGCTCATTCCGGCGGCGCCGTTTCTGGAATACGACCCAGCGGACGTTCCCATCCTGATAGGCACCTTCCTGTACGGCCCGTGGGCAGGGCTTGGGCTGGCGGGGGTGGTGTGCATTGTACAGGGCGTCACCGTCAGCGCGGGCAGCGGGCCCATCGGCATCCTCATGCATTTTCTGGGCACGGGGGCCTGCGTGCTGGCCGCCGGGCTCATCTACCGCCGCTGGCACACCCACAAAGGCGCCGTGGGGGCGCTTTCCGCAAGCGTGCTGGTGCGCACGGCGGTGATGTGCGGGTGCAACCTTGTGTTCACGCCGCTGTTTCTGGGCTCGTCCATGGGCGAGGTTGTTATGCTGCTGGTGCCTGCCATCATTCCGTTCAACCTTTTGTACGCCGCGCTGAACGGCGCCGTCACGCTTGTTCTGTATAAGCCGCTCAGCCGCTTTTTGCACGGCGTGCAGAAAAAAGCTTGACAAATAAAGCAGAAGCATGTAGAATATTCTCTTGCACAAAACAATGTGCAAAGCTGAAAACAGAATATCGTCTTATCAAGAGCGACGGAGGGAACAGGCCCTGTGAAGTCCGACAACCTGCCGAAAGGCAAGGTGCCAAATCCTGCGGTGTACACCGAAAGATAAGCTTTTCAAAGCCCGGTGTGAACACCGGGCTTTTTGCTTTGCACGGCGCAAGCAGCGCGTGCAGGGCCGCCGCGCGAAGAAAAGACGAGCAGCCGCGAAAGGAGAGCATTATGGCAACCAAGTTTTTTACATCCGAATCCGTCACCGAGGGGCATCCCGACAAGATATGCGACCAGATTTCGGACGCCGTGCTGGACGAGCTTCTGCGCCAGGACGAAAACAGCCGCGTGGCCTGTGAGGTGACGGCCTCTACCGGCCTTGTGCACATCATGGGCGAAATTACCACAAAAGGCTATGTGGATATGCAGAAGGTGGTGCGCGACGTGGTGCGCGGCATCGGCTATACGCGCGCCAAATACGGCTTTGACGCAGACACCTGCGCCGTTATCTCCAACATCGACGAGCAGAGCCCGGATATCGCCAGGGGCGTGAACCCCGGCGGCGCGGGCGACCAGGGCATGATGTTCGGCTATGCCTGTACCGAAACGCCGGAGCTGATGCCCCTGCCCATCTCGCTGGCGCACAGGCTGGCAAAGCGCCTTACCGCCGTGCGCAAGGACGGCACGCTGGGCTACCTGAGGCCTGACGGCAAAAGCCAGGTGACGGTGGAGTATGACGGCGATGTGCCCGTGCGCGTCGAGGCGGTGGTGATATCCACCCAGCACTCGGCGGATGTGGCGCTGGAGCAGCTTCGCGCGGACATCCGCCGCGAGGTGATAGACCCGGTGCTGCCCGCGGGCCTTGCGGACGGGAACACGAAATATTACATCAACCCCACGGGCCGCTTTGTGGTGGGCGGGCCGCAGGGCGATTCCGGCCTCACGGGCCGCAAGATTATCGTGGATACTTACGGCGGCATGGGCCGCCACGGCGGCGGCGCCTTCTCCGGCAAGGACCCCACGAAGGTAGACCGCTCGGCCGCCTACGCCGCGCGCTGGGTGGCGAAAAACGTGGTGGCGGCAGGCCTTGCGCGCCGCTGCGAGGTGCAGCTTGCCTATGCCATCGGCGTGGCGCAGCCCGTCAGCATCCGCGTGGACACCTTCGGCACCGCCGCGGTGGACGAGAGCGCCATTGAGGCCGCGGTGGAGAAGGTGTTCGATTTGCGCCCCGCCGCCCTCATCGAGGCGCTGGGCCTCAGAAAGCCCATCTACCGCGCCCTCGCGGCCTACGGCCACATGGGCCGCGAGGACCTGGGCGTGGCCTGGGAAAATACCGATAAGGCCGGCGCGCTGAAGGCGGCGCTGGCACAGGCGTAACACAAGCGCAGAAAGGCAGAGGGGCCCCGGCAAAAGCCGGGGCCCCTTGCCGCCCCTGGCCCGCAAAAGGGCGGGGTGGCTTTACAGCAGGCTGCCGCGGCCCCGGCATGCACGCCTGCATAACAGCGGGGGCCCCGGCATGCCGCCATGACCAATTTTTCTGTGTCAAGCGCGATCTGCCGGCAGAGCTTTCGTGAATACGGCATTTATGGTATAATCCCTTTTATAGACAGCAAGCTGAAAACGCAGGCCGGCGGCGGGAACGAAAGCCGCTGTGCCAAAGCTGCTGGCGGAAAGGAAAGCCCTATGAGCGAAAAGGATACAAAGCCGCCCCTTATCTCTATTTTGATGCGCACACATGCGCGAGGGCACCTTTTGCGCTGCGCGCTGGAGACCGTGCGGGCGCAGACGGCGAAAGAGGGCTATGAGGTGGTGGTGGTGGAGGATGGCGCGCCCACCGCGCAGGAGGTTGTGCAGGCGTTTGCGCCATACTTCCCCGTGCACTATGAGGCCACGGGCACGCATGTGGGGCGAAGTGCAGCAGGCAACCGTGCCGCCCGCCTGGCCAAGGGGGATTATTTGTGCTTTTTTGACGACGATGACGCGCTTTTGCCCCATTACGTTGAGACCTGGCAGGCCCTTTTGCGGGAGCATCCGGGGCAGAGGCTGTTTTTTGCCGCCAGCACAGAGCTTTGCGGGCACTATGCGGCAGACGGCGTCACATGGGTGACGCAGAGCAGCAGGGAATATTCCGTACAGGGCGCCACGCGCGTGGATGTGGCCTGCAACAACATCGTGCCCATTCAGGCCGTGCTGTTTGCCAAAAGCCTGTTTGAGGAATATGGCGGGCTGGATGAGCAGATGGAGGTTTTTGAAGACTGGGATTTGTGGATGCGCTATGCAAGCGTGCAGCAGCCTGTGGCGTGCAATGTGGTGACAAGTGAATTCAAAATTCCATCGGATCCTGCACAAGCAGCCCGCCGAATGCAGGCTCTGGAGCGAGGCAGAGAATATTGCTACAAAAAAGCGGAAACGTATCAACTGTGTACGTCTATGGGGGCAGTTGCCCGTGCGTCACGGGGCATCGAGAGTGAAAAGCAGCGGCATCTGCGCGAGCATGCGCAGGAATTCCGCGATGCCGCATATGCGGTGGCAGGCTCTGCGTCCTGGCGGTGCACAGGGCCACTGCGGGCGTTTGGCCGCTGGCTGGTGCGCACGGGCAGCCTTTTATCCGGCGCACAGGTAGAGGTGCTGGAACAGGACCCCGCCCGCATGCGCTCGGTAGAGGAATATGCCGCATTTGCGCAGACAGCCAGAGAGTCCTTTCCCTGGCGGCTGACGGCATTCCTGCGCAGAGAAAAAAAGTAAAGGAGAGATGGCCATGCGGTACGATATCGTCATGGTGACCTATAACAGCGAAAAATGGCTGCGAGGCTGTGTGCAGGCGCTGGCCTCGGTGAACTATCCGAAAGAGGAGCTGCACCTTGTATTTGCCGACAACGCCTCTCAGGACGGCACGCTCTCTCTTCTGGAGCAGCTGCGCGCTGAGCACCCCCAGTTCGGCGGTTTTACCATTGTGCGCGGGGCAAAAAATATGGGCTTTGGCGCTGCATGCAATGCAGGCGCACGGGCGGGCAGCGCCGGCATGCTGCTCTTTCTGAATGTGGATACAGCCGCAGATGCGGGCGTGTTTCATGCGCTGGACGAGGCTGCCGCGGCCCGTCCGCAGGCAGGAGGGTTCGAATGCCGGCAGCTTCCTTATGAGCTGGGCCACCATTTCGACCCTGTCACGCTGGAGACGCCGTGGGCCAGCGGCGCTGCCTTTTGCGTGCGGCGCCCTGTTTTCACGGAAGTGGGCGGCTTTGACGAGCACATTTTTATGTATTGTGAGGATATCGACCTCTCCTGGCGCATCCGGGCGCACGGCGCGCCGCTGTATTATGTGCCGCAGGCGCTGGTATATCATTTTGTGCTGAACAGGGAAAATGTGCAGGCCAGCAGCCTGCGGGAATACGCGGGCACACAGCTTGGAAACCTGCTTTTGAGCTATAAATACGGCACGCTTCGCCAAATGCTGCAGGCCAACGCGGAGTATTTGCGGACGCTTCGGCGTCCGCAGCACTTTGCACATGTGCGCAGGGTGCTGGGCAAACAGTACCTTTCTCATTTTCGAAGGGTACCCGGCTTTGCAGGCTGGCGCAGGCACAACAGGGCGCTGTTCCGCGCGGCCGGCACAGCGCCTGTCTGCGCGGCGCAGCATCTGCTGGCGCCCACGCATGCGCCGGAGCGCGGCCGCTTTGTGCTGGAGGCGCCGGTGCGCATGGGGCCGAAATTCAGCGTGGTGGTGCGCACCTGCTCGCGCCCGCAAAGCCTGCGCAAAACCTTGCAGACGCTGCGCTGGCAGACATACCGGAATTTTGAAGTTATTGTGGCGGAGGACGGCGAGCCGGCAAGCCGGGCCATGATAGAGCAGGAGTTTTCCGACCTGCCCATCCGCTATCTGTGCACAGGCACGCGGCAGGGGCGCGGAAAAAACGGCAATATGGGGCTGCGGGCCGCTGCGGGGGAATATCTTAACCTTTTGGACGACGACGACTATTTTTACCCGGACCATCTGGAGCTGATGGCCGCCAAGGCAAATGAGCACCCGCAGGCCGACCTGATACTGGGCTGCGCCATGGTGATGAAGGTGGACATGAAGGATGAAGCGGAATGGCGGTATGAAGTGAAGGAGCTCCACCCCATGCACTTTGACAGAGTGGACCTGTTTACCATGTGCCAGAGCTGTCAGATACCCATTCAAAGCGCTGTATTCAAAAAAAGCCTGTTCGAGGCCTGCGGCGGCCTGCATGAAGATATGGAGGGCAACGAGGATTGGTTCATGTGGATGCGTTTCCTTGCGAAAGGCAGACGCATCGACCCGGAGCATGTGGATATCGACAGGGCCACATCGGTGTTTGTGCTGCCTGCGGGTGAAAAGCAGACGGCGGAGCGCATTGAAAAATACAGAAAATATAATAAGCTGTTCTACGAAAACCCGGAGCTGCAGTTTCAGGTGAGCCTGGCCGATATGCGCCGCTTTTATGACGGTATGATTGCCGATATGCGGTGTTTGGAGGCGCGTGGCGAGCTCTTTGAATATTTGCGCAAAATGGCTGCGAGAGACGAGTAATACCGCACCCTTTTTCCCTTTTCCACATAGGATGGCGGGAAAGGGGGAATAGAACTTGCTCAGCGGAATTTTGCTTATTTTAGTGACGATGCTGGCGGTGCTGGGGGCCTATTACCTCACAGAGCTGGCCTCGCAGGCGGGCGCAAAGCGCAAAACACTGAAAAACGCCGTGGTGCTGCTTTGCTTGCAGGATGCAGAGCAGATGTGGGCCGCCGTGCTGGATGCGCGCGCCAAGCTGCCGGACGCGGCGCTGGTGGTGCTTTCGCCGAAGGCGGCCGAGGCCCAGCCGATGGAGCCCAGCATGCGGGGCGTGACGTTCGCCTCGCCCGATACGGTGGGCGCCGAGGTGTGCCGCCTTCTGGCGGTGCCGTACGGCGAAGGGCGGCAGGAAGAGTGAAAGGGCAGAAGAGGGTGCATGCATGGAAGAAACTTTGAGCATTTCCGGCACGGTGGAGACAGTGGTATACGCCAACGAGCAGACAGGCTATGCCGTGCTGGAGGTGGCGGATGAGCGCGACGGCGAGCTGCACACCGCCGTGGGCCCGCTGTGCGAGGTGCGCGCGGGCGAGGAGGTGACGCTGCACGGGCGCTTTGCCATGCACCCCACCTTTGGCCCCCAGTTCAAAACAGAAAGCTATGAGGTGCGCCTGCCCGAGACGGCCGCCGCCATCCGGCGCTACCTCTCGGGCGGCGCTTTGCCGCACATCGGCAAGGCCATTGCGGCGCGCATTGTGGCGGCCTTCGGCGAGGAATCGCTGGAGGTCATTGCAAGCCAGCCCGAGGCGCTGGCCACCGTGAAGGGCCTCACGCGCGAAAAGGCATACGAGGCCTCGCGCGAGTTTCAGAAAATGTTCGGTGTGCGCGAGGCCATTGAATGCCTGGCGCGCTGGCAGCTTCCGGCCAGCGTGGCCGTGGCGCTGTACCGCCACTATGGGCCGGACACGGTGGACATGCTGCGCCGCGACCCGTACCTTCTGTGCGGCTACCCCGCCCATCAGGACTTCCGCGCGGCGGACGCCATTGCCGGGCAGATGGGTCTTGAATACGATTCCTTCGAGCGCGTGCGCGCGGGCCTTGTGCATGTGCTGCGCCACAATTTGAACAACGGCCACGCCTGCCTGCCCGCGGCGAGGCTGGTGCCCACGGTGGCGCAGTTTCTGCGTGTGGAGCCGCAGCAGGTGGAAAGCGTTTTGCGCCAGATGTGCGAGGACGGCGACGCCGTGCTGTTTGGCGAAGAAGAGGACGCGGCGGTGTACCTGCCGGAATATTATGACGCCGAGCGCTGCGTGGCGCTGGCCCTGCGCGAGACGATGCGCATCCCGCCGCACGGCGGCAAAAGCGCAGCCGCCGCCATCCGCAGGCTGGAGGCCGTGAACGGCATCCGCTATGCGCCGCTGCAAAAGCAGGCCATTGAAAAGGCGCTGGGCGAGAACGCGCTGGTGCTCACCGGCGGGCCGGGCACCGGCAAGACGACGGCTGTAAACGGCATGCTGGCCGCCTTCGAGGAAAACGGGGACCGCGTGGCCCTGGCCGCCCCCACGGGGCGCGCGGCCAAGCGCCTTTCCGAGCTGACGGGCCGGAAGGCCAAGACCATCCACCGCCTTCTGGAGGTGGACCACACCGCCGCAGACTCCACGCGCTTTCTGCACAATGCGAAGAACCCGCTGAAGTGCGATGTCATCGTCATCGACGAGATGAGCATGGTGGACGTGCTGCTGTTTCAAAGCCTGCTGAACGCGCTGAAGCCAAGCTGCCGCATCATCATGGTGGGCGATGAGGAGCAGCTGCCCAGCGTGGGCGCGGGCAATGTGCTGGCCAGCGTCATTGCAAGCGGCCTTGTGCCGGTGGTGCGCCTGAAGGAGATATTCCGCCAGGCCGCGCAAAGCCTTATCATCTCCAACGCGCACCGCATTGTGGAGGGTCTTGCGCCGCAGAAGGGCACGCGCGACAGCGATTTCTTCCAGCTGGAATGTCCCACGGCGGAGGCGTGCGCGGCGCTGGTGTGCGACCTTGTGGCCCGCCGCCTGCCGCAGAGCTACGGCTACGACCCCTTTGAGGACATTCAGGTGCTGTGCCCCACCAAAATGGGCCCTGTGGGCACGCAGGCGCTGTGCACGGCGCTGCAGCAGAGGCTGAACCCGCCCGCGGCCCACAAGGCGGAGCTGAAGCTGTATGACAAGGTGCTGCGCACGGGCGACAAGGTGATGCAGGTGCGCAACGATTACGACATCCCCTTCACCCGTCCCGGCGGCGGGGAGGACGGCGCCGGGGCCTTCAACGGCGACATGGGCGTGATAGAGGCGGTGGACCCGCGCGAGGGCACCGTGACGGTGCGCAGCGAGGACAGGCGCCTTGTGTATTCTGGCGAGGCCCTGCGCGAGCTGGAGCTTGCCTATGCCATCACCATCCACAAAAGCCAGGGCAGCGAGTTTGCCGCGGTGGTGGTGCCGCTGTTCGATGTGCCGCCGCGCCTTTGCTACCGCAATTTGCTGTATACGGGCGTCACGCGCGCAAAAGACCTGTGCATCCTTGCGGGGCATGCTGCCGAGGCCGCCGGTATGGCGCAGAACGCCATGCGCAACAAGCGGTTTTCAAAGCTGGCGCAGATGCTGAAGGGGGAGGGCATATGACGCCGCGCGCGCTTTGGGGCCTTGCGGCGGACGCGCTGTTTCCGCCGCGCTGCCTGTTGTGCGACGAGGTGCTGGGCTTTTTGCCCGAGTGCCCGGCCTGCAGGGGCGAGCTGGCGCGCCTTTCGCGCGGGCCTGCGCCGGGCATCGCCTGCGCCCCGCCTGCGCTGGACGGCGCCTTTGCCGCCTTCTGGTATGAGGACGGCGTGCGCGAAGCCGTGCACCGCATGAAGTACCAGGACAGGCCGGACATTGCCCGCCTGTTCGCCGCGCATATGGCTGCGGCCCTTCCGGAAGGGCTTGGGGCGGACGGCGTCATTCCCGTGCCGTCCGCCCGAAAGCGCCTTGCGCAGCGCGGCTACGACGTGCCCCTGCTTCTGGCGCGGCATTTGGCGCGCGCGGCGGGCATGCCGCTGTGCGCGGGCCTTTTGCAAAAGGTGCGCGAAACGCCGCCGCAGGCGCAGCTTTCCGGCGAAGAGCGGCGCAGGAACTTGAAGGGCGCCTTCCGGGCGCATGCGCCCGAGACGGTGCGCGGCCGGGCCTTTTTGCTGGCAGACGATGTGTTCACCACCGGCTCTACCGTGGAGGAATGCGCCAGAGCCCTGAAAAAGGCCGGCGCCGTGCGGGTGTACGCCCTCACGGCGGCCGCTGCGCGGTTTGGCACATGAGCGAAAAAGGCGGGCGGCGGGCATACCGGCGCGGCATGCTTTCCAACAGAAAAACGGCTTCCCGAAGGAAGCCGTTTTTTCGTTTCAGAGGCAAGGGCAGGCTTCAGCCCGCGATGCCTGCGCGGGAGGCAAAGTTGGTGTCCTCTGCAAAGCCTGCAAAGCTGTACAGCACCAGCACCTTGTCGTAGCCGCCGCGCTGGATGAAGCTGTCCACCTTTTCCACGGTATAGCGCAGGTCCACAATGCCTATCTGGGCGTAATTTTCCACAAGATAGGGGATGAAGGCGTTGGCATAGCTGTCCTTCACCACAAGAATGCTGCCCTCGCCGCTGCCCTCCAGCACCGAATACGCGTTGTTGCCGCGCAGAAAGGCCTTGTATTTATCGCGCGTTTCAAAGTCGCTGTATTCATACAGGGGGCCTATCTCCCACGTCACCTCGCCGCCCGCGTTGTCCTCCACCGAGAGGATATTAGGCAGGTCGTAATAGGTGATGGTGTCCGGCACGATGCCGGGTTTGCGCGCGCGGGAATAGTTGGTGCCGTAAAAATCCTCCACCGTCACGGCCTGTGCCGCACTGCGGTCAAACAGGGCAAGGCCGTTCGCCTGGGCCCAGGCCTCGTAGGCGTACCAGGCGCCGAGGTCCGTCCAGTGGTGGTCGGTGCGGTAGAAGATATATTCCTCCGCATGGCTGCCCAGCGTCTCGCGCATGTCGAACACATTGCCGCCCGCGGCCTGCACGGCGCTGTATATCTCATCCAGATGCGCGTCCTCGTCCAGGCCCGGCGCGTTTGCGGGCAGCTTGTCCTTCAGCACAAGGCTGGCGCTGGGCACAATCATCGCGTCCACCATGCCGGGGTGGCGCTCGCACAGGTTTGCCAGCGCCGTCACATTGCGCGCAAAGCGGCTTTCGTCCACGCCCAGAAGCTGCTTGAACAGATAGTCATCGCTGCCGTAATACACGTCGTTGTTCTCGGTTTTCAAAAGCGCGGCCTCGGCATAGCTTTTCAAGTCTATCCAGCCGTCGCGGAAGGCGAACTGGTCCTTTACATACGATTCATACTGCACCATCCACGGGTTCTGCCTGCTCACCACGCTGGCAATGGAGAACTGGGGCTTTTGGGCGAGGTCGCGGTTTTCCAGCTCGGAATACGCGCGCTTGGGCCACAGCGCGTCCAGAACGGAAAAGCCCATGAGGAACACAAAGAACACAACGGCGATAGGGTATGCCTTACAGGCCTGCCAGATTTTCTTCACAGTGCTTCACCGCCTTTCATCAGAACCGGAAATAGAGGAACGGGCTGTTGGTGGCGTCCACCATATAGGCTACGGTTACGACGAGCACCACAGCGAGAAAAATGCCCTGCAAAAGCTTGTGGCGGCGCAGCACCTTGTCCACCCTCAGGGTGAGGGGGCTGGCGCACACGATGCCCACGGCCAGCAGCAGGCCGTAATTGCGCAGGAAATACAGCGCCGAAACGCCGCCGGTGGGCACGAACAGCCGCTGCAAAAGCAGGGGAAGCTGCACGCCCACGTCGCTGCCCACAAAGAAGGCCCAGCCCACCATCACCAGCAGCAGCGTATAGATGTGCGGCCACACCCTGCCCTTTTTCAAAAGGGGCAGAAGGAAGGTCTTTTCCAGAATGAGCAGCACGCAGTAGTAAAGGCCCCACAGAATAAAGTTCCAGTTGGCGCCGTGCCAGAAGCCCGTCAGAAACCACACGATGGCAATGTTCACAAGCTGGCGGGCAAGGCCCTTGCGGTTGCCGCCAAGGGGGATATACACATATTCCTTGAACCAGCTTGAAAGCGTCATGTGCCAGCGCCGCCAGAACTCGGTGATGCTTTTCGAAATGTAGGGCAGGTTGAAGTTGTCGGGGAAATCGAACCCAAGCATTTTGCCCATGCCGATGCCCATCATGGAGTAGCCCGAAAAATCGAAATAGATTTGCAGCGTGTAGGCGGCCAGCCCCAGCCATACAAGGGGCGTGCTGGCGTTTTCCAGCCCCACGCCGTATTCCATCACGCCGTTCACCATGTGGCCCGTCACATCATACCACAGGGCGCTGATGCCGTCTGCCAGCAGCACCTTTTTGGCGAGGCCCAGAATGAACAGGTACACGCCCTCCTCCACGCGGTCCATCGTCACGCGGCCCTTCAGCACATGAAGCCTGTCCGACACATCGCGGTATTTCACGATGGGCCCGGCAATAAGCTGCGGGAACATCACCACATAGGCGCCGAAGTCGATAAGGTTGTGCTCGGTGGGCACGTCGCCGCGGTACACGTCGATGGAATAGCTCATCGTCTGGAAGGTGTAAAAGCTGATGCCCAGCGGCAGCGTCAGCGACAGGGTGGAGATGGACGTGCCCAGCAGCGCGTTCAGGTTGGCAATGAAGAAATTGGTGTACTTGAAGAACATCAGCATGCCGAGGCTGCCCACGATGCTGTACAAAAGAAAGAACAGCCGCGCGCGCCTGGAATGCGCGAATTTTTCCATGCCGAGGCCGGCGGTGTAGTTGATGAGGATGGCCGCCGCCATCACGGGGAACAGCCGCACCTCGCCCCAGGAATAGAACACAAGGCTGCACAAAAACAGCACGGTGTTCTTCCATTTGGCCGGGGCCAGGTAGTACAGCGCCAGCGTGATGGGAAGAAAGCGGAATAAAAACAGCAGGGTACTGAAAACCATGGGCGTGGCTCCTTATAAAAATTCTGAAAAATTCGGGGGCCGGGTGCAGGCCGCGGACGGCCCTGCACCGCAGGCCGGCTGTGCGGCCTGCGCCGGAAAAAGCAGAACCGGTATGCACAAATACGGCAATACCGGTTCTGCGGACGCATCATAAAATTATTTCAGCGCATCGCTGATGGCGGTATCAATTTCGGCATAGTCCACGCCTTCCCCGGCAATGGCAAGCACTGCATAATCGCCCTTTACCACCACGCGGCCATTTTTTGTCTGCTCGTAGCCGGCGGGGAATTCATCCTTGTAATTTTCCCACTGGGCAACAAGCCCGTCACGGTAGCCCTCCAGCGCGGCCTTCACGGTGTCCGCCTGGCCGGCCTTTGCCTTCACTACCAGCACGGCGCCCGGCGCGCCGTTCGTCTTTGTGCGCTGGCCCGCATATTCCTCCACGGTGGCCTCCATATCCAGGCTCATGTCCAGCGTCAGGTCGTCGTCGGTAAAATCGGTGGGGTTGTCGATAGCGGCAACGCCCTCGATGGCGCCGGCCACATCGGCCACATTATAATTTGCTTCCGAGCCGCAGGCGGAGAAAAGGCCGAGGCACAGTACAAGCGTCAGCACAAGGGCAGCAAAACGTTTCATATCCTAGCATTCCTTTCTTCTCTTTCATCCGAGATATTTGGAGAGAGTTTTACCCTATTCATTCTATATGATGCTGGCAATATTTGCAAGCGAAAGTTCCCCAAGCGGGTGTGAAATTTCAAAATAAGCCCGCTTGACACGGCGGGGCGGGGGCATTTACTATTAAAAGGCATGGAACAAACGCAAAAAATGCGAAAGGGGGCGGGGTGTAATGCGCGCTTGCAGCTTCCGGCGCCTTGCGGCGGCAGTGTGCGCGGCGGCGGTGTGCGCGGGCCTTGCGGGCTGTGCGGCCGGCGGGCCTGCCAGCCGCACAGATTTTTTCATGAGCACGCTGGTGACGCAGCAGGCATACGGCCCGCGCGCCGAAGAGGCGCTGGCCCAGGCGGCGGACACCCTGCGCGAGTGGGAGGCCAGGCTGTCTCTGTATGAAGAGGACAGCGACATCTGCCGCATCAATGCCGCCGCGGGCGTACAGCCCGTGCAGGTGAGCGAGGCCACTGCCGCCCTGCTGGCGCAGGCGAAGGCGCTGGCCCAGACAACGGACGGCGCCTTTGCCCTTACGGTGGCGCCCATCACGCTGGCCTGGGGCGTGCGCAGCGGCTCGCCCCGCGTGGTGCCGCCCGAAGAGTGCGCGGCGCTGGCCGCGCTGGTGGACGACAGCGCCCTGCAGCTTACACAGAACACGGCCTTCCTTTCCAAAGAGGGCCAGGGGCTGGATCTCGGCGGCTGCGCCAAGGGCGCGGCGCTGGACGCCGTGGCCGCCGTATATGAAAAGGCGGGCGTGCAAAGCGCCGTCGTCTCGCTGGGGGGCAATGTCTATGCGCGTGGCACAAAGCCGGGCGGCAGGCCCTGGCGCGTGGGCTTCCGCGACCCGTCGAAGGGCGACAGCGCCTCGCTGGCCTCCATTGAACTGACGGATGCGGTGATGGCCGTCTCGGGCGATTACGAGCGCTATTTCGAGCAGGACGGCGTGCGCTACGGCCATATCATGGACCCCGCCGCGGGCGCGCCCGCGCAGAGCGACATCGTCAGCGTGGGCGTAGTATGCGCGACGGGCCTGGAGGCGGACATACGCTCCACCGAGCTGTTTGTGCGCGGCAAGGCTGCGGCGCTGCGCTATTTTGAGGCGGGCGGCACGGGCATGATGCTGTGCGGGGACGGCGTGCTGTACGTCTCGCGCAGCCTGCAAAGCGGCTTTGAGCTTGCGCCCGGCGTGCAGGCCGAGGTGCAGTTCGTGGGCTGAGACAGGGCTGCCCTGCGCCGGAGGCGGCGCGGGCGGGGGAAAGGAGGGCGTGCCATGGGCAGAAAAGAAAAAGGGGCGGCCCGGCGGGCGGCGCTGCTGGGTGTGCTGTTTGCGCTGGCGGCCGTGCTGTCGCTGTTTGAGGGGGCGCTGGCGCCCGCCCTGGGCCTGCCGCCCGGCGTGAAGCCGGGGCTGGCCAACACGGTGGTGATGTTTGCCCTTTTGTTTCTGGGGCTGCCGCAGGCTGCGTGCCTGGCCGTGCTGAAGGCGCTGCTGGCCCTGCTGGTGCGCGGGGCGGTGGCTGGCGCCCTCAGCCTGTGCGGGGGGCTTTTCAGCGTGGGTGTGATGTGGCTTTTGCACCGCTTTGCAAGGCCCACGCCGTTCATTTTGTCATCCGGCGGCGCGCTGGCGCACAACGCCGGGCAGCTTGCGGTGTTCACCGCGCTGTGGGGCGTGCGCGGCGCGCAGGCGCTGGCCTGGTATGTGCCGGTGCTGGCGGTAAGCGGGCTGGCCATGGGGGCGCTGACGGCGCTTTTGCTGCGCGCGCTGGTGCCCGCGCTGAAAAAAGCAGGCTTTTCCAATATTATTGATAATTTTTATCAATAAGCACTTGACATTGTTTAGGGGCGGTGCTATGATAAAAATGCCGAAAGGCTGAAGGAAAGTTAACTGAATTGATACGGAGGAAAGAACAGCTATGAAAAAATTTGTTTGCACCGTTTGTGGCTATGTGCACGAGGGCGATTCCGCCCCTGAATTCTGCCCGGTATGCAAGGCGCCCGCTTCCAAGTTTGTGGAGCAGAAGGGCGAGATGACCTGGGCCGCCGAGCATGTGGTGGGCGTTGCCCAGGGCGTGGACCCGGAGATCATTGAGGGCCTGCGCATGAACTTCAACGGCGAGTGCAGCGAGGTGGGCATGTACCTTGCCATGGCCCGTGTGGCGCACCGCGAGGGCTACCCCGAAATCGGCCTGTACTGGGAGAAGGCCGCCTATGAGGAGGCCGAGCACGCCGCCAAATTTGCCGAGCTGCTGGGCGAGGTGCTGACGGATTCCACCAAGAAGAACCTCGAGATGCGCGTGGAGGCCGAGAACGGCGCCACCGCCGGCAAGTTCGAGCTGGCCAAGAAGGCCAAGGAGCTGGGCCTGGACGCCATCCATGACACCGTGCACGAGATGGCGCGCGACGAGGCCCGCCACGGCCGCGCCTTTGCCGGCCTGCTGGCTCGTTACTTCGGCAAATAAGCTGCGCACGGCACAGCCGGAAACGGAATTTTTCTGTCCGCAGATATCAGGCGGCGGGGCCCCAACGGGGCCCCGCCGCTTTTTTGAATAGGGAAACCACCGGCTCTGCCGGTGGAGGTGCCCCGCAAAAAAGCTTTCGCTTCAAGCAGCGAGCGAAGCGAGCTGCTAACAGCAAGTTATCAGGAGTAAAAGACTGCCGTTAGAACAGAGATTGCCCGTTTACAGGCTGTGGGGCAAGGGATGCGAACGAAATAAATTCAGTGCGTCTTGAGATGTATGCCGGTAATAGGCTCTTATAGGGCCAAAGCAAGCCGCCGGCTTAGCCGGTGGTTATGACTTGCCAAGCAAATGCAGGCGCACAAGCCCCCGCCGGGAATAGGGGCGATGCCTGCGGAAAAGCCCCATGCCTCTGATGCCGCAGCGGCCACCCGCGCAGCTTTTTGCGCCTGCCGCTTTTCAAAGCGGCCGCCGTGTGTTAAAATGCTGGCAGGCGGTTATTGCCGCCGCAATAAATCAGAGAAACCAGGGAGATGCTGCGCTGTGGAGGATAAATTGTACGAAAAGGCTGTGGCGCTGCGCCATGCGCTGCATGCCGCGCCCGAGCTGTCGGGCAGGGAGGCAGGCACGAAGCGCATGCTGCAGCAGTTTTTGCATGAAAACGCGCCTTCTTTAAGCGTGGCGGACCGCGGGGCATGGTTCTATGCGGTGCACCGTTGCGGGCGCCCCGGCGCGCGGCGCATCGCCTTCCGGGCGGACATCGACGCGCTACCCATTCAGGAGAAAAACAGCCTGCCCTATGCCTCGCGCTGCCCGGGCGTGGCGCACAAGTGCGGGCACGACGGCCACGCGGCCGCATTGGCGGCCCTAGCCTGCCGCATATGCGCCGGGGGCGCGCCGTGCGATGTGTACTTCATTTTCCAGCACGCGGAGGAGACGGGCGAGGGCGGCGCCGTGTGCGCCGCGCTTCTGGAGGAAGAGGGCATTGAGGAGGTATACGCCTTCCACAACATGCCGGGGCTGGCAAAGGGCACGGTGTTCCTGCGCGAGGGCACCATGCACTGCGCCTCCACCGGTATGACGCTGCACTTTACAGGCGCGCCCACGCACGCCAGCACGCCGGAGCTGGGCAGAAACCCCGCCGCCGCTGTCAGCGAGCTTGTGTGCGCGCTGCCGGGCTTCACACAGCCTGCGCGGCACAGGGGCATGGTGCTGGCCACCGTCATCCAGATGGATGTGGGCGCGCGTGCCTTCGGCGTGTCTGCCAGCGAGGGCAGCCTTCTGCTCACCATCCGCGCCCAGCTGCAAAGCGAGCTGGATGCTTTGCGCAGCGCCGTGGCCGAGCTGGCGTCCCGCCTTGCAAAGCGCGACGGCCTGGCGCTGGAGGTGTCTTACTGCGAGGCGTTCCCTGAAACGGCCAACGCGCCGGGCCCCGCGCAGCGCGTGTTCAGGGCGTGCCGCGCCGCGGGCGTCCCCGCAGAGGTGTTGCAGGAGCCCATGCGCTGCTCGGAGGATTTCGGCTGGTATCTGCAAAAGAGGCCCGGCGCCATTTTCTATGTGGGCGACGGTGAGGCGCACGCGCCGCTGCACGACGCCATGTTCGATTTTCCCGACGAGGCTCTGCGCACGGCGGCCGACGTGTTCTTTGCCATTGCGCAGGGCTTTTAAGCCCCTATTCAAAGAATTCGCGCTTGATCCGGCGGCCTGTGCGCTCAAACACGGTGAGCTGGTTTTGCGCGTTCACGGTGGCGAGAAACACATCCTCCAGCCGGCCGGCCTTTTGTGCCGCCAGCTCGCGCTGCAGCCATACGCCGTCGTTTCCGGTGGCCTTCAGGTTGTCTGGCAGCACATGGCCGTCCATCACCACGCACACGCACGGCTTTTCCGGCTGCACGGCAAGGCCGAGGTCCTGCGGGGTGACGGGGCGCTGCTGGCTCAGAGGCAGAAAGCTCACCTGGCCGTTCGTTTCCAGCACGGCGCTCTCCAGCTGGGCCAGGTCGAAATAGCCCGCCGTGCGGCACTGGGTGAGAAATTCGTTGATGTCCATGCGCGCGGCGGCAAGGTTCTTTTCATACAGCTTGCCGTGCTCGAACAGCACGGTGGGCCTGCCGTTGAAAAAGCGGCGCAGCGCCATAGACCTGCATGTGGCCCATGCAATAAGCACCGCGGCGGCGCCGTACACTGCCATGGCGGTGAGGGGCAACCAGAAATCCTGCTCCAGGCTGGTGGCGAATTCCGCCGCAATAGAGCCGATGGTGATGCCGTTTACATAGTCGAACATGCTCATCTGGCTCACCTGCCGGTTGCCGGTGAGCTTTGTGATGCAGAACATGGCCGCAAGCGAGCCGAGGCTTGTGAAAATAATTTTGATGATGTCCATATGCGGTGCATCCTTTCGAGGTTTGTGCGGCGCGCGCTGCGGCCGCCTGTCTCGGTTTAGTATTTCAGGCGCGGGGCGGGTTATCCGTGCCGGATGAAAAAACGGAGGAAGCATGGAACACGTTTTTATCGTAAACCCGGTGGCGGGCAGGGCGGACGCCCGCGGCTTTCTTTTGCCGCAGCTTGAAAAGGCAAAGCGGGCCCTTGGGCTTGCGGCACAGGTGGAGTGCACCACCCGCCCGGGCGAGGCCAAAGACATTGCGCGCCGCTGGGCGCAGAAGGGCGCGCCCGTGCGCCTGTATGCCTGCGGCGGCGACGGCACGCTGAACGAGGTGTTTGCGGGCGCGCAGGGCTTTGCGAACGCGCAGGTGGCCAGCGTGCCCTGCGGGTCGGGCAACGATTTTATCCGCACCTTCGGCCAAAGCAGCCAGTTTCTGGATATTGCCGCCCAGATGAACGGGCGCGCCGTGCCCATCGACCTTATTGAGACGGACAGCGGCGTGTGCGCGGCCATCTGTTCGGTGGGGGTGGACTCCGAGGTGGCCTACGGCATCCCGAAATTCCGGCGCCTTCCGCTTTGCGGCGGCTCCATGGCCTATCAGCTCTCCATTGCGCTGCGCGTGCTGCGCCCGCTGGCAAAGCATCTGCGCATCACCGTGGACGGCGAGACGCTGGAGGGCGACTACGTCATCGCCACCGTGTGCAATGGAAAAAGCTATGGCGGCGGCTATTTTGCCGCGCCCGAGGCCAGCGTCACCGACGGCCTGCTGGACGTGGTGCTGGTGAAAAAGCTCTCGCGCCTGCGGCTTGCCAAGGTGCTGGGCATTTATAAGCGCGGCGAGCATATGCACGCGGGCAGCGTGCGGGAAGATTTGCGCGACATTATGCAGTTCTTCCGCGCGCGGGAGGTGCGCATCCAGCCGCCCGAGGGCATGCGCCCCATTGTGAATATTGACGGCGAGTGCGCGCCTGCGGGCGGCCTGCACGCCAGAGTGCTGCCGCTTGCGGCCAGCTTCGTGCTTCCCGTGCCGCCGGAGCCCGGCGCGAAAAGGGGCTGAAAATGCCTCAAAATATGTGCTTTTATGTGCAAACGGCCCGCCGGGGCAAAGCCCGGCAGGCCGTTTTTTCATGTTCACAAAAATTTTTTAATTTACCCTCTTGATTTTTCTGTAAAATGGGGTACAATATGTTTAGCACTCGAAAGAGCGGAGTGCTAAAACCTCGCTCTTTCAAAATAACTATCATTTTGGGAGGAACGCGCAATGAGTATCAAACCTCTTGCAGACAGAGTTGTCATCAAGAATGCAGAGCCCGAGGAAAAGACCAAAAGCGGTATTATCCTCACCGGCACGGCAAAAGAGAAGCCCCAGGTTTGCGAAGTGGTGGCCGTGGGCCCCGGCGGCCTTGTGGACGGCAAGAATGTGGAGATGACGGTGAAGGTGGGCGACAAGGTGCTCATCGCCAAATATGCCGGCACGGAAGTGAAGGTAGACGGCGAAGAGTGCGTCATCGTGCGCCAGTCCGACATCCTGGCCGTGGTGGAATAAGCCGCACGGCGTGTTTGTGTAAGACATCTGATTTTTTGATTTCGAATTCGAAGGAGTTGTTTGCACTATGGCAAAGCAGTTACTGACGGGCGAAGAGGCCCGCAAAGCCCTGAAGGCCGGCATCGACCAGCTGGCCGACACCGTAAAAATCACCCTTGGCCCCAAGGGCCGCAACGTGGTGCTGGCCAAGAAGTTCGGCTCGCCCGTTATCACGAACGACGGCGTCACCATCGCCAAGGAGATTGAGCTGAAGGACGCGTTTGAGAACATGGGCGCCCAGCTTGTGCGCGAGGTGGCCACCAAGACGAACGACGCCGCGGGCGACGGCACCACCACCGCCACGGTGCTGGCGCAGGCGCTTGTCACCGAGGGCATGAAGAACGTGGCCGCGGGCGCCAACCCCATGGATGTGAAGCGCGGCATGCAGAAGGCCGTGAAGGCCGCCGTGGGCGCGTTCACCGCCAACAGCAAGAAGGTGTCCGGCTCTGCCGACATCGCCCGCGTGGCCACGGTGTCCGCCGGCGACGAGACGGTGGGCACGCTGATTGCTGAGGCCATGGAGAAGGTGGGCGCGGACGGCGTCATCACCATTGAAGAGAGCAAGACGGCCGAGACGTACTCCGAGGTTGTGGAAGGCATGCAGTTCGACCGCGGCTATATCACCCCGTATATGGTGACGGACACCGAGCGCATGGAGGCCGTGCTGGACGACGCCTATCTGCTCATCACCGATAAGAAGATCAGCGTTATCGCCGACATCCTGCCCCTGCTGGAGCAGATTGTGCAAAGCGGCAAGAAGCTGGTTATCATTGCGGAGGATGTGGAGGGCGAGGCCCTGTCCACCCTTATCGTGAACCGCCTGCGCGGCACGTTCACCGTGGTGGCTGTGAAGGCCCCCGGCTTCGGCGACCGCCGCAAGGAGATGCTGCAGGACATCGCCACGCTCACGGGCGGCACCGTTGTGTCCAGCGAGCTGGGCTATGAGCTGAAGGACGCCACCATGGAGATGCTGGGCCGTGCCCGTCAGGTGAAGGTGACAAAGGAAGACACCACCATCGTGGACGGCATGGGCGACAAGAAGGCCATTGCAGACCGTGTGGCCCAGATTAAGGCCCAGCTGGAGGTTACCACCAGCGACTTTGACAAAGAGAAGCTGCAGGAGCGCCTTGCCAAGCTCTCCGGCGGTGTGGCCGTCATCAAGGTGGGCGCCGCCACCGAGGTGGAGATGAAGGACAAGAAGCTGCGCATCGAAGACGCGCTGAACGCCACGAAGGCCGCTGTGGAAGAGGGCATTGTGGCCGGCGGCGGCACGGCGCCCATCAACGCCATTGCCGCTGTGGAAAAGACCATCGGCGAGCTGGAGGGCGACCAGCGCACCGGCGCGTGCATCGTGCGCAAGGCGCTGGAGTCCCCGCTGCGCCAGATTGCGGCCAACGCCGGCCTTGAGGGCAGCGTCATCATCGACAAGATCCTTGCCTCCGGCAAGACGAACTATGGCTTCGACGCCCAGAAGGAAGAGTATGTGGACATGATCGCCGCCGGCATCGTAGACCCGACGAAGGTCACCCGTTCCGCGCTGGAGAACGCCGCCTCCGTGGCCTCCATGGTGCTCACCACCGAGAGCCTCGTGGCCGACGAACCCGAAGAGCCCGCGCCTGCTGCGGCCGGCGCAGGCATGGGCGGTGGCATGGGCGGCATGTATTGAGCCGGCCCCCCGTTACCTGTACAATGAACAGAAGGCGCCCCGCGGCACTGTGTGTGCTGCGGGGCGCTTTGTAATGGTACGCAGGGCTGTGTGCAGGCGCACATGATATGCGTACGGCATGCCGCTGCCCCCGCACCGAAGCGCATTGCCGTTCCGGAAGGCTTTGCCATGCATAGACGGCTTTCATGCCCTGAAAAGGCAGGCAGGCGGCGCTGCCCGCGCATATGCAGATGCCGGCCTCGGTTATGCGAGAGCCATGTCAGGAATTTTGCAGGCATCCCGCATGCGGCCGCGGCCCGGCGCCTGCCTGCACCGGCTGCGGGCGCTGCGGGAGGCATTGCCCGCAGGTATTATCAGGGCGCAGCAGGCGGCGCAGGCGCTGGAAAATGTGTGACCGCCGTGAATAATGCGCCGCGCGCCCGGGCATACTGCTGCTGGGACGTTACATAAGGCCCTAAGGCCCGCGCAAAAGGGAAGGCAGCTTTGCCTGCGGCCCGGGCGGTGGGCTTTACCCGTCCAAGAAAGCACGGCTCTTTTCCGGTCATCCCGCGGAAAGGGGCCGTGCTTTGCTGTGCAGCGCAGGGGGCGGGCGGCGCTGCATGCCTGCCAGTTGAGAAAAATTTAACGATATTTGCCCGGAACCCGTTGCAACTTGCGCGAAATTCTTCTATAATAGAACAAGATTTGGAACAGGAGGTCTCTGATAATGTCCCTGTATATGCTTGCGGCGTCCAAGCTCAGCGAAGTGACAGACCATTCCGACATCGGCGTGGTGGTGGCAACAGGCTTGATTTTGGTGTTTGCCGTGCTCATTCTGCTGTATTTGATCATTACGCTGGAGGGTATTATTTTTTCCAGCCTTGACAAAAAGAAAAAGGGCCAGCCGCCGAAGCCGGCCGCTGCGCCGCAGGCCCCGCGGGCCGCTGCGCCCAAGGCGGCGCCCATGCCTGCCGTGAAGGTGGAGCAGGGCATCCCCGGCGAGGTGGTGGCGGCCATCTCTGCGGCGGTGGCCTGCATGGAGGGCGGGCGCTACAGCCTGCGCAGCGTGGCGCGCCAGCGCAAGGGGCGCAGCGCCTGGGGCGACGCAGCCGTTGCCTCATACACCCAGCCGTTCTGATTTTGTTGAGAAGAGGAGTGTGAACTACCCATGCAGGGTTTCTTAGACGCTGTCACCGGTATCGCAAATGAATCCGGCTTTATGGGCATCGCGCAGAATCCGGGTTATCTTGTGATGATTGTGATTGCCTGCGTGCTGCTGTACCTGGCCATTGTGCGCCAGTTCGAGCCGCTGCTGCTTCTGCCCATCGCCTTCGGTATGCTGCTGGCCAACCTGCCCTTCGGCGAGATCATCCACATGGAATATTTCATAGCCCCTGCCGGGGCAGACCCCTCGCTGTACCCCATGTTCAGCGAAATTCTGCATAACGGCGGCCTAGCGGATATGCTGTACCTTGGCGTGAAGCTTGGCATCTACCCGCCGCTTATCTTCCTTGGCATCGGTACCATGACGGACTTCGGCCCGCTTATCTCCAACCCCAAAAGCCTGCTTCTGGGCGCGGCTGCGCAGCTTGGCATCTTTACCACATATCTGGGCGCGCGCTTTTTGGGCTTTACGCCGCAGCAGGCTGCCTCTATCGGCATCATCGGCGGCGCGGACGGCCCCACCGCCATTTATGTCACCACGCGCCTCGCGCCGGAGCTTCTGGGCGCCATTGCCGTGGCGGCTTACAGCTACATGGCGCTTGTGCCGGTGATACAGCCGCCCATTATGAAGGCGCTGACCACAAAGGCCGAGCGGCAGATTGTGATGACGCAGCTTCGCCCGGTGTCCAAAACGGAAAAGATACTGTTCCCCATCATCTGCACCATTGTTATCTCGCTCATTCTGCCTTCGTGCGTGCCGCTTATCGGCATGCTGATGCTGGGCAACCTGATGAAGGAATCCGGCGTGGTGGACCGCATCAACAAAACAGCCGGCAACGAGCTGATGAACATTATCACTATCTTCCTGGGCATCTCTGTGGGCTGCACCACAAACGCAGACACCTTCTTCAACCTCGACACGCTGAAGATTATTGGGCTTGGCCTTGCGGCCTTCTGCCTCGGCACCGCCGGCGGCGTGCTGCTGGGCAAGGTGATGTGCTGGGCCACGCACGGCAAGGTGAACCCGCTGATTGGCGCGGCGGGCGTTTCCGCCGTGCCCATGGCTGCGCGTGTGGCGCAGAAGGTGGGCCAGAAGGAAAACCCCCAGAACTTCCTGCTGAT
The DNA here is from genome assembly GCA_047030735.1 of Ruthenibacterium sp. GTDB lineage: Bacteria > Bacillota > Clostridia > Oscillospirales > Ruminococcaceae > Ruthenibacterium. The sequence goes on from JBKYIE010000008.1 coordinate 111,186, forward strand.
GCACGCCATGGGGCCCAACGTGGCCGGCGTCATCGGCTCCGCCGTGGCGGCGGGCATCCTCATCAACATGCTGGGGTAAAATTCATATGCATGGCACCTCTCCGTTTTTCGGAGAGGTGCTTTTTTATTCTTTTTTATCCGGCCAAGCGTACATATTGGAACGTAGAGTGACAGAAAAGGCTTGTCATATTCTTGCATGAACACCTAACAAAGGAAACACATAATGCGTGTTACATTAAATCTGTAAAGATGGTTAAGTGAAGATGATTTTAATAAAACTATAGCTGTTTTTACATATAAAACGTTTTAACAGATGTCTATTCATACAAAATAAAATACAAATAATAAAAACTTATTGACATTATGACGATAGAACGGTTACACTGTTGCCAAAGGTTAAAACGTTTTAAGAAAAGCGGGGCGAATATGGAATGCGTGCGACCATCCGGGATGTGGCGAAAAAGGCGGGTTATTCCATTTCAACTGTCTCTCTTGTACTGAACAATAAAAATGTCAGCATCCCGCAGAGCACGCGAGACAAGGTGCTGGCCGCAGTAAGGGCATTGGATTACCGGCCTAACCAGCTTGCCGTAAGTATGGTGACGAAAAAGACGAATGTCATCGGCCTTATTATACCGGATAACAGCAATATGTTTTTTGCAGATCTTTCCAAGGCCATTGAGGTTGCAGCGCGCAAGGCAGGCTATAACCTCATTTATGGAAACAGCAGCAATGATTCCGGCCACGATATCGAATATATGCGTATGTTCACCGACAGGCAGGTGGACGGCATCATTTTTGCAAAATCTGCCTCCATCTGCGCAGAGGATGATATCCGTGCCATGCAGTTCATCCGCGAAAGCAAAATACCTTTTGTCTCGGTAGACCGTGAGCTGCGCGGTAACAACATCCGTTCTGTCCTGTTGGACAACCGCCGCGGCGGATATCTTGCCACGCGGCACCTGCTGGAGCTTGGTCACCGCAAAATAGGTTGTGTGACGGGTCCATTGGATTTGATGAGCTCGCACGAACGTTTAGAGGGCTACCGCGATGCGCTGGCCGAGTACGGTGTGCCTTACAAGGAGGAGCTGATCGCTGAAGGCGACTTCCAGATGGCGGGTAGTGAGAAGCCGGTGCTGCAGCTTCTACGCTACAATGTCACGGCTATATTTTCCTTCAACGATATGATGGCCTACAGCATTTATCAAGTGATGGCGCAGCGGAGTCTGCGCATCCCACAGGATGTCTCGCTGGTTGGCTTTGATGATTTGTGGCTTTCCGCTTTTCTGCAGCCGCCACTCACCACAGTGCATCAGCCTGTGGAGGAAATAGGGCGTATGGCAGTGGCCGCTTTGGTGTCGGCCATGAATGGCGAGACTGCCGGCCAGCAGAATAGCATCCTGATGCCGACGCTGCATGTGCGTGCGAGCACCTGCGCCATCAGCCGGTAGCGCTGCCATAGCAGCCTGCCGCCCGGTCGCCGGCCGACACTGAACGAGAGGAGAACAGGCATGAAAGTGCTGAATCTGGGTTCTTTGAATATAGATAAAACCTATACTGTGGAAGCTTTTGTGCAGGAGGGGCAGACCATCAACGCAGTTGCATACAGTAGCTGTTGCGGCGGCAAGGGGTTGAATCAGTCTGTGGCCATGGCAAAAGCCGGTATGGTAGTGTATCATGCCGGGATGATTGGACAGGACGGAGGCATGCTCAAACACAAGCTGGAAGAAAACGGCGTACATACCGAATACCTGGCTGTAGCTCAGGAGGAAAGTGGCCATGCTCTCATTCAACTGGATAAACAGGGCCGCAACTGTATTATTTGTTACGGCGGTGCGAACCATGCAGTTACCACACAGTATATAGATACTGTGCTGCAGCATTTTGCAGAGGGAGATTACCTTCTGATGCAAAATGAGATTACTAACGTACCCTATGCTATGGAGCGGGCGGCGAACAAAGGCATGCGGGTAGTATTCAACCCCTCGCCCATCACCCCGCAGTTAAAAAACTACCCGCTGGAAATGGTAGACTGTTTTCTGGTGAATGAGACAGAGGGCGAGGCCCTGACAGGTGAACGCGATTATGAGGCTATTTTGGCTGGGCTGCACATGCGCTATCCCAGGGCTATGCTTGTGCTCACGATAGGCAGCTGTGGTGTACTTTGCCAGCAGGGTGAAACCATATACCGCCATGGCGTGTACGATGTACCGGTAGTGGATACTACGGCGGCGGGTGATACCTTCTGCGGTTATTTTATAGCGTGCATTGCGCAGGGCCAGACTGTGGCGCAGGCATTGAAGACGGCCAGCGCGGCTTCTTCTCTCTCAGTTTCTCGCCCGGGCGCGTCCGATTCCATCCCGCAGCGGGTGGAGGTGGAAGCATTTTTGAAAAGAAAAACGTCATAAAACGATGTTTTTTACCCCATTAAAACGTTTTAATTAACACAAAAGAGGAGAAGGAGGGAAAGGCCAGATGCATCGGATGTGGAACTGGAAAATGATTATACTGAAATGCCTGGTCATTACACTGGGGGTGTTTCTTGCGGGGCTGGGCTGCGCCAGCTATCTGAAAGCTGCCCTTGGCTCAGACCCTGTGACGGCCTTTGTAGAGGGTCTGGGGAAAACGCTTGGTATTACGGCGGGGGCAGCCACGAATATCCTGAATGTTTCGGCGTTTGTAGTATTGCTCCTGTGTAACCGCAAGCTCATCCATATCGGCACGGCTATTTACACACTTTTCCTGGGCATGTTTGTGGATGCATGCAGTAAGGGGCTGGATGTTTTGCTGGGCCCTTCGCCTGCGCTTTGGTCACGGGCGGTGGTGTTGGTGGTGGGCACGCTGGCAATTGGCTTTGGGCTTGGTTTGTATCAGTCGGCCGAATTGGGTGCAGGCCCCACTGACGGCTTAAACCAGACTGTAGTACAGAAAACGGGCCTTGCTTATAAATGGGAGCGCATTGTTTTTGACGCGCTGATGGCCTTTACCGGCTGGCTGCTGGGTGGAACCATCTTCCTGGGTACTATCGTTGGCGTGTTTGCTGTAGGGCCCATCATGGCGCCTACAATTCAGTGGGGCAAACGTATGTTCGCGCGTCTGGAAAACATACAGCAAAAAAATAGGTAAGCAGGGCGGCAGCCGCCGCCTTTGAAAAAAGGAAATGGAAAATGGAGGTAGTATCATGAAAAAATTCAAGAAATTGACAGCGCTTGCGCTTGCGTTGGCTTTGGCGCTTAGCCTGTGTCTGACCGGATGTTCTTCCGGCGGTGATGCCGGTGAAAGCACAGCCGGTGCAGACAGCACAGGAACGGACGGTGGAGACCCTCTGAAAGTTGTGCTGCTCATCACCTCAAACCTGGGTGACCAGGGCTTTTACGACAGCGCAAATGACGGCCTGAAACTCATTGAGCAGGAGCTGGGTGCTGAAGTGCAGACCATCGAAATGGGACAGGACCCTTCCAAGTATGAGCCGTATATCCGCGATGTGGCCGAGCAGGACTGGGACTATATCATCATCGGTTCTTCCCCAGCGGTAGACGCGGCCAATATGCTTATTCCAGAATACCCGGAAAAGAAGTTTATCATGTTCGACACGGAAGTGGACTGGAGCTCCGGCGATTTTTCGAATCTGTACTGTGTGCAGTATAAGCAGAACGAAGCCAGCTTCCTGGCGGGTGCTGCAGCGGCCGTGCTCACCACCAAAGGCGAGCGTGCCAACCCTGAAAAAATCATTGGCTGTGTGGGCGGCGGCGACAACCCGATCATCAACGATTTTATGATAGGTTACATCGAAGGCGCACAGTATATTGAGCCGGATATTAAAGTGGCTGTTTCCTATGCGGGCACTTTCGTGGATTCCACCAAGGGCAAAGAGCTTGGCCTTGCACAGATGAACCAGCAGGGTGTGGACGTGTGCTTCCAGATAGCATCCCAGACAGGCATCGGCGTGCTGGACGCCGCCAAGGATACGGGCGCCTATGCCATTGGTGTGGACGGCGACCAGGCCGCAGCCTTCCAGGGCTCTGACCCCGAGATGGCTTCTGTTATCACCACCAGCGTGATGAAGAGAGTGGACCAATCCTTGCTGCGTGCTGTGCAGATGGCCGAAGAGGGTACGCTGCCTTGGGGCACCACCGAGATCATTGGCCTGAAAGAGCAGGGCGTTGGCATCGTGTATGACGGCAACCTGACAGCAGACCTTGCGGAAGAAGATCTGGCTATGATTCGAGAGCTGGAACAGAAGATAATCGACGGTGAGATTACTGTCAGCTCTGCGCTTGGCATGGATTCCGCCGAGTTCGAGCAGGTGCGCAATGCGGTGAAGCCGTAACGTCATTTTTCAAACCATTTTCAAAGCATAAAAGCGCAGACGCGGCCGGCCTTTTGCGGCCGGCCGCGTTCCTGCAAGGGGCCGTACACGATGGCGCGGCGGAAAACAGGGAAAATGAAGAGGTGAGACGATGAGCAGCGTGAACGGACAAGCCAAAGCCGGCGCGCCAGCGCAGGATATTCTGCGTATGGAACACATTACCAAGATATACGGCAACGGCTTTATTGCAAACAATGGCATCGATTTTTCGGTGCGCAAAGGCGAGATACATGCCCTGGCGGGCGAAAACGGGGCGGGTAAATCGACTCTGATGAAGGTGCTGTTCGGCGAAGAGACGCCGGAAGAAGGACGCATCCTTTATAAAGGGGAAGAAGTACATATCACAAGCCCTCTCACGGCCATTAAAATGGGTATCGGCATGGTGCATCAGCACTTTATGCTCGTGCCGTCCATGACAGTGGCCGAAAATATGGTGCTGGGCATGGAGCCGCGGAAGATGTGCCTGATGAGTATGGAAAAGGCTGTGCAGCTCACCCGTGAGGTGGCGGAAAAATATGCCCTGCCCATTGACCCGCATGCCCGCGTGCAGGACCTGCCTGTAGGCTTAAAACAGCGGGTGGAGATTTTGAAAGCATTGCTGCGCGGGGCAGACGTGCTTATTTTGGACGAGCCTACCGCTGTGCTCACGCCGCAGGAGACGGTGGAGATTTTTGTGGAACTCAAGAGGCTGCGCGAGATGGGGCACACTGTCATTTTCATCTCGCATAAGCTGAACGAGATCAAAGAGATATGCGATAGAATTACCGTTATCCGAGATGGGCGCACTGTAGCCGTGTGCAATGTGGCGGACGTGACCGAGCAGGATATCAGCCGCATGATGGTGGGGCGCGATGTTATGCTGGATACAAATAAGCGGCCCGCCAAACCGGGCGAAGCTGTACTGTGTGTGCAGGATGTGAGCTGGGACGATGCGGCTGGCCGCAGCATTCTGAAGCATATCAGCTTTTCCGTGCGCAAAGGCGAAATTCTGGGCGTGGCAGGCATTGAAGGTAACGGACAGAACGAGTTGTCTGAACTGATTACCGGCATGAAAAAGCTGCTCGCAGGCAGCATCTCCATTGCCGGGCAGGATATTGCAGGCAGGTCTATCCGGCAGATACGCGAGCTGGGGGTCTCGCATATTTCTCAGGACAGAATGACCTACGGTGTTGTTGGCACGGCCGGCGTGGCAGAGAACATCATTGCAGACCGCTATTACAAGCCGGAATTCAACCGGGGCCCACTGCTTGACAACAAGAAGATAGATGCCGTGACGGATGCTTTGATAAAAGAATACGGTGTAAAATGTGACGACCGCGCTCAGCCGGTGAGCATGCTTTCGGGTGGAAATATGCAGAAAGTAGTGGTGGCGCGCGAATTTTCCTCGGCCCCGAAACTTGTAGTGGCAAACCAGCCTACCCGCGGCATCGACGTGGGCGCTGCGGAATTGGTGCGCAACAAGTTAGTGGAACTGCGCGATGCAGGTGCTGCCGTGATGCTTATCAGCGCAGACCTCACGGAAGTAATGGAGCTGAGTGACGATATCATTGTATTGTGCGGCGGCGAAGTAGCGGCCTGGTTTGACAACGCCCATAAACCTGATGCTGTAGAGCTGGGCGAATATATGCTGGGCATGAAAAAGATGCAGCCGCAGCAGATAAGGGGGGCTATGCATGAAGAGCAAGACCATTGAAAAGCGCTTTGAAATGATCCGCACGGCAGTGGCCATCGCCATCGCGCTGGGCATCGCGCTGGTGGTCATCGTGCTTGTCAGCGAAGACCCGGCCAACGCACTGTACAACTTCCTCATTGGCCCGCTCACAAGCTTCCGGCGTTTTGCAAACGTAATTGAGCTGGCCATCCCTATCACCTTTTGCGGGCTGGCAGTGGGCATTATGTTTTCGGCAGACCAAACGAATATGGCCGCCGAAGGCGGGTTCTACATGTCCTGTGCAACTACATCGCTGGCTGCTATTCTGCTAGATCTGCCGCCTGTCATCCATCCGGTCGTGTGTATTTTGATAGGCACAATTACCGGTACGGCTGTGGTGATGATACCCGCAGTGCTGAAAGTGAAATGGGGCGCAAACGAGCTTGTTTCCTCGCTGATGCTGAACTACATCTGCCTGTATATGGCAACTTACCTTATCCGCACCAAGGTGATGGATACCTCGCTGGGTGTGACCGCATCGGTGACGTTCCAGCCCACAGCCTCACTGCCGGGCATTGTGCCGGGCACGCGGCTGCACCTGGGGCTTGTGTTCGTGGTGCTGGCCTGCGTGCTGTGCTGGCTGATGATGTACCGTACAAAGCTGGGCTATGAGATACGCACCATCGGCCAGAACCGGCACTTTGCCAAATATGCGGGTATCGGCGTGGGCGGCACCCTGCTGGCGGCGCAGGCCATTGGCGGCGTGCTGGCCGGTTTCGGCGGTGCTGTGGAAATGACGGGTATGTATACACGCTTTCAATATCAGGGCCTTACGCAGTATGGCTTTGATGGCATGATGGTAGCTATCATCGCGCGTTACAATCCGGCCTTGGTGCCATTGGCAGCGGTGTTTCTGGCCTATGTGCGCACAGGTGCAGACATCATGAACCGCACCAGCGACGTACCGTATGAGATAATCTCTGTTATCCAGTCTATCATTATCATGCTGGTGGTGGCAAAGATGTTCCTGAACAAGTTCAAGCACAGCATGATCGTAAAAAATTCCAAAACAGAGCTTGCAAAAAAGGAGGCGGTGCACAGTGGAACAGATTCTTGACATCATTATTTCCACCGATTTCTTCTATTCCATCCTGCGCATCTCCACCCCTATCATATATGCGGCATTGGGCGCACTCATCACTTCGCGTGCCGGCGTGGTGAACATCGGCCTTGAGGGCATGATGCTGTGTGCGGCTCTTACGGGCGTTATCATCAGTGCCTTTACACAAAGTGCATTGCTGGGGCTTGCCGGTGCAGTGCTCGTCAGCGTGGCGGTTTCGCTGATGATGTCATATGTCACGCTGGTGCTTAAATCGCATATCACTCTTACGGGTATTGCCATCAATACGTTTGGCTCTGGCGCCACTGTGTTTGTGCTGTACCTTGTGTGCAACGACAAAGGCATATCATCCTCATTGGCCAGCAAGACCATCCCACAGGTGAATATTCCTCTGTTGGAGCATGTGCCCGTGCTAGGTGAGGTGCTTTCGGGCCATAACATTCTCACTTACCTGTCGTTGGTGGCAGTGGCCCTTACCTGGGTGCTGCTGAACAAAACTGTGCTGGGCCTGCGCATCCGTGCCGTGGGGGAAAGCGAACGTGCGGCTATGTCTGTGGGGGCGAAACCCGTGCGCTATCAGTTTATCGCCATGACCATCAGCGGCGTGCTGGCCGGTTTCGGCGGTGCGTACATGTCCATGGGCTATGTGTCGTGGTTCGCACGCGATATGATTGCCGGGCGAGGCTTCATTGCACTGGCAGCCCAGCAGCTTGGGCAGGGCACCACCATGGGCACCTTTGGCTCTGCTCTTATTTTCGGCATGGCAGATTCACTTGCCAACAACCTGCAGGCGCTGCAGATGCCGCCGGAATTTGTGCAATCCATTCCGTATGCAGTCACAATTCTGGGCCTTGTGGTGTTCAGTGTGCTGCAGCGGCGCAAAGAACTGAAACGTATGAAACAGGCCGTTTCCAAAGAGGGCTGAAGATTCAGCCACTATCGTACAGAAAAGGAGAATTTATATGGAACAAGTGAAAAAAGCATGGGAGTATGCCCGCGAAATTGTAGAACATGAAAAGCCTTTCCCTGAAAGGGCTGCACGTGTGGTGTGGGACGATGTGCTGCGGGACGGCCAGCGCGACCTTTGGCAGATGAATTATCTGTGGGGCGGTAATGTCACGGAAAGCCTGATGCCGCTGTTCTTCATTGCACAGTATTTGCAGGAATATGCGAACCTTGGCTATGATGTGAGCGAGGCCGAGGCCATGATACCCGAAGGCATCGAGCTGCACCGCCAGAAACAGGACATTGCGCTGTACCGCCACACCTGCCGTGTAATGAATACACTGTACAATTCACCTAGGCTGCCGGATCATCCCCATTGGAAATATACGGAATATAAAACCTTCCAGCAGTATGCCGCAGCAGTGAATTTCCCCGAATATCCCGGCTTTTCCATCACAGAGGAGGAACTGCTTGACAAGGTATACGCCGGGTGGATGGCGCAGGTGTGTGCAGGTGCCGTGGGCACTGCTATTGAGGGGTATCACACTAAAAATCTGGAGGCCGTGTATGGCTGGGTAGACCGATATATCAAAGACCCGGAGATGTATAACGATGACCTGACCTTTGAACTTGCTTTTCTGGAAACGTTCAAACGCAAAGGCTATGCGCTGACGGGTGCCGATGTGGCGGAAGACTGGGCTGCACGCCTGCCGTTTGCCTTCACGGCTGAGGGAATCGCACTGAAGAACATCAAAAACGGCATTTATCCACCCGAAAGTGGGCAGTTCCACAACCCATTCTGTGAAATGATAGGTGCTCAGATGCGCGGCGGCGTGTGCGGCATGGCCGCCCCCGGTGACCCCAAAATGGCAGCGAAGCTGGCGTGGGAAGACGCTATTGTTTCGCACCATAATAACGGTGTGCTGGGCGAGATATTCAATGCCGTTATGGTATCGCTGGCCTTTGTGGAAAAGGATGTGAAAAAAGTTTGCCGCATGGCTATCGACCTGATGCCGGATGATTCAGAATACCGCACTGTGGTGGAATATGCCTGGAAAAAGTGCGAAGAATACGGCAACTGGCGTGACGCCTGGCTGGACTGCGACGAAAAATACAAGCATTACAGCTGGATTCACGCCTACCCCAATGCGGCGGCAGAAGTAGTGGCACTGTATTTCTGCGAAAATGACTATGATAAGCTGGTGAGCCTGATTGCAATGTGCGGTTTGGATGTGGACTGCAACGCGGCCCAGGTGGCCAATGTCATTGCCGTAATGCAGGGCATGGCATGCATCGGAGAAAAGTGGACAGAGCCCATCGGCGATTATATGGCCACCTATGTGCGCGGTATGGAGACAGTGCGTTTCAAAGCACTGGCACAGCAGACAGTCGATGCCATCTTGCGCGCACGGCAGACGGATGTATAAAACGGGAGCGGAGAGGAAAGGAGGTCATATGCACAAAAAAGCGTGGCAGTTTGCGAACGGCATGACGCGTGCCGCCGTGCCCGTGCTGCAAACTGAGGAAGAAAAGCAGTGGACAGAGAATAAACTGAGCATCGGCAATATCGACATAGAGGAAACGCGCGCCCGCTGGTGCACACGGGTGCCCGGAAGCCGTGCGCCGGATTATGTGTTCATCGGTGGCATTCAAGCTACAGAGAATATGGGTTATGATGTGAGCGAGGCTGAAGCAATGATGCCCGCTATCCAGCGCGCATACGATGAACACGATGATGCGGCGCTGCTGATGCTGACAGCAAAACTGTTGAACGTGCTGGGCCGCGCGCCCAAAGTCACCGGCCATCCCTATTGGAGCTACTGCTATTACAACGGTTTTGAAGACCATGCTGCCGAGGTGCATTTCCCCGCACCTGTGCCTCTTGCATTCAGCGAAGCACAGCGCCTCGAGCGTGTGCATTCGGGCTGGCTGGCCCAAATCGCGGGTGCAGCAGTAGGCACCATTATCGAAGGCTACTGCACCGACCAGCTGCGCAGCGCCTTTGGCGAGATACGCGGGTATCTGCGCCAGCCTACTACTTATAACGACGATGTGCTGTTCGAATTGGCATTTCTGAACGCATACCGCGCCAAAGGCCGCGCCGTAACTTCTGAGGATATCGGCATGGAATGGGTGGGGCGTATCGAGTATACCTGGAGCGGGGAAGAGGCTGCGTTCAAAAATATGAAACGGGGTATTTTCCCGCCGCACTCTGCTACGGTGAACAATCCCTGGCGAGAGTGGATAGGCGCACAGATGCGCGGCGCCATTTGCGGCATGGTGGCTCCCGGTGACCCCGAGCTGGCCGCCCGCTTGGCATGGACAGACGGTGCGGTCTCTCACGTGAACAACGGTGTGCTGGGCGAAGTATTCAATGCCATGCTGGTGGCGCTGGCTTATACAGAACACTCGGTGCGCACAGTGCTGGAAAAGGCGATTGCCCTGCTGCCCGCGCGCAGTGAATACTACAGTGTGGTGCGCTTTGCATGGGAGGCATGTGAAAAGCACGGTTCATGGGAGCCGGCCTGGCGCGAGTGCGAAAAAAAGTACGAGCGCTATAACTGGATACATACCTATCCCAATGCAGCGGCAGAGGTTGTCTCTTTGTATTTCGGCGGTGACAGCTTCGATGAGTGCATGCATATTTGTGCCATGTGCGGACAGGACGTGGACTGCAACGCAGGCCAAATTGGCACGGTTTACGGTGTAATGCAGGGCTATGCCGGCATTCGGGAACAATGGACGGCGCCGTTTGAAGACAAATTTGACAGTTTGTTCCGCGGCTATGAACACACTACTATCACCCGTCTGGCGCAGGATACGCTGGATGCGTGGAAATATCTGTGATGAAGCACCTATCCCGACATACAGAGGTTTGCCGGGGCAGGCCGGGCTTTTTCGCAAAGCTCCTTTTGAAAAGGGGGCCGCATGTGCGGCCCCCCTTTTCAGTGCTTTGCCAAAAGAAGTCGAAAGAACACCCAAACTGCCGCCTTGTGCCTTTCCAAGCGCGGGCGAATGTGCTATAATATTTTAGCTTGTGCTGGGGCGGGGCCCCGGCGCAAAGAACAAAAAAGGCAGGGCTTTCATGGAACAGGAACTTTCCGCGCGCTTTCTGGCGCTGCGAAAACAATATATCGAGGGGCAGTTCGGCAAATTGAACCCCGTGCAGCGCGAGGCGGTGTTTTACACCGAGGGGCCGCTGCTCATTCTGGCGGGCGCGGGCAGCGGCAAAACCACCGTGCTTGTGAACCGCATCGCCAACCTGGTGCGCTTCGGCGGGGCGTATCACTCTGCGCTTGTGCCCGCGGGGCTTACAGGCGCGCATGTGGCCGAGCTGGAGCGGCTGGTGCAGGCGGGCGGCGCGCCCAGCGAGGCGCTGGCGCCCATGCTGGCGCAGCAGCCCGTCTGGCCGTACCGCATCCTCGCCATCACCTTTACCAACAAGGCGGCGGGCGAGCTGAAAAACCGCCTTGCCTCCATGCTGGGGCAGGCCGGGCAGGATGTGAACGCCTCCACCTTCCACTCGGCCTGCGTGCGCATCCTGCGCCGCGAGTGCGAGCATCTGGGCATTCCCAAAAGCTTTACCATTTACGACACCGACGACGCCCAGCGCGCCATGAAGGAGGTGTACCGCGCGCTGGAGGTGGACGACAAGTTCCTGCCCGTGAAAACGGCGCTGAACGCCATCGGCCGCCTGAAGGACCGCATGGTGAGCCCCTCCATGGCCGCGCAAAGCGCGGCCTCCACGCGCGACAGCCTAGTGGCGAAGGTGTATTCAGCCTATGAGGCGCGGCTGCAGAGCGCCGGCGCGCTGGATTTTGACGGCCTTATCTACCAGACGGTGAAGCTGCTGAGCGAGCATGCGGACGTGCGGGAGGACTACCAGCGCCGCTTCCGCTATGTGCTGGTGGACGAATATCAGGACACCAGCGTGGCCCAGTTCGAGCTGGTGCGCCTTCTGACGGGCCCCGGGCAGAACGTGTGCGTGGTGGGCGACGACGACCAGAGCATCTACCGCTTCCGCGGCGCCACCATTGAGAATATCCTGAATTTTGAAGAGCATTTCAGGGGCGCCAAGGTCATCCGGCTGGAGCAGAACTACCGCTCCACCTCCAATATTCTGAACGCGGCGAACTGTGTCATCCGCAACAACGCCGCGCGCAAGGGAAAAACGCTGTGGACAGACAACGGCGACGGCGCGAAAATAGCCTGCTATGAGGCCGAGTCTGAGCTGGACGAGGCCGCGCATGTGGCCGAGGTGATAGGCCGCAACGTGAAAAACGGCGCCCGGCTGCGCGACCACGCCATTTTGTACCGCATGAACGCGCAGTCCGGCCCTGTTGAGACGTATTTTGCCCGCGCGGGCATCCCGTATAAAATTGTGGGCGGCCACCGCTTTTACGACCGCAAGGAGATAAAGGACATCCTTGCCTATATGAGCATCGTGGCAAACAAAAGCGACGATCTGCGCCTGCGGCGCATCATCAACGAGCCCGCGCGCAAAATAGGCGCCGCCACAGTGCAGGCCGTGGCGGACATGGCCGCCGCCGACGGCGTGGCCATGCTGGACGTGCTGATGGATATGGAGCAGTACCCCTCGCTGGCGCGCGCGTCTTCGGCGCTGGGCGGCTTTGTGCGCATTTACAGCGCCCTGTGCCAGGCGCACGACACGCTGCCGCTGGATGCGTTTGTAAACGAGCTTGTCACCCTCACCGGCTATAAGGCCATGCTGGAGAATGCCGGGGAGGAAGGGCAGACGCGCCTTGAGAACATCGGCCAGCTGGTGTCCAGCGTAAAGACGTATGCCGACCAGCGCGGCCCCGAGGCCAGCCTGGAGGGCTTTCTGGAAGAGGTGGCCCTGATCAGCGATCTGGACAGCTACGACGAGGACGCCGACGTGGTGGTGATGATGACGCTGCACTCGGCCAAGGGCCTTGAGTTCCCATATGTGTTCGTGCTGGGGCTGGAGGAGGGCATCTTCCCCAGCGAGATGAGCCGCTTTTCTCAGGAGGACCTGGAGGAAGAACGCCGCCTGTGCTATGTGGGCATCACGCGCGCAAAAAAAGAGCTGTATCTTTCGTGCGCGGCCTCGCGCATGATGTTCGGGCAGACAAAGCGCAACAAGCCCTCGCGCTTTTTGATGGAGATAGGCCCCGAGCTGCTGGAATATGAGCAGAGCCCCATGGCCGCCGCGCGCGCCGCCATGCGCGCCGTGCAGCCCGCGGGCTATGCCGGGGGCGGCTATGGCGCCGGCCCTGTGCGCGGAAATTACCTGAACCGCGAGTACAACGCGGGCGGGCGCACCCCGCGCCCTGCGGGCCGCGGCGGCGTGCAGCGCCATGTGGGCGGCGGCTCCACCCTGGGCGGGCAGGCCGCGCCTCCGCGGCGCGGCGGGCGGCTTGGCGCGGCCAGCGCATCCAGGCGGGCAGCGCCGCGCGCCCGGCTGCGCAGGCCGGCGCCGTGTACAAGCCCGGCGACATAGTAGAGCACAAGGTGTTCGGCCGCGGGCAGGTGCTGAAGACCACGCCTGTGGCGGGCGACACCATTGTGGAAATACGCTTTGAAAAGGCGGGCGTGAAAAAAACAATGGCAAATTACGCGCCGCTGAAAAAGGTGCAGGGCTGAGCGCCGCTGCCAAAAAGGAGGGACCGCTATGCTGAAAGTGAAATTGATTGCCCACACGCCCCAGCCGGAAAAGGTGGTGGCCGCGGCGGCAAAGCTGTGCTATTCCAGCGCGGGCGTGGACGACCTGCTGGACGGCCTGACGCCGGAGAGCAGCCGCGCCTTTGTGGAAAAGCTGGCCAGCCTTGGGCACGAGAGCCCCACCGAGCACGCCGTGTTCACCTTTGCCATCGAGGGCGTTTCGCGCTCGCTTCTGGCGCAGATCACGCGGCACCGCATCGCCTCTTACAGCGTGCAGAGCCAGCGGTATGTGAACCTGCACCAGTTCCGCTATGTCACCCCGCCGGAGATAGAAGGGGATGAAGAGGCGCTGGCGGCCTTCCGCGCGGCCATGGACGCGCAGGCGCAGCAGTACCAGCAGCTTGCGCAGGCGCTGGCGGCGCGCCACAAGGCGGCCTTTCTGGCCGAGGGGCGCGACGAAAAAACGGCCGCGCGCATGGCGGAAAAAAAAGCCATAGAGGACGCGCGCTTTGTTCTGCCCAACGCCTGCGACACCAAAATGATTGTCACCATGAACGCGCGCAGCCTGAACAACTTTTTCCGCCACCGCTGCTGCCAGCGCGCCCAGTGGGAGATACGCGCCCTTGCGGACGAGATGCTGCGCCAGGTGTGCGCCGTGGCGCCCAGTTTGTTTGCCAAAAGCGGGCCGGGCTGTGTGGCGGGCCCGTGCCCCGAGGGCGCGATGAGCTGTGGTAAAATGGCGCAGATGCGGGAAAAATATGAAAAGCTGAAAGGGGATGCCGGGGCGTGAAGGGCAGGCTCATTGTGCTGGAGGGGCTGGACGGCAGCGGAAAGGCCACGCAGGCGCAGCTTTTGTATGAGGCGCTTTGCGCACAGGGCAGAAAGGCCCGCAAGGTGACCTTTCCGGATTACGAGCACCCCTCCAGCACGCTGGTAAAGCAGTATCTGGCCGGGGAATTCGGCCAAAAACCGGAGGATGTGAACGCCTACGCCGCCTCGTGCTTTTATTCCGTGGACAGGTTTGCCAGCTATAAAACGCAGTGGGGCGCCTTTTACGAGGCGGGCGGCATTGTGGTGGCAGACCGCTACACCACGTCCAACGCGGTGCACCAGTGCGCCAAGCTGCCCAAAGAGCGCTGGGACGAATACCTTGCCTGGCTTTTCGACTTTGAATACAAAAAAATTGCCATCCCCGCGCCGGATATGGTAATATATTTAGATGTGGCGCCCGAAGTTTCGCAAAGGCTGATGACGGGCCGCTACCACGGGGACGAAGCAAAGAAGGACATTCATGAAAAAGATGTGGATTACCTGCGCCACAGCCGCATGGCAGGGGCCTATTGCGCCGGGGCATACGGCTGGCAGCGCGTGCCCTGCACGCAGGCCGGGGCCATGCGCACAAGGCAGGCCATCCACGCGGACGTCCTGCGCCTGGCGCAGGCGGCCCTGACGGAGGTGTAGTATGCAGCAGGAAAATACCGGCGCACAGCGCTCGAAGGAAGAGGAATACCTGTTCCAGCTTGCAAAGCTGGAAATGCGCATCCGCGCCATGTCTGCACAGGAGAGGGAAAAGTATGCCGGCAAAATAGCCGAGGTGGAAAAGCACCTTGCGCGCCTCACGCCCGCCCAGCGGCAGGCCCTTGCGGGCCAGCTTGCCCAAATGGAGGGCGGGCAGCCCGCGCCCGCGCAGCAGCCCCAGGCGCCTGAGGGCCGCCCGGCGCAGCCCGCACCCGCGCAGGGCGGGGCTGCGCCTGCCGCACAGCCCCAGCCTGCGGCGCAGCAGGCCGCCGGGCCGCAGGACGAAGAATACGAAGAATACGGCAAAGACGGGGAAGAGGAAGCGGACATGCCTGCAAAAGGGAAAAAGGCCAAAAGGAAAAAGCGCAAGGGCCCCGGCTGCCTCATTGCCGTAATTGCCGTGTTCCTTGTGCTGGTGGCGGCGGCCAGCTTTGCCGTGAGCTGGTATTTCAACGAGATAAACGGCAACCGCGGCAAAAACAGCTATACCGCCGCCGTCACCATCGAGCAGGGCTCCGGCCCGCTCACCATCGGCAGGGTGCTGCAGCAGCAGGGTGTCATCCGCTCGGCGCAGATCTTCCGCCTGTATGTGAAGCAGGAGGGCGTGGCCGACACCCTGCAATACGGTACGTTCGAGCTCTCCAGCGCCATGAGCTACGACGAGATTATCGAGGCGCTGCAGCAGACGCAGGACGACCGCGAGACAGTGCGCGTTACCTTCCCCGAGGGTATTACGGCCACGCAGTTTGCCGCGCGCATGGAAGAGGCCGGGCTCTGCACGGCGGATGAATTTCTGGACGTGGCCAACAATGCCGATTTCAGCCAGTTCGAGTTCTGGGCGCACCGCGATGAAGACCCCGCCCAGTTCATGAAGAGCGAGGGCTACCTGTTCCCCGACACCTACGATTTCTTCGTGGGCGACGATGTGTATAATATGGTGGCCCGCATTTATCAGGAGTTCAACACAAAATATCTGGAGAACGACCTGCAGGGCAAGGCCGAGGCCATGGGTTTCACCCTGACGCAGTATATCACCCTCGCCTCGCTGGTGCAGGAGGAGGCGGGCGGCGCCGAGCATCAGGCCGACGTGGCGGCCGTCTTTATGAACCGCATGGCCGAGGGCTCGCCCGTGCCGCGCCTGGAGAGCAACACCTCCAGCTATATCAAGAACGACAACGACAACAATTACCTGAACAACACCGTCTCAAAGGTGCTGGGCGGGTGGGAGAATATCCCTCAGGAGGTCATTGACGGGTACGACACCTATTCCCGCGAGGGCCTGCCCGTGGGCCCCATCTCAAACCCCGGGCTGGACGCGCTTTTGAACACCACAAAATATGCCGAAAGCCAGTATTCCGGCAACGGCTATTACTTCTTTGTCACAGATATCAACGGCAATTACTATTTCAACCAGACGGCCGAGGCCCATGAGGCACAGGTGGCAGACCTGAAGGCCAACGGGCTGTTCCCAGGCTGAAAAATATGAAGCGGAAGGCCGCGCCGCCCCCTGCCAGAGCATGGCGAAGGGCGGCGCGGCCGTTTTAGTGAAACGCCCCCGACTGTGCCGGGGAGAGTAAAAAGGCTTTCGCTGTCAGTTTTGAGCGAAACAGGATGGGGTATTCAATACCAAAAAGATGCAGCACGCAATGGGAAGAACCCCATTTGCGGGAGGCGGGGCAAGTGATGCAGGAGACAGAGTATTCAACGCCTCTTGAGGGGCTTGCCGGCAGTATGCCCTTCTGGGGCTGACTTGGAAAGGGGAGATAAGCTTGCCGCAGGTAGAACTGCTTTGCCCGGCGGGCGATTTGGAGCGGCTGAAATTTGCCGTGCTGTACGGGGCGGACGCCGTATATGCCGCGGGCGAGAGCTTCGGCATGCGCAGCGCGCCTAAAAACTTTACGCCGCAGGCGCTGGCCGAGGGCGCCGCCTTCGCGCACGCGCGGGGCAAAAAGCTGTATGTCACGCTGAACACCGTGCCCACAAATGAAGAGCTTTCCGCCCTGCCCGCCTTCCTGCAGCAGGCGCAGGCGGCCGGGGCGGACGCCTTTATTGTGGCGGACTGGGGCGTGCTGCGCTGTGTAAGGCAGTGCAC
Organism: Ruthenibacterium sp.; assembly: GCA_047030735.1. Classification (GTDB taxonomy): domain Bacteria; phylum Bacillota; class Clostridia; order Oscillospirales; family Ruminococcaceae; genus Ruthenibacterium. The sequence goes on from JBKYIE010000008.1 coordinate 128,524, forward strand.
GCCTCAGATGCCGGTGCACATCTCCACGCAGGCGGGCGTGGCCAACTGGGGCGCGGCCTGCTTTGCGCACGAGCTGGGCGCAAAGCGGGTGGTGCTGGCGCGCGAGCTTTCCATCAAAGAGATAGAGGCCATCCGCCGCAACACGCCGCCGGAGCTGGAGCTGGAGGTGTTCGTGCACGGGGCGGTGTGCATGTCGTTTTCCGGGCGGTGCCTGTTATCGAACTATTTCACGGCGCGCGATGCAAACCGCGGCGCCTGCACGCAGCCCTGCCGCTGGAAGTGGCAGACGGTGGACGCCCCCAGCGCGCAGGAGCTGGCCGCGCGCGGCGCCAAATTTGCCGCGCGCTGCTTCGACGTGGCCGAGGACGAGGGCGGCAGCTATATTCTGAACGCGAACGATTTGTGCGCCGCGCCCCTTCTGGGCGAGCTGGTGCAGGCGGGCGTCACCAGCCTGAAGATAGAGGGCCGCGCAAAAACCTTTTATTATGCGGCCAGCACCGCCGCGGCATACCGCCGGGCGCTGGACGTGTGCCTGCGCGCCCCGCAGGAATACGTCTGCCCGCCCGAGGTGCTGTGCGAGCTGGAAAAGACGTCGCACCGCACCTATTCCACCGGCTTTTTGCAGGGCGGCTCCGCCGCGCAGGACGTGGTGTTCGGCGGGTACGAAAAGGCGTACGAGGTGGCCGCCGTGGTGCAGGGCTGGCAGAGCGGCGTGCTCACCTGCCAGCAGCGCGGCAAGTTCTGCGCGGGGCATCCGCTGGAGGCCCTTACCCCGCAGGGCGGTGTGCTGTGCTTCACGCCCGCCTGGCTGGAGGACGGCGGGGGCGCGCGCATCGAGGCCGCGCCGCACCCCAAAATGACCGTGCGCGTGCCGTGTGAAACGCCCCTGCCGGAGTACACCATCCTGCGAAGGCGGGCTGGCGGGGACGGCTGAGTGGGGTTAATGCAGAGAAAACGGCCCCTCTGCAAAGTCAGGCCCCCGGCAAAGCCGGGGGCCTGCGTAAGCCCTGAAAGGGCATCGTACCGGCAAGCCTCTCAAGAGGCGCTGAAAAAATCCGCCGCCTGCATCACTTGCCCTGCGGCCCGTAAACGGGCGCCGTTTATCCAAGATTATCTTTCTGGCAATCGTAAAGCTGTTAATCTCTTCCCGCTTCGCTCGGTGCTGGAAGCGAAAGCTTTTTTACTCTCCCCAGCAGAGCTGGGGGGTGTCATTTCGCGAAAGCATACAAAACAGCGGGCAGCCTTAAAAGAGGCTGCCCGCTTTCATCTTTTCTGTATTATCTGGCTTCCGGGTGCAGCGCCGGGCATGTCACGGCATGGCCTGCTTGCGGCACACAAGCACGGCGTGATTGCTCATTCCCGTGCAGGAGCCATAGCTTGCCATTTGGTCGAGCAATGGCTTTAAAAGCTCAAATTTTTCATCGTCTGCTGTGTCCACGATGCCCATGGTCATAAAAAAATCCGTGCCAAGATTTTTTAGCTTTGAAAAGCCGTATTCTCCGGCAACGGCCTCTATCTCCTCCGGCATGGTGAAAAAGAAAAGCTCCGGGGCCACATCATCCACACTTTTTTCCAGAACAAGTTCGTTGGCATTTTGGCTCGGGTACCTCTGCCGCAGGCTTTCGTGCATGCATGCCCCGGCATAGACGCCCACTTTATTTATGTAGGCAAAGGCCGCAATGCCGCCCTCCCTGCAAATGCGCCTGCATTCTGAAAATACAAGCCTTTGCTCGTCCGGCGGCAGGTGGTACAGCGGCCCTAGGCACAAAACAACGTCAAAACTGCTGTCTGGCACATTGTTCAGACAGGTGGCGTCGCCCACCTGCCCGCGGGCGTTTTTTAGCCGGTGCTTTTTTGCGTTTTTTTTAAAAGCGCAATGTTCTCCGGGGTGATATCGACGCCGAGGTACTCTTGGCATGTGCCGGCAAACTGTATGGCGTAATACCCTGTGCCGCAGCCAAGCTCGATGACAGCAGAGCCGGGCCGGATATATTCGGCAATATGCTTTTGGGTATAATAGAATTCCAGAAAAGCATACCGGGAGGTAAATGCGCGCGCCGCCTCCTGTCCGTCCCGGTATTTTTCTCTTACTGCGGCTTCATTGCGCGCCATAGCGTTCTGCTCCTTTTGCTTTTTATGTGCAGGCCGGTGCGCCGGGGCGCATTTTTACTGCAGGCCCGTGCCCTTTTTGGTGTAGCCCAGGGCCATGTCCACTTCATTCTTCAAAGGCTTGCCCGCCAGAAAGAGGCGCAGGTTCTGCGTGAACAGGCCGGTGATATAGTCCGTCACCTCGGGGCGGTGGCCGAAGCCGAGCCCAGCGATGTGCGGTGTGATAAAGGCGTTGGGGCACTGGCGCAGCGGGTGGCCGGCCGGCAGGGGCTCGGGCTCGGTCACGTCCAGCGCCGCGGCGCCGGGCCGCCCGGCCTGCAGGGCGGCGGCGAGGGCGTCCGTATCCACGGCGCTGCCGCGCCCCACGTTCACAAACACCGAGGCGCGCTTCATCAGCGCGAACTGCTCGGCACCCATCACATGCTGCGTCTCGCGCGTGGCGGGCAGGGCGCACAGCACGGCGTCGGCCTGCGGCAGCAGCGCGGGCAGCTCGCGCAGGGTGTAGGTCTCGTCAAAGGGCTCGCCCAGCGGCGCCCGGGTGCGGCGCACGGCGATGTTGCGGCAGCCGAAGGGCCGTGTCAGCCGGGCGAACGCCGTACCAATGTCGCCCGCGCCTATCACCAGCACGGTGTCTCCGTGCAGGTTCAGCGGCATGCCAAGGCTTTCAAAGCCGCCTGCGCGCTGCATGTCGCGGTACTGCGGAAAATTGTTGTAAAGCCCCAGCACGGCGGCCAGCGCATGCTCTGCAATGCGCTGGCCGAACGCGCCCGTGGCATTGGTAAGCGTCACGCCGGCAGGAAGGGCGGCGTCTCTGCGCATGCAGTAATAATCCACCCCGGCAGAGGGGAACTGTATCCATTTCAGCCGCCTGCACAGCGCCAGCTTTTTGACCGGCACAATGCCGAATATCACATCGGCCCAGGCCAGGCTTTGGGCATCGAGGGCCTCGTCGTACCGGAATTCACAGCCGGACACGGCCTCCCACAGTGCCTTGTCCTCCTCACGGGCCGGCACGCCGATTAATACATGTGTCATAGGGCTGTTTCCTCCTTGTTTGTCTCGCTCCAGAAGGCCTGCACAAGCTCCTGCGCTTGCCTTGGGGCGGAAATATAGCGCATATGGCTCCAGTGCGGCGGCATCAGGCGGCGGTACTCTGCGTGCGTATAGCGCGAATCTATCAGCAGCACAAGGCCGCGGTCTTCTTTTGTGCGTATCACGCGCCCTGCGGCCTGCAGCACCTTGTTCATGCCGGGGAACTGGTAGGCATAGGCAAAGCCGCTGCCGCGTGCGGCCTCGTAGTAGTCGCGCAGGGCGTCCTGCTCCGGGCCTATCTGCGGCAGGCCCACGCCCACCACCACGCAGCCAATCAACGCCGCGCCCGCAAGGTCTATACCCTCGCTGAACACGCCGCCCAGCACGCAGAAGCCCACCAGCGTGCCGCTGCTGTGCGGTGAGAACCGCGCGAGATACGCCTCGCGCGCGGCCTCGTCCATGCCGCTTTCCTGCACGGCAAGGGGAATATCCGGGCACAGGGCGCGGAACTCCTCCACCGCCGCCTTCAGGTAGGCGTAGGACGGCAGGAACACAAGATAATTGCCCTCTTTCGCGCGCACGGCGGCCTCGATATAGCGGCATACCTCCGGCAGGGTGCGCTGCCTGTCTGCATACCTGGTGCTCACGCCCCCGGCGCACAGAAGGCACAGGTTTTCCTGCGGGAAGGGGCTTTGCAGGAAAATGCGTTTGGCGTCCTCGCCGCCGCCCAGCGTCTCGATGAAATAATCCACAGGCGCAAGCGTCGCGCTGAACAGCACGGCGGCCTGCCCCTGCGCAAGGCTCGCGCTCAGGAAGGGCGCGGCGTCCAGGCACAGCAGGCGCACCGCCACGTCGGCCCCGCGCACGCTGATAAGCGTGGTGAAGTGCCCGTCGTACATTTCCCAGATGCGCAGGTAAAAGTGCACATCGAAATAAAGCTGCAGCACCTCGTCGTGCACGGCGCCCTCCCGGTGCCCGTCCAGATAATCCTGCGCAGCCGTCTCAAAACGGCTCAAAAGCCGGGCAAGCTGCTTGTCGCCCTCCGGAACAAGGGCCTTGCGCGCCCCGGCGTGCGCCCTGCGCAGCTCCAGCAGGGCGGCGTTTATGTCTGTCAGGGCCCTGGCCAGCTTTTTATGGCTTTTGCCCACAGCCTTTATTGCCGAGAGAAAGGCGCTTTTGGCGATGGAGTCGGAATACATGTCCCGCGCGCGGTCAGCCAGGTTGTGCGCCTCGTCTATCAGAAAAATTT
>JBKYIE010000009.1:0-63399 GCA_047030735.1 Ruthenibacterium sp.
GCAGATATTTCTTGATATTGCGGACATAGGTGGTGTTCTCCCGCATCCGGTCCAGCACATACTCGATATGGGAACTGTTCAGTTTCAGGAACCGGGATTTGACCACCTCCGCCGGATAGTTGTCCCCGGCAATGCGGATCGTCTCCCTGCGGGAACAGACGGTGTCCACTATGAGTTCCACCAGCTCGTTCAGCATATCCCGATCCAGTCGGTTATCCCGGCATAGATAGTCATACTCGATATTCTCCAAAATCAGCTCTCGGTAGCTCTCTCGCTCCCGCATCCAGTCCCGTCCGGTTTGGCTGCCCCCTGCGGAGGTTTGAGGGCTTGATTGGATAGGATTTGATCCTTCCGTACTTGATGAATCAGTATTTTGTTCTTCAGGATTTCTTTTCTCTTTATTTAATTGCGGCCGGTTTTCCAGACATGGGTTATCCATATCCGGATTTTCCGTATCTGGACAAGCCGTATCCGGCTCGTCCTCACACGGCTGACCCGTGTCCGGGGGATGGGGCGTCTCGTAGATGACATACTCCACATCCACAATTTTGCCTTTGCTGTCCCGGAGTCGATTGCGGACTATGTATCCGGCTCGCTCCAGCTCTTTCAGGGCGGAGCCGATGCTGTCCGTGCCTTCCTTGCAGATTTTGGCCAGGCCCCTGGTGGTGTAGTTCCAGTCCTCCGGCAAGGACAGCATCATGGAAAGCAGCCCTTTGGATTTTAGGGACAGCCCCGCGTTGCGCAGGTGGTGGTTGGACATCACCGTGTAGTCGCGGGTTTTCTCAATGCGAAATACCGCCATGGTATCACCTCCTTTCGACGGTCTGGAAAAGTGTTCATTTTTGGAAAAAAGACGGTCTCTATGCCGTCCGGATACCCCGGAGGGGAAAACCAATGGGAGGAGGGCTTCCGGCTGACTATGGGAGAAGAAATATGGGATTTTGACTTCTTTCGGTGCAGTTTTTGAAATGTTAGAGATACAATTTATAAAGAAATAGAAGAATAAAGAGATTTCCTTAAATAAAAAAAGTGCCATAGAAATGAATCTACAGCACATATCAATAGATTTAAAATGTATGACATATTGCTATTAACAATATACTATGATATAATCAACTTACAATTAGAATGTTTATACTCGCAATTTTGGTTGAGGGGCAATCTCATTTAACTTTCTTTCAAGGAGGTAGTACTATGGCTAATTTTAAGTATATAAACCCACTCGACCAACCGACTGGCGTATTTAGACTTATTGATTGGCTAGAAAGCAACTTTCTTTGTGATGACTTTCAACACTTTTGCTGTTTAGTGGCTTTTGCTAAAATTAAACCTTTTTATAAACTTCATAATAGTATTCAATTGTGGAATGGGAAGGGGAAAGACTCTAAAGCTATTATAGGCATTGACCACAAAGGAACTAGTATACAAGCATTACAGTACGCTTTATCTAATTTTGATAATGTAGATATTTTGCATCTTAAATATGCAACATTTCATCCTAAACTATACCTGTTTTATGGGGCGACAAAAGCATCGGCCTATTATGGTTCTAGCAACTTTACATCTGGAGGGCTAGAAACCAATTTTGAAGGTGGAGTTTTGATAGATTTTGAACTGCCTAATGATCAAACTGCGTTCAATGATCTTCTTAATCAGTTTAATGTTCTCTCAGCGCCGACATGTTCGTGTGCTACAACTTTAACTCCAGCTTTTCTAAATATATTGATTTCTAAAAACCTTCTTTTAGACGAAACAATAGCCTCTCCTAGGACAACTGCTTCTGCAGCAACTCCTAGTAGTGGGGCTACACCTTCTGCTACATCTTCTTCAGGGGCACTTTTTGGAACTATTCCTATCAAGCCTGCACGCCCTATTCCTAAAAGTATCATGCTTTCCGCTGCTTCAAGTTCTGGCATTGTTATAAACCCACCTCGGAGAACAAGTAAAAAAAGTAGCGCAAAAATTGCTAAAGGGATTTCTGCTCCCACCAGTAAATCAGCTCCAAAAGCAAGTAGTTCGTATATCATACCAGTAGTTGTAGATGGTTTTGTAATACAAGTCAGCCCTCATAATAATGGAGAGATTCACCTTAGTAAACTTGCCACGGATCAGAATGCGCCATTTTTTCACTACCCTTTTACTGGTATGACTGTTCCTAAAAAGCCAAGCAATCCATCATATCCTCAGTGCGTTCCAGATCCAATTGTTAACATACGTGTGTTTGACAGTACAGGCGCTCTTGTAAACACTGTTTTGAATTATTCTCTAAATACAATTTATTACACTAAAAAATCTGAAATAAGAATAACAATTACTCCCTCTATTTTAAACGGACTAAATCTGGCCCCAACAGCAAATTATCCAATTCTTGTTATGAGAACATCTGCAATTCCTGGTTGTGATTATGACCTGGACTTTTATGCAGAAGGCAGTACAGATTATAACAATTATCTGGCGTTGTGTAATCAATCTTTGCCCTCTGGAGGGAAGCCTTCCCCAAGAAAAATGGGGTGGTTCTGAACTTATGAAGGCGGTTTCTACTCGATGATAGTAGAAACCGCCTTCATATTGTTACCTTTGAAAGATTAATATGTTGTTTTCTGTAATAGAATTATTCATATGAATGGAGTTTTCTTTTGTGACGCTAATAGGAATATCTTTAACCAATGTCCATCCCAGTTTTTTGCCTGTTTCTCTCAAGACCTCGGTGGTGCGGATAATAACTTTTTCGCTTCCTGTCATTGTTTTAGTATCGCCGATTACAATGCAGATGTACCCTCTTTGCTTTACTACTTCATTGAGCGATTGTAATACTTTTGTAATGTCGCTAAAATACATATAAATTAAAGACGCCATGTTTTTCTTTCGAAATCCGACATCAGCCTCGCTGTTTTGCAAATATATTTTGCTAATAATTTGAATTGCGGTAGGAGATATAATATCTCCGTAGTCTTCATGACGGATTTTTTCTTCATACAACTGACGTGTAGTTTTATTGATCTCTCTTGTTCCTGTCATTTCTGCTTCGATCGGCATTCTGCGAGAAGAATTTAAGCCGTGAAGCACCAGCATATTTAATCTATTCGTGTCAATATAAGGCAAAGCTGTAGCATACGGTGGACTTGTAATTACAATATCCACGCCTCCTGAAGGCAAAGCCTTTTTTAACCCTGTGACGTCTGTTGAATTGCCTCGCCAAATATGTGCTGTTCCAATTGGCGTAGGAGCCATATTCCTAACCTTGTAGAAATCCATAATATTGTTATATTGTTTATCAAGGTTTGCGGCATACATTTCAATCACGGGTGCATCAGACAATTCCTCTTTGCGCCTTCTAATTCTTAAATCTGATGGCTCTTGCTGCGAAATCTCTCTAATAATGGAGCTTAAAATCACGCGAAGAAAACATCTGATTCGTTCATCTGGGATACAGGCAATTTTGCATAGAATATATCCCATTTTCGAAATGACAGGAGATGGAAACCAGCGTTTAATTTCATCAATTGCTTCAGTATCAAATATGGTTGAATAATCGCCGTCATGATAGTTTAGCAATTCTTGGCGGAAAAGGGACACTTGTTTTTCAAAATTGTATGGCGACACTGTAAAAATTGTGTTTTTGGCCGTAGCAATTTCAACTGCGATTGGATTTATATCGCACCCATAGGCATCATATCCATTTAGAATTGCTTCAAGAGCGACTGTTCCACTTCCACAAAACGGATCGAAAACTACTCCGCCCTTGGGTATTTCCAAGATATTTAGCAAGGGCCTAACTAATTGTGGATAAAATTTACCTTTATACGGATGAATTCCGTGTGTCAAATATTTAGGATCTTTTCTGGTTGAACCATCAGTTTCAGTTCCCTGCTCAAGGATTTTTTGCCATGTAGGGAATAGTGTCTCATTACATTGAAAGGAATTATAAAAGGTGAGTTGTTTTAGTTTCCCAATATCAAAACTACTTTCGCAACAAAAGACATCTGACTCAAAATTGGTTATTACCTTTCGTTCCATATTGCTTATTATTTTTTCATATGGCCAAAGTTTATATTGAACTGGGTTCAAGGTAATTTTCAATTCCTCGGGTGGTTTTCTCAAAACTAATATTTGCTCTTTCGTAGCACGCCTAGCCCAACTTTTTACTGACCGCTTGTTTTCAGGGAGAGGCCTGTCAATAATTCCAAGATTAATGAAACCTAAACTCTCTGCTAGAAGACTAATTCTTTGCGCAGTGTGATATTCCTCTCCGTTAAAGACGGCATCTCCCAATACAAAGGCTGCGTAACGTCCCGCTTTTAGTGCCTCAAAACAATTTTTCAGTACTGGACATATTTCCTTTTCAAATTGCTCAAAAGATTTGTGACCTCTTTGATAGTTCAAATGTGATCCAATTTCTACTTTTCCCATTTCTCTTGGATCCCCATCTAACCAGAAAATCCGAAATCTATGGTAGAGATGATAATCAAAAGCATTGGGATACGGAGGGGATGTAACGATGAAATCTACAGACCCCTTTTTTATAGCACAATCTTCTCCTACCACAGGCTCCATAACATTGGCTGTAATAAACTGAGCAGATCTATATCCAATAAGAGAACTAAGAGCTTTGACTTTTGAATAATTTGATTTTATATCTTTCAAATATATTCTCAAAGTATCTCCGGTTTTAATCCCCTTATCGATTGCCCGATATGTTGTTTCGTTCTCTTGATTAGATACTTTGGTAATAATTTTTGAAAGTGAAGCCAATGCAACTGTTCTTGCTGCTTGAGACAGTAGCTCAGTTTTTAACAGATGCTTCAAAAACGCCAACTCACAAATTACGGTAGGGTCAAACCACTTTTCTATATTAGGGATATTAGGTATCTCTTTTTCAAGCAATGCTTTGTTCGTTTCAAAGTATTCTGAAAGGCAAATTGGGTTATCAGAATAGTATTCCAGATTAGCTATAAATTTATTTATTTGTTGCTCATCTGCTTCGCATAGTGCTGTAGTTTTTGCCTTTCCAATAATACTCCCGATCGGATTAATATCTGTACTTATACAACTTCGATCGCACAACAGGGCTTCTAGGGCTGTTGTTCCACTACCCCCAAAGGGATCCCAAATATATTCTCCTACATTACTTAATAGTTTAATAAGTTGTGCTGGCAACTGCGGGGCAAATTTTGCCGGATAAGGATGAATATCATGTGATAGATATGTTGTATCATCATTGCTAAAAGACCAGTCATATGTCTTTAAAACGGCAAGCAGCTCTCGCTCATCGCAGTCCAAAACAGAATGTAAATCTGGTTTACAGCTCAAGTCGTCTTGTGAATTTGTTATATTAATATTATTATGTAAATCCAAATATCTGTCAAAAACAGATTTTGTTGCTTCCTTTCGTTTGCTCAATTTAGTGCCTCCTATAAAAATCTGGGATAATTATACTATATCCCAGAATTATTTTCAAGGTAATGCAAGATATAGATGTATCAATCGTCTATCCCTTCCATCTTCAGCCAGCCCTCAAAGGACTTCCTGGAGATGCGGATCATGTTGCCGATGAGGATCGTCTTGAACAATCCAGAGTTGGCAAGTTTATAGGCCGAAGCGCGGCCGATACCGAGAATGGCTGCGATGTCATTCACGGTGTATGTTCTGCTTTGGGGCGTCCCTTTTTCGTTGGTACTCATAAAATGCTCCTCCCTGTGCTAATAGCATTTTGAAATGGCCCCTGGAAGCCCTCTGTCACAAGGGGTTCCTGCTAATACCTTGCTAATACGACATTTGAAAAGCCGTTATAAGGCAGCATATTTCAGGAGAATTTGTGCAAATTGACCTGCCTCCAGGCAGCACAATTTGCGGAGAAACAACACGGGAAGATATGATATGAACGATTTACGAAATGGTACGCCGTACTCCTAAACGGAAGGCCGGGGATTCGAATTCCTTCGGGCGCGCCAGAAAATGCCGCAGGCTTGCTTTGGCCTGCGGCATTTTTTGTATAACGAAAACCAGCGGCAGTGCCGGTGGTTCCAAAAAGCTTTAGCTATGCCTAGAAAAAATATCCTCCTTTGGTACAATAGAGGTGGTCTGCCGACCGCACCAAAGAACCAAAGGAGGAATCAAGTCCAGATGAAACTTGACACCAGTAGTTTAGCACACACGCAGTGGGAATGCAAATATCATATCGTATTTGTGCCGAAATATCGTCGCCAGATAATCTATGGAAAGATAAAGCTGGATATCGGACAGATGCTACGGAAGCTATGCGAATACAAAGGGGTAGAAATAATAGAAGCAGAAGCATGCCCAGACCATATTCACATGCTCGTATCGATACCGCCGAAGTACAGCGTATCGCAAGTTATGGGATAGCTCAAGGGAAAGAGCAGTCTCATGATATATGAGAAATACGCGAATCTCAAGTACAAGTATGGGAACCGGCATTTTTGGTGCCGGGGTTATTATGTTAGTACAGTGGGACGAAATAAAAAGGCGATACAAGAGTACATCCGAAACCAGCTACAAGAAGATTACTCGGAGGAGCAGATGAGTATCAAAGAGTATATCGACCCGTTTACGGGTCAGCCGGTAAAAGAGGGCAAATAAACAAAAGCCCCTTTAGGGGCAGCCCGTGAAGTCTGCGCGGTTGGTAGACTATTCGGTGAGCCTATAGGCTCAGCCCAGGGCATGCCCTAGGGGGGCTAGTGCAAACCACCGGCACGGCCGGTGGTTATGATTGTAAGTAAAAGGCATCGGTAAAGCCGGAGGCGTCAAAATGCCTTTGCCATGCCCGAAAAAATATCCGGGCAAAGCAGGGAATATTACGAAAGCTATAAAATGGAAAATACGGCAGTTTGGAGAAAAAGCACCCCGCTGCCATGAAAACTGCAGCGGGGCGCTGCCTGCCTTTATGCTCGGGTGAAGGCGCGGCTATGCCGCAGGGCGGGGGCGAAGAGACAGCGCGGGCCGCAGCCTTTGGCTGCGGCCCGCGCTTCATCTTTACTGCGTGCACAGCAGCACCGGCCTGTATGCCGCCCGATACAGGCGGCGCGGCGCTGGGCGTGATATAGAACAGAGGGCGCGGCCTTATTCAGAAAGGAACTGCAGGGTCTCCAGCGAGCAGTGGCGCGCCAGCGCCTCTGCGTCCAGCACTTCAATGCACCGGCGGTGTGTGCAGATAAGCCTTTCTTCGCGCAGAGCGGCCAGGCTGCGCGCAAGGCTTGCACGGCTGACACCCAAAATGTCGGCAAGGTCTTCCTGCGTTACGTCCAGCTTCTCACTGTCCGGGGCCCTGTTTACAAACAGCAGATACAGCAGGTTGCATAGCTTTACGCACGAAGCGTTATATTCCTGATGCGCCGTTTCGTACAAAAGCAGGTTCGTGTACATGGAAAACCATTCCACCACACACGCGCTGAGGGCGGCGTTCTCTTCAAACATATGGCGGAACTGCTCTTTGGTGAACTCCAGTACCTCCATATCGCAGATGGCCTTTGTGACGATGGAAAGCTCTATTTTATAATCGTGCTGGTGGTAACCGGGGAAAACCGTGCCGCTGCCATGAAAGGACATAATTTTTCTGTGGCCGTTCTCGTGCTCTACATAGTTTTCGGCTGCGCCTGAAAGAATGTAGTGCAGGGCCTGGAAGGGCTGGCCCGGCCGCCACAGGCAGGCGCCGCGGGCAAAGGTGCGGCGCACATGCGGCTTTGACAGAAAATAGCTTTGGAACTGCGCGAAATCACCTGTGAAAAAATAACGCGGGGTAAGCATGGCGCACCCTCCTCTCTGACATCCGGCTTTATTGTAGCAGGTTTTGCGCGCCCGGCAAAGGGTGCACGGAAAAACCGCAGGGAGAAAGCGCGATGGAGCACGGCTGCGAAATTGTGGCAGCGCGCATGTGCTGTGCAGATATGCAGCGTGAATATCCGCTGGGCCCGGCCGTCGGCCTCTGTGCAGCGCCTGAGGCGGTACAGAGGATTTATTCCCGGGCGCAGCAGCCAAAGAGGCGGTTTTATGCATATGCCGGACGGGAAATATGCGCAGAGGCGCGGGCTGCCGCCTGCCGCCATGTGTGCGCTGCGCTTCCGTGCGGCGCCGTCATGCGCGGCTGGGCAAGCAGGGGAAAGTGGCGCCCCCTTGCGCTGCAACGGTGGCGCGCACCCCGTCATTTTCAAAATAGAGCCTATTAACGTGTAAAGCTTTACAGAAAAGGGGAGAAAGGAAAAGCGAGAATTATCGGAAGGCTTCTTTTATTGACAATTCTTTGAATTTTTGATATTATACAAAATGGAGAGACAAAAAACACACGGATTGATTCAAAGGAGGCTACATGAGTACTTTACTATCTGTTCAACAAGTGCTTACACAAACAGGAATTGCAAGAGCAACGTTATATCGTATGATAGAAGAGGGGATGCCTTATAAACAGGTAGGCCTTCGAAAAAAGATGTTCGAGTTAAATGAAGTGCTTGAATTTATGGGGAAGAGAAAAAATGATTTGATTTCCAAATTAGATGATGGCAAGGAATACACGAATGATGAAATTTGTGCGATTTTTAAATGTAGCACGCAAGGGGGGATGCGCCGATCACACTCAACTGGGGCTTTAGTGCTTACATCTCACCATGATGACCCCAATAATGCGTATTTAGATTATTGGCAAGGCGACATCCTTTATTATACTGGAATGGGAATGGAAGGAGATCAGGATATTGAGTTTGCGCAAAACAAAACCTTGGCAAATTCAGGGCATAATGGTGTTATAGTTTATTTGTTTGAAGTATTTAGTAGTGGACGATATACTTATAGAGGAATCGCAAAGCTTTGTGGAGAGCCGTTTCAAAAAGATGAGCTTGATTTTTTAGGCAACAAACGAAAAGTGTGGAAATTTCCGTTAGCATTGGTAAATAAGAACCTTTTGGAAGAAAGCTTCATAAAAAAAGAACAAGCTGCTCTCAACCGCTCTACTCATTTCTTATCAGATAAAGAGCTTTATAAGCGTGTAAACCTTTTAGATGGTATAGCCCATTCACGGCTTACCACCACAATAGTTTATGAGTATAATCCTTTTGTAAGAGAATATGCGAAACGTCGTGCGCATGGCTGCTGTCAATTATGTGGAGAAAAAGCGCCATTTGAAGTAAATGAACAACCATATTTAAAAACATATCATTTGCAACCTTTGTCTAAAAAGGGGAAGGATAATGTTCAGAACGTGGCAGCGTTGTGCCCTAATTGTTATGAAAGGATGCTGCAATTGCGCTCAAAAAGTGACTTGGATAAAATTGAAAAACGTCTGTTTGCAGACGAAGAAGCATTTCAAAATAAAATAAAATAAAGGAAAGGCTGAGAAATGATGAACCTCTTGATGAGCGATACCCCGCTTCCCTTCCTTCAGCTGGAAGGGGAGGAAAACCGGTATGTAGACCTTTCCGCCCTGCGCATTGCAAACTGCGTGGGCTGCTTCGGCTGCTGGGTAAAAACGCCGGGCAGATGTGTTATTCGGGACGATGCGGTGAAGGTGTACCCGTTGATTGCGCGCAGCGAGCGCCTTATTTATGTGACGAAGGTGGAGCTTGGCTCTTACGGCACGGTGATGAAAACCATGCTGGAGCGCGCCATTCCCATCCAGCAGGCCTTCATCCGCCTGTATCGCGGCGAAGCACACCATGTGCAGCGCGCCGTGCAGGAGAAGGCTGCCGTCATTTTGGCATATGGCGACATTTCGCCCGAAGAGCAGGCGGTGTTCAAACGGCTGGTGGCGCGCAACGCCTATAATATGATGTTCCGCACGCACCGTGTGCGTTTCACAGCGCCGCAGCAGCTGGAGGCTGCGGTAAAGCAGGAGGTGTCGGCATGGGGCGTTTGATGATAGTGAATGGAAGCCCAAGGGCTCCGCGCTCGAACTCGAAACAGTATGCACAAATATTTCGGGAATTTTTCGGCGGGGAGGTTTGCGAATATGAGGTGACGAAAAGGCAGCATGTGCAGGCGTGTGCCCAGGCGGCCGAGTGCACGGATATGCTGCTTGTGTTCCCGTTGTATGCCGACGGCCTGCCGGTGACGCTGATGCACTTTCTAAAGCAGCTTGCGCAGCAGGAATTTCAAGCCCCGCCCACTGTGCATGTGCTGGTAAACTGCGGCTTTCTGGAGCCGCGGCAGAACGACGTGGCCTGCGATATGGTGCGCCTGTTCTGCACGCAGCACGGCTTTCCCTTTGGCAGCGTGCTGCGTGTGGGCAGCGGTGAGGCCATTCTCACCACGCCCTTTGCCGGCCTTGTGAAGCGGAAGCTGAAAAAGCTGGCGCAGGCAGTGGAAGGCGGGCGCCCTTACAGCGGCAGCGTCACCATGCCGCTGCCGGCCTGGCTGTATGTGCGGGCCTCTGCGGGGTATTGGCTGCAATACGGCGCCAAAAACGGCCTTGGCAAAGAGCAGATGGCCACGATGCAGATAGAGGGCGGGGCGGAATAGCGCCCCTGTTTGACAAGCGGCCCCTGGGGGCGTATCATAAAACGGAAGGGGCGCGGGGGAGACCGCGCCCCTTTGTGCAGGCGGCCGGGGGCATATGGCCCGCGGCGCCGGTTTAACACAGGGAGGCGGAGCTGATGAAGCAGAAAACGCTGTTGCAGTATTTTGAATGGTACCTGCCTGCGGATGCGGGCCACTGGAGGCGCGCCGCTGCAGACGCGGCGCATCTGCGGCAGGCGGGCTTTACGGGCGTGTGGCTGCCGCCGGCCTACAAGGGGGCGGCTGGGCGCAGCGACGTGGGCTACGGCGTATATGATTTGTACGACCTTGGCGAATTTGACCAGAAGGGCAGCGTGCCCACCAAGTACGGCACGAAGGAGGAATACCTTGCCGCCGTGCGCGCCTTGCAGGGCCAGGGGCTTGCCGTGCTGGCGGATGTGGTGCTGAACCACCGCATGGGCGCCGACGCCTGTGAATTGGTGGAGGCCGAAAGCTGCGACCCCTGCGACAGGCGCAGGGAAACGGGGCAGGAGGCGCCTATTTCCGCCTGGACGAAATTTACCTTCCCCGGCCGGGGCGGCAGGTATTCCGCCTTTCAGTGGAACCACACGCACTTTGACGGGGTGGATTGGGACGACCGCGCCAAGCGCAAGGGTGTGTTTCAGTTTGAAGGAAAAAATTGGGACGGCGAGGTGGACGGCGAAAACGGCAACTATGACTACCTGATGGGGGCCGACCTTGATATGGGCAACCCGGCGGTAGTGGCAGAGCTGGACCGCTGGGGCGAGTGGTACTTGGGCCAAACAGGGGTGGACGGCTTTCGGCTGGACGCTGTGAAGCATATCCGCTTTACATTTTTTACACACTGGCTGGAGGCGCTGCGCGAAAAGACGGGCAAAGAGCTTTGGGCCGTGGGGGAATACTGGAGCCCGGAGCTGCCCGCCCTGACGCATTATCTGGACAGCTGCGGCAAAACGATGTGTCTGTTTGACGTGCCGCTGCATTTCAACCTGATGCGCGCCTCATGCAGCGGCGGAAATTTTGACATGCGGCGCATTTTTGACGGCACGCTGGTGGACGCAAGGCCTGAGCGGGCCGTCACCTTCGTGGATAACCACGACACGCAGCCCGGGCAGGCGCTGCAAAGCTGGGTGCAGGGGTGGTTCAAGCCGCTGGCCTATGCGCTTATTCTGCTGCGCCAGGGCGGCACGCCCTGTGTGTTTTACGGCGATTATTACGGCATCCCGCACGATAATATCGGCGCCGTGGGCCCGCAGCTGGAAACGCTTTTGCGCCTGCGGCAGGAGGTGGCGCTGGGCGAGCAGACTGATTATCTGGACGATTTCAACATCATCGGCTGGACGCGTGCGGGCGGCGAGGCGCGCCCCGGCTCGGGCTGTGCGGTCATCCTCTCCGACGGGCCCGGCGGCCGGAAAACGATGTGCGCGGGCGCGCAGTTTGCAGGCCGCACTTTTGTGGACCTGCTGGGCAACTGCCCGGGCGAAGTGGTGCTGGACGAAAGCGGCAGCGCGGCCTTTGCCGTAAACGGCGGCTCGGTTTCCGTGTGGGGGCCCAGGCCGGAATAAAGCGCGGCTGCGCGGCCCGCAGTGCGGCAGCTCAGGGCGCCCTCCCGGCCGGGAGGGCGCCCTGGTTTTGTTGTGCAGGCATGCGCCTTGCCGCGGGCTTTGCAAAATTTTAACGGGAGAGGGGAAATCATCACGGCACATTCGCCTCTGCTGCGGTAGTATCAGGGTACAAAGAAGGGCAAAGCCCTTCTTTCACGGCCTTTGTGCGCCGTGCGGCCTCTGTGCCGCCCGTGCCGGCCGTGCCATCTATCACGGCGGCGCCGCCCGCCGTATGCGGAGGAACAGAATAATGGATTATGGCCTGCTGACGCTTGTACCCATCGTCATCGTCATCGCATTGGCGCTTATCACCAAGCGCACGCTGGAGCCGCTTATTCTCGGCACGCTGTGCACCTACCTTATTATCGACGGCGCGGGCTTTGCCCAGGGCTGGATGGACGCCTTTTTCCGGGTGGCCACCGACAGGGACCACCAGTGGGTGTTCATGGTGTGCGCGCTGTTCGGCAGCCTCATTGCCCTGCTGGGCGCCTCGCACGGCACGCTGGGCTTTTCCAAATGGCTGAGCAGGCTGTGCAGGGGGCCGCGCTCCACCCTGTTTATCACATGGGTGATGGGCATTTTGATTTTTGTGGACGATTACCTCAATATCATGACGCTGAGCACCTGCATGAAAAAGCAGACGGACCGCAATAAGGTGCCGCGCGAGGCGCTTTCCTATGTGATAGACTCCACCGGCGCGCCCGTGTGCGCCATCCTGCCGTTTTCCACCTGGGCGGTGTTTTTCTCCGGCCTGTTTTTTGCCGAGCAGGGCGTGGCGCAGCTTGGCTACGGCAGCGCCATCGAGACGTTTTACCGCGTCATCCCGTTCGCGTTCTATGCCATTGCGGCGGTGGTTATTGTGCCGCTGTTCGGCTTTGGGCTGCTGCCCAAAATGGGCAGGATGCGCACGGCCTACCTGCGGGCCGGGCGCACCGGGCAGGTGTATTCGCCCGAAAGCCGCGAGCTGAACCTGGAGGATGAGGACGATGAGGCCGCGCCCGGCGCGCACGGCAATATTCTCGACTTTGTAGTGCCCATCGGCGTGCTCATCGTGCTGGCTATTGCCGGGGGCGAACTGTTCCTGGCCGTGCTGGCCGCCATTGCGGTGTGCTTTGTGATGTATATCCCGCGCAAAAAGCTCAGCGTCACGCGCTTTTGCGACCTTGCCATGCACGGCTTCTGCAATATGATACCCACGGTGGCTATCATCTTTTTCGCCTTTGTCATGCAGGAGGCCATGAGCGACATCGGCATCGCGGCCTACGTCATCAACGCCGTGCGCCCGTTCATGAGCGCGCCGCTGTTCCCGGTCATCACCTTTGCCGTAGTGGCGCTTTTGAATTTCAGCACGGGCAGCGTGTGGGGCATTCCGGCCATCGTCACGCCCATCATCCTGCCGCTGGCGTTTTCCATCGGGGCCAACCCGCTGGTGGTGATGGGGGCCATCGTGTCCGGCGCCACGCTGGGCAGCCACGCCTGCTTTTATTCCGACGCCACGGTGCTCACCTCAAGCTGCTGCCGCATGCAGAATATGGACCATGCGCTGTCCCAGCTGCCCTATGCGCTGTGCGCGGCGGGCCTTGCCGCGGCGGGGTACCTGGCCTGCGGCTTCCTGCTGTAAAACGGTGCGGCCTGCGCATCAGCAGCGGGGGCCGGAAAAATCAAAAATGAAAGAGGGAAGGCTGTATGCGCCTTGTGCTTGGAGACATCACAAAAATAAAGGCAGATGCCATTGTAAACGCAGCCTCGTCCGATTTGCGGCCCTGCCCGGGCATCTGTGAGGCCATCTTTGCCGCGGCGGACACCGAAAAGCTGCGCGCCGCCTGCCGCGCCATTGGGCGGTGCCGCATTGGGCATGCAGTGGTGACGCCTGCCTTCGGCCTGCCCGCAAAGTACATCATCCATGTGGCGGGGGCGGGCTGGTACGGCGGCCTGCGCCGCGAGCGCATGCTGCTGGCCCAGTGTTACCTGCACGCGCTGCGCAAGGCGGCCATTTACCACTGCAAAAGCGTGGCTGTGCCGCTTATTTTTTCCGGCGACTGCCACATTCCCCGCGCAGATTCCATCCGCATTGCGGGGGCGGCCATCCTTCAGTTTGAAGCAGAGCGCCCCGGCATAGACATCAGCCTTGTGCTGTACCGCCCCGGCGTATACGACATGGCCTGCCGCATCCTCGGCCTTTCCGGCGGCAGATAATAAAAAGTGCGCCCGGCGCCGTTTTGTACGGCGCCGGGCGCACTTTTTTGTGCTGGGCAACCACCGGCCGGGGCGGTGCAGGCGCTTTGCAAAAGCTTTTGCTTCCAGCTTCGCGCAAGGCGGGCTGACGGCGGCGTGCTGACGGGGATGAAAAGGCCTTCGCGAAAGCGGCGGCTGCCCGCGTGCCGCGGGGCAGGCGGGGCGGGTGAAATTAATTTTGCCGCCTGTTAAGGGGCTTGCCGGTAATATGCCCCCTCAGACCCTGTGTACGCCGCGCGCTTAACGCAGGGCCTCGATTGTAAAAAACACTGGCGGGGCCGGTGTGCCGGGGCCCCGTCAAAAGCTTTTGTTTTGCGGCGCATACCGGAAAACACGCCCCGGCAGGGCTGGCGCCGGCCGCGTGCTATGCCTGCGGCCGCGGCCTGATAGCGCCCGCAAAAAAGGCGTGCTTTTCTGTGCGGGCGCGCCCTGTGCAGGGGGGCGCTTTTTGCCGGGAGAAGCAGGCCGGACGGGCCGCCACAGCGCAGGCCGTTTCAGCGCAGGGCGTCCAGCGCCGCGCGACCTGCGCTGCCGCAGGGCAGGCTTTTTTCCACAATGGCGCAGGGGTATTCGCCGCATGCGGCGCAGTGCGCAAGGCCGCGCGCCCCGGCGCATGCGCGCATGGCGCACCCTGCGCAGAACACGGCCGGGGTATCGCTGCGGCAGCCTGCACAGTCCATCTGGCCGGGCAGAAGCGGGTGCCCCGGCGCGGAATAGCGCAAAGCAAGCTGCCGCTGTGCGCCGCTGCCGCGCGCTGCGGCATGGAACACGGGGCACGCGGCGCAGTTGAACCCGCAGTATGCAATGTGTGGCTGTGCCATAGGGGGCCTCCTTTTTTTGTGCGGGGCCGCACAGGGCGGCCTCAGGCCTTTATTATAGCACATTTGAGCAGGCGCAGGGGGTAAAGCTGTGCGGCCCGGCACACCGGCGGTGCGCTTTTTGCACGGCGCTGGGCGGCGCTGCCCGCCGGGGGCGTCAGGCGGCGCTGGAAAGGGCGGTGCCGGGGTAATACCAGGCGAGGATTTCCCGGTATGTCTTTCCCGTCAGCGCCATGGCGTGCGCGCCGTACTGGCTCATGCCTACGCCGTGGCCGTAGCCCCTGGTGGTGAAGGTAAAGGTGTCGCTTGCCGCGTCGTAGCTGGCGGTGAAATCTGTGCTGCGCAGGCCCAGCGCCGTGCGCACGTCGGCGGCATTGCAGCTTGCCTGCCCAAAGTGCACCTTCGACACATAGCCCTCCGGGGTGCGCTCCATCTGGGAAAACCAGCCCGACGGGTCGCCGGAGAGGTCCAGCCCCATGATGGACTGGTTCAAAAGCTGGGATACCTCTATGGAGGACAGGCTGAGGCTCTGCTCGTACTCCGGGCTGGAGACATCGAATAGAGACTCCACGCTTACCAGATACGGCAGCGCCGTGCCCCACACCGTCTCGCTGGCCTGCGTGGCGCCGTTGCTGATGGCGTGGTAGCAGGCCAGCGCGGGCTGCCCGTCATAGGTGAGCACCTCGCCCAGCACAGGCTGCACAAGGCCCACAAGGCGCGCGCGGTTTTCGGCGTAGGCGTCGCCCCACATCTGCTTCATCACATCGTCCGTCACATAGCCAAGGCGGCTGGACGGGTTGGCGCTGAAATACGAGCCCAGGGGGCCCGGCTCCTGCTGGGCAAGGGCCTTGCGCGCCAGCGCATAGCTGTGCGCGGCCACGGCCTGCGCCTTCAGCGCCTCGTCGGAATAGCTCATGGGCATCTCGGCGGCTACGGCGCCCACCACATAGTCAAAAATGGAGACGGTGTCCACCTCGCCTGTGGCCTCGTTGTAAATCAAAAGAGGGTCCTCCCCGGTGCTGTTCTGCGGCAGAAGGCTTTCAAACAGGCCCAGGCCGCTGCTGTTCGGCTGCGCGGCGGCCTGCGGTGCGGAAGAAGCCTGCGCGCTGCCCGCGGCGGCGCCCGGTGCCGGTGAAAAGGCGCCGCCCAAAAGAAAACCGGCCAGCGGCACAAGCCAGATCAGTACAGCGAACAGCAAAAGGGGCAGAACAATGCGCTTCATATACATTCCTCCATTTTCAGCTCTTTCCCGGCGGCAATGGTTGTTTCCGCGCGGCATATCCTGTATAATATCGTAATAAGGCCTTGCAGACGGCCCATTAGAGGGGGGCCGTGGGGCCGGGGTATCACACAATGGGAAAGGAGAATCCGCAATGGCTTCAAACCGCATGGAACAGACAAGCTCTATCGCATATCTATGTGAGGAGTACCTGAAAAATAACTTCATAAACCCCGAGGAGTGCGAGCGCCTTGGCGTGAAGCGCGGCCTGCGCAACCCGGACGGCACGGGCGTGCTGGCCGGGCTTACGAACGTGTGCGACGTGGTGGGCTATGAAATGGACGGCGGCGTGCGCACCCCGTCGGACGGCAGGCTTATTTACCGCGGCATCGACGTAGAGCGCATTGTGCAGGCCGCCTATGAGGAAGACCGCTTTATGTTCGAAGAGGTCATCTGGCTGCTTTTGTTCGGCTCGCTGCCCACGCAGGGCCAGCTTGCGCGCTTTGGCCGCACGCTGGAACAGTTCCGCGAGCTGCCGGAAAATTTTGTGGAAGACATGATTATGAAGGCTCCCAGCCCCAATATCATGAACAAAATGGCGCGCAGCGTGCTGGCGCTGTATTCGTACGACGATAACCCCGACGAGCTGACGCTGCCCAATATCATGCGCCAGAGCATTGCGCTCATTGCCTCCATGCCCAGCGTGGTGGTGAACGCCTATCAGGTGAAAAAGCGCGTATACGACAAGCAAAGCATGTACCTGCACCTGCCCGTGCCCGGCCAGAGCACGGCGGAGCACATCCTCTCCACCTACCGGGCGGACCAGCAGTTCACCCGCGAAGAGGCAAAGCTGCTGGATTTGTGCCTTGTTCTGCATGCCGACCACGGCGGCGGCAACAACTCCACCTTTGCCTGCCGCGTGCTGTCCAGCACGGGGACGGATACCTATTCCGCCGTGGCGGCGGCCATCGGCAGCCTGAAGGGGCCCAAACACGGCGGCGCCAACCACAAGGTAGTGCAGCAGCTTGACGTGCTGAAGGCCATGGTGACGGACGCGCACGACGACGAGGCCGTGCTGGCGGCGCTGGAAAAGGTGCTGAACCGGCAGGCGGGCGACGGCACGGGCCTTATTTACGGCCTGGGCCACGCCGTGTATACCAAAAGCGACCCGCGCGCCGTCATTCTGCGCAAGCGGGCAAAGCATCTGGCGCTGGAAAAGGGCTTTGAGAAGGAATACGGCCTTTTGTGCGCAGTAGAGCGCCTGGGCCCCGTGGCCATGGCCCGCTTCAAAAAGGCAAAGGACGTGTGCGCCAATGTGGATTTGTACTCCGGCTTTATTTACCGCATGCTGGGCATCAGCGAGGACCTTTTCACCCCGCTGTTCGCCATCAGCCGCGTGCCGGGCTGGTGCGCGCACCGTGTGGAGGAAGTGATGTTTGCCAACCGCATTATGCGCCCCGCCTATAAATACCTTGGCCGCGTGCAGGAATACCTGCCGCTGGAACAGCGCGCATGAGCCGCGCGGCAAAGGGGGCGCTGGCCTTCGGCGCAGCTGTGGCGCTGTGGCGCACGGCAGACCTGTTTTTGTTCACGGACGTGCCCACTGGCTTCTGCGCCGGGGGGGCTGTGTGGCGCTATGCGGCCATGGGGCTTTGCGCGCTGGCGGCCTGGCTGCTTCCGCTGGCCGTTCCGCGGCACAGCGCGGCGCCCGGCGCCCAGCCCGGCGCGCATGCGCCGTGGTGCGCGGCCTTCGGCGCCGCATGCGCGGCCTTTGGCCTGTGGGCGCCGGTGAGCCTTGCGCTGTACGGCACCCAGCTTTCCGGGCACCATGTTACGCCGCAGCGCGAAATGCTGGCGGCGCTGGGCCTTGCCTTGCGCGGGGTGTGGTTTTTTGCCCTGGGGGCAGTGTGCCTGCTGGCGGCCTGGCGCGTGTACGCCCGGCGCGGGGGCCGCGCGCTGGCGCTGGGGCCCGGCGCGGCGGCCAGCGGGGCGTTGTACCTGCATGCAGTGCTGCGCTTTATTGACGCCCCGGCCAGCCTGCACCATGTGCAGCCCACGGCAGAGGTGCTGTGCGCCCTGTGCGCGGTTTTGTTTTTTGCCTCCCTGCTGCGCGCTGCCGCGCCCGAGGGGGCCTCGGCGCGCGGGGTGTGCCGCGCGGGGCTGGCGGCGTTTTATTTCTGCGCCTGCCTGGGCCTGCCGCAGCTTATATGGCAGCTTTGCACGGGCGCCGCGGACGGCACGCCCGTTTTGGCAGGGCTGGCTTTGGCGCTGCTGGGCCTTTGGGGCGCGGCGGCTGCCTGTGGGGCAATGGAGGGCGGAGATGCCGTGCAGACTGCGCCCTGACGGCGCTTTTGGCGGAAAAGCCGCCCCAAAAGGCTTGCTTTTCAGCATGGAATAGGGTAAGATATGAATCATACAGGCCGCAGCCTGGGCGGCCAGGCGAAAGGGGCCCCTTTCGGGCTTCTCCGGCACGCCGGAGAAGCCTGTTATGCGAGGGGGCGGCCCTTTTGCCGGAAGAAAGAGGGCGGCGCAAAGGGCTGAAAAAGCCTGTTCCCGTGCGGGCCCTGCCGAATGCCTGCGGCCCGGCGGCCGCCTGCGCCGCGCGCGGGCGGGGAATGAACGGAAAAGCTCAGGAAACGGCATGAAAAAACAGCACAATGTCAATTCAAGCAGCTTGCTTTTTTTGAATAAAAAGCTAAAATAAAATTATGGACGCCACACGCTTGTGGCAGGCGAAAGGGGGCCCCCTTTCAGCTTTCTCCGGTATACCGGAGAAATTCTTTGAATGCAGGGCTTTCTTTTGCCGGAAGGCAGGAGGAAAAATGATGAACCGGATGAAAAAAGCCCTCGCTTCGGCCCTTGCTGTTCTGATGCTGGCGGGCCTTTTGCCCGCCGCCGCGTTTGCGGCGTCGTCAGAGCACAATATCAAAGATGGTGATGTCAGCTTCGGCGCGGGTAACTGCACCGGCGGGTGCGGGGGGCATATCGTCACCGGCACCAGTGACGGCGGCGCGAGCTGGTGGGAAAGAAACAAAATCGACATCAGCGGCGGCACGCATACCATCATTTTGCGGGATTGTACAATAAAAACGCCTATTATTTGGGGCAGCGAGAGTTCTGCTTTGGATGTCCATAACGGCGCCAGCGTCACGCTGGTGCTGGAGGGGGCAAACGAGCTGCACGGGCAGGGGAATAAACCGGCTATCTGGGTAGAGCCGGGCTCTGCCCTTACCATTGAGGGCACCGGCTCGCTGAACGCCTATGCGGGCGGCGGCAGCGCCAGTACAGGCTCTGCCGCCATCGGCAGTGCCTATGGCGCGAATACGAACTTCGGTGACATTATCATCAACAGCGGCACCGTGTACGCCGAAGGCAGCGGCGGCGGTGCGGGCATTGGCGGCGGCTATCAAACCGGAAGCGGCAGTGCCAGCGGCAACATTACCATCAACGGCGGCTGGGTGAAGGCCATGGGCGGCAAGGTGGGCGCCAGCAGCGGCGCGGGCATCGGCAGCGGCGAAAATGCCGATTACACCGGCACCGTCACCATCAGCGGCGGCGTGGTGTATGCCGCAGGCGGTGACAGCGATTCCCTCAGCATCGGCGCCGGAGGGCGCGGTGTAGGCGACAGCGGCAGCGGCACATTCAGCACAGGCGAAAACGGCAGCGCCGTCATTGTGGCGCCGCAGGGCATCGGCCATGTAGCGGGCTTCCCCGATTGGGACGGCATCTTCGTCAGCTATGACGGGCAGGAGGGCACGGCCACCGTGGGCGCGGACGGCGCGGTGCATCTGAACGACAGCACGGCCAACATTCAGGTGTGGGGCCAGCCGGTGCTGGACTATGACCTGACTGTGGATGCAAACACCACGCTGCGCGTGATTAAGAATGACCGCAATGACGCCCCTGCCACCCTGACGCTTTCCGCCGGGCGCACGCTGACAAACCACGGCGAGGTGCGTGTGGATGAGGGCAGCAAGGTAGTGGTGCAGGAGGGCGCGGGCGCGCTGAACAATATGGGCACGCTGTGGCTGGATAATGGCGTGGTAGAGTTGTGGGGCGGCCCTGCACAGGCACAGGGCGGCGGCAAGGTGCTTGGCACCGGGCAGGTGCGCATTCCGCTGACAGCCGGGATGGTGCAGGATATTCCAGACCAAACCTACACCGGCAGTGTAATAGAGCCGGGCGTGGCGGTGACGCCTCAGACCATGTGGGATTATACGGCCGATTATGCAAGCCCGGCGGATTACACCGTAACCGGGTATGAAAACAACATCAATGTGGGCACAGCCGCGGCAGTAGTAAAGCCCGCCGAGGGCGGCCTGCTGCTGGATAAGGGCGAGGTGAAGAAGAATTTTGAAATCGTGCCTGCCAGCTATACCATGGCGGTAACGGACACTCTGAGGGTGCGCGAAGGAGAAAGTGACCTGCTGACGAAGCTGAACGCCCTTGCCTCTACCGAGCCGGAAGGGGTGCTGGGCCAGGGCACACTCAGCTGGACGTATAACGGCCAGCCTGTGCAGGCGGATACACTTGCCGGGGAACCGGTGGGCGGGCCCTATACGGTGAATTGGGCATTTCAGTTGAATACCGGCAACTATGCGCCGCAAACCATGCAGGGCACGGTGGAGGTTTTCATTGTAGAGAAAGAAGTGCCCGCTATTCAAATCGGCACCCGCAATGTGACAAAAACATATGGCGCCGAGCCGGTGGATATCAGCGAGTTCGGCATCACCGTGACGGATGGCAGCGGATCACCCATTGCGGCGCCGGGGGCCATCACCCTCAGTGTACGCGATAATACGGTAGCCGAAGTGGCCGCAGACGGAAAGCTGAAGATAAACAATGCGGGCACAGCCGTTGTCACGGTGACGGTGGCAGAGACGGATACCTATGCCCAGCAGACGGCCACAGTATATCTGACAGTGCAGAAAAAAGCGCTCACTGTGGATGAGATCGCCGCGGTGGACAGACCCTATCAGGGCAGAAACGCCCTTTCCGTGCAGCTGAAATGCGCAGAGCATGACACGCTTCTTGGCGTGAGTCATTTGCTCGATGCCGAACACGGCGCCGTATACGGCGATGAGCTGCATTTGAAGGCTGCGGGAACCATGGCGAACGCCGCGGCGGGGCAGGGCAAGCCTGTCACTGTCACAGAATGGCAGCTTACGGGCGATAAGGCAGGCAACTATATCCTGCCCGCGGCGCCCACGGGCCTGACGGTGAACATCACGAAGATAGAAGCCACGCCTCAAAACGGTGAGCTGGCGGTGGCGAACGAGCTGCCCAAAACTTATATCTTTGATTTGACCGGGCTGCACGAGGCTCTGCCGGAAGGCTACTATCTGGGCGCGGCGGAATATACGGCCGAGCTGGAAGATAAAAACGGATATGTGGAGAGCTGGCGCGTACTGAACGACATGCTTATCGTCCGCATGGGCAGCGTGCCGCAGGGCACAAGCGGGGAAATTGCAAAATTCACCGTGACAACAGCCAGCACGAACTATAACGACTTTGCGGCAGGCGTCGTTTTGAAGGCGCAGGATGAAGTGCTGGGCAGCATCACCCTTGCCAACACGGTGGCGGGCAGCGGGGCGGATAAGGCCCTTGCCTTCCGCTATACCGTGCAGCTGAAGGATAAAGCGGGCGAGCCCTACACCGGTACGGTGAGCTATGAGGGCGCCGGCACAGTGGCAGGCGGGCAGGACGGCATTGCCCGGCCGGATGCACAGGGCTGCCTTACTGTTGAGCTGGCCCACGGCCAGAGCGTGACGCTGAAGGGCAGCCTCCAGCGCGATAAGGGCATTGCCTACACGGTGACGCAGCAGCAGGTCCCGGGCTATGCGGTGGCCACCGTCACGCAGGAGGAGGGCGGCGCAAAAACGCCCGGCACATCCGCCGGGGTAAGCGGCAGTCTGGCTTTGGAGGGTGTGAAAAACGTGCACATCGCCTATACCAACACAAAGCAGGGCGGCGGTGAAACAGGCGGCAGCGGAAGCGAAACCGGCGGCGGCACCTCCACACCTGCCCAGAAGCCCAACCCCAAAACAGGCGCGTAATGCCTGTATGGCATCAAAAGCGAAAAAGGGCCGCCCGGGCTGTCTGCCCGGGCGGCAGTCAGGCCCCCGGCAAAGCCGGGGGCCTGCGTATGCCTTGGAGAGGCATATTACCGGCAAGCCTCTCAAGAGGCATTGAATACTCTGTCCCCTGCATCACTTGCCCCGTCCCCCGTAAACGGGGTTCTTTCGTTGGGTGATACATCTTTTTGATATTGAATACCATTTCGCTTCGTTCGAAACTGACAGCGAAAGCCTTTTATTCTCCCCGGCACAGCCGGGGGCGTTTCGCTAAAGCGGCGGCACGCCGGCCCGGAAGGGGCCGGCGTGCCTTTTTGTAAAAGGAAACCACCGGCAGGGCCGGTGGAGATGCAGTGCGAAAAGCCTTCGCTGCAAGCATTGGGCGAGGTGAATTGTCGGCAGCAGGTTATCAGAAATGCAGGGGTATCGTGAAAACAACGGCTGCCCTTTTATGGGCTGTGAGGCAAGAGCTGCGGGTGAAATAAAATTCTACGTGTTCGGAGGTGCCTGCCCTTACAGGGTCGATGCAGGCCGCCGTCTAACCCGGCGGCGCTTCCTCTGCCCTGTGCGGCGCCGTCTGCGCATCGGCTGTGCCGGGGGCGCCGTTTTCCTTCACCATCCGCACGATGGCACGCATTAGTACAATGACTACGGCAATCAGCGGGAAGCCTGCCAGCACACACACCAGCTTGATTGTCTCCAGACCGCCCACCACCATGATGCCCGCAGAGAACAGCATAAACACCACGCTCCACAAAAGCCTGTTCCAGCGGGCGGGTGCCTCATAGCCTGTAAGCCTGCGCGATGTCATGGAAGAGAGAATGAAGGCGGAAGAGCTGATGGTGGTGGCAAGGAACACAAAGCAGGAGATAAGGTATACCACCAGCATGATCTGCGGCAGAGGCAGCGTGCCAATCACGGCTGCAATAGCGGCCTCCTGCCCCTGTGTCTCCAGAATGCCGGCCAGGTCCGCAATGCCGGTTTTCTGGATATACAATGCATAGCCGCCCATGATGCCGAACACCGTCATACAGCCGACAGAGCCCCACAGCACCTGCCCGCAGATGACCTGACGGATGGTGCGCCCGCGCGAGATGCGCGCTACGAACAGACCCATCACAGGCATATAGGCCAACCACCAGCCCCAATAGAAAATAGTCCAGTTCTGGGGAAAGCCGGAGGCCAGGTTCGGGTCTGTATAGGTGCTCATGCGCACAAAGTTGGAAACCAGCAGCCCGATGCTGTTGGTTTCGGAATCAATCAGGTAGCTGGTGGGGCCCCACAAAAGCGTTACGGCCAAAAGCCCCAGCGTGATGTACACAGTGGCGCTGCTCAGCCACTTCATGCCCTTTTCCAACCCCAGGTACACGCTGCTGCCAAACAGCGCCAGCAGAACGGCCAGCATGGCAAATTTCAGGCCAAGCGTATCTGCTACGCCGGTGATTTGGTGGAAAATGCGCGAAATGACGGGTATTTCAAGCCCGATGGAAGCGCCGATGCCCCCCATGATGCCAAACACAATCACCACATCCAGCAGGTTGCGCATCCATTTGTTCCGGCACAGCCTGCGTGAAGCAGGTGCACAGGCATTGCTGATGCGCGTGGTATCGGTGTGCTTCACATACAGCGTATAGGCAATGGCAATGGTTGCCGGAATATACATCGTCCACGCACTTGGGCCCCAGTGGAACTGCCCGTACATGTGTGCATAATCATAGGCCTCCGGGGAAAAGGGCTGAAGCCCGAAGGGCGGCGCACTCACATACTGCACAGGCTCGAACAGAGTCATAATCATGATGGACGCGTCAATGCCTGTGGTGAACACCATGCAGGTCCAGCTGAAATTGCTGTACTCGGGCTTTTCATCTGCTCTGCCGAATTTGATCCTGCCGTATTTACTGAACGCAAGCCAGCCCAGAAAGACAAAATTCACAATATAAATCCACAAATACAGCCAACCAAACCGCGCTGTAATTTGTGCCAGCAGCGCGCTTAAAAAGGAATACAGCGCGTCGCCCCCCCAGAACAGCAGCAGAGACACCGCCGCAAATATCAAAAGCGCCGGGAAAAAGATGCCCGGCTCTATGTTCCACCTCTTCTGCTTCAATTTTTGTCCCCCCTTTTTGAGATATGCGGGGCCCGCCGTGTGCGGGCCCCGCAGTGTGCGTCTTGTCTACTGTGCCGTATAGCAGCCGTCTATTGCAAGCTGCGCACCGGATACAAAATTTGCCTCGTCGGAGGAAAGGTACACATAGCCATAGGCAATATCCTCCGGCTTGCCCAGATAGCCGATGGGATGCTTTTGAATAAATTCGGCCGAATACTCTTCTATGGTCTGCCCATTCTGGCGGGCGTCATCATAGGCCATTGGTGTGAGAATGTAGCCCGGATGTACCGAGTTTACGCGGATATTCAAGTGGTTTTCGCCGCAGTAAAGCGCAGCGGCCTTCGTCATCAAAGTGACGGCGCCTTTGGCCGCGCAGTATGCAAAGAATGCCGATTCTGCTACAAGCCCCTCAATGGAAGATGCATTGGCGATGGAGCATTTTTCTCCATTGGTGCGCATCTCTTCAATGGCCGTCTGAATACCGTAGAACACGCCGGTCTGGTTTACGGCAATGGTGCGGTCCCACTCTTCCAGCGTGGTACCGGCCACATCCTTGCGGTAAGAGATACCCGCGTTGTTGATAAGCACATTCAGCTTGCCGAAGGTAGCCTTTGTGAAGGCGATGCATTCCTTCCATGCCGCATAATCGGCCACGTTCAGCTTGAAGAAGGCCGCGTTTGGGGCCAGCTTATCTGCCAGAGCGCGTCCGTCGGCCTCATTCAGGTCTGCAATAACCACCTTGGCCCCCTCTTTGACGAAAATTTCCGCCGTGCAGGCGCCGATGCCCTGCGCCGCACCTGTAATGATAGCAACCTTGCCTTTCAAACGATCCATGCTTGCAACTTCCTTTCTGAGTGGTAAAATAAATTTATTTTGTATTCAGCCGCTTTTGGATGCGGTTGGATTCTATAATGACGATGGCAGAGCCGGTAAAGGTGAGCACTGCGCCGATGACGCCGGACGCCGACGGCACGGTGAAAAACGGCGGCAGAGCCAGAATGAGGATCGTCCATATGCCGTAGGCGATGTTCAGGCTGCTGGCGGTGCTGACGCCGCAGTTGTTCATGCCGCCGAAATAACACACATAGGCCATGGCGTTGAAGAAGGACGCCAGAACAAAAACGGCGCTGATAAGCAGGGGGGTGCCCAGCATGCCCTGCGTGAAGGAAAAAGCCGTGCTGAAATCGATCATGCGCACAAGGTTCGTGAAGAAATCCAGATTGCCGGGAATGAGCAGCAGCACGGCCAGCATGATGGTGTACAGCGCAATGGCAGATGTTTGCTTCAGTGCCAGAGATACGTCAGAATCGACATCTTCCGCCATCAGCCGGTAGCCGAACACAAGCTCCAGTGAATAACCCACCGAGGCAAAGACGGCCAGAAAAATACCCACGGGGTGCAGCCCGCTGAACCCGGAAATAACCACTACGCCGGCAATGGAAAACAGAATACCCATAAACTTGACAGGCGTAAGCTTTTCCTTGAACCAGAACATGGCAATGATGGAGCCCAGCGCGGGGTAGAAGGCGCTGATAGACGTGGCCACGCTGACGGAATAGCGGCTTGCAATGGCAAAGGGCACAAGCCCAAGCGGCCCGGCGAACAGCGCCGCCGGCATGATGCGGAAAAATGCCTTGCTGCGCAGAAGGCGCACGTAATCGCGGAATTTATGACGAACCACCACATAGCCAAGCTCGAATACAAAGGTGATGAGCGCGTCGATCCACGCAATGCCGATGGCGGCCAGAATGATGAACATGATGCCGCGGGCGCTGTCCAGCGTACCGCTGTCGCCGTTGTAGGGGCTGAGCCAGCTGTAAAGCGTCACGGAATAGGAAGCCCACAGAATGCCGCTGAGCAGCGCCAGGACGACCCCTTTTTTGTGTGAACGTACCAAATGATCTCCTCCTTTTTTGAAACAGTGCGGTGCTTGAGCGGACTCCGGGCGGCGAAAGCCGCACGGCCCGAAATGTTTGATTATATTTTAACAATGTTAAAAGACTCTGCACAGACATCGAGTTTCCAGCTGGCTGGCCCTGTGTGTTATTTTCTGTTTTTCTTATACCTTTGCACAGGTCAATTTCTCTCCACTAGTTGACAAATTGATGGACATACCGTGTCCGCTGCAGCCAGGCCCGTGCAAGGGCGCTGTGTTTCTTTACGGTTAAAAAAGATTGTGATATACTTAAATTCATATAAAAAGCGCCTGCGGTGCAGGGGAAGCCTGGCCTTGCCGCTGTGCCGCCCTGCGGCGCCGAAACAAGCTGGAAAGCAGGTGAAACAGGGCATGCCGAAAATCCCTCTTTATTATCAAGACGGGGAATTTTTTGAAGAGTTTGGAACAAGCTGCTATATCAACCATGAAAAGATGGTGGACGTATTCCCGCTGTACCGCCATGATTTTATTGAGATAAGCCTTATTTTGGACGGCTGCGGCACAGAGCTGTGCAACGGAAAGTACTACCCCGTGCAGGCGGGCTCGGTGTCTGTTTCGGCGCCCTGGCACTTTCACACGCTGCACACGGGTTCAAGCCTGCCCGTCACACGCTTTATCTGCGAATTCAATATGCAGGATTATCTTCACTTTGCCTCTGTATGGCCGGAGGCACGCGCCGCTTTGTTCGACCACAATGCCGATTTTGTGGTACAGCTGTGCGAAGAGGATTACCGCCAAAGCTGTGACATCTTTAACCAGATGTACAGCATTTTTACAGAAAAAGGCCCGGACAGGCAGGTGCGGCTTTATTTGAAGCTTGTAGAGTTTATGATGCTGTTCCGCCGGGCACAGAAGAAGGACGCTATTCGGGCAGAGAAGGAGGATATGCCCAACGACCAGCTGGTACAGGACGCCCTGCGGTATATTCATGAATCTTATTCCAAAGAGCTGAACCTGGCCCTTGTGGCCCGCGAGGTGGGGGCCAGCCCCTCTACGCTGCGCGAGCTTTTGCTGGCCTACACCGGGCAGGATTTTCAGGCCCTGCTGATGGAGATACGCATTCGCAATGCCTGTGTGCTGCTTGGCCTGAAAACGCCCACGCTGAAATATATTGCGCAGAACACGGGCTTTGGCTCGGTGCAGACATTTTACCGCGCCTTTCAGGCACAAAAGGGCATGACGCCGGAAGATTTCCGCAAGCGGCACTGGATGGAATCGGAGGGCAAAGCGGGCTATTTAATGTACAACAACGAGATATGGGAGCTGCTGGCTTACCTTCATTTGCATTTTGACGATGCCCTTTCGCCGGAGTCGGTGGCGCGGGCGCTTGGCATCAGCACGTCTTACCTGCACAAAATGGTCAAATACAACCTGATGCAGTCTTTTTCCGAGCTGCTGCGCGAGATACGCATCCATTACGCCTGCGGCCTGCTGATGAACCCGGCCCTGTCGGTAGAGCAGGTGGCCATTGAGGCCGGCTATAATAACTCCAAAACCTTTATTCGCGCATTTCAGGCGGAAAAGGGCTGCACACCCGGTGAATTCCGAGGGCGTGCTTTGTGACTTGCCCGCGCGCACAGAAAAAACAGAGGCGCCCCCGCCCTTCAAAAGGACGGAGGCGCCTCACTTTTCACCTGCGCACCGTTATTTATTTCTTACCACAAGGTTTTTGCTGCCGTTTTCAAGCTGCTCGTATTTTGTCTCGAACGCGCCGGTGTGGTCTATCAGCTTGTGCAGCTTTGAAAAGCCGTAATTTCGTGAATCGAAATCTGCATACAGGCGGCCCAGCATCACGCCTATCTGGGAAAGCGGCATATAGCCGTCCTCGTCGGAATCGAAGTCTATAATCTCGCGCACTTTCTCCACAATTTCGTCCAGCGGCACAAAGGCGGCGGCCAGCTCTTCGTCGTGGTGCGGCTCGGCGGGCCGGGTGTCCGCCCTGGGCTCTTTGGCCTCTTTCGTCTCTTTTGCGTCCTTCGCGGCGGGCTTCGCCTTTTCCGCCTGCTTTTTGGCCGCCCGCGCGGGCTGCTTTTTGGCGGCCTTGGGCTTTTCCGCCTTTTCGGCTTTCTCGGCTTTTTCGGCCCCGGTGCGGCCCGCCGCCTCTTTTTTCAGGCCCATCAGCACGTCCAGATATTTGAACGTGTCACAGGCGGCTTTGAAGGCCGTGGGCGTTTTGCTTTCGCCCATGCCGATGACGAACATGCGGCTCTCGCGCAGGCGGGCGGCCAGGCGCGTGAAGTCTGAATCTGAGCTTACAAGGCAGAAGCCGTCCACGTTGCCTGCGTAAAGGACATCCATGGCGTCGATAATCATGGCTGAATCGGACGCGTTTTTGCCCTGCGTGTAGCTGAACTGCTGGATGGGGGTGAGGTTGTGCTCAAGCAGCACCTTTTTCCAGCTTGCCATGTCGGGGCTGGTCCAGTCGCCGTAAATTCGTTTGTAGGCGGGCGTGCCGTACATGCTCACCTCGTCGATGATGGTCTTGATATATTTGGGCGATACGTTCTCTGCGTCTATTAAAAGCGCGAATACCTTGCTGTTTTCCATAGCCGGGCCGGTTCCTTTCTCACAAGGGCCCGCAAAGGGGCCGTTTCTTTTTTTATTATAGCATGGTTTGCAGGCGTTTGTATATGCCGGGCGCTTGCACTTTTGCGTGAAGGGCCATATAATAAAAGGAATTGGAGCGCCCGCATGTGCGGCGCGGCAGACCATTATGCGCTCTGCCCTTCGGGGCAGGGGGGGAGGTGATACTGCTTGACGGAATTTCTGGTGCGCCGCTTTGTGCGGCGGTATGAGCACACCGACGAGCCGGCGGTGCGCACGGCCTACGGCAACCTGGCGGGGGCTGTGGGCATTGCGTGCAATGCCCTTTTGTGCGCGGCAAAGCTGCTGGTGGGTACGCTGTTCGGCAGCATCTCCGTCACGGCGGACGCGGTGAACAATTTGTCGGACGCCTCCTCCAGTATCATCACGCTGGTGGGCTTCAAGCTGTCGGCCAAGCCTGCGGACAAAGAGCATCCCTACGGCCATGCGCGCATTGAATACCTGGCGGGCCTGGCAGTGTCGGTGCTCATCATTGTCATCGGCTTCGAGCTGGCGCGCACCAGCCTGGACAAGATCCTGCACCCCACGCCCGTGGCCTTCAGCTGGCTGACGGTGGCGGTGCTGGCGGGCAGCATCGGTGTAAAGCTGTGGATGGCGCTGTTCAACCGCACCATCGGCAGGCGCATCGGCTCGTCCACGCTGGAGGCCACCGCCACTGACAGCCGCAACGACGTCATCAGCACGGCGGCGGTGCTGGCGGCGCTGGTGCTGGGGCAGGCCACGCAGCTTGTGCTGGACGGCTGGATGGGCCTTGCCGTGGCGCTGTTTATTCTTTACAGCGGCATCGGCCTTATAAAGGAAACGGTAGACCCTCTTTTGGGTGAAGCGCCCAGCGAGGAGCTGGCGCAGCATATCGCCCGCAAGGTGCTGAGCTATGACGGCGTTCTGGGCACGCACGATTTGATGGTGCACGACTATGGCCCCGGGCGCTGCTTTGCCAGCGTGCATGTGGAGATGGCCGCGGAAAAGGACGTGCTGGAGAGCCACGACATTATTGATAATATCGAGCGCGATTTTCACGATAACGACAACATTCATCTTGTCATTCACTACGACCCCATCCAGACGGGCGACCGCGCCGTGGGCACGCTGCGCGCCTGGGTGGAGGGGCAGCTGAAAACCATTTCGCCCCAGCTTTCCATGCATGATTTCCGCGCTGTGCGCGGCCCCACGCACACAAACCTTATTTTCGACGTGGTGGTGCCCGCGGGCTTTGCGCTGGACGACGCTGCGCTGCGCGCGCGTATTCAGCAGCTTGCGCAGCAAAAGGATACGCAGGAAATGAAATATTATACCGTCGTGACGGTGGACCACAGCTATGCGCCCTACCATCAGGACGGGGATGAGCCCAAGGCATAGCCGCCTGCGGGGCCGCGGCCTGTACCGGCCCGCGCCTCAATATGCGCGGAATTTTATTCCGCGCGCGTCACCGGCCCCGGCGGCCTGCGGGCTGCCGCCCTTTTAGCAAACCCTTTATCTCGGTTCATCTGCTGCCGGCAGCCTGCTTTGCCCGCTGCCGGAAACAAAAAACTTTTACAGGGCGCCCCCGCCGGCCCGGCCGGTGGTTTCCCTGTTCAATGAAACGGAGGCCCGGCCCAATGGAATACACGCTTTCCCGAAACATGCGCGGCATGAAGCCGTCCATCATCCGCGAGATACTCAAGCAGATGAGCGACCCTTCGCTCATCAGCTTTGCGGGGGGCAACCCCGCGCCTGAGTCCTTTCCGGAAAAAGAAATTGCCGCGGCTTCGGCACGCCTGCTTGCGCAGGACCCCGCGGGCATGCTGCAATATTCCGTCACAGAGGGTGTGCCCGCCGTGCTGGAGCAGGTGCGGCGCTTTGCCAACCGGCACGAGCTGCGCGTGCGCGGGCAGGACGCCCTGCTGCTTTGCACCGGCAGCCAGCAGGTGCTGGACCTTGCCACGAAATGCCTTTGCAACGAGGGCGACACCATTGCCGTGGAGGAGCCGGCCTTTCTGGGCGCCTACAACACCTTCCGCAGCTATGGCGCAAAGCTGGCGGGCGTGCCCATGGAGGAGGACGGCGTGAGCCTTGCCGCGCTGGAGGCCGTGTTCGCCGCGCCGGAAAAGCCCCGCTTTTTCTACTGTATTCCCAATTTCCAGAACCCTACTGGAAAGACGATGAGCCTTGCAAAGCGCCGCGGCGTGCTGACGCTGGCGCAGAAGTACGGTGTGCCCGTGCTGGAGGACGACCCCTACGGCGAGCTGCGCTTTGCAGGCGCGCCCGTGCCCAGCATCAAAAGCCTGGACGAGGGCAACAGCGTCATCTATGCGGCCAGCTTTTCCAAAATTTTGTGCCCGGGTATGCGCCTTGCCTTCTGCGCGTGCGATAAAAAGCTTGCCGGAAGCATGGTGGTGGCAAAGCAGGGCAGCGACGTGCACACCAACGTATGGGCGCAGCGCGTGTGCGCCGAGCTGCTGCGCACCATGGATATGGACGCGCATATCCGCGCCGTAAGCGCCATGTACGGCCGCAAGGCCGCCCTGATGGCCCGGCTTCTGCGCGAAAAGTGCCCGCAGCTAACGTTCGAGGCGCCGCAGGGCGGCATGTTCCTGTGGGCCGAGCTGCCGCAGGCCGTCCGCGTGCCGGAATTTGTGCAGGCCTGCCTGGAACACAGGCTGGCCGTCATTCCGGGCAGCGCCTTTTATGTGGACGGCGAGGCGCCGTGCCAGGGCGTCCGGCTGAATTTTTCCACCCCATCGGAGGAGGCTATCCGCCGCGGCACAGACATCATGGCGCAGGTGCTCAAAAGGCTGCTTGGGCAAAGCGTCTGCTCTGTGTGAAAGCATATTTTTACCCTGGCGGGGGTGGCCCCCCTGAAAGGTGCCTTTGCGCGCCCAGCCGCGCCGGCTTTTTCAGCGCCCGCCGCAGAGAGGGCCGCAGGAAATTTTCCGCCGTGGAATATAAGCCTTCCCCCTGGCAGCGCAGAGCGGCTTTGCCCATGCTTTCGGGGGGCAGAGGCCAGAAATGCCTGTGGCAGGCCCGGTGGCTGCCATGGAGCCTGGCCGTGTGCTGTGCCGGGCCTGTAAAGGAAACCGTGCCCGGCATTTTATGCAGATGCCGCCCTTGTGCACTGCAGCATATTTTACAAAAGCCCTGCAAGGCCGTTTACGGCTTTGCGGGGCTTTTCTGCCGTATTTCGGCAGGCGGAGCATGACATATCTTTTACAGAACCTTGACACGGCGGTGCTTTCGAATTTTACAGGGCGGGGGCTATACTAAACGCGTCCCGAGAGAAATGGAACAAGACAAAAGGAGAGAATACTCATGAAACGAATCACAGCTTCTTTACTTGCGGGCGCTCTGGCGCTTTCGCTTGTCGCATGCGGCGGCACACCCGCCTCTTCCTCGGCCGGCCAGGCCGGCACGCCCGCCTCCTCCGGCGCGGCCTCCTCCGCAGCTTCCGCGCTCAGCGGCGCTGTCACCACCGGCGGCTCCACCTCGGTGGAAGGCGTCATCGGCATCCTCACCGAGGCCTTCCGCGAGGTGCAGCCCGATGTGGACGTCACCTACGACCCCACCGGCTCCGGCGCCGGCATCACCGGCGCCAGCGAGGGCACGCTGGACATCGGCCTTTCCAGCCGCGCGCTGAAGGAGGAAGAGGCCGAGACCATGGACGCCACTGTGTTCGCACTGGACGGCATTGCCATTGTGGTGAACAATGAGAACACGGTGGAAGACCTGACGCTGGAGCAGATTAAGGGCCTGGCCACGGGCGAGATTACCAACTGGAGCGAGGTGGGCGGCCCGGATGCGCCCGTTGTGCTGGTGGGCCGTGAGGCCGGCAGCGGCACGCGCGACGGCTTTGAGAGCATTGTGGGCGTGGAAGACGCCTGTGTGTATGAGCAGGAGCTGACCAGCACCGGCGCTGTGTTGGCGGCTGTGGCCTCTAACCCCAATGCCTTCGGCTATGCCTCCCTCTCTGCTGTGGACGAGAAGGTGAAAGCTGTGACGGTGGACGGCGTGGAAGCCAGCGAGGCCACCGTGCAGGACGGCACGTACACCATCCAGCGCCCGTTCGTGTTCGTGACGAAGAAGGGCGAGACGCTCAGCGACGCTGCGCAGGCCTTTATCGACTTTGCCACCAGCGGCGAGGCGGACGGCCTGATTGCGCAGGCCGGTGCTGTGCCCCTTGCGAAATAAGAAAAGGGCTGAACAATGAACCGGAAGCCGGCCAGCGCGCCGGCTTCCGGCGCTTCATGGAAAGGGGCGCACAAAACGTATGGAAAACGGAAAACCCAAGGCGTCAAGGCTGTACCGCTTCCGCCAGACGCTGGATAAAGTGATGAACGGCGTGTTCTTTTTCTGCGGCGCCGTCAGCATTGCGGCCGTGGTGCTCATCACGGCATACCTTGTCATCGCGGGCCTGCCCGCCATTCGGGAGATAGGCCTTGCAAACTTCCTGTTTGGCACAGAGTGGGCCTCTACCGCGGCCGAGCCGAAATTCGGCATTCTGCCCTTTATCCTCACCAGCGTGTGGGGCATGCTGGGCGCGGCGCTGCTGGGCGTACCCGTGGGGCTGATGTGCGCGGTATATCTTTCCAAGGCAGCCTCAAAGCGCGCCGCGGGCATTGTGCGCCCGGCGGTGGAGCTGCTGGCGGGCATCCCCAGCGTGGTGTACGGCCTTGTGGGCATGATGGTGCTGGTGCCGGCTGTGATGGATGTGTTCCGGCTGAAAAACGGCACCTGCCTTCTGGCGGCCATTCTGGTGCTGGCGGTGATGATACTGCCCAGCATCATCTCAGTGAGTGAAACGGCCCTGCTGGCCGTGCCGCCCGAATATGAGGAGGCAAGCCTTGCGCTGGGTGCTTCGAAGATGGAAACCGTGTTTAAGGTGAGCATCCCGGCGGCCAAAAGCGGCATTGCCGCAGGCGTGGTGCTGGGCATTGGGCGCGCTGTGGGCGAGGCCATGGCTGTGATGATGGTGGCCGGCAATGTGGCCAACATGCCGGGCCTGTTCAAAAGCGTCACCTTCCTTACCACGGCTGTTGCCAAGGAGATGAGCTACGCGGGCGGCCTGCAGAGGCAGGCGCTGTTCAGCATTGCACTGGTGCTGTTCTGCTTCATCATGGCCATCAACGCCGTGCTGAACATCTTCCTGAAACGGGGGGAGAAGGATGGATGAATTTGAAAAGCGCCCTGTGCGCCGCCGCCTGTACGACGGCGTGATGAAGGCCCTTGTGCTGCTGGGCGCGGGGCTTACCATCGCGCTTTTGGTGGCGCTGATTGGCTATATCCTTGTGCGGGGCCTGCCGCATGTCACATGGCAGCTGCTCAGCACCTCGCCCAGCATGATGAAGGGCACCATCGGCATTTTGCCGAATATCCTGAACACGCTGTACCTCATCCTGTTCACGCTGCTTATTTCGCTGCCGCTCGGCGTGGGCGCGGCGGTATATCTGACAGAGTATGCAAAAAGCAGGCGCTTTGCCGCGGCGGTGGAGTTCGCCACCGAGACGCTCGCGGGCATCCCCTCTATTTTGTACGGCCTTGTCGGCATGCTGTTCTTCTGCCAGCTGCTGGGCTTCAAAACAAGCCTGCTGTCCGGCGGGTGCACGCTGGTGGTGATGATACTGCCCACCATTATCCGCACCACGCAGGAATCGCTGAAGACCGTGCCGCAGAGCTACCGCGAGGGCGCGCTGGGCCTTGGCGCGTCGAAATGGCATATGATACGCACCATCGTGCTGCCCTCCTCGCTGGACGGCATTGTCACAGGCTGCATTCTGGCGGTGGGGCGCATTGTGGGCGAATCTGCCGCGCTGCTGTTCACGGCGGGCGTGGGCACAGTGGTGGCCTCTAATATGTTCGCGGCCTTCACCCGCTCAGGCGGCAGCCTCAGCGTGGCTTTGTACATGTATGTGTCCGAGCGCGGCGAATTCGACGTGGGCTTTGCCATCGCAGCCATTCTTATGATTTTGGTGCTGGGCGTGAACGCCGCGGCAAAGCTGGCCAAAAACAGGCTTTCGGCCAAAAAGCGCTGAGCGCGCAAAGAAAGGAAGAACGACATGGAAAACTGCGCTGTTCTCAGTGCGGAGCATATGGACCTGTACTACGGCACGTTCCAGGCACTGAAGGACGTGAACCTCACTGTGGACGAGCATGCCGTCACGGCCCTTATCGGGCCTTCGGGGTGCGGCAAATCCACCTTCATCAAAACGCTGAACCGCATGAACGACCTTGTGCCCGGCGTGCGCGTGGAGGGGAAGATATTATACCGCGGGCGCGACATTTTTGAAAAAGGGCTGGATGTGACGCAGCTTCGCAAGCGCATCGGCATGGTGTTTCAAAAGCCGAACCCCTTCCCCATGAGCGTATATGACAATGTGGCCTACGGGCCGCGCCTGCACGGTGTGCACGGAAAAAAAGAGCTGGATGCCCTTGTGGAGCAGGCCCTGCGCGGCGCGGCCATTTGGGACGAGGTGAAGGACCGCCTGAAAAAAAGCGCACTGGGCCTTTCCGGCGGCCAGCAGCAGCGCCTTTGCATCGCGCGCGCCCTGGCTGTGAAGCCGGATGTGCTTTTGATGGATGAGCCCACCAGCGCGCTGGACCCCATCTCGACTTCCAAGATAGAAGAGCTGTGCGCCCAGCTGAAAAAAGATTATACCATCGTCATTGTCACGCATAACATGCAGCAGGCCGTGCGCATTTCGGATAAAACGGCGTTTTTCCTGCTGGGCGAGCTGGTGGAAGCCGGCCCTACGGAAAAGCTGTTCAGCACACCGGCAGACAAGCGCACGGAAGATTACATCACAGGGAGGTTCGGCTGATGCGTTCCGAATTTGATAGAGGGCTTCACATTATGCATGAAGAGCTGATAGGCATGGGCGCCTCGTGCGAGCGCGCCATTGCGCTGGCCGCCAGCTCTATCACAGACAGCAAGCCGGAGCTGAAGGACGAGGTGCAGGCCGCCGAGGAGGACATAGACCGCGCCGAGCGCAGCATCGAGGCGCTGTGCATGCGGCTTCTGCTGCGCCAGCAGCCTGTGGCAACAGACCTGCGCAACATTTCGGCGGCGCTGAAAATGATATCGGACCTGGAGCGCGTGGGCGACTATGCGGTGGATATTGCCGAACTTTCGCCCTATCTGGCAAAGGCGCAGCTCTCCGGCAAGGTGCATCTGGCTGAAATGGCGCTGGCTGCCGTAGATATGGTGAAGCAGAGCGTGCAGGCCTTTGTGGACGGCGATATTCAGCTTGCCGCCCGCGTGAAGGAAAACGACGACAGAGTGGACGAGCTGTTCGACCGCGTAAAAAACGAGGCCGTGTCGCTTATCCGCGAGGGCGCGCTGGATGCGCACGCTGCGCTGGACCTCGGCATGGCGGCCAAATACTTTGAGCGCATCGGTGACCACGCTGTAAACGTGGCCGAATGGGTGCTGTATGCCCACACGGGCGAAAAAGGGTGACGCCGCACCGCCCGCCGCGCCCTCTCGCGGCGGGTGCACCCCGGCCTTCCGCAAAAACCGCCCCGCTCAGGCGCGCTGCCGGAAGAAAGCATCGTCCCTGAAAGGCAATTTTTGCGCATGGCTTCTTCAGATTTCCTTGACAGCCGCAAAGGGTGCCTGTGAAAATCCTCCTTGCCCTGCATCAAAAATCGCCGCTTCCGGGGTGCTGCACATTTTGACCGGGCGGTTTGGGACGAACGGTGTGCAAAAAAAGCCCGGCAATCCGTCAGGATTGCCGGGCTTTTTGCGTGCATCAGGCATCAAAACTGTCAGCCAGAACCGGTGCTTTCTTGCGGCAGCGCGCCTTTGGCCGGGGCGCTTTTGCTTGTAAGCGGAAATCACCGGCAGAGCCAGTAGTACAAAAACGTTTTCTCTGTGCCCGGATGCTTTCCGGGCACAAAGGGCAAATGCTGCGAAGCAGAAGCGGAAAACGCCGGGCTGAAGAAAAGCCCCCCTGCGGATACCAAAGCCGCAGGGGAGCGCATGAAATAGAAGAACAATGAATGAGCGAGACGGCGGGCCCGGCTGGCAAAGGGGCCGGGCGGGGCCTTGCTTTCTGCGCTGCGGCCCGTCACAGTGCAAGCGCAACGCTGCGGCCGCTTTTTTCGTAGTGCTTATATGTGACGCCCACCATGTCAAACATGCGCTTTGAGGCAATGACGGAATCGGAATCGGGGTATTTGTCCTCATAATAAATCACCTCGCGGATGCCGCTTTGAATCATGGCCTTGGCGCATTCATTGCAGGGGAACAGCGTGGTATAAACGCGCGCGCCGC
Organism: Ruthenibacterium sp.; assembly: GCA_047030735.1. Lineage (GTDB taxonomy): Bacteria > Bacillota > Clostridia > Oscillospirales > Ruminococcaceae > Ruthenibacterium. Next base: position 37,325 of record JBKYIE010000009.1, read on the forward strand.
GCAGGCTTCCCGTGCCGGAGGCATGGTTCAGAATGGCGTTCAGCTCGGCATGGCATACATACATGTATTTGGTTTCCAGAGGCTTTCCCTCCCGGCCCCAGGGCATTTCATCGTCCAGGCAGCCGATGGGCATGCCGTTGTAGCCAAGGGAAAGTATTTTGTTCTCTTTGCTCACGATGCACGCGCCCACCTGCGAGGAAGCATCCTTCGAGCGCTGCGCCGTCAGCAGCGCAATGCCCATAAAATATTCATCCCAAGAGATATAGTCCTGCCGTTTCATGCATTTGCCTTCCTTTCCATATTCTGAATGTCCTCTGCGGCGCAGAGCCCTGCAATAAGGCCCTCGCCCACAGCCTTTGCCACCTGAAGCGGCGCGCCCAGCATGTCGCCCGCAGCGTACAGCCGGGGGATGCTGGTGCGCATGGCGGCGTCTGTTTTTACGCGGCCGTTCTCCATGCCGATGCCGGGCACAAGGGCGTCCGGCGGGGCGGCCGGGCGCAGAATAAACAGGCCGTCGGTCTCCAGCACTTCACCCTTTATGTCCACAGCCGTCACGGCAGTGCCGCCGTGTACGGCCGTCACCGCGCCGGGAAGAAAGGGGATGCCCGGTGCCAGCGCCTGGGGCCGCTTTGCAGCGATATAGGTTACCCGGCAGCCGATGGAGTGAAGGAACTCCGCCTCCTCGGGCGCCTCGGGGGAAAGCCCCCATACGGCCACACGCTTTTGGCGGTACAGCATGCCGTCGCAGGTGGCGCAGTACGATACGCCGCGCCCCAGATATTCCGCTTCGCCGGGCACGTAGCCTGCCTTCGACACACCGCACGCCAGAATAACGGCGCGCGAAGTATACATATCGCTGCCTGCGCCCACCAGAAAGGTGCCGCCCATGGGCATCACATTTCCTGCGCGCTGCGCCTTGAGCACGGCGCCCTGCGCGGCGGCATGCGCCCGAAACCGTTCCATCATCTCCCTGCCTGTCACGCCCGGCATGCCGAGGTAGTTATCCACAAGCTCCGCCTTTTCCAAAAGCGGCGCGCCGCCGCTCAGCACCAGCACCGTCCTGCCGCGGCGGCGCAGGTTCAGCGCTGCGGAAAGCCCGGCGGGCCCGCCGCCGATGACGATGCAGTCCCATATCTGTTCCATGCTTTGTCCCATCCTTCATTCTGCTCTGGCTTGTATGCGCGGCATGGCGCCGTGCGTTTTTTTCAGTATACCAGCTTTTCACCCAAAGGGAAAGGGGGCGCGGCAGCTGTGCGGGCAAGCTGTGCCCGCCGCGGGTGGCGCGTGGCCCGTGTGCGCCGTAAGGGCGCTGTGGTTTGGCAAATTGAAGCAGTGCCCGCGCGGGGAAAAGGCAGGCTCAGCCCTACAAGGCAGAGCCTCCGCGCAGGGCAGGCTCTGCCGGAAGCATGCAGCCGCGGCCTTTTTTTCCCGGCCCTATTGCAGTATGCAATTTGCATCGCCCGGCGGAGCAAAGCGGCTTTGCCTTGCGTCAGATGCGAAAGACAGAAAACCCCATGGCGGGCCCGAAGGCTGCCATGGGGAGCTTCGCTGCATGATGCGCCGGGCACCGCTGGGCAAACCGTTTGCCTGCCTGCGCGGCCCCGGCATGCGGGCGGTATTTTATGGCTCCGGATGATATTTATGCCGCGTGGCCATTCCGCCGCGCAGATGGCGCTCCTCCTTGTTTGTGCGCAGCACGCGCTGAACCTCCCTGTATAAGGCTCTGTTCTGCCGCTCCAGACGGGCGGTGATATCCTTGTGCACGGTGGATTTGCTGATTCCGAATTTCTGTGCGGCGCTGCGCACAGTGGCCCCCGTCTCTACCACGAACTGCCCCAATGCAACGGCCCTCTCTTCCGGATTGCCCTTCATGCCGATTCCCCCATCCACAGAACTTAATGCTATGGATATGAGGCAGGGCGGAAAAATATGAAAGACGGCTCCTTCCCTTTGCAGTCAGGCCCCATGCTGGGGGGCTTGGTAAGCCCCGGAAGGGCATACTACCCCGCAAGCCTCTCAAAAGGCACGGAATGCTCTGCCTCCTGCATCATCTGCCCCGCCTCCCGTAAACGGGGTTCTTCCCGTTGCGTGATACACCTTTTGGGGATTGAATACCATCCTACTTCGCTCGAAGCCGGCAGCGAAAGCCCTTTTACTCTCCCCGGTACAGCTGGGGGGGCATTTCACCAAAGCAGACCAAAACAAAGCTGCCCCCGCGCCCGTCCAAAGCGGGCGCGGGGGCAGCAGAATGCCTGCGTTAATCGTGCAGAAGGTTCAGGGTAATCTCGTACGGGCTTTCGTCCGAGGTTTTGCGCGCGGCGGTGGCCTTGTATTTATTCACGCCGGCGGTGCTTTTTACCGGGCTTTGCAGCGTGCCGGCGCCTGCCACACAGCCGCCGGGGCAGGCCATGCCCTCCAGCAGATAGCCGTTCAGCTTGCCGGCCTTGGCCAGCATCAGCATCTTTTTGCACTCGCGCAGGCCCTGGGCCGCCATCACCTTTACCTCGCGCTCGGGCTCCAGGTTTTTGATGACGTTCACCACCGCCTGGGCCACCCCGCCGGACACCGCGAACCCGCGGCCGTCCGCCGTGGCCTCATTCAGGCCTTCGTCGCCCGCTATTTCGGCAAAATTGATGGCCTTGGCCTCAAACATGCCCATCACTTCCTCGAAGGTGAGCACAAAATCCACATCGCTGCGGATGGTGCGGCGGCTGGCCTCCAGCTTTTTGGCCGCGCACGGGCCAATAAACACCACCTTGCAGCCGGGGTGCTCTTTTTTCAAAAGGCGCGCGGTGAGCACCATGGGCGTCAGCGCCATGGAGATATAGGGCGCGAAATCGGGGAAGAGCTTTTTTGCCATCACGCTCCACGCGGGGCAGCAGCTTGTGGCCATGAAGGGCTGGTGCTCGGGCACCTCGCGCAGGAAGTCCTTGGCCTCTTCAATGGTGCACAAATCGGCGCCTACGGCCACTTCGGCCACGTTGTCAAAGCCCAGCAGCTTCATGGCGGGGCGAAGCTTTTCCACCGTCATCTGCGGGCCGAACTGCCCTACAAAGGCGGGGGCCACGGCGGCAATGACGCGCTCGCCCTTTTTGATGGCCTGTATCACCTGGAAGATCTGCCCCTTGTCAGAAATGGCGCCGAACGGGCAGTTCACAAGGCACATGCCGCACGAGACGCACTTGTCCTGGTCTATGGTGGCGCGGCCGTGCTCGTCCGACCCGATGGCGTCCATGCCGCATGCCTTGGCGCACGGGCGCTCGATAAGATTGATGGCGCCGTAGGGGCACACGTTGGCGCACTGGCCGCACTTGACGCATTTCTCCTGGTCTATCACGCTTTTGCCGTGCCGGATGCTCACCGCGCCCTTGGGGCAAACCTCCACACAGGGGTGCGCAAGGCAGCCCTGGCACAAATCCGTCACGCGGTAGCTTTTCTCCGGGCAAGAGTTGCAGGCAAACTTGATGACGTTGATAAGCGGCGGCTCGTAATATTTTTCAGCCACGGCGCTGGCCTCAATACCGGCAGAGAGCGGGGCGTGCTGGTCGATGGGGCGCAGCGGCAGGCCGATGGAAAGGCGCAGGCGCTCGCCCACGATGGCGCGCTCGAGGAAAATGCTCTCGCGGTAGGTCTCCACCTCACCGGGGATGATTTTGTACGGCAGCTCTTCAATGCGGCTGTAATCGCCGCCCTCGTATGCCATGCGCGCCACTTCGGTAAACACGCGCCGCCGGATATCCGTCACGTTAGAATAGATGCCTCGCATGAGAACAAAACTCCTTTTGCCGCCTCCCGTTCCGGGGGCTGATAAAAATATATCATACTGCGGTGTTATCATACCATGCCTGCGGCCTGCTATGCAAGCGTGCAGATGTGTTTTTTTGCATTTTGCGGGGAAATATGCGCTTTGCAGTGTTTGCATTCCGGCCGTGGTGCCTTTATAATTAAGAAGGACGGCGGGCAAAAGACCCGCTTCACTGGAAAACTGCGGTCTTGCGCAGGGCACGGCCTGTCCGGCCCGCCCGGTACCGGGAAATGAGGAATACAGCCTTTGGAAATGATATTGGAAATTCTGCATCACGCGCTGGAGGACAGCGTGAAGATGCTGCCCTTCCTGTTTGCGGCCTACCTGCTTATTGAATTCTTGGAGCACCGCCATTCGGAAAAAATTGAACGCGTGCTGGCGGGCGGCGGGCGCTTTGGGTTCCTGCCGGGCGCTGCGCTGGGGCTTGTGCCGCAGTGCGGCTTTTCCGCCATGGCGGCAAACCTGTATGGCTCCAAGGTCATCACGCTGGGCACGCTGATGGCGGTGTTCATCGCCACATCGGACGAAGCGGTGCCCGTTTTGGTTGCCATGCCGGGGCAGTGGGGGGCACTGGCAAAGCTTCTGGCCGCAAAGCTTTTGGCTGCGGTGGCGGCCGGCTTTTTGCTGGACGTAGTGCTGAAAAGGGCCATGCCGGAAAACCTGCGCGGCGGCTTTTCAGGGCATTCGGAAGATGTGGATTGTCACGACCACGAGGCGCGGCAGTCTGTTTTGGCGGCGGCCCTGCGCCATACGCTGCATATTTTTCTGTATATCCTTCTGTTCAATCTGGCGCTGGGCGCCGTGGTGCATGCGGTGGGCGCAGAGGCTATTGGAGATTTTGTGGCCCGCGCCGGGCTCTGGCAGCCTGTGCTGGCAGGGCTTGTGGGCCTTGTGCCCAACTGCGCGGCCAGCATCCTGCTGACACAGCTGTACGCCGCCGGGCAGCTCTCGTTTGCGGGGGCTGTGGCGGGCCTTTCCACGTCCGCCGGTGTGGGGCTGGCTGTGCTGCTGCGCGCCAATAAAAGCGCGAGGCAGAACGTGTTTATCATCGGGCTTCTGTATGTGCTGGGCGTGTGTGCGGGCATGGTGGCCGGGCTGTTCGGTTAAAGACAGCATCCGTGAATAGGGGCAGCCCCGGTTTTCAGCTTTATGGCGGCGCCGCTGGCCGTGTTATTCCTCCCGCCCTCCGGCAGGCGGGCTGCGCAGGCCGCCCTGACTGCGGCCCGGCCATGGGCGGAAGGCTGTGAAGCGCCGCCGGGGCGTTCCCGGCACGGGGGCCTGCTGGCGGCGAAATTCCCTCTGGCCGCCGATGCTGTTTTCCAAAAAAGCAGCTGCTGTGCTTGACAAAAATGAAGATAGGACTATACTGATAATAGTTATTATTAAAAGCTTGAAAGGAGAATTTTATCATGCTGGACAGCAATGTAAAGCAGCTTTTGAACGAGCAGGTCAACAAGGAATTTTACTCCGCCTATTTGTATCTGGATTTCTCCAATTTTTACAAGAGCAAGGGCCTGGACGGCTTTGCCAACTGGTACAACGTGCAGGCGCAGGAGGAGCGCGACCATGCCCTGCTGTTCATGCAGTACCTGCAGAACAATAACGAGACGGTGGCGCTGGAGGCTATTGCAAAGCCCGATGTGCCCATGAGCACCCTGATGGAGCCGTTGAAGGCCGGCCTGAAGCATGAGGAGTATGTCACCAGCCTGATCCATGCCTTGTACGCGGCCTCGCAGAAGGTGAACGATTACCGCACCATGCAGTTCCTCGACTGGTTCGTGAAAGAGCAGGGCGAGGAAGAGACCAATGCAAACGACCTCATCACGAAGATGGAGCTATTTGGCGCTGACGCAAAGGGCCTGTATATGCTGGATGCCGAGCTGAAAACGCGCGCCTATACCGCACCCAGCCTTACGTTGTAAGCCTTCTGCGCCCTGTGCAAAAAAATAAATAAGATGAATAAACGGCGCCGTGGGGATAGCCCCGCGGCGCCGTTGTTTTTTGGTTTTAGCGAAACGCCAATCCCCGGCTAAGCCGGGGGCCTGACTTTTGTTTTTTATAACTGGGCTGGCCTCAGGCCTTCACAGCCCCGGCCACCACACCGCCGATAATGTGCTTTTGAAGGCACAGATACACGATGATGACCGGCACGATGGAGAGTACCAGACCGGCCATGATATAGCCGTAATCATTTGAAAAGGTGCCGTAGAATGTACGGATGGCGATGGGCAGTGTATACAGCTCTTTGCGCCGCAGCACCAGCGAGGGCAGCAGGTAGTCGTTCCAGATGCTGAGCGTCTCCAGAATGGAGATGGTAGCGAGGATAGGTTTCAAAAGTGGCAGCACAATGCGGAAATAACATTTGAACTGTGAGCAGCCGTCGATGGTGGCGGCCTCTTCCAGCGCCACAGGAATGTTGGATTTGATGAAGCCTTGGCACATAAAGGTACACAGGCTGACGCCGAAGCCGATGTTCATGAAAATAAGCGTGGGCAGGGAATTCAGCATTTGCAGCTGGGCGCCGTAGATGGACACCAGCGGAATCATGACCACCTGGAAGGGCAGTATCATAGAGGCGAGCAGCAGGGAAAAGCTGATGCGGCAAGCGCGCCAGTTCTTGCGCGCGAACAGGTATGCCATCATAGAAGAAAGAAGCACAAGGAATACGATGCTGCACGCTGTGACAATCAGCGAATTGCCGAAGGCCTTCAAAAAATCCATTTTTTCTACGGCCGTTACATAGTTTTCAAACTGCATGCCCTCGCTGTCCACCAGATCCAGCGGGTATTTGATGATGCTGGCCTTTCGCTTGAACGAGTTTATCAGCACCATCAGGAAGGGGACCATATACAGCACAAAGAAAAAATACAGCGCAGCCGTTTTGAGGGCCGAGCCTGCCCGGCGCCGGGCAGAATGGGTGCGGGGCGTGTTTTTCATGCTTCGACCTCCATCTTTTTGCCGATATATACCTGCGTGAGGGCAATGGCCGCCATGATGAGAAACAGTACGATAGCCTCTGCCTGCCCCACGCCATAGCGGTGCTCTTCAAAGGCCTTGGTGTAGATGTGCATAGCCACCAGCTTGGTGGAATTGTATGGCCCGCCCTCTGTGAGGGAGATGTTCAGGTCATACACCTTGAAGCAGCGCGTGATGGATAAAAACAGACAGATGACGAACGAGGGAACCATCAGCGGCAGACGGATGCGCCGCATAATCTGCGCCTCGCTTGCACCATCGATGCTGGCCGCCTCTATCAGGTCGGATGGGATACTTACAAAGCCGGAGATATAAATGAGCAGCATATATCCCGCATATTGCCATACCGTGACGATGACAAGCGCGGCAAAGGCCATTTCGGGGGAGGACAGCCACGACCGCTCCAGAAGTGAAACGGGGATATATTCATACAGCTGTACAGTAACGCGGCTGAAGATGAACTGCCAGATGAACCCCAATATTACGCCGCCGATGAGGTTGGGCGTGAAAAAGCCGGCGCGCAGAAAATTCTGGCCGCGTACGCCGCTGGTGAGGCCGTAAGCCAGAAAAAAGGCCAGCAGGTTGATGAGGATAACGGAGAGGAAGACATATTTGATTGTCAGCCACAGCGAGGCCCAGAATGCCTCGTCCTGAAACAGTGCGATGTAGTTTTCAAACCATACGAAATTTTTGGTGCTGGCAATGCCGTCCCAGTCTGTAAAAGTAAGGTAAATGCCGTAAAGGATGGGAATGACAACGACCAGAGAGAAAATAAGCAGGCTTGGGCCGGCAAAGCACAGAAAGGTCTTCGCCTTTTCAAAAAAGGAAGAGCTGCGTTTCATACGTCTGTTTCCTTTCAAAGCGGGGAGACAACGAGAATACTCGTTGTCTCCCCGCTGTTATTTTTTACAAATGTGGCGTGCCGTTTTAGCCTGCACTGCCAGAGGGCGGGCGCAAAGGGAAAGCGGCTGCTGTGCATGATGCCGTGCGGCCGTTACGCCTGAGCCTGCCAGTATTCGTCCAGCAGGGCGGCAAGGTCTGCGCGGGAAATTTCGCCGGCGATGTATTTCTGCATCTCACCGGCCAGAGCGCTGCGGTGATCGGAGGGGAGGTCGCTGAACGCGCAGATGGTATCGCCGGCTGCAATGTACTGCTGCAGCGAAATGTTGAAGGGATTGTTCATTTCCAGCGTGATGTTGGAGAAAGCGGGCACGATGCCGCACTGGTTCACCATCAGGTCGTTGCCCTCTTCCGTGTATACCAGCCAGTTCAGGAAGTCAAGGGCTGCCTGCTGCTGTTCCTCGGTTGCATAGGCCTTGTCGATGGCGATGTACTTGGTGGCGCCTGCGGAAAGCTTGCCGAGGCCGGCGCTCTCCTCACTGACGGGCAGAGGCATCACGCCGTATTCCACGCCGTCTTCTGCAAATTCAGAGAAATCGGGCCAGGCGAAGGTGCCGTTCAGCCAGAAGGCCACAGTGCCGTCCGCGCAGTAACTGGCGTTCATATCATAATCTGCCGCCAGAGGGTCGGCCTTATTATAATTGTACTCCATCAGCATATCCAGAGTATCAAACGCTTCGTTGTATGCATCGGAATCTGCAATAGACAGTTCGCCGTCTGTGAGCTGCCGGGTGAACTCGTAGCCACCCTCCATGGTGCCGTCATACAGGCTGTACATGGTTTGCAGGTAGTGAGAGCCGATGGACCAGTCGTCCGCATTCAGCACAATGCCATCCTGCATGCCCTTTTCGCGCAGTGTGGCAAGCAGCTCTTCAAACGCGCTGCGCGTGGCATACTGAGCAGGGTCGAACTCTTCGCCCAGCAGCTCGTCCAGCGCTGTCTTATTGTAGATGATGCCGCGTGCCTCTACCGCGAACGGAAAACCGTACAATTTTCCGTCAAAGTAAGCGCCGGAGGCTTCACCGCCATCTTTCACCCATTCTTCTGCAGACATATCCAGCAGATATTCTGCAGAGAAGTCCTTTACGTTGGCATAATCCACCAGGGCCATGGTGGTGGGGTCACCGGAGGCGTAGGCCTCTGTCATATAATCGCCGGGTGCATCTGTCTCATATACAGTGATGGAAACACCGGTCTCTTTTGCGTACTGCTCAGCCGCGGCCTCAAGGGCATCGGTGATCTCCGGCTTGCTGTTGAGCAGCGAAATTTCTACCGTCTGTGCGGCAGAATCGGGCCCGGCTGCGGAAGAGCTGCCGGAAGACGCCGGGCTGCAGCCTGCAAACAGGCATACAGCCAAAAGGGTGCTTAAGGATAGTGCGATAACCTTTTTCATCTTTTTTCCTCCTGATTTCAGTTTACATGATATGGAAGCCCGGCACGCCGGAGCTTCATTGATTGCTGTTATCATAGCATGCTGTTTTTTCATTGTCAATAAAATAAGTTCACTTTTTTTTATTTTTTTTCAAAAATATTCAAAAGAAAAAGCAAAGGGGCAAGTGGAAGAACTGGGGCGGTTGGGGAAATTTTGGCAAAATAAAAGATTTTTTTGGAAATAGAAAGGCTTTTCTTTTTGAGAAAACGAAACGGGACGAAATTCAAAAGAAAATATTTTTGAAAAAACTTGAAAAAAATTAAAAAATATGGTATCGTCTACTCAAATAGGGCGGGTGCCTGGGGCGGGCGACCGCCCGCAGCCCAAAGGGCAAAGAAAAGGGAGTGACAGCTATGAAACTCACCGTCATCCACACCACGTCTGCTACTATAAACAGTTTAGGCCAGCTGATACATAGCGAGATGCCGGAAATAGAGGTAAACCATATTCTGGACGACTCTATTCTGGGCGATATGAATGCTGGGAGGGATATAGCATGGGTGCGCGAGCGGTGGCTGGAGTATGCACGCATCGCCTGCCGCAACGGGGCGCAGGCTGTTCTCAGCGCCTGTTCTACTGTGGGCGAGTTCGCGCAGGAGGCGGACGCAGTGCTTCCCATTCCGGTATACCGCATTGACGAGGCCATGGCACGCGAGGCTGTGCGGCGCGGCGGAGACATTGCCGTGTTCGCCACGCTGGCCAGCACCTTGCAGCCCACAGAGCGCCTGATACGCCGCCTGGCGCAGGAGAGCGGGGCCGGCTGCACCATACGCACTGTTCTGGTAGAAGGAGCTTACGACGCATTGATGCGCGGTGACCGGACGGAACATGACAGCGCAATAGCGCGGGCAATGGCCCGGCAGGCGCCGGGGGCGGATACCCTTGTTCTGGCACAGGCATCCATGGCGGGTGCCGCACAGGCGCTGGACCCGGCATTCCGCGATAAAGTGCTGACAAGCCCTCTTCTGAGTGTGCGCAAGTTAAAAGAAGATTTAGCAGGGCTGGAGGGAGAAGCGGATGGAACGCGGCTACATCGGAATTGACTTTGGCACCACGAACCTGAAGACTGCGGTATTTTCCCAAACGGGCAAGCTGCTTGCCTGCCTGCGCAGCAGTACACCAAAGCCAGCCCGGGATGGCGGTGGTTATTGCCCGGATGAGGTGTTTGGGCTGATTGAAAGCCAGCTGCGGCAATTAAGCCGCAGCTACAGCTTTGAAGGCATTGCCGTAACAGGCATGGCCGAGGCGGGCATTTTACTGGAGCGAGGCACACGGAAGCCGCTTTCCGGCATCATTCCCTGGTTTGACCAGTGCACCGGGCCCATGGCGCAGGCGCTTGAAGGGCGGGCCCGTGCTGCTTTTTTGCAGACGGGGCTGCGCAACAGCTACAAGTACGGTGCCTATAAATACCGCTGGGCCCTTGACGCGGCACAGCGCACTGCACAGGATACCATTTGGCTTTCTGCCTGCGACTGGCTGGTGATGCGCCTGACGGGCGCCTGTGTCACAGACCCTACGTTTGCCGCGCGCACCTATTTATATGACATAGGCCTCGGCACATGGAGCCGCGAGCGCATGGAGCTTTTCGGCCTTGCGGGCGGCGGCCTGCCGGAAATAATGCCGTCGGGCAGCCGGGCGGGCTTTCTGCGGGCAGGCTGGCTGCCCGGCGCCGGCCGTGTGCCGGTAGCCCTGTGCGGGCACGACCATCTGTGCGCCGCACTGGCCGCGGCGCACAGCAGGCAAGGCAGCATCTGCAACAGCATGGGAACGGCTGAGACCTTTGTGGGAACCCGCGCGGCGCGCCCGCTGCAGGCGGCCGATTTTGAGGCCGGGCTGACCTGGGGGCCTTTTGTGCGGCCGGGCAGGCAGTATTGGATGGCGAATATCCCTTCTGCGGGCTTGTGCATGGAGTGGGCGCGCTGTGCGTTGCCGGGACATGAAATAAGCTATGAAGAGGTGGAACGGGCACTTGAAAAAAGCGCAGGCCCGGCACAGGCCATGTTCTTTCCCTGGCTTTCCGGCACAGGCACGCCTACCTACCGTGCAGACCTTGGCGGTGTGTTCTGGGGCCTGACACCGGCATGCGGCTGGGGCGAAATAGTGAACGCTGTGGTAGAGGGCCTTTCCCTGTGGGAGAGGTGCGTCCTTGCCTGTGTGCCGCAGGCAGAGCAGGCGCCGGTGTGTGCTGCGGGCGGTGCGTGCCGCTCTGCCGCGTGGATGCAGCGCAAGGCAGACGTGCTGCACAGGGATGTGTTCTGCTCCAGTATACAGGAGGGCACATTGCTAGGCGCTGTGGAACTGATGTGCGAGGTGTGCGGCCTTCCCTTTGTGCCGCCCAAGGACAGGGGCAGGCTGTTCCGCCCGGAGGCGGGTGCAGCAGAACGCTATGACAGCATTTACAGCCGGTATCTGGAGATAGCCGGTATGATACAAAACAGGAAATGAGGAGACAGATATGACGGAAACCATGACAAAGATATGGAAATTGAGTGACATCCTGCGGCCTGCCCAGACGGGCGGGTTTGCCGTAGGTTCTTTTTCCCCGCGCTATACAAGGCTCATCCGCCCCATTGTGCAGGCGGGGATGGCGCTGCGCTCGCCGCTTATCGTACAGATATCCGAAAAGGAGATATACCGCCACAAGGTGGATATCCGGGCCTTTGCAGAGGAGTTTTACCGCGTGTGCAGAGAGCTGGAGGTGGATATCCCCATCACCCTGCATCTGGACCATACCAAGGATTTTGAAGTTATCCGCCAGGCGGTGGCGTGCGGCTTTACCTCGGTGATGATAGACGCCTCGGAGTGGGATTTTGAAGAGAATGCAGCCAGAACAAAGCGCGTTGTGGAATTTGCCCACAGCCATGGCGTGAGCGTGGAGGCCGAGCTTGGGAAAATAGGAACGACCGATTTTGTAGAGACGGACAAGGACGAAGAACAGTATACCGTGCCGCAGGAGGCAGAACAGTTCTGCGTGCAGACGGGTGTGGATGCGCTGGCCGTTTCCGTGGGCACGGCACATGGGGTGTACACAGTGCGCCAGCCTAAGATAGCTTACGACAGGCTGGAGGCAATCAACCGCCTTACCGGCACGCCGCTGGTGCTGCACGGCGGCTCCGGCGTGCCCAGCGAGATGGTGGTGAAGGCTGTGCAGATGCCTACGGGCGGTGTGTGCAAGGTGAATATCGCCACAGATATTGAGCTTGCCATGCTGAAGGTAGTGGGCCGTACCGGCCACATGACAGAGGCAGAGCTGAACGCGTGCCCCGCACAGACCCTGCAGGCCGCCCGCTGTGCCGTGGAGGCCCTTGTGAAAGACCGAATCACAAACTATCTGCTCAGTGAGGGCAAGGCGGATTTGTACGCTGTGCAGGAGGCCTGAACCGATGAAAAAGGTGCTGGCAGTGGCAGATGATATTACCGGGGCGGACGACATTGGCCTGATGTACCGGAAAAGCGGGCACCCGGCCGTGCTGTATCCGTTTCCCTTCTGGCAGCAGGCCGGGTTTGCGGAAGGAGAGAAGCTGGTGGTGGACACCGACTCGCGCTTTCTGCCCCCTGAAGAGGCGTATAACCGCGTGTTCCGCGTGGTGAAGAAGTTTTCTTCCCAAGGGGTGCAGCAGTATATCAACAAGCAGTGCTCAGTATTTCGCGGCAATATTGGGCCTGAGTTTGACGCCATGCTGGATGCCCTGGGCCTGAACTTTGCAGCTGTGGTGCTGGGCTTCCCAGATAACGGGCGCACCACGCTGGACGGCATCCACTATGTACACGGTGTGAGGCTGGAGGAGTCCCAATTCCGAAACGACCCAGTGAACCCGATGCGGGAATCCAGCCTGGTGAAGATTTTGGCAGGGCAGACGCGCAGGCCGGTGACGAATGTGAGCTGGCGCGAATATGCTGCGGGGCGCCGCTTGCGCAGCCTGATAGAACAGCGCCGCCGTGAAGGAGGGTATGTCATATTCGATGTGCGGCACAACGCGGACCTGGCAATGCTGGCGGGCCTGTTGAAAGATGAGCCTGTGGTGTGCGGCAGCTCGGCCATCGCCTATTATCTGGGTATGGAAGAGGGGCCGGGCACTTTGCCGCCCGACGGGCCCGCCGGCGGGGAAAACGCCCGCGTTTTGTGCCTTGTGGGCAGCCTGACGCCGCAGACAAGACAGCAGGTGAAGTGCGCACAGCAGAAGGGCGTGCCGGTATTCACCATGCGCACACAGGCCCTGTTTTCCCCGGGAGGACGAGAGGCGGAGGAGATACGCCTTGCGGCAGCATATGAGGCGGCCGGCGCGCCGGCGATGGCCGTTATTCAGACAGACCCGGCACCGCAGGCGGTTGTGCAGACAAAGCAGGCGGCAGCAGCGGCCGGTATCGCGCCGCAGCAGGCCGCAACGGCCGTGTCGGATGCGCTTGCAGCAGCGGCGGAAAAGGTGGCAGGCCCGCACAGCATCACCCACTTCATTGTGTGCGGCGGCGATACTTCTGCCTCGTTCTGCAGACGGTTTGACATCACCGGCATGCGGGTGGGCGAAGAGATAGAGCCGGGCGTCCCGGTATGCACGGCCCTGGAGGGGCCGCTGCGCTTCGTGCTGAAATCGGGCAGCTTCGGCTCGCCGCAGTTTTTGGAAAAAGCCCGAAAGAAACTGCTGGGCGCAGAGAAGGAGAGGCAGGCACCATGAATTATGAAGAGCAGCGCAGGCTGCTGTGCAGGTTTTGCAGGCTGAGCTACCGCCGCGGCCTTGTGTTTGCCTGCGACGGCAATTTCAGCCTTCGCCTGCCGGATGGCGGCATTCTCATCACGCCGTCGGGAAAAAATAAGGGCTTTCTCCGCCCGCAGGAGCTTTTGGTGGTTTCCCCGGACGGCACAGTGCAGGGAGGCGGCAGGCCGTCGAAGGAATTCCCCATGCACCGGTGTATTTATGAGGAACGCCCGGACGTGCAGGCCGTTATGCACTCTCACCCGGTGTTTGCCACGGCCTTTGCCGCGGCAGGCCGGCCTGTGCCGGATGATTATTTTGTAGAAACAGCCCTTTTTCTGGGCAGTGTGCCCGTGGCCCCTTTTGCGCTGCCCGGCACGCAGGAACTGGTGCAGGCAGTGCGCCCCTATGCAGGGCGCTGCAGCCAGCTTCTTTTGAAAAACCACGGTGTGCTGGTGTGGGATGCAAGCCTTCAGGCAGCCTATGACAGGCTGGAGGTGCTGGAGGCCGTATGCCGTATGGCATTGTACACAGAGGCTCTTGGCGGGGCAGACAGGTTGCCGCCTCAGCTGGTGCAGCAGCTGGGGCGAAAGGCAGAAAAGAGGTAAGGATATATGGAGCTAGGCAATTTTTCCAAAGAATATTTTTCCGAGCTGAGCGGCGTGCTGAATGCGCTGGATACCGCAAAGCTGGACGCGCTTGCCGGGGCGCTGTACGGCGCATACCAGCAGGGCAGCAGCATTTTTGTGCTGGGTAACGGCGGCAGCGCCGCCTGCGCCACGCATTGGGTGTGCGATTTCAACAAGGGCATCAATGTGCTAGGGTGCCCGCGTGCTAAAGTGGTGAGCCTTTCCGACAACACCGGCATTGTAACAGCACTGGGCAACGACATCTCGTATGATGAAATTTTTTCTTATCAGCTGGAAAACTTCTGCCGCCCGGGCGATGTGGTGCTGGCACTTTCGGTGTCCGGCAATTCGCCAAACCTTGTAAAGGGGCTGGCCCTTGCGGCCGGCGCGGGCTGCACCACGGCCGCCATCATAGGCGGCTATGACGGGAAGCTGGGCAGCATGGCGGATATCTGCCTTGTAGTGCCCTCACGCAATTACGGCGTGGTGGAGGATGTGCATCTGATATTGAATCATGTGCTTTCACAGTATTTCCGCCGCCGCAACCAGGAGGCGGCGGGCTGAAATGGTAGGTGCAATAGACATCGGCGGCACCAAGACCATTGTGGCGCTGGTACAGGAGGATGGAGCAATAGTGGCCAGCGAGCGGTTCCCCACCTGCCGGGCCAACTGCGAGGCCCATCTGGACGCCTGCTGTGCGGCGCTGCAAAGGCTTTTGCGCGGGCAGGGGCTTGATGTGCAGCGCCTCAGCGGAATAGGCGCCACCGTGCCCGGTATTGTGGATGAAAAGGGGCAAAAGCTTGTGCGCTGCGCATATCCGGATTGGAACGGAAAGCCCATAGGGCGCATGCTAGGAGGGCGTATGGGCGGCTTCCCCGTGCGTATTGAGAACGATGTAAACGCCTGTGCGCTGGCTGAACTGCGCTTTGGCGCCGGCGGCCTGCACGATTTTCTTTGGGTGACGGTGAGCACGGGCGTGGGCGGCGCCGTGGTGAGCGGAGGCCGTCTTGTGCGCGGCAGTAAGGGCTTTGCCGGAGAGCTGGGACACATCAAGGTGGAATACGGCAGGCCGTGCGTGTGCCCGTCGTGCGGCGGCAGGGGCTGCCTGGAGGCGCACGGCTCGGGCCGTGCGCTGGACAGAATGTTCCGGCGTGAGGTGAAGCGCAGCAGCCAGCTTGCCGCCCTTGTGGAGGGCCAGGGCCTTCCGGCGGACGGGCGCGGCTGTGCCGCGCTGGCGCAGCAGGGCGTGCCGCAGGCGGTGGCGTGCTTCCGCCAGCTTGGCAGTTACCTGGGACGCGGGCTTGGTGCGGCTGTGAATGTGCTGAACCCGCAGGCCGTTATTTTGGGCGGAGGGGTAGCGGATTCCTTTTCACTCATGTATAATTTTATCATGGAAACATTTTGCAGCTGTGTTCACCCCAGTCTGATGCCGGTGCAGCTTCTGCATACGGGGCTGGGGTACCATGCGGCGCTGCTGGGCGCGGCGGCTCTGGCGCTGAAAGGAAAATGAACACGGCCAAAGGATGGAGGACAGCTATGATTCCGACTTTGAGGCGAAGCCAGATTTTGGAGATCCTGCAGGCCAGCGGCCTGGAGCGCCTGCCCGGCCTGGCGCAGAAAATGGGTATCTCTGAATCTACCCTGCGCAGAGATTTGAAAGAGCTTGCCCTGCGCGGCGAAGTAGAGCTTCTGCGCGGCGGCGGCGTGCGCATGCGCAGGGAGAACATCGAGCGCGGCATCAATGAGAAGATATTGCTCAACCGCGAGGAAAAAGAGCGCATTGCACGCTATGCGGCCGAGCTTATCCACGATAACGATGTGGTCTATCTGGACCCATCCAGCCTCAACTGCATCCTGGCAGATTATATCCATGCCAATAATGTCAAAGTGGTGACGAACTCTTTCGAGATTATCCGCAAGCTGATGGAAAAGGGCATCGTCTGTGTGCTGGTGGGCGGGGATGTGAAAATGCGCACCAGCTCCTGCGTGGGGCCGTTTGCCCAGCAGATGATGCAGGATGTGCGCTTTACCAAAAGCTTTATCGGGGCCAACGGCCTCAGTGTCACTATGGGCCTTACCAGCCACGACAGCCGCGAGCGGGCTATCAAGCAGATAGCCATAGCAAATTCCCAGGCGGCTTACTTTTTGGTGGATTCAAACAAGTACGGTGATGTTGCTATGTACAAAATTGCCGATATCGACGCCTGTCCTGTCATTACGGGGAAATATTTTGACGATTTTGAGGCGCTGGAAAACATCATCGTTGTGTAACAGGAGGCTGTGTTTACTATGCAGTATGCTTCGCACGGGCGGTATCTGGCGTTCCCGGTGGCGGACGGCGCGCCGCTGACGCGCATGCGGCTTGCGGCGGCAGATATGGTGTGGCTGTTCGACGTACAGCTGGTGCCGCCCGAAAAGGCGGGCTACTGGGTGTATTTTGATGCTTTGTACTGCACCGGGCAGCCCGTTTCTCTGTGTTCGGAAGCGGGCGTGCCGGAACAGCAGTGGCGCGAATGGGTTGCCTTTGAGGATACCTTCCCAGGCCGGGAAGGCCTGTTCTCCGAGCCGCACCGCCCGCTGTATCATTTTACCAGCAGCCGCGGGTGGATCAACGACCCCAACGGCCTTGTGAAGAAAGACGGCCGTTACCACATGTTCTATCAGCTGAACCCCTTTGGCTGCCGCGGGTACGACAAGGGCTGGGGGCACTGTGTCAGCGAAAACCTGTTTGACTGGAGGGTGCTGCCGCCTGCACTCAGCGCGGATGAGGCGGGCTATGCCATCTCCGGCAGCACGCTGTTTGACACGCAGGGCCGCGCGGGCTTCGGTAAGGATGCATGGGTTATGGCCTATTCCTCCCGCATGCATGAGCAGCCGCAGCTTGGCCAGCGGCAGAATATTGCATACAGCACAGACGGGCAGCGTTTTCATAAATATGCCGGAAACCCTGTGTTGTGCGATGATACTGTCCTCGATTTCCGTGACCCGAAGGTGTTCTGGTGCGAGGCAAAGCAGTATTTTGTGATGCTGGTGGCCGCCGGGCCGCAGCTTCGCTTTTACGCGTCGGAGGATTTGAAGCACTGGCGCCTTCTGAGCACAGTGGAGGACGATGCCTTTCAACCCGGCGGCTGGATGTATGAATGCCCGGATTTGCTGGAATATCCACTGCCGCGTGGCGGAAGCATATGGGTGCTGTCCTTTAGCTGGATAGAGGACCGCAGCGTGCGTTTCCTTTTTGGGCGGTTTGACGGCACGGCCTTCCGTGCGGCACCGGGCATTCCGCTGCAGCGTGCAGACTGGGGCCGGGACTTTTACGCGGCCGTCGCATGGGACCCATACGGAGAGATGAACGGGCGGAAGCTGTGGATTGCGTGGATGTGCTATTGGCCCTATTCAGCCATGTGCCCGCAGGACGAGGGCTGGCTGAACATGTTCACAGTGCCGCGGGAGCTGGAGCTTTCCCAAAAGGCAGACGGCACGCCGTTTTTGTGCCAGCGCCCTGCTGATGAATTGCAGCAGCTTGTATGCCGGCGCGAGGCGGTGCCTGATGCGGCGCTGCAGCCGGCCGGGCAGGAGCTGCTTTGCTTTCCGGAGGCATATTGTCTTTCTGGCACTCTGGCCCGTCCGCAGATGGGCGGAACAGCGGAATTCTGCTTTTGCTTTGATTCCGGCGAGCGTGTGATGCTGGCCATACAGGACGGCACCCTGCTGGCAGACCGAAGCCAGTGCAACTGCTGCGGTATCGGGCAGGGGTATGAACAGGTGCAGGCTATGCCCCTGAACAGCGGCGACGTGCCCTTTCTTATTCTGGGGGACAGAAACTGTATGGAGCTGTATTTCGACGGCGGAGAACACTGTATGTCGCTTTTGTGCCATGCGCGCAGCCACACGGGCAGGCTTCGCGTGCGCGGAGGCGAAGGCCAGCGGCTAAAAGACGTTTGCCTTTCGGCCCTGCGCAAGGCGCAGATGTCCGTATGACACTGCTTGCCGGCCGGGCTTGTGCCCACTGTGCCGTGTGCGGAAAGAGTAATATGAAAACGGGCATACCCGCCGCCGGGTATGCCCGTTTTTCTTATAAAGCCAGAGGCGTTTACGCCCCCGGCGTGAACGCAACGGCCACATCGCCGTTGTTGGCAAGGACGGAAAGCGCCCTGCTGCCGCCGCTTTGCTCTGCGGGCAGGCTGCTTTCGCCTTTTTTGACTTCGCTTGTAATGGAATAATCGCTCTGCGCGCCTGCCACGGCGCCGCTGATGTCGCCGTTCTTTATTTCAAGGCGGATGCTGGGCGCGTCCAGCATTTCAAAGGTGAGGCCGCCGTTGTTCACGCGGATATTTGCCTCGCCCTGCACAGAAAGCGCGGGAAGGGCCAGGTTTTCTCCCTGAAGCTGAATGCTGAGCCCAGCGAGGGACGCGGGCACCTGCACCAGCACGGTGCGCCCCTGTGCGGGCACGCCGGTGTGCAGCAGGCCCAGCGGGCCGTTGTCCTCCCACTGCGTCACTGTCAGCGTGCCGTTTTCATCCGGCGCTATATCGTAGCCCCGGCTTTCGCTTTCATGGCAGACAATGTGGATAAGCCCGTCGGAAGAGGGCTCCAGCTGGAGAGTGCGGTCTCTCAGCTGGATGGAAAGCGCGGTGCAGGCCTCGTCCGCGGTATAGCGGCGCTCTTCAAACTGTTCCTCCTGTGCGCCGCAGCCTGTGAGCAGCCCGGCGGCCAGCGCGGCACACGCGGCAGCCGCAAGCAGGCGTGAAACGATTTTCATGCTGTCTTTTCCTTTCTGTGGTTCAGGGTGTGCGGGGCGCGTGCCCGGCCTTAAAGTGCTTTGTGCTTCAGCACTGCAAGCCCCGCCAGTGCAAACGCCGCGCACAGTGCAGTGCAGACGGCGAGATGGAAGGGGGCGTTCGCATTCAGCATCACAGCCCGGAAGAAGCCGGCCAGCAGGCCGCGCAGCGGAGCGATGGGCGTAAAGATGCTGATGACGGCGATGAGAATGGCGTCTGCCAGCCAGCCGTACCAGTGCGCCTGCATGGAGAGCAGGGTGTGCAGGAACAGCATGCATGCCAGCAGAAAGGCAAACTGCTGCACCGCGGCCAGAACGGGGCCGTTCTGCCACCATCCGCATACGTCCATCAGGTTGATGACGGCCTGAGTATGGTTCAGCGGGTCTATCACCAGCCGGACCAGCGTGTTCACAAGCGACATGCCCAGCGCCAGCACGCCGTAGCAGGCGAGCGTGCCCAGATAATATGCCTTTTTGGAGGCGCCCAGGTAAAGCAGCTTGGTATAGCTGTAAAACACCAGAAAAAACGGCGCGGCTGCGGCGGGCAGCCAGGCGTAATTGCCGCGGCTGAGCGCGGTGGGCGAGGAGGCCGAGCTGGTGGCCAGCAGCATCACCAGCGCCGCAAGCACCAGAGGGATGCTGCTGCTGGCAAGCTGCCTTTTCAAAACGGTAAAAACAGGTTTCATTTGACGCGGCCTCCGTTTCCTTTTACTGTCTGGATGAAGAAATCCTGCAAAGAGAGCTTTTCCACGCAGAGGCTACCCTGCGCTTTGGGCGGCGTGCCGAACACGTATGCGGTGGAAAGCCCGCCCACCTCATCGCGCCCGATGACGTTCTGCCCCTGCACAGCGGCCTCTACCTCGTGCCGCAGCCCGCTGACGCTGTAAGCCATGGCGTCCACAGCTGCAAGCGTGTCGAAAAAGCGCACGCGGCCCTTGTCCAGAATGATAAGCTTCTGAATGGTCTGGGCGATTTCTTCTATGATGTGGGTAGATACGATGATGATGCGCGGTCTCCTTTTCCAGCTTTGCGCCAGCATATCGTAAAACTCCATGCGCATGATGGCGTCGAACCCAAGCACCGGTTCGTCCAGAAGGATGAGGCTGCGGTTGCTGGCAAGGCAGATGATGGTAGAGACCATCGTCTTCATGCCGAGCGAGAGCTGGCGGAATTTTTTTGCGCCGTCCAGCTCGAAGCGCTCCATCATCTCCTGCGCAAAGGCGAAGTCAAAGCTTGTGTCCAGCCCGCCTGCAATGTGCAGCAGGCGGCGCACCGGCAGGTTGAAATGCCGTGCGAAATTTTCAATGTAGCTTACGCCCGTCTCCATGCAGGCCGTGCTGACGGGCCGCCCGTCCACCGTGATGTGCCCCTGTGAAAGAGGCACGTAACCCGCCATTGCCTTCAGCAGCGTGGTCTTTCCCGCGCCGTTTCGCCCCAAAAGGCAATAAATGCCCGGTTCGTCCAGCGTGAGGTCTATGTGCTGCAGCACCTGTGCCCGGCCATAGTTTTTTGTGACATTCGACAGTTCTACCATGTGTATTTGCCTCGCTTTACTGTTGCTGTGCCGCGCAGGGCAATGCACGCCGTACGGCTTGCCCACAGCCCTGCCGTGTGGTACAATGGGTATGATAAACCTTTGTGTAACAAAAAAGTCAAGAGGCAAATATGAAAAAGCTTTTTTCCATCAGCGAGGCCGCCGCGCTGGCGGGCCTGACAAGCGAGACGCTGCGCCATTACGACAGAATAGGCCTTGTGCGCCCGGGCGAGAGGGACGAGTGGACGGGCTACCGCTATTACTCTGAACAGGAGCTTGTGCGCCTTTACACCATTCAGGCGCTGCGCTGCATGGACCTCTCTCTGAAGGACATCCGCCGGGTGCTGGAGTATGATGACCTTGAAAAAATCATTGCGTTTCTGCGCAGCGCAGAGCAGAGCGCAGACGCGAAGATAGCGCGCCTTCAGTACGCCAAGGAGAAAATAAAGCGCGCGCGGGCGGATTATGAAAAAAAGCTTGCCGGCCCGCAGGAGGACGGTGCCCCGTTCGTACGGCATATGCCGAAGCGGGTGCTGCTTTTGTCCGACACGCTGCAGCACCCTGCGCTGGACAACCTGTGGCGCTACCACGACCATTTTTACGCCCAGCTTGGCCCAAAGCGGCGCGATGCATATACCTTTGAGGACGTGGCCGGCATTTATACGGCGGGCGGCGTGTCGCGCCTGTTTGCCGTGTGCCTGCGCTGGCCGGATACGCGCGGCCTCACCATCCTGCCCGCGGGGGATTATCTGTGCGCAAGCTGCTGTGAAGCCGACAGGCAGGCGCGCACCGCCCAGCTTCAGGCGCAGGTGCGGCAGCGCGGCGGCCGGCCGCCCGCGTTTGTGGTGGAGCAGGTGGTCATCACCGGCATCCTGCAGTGGAGCTACCAGGTGCAGGTGCCTTTGCCGTCAGGGCTTGACAACAAAGTACAGGCCTGATATTCTATCAACGTCAGCTTTATAAGATGAGTTTTGCCGCCGGGTAAACACAAGTGCCAGGGTTTCGCATCAGCAGGCCATGAAGATGCGAAGCAAAGGGCACTTTTTTTATTGCCCGCCCGCGGGGCGGGCCTGATGCGGCAGATGGGAGGGCTTTGAAGTGAACGAGAGGCATATGCTGCGCGTGTTTGCCAAATATACGCTGATGAGCGTGGGCGGCATGCTGGCGAATTCCTGCTATATTCTGGCCGATACCTTTTTTGTGGCGCAGGGGCTTGGCACACAGGGCCTCGCCGCGCTGAACCTCGCCATACCGGCCTATAATTTTATTTACGGCACCGGGCTTCTGCTGGGCATGGGCGGGGCCACGCGGTATGCTGTGTGCAAAAGCAGAGGCGATGCGCGCGGTGCAGACACTGCCTTCACGCATGCACTTTACCTGGCGGCGCTGTGCGCGGCGGCCGGGGCCGCACTGGGCGCGTCCGGCTCGGGGCGGCTTGCGGCCCTGCTGGGTGCGTCCGGCGAGGTGACCGCCATGGCGCACACCTATCTGCGGGTGATGCTGCTGTTTTCCCCGGCGTTTATTTTCAATGCCGTGCTGGTGTGCTTTGTGCGCAACGACGGCCAGCCGCGGCTTGCCATGCTGTCCACGGTGATAGGCAGCTTTTCCAATATTGTGCTGGATTACATCTTCATCTTTCCCTGCGGCATGGGCATCTTCGGTGCTGTGCTTGCCACCGGCCTTGCGCCGGTGCTGGGCATCGCCCTCCTTCTGCCGCACTGGTTTTCTGCACACAGAGGGTTTCACGCCCGGCGCCTCCGCCCGCGCGCGGGCGAGGCGGGCGCCATTGCCTGGCTGGGGCTGCCCGCGCTGCTGGCACAGCTCTCGTCCGGTGTGGTGATGATTACCTTTAACAGCATTATCCTGCGGCTGGAGGGCAGCACGGGCGTGGCGGCCTACGGCGTGGTGGCGAATATCTCACTGGTGGCGGCCGCCATATACACAGGGCTGGGGCAGGGCATGCAGCCGCTGGCCAGCCGGGCCTGGGGCGAGGGCAGCGCGCGGGCGGCGCACCGCCTTCTGCACTGGGCCATGGCCGCCGTTCTGGGCATTTCAGCGGCGCTGTCCCTAGGGCTGTTTGTGTTTGCACGGCCTGTGGCGCAGGCCTTCAACAGCGAAAATGACGCCGCACTTTTGCGCATTGCAGTACAGGGCCTGCGCCTGTATTTTTCAGGGGCCGTGTTCATGGGCGCCAACATCGTGTTCTGCACCTATTTCCCGGCGGTAGAGCACGCGCTGCCCGCACAGGTGCTTTCGCTTCTGCGCGGCTTTATTCTGCTGGTGCCGCTGGCGTTTGCCATGGCCGCGGTGTGGGGCATGACGGGCGTGTGGCTTGCGGTGCCAGCGGCCGAGGCTGCATGCACGGCGCTTGGATGTGCGCTGTATGCGCGCAGCAGGCGCCGGCAGCCTCCTGTACACCGGTGAGCGCTTTGCAGCGGCGCCGGGCACAGCGCGCATATAAAGCAGGGGCCGCCCCGCTGGGGCGGCCCCTACTTTATATGTGCATGGCCAGAGACGGCGGCCCGCGGCCGGGCCGCAGAAAGCAAAAAGCTGCCGCCTTCGGGCGCGGGCGAAGCGGGCGGGGCTGAAAGGCCGGAAGGGCGCGCGGGGCGCAGGCAAAAGAAAAGCGGCCCGCCTGCGGGCCGCAATACAGACGCTGCAAAGGCAGCGATGAAGGGCTGCCCGGGAAAGCTGAAGGCCGGGCACCCTTCCGGGGCGCGCGCCTGCCGCCCGGCCGCTTTGGACATATGGCTGCCCGCCCGTCCGCAGAAGAGAAAAGCCCCTGCAAAGGCGAAGCGTGCGGGTTTATCCGTCTATATCAGAGAGCTCGAAATCTTCCGGAAGCAGCAGCGAAAGGTCCGCCGTCTCGTCTGCCGCCGTGCGCCGCGCCGCGGCCAGAATGGCCTCCTCCAGCTTGTTGCGCGCAAGGCGGCCATTGCCCGCCTGCCGGGCGCGGGCAAGCTGCACGGCGCTGAAATAGGCCAGCAGCGGCGCGTCGCACTGCGCGTCCAGCACATAGCCCCGGCTTTTTGCCTGAAGCTTTAATATCTGCAGCAGCTCTGCACCCGTGTAATCCGGAAATTCCACAATGCTCGGAAAACGGCTTTGCAGCCCGCTGTTGGCGCTTAAAAAGGCCTGCATCTCTTTGGTGTAGCCCGCAAGGATAACCACCAGCTCGTCGCGGTGGTCCTCCATGCCCTTCACCAGCGTGTCGATGGCCTCCAGCCCGAAGGAATCGTCTTTTCCGCGGTACAGGCTGTAGGCCTCGTCTATGAACAGCACGCCGCCCAGGGCGCTGTTCATCACCTGTGTGGTAAGCGGCGCCGTATGGCCCACATATTTGCCCACAAGGTCGGCCCTTGTCACCTCCACAAGCTGCCCGCCGGCCAGCACGCCCGCGGCCTTGAGGTATTTGCTGATGAGGCGCGCGATGGTCGTCTTGCCCGTGCCGGGGTTGCCGGTGAATATCATGTGCATGGCCACGCTGCCCGTCTTCAGGCCCTGCGCTGCGCGGCGCTGCTGCACGCGCACGTTCTGCTCAAGGCGCAGCACATACTCCTTCACCGGCGCCAGGCCCACAAGGGCGTCCAGCTCCCGCTTCACATCCTCCAGCGCGGCGCCGCCGGGGCTTTGCGGCAAAAGGCTGAACAGCGGCACCTCCCCCCAGCCGAAACCGGCATAGGGTTGGCCGTCCCTTACACAGAGGGCCACGGGCCCGGCGGCGTTTTCCGTCAGCTTATACTGCGCCAGCGCGCGGTAGGCCCTGCTGAAAAACTCGCCCAGCGGCGCGGCGCTGCCCGTGGTGCCGCACGCGGCTGCGGCGGGCCCGGCCAGGCTTTGCGCACCGGAAAGGGAAAAGCCCAGATGCTTTTGCGCCGCTTCGCACAGCTCCTTTCCCTTAACTTCGGCAATCGCGCGCAGGGCCTCGGGCGAGAGGGGGCGCGTCTCGCACACATCCGCCAGCGCGGCCAGCAGCGGCGCGCCGAACGAATCGGCAAGGCGCGCGGGGGCAAGTTCGGTGAACAGCACAAGATATTTCGAACGGGCCGAAAGGCTGGCCACGGCGTCCGGCACAAGGGCCGTGCCCGCGTCGATGAGCCGCCCGTTCTGCAGCACATAGCGCCCGGCCAGAGGGCTTTCGCCCTTTGCAATAAGGTTTGCCGCCACGGTGAGAAAGCCCTTGTGGCACTCTGTATGGTTTTGGAACACCACCACCTCTGCGTCGCAGCAGAGCGCGGCGTATACGTCCTGCAAAAACAGCTTTTCCTGCGCGGGGGTGGGGTAAAGGGCAAGGTCTACCCATGCCACGGCCCCGCTTGCAAAAACGCGGCGCCGGTGCAGCAGGCGCACAGCCTCCTCCAGCCCAAGGCGGCGGCCCGTGCCCTGCGGGCCGGAGATAAGAAAGGCGCTGCGCGGGCCCTGCCCGCCCGCCCCCATCACAAACGGGCGCTTCAGCGCTATGCACAGGGCCTTCAAATACTCCGGCTGGCCCAGCACGGTGCGGCCCAGCTCTTCCTCCAGGCCGCCGAACGCCTCGGCCCCGGCGCCCGCCACGCCCGGCAAGGGCTCGCTTTCGCCCGCGCCGCGGGCAAGGTTCTGCACAGCCGGGGTGTTCACCTCGCGCCGGATGCGCGCAATATCCTCCAGCGCGCTCTGGCTCATGGCCTCCAGCTCTGCGCGCTGCGCGGCGGCGGTTTCCTCCAGAAGGCTGTTCATTTCCAGCACGCTTTTCTGAAGGCTGTCCACCGCCTGTGCGCCCTTGTGAAATGCATCGCCCGCCGCGCCATGCTGCGGCTTGGGCCCGCTGCCGTGCGCGCCGCCCGGCTTTTGCACGGGCGCGGCCTGCTGTGCGGCAGGCTGCTTTTGCGCGGGCGCCTGCGCGCCCTGCGCCGCTTTCCCCGCCGGGGGCCTGTGCGCACCTGCGCCCGGCTGCGGCCCCAGCGTGAGCTGCGGCTTTGCGGCAGGCGCCGTGCGGCGGCCAAAGGCCCGGCTGAGCAATTCGTCAATATCGTTTTTCATGGCGCGTCCCCCTTTTGCGGCCAAGGGCCGCGGGCATTTTAGGTGCCGGGCGGCGCACGGGCCTGTGCCCTGTTGCGCGCCGCCCGGCGCCGGTGCTTTGGCTTTATTATACCACATCCGCGAAACCCGTCCATCGCCCTCCGGCCCGGCCTCGTTAAGTGCGCGGCAGCCGTTTTGTCAGGTTTCTCCTTCGCGTCCGCCTGGTTTCACCGGGTGGAGACATCATATCACATCCGCGAAACCCGTCCATCGCCATTCGGCCCGGCCTCGTTAAGTGCGCGGCAGCCGTTTTGTCAGGTTTCTCCTTCGCGT
>JBKYIE010000009.1:63499-66473 GCA_047030735.1 Ruthenibacterium sp.
CCGCCTGGCTTCACCAAGTGGATGCATCATGCCACATCCGCGAAAACCGCCCATCGCCATCCGGCCCGGCTTCGTTAAGGGCGCGGCAGCTATTCCATCAGGCTCATCCTTCGCCTGCACTCGGATTTATCAGGTGGACACATTATACCACATTTGCCAGGCTTATGCTGCACTCCGGCTTGCGCCGGAAGTGCGCGGCAGCTGTTCCGCCGGGCAGGTATATTATACCACACTTTTTACAGGGCGCTGAAAAAAGCCGTTTGGCCCATTTTGGCGCAAAAGACGCAGGCAGGGGCGCCGCTTTCTGCCTGCGGGCGCAGTTTGCACGAAAATGCCCGGTGCGTGCGGGCCGCGGGCGCGGCACACGGCGGCGCGGCAGGGCATAGGATGCCGCAGACAGCAACCCCTGCCGCGGGCGCGGTGCATGCGGCGCCGGCCCGCAGGGGGAAAGAGAGGAAGAGAGAGCTTTATGCCTATCACAAGCATTTCTAAAACAGCCGGCGCCGCCTCTATCGAGTGCGGCGGGGCCGTAGACATCAGCCTCGCCATTGCGGCGGCGCCCGGTGCGTCCACGCAGCGCGTGGCCATTGCCCTGCTTTTGGACCGCTCGGGCAGTATGGCGGGCAGCCCCATGCTGCACTTGAAGGCGGGCGCGAAGGAATTTGTGAACATCATCACCGAGGCCAATGCAAACAGCGGCGGCAATATGTACGAGATGGGCCTTATCAGCTTTGCGGCGGACGTCACCACAGATGTGCCCCTCACAGGCAATGTCCAGCTGCTGAACCCGGCCATTGAGGGCCTTGTGGCAAAGGGCAACACCAACCAGGCCGACGCCTTCCTGCGCGCCGGGGCCATGCTGCGGAATTTCGACGGCAAAAAGGTGGCCGTGATGTTTACCGACGGCATGCCCACGGTGGGCGGCGACCCAGCCCCGAAGGCGGAAGAGCTTCGGGCGGACGGCGTGGAGATATTCTGCATCGGCCTGCGCGGCTCGGACGGGCTGGACGAGGCCACCCTGCGCGCCTGGGCCTCGCCGCCTCCGGAGGACCATGTGCTTCTGGCCCCTACGGCCGAGGAGCTGGAGGACGCCTTTGAGTCGCTGGCGCGCGAGCTGGTGGACGCCGGCGCGCGCGACGTGGTGGTGCAGGACGTACTGGGCCCGCAGTTCACTGTGCTGAGCGTAGAGCAGCCCGGCGTGGGCTGGGCCGAGGCGCAAAATGCGCGCACAGTGGTGTGGCGCATCGGCGAGCTGGCGGCCAATGCCCCGCAGACAGCGGTGCTGCGCATTGTGGCGCTGCACACCGGGGAAGGGGACGGCAGCCTGGTGCTGAACGAATCGGCCGCGCTCACGGCGGCGGGCGGCGTGAGCATGCAGTTCGAGCCCCTTACCGTAAATGTTGCCTGCGGCGCGCCCGCGGGCGAAATATGGCCCGAGCCGTGCGTGCCTGTGGCCTGCGTGTGCACCTCTGCCGACGGGGGTGTGGTGACGGCAGATATCGGCAGTATCGGTGTGGCGGACACAGGCGGGCTTCTGCTCATCAACGTGCGGCTGAAAAACGTGTGCCCGGGCAGACGCATCCTGCTGGGTGTTTGGGTGACGCGCGAAACGCCGGATGGCTGCCAGATGTGCGGCTTCAAAAGCTATGTGCTGCAGCCGAACACCGGCACAGCCGCGCGCGACATTGCCGTAAAGGGCCTGCGCTTCCTGCTGCCCCCGCAGGCGGACGGCTGCGGCTGCAGCGGCAGCCAGTGCTATCAGGTATATGCCTCGGCCCAGGCCATGGATGAGGGCGCCTGCCCGTGCATCCCGCAGAATATGTAAGCTTTCCCCCGCAGGGCGCATGGCCGCGCGGCCCCGCCCTGCCTCCCCCCTTTCCGTGCGGGCGGCGCCGTGTGCGCCGCCCGCTTTTTGGCGGTTGAAAGCCTGGCACATGGCCCCGAACAGCGGCCGTCAGGCGCCCGTGCGCCGCAGTATGCCGGAATGCGCGCATAGTTTGCACAAACGTCCGTTTTTGTGGCTTGAATAGTGTAACAGAAAAACAGGCCGTGGTATAATAAGGCTAACCGACATCCCGCGCGCGGGGGCGGCTCTGCGCGCGAAATAAAAATATAAAGAGGAGCGTTGTAGCATGATACTGAAAAACGGCCTTGTGTTCACCGAAAATGCCGAGTTTGTGCCTGCGGACGTAGAGCTGGCAGGCGAGGCCATTGTGAAGGTGGCCCCCGCGGGCACGCTGGACGGCGAAGAGGTGCTGGATGTTTCCGGCAGGTATGTGACGCCGGGCTTTGTGGATATCCACATCCACGGCTCGAAGGGCAGCGACTTCTGCGATGCGGGCGCCGAGCATATCGAGACCATGTGCGAATATCTGGGCAGCGTGGGCGTCACCAGCTTCTGCGGCACTACCATGGCCTTTGACGAGCCCATTCTCACGAATATCCTCACGGTGGCAAAGCCCTATATCGGCAAAGAGACGGGCGGCGCCGTGCTGCGCGGCGTGAATATGGAGGGCCCGTTCATCAACAAGGCCAAAAAGGGCGCGCAGGCTGAAAAATACGTGATGGAGCCAGACACCGCCATGTTCGACCGCCTGTACGAGCTGTGCGGCGGCGCCATCAAGCTGGTGGACATGGCCCCGGAGGTGAACGGCGCGCTGCCGTTTATTCAGCACGCCAGCAAAAAGTGCGTGGTGTCCATTGCGCACACCTGCGCAAATTACGAGGAGGCCAGGGCGGGCTTCGAGGCGGGCGCCACGCATGTGACACACCTGTTCAACGCCATGCCGCCGTTTGCGCACCGCGACCCCGGCGTGGTGGGCGCGGCCAGCGACTATGCCCGGCATGTAGAGATGATTTCGGACGGCGTGCACCTGCACCCGGCCGTGGTGCGCAGCGTGTTCCGCCTGTTTGGCGACGAGCGCGTGTGTCTCATCAGCGATTCCATGCGCGCTGCGGGCATGCCCAACGGCGT
>JBKYIE010000009.1:66483-131435 GCA_047030735.1 Ruthenibacterium sp.
AGCGCGTGTGTCTCATCAGCGATTCCATGCGCGCTGCGGGCATGCCCAACGGCGTATACAGCCTGGGCGGGCAGACTGTGTATATGACGGACGGCAAGGCCACCCTGGAGGACGGCACCATTGCGGGCAGCGCCACCTGCCTTGCCGAATGCTTCCGCCGCGCGGTGAGCTTCGGCGTAAAGCTGGAAAGCGCCCTGAAGGCTGCCACCATCAACCCGGCCAAGGCCGTGGGCCTGTTCGAGACCTTGGGCAGCGTCACCGAGGGCAAGCGCGCCGACGTGCTGGTGCTGGATAAAGCCCTTCAGCCCGAGCATATCTTTATTGGCGGCGTGAAAACGAAATAATGCTGTCAAAGGCACATTTTTTGTGCCGGCGGGCCGCGCACCCATTGATTTTTTGCGGGCAATCGGGTAATATTTGTATATAAGGCGCCGCGTGCAGCGGCGCGGGGAAAGGGGCCCCTTTCTGTTTCTCCGGCCATGCCGGAGAAACCGCCTGTCTCACACAGGGGGAAGCCGGGCTCGAAAACCTGTGAAGGAGAGAAAAGGCATGAAGAAACTGAAACAGCTTTTGTGCAGCCTGCTGGCCATGGCCCTGCTGGCGTGCGCACTGCCCGTATGGGCAGAGGAGGCGGCGGGCGCCCCGGCGCTGGACGGTACGAGCCCGGCGGAAGGGACGGCGCCCGCGTCTGAGGCGCAGCAGGGCCAGCCCGCCGAAGCGGCGCCCGCAGAGGCTGGCGGCGCACAGGCGCCTGCCCAGCTGCAGGCCGCCGCGGCGCCGCAGGCCGAGTGGGGCGCAGATTACGAGACGGCAGACGAATTCACCATTTCCACCGAGGCCGGGCTGCGCGCCTTTGCCGCCATGGTAAATGAGGGGAAGGACTTTGCAGGCAAAACGGTGAAGCTGGCGAACAGCATCGCCATGAGCGGCGGGCTTTGGGTGCCTGCCGGAAGTGTGGATTTTACGTCAGGCGGTAAGGAAGGCAGCCATTTCTTCGCAGGCACCTTTGACGGGCAGGGCCATACCATTTCCGGCCTTGTCATTGACTGCGGCAAAAAAACGGAAGACCCGCTGTATGACGCGGTGGGCCTGTTCGGCTATGTGTGCGGCACAATAAAAAATGTGTCTCTCACGGGGCTTTCTATTTCTGTTGCCACGGACTTCGTCGGCGGTATTGCGGGCTGCCTGATGGATCATGCCGTCATTTCAGGCTGCACGGTGCAGGGCAGTATCTCCGGCGCCGTATCTGAAGACGACGGCGAAGCTTATGGCGCCCAAATGGGCGGCATTGCAGGAACAACCGAAAACACCTGTGAAAATGTTCGCATTGAAAACTGTGTCAACGAGGCGTCCCTCAACGGTGAAACAGATGCAGGCGGTATTATAGGCATGGCAGACGGGCGGTATGAACAAAGCGTCACACTGCTGAACTGCACGAACAGGGGCGAAGTAAACGGCGGTTCTTACCATGTGGGCGGCATTGCGGGCAGCGCGGACGGCACTGTCATAACGGGCTGCCTGAACGAAGGCGCTGTCACCGGCACATATGATGATACCGTTCAGCTGGGAAACAGTGGCGTCGGCGGCATCGTGGGCAACGCAATAGATGAAGTTGGTATTACAGATTGCCGGAACAGCGGTAACATTACAGCCCTCCGGCAGGAATGGGTGGGCGGCATTGCAGGACGCCTGCATCAGGGCTCTTCTGTGGAAGGCTGCACGAACAGCGGCGCCATTCAGGGCGCAGGCCGCACCGGCGGCATCGTGGGCTATGCAGATGCCTATGTGGACGGCTATGAGGTGACCGGCTGCGCCAATACGGGCAGCGTGTCGGGTACAAACGCCGTGGGCGGCATCGTGGGGCATACCTCAGCCTCTGAGGAAGAAAACGCCAATGTCCGCGTGACGGGCTGCACCAACAGCGGCGCCGTCTCTGGCAATAGTGCTGTCGGCGGCATTGTGGGCGACCACAGCTCGGATTATGCAGCGAGTGACGTACATACAGCGGCCACGGTGCAGGGCTGTGTCAACACGGGTACGGTGCCCGCGGACGGCGGTGCCATTGTGGGCAATAACAATGAGAAGGAAGGAAAGCCCGGCAAAGTAGAAAACTGCTTCTGGCCGCAGGAGCAGGGCGGGGCCGTAGGCACGGGCGCAGGCTCTGCCGGGCAGCCCAGCGATGCGGTGAAGAACAATTCCTCATACGACGGGGCGGGCAGGCTGAACACGCCGGTAGAAGTGAACGGCGAAACGAAGCACGACCTAGCCGGGGCCCTTGCGGGCGCAGTGGGCGGCGGCAGCGCGGCCAATGTGCCGGACGTGCTGAAGGTGACAGTGCGCTTTGACGCAAACGGGCACGGCACGGCGCCGGACGCGCAGCAGGTGGTGCTGGGCACACAGCTTGTGCTGCCGGGCATGGCGGATGCAGACGGCCATGCGTTTGCGGGCTGGCAGCAGGGCGGCCGCACCTACAAGGCCGGTGAGGTGTGCGGCATCATGGCGGACACCGTGTTCACCGCGCAGTGGAACAGCGGCACGCAGGGCGGCGGCGCAGGCAATACGCCCGCCCCCGCACAGAAGCCGAACCCCAAAACGGGCGTGTAATACAAAAGAAAACAGAGCGGCAGGGCCCCGGTGTTAAAAACCGGGGCCCCTTTTTTGAACCGTCAGCAATCCATATGAAGGGCGAGGCTGGGGCTAATTCCTGATTTCATGCTTATTCTCCTTTCTTTCCTTGTGCCCGCTTTTTGAAGCCGGGGCATGGCAGCCTGAGCATTGCTTGTGCAGCAAGCCCCTGATAAGCCACAGCCCAATAAGGCTGAAAGGGCGTCAGCCGGAAATGAAATAGTATTCTGTTACACGGTACAGGGGGACGGCGCTCTGCTTCAAACGCCGTCCTTCTGTTAGCCTTGTACGGCAACCCTGCCAGCCGTTCTATAAAGCCCTTTCACCGACTGCGCCCTTTACATATTTTTTTGGCTGTTTTGCCGGTGGATGCCGTATTGATACGCATATTCCCAATTTACTGGCATCTTTCACAGTAAAAGCTGCCGGTGCGGCCAGCGGCGGCACCCCGTAAAAAGGCTTTTGCGGCTGGCGGCGGCTCCCCTGCGGGGCATGAACAGGCTACCGGATGCCGATAAGCAGCAGAGGAAAGCCCTCGCCGGGGCGGAAATCGCCCGTTTGCGTGCCGCGGGGCAGGAGGTGCGGGCATGGCCCCGTGCATTCCCGCAGGGCGCATACCGGCAGCGGGCCCCTGCGGGGCATGAACAGGCTACCGGATGCCGATAAGCGGCAGAGGAAAGCCCTCGCCGGGGCGGAAATTGTCCGTTTGCGTGCCGCGGGGCAGGAGGCGCGGGCATGGCCCCGTGCATTCCCGCAGGGCGCATACCGGCGGCGGCCCCCTGCGGGGCGCGCACAGGCCGCCGGGTGCCGATAAGCAGCAGAGGAAAGCCCTCGCCGGGGCAGAAATCGCCCGTTTGCGTGCCGCAGGGCAGGAGGTGCGGGCATGGCCCTGCCTTTCGGCCTTGGCAGGGCGTCTGTTTTTTGGTACAATAAATAAAACAGGCGCCCGCCGCGCGGCGGGCAAAGCCATGCCGGAAGGGGAATACCTTTTGCAAATTGGGGCTGTGATTTGTGATATTGACGGCACCCTGCTGCCCGCGGGGCGCAGCGCCGTCAGCGCGCGCACGCGGCTGACGCTTCTGGCGCTGAAAAGCGCCGGGGTGCGCGTGGCGCTGGCTACGGGGCGCGCGCCGCAGGTGGCGCTGGCTGCGGCGGAAAAAATACCTTACGACGCGCTGGTGTGCGCGCAGGGGGCCGCCGTGCTGGAAAAGGGCGGCAAACCGCGCGCTTTGCACGCGCTGGACGAGCAGCAGATGTACGCCCTGGTGGATTTTTGCGAAAACGGCGAATGGCCGCTGAACTTTGTGTTTGACGAGGGCTATTTTGCCTATGTGGAATACGAGCGCATGCTGCGCGGGCTGCCGGAAGACGACATGCAGCGCCCCTGGCTGTTCGACGGGGAGGACCAGAACAGGCACCTTGCCGCCATGCCCTACGGCGCGTGCGCCTTTTTGCCGGAAAGCGCCGTGCAGGCCTTTGGGCAGAAATACGGGCATTTGGGCCTGTGCTTTGTGCCCTTTGCCCCCGGCAAGTGGGATATTTACCCCGCCGGGGTGGACAAGGCGGCCGCCGTGCAGGGCATTTTGCAGGGCTGGGGCCTCTCCTGGCAGCAGGCGGCAGCCATCGGCGACGGCGCGGGCGACGTGTGCCTGCTGGAGCGGGCGGGCCTTTCGGCGGCCATGGAGGGCGGCAGCCCAAAGGCCATTGCCGCGGCCCGGTATACTGCGCCCCCGGCGGAGGAGGATGGTGCGGCGCAGTTTTTCAGCCAGTATATTCTGCGCGCGCTGCGGGAAGAAGAGGACGGCGCGCACCATGGCGTATAAGCGCTTCGGCCCGGTGTGGACGCCGCAGAGCCACACCCTTATTGTGGGCACCTGGCCCAGCCCGGAAAGCCGCCGGCAGAATTTTTACTACGGCCACCCGCGCAACCGCTTCTGGCCGCTTTTGGCCGCGCTTCTGGGCACGGCTGTGCCGTGCACGGTGGAAGAAAAAACGGCGCTTGTGTGCGCCCACGGCCTTGCTTTGTGGGATACCGTGCAGCAGTGCACCATCACCGGCGCACAGGACGCCTCCATTCGGAATGTGACGCCCACAGACATTCCCTGGCTGTGTGCCGCCGCGCCCATCCGGCGCGTGCTGTGCAACGGCGCCGCGGCGTACAGCCTGTGCGTAAAATATCACGCCCTGCCGGGGGTGCAGGTGGTGAAGCTGCCCAGCACCAGCCCCGCCAACGCGGCATGGACGCTGGAAAAGCTGCGTGCGGCGTGGGGGCCTTATTTCTAACGCCATAGGGGCCGGAGGGGCGCCTGCCGCCCCGTATCTGCGGTACGCTCCTGCAAAAGATGCATTTTGCAGGCGGGGCGCCGCCATGTATTTGCGATGAAGCTGCAAAAAGCCCGGGCTTTTTCTTTTCTTGCGCAACGCAAGAAAAGAAGCGGCTCTGAGGGCCTTTGCAAATACTGAAAATGGAAGCTGCAGGAAGGGAGAAGGGTATGGATAACACAAAAATATGCATCAGGGAAATGAAAGACGGTGAGCAAAAAGAAATCAAACAGGTGGGCAGGCGCTCGTTCCCCCTGTTTGAGGCGCTGTTTGTCAGCACGCCTGAAAAAGCAATGGTGGCGGAATGCGGCGGCAGAATAATAGGAAGTATTCTGTACAAGCCCTTCCGTGCAAAAAACAAAAGCGCCGTTTATATCGACGAGGCCTTTGTGGCGCCGGGCAGCCGCGGGACGGGCACGGGCAAACGGCTGTACCAGGAGACATTCGAGCATTTAAGGGCACAGGGGCATGAGGTGATGACGGCGCTTGTAAAGGATGACAACGTCGGCTCCTGGAAGCTGTTTCTGGACAATGGATTCAAACGGGCGGGCCCCCGGGAGGTGATAAGGCAGATAGGCATTGCGGGGCTTATCTGGCAGTGTATCAAAACCCCATGGCTGTTTGCCGCAGGAATGGATTTTTACATGGCCGCGCGGGAAGAAGCCGCCGGGGCAAAAAAACCGGGGCCGCCTCAGCTGCCGCTTTTTCTTTTGGCAAACCTGCTGCTGCAGGCGCCGCTGTGGGGCGCCTGCCTTTATAAAAGCCCTGAAACGCTTGGGCAGATATTTGGGGCCTATACCGCCCTGCTGCTGCTGTTTATTGGCTGCAGGTATGCGGGCGGCGCTTTCCGCAGGGAAAGGTGGCGGTTCAGGCTGAACAACGGCGGCAGCCTTCTGATCCTTCTTCTCAGCTTTTTTGGATGCCCGTTTTTCATGAATGCAAACTGGTACCCGGAAAGGTATGAAAAAACAGAAGAATTTCGCAGGAAGATGGCTGTGCCCGAGCTGATAAAATGGGTGGTTTTCCTTCTTTTGCCCCTGCTGGCCTTTGCGGGGGGCGGCTTTTTCACGGCAGCCGCCAAGTTTGCCTGCACGGCTCTTGTGCACATGTCCATCCCGTTTTACCCGTTTGAAGCTCTGGGCGCGGGGCGGATATACCGGTACAGCAGGAAAATATGGCTTTTGCTGTTTGCAGTCACTCTGCTGGAGCTGTGCCTTGTATTCCATTTGACAAATTGACAGAGGAAGCCGCCTTCAAAAAACGGGCGCCGCGGTAAGGCGGCGCCCGTTGACACGATAAGATGATGTCAGAAATACAGGTCTTTCGAGGGGAACTCGGCCTCGCAGGTGAGGCGCACGCCCAGCTTGCGCAGCGTGCCCTCGTCGCCGGAATGCAGCATGCAGGAGGAGTGCATCTCGCAGTCCCGCAGGCGGGGAAGCTGCTCCATGGCGCGCGCCGTCATGGTATTGGTGGCGGCGGTGATGGCAAGGGCGGCCAGCACGTCATCCACCTTCAAAACACTGGAGCGGCTGCCCAGAATGTTGATTTTCAGCTTCAGAATGGGCTCCAGCACAATGGGGCTGATAAGCATCAGCGAATCGTCTATGCCGGCCAGCGCCTTGATGGCGTTCAGCACGCAGGAGGACGAGGCGCTCATCAGGTTGCTGGCCTTGCCGGTGATGATCTGGCCGTCCGGCAGCTCGATAGCCGTGGCGGATACGCCCGCGGCCTTCTGCTTTTCCAGCGCCGGGGCCACCACGGGCCTGTCCTGCGTGGAAAGGCCCATCTCCTGCATGATGCGCTTTATCTTGTCCACAGCGTCGGCCTTGCCCTTGCCCTGCTTGTGGTCGCACAGGGCCTTGAAATAGCGGCGGATAATCTCCTGCCCGGAGGCATGCTTCACCGCCTCGTCGTCTGTAATGGCATAGCCCACCATGTTCACGCCCATGTCGGTGGGCGAACGGTAGATGGGGGCGTTTTCGCCCGAAATGCGCGAGAGGATGTTGCGCACAATGGGGAAGGCCTCCACGTCGCGGTTGTAGTTCACTGTCGTCTCGCCGTATGCCTCAAGATGGAACGGGTCTATCATGTTCACATCGGCCAGGTCTGCCGTGGCTGCCTCGTAGGCGAGGTTCACAGGGTGCTTCAGGGGCAGGTTCCAAACGGGGAACGTCTCGAACTTGGCATAGCCCGCGCGGCGGCCCATGCGGATCTCGTGGTACACCTGGCTCAGGCAGGTGGCCAGCTTGCCGGAGCCGGGGCCCGGCGCCGTCACCACTACAAGGGGCTTTGCCGTCTCGATATACGGGTTCGCGCCGTAGCCCTCGTCTGAGCAGATGTGGTCGATGTCTGTGGGGTAGCCCTTGATGGGGCGGTGGATATAGTTTTTCACCCCGCGCGTGGTCAGCTTCTGGGCAAAGCCGTCCGCCGCCGCCTGGCCGGTGTACTTGGTGATGACCACGCTGTTCACCGCAATGCCCATCTGGGTGATGTCGTCGATGAGGCGCAGCACCTCCATGTCATAGCTGATGCCAAGGTCTGCCCGCACCTTTGTCTTTTCAATGTCGTCCGCCGAGACGGCGAAGATGATTTCGGTCTGCTCGCGCATTTCGTGCAGAAGATTTATTTTTCCGTTTGCATCGTAGCCCGGCAGCACCCGTGCAGCGTGATAATCGTCGAAAAGCTTGCCGCCGAACTCAAGGTACAGCTTACCGCCCCACTGCGCAATGCGCTCTGTGATGTGCTGTGTCTGCTTCTGGATGAACAGCGCGTTGTCGAACCCCTGTCGTATCATAATGTGCCCGCCCCCACCGGTGTAAGTTGTGTGCCGCACGCACAAAGGGGGCCGCCGCGCTGCGGCGCACCCCTTTGCTGCGTGTGTTTTCATACATCTTATAAGATAACACATCCGCCGCCGCCCGCACAAGTGCCAAAAGCGCCTTTTTGCGGAAAAATGTGCGCTTTTTCCCACGGCCTGCGGCACGGGCGGGGCGCGCACAGTATTCACAGGCCGCCTCAAAACCGTGGCTGTCTTTTTTGAAGCGAAAAGGCTATAATAGCAATATCTTTCTATGTTTCGGGGCGATGGTTGGCTGCGCGCACAGGCCGCACGAAAACGGCTGTTAGCCTGAAAAGGGGCAGGGCGGCATGGGCGGACAAAAGGGAATGTGCGCTTTTTTTACAGCGCAGTCGGGCTGAGCGCATGGCAGGCCCCCGCCTGCGCCTGCTTCAGAAAAATCTTCAGCAGCCTTGCCCCGCGGCAAGGGCGTGCGGCGCAGCCCTTCTGGCGGAAAGCGGGGCGGATAACATGGCCGGCGTTTTTTTCGTGAAAGCAGAAGCTGTGCTTGTCCCCCCCCTTTGCGCACCGGCGGCAGCTTTATGCAAAAGCGTTTGGGCGCTGCGCCCCGCGTGCGTCGGAAAGGGGCGTCCCTTCTGAAAAATCATGGGCTTGCAGGGAGGCGTCCTTTTGCGGCGGGGTGGCCCAGGCCCCCGGCGGCTGCGCAGGCGCAGGGGCGTTCGGGGCGCTGGTTGGCTGCGCGGCCGTTTCCGGCCCGGCGCCCTGCCATATGCAGCGGCGCAACTGTTTTTTGCGCAATAAGTGGTGGAGGCAACCTGTGTTTTGCGGTAAGCTGGGGCTGCGGCAAAGGCGGGGGGCGCTTGCCCGGCCCGGCGGCGCCCGGCTGCAGTATGCGCGGTTGCCGGGAAAGGAGGGAATGCTATGGCTTTTGGGCTGAATACGGCGCTGGTGGCGCTGCTGGGGCTTGTGCCGCTGGGCATGGGCGCGGCGCTTGCGGTGCTGGCGGCCCGCGCGCTTTTGAAATATATCCGTTCAAAGGATGCGCGGCAGGAGAGGGCGCAGGTGAAGCGCTCTTTGGGCGAGGCGCTGAAGGCGCGCCGCACCGCCTGCAAAATGACGCAGGAGTTTGTCGCCGAGGCGCTTGGCGTCAGCCGCCAGGCTGTGTCGAAGTGGGAGCAGGGCGCCGCCGACCCCAGCACGTCCAACCTGCTGGGGCTTGCAAAGCTGTACGGCGTCTCTGCCGAGGAGCTTTTGAAGGAAGCACAGTGAACGCCGGCCCGCCGCCTGCCCGGCGGCGGGCCGTGCGTTTGCGCAAGAGAGAACGGAAAGGGATGAGAAAATGCTGGCACGGGATGGAAGCAGGCGTCTGAAAAAGTTTGCGGAAGAAAATGAAAAGCAGGAATTTCGCCAGATAACCCAGGGCGTGTGGTATGTCCGCGGCATGGGGCACAGCAATGCCGCCTTCGTAGAGGGCAGGACGGGCGTGATCCTCATCGACACGCTGGATACATTAGAGCGGGGGCAAAAACTGGCAGAGCTCATTCGAAGGACAACGGGAAAGAAGGTGAAAACGATCCTTTACACGCACAGCCATCCCGACCACCGGGGCGGCGCGGGGGCGTTTGCGGAAAATGAGCCGGAGGTGATAGCCTTTGCACCGGCGAAGCGCGCAATGGAGGGGACGGAGCTGCTTTCGGATATCCAAAACCTGCGCGGGGCAAGGCAGTTCGGCTATGCGCTCACCGGCCGGGAGGCCGTCACGCAGGGCATTGGCCCGCGCGAGGGGATCACCTGCGGGGAACACCGCGCATTTCTTCCGCCCACCACGGTCTGCCGCGAGCGCAGCATCGTCCGCGAGATAGACGGGATACGGCTGGAGCTGGCCCTGTTGCCCGGAGAAGCCGAAGACCAGATGGCGGTATGGCTTCCGCAGAAGGCGGTGCTGTGCTGCGGCGATAATTATTTCGGCTGCTTCCCCAACCTGTATGCCATCCGCGGGGGCGAATACCGGGATATCTCCGTATGGCTCAGAAGCCTGGACGCGCTTTTGGCCTATCCGGCACAGCACCTCATCCCCGGGCATACCCCGGCCATATCAGGCAGGGAGGAAGTGCGGCGGGCGCTGGAGGGGTTCCGGGGCGCCATGGCCTATATTCTGGAG
Source organism: Ruthenibacterium sp. (assembly GCA_047030735.1). Lineage (GTDB taxonomy): Bacteria > Bacillota > Clostridia > Oscillospirales > Ruminococcaceae > Ruthenibacterium. The sequence goes on from JBKYIE010000009.1 coordinate 76,389, forward strand.
GCGGCGCTGAAGGGCATGAACGAGGGGAAAAGCGCAGAGCATCTGGCGGCAGAGGTAAAGCTGCCTGAAAAATATGCGCGCCTTCCGTACCTGCAGGAATATTACGGCTGCGCCGAGTGGGCCGTGCGGGAGATATACGCAGCCTACCTGGGCTGGTTCGATGGGAACCCGACGAACCTTCATCCCCTTGCGCCCCGGCGCCGGGCGGAAAAGCTGCTCGCCATGATGGGCGGGGAGGAAAAGGCCCTTGCGGGGGCGCGTTCGGCGCTTCAAAGCGGGGAATACCAGTGGTGCCTGGAGCTCTGCGATATCCTGCTGGCTTCCGGAACAGCCTGCGGGGCGCGGCAGCTAAAGGCGGACGCGCTGGAAGCCATAGCGGAATATGAGACCAGCGCGAACGGAAGGCACTATTACATTGCGTGCGCAAAAGAGCTTAGAAGCTCTGCTGAAAAGTAACGCGCCTGTACATTCAAACGGATGCTGCGTATGAAAGCGCCCGCGCGGAGGCGGGCGAAAAGCATAAAAAGGCCGGGGCCCTGTTTGGGGCCCCGGCCTTTTCCGGCATGCCGGAGAAAGGGTGTGCATGTTCAGGCTGTGAGGTCTTCAATGCGCGCGGTGTTGGTGTGGGCAATGGGCCGCCATGTGCGCTCTTTTTTCACAAAGCTCAACAGGGTGAGGGCCATGTGGCTCAGCGCAAACAGCCAGAAGGTAGCCACGCCCTTCATGACGCCGCGCAGGCTGCCCTTTTTCAGCACCACCGTCAGCGCGGCGGCAAGCGAGGTGCCCAGCACGGTGCCCGCGGCGCCTATGCCAAGCATCAGGGCGGCGGCGCGCAGCCCGCTGAGCAGAATGCCGCCGAAGGCCAGCCCGTGCCCCGCCAGCACAAGGGCGGCGCCGGTGACGCCCAGCACAGTGCTGGCAAGCTGCACAAAGGGCGTGAGGAAGGTCATGGTCATGTCAAAGCATACGGCGCTGCGGCGCAGCACCGTCTCGCGGAACAGCCGCCCGCCGTACACCTGCAGGCCCTGCAGGCTGCCCGTTGTCCAGCGGCGGCGCTGGCGCCAGCTTTGGCGGAAGGTAAGGGGCTGCTCGTCATAAATGACGGCTTCCGGCTGGAAGGCCACCCGGTGGCCTGTCAGCGCGCACTGCGCGCTGAATTCATAATCCTCCGTCATGGTTACGGTGTTCCAGCCGCCCAGCTCGCGCAGAAGGCCCGCCGTGGCTGTAAAGCCGCTGCCGTTCACAAGGGCCGAAAGCCCCAGCGCGCTGCGCGCGGAGTTGTAAAAGCGGTTCAGCATCCAGTAGCAGATGGAATAGCAGCCTGAAATGGCGCTTTGCTCGGGGTTTTTGGAATCGCGGAAGCCCTGCACGGCCACATGCCCGGCGCATACGGCGTCGTTCATGCGGGCCAGAAAATCCGGATGCACAAGGTTGTCTGCGTCGAATACGCACATGGCGTCATAGCCCCCGGCCAGCACCACGTTCTCCACCACCTCGCGCAGCACGTCGCCCTTGCTGTGTATCTCGCCCTGCGGGGTATACAGCATGGCCCCGGCGGCCTGCGCGGCGCGGGCGGTGCCGTCCGTGCAGTTGTTGGGCGCCACAATAATGTCAAACAGCTCGGGCGGGTAGTTCTGGCGGCGCAGGCTGTGCACCAGGTTTGCAATAACGGCCTCTTCGTTGCGGGCCGCCGCCACGCAGGCAAATCTGGTCTTGGGGGCTGTGCGCGGCACGGCGCGGCGCTTTTTGAAGCCGAACAGGGCCACGGCGCCGAAATAAAGCATGTAGAGGCCGAGCAGGATGCTGCACGCAGTTACCAGCCTCCATAAAATCAACAGCAGCATAAAACTTCCTCCCTTGGGCCAGCACTGGCAGGGCGGGCGCCATACCTGCCCCGCGCTGTGTGGTGCTTGTCTTTGTTTATGATACGATATCCGCCCGGCTTTGTCTTCATATATTTCGTAAAATCCATATATTTTTCAGAAAAGCATGCGGCTGTGAGCTGCGGCAGGCGGCCTGCCGTGGCATGCCGCCCTGTTTTTTTTCATATAGATGGGCCAGACAGATACCGGCCGGGCGGCGCGGCGGGGCATGCCCGGCCCGCGTGCGGTGCGCCGGAACGGCGGAAAAGGGGAATGGCTGATGAACATGCAGGGGCTGACAAGCGCGCAGGCGGCCGCGCGCCTATCGCAGGTGGGGGAAAACCGCCTGGCCGCAAAAAAGCAGGCCAGCGTGGCCGCCATGTTCTTTTCGCAGTTTAAGGATGTGATGATCCTCATTCTGGCGGCGGCCACGCTCATCAGCGTGCTGATGGGGCAGGGGGCCGAGGCCGTCACCATTATCGCCATTGTGCTGCTGAACGCCGTGATGGGCTTTTTGCAGGAATACCGCACCGAGCAGACGCTGGAGGCGCTGAAGGAGCTCAGCGCCCCCACAGCCCGTGTGCGGCGCGACGGCGCGCAGAAAACCGTCAGCGCGCGCACCGTGGTGCCGGGCGACGTGCTTCTTCTGGAGGCGGGCGACAAAATCGCTGCGGATGCAAGGCTGCAAAGCGCGGCGGCCCTGCAGTGCAACGAGGCCATGCTGACGGGTGAAAGCGTGCCCGCCGCTAAAAAGGCGGGCGACACGGTGTTCATGGGCTGCATTGTCACCGCGGGCAAGGCCGAGGCTGTGGTGACGGCCACCGGCATGGCCACCGAGATGGGAAAAATAGCGGGCATGATGGACGAGGCGGGCGAGGGGCCCACGCCTTTGCAGGAAAAGCTGAAGCAGCTGGGCCGCTTTGTGGCGGCGGCCTGCGTGGTCATCTGCCTCGCCGTGGGCCTGCTGGGCTTCCTTCAGGGGGGCGATTTGCTGGAGATGCTGCTCACCGGCGTGTCGCTGGCCGTGGCGGCCATCCCGGAAGGGCTGCCCGCCATTGTCACCATCACGCTGGCGCTCAGCGTAGGGCGCATTCTGCGGCGCGGCGCCGTGATACGCCGCCTGCACGCGGTGGAAACACTGGGCTGCGCCGGCGTGATATGCACCGATAAAACGGGCACCATCACCCAGAACAAAATGACGGTGAAGCGCATCTGGACGCCGGGGGCGCAGTACGCGGTGTCCGGCGATGGGTATGCCGTCAGAGGCGAGGTGACGCTGGCCGGGCGCGCCGTCACGGCAGGCACGCAGCCGGGGCTTGCAAGGCTGTGCACGGCGGCCGTGCTGTGCGCGGGGGCGTCCATTGTGCAAAAGCGCGGCGTGTATGAGGTGAAGGGCGACCCCACCGAGGCCGCCGTGCTGATTGCCGCGCGCAAAGCGGGCGTGGAAAAGCGCGGCCTTGCACGCACGCACACCGTCACGGCTGAACAGCCGTTTGATTCCGAGCGAAAGCGCATGAGCGTGACCGTGCGCACCCCGGCGGGGCAGCTGCTGTACTGCAAGGGCGCGCCGGATGTCCTGCTGGGCCTGTGCACCCACATTGCCGCGCCCGCGGGCATGCGCGCCATGACGGCGGCGGACAGAAGGGCCATTGCGGCGCAGGCTGCGGAAATGGCGCGCGCTGCGCTGCGCGTGCTGGCCTTTGCCGAAAGCACTGCGCCGCAGAAGGGGGAAAAGGACCTTTGCTTTACCGGCCTTGTGGGCATGATGGACCCGCCCCGCCCTGAGGTGAAGCCCGCGGTGAAAAAATGCCTGGCGGCGGGCATCCGGCCGGTGATGATTACGGGCGATTCGCCCGAGACGGCGCTTGCCATTGCACAGAGCGTGGGCATTGCCCGCGCTGCCGACACGGCGGTGACGGGCGCCCAGCTGGACGCCATGACGGACGCCCAGCTTGCCGCGGCCTGCAAAACGGCGCGTGTGTTTGCGCGCGTGTCGCCCGCGCACAAGCTGCGCATTGTGCGCGCCTTCAAGCAGGCGGGCAATATCACGGCCATGACGGGCGACGGCGTGAACGACGCGCCCGCCGTAAAGGAGGCTGATATTGGCGTGGCCATGGGCATCTCCGGCACGGACGTGACGAAGGAGGCCTCGGCCGTCGTCATTCTGGACGACAATTTTGCCACCATCGTGGCCGCGGTGGAGGAGGGGCGCGTCATTTATCAGAACATCCGCCGCTTTATCCGCTATCTTCTCACCTCGAACCTGGGCGAGGTGCTGGGCATGCTGTTCGGCATGCTGATGCACCTGCCGGTGATGCTGGCGCCCATCCAGATACTGCTTGTGAATCTGTTTACAGACGGCCTGCCGGCCATCGCTCTGGGTATGGAGCCGCCCGCAAAGGATATCATGGCGCGCCCGCCCCGGCCCAAAACAGAGGGGCTGTTCGCGCATGGGCTGGCGCTCACCATCGCAGTGCGCGGGGCCATGCTGGGCCTTGCCAGCGCCGGGGCCTATACGGCTGCGCTGTGTATGGGCGAGAGCCTCACCGAGGCGCGCTCGGCCTGCTTTCTCACTATTGTCCTGTCGCAGATGCTGCATATCTTCGAATGCCGCGGCAAGGGCCTTCATTTCGGCGGCAACCGCGCGCTGATGGCGGCGGTGAGCGCCAGCGTGCTTTGCGCCGTCCTGTGCGTATATGTGCCGTTTCTGCAGCCGGTGTTCGGCACGCAGGCCGTGTGGGGCAGGGCGCTGTGGGCCGTGGGCGGCGCCGTGGTGGCGGGGCCGGTGCTCACGGCTGCGGCCCGCCGGGTGAAAAGGCTGGTGTGCGGGCGGTGACCATTTCATCCGAAAAAGATTAAACGGGCGTACGCCTGCAAATACTATGGGAGAACATCGCGGAAAGAGCGGAGGTTTTTCCATGGAAAAAATCATCAAATGGAGCTGTTTTACCGCCAGCGCCTGCATTGTGGCAGCCTTTCTGTTTGCACTGTACATTTCCACCCTGCTGCCGGATACGTTCCGCGTGGGTGAGACGGGTGAGATCCATGTGGCAGGCATGCCGTTTCTCACCTCCTCGCCTGCGCTGGGGCAGGAGGAGGCGGCAGCCAATGTCTCGCGCGGGTCGTCTTACAACGCGCAGCTTTCGCTTGGGGGTGTAATACCGGTGAAGACGGTGCGCGCAGAGGTGCTGGGGCGGCGTGTAGTGCAGGTGTGCGGCACGCCGTTCGGCATCAAGATGTTCGCCAACGGCGCCATGGTGGTGGGCTTCAGCGACATTTACACTGCACAGGGCTACCAGAACCCGGCCAAAACAGCCGGGCTGAAGCTGGGCGACGTCATCGTCTCCATTGCAGGGCATGAAACGCGCACCAACGAGGATGTGGCCGAGGCCCTGCAGGAGCTGAAGGGCGCGCCTGCTGAGGTGGTGTTCCAGCGCGACGGGCATGAAAAGACAGTGCGCCTGACGGCGGTGATGGACCTTTCCACCAACACCTACCGCACAGGCATGTGGGTGCGAGACTCCTCGGCGGGCATCGGCACCATGACGTTCATAGACAACACCACCGGCACGTTTGCAGGGCTGGGGCATTCTATCCACGATTCCGACACCGGCAAAACGCTGGGGCTTCTGAAGGGCGAGATTGTGCCGGTGGAGATAACCGGCGTGGAAAAGGGCAGTGCGGGCGACCCGGGGGAGCTGAAGGGGCGCTTCCTCACGGCCGCCGCCGCGGGCGAAATCACGGTGAACGGCGAAACGGGCGTATACGGCACCGTCAGCTCTGTGCAGGAGGGCGTTGACATGGAGCTTGCCCTCGCGCAGGAGGTGACGACCGGCAGGGCCGAGATTATCACCACCATCGACGGGCGCACGCCGCAGCGCTACGAGGTGGAGATAGAAAAGATAGCCCTGAATGCAAGCGACGCAAACCGCAACATGGTGGTGCACGTGACAGACCCTGTTCTGCTGCAGAACACGGGCGGCATCGTGCAGGGCATGAGCGGCAGCCCCATCATTCAGAACGGCAAGCTGGTGGGCGCCGTCACACATGTGCTGGTAAACGACCCCACCCGCGGCTACGGCATCTTTGCCGAGAACATGCTGGAAACAGCCGAGGCTGCCGCAGGCCGCCGCGCCGCGTAAGCCTCAAAACAGCACAAAAGCCGGGCAGGGCGCGCCGCGTGCGCCTTTCGCCCGGCTTTTGTGCTGTTTGCAGGCACCCTTGGCCCGCCCAGCAGCGGGCTTTGCAGGCGTCTGCTTCCATTTTTCAGGGCTCCTCCCCAAAAGGTGCGCCGCGAACCACTGTATTTTGTGTCGAAGGAAAGCGGTTCACCAAAATATGGAAAAATTTTATTGGAAACTGTTGCAATATATGGAAATATATGGTAAAATCCAAACAGTTCAAAGGACAACCCCTCACAAAGAGGTAAAACACCGTATGGAGGAATAAGAAGATGGAACAGATCAGTTTGCTGATGACAGACCTTGCGCCGGAGGTGACAAAGCAATGCACTGCCGCCCTTTCACAGCGCGGCGTAAAGGTGACCGTGTGTGAAAAGGACGGCCGCAAGGCCCTTGCGGCCATTGAAAAGGAGCGGCCCAGCGCCGTTCTGCTGGACGCCTTCATGCCCGGGCTGGATGCCATCAGCGTCAAGCAGCGCTGCGACGAGCAGGGCATCCAGAACGTTTTGTTCTTCGTGACGGGCAGTTTCACAGACGACGTGCTGGAGAGCGAGATGATGCAGGGCGGCTTTTCTTTCTATTTTCTGAAGCCCTTCGACGCCTCAGCCATGGCCGCGCGTGTGACGGCGGCGCTGGGCAGGGGCCAGGCTGCCCACCCTGTGGACGATGAGCGCACCGTGACGGAAATTTTGCACCAGATAGGCGTGCCCGCCCATATCAAGGGCTACCAGTTCCTGCGCGACGCTATTTTGATGACGATGGAGGACGGCGAGTATATCAATTCCGTCACAAAGCGCCTTTACCCCGAAATAGCCAAACACAACGGCACCACGGCCAGCCGTGTAGAGCGCGCCATCCGCCACGCCATCGAGGTGGCGTGGGACCGCGGCGACGTAGACACCCTGAACAGCTATTTCGGCTACACTATCCACAACCTGCGCGGCAAGCCCACCAACTCTGAATTCATTGCCATGATAGCAGATAAGATGCGGCTGGACAAAAAAGCCCACCGCATGGCGTAAAAGGGCGCGGCAGGGCCAAAGACAGGCGCCCCCTTGAAAGCGCAGTGCTTTTGCACCGTTTACCGGTGCGCGTGAAAATAGAGCCTGCCCGGCACCTCCTTCAAAGCAGGACGGCTTCCTTTCTTTATCGGGCCCCAAAAAGCGGCCCCATACGGAAAGGAAGCTTTTTATTGTGCAGACGCATCGAATGGGCAAATGGCAGGCCGCCACGGCCCGGGCCCTGCCCCGAAACACCGGCAGCCGGGGGCGGGCGAGAGCGGACTATGTAATTATAAGGGAGAAGATGATATGAAAGAGAGGTTTAGTTTCCGACACTAAATAGGGCTACTCTGGTTTTACATGCATTTCTTGGCTAATATTTTGCCGACAAAATCCCGAGTGTGCTCCGCATGTTCAAAATCTCTGCGGCAGAACTCATTATACAAAATATCGATTACCAGCATCTGTGAGATCATTGCGCCAACGGAACCATAAGAGAGAGGCTGCTCATCTGCACCTATCAGAAGAATAAGGTCTGATAGTTCTGAACCCGGCGAATGAGGAAAACCCGTTACGAGGATTATTTTTACACCAAGAGATCTCAGCGTGTGTGCTAGTTCAATGAAATCATGTGTAGCACCGGAATAGGAGAAAAAGAGTAAAACATCTTTTTTTGTCATAGTGGCTGCAGCAAGGGCCTGCAGGTGAGAATCATCCGTTGTATAAAAACGGGAAGAAACTGTCGAAAACCTCGCCCAAGCAGCCTTTGCAATAATGGAATGATTGCCTTGCCCTAAACATAATACGCGTTCGGAATCTCGAAGGATGTCAACGGCCTTCGAGATTTTTTCTTTATCCAGGCGCTGATATGTTTTTTGCAAGGAACCCTGATTGGCTACAAATGTTTTTTCTACGACCTGTTCCAGTGTATCGCCGGCGCAGAGGTCGCCGAAAGAACTCGGCATGGAAACCGGCATCTGCGGCATAGTGGCCTTCGCCAACTCCAGCTTGAATACGTTGAACCCTTCCGCACCCAGCTTTCTGCAAAAAACAGAAAGTGTTGAAATGGATACTTTACAGACGGTGCTCAAGTCTGTAATGCTCAAATACTGCACATCACTTTTATGCTCCAGAATATAGTCGACAATTTTTCGTTCTGATTTTGTGAATTCGCTGTAGCGGTTCAGCATCTGGTCGATGATTGTTTTCATACTCGGCTATTCCTTTCCTAAACCGTAAGAAGTGACTGTTTAATGTCTATTATACTCCCAAAAATAAAAGAATAGTGGGTAAAAAAGTCAGTGGACATCAAAAAATGTAATTCTGCACAATAAAATCGAAAAAATTTTAGATATATACTCGATTGAAAAATAATTTCGATTTTGATAGGATAAAAATACAAAAATCGAAAGTTTTTCGATTTTGACAAAAACCGGAGGAGGAAAACAGGTTATTTTTTGGCGCTGATGCCAAGGCGAAACATAATCAGTTAAAACCGCTTATAGAATCATGACTCAAAATTTTTTGAGTACGGAAGAACAGATTATGCAACACATTTCATGGCGGTAAAGCCTCATAGGTTTGACACACCCGAGGGCAAAAGAAATTACGGGGTGCATTTCCCAACCAAAAAAGAGGGAACAATGATATGACCGAAGTTCTGATTCTATAAAATTTTTCAGGAGGATGGCCATGGGAAAATATATTATCAAAAGGCTTATTCAGATGCTGTTGGCGCTTGTGATAGTTTCTTTTGGCGTTTTTATGATCATTAATTTGATACCAGGTACTCCGGCAGAGGTATTGGCTGGCACCAATGCCTCAGAGGAGCAGCTTCAGGCTTTAAATGTAAAATTTGGGTTAGATAAACCATTGCTCGTTCGATACTTCATCTGGCTGAAAAACGTGCTTCATGCAGACCTTGGCAATGCTGTGATCAGCGGGCAGCCCATCGCAGAAATGCTCGCCTCCAAATTGGGAGCGACGATTGAATTGACACTGGTTGCAACGGCCCTTTCAATTATACTCAGCCTGCCGCTGGGCATCGCTTGTGCGATGAAGCCCAATGGCCCTCTCGATAAGATATGCACAGGTTTTTCAGCCGTCTTCTTCGCGATTCCCGGTTTTTGGCTTGGGATTTTACTGATGCTTCTTTTTGCGCTGGTCTTGCATTTTCTGCCGCCTTCAGGAACTGTCGGATTTTTTGAAGACCCCTGGGGGCACGTCCAAAGTCTGATGCTGCCGGCGCTGACTATCTCGCTTGGAATGGCCGCCAAGACGATCCGCTACTTGCGGGCAGCCCTTATGGATGCTTTGCATCAGGACTATATCATTACTGCCAGTGCGAGAGGCGTGCCGCCTAAAAAGGTGACATACCGACATGCACTGCGCAATGCGTTGATTCCGGTGGTTACAGTAATCGGCCTTCAAATGGGGGACCTTTTTGGCGGCGCGCTGATCATAGAACAGATTTTTGGATGGCCTGGTATTGGGAAACTGACGATTCAGGCAATCAACTGGCGTGATTACAACCTGCTTCAAGGGACGGTCTTGTATATTGTTTTGTCATTTATGCTGGTCAATTTGCTGGTCGATATCCTGAATGCATTGGCCGATCCGCGTATCCGTCTGGAATAAGGAGAGGGGACAATATGAATGAGAAAAAGGAAAATGCTTTTCTAAAGCTGTGGCATAACACAAACGGTAAAATTGGCCTGCTTTTACTCTTATCCATTACCCTTCTGGCACTTTTGGCACCCGTTTTAACTGAATATGACCCTTTGGCAATGGGGGTCGGACCCCGGCTGGAGGCACCGTCTGCCCAGCACTGGATGGGGACGGATGAATATGGTCGGGATACATTTTCCAGGATATTGTATGGGGCTCGTTCTTCCCTCGGTATAGGCATAAATTCTGTAGCAATTGCAGCTTTGATTGGAATTAACATCGGGATGATTGCGGGCTATTTGGGAGGCGCATTTGATAATGTATCTATGCGGCTTATGGATGCAGTGATTGCTTTTCCTGCAACATTGTTGGCAATCGTGGTGATTGCGATTCTGGGTACGAGTTCTTTCAGCGCCACTTTGGCGATCGCCATTGTGAATGTCCCCTCTTTTGCCCGCCTGACACGCTCCAGTATTCTGCGAGAGTGCAACCGTGGGTATGTAGCTTCTGCAAAGGCGCTGGGTTACAGCCGGGGAAGGATACTTTATCAGGAAATTCTGCCTAATATACAGTCAACGCTATTCGTTCAGGTAACAGTGTCCATCGCGTCGGCAATACTTTTAGAGTCGGCCCTGAGCTTTTTAGGCCTTGGCAACCCACCGCCGGCGCCGTCATGGGGTGCAATGCTGAGCACAGGGAAAGAGTTTTTGCTGAAATCTCCCTGGTGCGTTATTTTCCCGGGGCTTATACTGACTATTTTGATTACGGGGCTTTATTTGTTAGGTGATGGAATGCGCGCGATATTTGACCCGCGTCAAACAGAGGTGTCATGATGGAAGAAAAGCTTTTGAGCGTACAGGACCTCAGTGTGAAATTTCCCACAAAAACAGGGCCTGTATGCGCAGTGAACCATGTCAGCTTCGATTTGTATCAAGGTGAGATTCTGGGCATTGTAGGGGAGAGCGGTTCCGGTAAATCGGTAACGATCAAATCTGTCATGCGTCTTCTTCCGCCGCCTCCTGCCGCGGTCATAACGGGAGATATCGTATTTGCAGGGAAAGACATTTTGCAAATGTCCCAAAATGAACTGTATAAAATGCGCGGTAAAGATATTTCAATGATTTTTCAGAACCCGATGTCTGCATTTGACCCAGTGATCCCTATTGGAAAACAAGTGGCTGAGCCTATTGAATTTCATGAACATATCCCGGAAAAAGAGCGTATACAACGAGTGGCTGAATTATTCAAAGAGGTAGGGATCAGCAATCCGGAATACCGTGTCAAACAGTACCCGCATGAGTTTTCAGGGGGGATGCTGCAGCGCGCAATGATTGCCAGCGGGCTTATTTGTTCGCCGCAAATTGTGTTGGCGGATGAGCCTACGACAGGGTTGGATGTAACCATACAGGCACAGATTGTACGCTTAGTCAAAAAATTGCAAAAGGCCAGAAAAACTTCATGGGTATGGATCACACATGATTTGAGCCTCCTGGCAAGCTTTGCAGACCGCATTCTTGTCATGTATGGAGGAAGTATCGTGGAGGAGGCACTGGTCGAAGAACTTTATGGTTCGCCCATGCATCCTTATACGCAGGGAATGCTGGAGGCGATCCCGTCTCATTTAAAAGAGGCACCTGAAATTTTATATTCAATTCCTGGGTTGCCGCCTGATCCAAAACATCTTCCGGCAGGGTGTGCCTTTTGTGAAAGATGCAGCAAATGCCAGCCCATTTGCCGAACCAAAACACCTCGAATGAAAAATGTGGGCAACCGGCATTATGTTGCATGTTGGCAATATCAACAGACTGGAGACGAGATGGATGAGTGACTTTATAGAAGTGAAAGATTTGACTGTCCTTTTTCCAGTCAAAAAAGAACTGTTCAAGCCAAGAAAATTTGTTCGTGCTGTGCATAATGTAAATTTGAATATTAAGCGGGGAAGTATTGTAGGGCTGGCCGGGGAATCTGGCTCTGGAAAGAGCACAACGGGGAAAGCCATCCTTCATTTAGTTGAACCTGTAAGCGGAAACATCATTATCAATGGATGCGATATTTTTGGTTCGGCCTATGACATAAGAAAGCTTAGAAAAGAAAATCAGATTATATTTCAGGATTCTTTCTCGTCTTTGAACCCTCAAAAGACGATACGGCAGTCTTTGGAAACTCCGATGAAAATCCATAAAATTGGGAAAAACGAGAAAGAAAGGGAAGCCATTATCGAAAAAACTCTAAACGATGTGGGGCTTTCTGCGGATGTTCTGGTTAAATTTCCGCATGAATTTTCCGGCGGCCAGTTGCAACGCATCTGTATTGCACGTGCACTGCTTCTTTCCCCCTCCTTTCTTGTTTGCGATGAGGCAATCGCCGCTCTGGATGTTTCAATTCAATCACAAATTATCAATCTTTTTAAGCAGTTGAAGGATGAATATGACCTGACTTATCTGTTCATATCACATAATTTGTCTGTGCTTAAATATCTTTGTGATGAAATAGGCATCATGTATCTTGGAGAAATTATAGAGTATGCCCCCGCTGAGGTGTTGTTTTCTGCCCCACGGCATCCTTATACCAAAGCACTGCTCAGTGCCATCCCGGTTCCGGATCCGCAAATAGAGAAGATGGATTCTCCGGAAGGCATCTTAGAAGGGGAGGTTCCAAACCCAATTGCGCCGCCTCCTGGATGTTCGTTTTCTACGAGATGTCCATATGCATGTGAACACTGTAAAAAGGAAAGCCCCAAACGGTATTTCGTTTCTGAAAATCACTATGTTTCCTGTCATAAGGTATTGGAAACGATGTGATAAATATCGGCTGAATTTTCGGTTGCAAACAGATATCCCGATTTTCTATTTTCTATCAGGAGGTCATAAAAAATGGATAAATTAGAAAGGGTCCGGCGTTGCATTGCCGGCGAGCATTTGGATAGGCCGCCGTTCAGCATGTGGATGCACTTTCATATGAGAGACAGAAACCCGGTTACTTTGGCAGATGCCTGTCTGGAACTTCGAGACATGTATGATATGGACTTTCTGAAGATCACGCCGTCCGGTTTATACTTTGTGCAGGATTTTGGCGCTGCAATCCAATTTGGCAGGCAGGAATGGGAACATCCCAGGATGGTAAATAATCTGCTTCAGTCACAGAAGGATCTGGAGGACCTGCCAGTCCTTAACCCGGAAACAGGCGCGCTGTCGCGCGAACTCACAGCCCAAAAAATCTTATGCAGCAAAAAAGGCAACAACAGTGCCCCGATTTTGATGACGCTTTTTACGCCGTTGACTGTCATTTGCAAATTGATAGGAAACGGGGATATCCCAGGAACTTTAAAATACTTTATAGAAACATGCCCCCAAGTCCTTCACGCGGCTTTGCGGAAGATCCAGCGCATGGAAGATGACTTTCTGGAACGCGCGTTCTCGTACGGCATAGACGGTATTTTTTTCGCCACGCAGGCGGCAAATTTTGAAACGCTGTCATCTGCAGACCAATACAAAGAATTCGGTGTGACATACGACTACCCTATCGCTGAGAAAATCCATAAAGCGGGCAAGCTGTGCCTGATGCATGTATGCATGAAAAAAGTGATGCTAGAGCTTTTCCGTGATTATCCGATCGATATCATAAACTGGGATAACATATACAGCGGCACTACTATTACACAGGCGCGAGAACTGCTTCCCGATAAAGTGCTGGCTGGCGGCATCGACATTTTTAAAATCATGAAGTATACCCCGGCTGAGGTGAAACAAATGGTTCAGCATGCTTTGGATGAAGCCGGCGGCAGCAGGTTTATCCTTTCGCCTACTTGCGTTCTGTTGGCTTCTACGCCATGTGAAAATTTGAAAGCGATTTCCGATTATTTGAAATCCAAAGAAAGCGCATAGGATATATGGACAGGAGGGGGAGCGTTCAAAAAGAAACAGGGAAGCCCCGCTCTGAAAACTAGAGGGGTGCCACCGGAGTGGACGTATTTTGACTAGAGAGAAAGGAGGGAGGAAGTGAGCTTGTACGCTCAGCCCTGAGGAAAACGGAAACACTCTTTTGGTGCCTGATGTTTTATCTGAGCCGTTGGCCGATTTTTATATGTGATTTTGAAAAAATTTGAAGGAGGAGAATTATTCATGATGAAGAAGATGTATAAGCTTGCCTGTATGTTGCTTGCTTTACTTTTGGCATTGACAGCATGCGGCACGGCACCTTCCGGTTCTGAATCTGCCGCCTCTCCATCTACGGCGGATTCTGCAAGCACATCACAGGGGGGAATACTGAAGATTGCGGTGTCAGACGATTGGTCTACTTTTGACCCGTTTTTTCAAATCAGCTTAGCGAACCGGGTTTATAATCCGATGCTGTTTGAGACACTGATCCGCCTTGGAAACGGTAAATATGAGCCAGGTCTGGCAACGGAATGGAGCTTCAATGATGATTATACGCAGATCACCCTGAAGCTTCGGGAAAATGTAAAATTTCAGGATGGTAGTGACTTTACGGCAGAAGACGTTGTGTGGAATATAGAAAGAGCGAAAGACACAGAGGCCGGCTATCATATTACAGAGTATTTCAGTAATTGTGTGGAGGCTCAGGCAACAGACCCTCACACGGTCGTCATCACTTGGGCCAGTTCTGATTTCAAAATTGAGGATGCACTGTCAAGGCTGTATCTGATCTGCCCTGAAACGGCGGACGATGTGGCAACTCACCCAGTGGGCACAGGCCCGTTCGCTTTGGATGAGTGGAGCCCGAGCGACCATGCCACGTTTGTGAAAAATGAATATTATTGGGATGAAGGGAAACCGTACTTGGACGGTGTTGAGCTCAGCATTATTACGGATGCACAAAGCCGTGCTATCAATCTGGTGTCGGGGAACGTAGACATCGTTGACAATGTAAGCACGCAGGATATTGGAATGATTCTGGAAAACGATAACTTATCTGTAAAAGAAAACGTCCCGCCCGAATATAAAAATTTTTCTATGAATATAACCCGTGCGCCTTTTGACAATCAGCTTGTCCGCCAGGCTATTGCGCATGCGGTAGACCGTGAGGCAGTCCGTGATATGGTCTACGACGGCGAAGGCGATATCCGCTATCTCCCCATTGTGTCTACAAGTGAATTCTATCCGCAGGATTTGGAAGATTATTATCCGTATGATTTGGAAAAAGCAAAGGAATTGCTGGTGGAGGCCGGCTATCCGGATGGGTTTGAATTTACGCTGACAGTCAATATGGGCATTGATGGATGCTTGGAACAGGCGCAGATTTTGCAATCTTCCCTGTCGCAGATAGGCGTTACCGTTACGTTGGAACCTCTGGAGAGCGCAAGCTTTTTCCCGCGCCTTACAGACGGCGATTTTGATATGGTCAGCTTTGGCACCGGGGAACCGATTTTGGACCCTTCCGCCTATTTTGACGGGGCTGCAGTCGCCCGGACGACCAGAAACTTTTTCGGAATAGAAGAAGACACTTTCCCCGAATATACCCAGATGATCAAACAAGCGGCTTCCGAGATGGATAAAGACAAGCGAATTCAGCTTTACCATGACATCCTACAGATCATGGTGGAACAAAGCTGGACGATACCTGTGACGAGCACTGTGACAAAAGTGGGCGTCAATGAAAGCGTACAGGGGTTTGAGGTCGATAATACAGCTGGCGAATATCATCTTGAAGCGGTAAGTCTGGCTGAATAAATCAGCTTTGACGATCTGAGCGAAAGCAATGAAATTTGTATCAGGTCACGATTCTGAATTTCATTGCTTTTCGCTTTTCTCAAATCTGCAAATCAGAAAAACAATCAGGCCGGGCCGAGTTCTCGCAGAATGTATGGGAACCGCGGAAGGCTGAAAACAGTTCAGAGAGACGTTTCTAAAAAGGCCTCTGTGAAATGCTCCTCCATCTGCCTGTACGAAATCTTGACAGATGGAGGAGCATTACAGAGCCGTCATGAGAATTCGAAGAATCTGCTGTATGGATTGGAACCATATCTGAATAATGCAGGCAGGAAAAGGCTCTGCTGCGCTTGTACATGTTGTTCTATTTGAAAATTACGGGCAAAATGGAAGATACTTAGCACGATAAGCGCCCGTTTTGCCTTTCATATAAAACCCGAATGCCTTGAATTTTTTATTCGTTCGTATCGTGGCAGGATATGTACCGCCTCTTTGACGATGCTGCGCTAAAATATATTGGCATTTCCCATCTTTTTACTTTGTGTTTATTAGGAGAATTAGAAAAATGGAGAAAAGCGATAAACTCTATGCGAGGTATGTTCAAATTTTGAAAGAGGAACTTTTACCTGCGATGGGATGTACGGAACCAATTGCAGTTGCTTTTGCCGCAGCCAAGGCCAGAGAAATTCTGGGGACGCTGCCAGAACGCACTGTCGTGGAGGCGAGCGGTAATTTAATCAAAAATGTGAAAAGTGTTACGGTGCCAAACACGGATGGTATGAAAGGGATAGAGGCTGCTGTAGCGGCAGGGATGATCGCAGGCCGGGCGGAAAAGCAATTAGAAGTGATCAGCAAGGTGTCTGCATCGGAAAAACGAGCGATTGCCGCTTATGTGAAAGAGAAAGACATCAAAGTCAGAATAGCCCAATCCGATTTGGTGTTCGATTTGGCTGTGACTGTTTTTTCCGGCCCGGATACAGCAAAAATAAGAATTGTGGATGAACATACCAATATCGTCCTGATAGAAAAGAATGGCGAAAAAATTTTTGAAAAACGTCCGGCCGGCGAATACATGAAAGAAGAGACCGAAAAAGATATTCTGACGGTGGACCGTATTTTGGACTTTGCAAAAACGTGCGATTTGGAAGATGTAAAATCTGTTCTCAAAAGGCAAATACAATATAATTCCGCAATCGCGGAGGAAGGCCTGAAAAAACCGTGGGGCGCCAACATTGGCAGGCTCATTTGGGAATGCAACGACCATACAGACGTGCGCGTCCGCGCGAAGGCGAAGGCGGCGGCAGGCTCGGATGCCCGCATGAGTGGATGCGAGATGCCGGCCGTTATTAATGCTGGAAGCGGCAATCAGGGGATCACTGTGACGCTTCCCGTTTTGGAATATGCAAAAGAACTGAAATCTACGACAGAAGAGCTTTATCGCGCGCTGATTTTGGCAAACCTGTTGGGTTTACATCAAAAGGCAGGTATTGGCCGGTTGTCTGCTTATTGCGGCGCAGTAAGCGCCGGCTGTGCCGCCGGTGCTGGCATCGCCTTTTTAATGCATGAAAATGATACAGTAATCAAACATGTTATCGTAAATTGTCTGGCGATTACTTCGGGAATTATCTGCGATGGGGCAAAACCATCCTGTGCGGCTAAAATTGCGTCTTCTGTCGATGCAGCTTTACTGGCGCTGGCGATGGCTCAACATAAACAGCAGTTCAGGGCTGGAGAAGGCATTGTAAAAAAAGGTGTCGAAAACACTATTTGCAGCGTAGGCAGGCTGGGAAAAGATGGAATGAGAGAGACAGACAAAGAGATATTGCGTATTATGACCGAAGCCTGATAGAAAAGTGGGCTGCCATGTTCTGAATCGCGAGAACAGCAAATATGCGAGAAACAAAATGAGAAGGGATATTCAACGGCCCGGCCTGCAAGCCTGTATGAATAGCTGATTTTAACGGGAAAAGGTGTTGACTATGAAAAATATTTCCAAATATCAAGGTGTATTTCCCGCTTTTTACGCCTGCTATGACGATGACGGCAACATAAGTACAGAGCGCGCCAGACAACTGGCTCGCCATCTGCTTGGCAAAGGCGTAAAAGGCGTTTATGTAAACGGGTCTTCCGGAGAAGGCATTTACCAGAGCGTGGACGAAAAAAAAGCTGTTCTGGAAGCAGTTATGAGTGAAGTGGAAGGGAAAATGACGGTGATAGCACATGTGGGCTGCAACAACACAACTGACAGTATGAAGCTGGCGGCCCATGCAGAGAGTGTAGGGGTCGATGCTATCGCGTCAATCCCCCCCATTTATTTTCATTTGCCTGAGTTTGCAATCGCGCAGTATTGGAACGATATATCTTCTGCTGCGCCCAATACAGATTTTGTCATTTACAATATTCCTCAGTTGGCCGGTGTGGCGCTTACTGTGTCTTTGTTTCGTGAAATGCTGAAGAATCCCCGGGTGGCTGCCGTGAAAAACAGCAGCATGCCTGTTCAGGATATTCAGATGTTCAAGATGGAGGGCGGAAAGGATTTTGTGATATTTAACGGCCCGGATGAACAGTTTATCGCGGGCCGCGCTATTGGTGCGGACGGCGGGATCGGCGGTACTTATGCAGTTATGCCTGAACTGTTTCTGAAGGCCGATGAATTGTTCGTTGACAACAAAATAAATGAGGCTCGTGAGATCCAGTATGCTATCGATGAGATCATCTATGGAATGTGCGCATGTAAGGGAAATATGTATGCAGTGATGAAGAAAGTTTTAGAGATCAACGAAGGGCTTATTTTGGGAGGCGTCCGCAAGCCGATACCGGCGCTTTTCCCTGAAGACATACCTCAGGTGGAAAAATGTGCGGCCATGATTAAAGCGGCAGTTGCCAAATTTTGTTGAACCGGCTGTGGCAAGAGTCTTTAGGCAGAAAGAAAACTGCTCTGTATACCATTTTTATAAAAGAGGATGCTTCATGATGAAAAAGAAAGAACAATTGGAAGCCTACCAGAAGTGGGTAAGGCAGGAGTTGGCCCGCAGTGTTGATTTCTGGTTGAAAAATGGAATGGACCATAAATACGGCGGCATTTACACTTGCCTTGACCGCATGGGAAAGATATATTCTACAGATAAAAGCGTGTGGATGCAAGGCCGCTGTGGATGGACGTTTGCTTATTTGAGCCATGTTTATGGCGCGAGAGAAAAATGGATGGAGGCCAGCAGAAGCTGCCTTGATTTTATGGAAAAATATTGCATTAATAGAAAAGCGGGAAATCGCATGTATTTTACTGTGACTGCAGACGGCAAGCCCCTGCGCCAGCGTCGCTATTGTTTCAGCGAAAGCTTCTATTGTATTGCCAATGCAGAATACTATGGGCTCACCGGCGAGATGGAATGCCTGAAACGTGCCCGTTTTGCCTATGATTTGATTTATGAACTCAATCATGGCCTCATTCCGGACCCTGCCGGCATAGGGCCCAAAACGATTACAGAAACTCGCGCGAGCCGCGCGCTGGCCGACCCCATGATTTTTTTGAATACTACGGCAATTATGCGGCGCTGCGACCCGGAGCGTCTGGAGCTTTATAACGCGCGCGCAAGGGCATGCTGTGAGGAGATATTCCAATATCATTATAAACCTGAACTGGGCTGCACGTTGGAGAATGTAGGCCCCAATGGGGAACCTCAGATGGAACACACTGCCGGCCGGGTGGTGAACCCCGGGCATGATATCGAGTGTTCGTGGTTTGTGATGGAGGAGGCAAATTATACTGCGGATAAAAAACTGCACGCACTGGCGCAAAATATATTCGATCAGGCATTTGAAAAAGGATGGGACGAAGAGTACGGAGGCCTTCTTTATTTTGTCGACTGCAAGGGCCTGCCTACCGAAGCTTATGAGCATGATATGAAGCTGTGGTGGCCGCATACGGAACTGCTGATCGCTTCCATGATGCTGTACCGCGACTTGGAAGATGAAAAATACCTTCGAATATTTGATACCACTTTGTGTTACTGTAAAAAAATGTTCAGCGACCCGGAATACGGCGAATGGTACGGTTATCTGCGCCGGGACGGCAAACCTACCATGCCCAGTACCAAGGGTTCTACTTTCAAAGGACCTTTTCATCTCATCCGTATGCTGGCCATGGTCGATATTCTTATCAGTGACATTTTGTCAGACAAGCTGCGGCCGGATAAAAAGGCCCGCCGCATGGCGTAAAGCCACGGCGGGTCTGCGTGAAAAATATCTTTGGCCCATGGGCAAGTGCCCGCGGGCCTTTTTTGCACACAGGCGCGGAATGTGATAAAATGGCCCTGTACGGCGTGCGCGGCCGAAGCGCCGCGCGCCGGGAAAGGGGCCATAGCCATGTTTTTGATAGGCAACCATGTATCTTCCTCGAAGGGCTACCTTGCCATGGGCAGGCAGGCCGCCAGGCTGGGCGGCAACACCTTTGCCTTTTTTACGCGCAACCCGCGCGGCGGCGCGCAGAAGCCGCTGGACGAAGCGGACGCCGCCGCCCTGCGCGGCTTTCTGCGTGAAAACGGGTTCGGCACGCTGGTGGCGCATGCGCCCTACACGCTGAACGCCTGCGGCAAAGACGAGGCCGTGCGGGATTTTGCCCACCGCGCCATGGAAGAGGATATTGCGCGGCTGGAGGCCGCGTTGCCCGGCCAGTATTATAACTTTCACCCGGGCAGCCATGTGGGCCAGGGCGCGGCGGAGGGCGTGCGCCTGATTGCCGCGCAGCTGAACGCCATCCTCACGCCGGGCATGACCACCACCGTGCTGCTGGAGACGATGGCGGGCAAGGGCAGCGAGGTGGGCCGCACGTTTGAAGAGCTGGCCGCCATTCTGGATAAGGTGCGGCTGAACGAAAAGGTGGCCGTGTGCCTGGACACCTGCCATGTGTGGGACGGCGGCTATGACATCGTGCGCGATCTGGACGGCGTGCTGGCGCAGTTTGACCGCGTCATCGGGCTGGAAAAGCTGAAGGCGCTGCATGTGAACGACAGCCTGAACCCCTGCGGCGCCCATAAAGACAGGCACGCGCAGATAGGCGAGGGGCACATTGGGGCCGCGGCCTTTGCGCGCATTGCGCAGCACCCCGTGCTGGCGGGCCTGCCGAAGATACTGGAGACGCCGAACGACGACGCGGGCTGGGCGCGCGAGATAGCCTTTT
The DNA here is from genome assembly GCA_047030735.1 of Ruthenibacterium sp. GTDB lineage: Bacteria > Bacillota > Clostridia > Oscillospirales > Ruminococcaceae > Ruthenibacterium. The sequence goes on from JBKYIE010000009.1 coordinate 96,948, forward strand.
TCAAGGCGGCCGCCGCAGGCGGGGCCCCGCAAAAGCCGCACGGGCAGGCGGAAGGCTGAGCTGTGGCCGCAGGCCGCCCCGGCGGCTGGCGCCAAGGTGCGCATGGGGCGGCTTTGCCTGCCCTGTCTGCCCGGCAGGCGGCAAATGGGCGAATACGCGCCCTGATGAAGCTGTGCCATTGCAAAAACGCGCTGTTGATACCCGGCGCCATCCCGTGCGGGCAGCCAAAGCCCTTTGCAGGGCATCTCTACCGGCGCGGCCGGGGCTTTTTCTGGCCGGTTATCCCCACTGGCCGGGCCGGTGTCTTGCGCAGGCCCTCTAAAGGCCTGCTGCCGGGATACATTTCAGCAAACGAAGTTTTATGCGCATCCTCTGCACGGCCGCTCGTAAGCGGGCGGCCGTTGTTCGAACGAAAGCCTTCCCAGCCCGGCGGCCCGGCCGTTCGGCGGCTATTGGAAGGGCGCGGGCGCCGCCGGCGGCAGCCCGCTTCGCCCGGCGCCGGAGGCAAAGGCTTTTTGCAGCATTCTTATTCGCTCTTATTCGATACGAACAGGGGCCGGTTTTATGACCGGCCCCTGTTTGTATAGCGCAGCATGGCAATGCCGTCTGTGACAGTACATTCCTCCAGATGAAGCAGGCGGGTGGGCATTTCGCACGAAAACAGCCTGCGGCCCGCGCCCAGAATGACGGGCAGCACGCCGATGACGGCTTCATCCACAAGGCCCGCGCTTATCAGGGCACTGGACACCTGGCCGCCGCCAAACAGCCAGATGCCGCCCTGGGCGCGCTGCTTCAGCTCTTCCACCTTTTCAGCAAGCCCGCCGCAGAAAAACTCTGCGTTCGGCGGCGCATCCGCGGGCCGCGGGCGGTGCGAGGCCACAAGAAAACGCTTTTCCTGCCAGCCGTCAATGTGCCTGATGCCGCATTCTTCATATGCTTTGCGCCCCATCACCACGGTGCCGCACCCGGCAAGAAACTTGTCAAAGCTGAACTGCGCTTTTGTATCCTGCCCTGCGTCCCCGTGGCCGGTTATCCAGGCATAGCCCCCGGCCTTGTCTGCGATATAGCCGTCCAGGCTGACGGCGATGTTCAGAATAAGCTTGGCCGCCATGTGGCCTTCCCCCCTTTCCATACGCAAAAAGGCCGCGCCCATGCCGCAAAGGCGGCGCGGGCACGGCGTCAGACGGTGTGAAATGCGGGCGCGGTTAAAGCGCGGCCATCTCGGCCTCAATGGCGTCCTCGCTTGCGCGCATGGCGGCCAGCGTTTTGTCCAGAAGCTCGTCCAGCTCCCAGCCCAGCAGCCCGGCGCCCTGGCGGATAATATCGCGCGAGCAGCCCGCGGCAAAGCGCTTATCCTTGAATTTCTTTTTCAGGCTGGAAAGCTCCATATCCTTGCAGCTTTTCGACGGGCGCATGCGCGCCGCCGCGCCGATAAGGCCCGTCAGCTCGTCTGTGGCGAACAGCACCTTTTCCATCTGGTGCACGGGCTCCACATCGCTGCACTCGCCCCAGCCGTGGCTGCACACGGCGTGCACAAGCGCCTCGTCCGCGCCTATCTCGGCCAGCAGCTCGGGCGCCTTTTTGCAGTGCTCGTCGGGCCACATTTCAAAATCCACATCGTGAAGCAGGCCCGCAAGGCCCCAGAAACCGGCCTCGGCGCCATAGCCCAGTTCGTTTGCAAACCAGCGCATCACGGCCTCTACCGTGAAGGCATGCTGCATGTGAAAGGGCTCTTTGTTATATTTCTGTACCAGCTTTACCGCGTCCTGACGCTGCATAGCGCACCTCTCCTTTATTGCTGTCTTTTCTAATAAGATACCGCATCGTGGGCGAAAATACAAGCGCAAACGGGTGAAAACACTTGCTTTGCGCCATTTTCTGTGGTATGCTTTGGCCGGAAAACAAAACTCTCGTGCAGCTGGGCGGATACGGGGAAGCGGGTGAAAATCCCGCGCGGTTCCGCCACCGTGACGCGCCTGCCCGGCAAGGCGGCCCTTGCGCCGCTTTGCCGCCGGGCGCCCAGTCGGGCTACCGTGCCCAGCCTGCGTACAATGCTCACGGGGCAATGGGCTGCGTACAAAAAAGTGCAGCATGGCACAGCGCGCCGCCGCTTGCCGTGCAGCGCCGCTTTGTGCCGCCCTTTCGCTTTTAGCCGGGGCCGGGCAAGGCAAACCTTCGTTCTGCCTTTTCACTTCGGCACAGCGCGCAAGAGGCAAAGCCCCCACAGCAGCCGTCAGGCCTGCCATGGGGGCTTTTCTGTTCGCTGTGCACGGGCTGGGGCAGGCGGCCTTGCGCCGCTGAAAGGCTGCGCGCAGCGCGGCGGCTTTTCGGCGGGCGGCAGGGGCCGCGAGGGCCTTTGCGGCTTTCGCGCGGCCTTTCGCCGGGCAGGGCTGTTTTCTGCGCCCGCTTCGGCTTTTGCAAAAGGGTGTTTTGTTTTGCAGAAAACGCCCCGCCCTCAGGCGGGGCCGCAAAAAGAGAGGTAGAAGCGTAACATGAAAAACAACAAAAAGCTTGTGCTGGCCGTGGTGGCGCTGGTGGCCGTGGCCGCCATTGCGCTGGGGCTGTGGTTCGCCCTGAGGCCGCAGGGCACACAGGGCGAAAAGAACATCACCGTGAACGTGGTGTTCGCAGACGGCACGCAGAACAGCCACGCCATTTCCACCAGCGAGGAATACCTGCGCGGCGCGCTGGAGCAGGAGGCGCTGATTGCGGGCGAAGAAAGCGATTACGGCCTGTTTGTAAAAACGGTGGACGGCGTGACGGCGGATGATGCAAACCAGGAGTGGTGGTGCTTCACCAAGGGCGGCGAAATGCTGGAGACCGGCGTGGACTCTACCCCCATCGCGGACGGCGACACCTTTGAAATTACGCTGACGCAGGGCTATTGAGCCATGGCGCGGCGCTGCGCGGGCGCGGCATAAAAGGCCCGCGCCGTGCCGCGCGTTTTTTCATCAAAAAAGGGAAGGGGGCGGGGCCTTGGCCACCACAAAGCAGCTTGTGCGCTCGGCGCTGCTGGGCGCGTTTGTATTCGCGGGCAAATGGGTGCTTTCCGGCCTGCCGAACATTCACCCTGTGGCGCTGCTTCTGCTTATTTACACCGTGTGCCTGGGCGCGCGCAGCGCGCTGGCGGCCACGGCGGTGTATGTGATGCTGGAGGGGCTGTTTTACGGCTTTGGCGATTGGTGGCTGGCCTACTGCTGGGCCTGGCCGCTGTGGGTGCTGGCCGTGCGCGCCCTGCGCAGAAACAATTCGGCGCTTTTATGGGCTGTTGCGGCGGGCTTTTTCGGCCTTTTTTTCGAGGTGCTGTTCCTGCCCGTCTATCTGGTGGAATTCGGCCTTATGGGCGCGCTGGCGCGCCTTGTGTCCGGTATTCCGTTCAGCGTGGCGCACTGTGCGGGCAATTTTGTCATTGTGCTGGCGCTGTATCACCCCCTGAAGCGCGTGTTTGCCCGGCTTGCCGCCGGGTGAGGGGGAAAAAACGCACCAAGGGCGCGGGCGGCCTGTCTGTTCAGGCCGCCCGCGCCTGTTTTAATAAATGGAGGCCATGTGCCTGCGGCTGCGGTTTTCTCTGTGCGGCTATGGGCTTCCCTGTGCAGCGCGGTTTTCCCTGTGCGGCGGCCGCCTTTGGCCCATTTTGCGCCGTGCACAGGGCGGCGCGGGAGGGACGGGGCAGCGCAGCGCCCCGCGCGCCTTTCTGGCTTTGGCGAAAAAGGTGCTTGACGGCTGCGGTGCGCTATGGTAATATGAAGTAAACTTCACATGAAGCAAACTTCATATGGAAGGAAGGCCGCCTTATGATAACAAAAGTGCGCCAGATGCGGGCGGCGGCAGGGCTGACGCAGCAGCAGCTTGCAGAGCTGGTGCACGTTTCCGCACGCACCATCATCTCGATTGAAAAGGGGCAGTACAGCCCCTCGCTGATGCTGGCATACCGCATGGCGCGCGTGTTTGGCACAACGGTGGAACAGCTTTGCTGCCTGGAGGAAAACCTGCAGCGGGAGGAGGAGCAGTATGAAGGTCTATAACAAAAAAACGTTCGCCTTCGGCGTGTTTTCCACCGTGCTGGGTGTTTTGAACGCAGTCACCGCCGTGCTGAGAGGCGCGGACGCAGGGGATATTGTGTTGATAGCCTGCCTGCTGTTTTTCGGCATAGGCGCCCTGCTGCGCGGCACGTCGCAAAGGCTGGCCCGCGAGGACAGGCTGGAGGAGCTGGACGAGCGCAACCGCCTTGTGGAGCTGAAGAGTAAAAGCGCGGCCTTCCGGCTGACGCAGGCGGTGTGCTTCGGGCTGATGCTGGCCCTGCTGGTGGCGGGGAAGGTATCGGGCACACAGGCGCTTATCGCCATCGGCGTGGGGCTGGCGTTTGCGCTTTCCATCAGCATGCTGGCAGAGCTGGGCGCCTATTTCTACTGCGAAAAACGCAACTGAGCCTGCATACGGCATAGGCGGGCGCGCCGCACATGGCGGCATGGATGAAAGCCCGCAAAGCTGGCCGGGGTAGCCCGATGCCATGCGCTGTGCCTGGCATTTTACCTCCGCGTAGGCTGTGGCGGGGCAGGCGGGCGGATGACAAAGCCGCATGCGCCCAACAGGCCGGAGCACCGGGTATGCCGGGGGCATGGGGCTGAGGCAGAGCAGGCGCGCGCCCGGAGGAAATGCCCAAAATAAAAACAGCGCCGGACGGCCTGAAACAGCAGGGCTCAAGGGGCTGTGAGCGGGAGGATAAAATGCTTTTTGCCTGCCGGGCTTTTTGCGGGGCGCCTGATGGGCCGGAAAACAGATGCGCCGGCGCCCGGCCGTGATACGGCTGAAGCAATGGGCGGGCAAGCCCCGGCGGCCGGGTACTGCGCACGCACCTTATAGATGAGGAGGAGAAGAGGCCATGGAACGGAACACGCGCCGCCCGCCCCTGCCGCGCAGGGACGAGCGCGACGAGCAGATAGACACCCGCGCGCGCAGCCACGCGCTGGATTTTATGGTGGCGGCCGCAGAGGTGCTTACGGTGATGTGCCTTGTAAAGGGCAACCCGGCGTGGAAGGGCAGCCTTTCGCTTTTGCTCTTCGGCTGTGCGGCAGGGCTTATTTACAAATACGAGAAATACGGCGAAAGGCCGTACCTGGCGGTGGCCGCATGCCTTGGGGCCGCGGGCGCGGCGCTGCTGGTGTGGTTTGGCTTTACCGGCTGAAGGGCGCTTTGCCCGCCGCGTCGTGCAAAAAGAAAAAGCAGCTGCCTGCGGCTGTGCGCCGCGTGCGTCTGCTTTTATTTTTTTGCTTTCTTCAGGCCCAGCACATAATCTGCCGAAACGCCGTAGTAGCGGCACAGGGTGATAAGGTGCCGGATGGGCATTTCGCTTGCCCCGCGCTCGTAGCGCGCATACATGGTCTGCGATGTGCCCAGCACATGGGCTATCTGCGCCTGCGTTTTGTCTGCGTCCTCGCGCAGGTTGCGTATCATGCGCATGTATTCCATTTGGCCCATTGCCAACACCGCCTTGGCCCCAGCGTATCATAATAAAGATATTTACTATTGATTTTAGTAAATATATTTACTATAATTCCCCTTGGGGCCGCGCGTTATCCAGCCCGGGCGGCGCCAGAACACCGGAGGGGGCGTGCCGCATGCCGTGCAGAAAAGGGCCGGGGCCGGGCGTGGCGGCCGCCGTTGCGCTGGCGGCGGGTGCGGTGCTGTGCGGCGCCGTGTGGGCGGGGCTGCACTGCGTGCAGCTTTTATACGGCGCATAGCGCGGGCGGGCTCGAGGGCTTGCATACCCTGAGGGAATATGGTATAGTTTAAGTATTCAATGCCGCATTATATGCGGCGCGGCGAAAGGGGCCCCTTTCCTGTTCTCCGGCAATGCCGGAGAAGCCGCCTGTCTCACACAGGGGGAAGCCGGGGCCGAAAACCTGTGAAGGAGAGAAAAGGCATGAAAAAGGCAAGGAAGTTTTTGTGCGGCCTGCTGGCCGCGGCCCTGCTGGCGTGTATGGCGCCTGCGGCAATAGCAGAGGGAGAAAATGTAATATATATCGGAAACACAGGCAGTGACGAAAATTCCGGCCTTACAGCAGAGAAATGCGTGCAAAGCTGGGAAAAGGCATATGAATTGGTGAACAATGGCGGGACTATTGTTGTAACGGGCGAAAGTACAGTGACTGATTCCATCGTGCCCATGGCGTCCAAATGTGTCACTGTTACAGGCAGTTATGAAGGCACCGCGGGAGGAACACTGGTTTTGCCGGCAGATAAAAGCATGGGGGGCTTATCATTTGGTGCGGACACTACGGTAGAGCATCTAACGATAGATTGCTCCGGCAATGATAGTGAAATCGGCATGTTTTCATTTTATGCAAACGGGCATGACTTAACGATTGGCGAGGGCATGCGCATGCTTGCCTTCCCGAACAGCAGCTATACGCCGTACCCTGTTGTTCAGGCGGGCAGTGGTAATATTATTCCGCCAGTGCCGGGATATCCGCCTGAAGCTTGCGGGACGATTACTGTAAAAAGCGGGCAGTATACGCAAATCAACCCAGGCAGCTGGGGTGAGATATCGGGCGCTGAACTGTACCTTTACGGCGGCGTAACAGTGGATTATGTCAGCTCAGATGCGGAAGTTTCCGGCGCGGAGCTGCACATTGTCGAAAGCTCTGCGCAGAACCCTGTCACAATTGGTGCCATTTATGAGACATATGACGAGACGGAATCTTTCAGCCTGCTGGCCATAGAGGCCGGAGGGTATCTTCGCATCACAGAGGGCAGCCTGAAAGAAAGTGCCTTGAAAGGTGCGGTGAAAGATTTTTCACTGGCGCAGGGTGGCACACTTTATCTGGAAAAATCCACATTAGAGGGGGCATTCTCTGGTTCCATGCAGGGCGGGGGCCTTCTGGTGATGCCCTCCGGTTCACTTCTGGATATTCCTGGCACGGCCTCTGGTGATACGCAGCTGCAGCTTATTCCCGGCGCAGCAGGCGGCGCAGGCTATATAGAGAATATCAAACTGGGCACTTATGTTACAGCGGAGGAAACCAGCACGGGTACATTTGCTTTGGTAAATGACATCGCCGCCAGCCTTGTGCAGGGGGCCGGTGCCGCAGGCCGTGCGGAATGGAAACTGGAGAAGGCCGTGGGCAGCCTTACGGTTTCTCATACAGTGACTGGCAGTACTGGCGGCGGGCCCAAAGCTTTTGCCTTTACCGTAACGGTAGAAGACCTGCCGGATGGTGTGTATGGCGACATGGCTTTTCACAATGGAATGGCCAGTTTCACTCTGTGCCACGGTGAGAGCAAAACTGCCAGCGGCCTGCCCGCAGGGGCTGATTATATAGTGAAACTGACTGATGCACAGGGTTATAAGGTGACGGCCACGGGAAATGAAGGGCAGATACCTAAAAACGCTGAGGCGGTAGCAGCTTTTATTTGTCATAAAGAAACCATGCCGCCTCAGTCGCAACCCTCTGAACCCACGGCAGATGCAGGTCAAAAGCCCAACCCCAAAACAGGCGTGTAAAACAAAATACAGGCAGACGCTCGGCCCCGGTTTTCAAAACCGGGGCCGCGGCTTTTCGCTGTGAAAAACGGGCCGTGTAAAAGACATCTGCTTCCGGTACAGGGCTGTGCAGGGTGCCGTTCAGGGCATCCTGCCCTGCGGGGCCTGCCCTCATACTCCGCCGCGGGGCCTGCCTTCGCCGGGAGGCCCTGCGCCCATTCAGAGAGGCGCGGGGCCCGTCAGGTATTCCCGGCAGGAAAGGCGAAACACCCCCTTTCGGGAGAGCGCCGCGCGGGCGGCACCGTGCTCAACAGGCTTGCAGCTTTACACAAGACATGCCCCAAACGAGGCGTGCAGGCTGCCGCGGCCTCAGGGCGGGGCCTGCCCCGCCGGGAAGCTCTGCACCCATTCAGAGAGGCGCGCCGCCCGTCAGGTATTCCCGGCAGGAAAGGCAAAACACCCCCTTTCGGGAAAGAGCCGCGCGGGCGGCACCGTGCTCAACAGGCTTGTAGCTTTACACAAGACATGCCCCAAACGGGGCGTGCAGGTCGCCGCGGCCTTGGGGCAGGGCCTGCCTTCGCCGGGAGGCCCTGCGCCCATTCAGAGAGGCGCGGGGCCCGGCGGACCTTCCCGGCAGGAAAGGCAAAACGCCCCCTTTTGGGAGAGCGCCGCGCGGGCGGCACCGTGCTCAACAGGCTTGTAGCTTTACACAAGACATGCCCCAAACGGGGCGTGCAGGCCGTCGCGGCCTTGGGGCGGGGCCTGCCTTCGCCGGAGGCCCTATGCCCATTCAGAAAGGCGCGGGGCGGGCCGCCGTTCAGAGGAAGCCGCCCGCAGGGGCCCGCGCTTTGCAGGCGCATAAAGCCGTGCGCTTCACGCGCGGCTTTGGCCTTCGCCCGCTTTTTTTGCGGCAGGGCGGTATCGGTTGCCGCGCCGTGCCGTTCTATGGTATAATATGTCCACTTGGCGAAGCCAGGCGCAAGCGAAGGATGAGGCTGGTGGAACAGCTGCCACACCCTTAACGGGGCCGGGCCGAAAGGCGTTGGGCGGGTTTCGTGAATGTGGCACGATGTGTCCGCTTGGCGAACCCAAGTGCAGGCGAAGGATAAGCCTGGCGGAGCAGCTGCCGCGCGCTTTCTGAATGCGAATGGCAATGGAAGGCACGGGTTTATCCGTTGCGGCATGGCTTGGCGGAATTTTGGCGGGCGCTCTGCGCGCGGTATGCACAGGGGCGCCTGTAAAAAAGAGGGCGCAGCATGGAAAAAAGGGAACGGAAAAAGCTGTTCTGGCAGACGTATCTGACAGGCGCGGTGCTGGCCGCGGCGGTGCTGGGCGTCGTGGCGGCCTTCGGCGGGCGCGGCACGGCCGCCTTCGCCCTTGGGGGCGGCGCGGGCCTTGTGGCGGCGCTGGCGGCGCACGCCTGCCTGTTCCGCGCATGGGGCGCGGCGCCGGACGTGCAGGGCGTAGTGTGCTGGTATCTTCTGCGGCTGGGCATCGTGTTCGGCGCGGTGGTGCTGGCGCTGTTCGTGCCGTTTATAGACGCGCTGGGTGCGCTTGTGCCGCAGCTGTTCTGCCTGCCGGTGCTGGCCGTGCGCCTTGCGCTGGAAAAGAAAAAGCCGTGAAGGAAGGGGGGCATGCCGCATGCTGAACGGGCAGCGGGTGGTGGCCATTATCGTGGCGGCGGGCGCTTCGCGCCGCATGGGGTTTGATAAGCTGAGCTATTCCTTTGGCGGGAAAACCGTTTTGCAGCGCAGCGTGCAGGCGCTGGCCGGGCACCCGTATGTGGACGAGGTGGTGGCGGCGGCCGGCGCGGCGAACGAGCAGGCCGTGAGGCAGGCGCTGGCCGCGCAGGAAAAGCCCTGGCGTGTGGTGCGCGGCGGCGAAACGCGCGCGCAAAGCGTGGCGAACTGCCTTGCCGCCACCGATGCGGCGCTGGCGGCCATCCACGACGCGGCGCGCCCCTTTGTGACGCCGCAGGTGATAAGCCGCGCGCTGGAGGCGGCCGGGCAGATGGGCGCGGCGGCGCCCGCCGTGCCCGTAAAGGACACGGTGAAGCGCGCCGCGCGGGACGGCCTTGTGCTGGAGACGCCCGCGCGCGAAACGCTGTTTGCCGTGCAGACGCCCCAGTGCTTCCAGACGGCGCTGTACCGCCGGGCGCTGGCCGCCGTGGGCCGGCAGCGCATGCGCGAGGCAACAGACGACTGCAGCATTTTCGAGCTGGCGGGCCTGCCCGTGCGGCTTGTGGAGGGCGACTATGCCAATTTGAAAATTACCACGCGGGAAGACCTGCCCGCGCCTGTAAAGGAGGAGGCTGCCATGCGCATCGGCCATGGTTACGACGTACACCGCCTTGTGGAAGGGCGAAAGCTGATTTTGGGCGGGGTGGATATCCCGTACGAAAAGGGCCTTTTGGGCCACTCGGATGCAGACGTGCTGGCGCACGCCGTGGCGGACGCCCTGCTGGGCGCGGCGGCGCTGGGCGACATCGGCAAGCTGTTCCCGGATACGGACGAGCGGTACAAGGGCGCCGACAGCCTTGTGCTGCTGGGCCATGTGGCCGCGCGCGTGCGGCAGGCGGGTTACGAAGTGGAAAACATCGATGCCACCGTGCTGTGCCAGCGCCCGAAGCTGGCTGCGCACATCCCGGCTATGCGCGAAAAGCTGGCCGCGGCCTGCGGCGCGGCCGCAGGTGACGTCTCGGTAAAAGCCACCACCGAAGAGGGCCTTGGCTTCACGGGCGCGGGGCAGGGCATTGCCGCGCACTGCGTGTGCCTTTTGCGGCGCACGGGCGGCGAAGGGTGAAAATATGCCCGCCGGGGCTTTTTTCCCTTTTTTCCGAAAGAAAAACGTGATATACTGAATTATTAGGGCCGCAGGGCCCGCGCGCATTTGCAGGAAGGCAGGAGAGGCACCATGTGGTATTCGTTCATCAACAGGCTGAAGGCGAGCTTCGGCCTGGCAGACGTGGTGGATATCCTTGTTGTGGCGTTCCTTGTGTACGAGGCCATTATCCTTGTGCGCAAAACGCGCACCGCGCAGCTTGCAAAGGGCATTATCGCCCTGCTGCTGGTGTGGGCCGTGGCCAGCTTCGCGCATCTGCGCACGCTGCAGTTCATTCTGGATAACCTGATGAGCTGGGGGCTTATTGCGCTGGTCATCGTGTTCCAGCCGGAGCTGCGCCGCGCGCTGGAGCAGGTGGGCAACACCAATATTCTTTCGGCGGGGTTTCTGCGGCCAAGGGCGCGGGGCGCAAGCCTGCGCGAGGAATGGCGCAAGGCGGCCCTGGCCGTGTGCGACGCGGCAGAGCGTTTTTCCGACACGCGCACAGGCGCGCTGATGGTGTTTGAAAAGCGCTCGAACCTTTCCGAAATTATCAAGACGGGCACCGTGCTGGATTCAGAGGTGACGCAGGAGATGCTGGGCACCATTTTTTATGTGGGCACGCCCCTGCACGACGGCGCGGCCATTCTGCGCGACGGGCGCATTGCCGCCGCAGGGTGTGTGCTGCCGCTTTCCGACAACCTTGAAATGGGCAAGGACATGGGCACGCGCCACCGCGCCGCCCTTGGCATGAGCGAGAATTCCGACGCTGTGGTGGTGGTGGTGAGCGAGGAGACGGGCATCATCTCGCTGGCAAAGAACGGCGTGCTCATCCGCAGGCTGGACAGGCAGACGCTGTTCAGCCTGCTGGAGGGAGATGTGGTGCCCCCCGCCGAGGAGGAGAAAAAGCAGCCCTTCTGGAGCTTCTGGAGGAAGAAACATGAGTGAACAGGAACGCAGCAACGCCCCCGGCGGCCCGGCGCAGAGGCCGGAAAAGCCCCCGCGCGGCGGAAAAGAGGGCAGGGCGGCTTTGCGCCAGACGCTTGCCCGGCTTGCGGGCGACAGGCGCGTGCTGGCCGTGTTTTCGCTGCTGGTGGCATTTTTTATGTGGTTCGTAGTGATTTCTGTGGTGGACCCGAACCAGACGGCCACCGTGCGCTATGTGCCGGTAAATCTGGATTACAACTCCGCCGCCTACCAGAGCTACGGGCTGGACATTGTGGAAAAGCCGAGCATGACGGTGAACGTGCGCGTCACAGGCAACGGCAGCGTGGTGGGCGGCCTTGAGGCGGGCGATTTACTGGTGTATCCGGATTATTCCAGCGTCACCGGCGCGGGCACCTACACATTGAAGCTTATTGTGCGCCGCGCCGATACGTCTCTGAGCGTGCAGCAGCAGTACCAGATAGAGGACATCACCCCCAACTCGTATATCACCCTGACGTTCGACAAGGTGTCTACCAAGACCTTCCCGGTGACGGTGAATGTCATTGGCGTAGAGCCCGCCGAGGGCTACTTTGTGGATACGCCCGTGGCCGCGCCCGCCGAGGTGACGCTGCGCGGGCCGGAGAGCCAGATGAACCAGGTGGATAAGGTGGTGGCCAATGTGGCCATGAGCGGCCAGCGCACCGAAAGCGCCCTGGCCACCGCGCAGCTTGAATTCTGGGATAAGGACGGCAAGGTGCTTACCGACACCCACATCACGGCGGACGCCGAGCAGGTGGAGGTGACCATTCCGGTGCTGAAAATGAAAGAGGTGCCCATCACCTTTGAATACACCGGCGTGCCGCAGGGCTACGACACAAGCGTGCTGGGCGCACAGCTCTCGCAAGAGACCATCCTCATTGCAGGCCCGGCCGAGCGCGTGGACGCGCTGGAGAGCGTGAGCGCGGGCTTTGTAGACCTGACGAAATTCAAGCTGGGCGAGACGGTGACGCTTGCCATCAGCCTGCCCGACGGCATACGCAATTTGGACGCGCTGCAAAGCGTGGACGTGACGTTTGATACTTACGGCTTTGCCACGCGCACGGTGACGGTGTCGCAGATCAGCGTGGTGAACGCGCCCGGCGACACCGCGGTGACGGTGACCACCCGGCGCCTGAACGACGTGACGCTGGTGGGCCCCGAGGAAGAGCTGAACGCCCTGAGCGAGGCGAACGTGGTGGCGCAGGTGGACGCGTCGGCCGGCAACATCAACGTCTCGAAGGGCCAGCAGAGCATGCCGGCCACCATTGTGGTGCCGGGCTCGGATACGGTGTTCGCCACGGGCAGCTACGAGGTGCTGTGCGACATTGACGCCGCAGAAGGGGCGGGCTGAGATGCTGTTTGTAAAGCAGATACGCCTTCCGCTTTCGGCCCCGCGCGAGGCGGCGCTGGCCCAGGCGCTGCGCGTGCTGGGGGTAAAGCGCGGCAGCGTGCGCCGGGCCGAGGTGTCGAGGGTGAGCGTGGACGCAAGGCACGGCAGGCCCAGCCTTGTCTATACGGTGGCTGTGGAGCTGTGGGACGAGGGCGCCGAGCTCTCTTACGAGGGCTTTGCGCCCTCGGTGTCGTTGGCAAGGCCCATGCCCTTCGTTATTCCGCACGGCGCCGTGCCGCTGGCCGAAAGGCCGGTGGTGTGCGGGCTTGGGCCCGCGGGGCTGTTTGCGGCGCTGGTGCTGGCGCAGGCGGGCTTTGCCCCCCTTGTGCTGGAGCGCGGCCCCGCCATGGAAAAGCGCGCCGCTGCGGTGCAGGCCTTTGAGCAGACGGGCGCTTTGCAGCCGGAGGCGAACATCCAGTTCGGCGAGGGCGGCGCGGGCACCTTTTCCGACGGCAAGCTGACCACGCGCATCCACGACCCCCTGTGCGCCTTTGTAAAGCAGACGCTGCTTGCGCACGGCGCGCCGCCCGAGGTGGCGTGGCAGCAAAAGCCCCATGTGGGCACCGACAGGCTGCGCGGCGTCATTCAAAGCATCCGGCGCGAAATAGAGCGCCTTGGCGGCGAGGTGCGCTTTGAGACAAAGCTCACCGGCCTTGCCGCCGCGCATGGCCGCCTTGTGGCGGTGCGCACCGCCGCGGGCAGCATTTCGTGCGGCGCGCTGGTGCTGGCGCCGGGCCACTCTGCGCGCGACACCTTTTTCATGCTGGCGGACGCGGGCTTTGCCCTGCAGGCAAAGCCGTTTTCCGTGGGCTTTCGGGCCGAGCACCTGCAGGCGGATATCGAGCGCGGGCTGTACCACGGGGCGGCGGGCCATCCGGCCCTGCCGCGCGCGGAATACCAGCTGAGCCAGCATGTGGGCGCGCGCTGTGTGTATACGTTCTGCATGTGCCCGGGCGGGCAGGTGGTGGCCGCGGCCAGCGAGGAGGGCCGCGCCGTCACAAACGGCATGAGCTTCCACGCGCGCGCGGGCAGAAACGCCAACGCCGCCGTGGTGGTAAGCGTGGGCCCGCAGGATTTTGACGGCGACGCGAAAAAGGCCATCGCCTTCCAGCGCATGCTGGAGGGGCGCGCCTATGCCGCGGGCGGCGGCGGGTATGCCGCGCCCGCGCAGGGCATGGGGGCCTTTCTGGCGGGCCGCGCCGGGCTGCCGGGCGGCCCCGTGCAGCCCACCTCCCGCGCGGCGTGCGCGCAGCGAACTGGGCGACCTTCTGGGCGAACTGCGGGCGCGCTGCGCGCAGGGCTGCGCGCCTTGGCCACAGGCTGCCGGGCTATACGGCGCCGGAGGCCGTGCTGACGAGCTGAGACGCGCACCTCCAGCCCGGTGCGCCGCGCGGCGGGCTGAAGCCCGAGCTTCCGGGCGTGTACCGTGCGGCGGGCGCGGGCTATGCGAGGGCATTATGTCGCTGCGGTGGACGTGCGCGCGGCCCTTGCCATTGCGCAGAATACCGCCTTGCGGGCGACGGGGCGCGATATCCGGCCACAAGGCGAAAGAGGCAGAGGTATGCCGCGGCGAAACCGAAAAACGATTATGAACGACGGCCGCGAGATAGAACGGACGTGCGCCAGGCTGTGGAGGCTGTGGGCGCGGCTTTGCGCGGCGCGGCCAGCGGCGCAACGCAGCGGCGCGGCCGGGGCCTTCGGCGGTGCGGCGCGCCGGGCGGGCAGGCCCTTGGCGGCAGCCGGGGCGGCGGCACAGGGCTTTCGCGCTGCGGCGGCCCCGGCCCGCAGGGCGGCCGAGAAAAAGCGGCGCCTGAAAAAGCTGCGCAGCCGCCGCGAAAGCGCGGCCATTGCCGCAGGCGGGCACCTTGCCATGGGCGCCCTGTTCACGGCGCTGTGCATCACCACCGCCATGGAGGACGGCTGGGCGGGCGTGCCCGTGCTGGCCGTGTTTGCGGCGTGGGGGCTTATCAGCGGCATATTCAAGGTGCGCAAGGCGCGGCGCCTGCGCCTGCTGGTGAGCTATATGGCCGTGCTGGAGGACCGCGCCTACTGCCGCATCAGCGAGCTGGCGGCTGCCACCAGCCGCACGGAAAAGGCCGTGCTGGCAGATGTGCGGCGCTTTTTGCAGATGGGCGAGCTGGAGGGCATGTACCTTTCGCCGGACGCCGCCCGCCTGTTCACGGGGCGCACCGCATACCTTGCCTATATGGCGCAGCAGCAGGCCGCAGCCCAGCCGGCACAGGCAGAGGGGGCCGCGTCGCCTGCGGCGCCCACGGTGAGCGAGGTGTACGAAAGCTTTTTGCAGGAGCTGGGCGCCGAAAAGGCGCGCATCAGCGACGAAGAGGTGCGCGCCAGGGTGGAAAAGCTGGAGCGCCACACAAGGCAGATAGCCGCCTGGCTGAAGCAGCACCCCGGCAAAGAGGCGGGCGTGCGCCGCTTTTCGGGCTATTACCTGCCCACGGTGCTGAAGCTGCTGCGCACCTACAACGAGGTGGCCCTGCACGCGGGCGAAAGCAGCGTGGCCAGCGGCATCCAGCAGGAGATAGGCGGCATTCTGGACACCATCGACAGGGCCTTTGTCACCCTGCACGACGGCCTTTTGCAGGATACGGCGCTGAACGTCTCGGCAGAGATAAGCGCCCTGGAAACAGTGCTGGCGCAGGACGGCCTTGTGCAGGACGGCCTGGCCGGGCAGTGACGCTGCCCGCGCCGCAAAAAGGGGGAAGCGCGTTTGGAGATCATCGTCCTTGTTTTATTTCTCACCGTGGTGATGCCGCGGCTGAAGGACATGAGCCTGCCGAAAAAATTTACAGATTCCGGCGCGAAGTTCTACGCGCCCAGCCTGAATGCGAACGGCGCGGTGCAGGCCCGTCGCCCCGCGCCGCCGGACGGCGGCGCGCTGGCAAAGCAGCTTCTGGGCGGGGCCGTGGGCGTTGGGTGCGCGGCGCTGTGCGTGCTGTTTGCCTGCGTGGGGCTGGACCAGCTTGCCGAAAACGCGTTTTTTGTGTACTCGCTGGGCTCGGCCGTGACGCTGGCCGCCGATGTGGCGCAGTACGGCCTTCTGAGCCTTGCCTTCGGCAAGCTGTCGAAGCTGGGGTTCCGCCTGTTCGAGCGGGTGAAGCATTTCCGCCTTTACCGCGACATCATCAATCTGCAGGAGGCCTGCCCGCTGGCGGACATTGCCCGCGCCTCGGGGCGCAGCGCCGCCGCCGTGGAAAAGGATTTGAAGGAGCTTGTGCGCCGGGGCTATTTCCCCTTCGGCTTTGTGGATGACGAAACGGGCTGCTTTTGGGCCAACAACGCGGTGTGGCGGCTGAAAAACCCCCAGCGCGCCAAAGAGCAGGACGAGCGCGCCCGCGCAAAGCCGCGCCGCAGAAAGAAAAAAGCGCAGGCGGCGCCCGCTGCGCCGCCGCAAAGCGCCTTTGCCGCGCAGGGCGAAAGCTTTTTGCGCGAGCTGGACGCCCAAATGAAAGAGATAGACGATGAAGAGATAGCCCAAAGCGCGCGCGGCATCCGCGAAAAGGCGCAGAACATCTTCGAGTGGGTGCGCAGCCACCCGGACGCGCAGGACGACGTGCGCCGCTTCTGCGATTACTACATGCCCACCACCCTGCGCCTTTTGCGTGTGTATAACGAGGTGGAGCCGCACACCGCCTCCAGCGAGGCCGCGGCCAGCGTGCGCACCGAGGTGCGCGGCGTGCTGGCGCCGGTGAACGACGCCTTTGCCAACCTGCTGGACAGCCTACTGCAGGCCGCCGCGCTGGACGTGAGCGCCGAGGCGGACGCCCTGAAGGCCGTGTTGTCGCAGGAGGGCCTTGTGGAAGGCGGCCTTGCCGTGCATGCGGCGCCTAAGACTGAAGAAAAGGAACGATGAACCCCCATGACGTACTGCCCATGGCGCCTTGCGCCGCAGGATGAAGATGCAGCCCGGCGCCTTGCCGCCGAAACCGGCATGCCGCAGCTTGTGTGCGGCGTGCTGGCCGCGCGCGGGTACGGCGCGCCTGAAAAGGCCATGGCCCTGTGCGGCCCCGGCGGCCCTCTGGGCGACCCCATGCGCCTTTCGGGCATGCCGCAGGCAGTGGCGCGCATTCAGCAGGCCATAGACAGCGGCGAGCGCATTGTGGTGTTCGGCGATTACGACGTGGACGGCGTGACGGCCACCGCGCTTTTGTACACCTACCTCGACAGCGCGGGCGCCGAGGTCTATTACAAGCTGCCCAGCCGCGGCGAGGACGGCTACGGCCTTTCCGAGGCGGCGGTGGAGCTGATGGACGAAAAGGACGTCTCGCTCATCATCACGGTGGACAGCGGCATCTCTGCCGCCGCGGCCGTGCGCCGCGCCAAGGAGCTGGGCATGGACGTGGTGGTGACGGACCACCACCTCGCCCCCGCAGAGCTGCCAGAGGCCGCCGCCGTGGTGGACCCGCAGCAGCCCGGCGATGAAAGCGGCTGCGGCATGCTGTCCGGGGCGGGGGTGGCCTTCAAGCTGGTGTGCGCGCTGGAGGGCTGCGACGCGGAAGAGCTTCTGCCCGTGTATGGAGACCTTGCGGCCATCGGCACCGTGGCGGACATCATGCCCCTTGTGGGCGAAAACCGGCGCATTGTAAAGGCGGGCCTGGCCCTTCTGCAGGAGACGGACCGCCCCGGCCTTGCCGCGCTGATACGCCAGTGCGGGCTGGAGGGAAAGCGCCTGACGGCAGAGAACATCTCGTTCGCGCTGGCCCCACGCCTGAACGCCGCGGGCCGCATGGATGACGCCACCGCCGCGCTGGAGCTTCTGCTCTGCGAGGACGAGGCGCAGGCCGCGGGGCTTGCCGCCGCGCTGGAGGAAAAAAACGCCGAGCGCCAGAAGACGGAGCAGCACATTGCCCAAAGCGTGCTGGACACCATTGCGGCAGACCCCTCTTACGAGACGGACCGCATCCTTGTGGTGTGGGGCGAGGGGTACCACCAGGGCGTCATCGGCATCGTGGCCTCGCGCATTGTGGAAAAATTCGGCAAGCCCGCCGTCATCATCGCCGTGGACGAGGCGGGCGAGGGCAAGGGCTCCGGCCGCAGCGTGCCGGGCATTTCGCTGTACGACGCCATTGCGGCCTGCGCGCCGCTGCTGGTGCGCTACGGCGGGCACGCGCAGGCGGCCGGCCTCTCGGTGAAAAAAGAGAACCTCGGCGCTTTGCGCCGGGCCATCAATGCCTGGGCCGCGCAGGAGTACCCCGTGCCCGCGGCGCCGCCCATTGAGGTGGACGCGCGCGTGCAGCTTGCGGCGCTGAGCTGTGCGGAGGTGGCGTCCCTTGAGAAGCTGGCCCCCTTCGGCGCGGGCAACCCGGCGCCGCTGTTCCTTGTGGAAAACGCCCTGCTGGAGGGCGTGTACCCCCTCAGCGAGGGCAGGCATGTGCGCCTGCGCCTGCGCCAGGGCGGCGCGGCGCTGAACGCCGTGTATTTCGGCAAAGGGCCGGACACGCTGTGCTATGCGCCCGGCGCCCAGGTGGACGTGGTGCTGGCCCTGAGCATCTTTGAGGGCAAGGCGGGCCCGTCGGTGTCTGCCCGCGTGAAGGACATGCGCCCCGCAGGGCTGCGGGACGAATACCTCGGCACGCTGCTGCCCGCGCAGGCGGCGCTGGCCGGGGCCGTGCTGGGCCCGCGCGAGGTGCAGGCGGTGTACCCCCAGCGCGAGGACACCGCCGCCGTATACCGCCTTCTGGCGGCGTGCCCGGGCGGCGTGTGCGCCGAGGACCTGCGCGGCATGTTCGCGCGCTGCGGCGCGCAGCGCGCGGGCAAGGTGCTGGTGTCGCTGCGCGCTTTGTGCGAGCTTGGCCTTGTGCAGCAAAGGCAGGACGCGCGCGGCGAATTTTTTCAAATTGTGCCCGCACAGGGCAAAAAGGACCTTGCCGCTGCGCCCATTCTGCAGCGGCTGAGAGGGGAGAAATGATATGGCCATGGCGCTGCCAAACGAGGGTGCGGCCCGCAGCCCGGTGAAAACATATGAAGACCTGCGCGCCACCATTGCCGACTCCGGCCGCGCGTACGGCGAGGAGAAAATACAGCGCGCCTACGCCCTGGCCGAAAAGGCCCACAAGGGCCAGCGGCGCCTTTCGGGCGAAAGCTATATCAGCCACCCTCTGGCCGTGGCCTGCCTTGTGGTGGATCTGGGCCTTGACACCGACAGCGTGGTGGCCGCCCTGCTGCACGACAGCGTGGAGGATACCGATACCACCCTGGACGATGTGAAGGCGCAGTTCGGCGCGGACGTAGCCCTTTTGGTGGACGGCGTGACGAAGCTGGGGCGCATCAAGTTTTCTTCTGTGGAAGAGCAGCAGGCCGAAAACCTGCGCAAGATGCTGATGGCCATGAGCCACGACGTGCGCGTGATGCTGATAAAGCTGTGCGACAGGCTGCACAACATGCGCACGGGCGACTCCTGGCCCGAGCAGAAGCGGCGCGACAAGGCGCTGGAGACAATGGAGGTGTACGCCCCCATCGCGCACCGCCTGGGCATGTCCAACGTGAAGGAGGAGCTGGAGGACCGCAGCCTTCAGTACCTGGACCCCATCGGCTATGACGAGATACGCTCTTACCTTGCGCAGAACGGCGCGGCGGAGGATTTCATCGCCAATATCGCGGATAAGATAAAAGAGCGCCTGGCCGAGAACGGCATGGCGGGCTGCACCATCAAAAAGCGCGTGAAAAGCGTGTACGGCATCTACCGCAAAATGTATATCCAGAACCGCACCTTTGCCGAGATATACGACGTGTACGCCGTGCGCATCATTCTGGATACGGTGGCCGAGTGCTACAACGCGCTGGGCGTCATCCACGACATGTACCACCCCATCCCCAGCCGCTTTAAGGACTATATCTCCACCCCGAAGCCAAACATGTACCAGTCGCTGCACACCACCGTCATCGGGCACGAGGGCATCCCCTTCGAGGTGCAGATACGCACCTGGGAGATGGACCAGACGGCTGAATACGGCGTGGCCGCGCACTGGAAGTACAAGGCGGGGCTTGGCGGCAAGGCCGAAAGGCTGGACGACCGCGTGGCCTGGGTGCGCCAGCTTCTGGAAAGCCAGCGCGACAGCGAGGACGCGGGCGATTTGCTGCGCGAGATAAAATCCGAGCTTCTGCCCGAAGAGGTGTTCGCCTTCACGCCAAAGGGCGACGTCATCAACCTGCCCGCGGGCGCCACGGCCATCGACTTTGCCTACGCCATTCATTCGGCGGTGGGCAATCGCATGGTGGGCGCCAAGGTGGACGGGCGCATTGTGCCCATTGACCACAAGGTGAACACGGGCGAGATTATCGAGGTGCTCACCGGCCCGCAGGATAAGGGCCCCAGTCGCGACTGGCTGAACATTGTGGTCACCAGCGAGGCGCGCAACAAAATACGCAACTGGTTCAAAAAAGAGCGCAAGGAAGAAAACATCGCCGAGGGCCGCGCCGCGCTGGAGCGCGAGCTGCGCCGCAACCTCATCACCATCCCGGCCGAGGAATACGACGCCTTTATGACGGACATGGCGCGCCGCATGCGCCTGAACACGCCCGAAGAGCTGTACGCCGCCATCGGCTACGGCGGCATTCAGCTCTCGCGGCTGATGATACGCATCAAGGACGAGGTGGCAAAGCAGGCGCGCGAGGCCGCGCCGCCCGCCGTCACCACCGTGCCCATCCGCAAGCAGAAGGCCACCGAGGGCGTCATTGTGGAGGGGCTGGACAACTGCCCCATCAAATTTGCCAAGTGCTGCAACCCGCTGCCGGGCGACGAAATTGTGGGCTTCATTACGCGCGGCTTCGGCGTGTCCATCCATAAGAAGGACTGCGCCAACGCCAGGGCCGGCCTCTCCGGGGAGGACGCGGCCCGCTGGCTGCGCGCCTGGTGGGCGGAAAAGGCGTCGGAGAAGGAGTCGTTCAAATCCTCGCTGGAGATATCGGCCATGGACCGCGACGGCCTTGTGGCCGACGTGGCGGGCCTGATTGCCGAAATGCGCCTGACGTGCTACACCTTCTCGGCGCGCCAGCTCTCGGACGGGCGCGCCTCGCTGACGCTCACCATCGCCATCTCTTCCAAAGAGCACCTTGCGGGCGTCATTCAGCGCATGAAAAAAATAAAAAGCGTGCTCAGCATCCAGCGCCTGTGAGGGCGCGGCGCGCACGCGGAACACAGAAAGGCGGATGCAGGCAGTGAAAGCGGTCATCCAGCGCGTCTCCCGCGCGCATATTGCGATAGACGGCGTGGGCGAAAGGGCCATCGGCCCCGGCCTCGTCATACTTTTGGGCGTGAAGGACACCGACACCCCCGCCCTGTGCGCAAAGCTGGCGCAGAAGTGCGCGGGCCTGCGCATCTTCGACGATGAGAACGGCGCCCTGAACCTCTCGGCGGAGGACCTTGGCTATGAGGCGCTGGTGGTGTCCAACTTCACGCTGTATGCCGACACGAAAAAGGGCAGGCGCCCGGGCTTTACACGCGCGGCAAAGCCGCCCGTCTCGGTAGACTGCTACAACGAGTTTGTGGCGCAGATGAAAGGCACGCGCCTTGCCGGTGTGCAGACGGGCGAATTCGGCGCCGAAATGCACATCAGCCTTGTGAACGAAGGACCCATCACCATTGTCATCGACACGGACGAGTGGGCCGCAAAGGGCGAATAGGCCCGCGCACAGAAAGGAAGGCACACCTATGGAAATTTTGCATATCACGGGCCCTGCGCCCCTTTACACCAACACCTTCCTCGCGCTGGACGGCGCGGGCACGGCCATTGCCATAGACCCGGCCGCAGACGCCGCGGCCTACCTTGCCCAGCTGGAAAAGCACGGCGCGGGGCTGGCGGCCATTCTGCTGACGCACGGCCATTTCGACCATGTGGGCGCCGTGCGCGCGCTGAAGGCCGCCACCGGCGCGCCGGTGCATCTGGCGCAGCCGGACGCCGGGGCCAGCCGCATGCTGCCCCTTGCCCCGCAGGACGTGGACGTGTTTGTGCAGGACGGCATGGCCCTCTCCTTCGGCGGGCTTTCGCTGCGCGTCATCGCCACGCCCGGCCACACGCGGGGCAGCGTGTGCTATCTGTGCGGCGACACGCTGTTTTCCGGCGACACGCTGTTCGACGGCGATGTGGGCCGCACGGACCTTGCCGAATCTGTGCCCGCGCAGATGGCCCAAAGCCTGGCAAGGCTGGGGCGCGAGGTGCCGCCCGGCGTGCAAGTGCTGCCCGGGCACGAGAGCTTCACCACCATGGCCGGCCAGCTCGCGCACAACCGCTGGCTGGCCGCCGCCTGCCGCGAGGGGTGACGGGCGTGGAGCTGTTTTTCTGCGGCCTTGCCGGCACCTATGAGGCAGAGCACATTGCGCGCATGTTTTTCCCCGGCGCAAAGCTGGTGCAAAGGCGCTGCGCGCCCGGCGCGCCCTGTGTGCGTGTGCGCAGGGCGGGCGCCAGGGTGCTGTGCGGCGTGCGCACGGCGCAGCGGTGCGGTGTAAAGGTGTTCCGCTTGCCGGATGGCGCCGGCCCGAAAGAGGAAGAATATGAGGTGTGCCGCGCGCTTTACATGCTGCTGCAGGTGGAAACGGGCATACGCCCGCCCTGGGGCATGCTGACGGGCGTGCGGCCTGTGCGCCTTCTGCACGACATGCGGCGCAAAGGCCTTTCCCCGGCGCAGCAGCAGGCGTTTTTCTGCCGGCGCAACGATGTCAGCGAGGAAAAATATAAACTTGCTGTACAAATTGCAAATAATCAACAAGATGTAATAAATCGAAGCGCCCTGCGCTCTTACAGCCTGTATATCTCAATTCCGTTCTGCCCGTCGCGCTGCTCATATTGCAGCTTTGTCTCCACCACCACAGAGAAAAGCGGCGCCCTGGTGGCGCCGTACCTGCAAAGGCTGGAGCAGGAGCTGCAAAGCATTGCGGCCATGGCTGAAAAGCTGCGCCTGCGGCTGGAGACCGTGTATATCGGCGGCGGCACGCCCACGGCCGTCAGCGCACAGCAGCTTGCGCGCCTGATGGCCGCCGTGCGCGGCGCGTTCGATTTTTCGCATGTGCGCGAATTCACGGTAGAGGCCGGCAGGCCGGACTGCACCACCCCCGAAAAGCTGGCCGCCATCTGCGAGGGCGGGGCCACGCGCATCTCCATCAACCCGCAGACGCTTTCAGACGAGGTGCTGCGCGCCATTGGGCGCCGCCATTCGGCGCAGGACGTGCTGGACTGCTTCGCCGCTGCGCGCAAAGCCGGGCACCGCAATATCAATATGGACCTCATTGCCGGCCTTCCGCTGGATACGCCCGCCGGCTTTGAAAAAAGCCTTGCCGGGGTGCTGGCCCTCTCGCCGGAGAATATCACCGTGCACACGCTTACCTTAAAGCGCGCCTCAAACCTTGTGATGCAGGCCGCGCCGCCCGCCTACGGCGACGTGGCGCAGATGGTGCAGCATTCTGTCTGCGCGCTGCAAAGCGCCGGGTACGGGCCGTATTACCTCTACCGCCAGAAGGGCACCTTGCAGAACCTGGAAAATACCGGCTGGGCAAAGCCGGGCTTTGCAGGGCTTTACAATATCTATATCATGGAAGAGGTGCATACCATTCTATCAGCGGGCGCGGGCGGCTCTACCAAGCTGGTGGGCCCGGCGGGCCGCATCGAGCGCGTGTTCAACCACAAGTACCCGCTGGAATATCTGGCCCGCTTCGACGAGGTGCTGGCGCGCAAGCAGAAAATAGAGGATTTTTATGGCAAATGGTTTGATATGGATCCCCAAGCGGCTGGTTGAGCTGGGCCTTTTGAACGTGGCCGCAAGCGTGCCGCAGAGGTTTGTGGAATACTGCGAGGAAGACTACGCCGCCCGCGTGCGCCACGCCGCAGGGCAGGTGCTGCAAAGCGGCGCGCGCGTGGTGATGCTGACGGGGCCGTCTTCCTCCGGAAAGACCACCACGGCCCACAAGCTGGCCGGGGCCCTGCGCGCCGCCGGGGTGGAGAGCGCCGTCGTCTCGCTGGATAATTTCTTCAAAAACGTGCAGGATTACCCCCGCCGGCCCGACGGCAGGCCGGACTATGAAAGCGTGGACGCGCTGGACATCCCGGCCATTCTGCGCGCGCTGGCCTCGCTTATCGAAACGGGCCGCGCTGCCATTCCGGATTTTGATTTCAACCGCGAGCAGCGCGTGCGCGGCACGCTGGAGGTGTGCGTGGGCCGCGGTGTGGCTGTGGTGGAGGGCATCCACGCGCTGAACCCGCGGCTGGTGGCGGGCCTGCCCGCGGGCAGTGTGTACAAGGTGTACGCGGGCCTGCGCGAAGAGTATTCGTACGGCGGGCAGCGCATTCTGCCCACGCGGGACGTGCGCCTTGCACGCCGCATGGTGCGGGATTATAAATTCCGCGGCCACTCGCCCCAGCGCACGCTTGCCATGTGGGCGGACGTGTGCCGCGGCGAGGACGAGAACATCAAGGTGTTCAAGCCTGAGGCCGACCTTCTGCTGGACACCAGCTTTTCTTACGAGCCCTGCTGCCTTGCGCCGCTGGCGGCCGCCCTGCGCGGCCAGGTGCCGCCGCAAAGCCCCTGGGCCGAAAGCATGCAGAGCCTGTGCGCGCGCCTTGCGCTGTGCACGCCGCTGGAAGCGGCGCTGGTGCCGCCCGG
The DNA here is from genome assembly GCA_047030735.1 of Ruthenibacterium sp. GTDB lineage: Bacteria > Bacillota > Clostridia > Oscillospirales > Ruminococcaceae > Ruthenibacterium. Next base: position 121,220 of record JBKYIE010000009.1, read on the forward strand.
CTCCATGCTGCGCGAGTTCATTGGCTGACGGCTGCGCCGGGCGCGGCATATGCTGAAGGCAGAGTGCATATTCACAACAGGGCGGCCGCACGGCCGCACCGGAAAAGAGAGGGATGCTTTTATGGATTGGAACAAATTGAAGCAGGCGGGCGCCCAGGTGGCCGATTCCGCCGTACGCACGGCCGGTACGCTGTATGAAAAGGGCAAAAAGGAGGCAAAGCTGGTGGCGCTGGAGTCGAAGCTGGGCCGCGCCCAGCGCGAGCTTGGCGCGCTTGTGTATTCGCTGCGCCGCACCGGCGAAGAGAACGAGGCCTTTATAGAGGGCCTGTGCGAGGACATTGCCGCCATCGAGGCCAAAATAGCCGCCCTGCGCGCGGGCGGCGCGCAGCAGCCGCAGGCCCAGCCCGCCGCGGCCTCCAGCGTGAAGTGCTGCCCCCAGTGCGGCGCGGAGGTTGAGAAGGAGGCCATGTTTTGTCCTGGGTGCGGGTGTCAACTGGGGTAAGCCGCGCGCAAGCTTTTTCGTGGCCGGGCCCGCAAGGGCCCCGGGCGCGCACGGGCGCCAGAAGGAAGAAAAGTAACTCAATACCGTTCACCGGCGCCCGGCCTTCTGCCTTCGGCCGTGCAAAATTGCATAAAATGGCCCCGGAATGCGTCAAAACCGGCGAAAAAACGGCAAAAGGGGTTGCAATCTGAGGGCGGTTCATGTAAAATCATATAGGCCAGCCCGGGGCATGGCCGCCCCCTGGTTTGTGCGGTGTTTAGCCCGTGGGCAAACGGGGCATACTGCCGTACAAAGGGCTTGCACAGGGCCGGCGCCCTGTTCATGATAGTGTCGCATGCGCGCTGCGCGCAGCACACGCGAAAAGGAAAAATTGTTGGAGGTTACGACAAATGACGAAAGTTGAACTGATCGCGAAAGTCGCCGCGGACGCGGAGCTGACGAAGAAGGACGCCGAAAAGGCCGTGAACGCCGTTCTGGAGGGCATCACCGCCGCGCTGAAGGCTGGCGACAAGGTTTCTCTGGTGGGCTTCGGCACGTTCGAAACGCGCAAGCGCCCCGAGCGCACGGGCCGCAACCCGCGCACGAAAGAGACCATCAAGATCCCCGCCACGGTGGCCCCCGCGTTCAAGGCCGGCAAGGCCCTGAAGGACGCCGTGAAATAAGTTTTCTTTCGCTGAACATTGCCCGTGCGCGCCGCAAAGGCGCGCGCGGGCCTTTTGCTTGCAAAGCCCCGCCGCCGCGGGCGGGGCAGGGAAGGAGGGCAATATGCGCATTGATAAATTTTTGAAGGTGAGCCGCCTCATCAAGCGGCGCACCGTGGCAAACGAGGTGGCTGACGCAGGCCGCATCACCGTGAACGGCCGCCCGGTGAAGGCCAGCTATGCTGTGAAGGAGGGCGACGAAATTGAAATAGCCTTCGGCAGCGCCCCGGTAAAGGTGCGGGTGCTTTCCACCCAGGCGCCCGCAGGCAAGGACGTTGCGCGCGAGATGTATGTGGTGCTGTAAGGCGCGCGCCCCTGCGGGGGCCTGCGCCCTGTACGGGCTTGAGCGGAAATCCGGCTGGACGGAATACAGCGTCACAGTGGACGCAAACACCGGCGAAATAGCGGGCTGTGAGCAGGATTGGGGCTAAGCCCCGCCTGCACGCTGAACAGGCGCGTTCATGCGCCCGCACAGGGCTTATAATGCCCGCCCTGTGTATGGAAAGGGCAGGCCCGCGCACCCATGCAGAGCGCGCAGAGCAAAAGCTTATCTCCTTATATTTTCTTCTTACAGAGGAAATGGGCCCGGCGGCTTTGTCTGCCGGGCCCATTGCTTTTTTCGCTTTGTCTACATAAGGGCCGGGGCCGGAAAATGCCTGTTCCCGCCCTGAAGGCGTGAGGATGCAATGCCGCACGAAATAAAAGAGATATAAAAGGCGCGTACCCCGCGGGGCCCGTGTTTTTTGTATGCGGCCGGGAACAGGCAAAGCTGGAACTGAACGCCTGCGCGCAATATGGGAAGCACCAGCCCTGCACAGCCTGTGCGTAGAGTACGATAAACAGGAACACGGCCCCGCGTGCCCATATCTGCGCGCCGTACAGGGAAGGCGGCGGCACCGGCCCCGGACCGGCATAGCCCCGCGCTGCGGCGCATACAGTGAAAGCAGAAGCAAAAAGGGGGCGCTGGAATATGAACGAACCGCTGCGCGCCGAAAAGGCGCCTGCGGCGCAGCACACGCTGCGCATGGAAAATTGTGAAAGGCTGGTGGCGACGGGCATTGAGGCCATTGTGTCGTATGACGCCATGGGCGCCGTGCTGAAAACGCCGTGCGGCATGCTGAATGTGGGCGGCGAAGGCCTGAGCGTGGGCGAGATGAGCGTGCGCACGGGCGAGGTGTCCATATCCGGCAGCATTGAATATGTGCAGTATACAAGGCCGCGCGAAAAAACAGTGGGCGGCTTTTTCAAAAGGCTGGCGCGCTGATGCTGGCGCCGGTTACGCCGCCCGAGGCCGTGCGGGACCTTTTCCTCTCCATGGGGCTGGGCGCCTGGCTGTGTGCGGGCTATACGCTGCTGCGCGCGGCGCTGGGCAGCGCGCGCTGGGCGGTGTTCACCTGTGACGCGCTGTTTGCCTTTGGCGCGCTGGTGGCCTGGCGTGCCGCCGCCGTCAGTATTTTTTATGCAGGGGTGCCCCGCTGGTATACGCTGTGCGGCATGGCCGCGGCCTTTCTTGCCCTGCGCGGGCTGCTGGCCGCCCCGGCGCGGCGCCTGCGCGCCATGTGCATGCGCCTTGCGCGGCGCGCGGCCGTGCCGCTTGCCAGGCTGGCGGAGCCTGTGCGCCAATCGGCGCACAACTGGCGCACTGCGGCGTGCAAAATGCATGCGGCCGGAAGGCAGCGCGCAGGCCGGGGCAAAAAACATGGCCCGCCCCCCACAAAACAGTTGCAAAAAAGCGCGCGGGTGTTGTATAATTCAGAGTAACAACATGGTGCGGTGTGCTTGCTTTGCTCTCTGCGCCGTGGCACCGGCACAGAAGGGAAGTGGTATACGTGCACGCGCGCAAGCAAAGGCGCTCTTTTTCCGGCCTTGCGCTGAAGCTGGGCCTGCTTTTTCTGTGCGTATACCTTGCGGTAAGCTTTGTGTGCGCCCAGATGGAAATTGCGGCAAAGCGCCAGCAGCTGGAAAATGTGAGCCAGCAGGTGGCCGCGCAGCAGGCGCAGAATGAAGAGCTGCAGCGCACTACCCAGACGGATGACGAGGCCTCGTATATGGAGCGCGTGGCACGCGATAAGCTGGGCTATGCGCGGCCGGACGAGCGCATCTTTATCGACGGTGCCAATACGGGCGGCTGAGGCGTCCGCCTTCGTTATTTCGCGGCTTACGGTGGCTGGCACCGTGCGATTTTTATAAAAAAAGGAGTTTCTCATTTCATGGCAGTTGAGGTTGGAAGCATTGTAGAAGGCAAAGTTACCGGCGTAAAGAAGTTCGGCGCATTTGTGCTGCTGCCGGACGGCAAGACGGGCATGGTGCACATTTCAGAGGTTTCGAACGAATATGTTCAGGAGCTTTCGGATGTGCTGAGCGAAGGCCAGACGGTAAAGGTGAAGGTGATGAACGTTTCGGACGACGGCAAAATTGCCCTCTCCATCAAGCGCACGCTGCCAAAGCCCAAGCCTACCCGGGCAGACACGGGCCGCGTGTGGCAGCCGCGCCAAAGCGCACCTCAGCAGAACATGTCGTTTGAAGACATGATGAGCCAGTTCAAATCGCGCAGCGAGGAAAAAATATCAGACCTGCGCCGCGTTACCGAAAACCGCCGCGGCGGCGGGTATTCCCGCAGGCGCTGAGCGCGGCGGGCACCTAAAAACAGAAAGTATGCACAAAAGGCGGCCAGAGGTTTGAGGCCGCCTTTTTTGGCGCCTTGCGGCGCAGGAAAGGGCGGAAGAGCTACGGATATTTATTTTGTGCGCCACGGCCAGACAGACTGGAACATTACATGGCGGCTGCAGGGCCGGGCCGATATCCCCATCAATGCCGAGGGCAGGCGGCAGGCCGCGGCCCTGCGCGCCCGGCTGGCCGGGGTGAAGTTGGATGCGGCGTATGTCTCGCCGCTGTGCCGCGCGCAGCAGACGGCGCATATCCTGCTGCGCGGCACGGGCGTGCCCATTTACACGCAGCCCGCCCTGGCAGAGCGCGATTTCGGCGCCTACGAGGGCCTGAGGAAGGAGGATTTCGACTTCGAGGCCTTCTGGCACCCGGAGGTGCCCTGCCCCGCGCCGGGCGCCGAGCCCGCAGGCGAATTTTATGCCCGTGTGCAGGGCTTTCTGCGCGCGCTGGGGCGCGGGCCGGGCGCTGTGCTGCTGGTGGCGCACGGCGGCGTCAGCATTCCGGTGCAGATGTTCGCGCGCGGGATGCAAAGCCTTGGCCCCGGCGGGCAGTATGTGCCGCTTATTCTGCCGCACGGCAGGGTGCTGTACTTCACTGTGCCGCAGCCAAAGGGGCAAAAAGCATAAAATTCACGAAAATTTCATGCAGATAACTGTGAAAAACGAAGATGTCTTGCTTGTAACCGGCCGGGCTTCGTGCTATAATAACAGTAAAGAAGCGCAGCGCGCACGGCGCGCAGCCGCGCGCAAAGCTCCGCTTTTGTATAAAGGAGGCTTTGGCTTATGAAACTGACATGCACAGGAAGAAAGGTTTCGCTGAAAGAGGCGTTTTTGAAACGCGCCCAGACAAAACTTGCCAAGCTGGATAAGTTCTTTTCACCCGAGGCGCAGGCCCTGGTGACGGTGACGGTAGAGAAGGACTGGCAGACGGTAGAGCTTACCGTAAAGGACAAGGGCTACACCTGCCGGGCCGAGAAATCTGCCGATAGAATGGAGGACGCGCTGGACGCCGCCTACGATTTGCTGGAGCGCCGCATTGTGAAAAACCGCAAGCGCCTGTCCGACAGGCTTTCTCAGCCCGCCATGGTGGCCTTTGAGGCTGAAATGCCCGCGCCCGCCGAGGAAGAAGAGGTCTATGTGCCCGTGCGCGAAAAGCACTTCTCGGTGAAGCCCGCCACGGTGGAGGAGGCCATTCTGGAAATGAACCTTCTGGGGCACGAGTTCTTCCTGTTCCGCAGCGCAGACACCGATGAGGTGCAGGCGGTGTACCGCCGCCACAACGGCACCTACGGCCTGCTGGTGCCGGAGCGCTGAGCCACGCACGACATGCCCGGGGCCTGCCTTGCAGCAGGCCCCGGCTTCTTGTATAGTAAAACCACTGGCCAGGCCAGTGGTACAAAAAAGCCTATGGCAGTGAGAAGAAAAGAAAAACTCCCTTTGCTATAATAAAGGTGCGGCCTGCCAACTGCACAGAAACAGCAAAGGAAGAGGACATTCAAAATGGGCTTGAATGACATCAATAGTTTAAGATATACGAAATGGAACTGTAAATATCACATAGTGTTGTCTATAGTAATCTAAACAAATCAGGCCCGTAGATTTATCAAAAAAGGAAAAATCATGTTTCATATGGCTTTTCCTTATGGCGAAGCGTGTGATTCAGAACAGTATAGCATTTGCGCCCAAGTACCGAAGGAAGGTATTTTGCAAAGCAAAAAGGGTGGCAACCGGGAGGATTCTGAGACAGCTGTGCGAGTGGCAGGGAGTAAAAATCAGAGAGGCAGAAGTCTGCCCGGACCACATACATATGCTGGCAGAGATTCCGCCGAAGCTGGCAGAGGCAAGTTTCATGGGATACCTGAAGGGAAAGAGCAGCACAATGCTGTACGAACAGTTTGGAGAACTGAAGTACAAATACCGAAGCAGGGAGCTTTGGTGCAGGGGGGTACTATGTAGATACGGCAGGCAAAAACACAAGGCGGATACAGGAGTACATACAAAACCAGTTGAAAGAAGCTGAAATGGGAGAACAGCTGGCAATGCAGCCGAAGAGCCCATTTACGGGCGGCAAGTAACAGTAAAACGCGGCAGGCAGACCGCACTTGCGCGTTAACACGCGCGCGAAGAGTAGAGGGCTATGCCTGCATAGGAAATACCACCGGCTTCGCCGGGGGATGATTATTTGTGCGGGCGAGGGCGCCGGGCTGTGCATGCGGCGCCAAAGCAGCCTTGCCCTGTATGGAAGCATGGCCGGGCAAAGCGGGGGCATGGTGTGGGCGCGGCGGCTGAAGGCTGTGGAGGGGCAAAAAGCTACGGCGGGCTGAAGCCATGGCCGCCCGCTGAGCCTGCGGCCTGCGCGGGCCCTGCCGGGGCCTGTTCCCGGCGCGCGGCCCGGCACGCATTTTATTCGTCCGTATGCACAGTCCCCGTAACTCTGTGGGCTGCGGGGGGCTGTGGCGGCGATGCGCTTGCATTTGCTGCTTTAGCGAAAGAGCAAGCCCTAGGCTTTGCCGGGGAGAGTAAAAAGGCTTTCACCGTCAGCTCCGGGCGAAGCGGATGGTATTCAACACCAAAAATGCAGCACGCAGCGGGAAGAACCCCGTTTACGGGGGGCATGGCAAGTGATGCAAAAGACAGAGTATTTAATGCCTCTTGAGAGGCTTGCCGGCAGTATGCCCTTCCGGGCTTACGCAAGCCCTAGGCTTTGCCGGGGAGAGTAAAAAGGCTTTCACCGTCAGCTCCGGGCGAAGCGGATGGTATTCAACACCAAAAATGCAGCACGCAGCGGGAAGAACCCCGTTTACGGGGGGCATGGCAAGTGATGCAAAAGACAGAGTATTCAATGCCTCTTGAGAGGCTTGCCGGCAGTATGCCCTTCTAGGGCTCACGCAGGCCCCGTCTCAGCCGGGGGCCTGACTGATTGCGGCCTGAAAGGCAGGGGGGAACAGGATGAACATACGCCCCGCGGAAAAGGCGGATATGCCCGCCCTGTGCGCGCTGTATGCCGAGGGCAGGCGCTTTATGGCCGCGCACGGCAACGCTGCACAGTGGCGCGGCGGCTACCCGCAGCGCGCTGTGCGGGAAGCGGATATGCGCGAAAGGCGGCTGTACCTGTGCGGGGAAAACGGCTCGCTTTGCGCGGCATTCGTATTTTACATGGGGCCGGAGCCCGCGTACGAGGCCCTGGACGGCGCATGGCTGCGCGCAGGGCCCTACGGCGTGGTGCACCGGCTTTGTTCGCCCGGGCGTATGAAGGGCGCGGCCACGGCGTGCCTTTGCTTTTGCATGCGGCGCTGCGAAAGCCTGCGCATCGACACGCATGCGGACAACGCCCCCATGCGGGGCCTTCTGCGCAAGCTGGGCTTTGCGCAGTGCGGTACCGTACGCCTTGCGGACGGCAGCCCGCGCCTTGCGTTCGAGCGGGTATGTGCCGCGCCGTTTGCCTGCCCGCCGCCCGGTGTGCTATAATAGGCCCATACAAGCGGCGCGCACGCTTTACCGCGTGCGGCAGCCGGTGAAGGAGAATGGATTTGGAATATCGCATGATAGCGCCGTGCTATTTCGGCGCAGAGAGCGCCGCGGCGTTCGATATCCGGCGCATCGGCGCCAAAGACGTAACGGTGACGGACGGGCGCGTGGCCTTTACGGGCGGCGCGGATGTGCTGGCCGCTGCAAACCTGCACAGCCGCTGTGCAGAGCGCATTTTGCTTTTGCTGAAAACAGGCCGCGCCATGACGTTTGACGAATTGTTCGATTTGGCATACAGCGTGCCGTGGGAAGAGCTGATGCCCGCGGACGCGGCGTTCCCTGTGAAGGGCAGCAGCCTGTCCAGCCAGCTCTCCAGCGTGCCCGCGTGCCAGAGCATCGTGAAAAAGGCCGTGGTGGAACGAATGAAAAAGGGCCACCGCGTGCAGGCCCTGCCCGAAAGCGGCGGGGAATACCGCATCCGCTTTTCCATACGCAAAAACGAGGCGGAGATTATGCTGGATACCTCCGGCGACGGGCTGCACAAGCGCGGCTACCGCAGGCAGAGCACACTGGCCCCCATCAAAGAGACGCTGGCCTGCGCCATGCTGGATTTAGGCCGCATCTACCCGGACAGCACCGTGCAGGACCCGTTCTGCGGCAGCGGCACGCTGTGCATCGAGGCGGCCATGAAGGCTTTGCACATCGCACCCGGCCTGCGCCGCCGCTTTGCGGCAGAGCGGTATGCCTTTGTGCCTGCCGGCACGTTCGAGCGCGCCCGCGCCGCCGCGCTGGAGCAGGTGGTGCGCGACGCGCCCTTTGAGGCGGTGGGCTCCGATATTGACGAGAGCGCCGTGGCCCTTGCTGCCCACAACGCCAGGCTGGCCGGAGTTGATGCACATGTGCGCTTTTACAAAGCCGACGTGAAGGACTTTGCCCCCCGCGCGGACAGCCTTGTGTTCACAAACCCGCCCTATGGCGAGCGCCTGGGCGACGCCGCAGGCGCCGCCGCGCTGGAGCGCACGCTGGGCCAGCGCCTTGCGGCATGCAGCGTGAAGGGCGCGTATATCATCACGGCGGACGCCGATTTCGAGGCACATTTCGGCCGCAGGGCCCAGCGCCGCCGCAAGCTGTATAACGGCATGATACCCTGCCAGGTGTATATGTATTATTGAGCTGCCTGCGGCGGCAGGGCTGCGGGCCAAGGCGCCGCAGCGGTCGTTTCGGTATTTTCCGTGCCCGGCGCGCCTGCCCTGCGGCGGCTGAAATATGGATATGGGGCTGGGGCTGCGGCGGCCCTGTCCGCCTGCACAGGGCACGGCCCCGCGCCCTGTGCCTGACGGCCTTATTGACGCGGCCTGTGAGGCGGCAGGCGGGTTTTATGCGGTTGCCACCGCATCTGAAGCTGTTATATTTATGACACGAGGAGAACGAATATGAGGAGAAATTCTGCATGCGCTGCGGCACGCCGCTGAACGGCGCCGCCCAATGCCCGGAGTGCGGCTACGAGCCGCAGCACGAGGAATACGAGGCGCCCGGCGGCGCCGCGCCCGCGGGCCAAAGCGCCCCGCAGGCGGAAGAACGCGCGGTGCCCGCGCCCGGGCAGCCCGTGCTGCAGCCCGCGGCGGGCCCCGCCGCACCGGAGGATACGCCCGCCCGCAGGCCGGCGCCTGAGGCGGCATTTGCCGCACAGCCTGCGGCGCCGCGCCTGCCTTTGCAGGCGGGGCCCGCCTTTGGCCCGGCGCCCGGCATGGCGCCGCCCTGGGGCGGCCCGGGCATGCCTTACACGCCGCCTGCCGCGCCGGGCGGCCAGCCCCCGTACGGGGTGCCGCCGTATGCCGCACCCGGCGCCTGCGGGGCACAGGGGGGGTATGCGCCGCCCTATGCCGCATGGCAGCCCCGGCCGGAGCCCCTTACGCTGGGCCGCACCATCGGCACGCTGCTGGCGGGCGCAGTGCCGCTTATCGGGTGGGTTGTCCTTCTCATCTGGGCGTTTGAGTCGGGCGCAGAGCCAAACCGCCGCACGCTGGCGCGCGGCTGTCTGGTGGTGAAGGCCATTGGCTGTGCGCTTGTGGTGCTGCTGTATGTGCTTTTGTTTGTGTTCACGCTCAGCATGGCGGGCGCCATGCTGTGACGCGCCCCGCGCGGGGCGCAAAGCGGGCCGGATGAGCCGGCCCTGTGTGCGGGGTGAAGGCCGTGAAAACCAGCAGGGACCCTTATCGCTGCTCTCTTGCTAGGCTGTTCGCGCTGGCCGGGCTGAAGCCCGTTGTGTGCGCGGCGGCGCTGGGCTGCTTTGCCTTCCTTCTGATGGGCTCTTACCCAATGGAAGACAAGCTGTATCTTTTTACAGGGCTGCTTGCGCTGGGGCTTTTGTTCGGGTATATCCCGGCGGCGGCCAGCGTGCTTCAGATGCTGATGCAGCAGCATGTGACGGGCGAGCGCTGGGCGGCCCGCAAAGATTTTGAAAAGCCCGCGCCGCAGCGGGACTGGTATGTTTCCATGGGGTTCTGCGGCTTCTGCGCATGCCACCGCAGCTATGTCAGAAAAATTCTGCGCACCGTGCGCGAGGAGGAAATAGGGCCCAACTACCAGTCTTACACGGTGCGCGTGCTGACGTTTGAGGACGGCCGCGGCGCAAAGCACCGCCTGCGCTTTTACCAGGCGGGCGAAGAAAAGCGCTTCCGCACATGGTGGAAGGCGGGCGGGCCGCACGCTTGAACGGCAGGCGGCGCGCCGCCGCATCAAAGAGAAAAAAGCATGCCCCCGCGGCAGGCCGGACAGCCCGCCGCGGGGGCGCTTTTTGTAGGCAGAGAAACCGCCGGCCCACCCGGCGGCCCCAAAAGGCCTTTTTCATGCCCGAAGTGGATTAGCCGCACGGGGCA
>JBKYIE010000010.1:0-119550 GCA_047030735.1 Ruthenibacterium sp.
TTGCCTATTCAACACAAAGGAAAATCTAATGTTGTGCATAAATAAACGGCTCTACTGGGCCTGCAGTGGCCTGCGGTGCTGGCCGGTGCTCTGCTGCACCCCGCCTTTGTGGCGGTATGTGTGCTGGTAGGCGCGGGCTGTGCGTATTATGTGGTGTGGGGCTACCGCGGCTATGAGCGCAAGCTGCCCCGTTCGCTGGACCTCAATTTTCTTCTGTCCACCCTTCTGAAAGCATCTGCTGTGGCACCGGCCAAGGATGTAGAGGTGAAAGAGAGCGATGCAGTGCTGGAGGCAGGGCAGTATGCCCGCCTGCAAAGGCTGAAGGGATACGATTATCTGAACGCCATGTTTTTTGCAAGGCACCGCCGCCAGCTGGTGCGCCCTGTGTGGTACAGGCTGGCCATTGCAGGGGCGGCGCTGTGCGGTGCGCTGGCATTTGCCCTTTGGCAGCCGGAGGCGGCCCGCAGCCTGAGCCGCAGCCTTACGGCGATGCTGCCGTCCTTCGTATTCATCATGTATGGCATGACTGTGGCGGAAAAGGCCTGCCGCGCCATGTTCTACAACTGCGACAAAGATCTTCTGCGCTATGCGTGGTACCGCACGCCGGGCGTCATCCTGCGCTGCTTCGCCATCCGTCTGCGCCGCGTGGCGCTATACAACGGCATTGTGGCTGCGGCGCTTTGCCTTGCGGCGGCCGTGTTCTGCTTTGCATGCGGCACGGGTATTTTTACTGCCGATTTCTGGCTGTTCTGTGCGGCCATTCTGCTGCTTTCGCTTTTGTTCACAGCGCATCACCTGTGCCTTTACTATATCTTTCAGCCTTATTCCGAAAGCATGCAGGTAAAGAACCCCATGTTCCATGTTGTGAACTGGGGCATGTATCTTCTGTGCCTCTTGTGCCTGAAAATAGATGTGGGCGGCCTTGCCTTTACACTGGCTGCTCTGGCGTTCACCATTGTTTACATTGCAGTGGTTCTGACGCTGGTATATATCCGGTCGCCCAAATCCTTCCGCGTGAAATAAAAAATGCCGGGGCGGCAGATAAAGCTGCCCCGGTGCACTCATATCGCCTCACCCTGTCAAAAGAAAGGAACTTTCATGCAAGCCCATACTGTCTCGCTTCTTATCATTGCCTTCTGCATCGTCATGTCTGCTTATTTCTCTGCGACAGAGACGGCATTTTCCTCGCTGAACCGAATCAAAATGAAAAATATGGCGGAAAAGGGGAACCGGCGCGCGGCGCTTGTGCTGCAGCTTTCCGAAAGCTATGACACGCTGCTGTCCACCATCCTCATCGGCAACAACATCGTCAATATCGCCAGCGCCTCGCTGGCCACGGTGCTGTTCGTGCGGCTGCTTGGTGAAGAAAGCGGCCCCAGCATCTCTACGCTGGTCACTACGGTAGTGGTGCTTATCTTTGGTGAGATATCGCCCAAAAGCATTGCGAAAGAGTCGCCTGAACAGTTTGCCATGTTTTCAGCGCCGCTGCTGCGGGTGTTTATCGTCTGCCTTACGCCGCTGAATTTTCTGTTCCGCCAGTGGAAGAGGCTTTTGTCGGCAGTGTTCAAAACGAAAGAGGACACTTCCATCACAGAGGAGGAGCTGCTCACCATTGTGGATGAAGCCCAGCAGGGCGGCGGCATTGGGGAACAGGAGGGCGCGCTGATACGAAATGCCATTGAATTTTCCGAGCTGGAGGCGTGCGAGATCATGACGCCGCGCCCGGATATCGTAGGCGTGCGCACAGACGCAACAAAGCAGGAGGCGGCTGCGGCTTTTTCCAATTCCGGTTTTTCGCGCCTGCCGGTTTACCGCAGGGATATGGACCATATTGTGGGCGTGCTGTATCAGAAGGACCTGGTGCGCTGCATGGAGGATGCCGGCGCCACCCCGGAGTCGCTGGCGCGCCCGGCGCTGTTCTGCACCAAAAAGCAGAAGATAGGCACATTGCTCAGCAAACTCCAGCAGAGCAAGCTGCATATTGCCGTGGTGGTGGATGAATTCGGCGGTACGGCGGGCATCGTCACGCTGGAAGATATTTTGGAAGAAATCGTGGGCGAAATTTGGGACGAGCACGACCGCGTGGTGCAGCAGATAGAGCAGCCCGCGCCGGGCGTGTATCTGGTGCGCGGCGGCGCAAATGTAGAAGATGTGTTCGAGCAGCTTGGCAGAGAGAGAGAATTTGACGCGGTTACGGTAAGCGGCTGGGTCATGGAGGCCCTGGGCCGTATGCCGGCACAGGGCGACCAGTTTGAGTTCGAGGGGCTGCATGTCACAGTGGAGCAGGTGGCAGGGCGCCGTGTGGAGCAGGTGCGCATCGTGGCCGGGAAGCCTCAGGCTGGTGAAAACGCGGAAAAATAAGCCTGCCGCTGCGCTTTGCGAGCGTAAAAAGAAAAAACTACGCGCTTGGCGCGTGGAATCCACAGGCCATGAAGGAGCATAATTGCAGGCCTGCGCCTCAGGCTGTATGAAAGGCGGCTTCACCTGCGCCGCCCATCCAGCGGCCCGCAAACAGGCGGGCCGCTGTTGGGATAAAAGCCTTCCAGCCCTCAAAAAACACGCGGCGGGCGGCTTGTTTACCCGCTGTCTGAAGCGTCCTCTTTTCAGGCGGCACCTTCACCGGCACGGCTGGCAGTTGCTCTGAAAAATCAAACCCGCACATAAAATGCGCGGGCTGCATAAGGGCTGAAAGAGCATATGCGGGCACGCCTTTCAAAAGGCGGCGAAATTTTTTCCATTTGCATCGCTTGCCTTGCAGCCCGGAAAGAGGCGGTTTGCCGCCTTGGCGAAGGCTTTCCCGTTTTCAAAAGGCTGCTTGCAAGCTTGCCTCACTCGCTGCCGGAAGCGAAGGCTTTTTGTGGGGTATCCCCATCGGCCCTGCCGGTGGCTCATAAAATCAAAGAAAAGCCCTTCTGCGGCTGCCCGCAGAAGGGCTGAAATAGGCGGGCTTCAGTGCCTGCGTGCAGAGAGCACGGTGACAAGGTCGCACACGCCGTCCAGTATGAGCCCGATGCCGAAAAAGCGTATCACAGCTTTGGCCGCGCCGAAGGGGTCGGCCACCAGCACAATGCCCAGCACAAGCGGAAGCACAGCCGCCCAAAGGACGGGTGTAAGGGCGGTGTGCAGCGTGCGCACAGCATCCACAGCCAGCGGCAGCTTGCCGGTGCCGTCTATCAGCAGCGCGATGCCCAGCACCAGCGGCAGAAAGGCGAGGATGAACTGCGGGCGGAAGATGCACACAAGGCACAAAACAGCAGCCAGAAGCCCGGCAAAAAGCAGGCCCGGCAGGGAATAGCCCTGCTTTTTGCCCTGATGCCAGCGCCAGAGCGCGCCTGTGGCATAAATGGCGGCGCCTGCCGCCAGCCCCCAGCAGAATACAGTCCCGGACATGCCGGGGAACAGCGCAAGCACCACCCCCAGCGCAAGATACAGGGCGGCCATGCCCAGCGTGGCATTGCGTGACCAGAAATATCCAAACATATCAGTTCCTCCTGTTAGGCCGCCTGCGCGGCCCTGAACGCAGCTTTATGGCGAATGTCCGCCCCGGCGCAAGGGCAGGGCGGGCCGTATACATAGTTCGGCTGCTTTCAGTATAACATACTTGCAGGGCGGCATAAACAAATACTTTTTCACAAACTGGGCGGCAGAGCCCCTCCCGCAGGGAGAGGCTGCCGCAGGAAAGGATGAAAACCATGCAAAACCCAAGAAAAGTGGCCGTGATAGGCTGTGGCTTCGTAGGCGCTTCCATTGCCTTCAGCCTGATGCAGAAGAGCCTGTTTTCCGAGCTTGTGCTCATCGACAGCAATGAGGCGAAAGCGCACGGCGAGGCGATGGACCTGAGCCATGGCCTGCCTTATGCGGCGTCTATGGACATTTATGCGGGCAGCTATGATGACATTGCAGACTGCGCCCTTATCATCATCACCGCCGGCGCAAACCAGAAGCCGGGCGAAACAAGACTGGACCTGATTGGTAAAAATGTGGGAATTCTGAGAGCAATCCTTCCGCAAATCACTTCGCGCGGGTTTGAGGGCATTCTGCTCATCGTGTCGAACCCGGTGGATGTTTTGACGTATGCGGCACAGCGCATATCCGGCTACCCTGTGCACCGTGTGATAGGCTCGGGCACTGTGCTGGATACAGCGCGCCTGAAATATCTGCTCAGCCGCCATCTGGATGTGGATGGGCGCAGCGTGCATGCGGTGGTTATTGGCGAGCACGGCGACAGCGAGCTGGCTGTGTGGAGCGGCGCCAACATTTCCGGCATTGATTTAGACCATTTCTGCGAGCTTCGCGGCCATTTTGACCATGAGGCCGCCATGAAGAAAATTTATGAAGACGTGCGCGACAGCGCCTACCGCATCATTGAGGAGAAGGGCGCCACCTACTATGGCATCGCCATGGCTGTGGCGCGCATAGCGGAATGTATCGTGAAGGACGAACACGCGGTGCTGCCCGTATCTACTGTGCTGCAGGGGGAATACGGCCTGGAAAAGCTGGCGCTCAGCATCCCGTCTGTGGTGGGCAAAAACGGCGTAGAGACTGTGCTGGAAATTCCGCTCAATGGGCAGGAAAGCGCTGAGCTCCAGGCATCTGCCGCAGGGCTTCGCCGCGTAATAGATACGCTGCAGCTGTGACAGGCGGCCTTGTGTGACGCCGTCACAGTCAGCGGCAGCCCTTTCTGCTAAAATATAGCCAGAACCAAAATCAATAGAAGAAGGAGACAGGAACATGGCTGTTTTGAATATCACAAGTGAAAATTATGAGAAGGAAGTGGCGGCTTCGAAGCTGCCCGTGCTTTTGGATTTTTGGGCCCCCTGGTGCAAATACTGCCGCCGTATTGCCCCTGTGGTAGAGCGTGTGGCGCAGCAGTATGAAGGCAAGGTGGTGGTGGCCCAGTGCAATGTGGACGATGCCCCGGCGCTGGCGCAGCGGTTCAAAGTGGATATCATCCCCTCGCTGTTCGTTATTAAAAACGGTGTGCCGGGTGAAAAAATTGTAAACCCCGCCTCTCAGGATGCGCTGGAAGCCTGGATGATGCCGCAGTTATAAGAAGGGGATAAGGGAATGTGCAAGGCAGACTATGACATGATAGTGGTGGGCGGAGGCCCCGGCGGCTATACTGCCGCGCTGTATGGCGCAAGGGCCGGGCTCTCTGTGCTGGTGCTGGAGATGCTGTCGCCTGGCGGGCAGATGGCCACCACGGAAAATGTGGATAATTACCCCGGCTTCCCGGAAGGGGCTGACGGGTTCGAGCTGGGCGAAAAAATGCAGCAGGGGGCGCACCGCTTCGGCGCTGTGACAAGGTTTGAAGAAGTGAAGGCCCTTTATCTGGAGCAAAACCCGAAACGGGTAGAGACGGCCAGGGGCGCTTATACGGCCCATACGGTGGTGCTTTCCACGGGGGCGAACCCCCGCAGGCTGGCTGTACCGGGGGAAGAGGCGCTTGCAGGCCGCGGTGTGGCCTACTGCGCCACATGTGACGGCATGTATTACCGGGGCAAAGAGGTAGCCGTGCTGGGCGGGGGCAACTCTGCCGCGGAAGAGGCATTGTATCTCTCCAAGATTTGCCCCAAGGTGTATCTTGTGCACCGCCGGGATACCCTGCGGGCCGAAAAAAGCTCGGTGCAGGCGCTGCAGCGTGCCGGTAACATTGAATTTGTGTGGAATGCCACTGTGGAGGGCTTTGTCACCGGCGGTGAGCGCGGCAGCCTGCAGGCTCTGGTGCTGAAAAGCACACAGGACGGGCATACCTGGCAGCTTGCCTGCGAAGGGGCGTTCGGGGCCATTGGGCGCGTGCCGAATACGGCGCTTGTGGCCGGCAAGGTTCATCTGGACGCACAGGGATATGTAGCGGCAGACGAAACCACGCGCACCAGTGTGCCCGGCGTGTTTGCCGTGGGCGACGTGCGTACCAAGGCGGTGCGGCAGATCGTGACAGCGGCTGCAGACGGCGCCGTGGCAGCACATTTTGCACAGGAATTTATCGAGCAGCACCTGTGAGGCGGGCGCCGGCAGATACCGTTCAGAAAAAGAAAATGCCTGTGCTTGAAAAAGCAGGCTGCTGTGTTTTTCAGCGCAATATTTCCTCCGCTTTTCTCCCTGCATATATCGGGGAGAAGATGAGATACAAATACCCCGCAGCGCAGATATACTGATGCACAAAACACTGTTTTGAAACCAGCAATGTTTTCCTTGCATTAATATATCTGTGCTGCGGGGCTTCTTTTTGCAGCCTGTGCGGGAAAGGCGGGAAAGCACCGCCCTGCTGCGCGCCGCGCCGCCAGAAGCTGTGCGTCCGTCAGGCCTCCGGCGCGTTCGCATCGACGCTTTTTTCTGCCTCTTTTCCGGCAGACAGCAGCTCCAGCGCCTTCACTGCATATACCTTATAGGCGAAAGAGCGCACCGCAGCGCGCAGAAGCTCGGCCTCCGGCGGCGAAGGCACTGTATCTGCCGCCCCGGTGCTCTGCGCGGTAAATGCTGCCCGCAGAGCTGCCTCCAGCTCCTCGCAGAAGCGGCCGTATGCATACGGCGCCTCATACTTACGCTGCTGCATACGCAACAGCGCTGCAATTTCACTGATGCTGAGCACCTGCTTCAGCACGAATATCACATACAGGCAGGCAATCTGCTCTGTCGAATATTTCTTTTTTTCCGGCGGGCTCAGCAGCTTCATTTTTACATAGTTGTTCACCATGGTGGCGGTAACAGGCGTTTCGCCCTGCGGGTAAAACGGACCCACGGCTTCGTTCAGTACAGACACCACCTGGTCCTTATAAAGCGCAATGTGCGGCAGCTCTTCATAGCGCGGGCAGTGATACTCGCACAGGCTGCAAAAAATATCCGGTATTTTCTGTTCCATGCAAATTCCCTCCGTTTATCCAATTCTATCACGCCGGGCCGCATGCTGTCAAAATGAAAAGCAGATGACAGATATATCAAAGTTGCTATTATGTAGTATTTACTGACGGGTAAAGAAAAAACAGCTTCCAGCAGAGCGCGGCTGTGCAGTCTGTTCTGCTTTTTCTGTGAAGCAGCCGAGATAGGCGCGCGGCCGCCCAAAGAGAAAGTGGACAAAGGTGGACGGAAAAGAGAGCTGAGGCCGGATGAGAAAGCATTTTCGCTGAAGGGATACTCTACTTTATACATCGACATCAATTCTTTGAAAACAAAGAGGTCTGCTTACCCGCTACAAGCAGGCAAGCAGACCCCTGCCGAAGGCAGGCGGCAAGAGACTTCCTTGTCGCGGCACACAAATATCTCATTTAACTACGAAAAACAGTTTTGCTCTGCGATATCGAAGATGGAAAACGGCTTTTTTTATTTTCCTTGCAAAAAGGGCAGCTTTATAAATCGCCTAGTTAAGCTTATTTGTCAGATATTATGTTTTTTGTGACGAAGAATATAATATTCTCATCCGGAATGAAAGGCGTGAACGAAAGAACATACAAAAGGCATGGAAAAAGGCCCGTGGAACGTCAGTTCCACGGGCCTTTTGTGGTGGAGATGAGGGGGATCGAACCCCTTACCTCTTGAATGCCATTCAAGCGCTCTCCCAAGTGAGCTACACCCCCACGGGCTGTGCACTTCAAAGTGCCTTATTATAATATCAATCAAAGCAAAAAATGTCAAGAGCTTTTTTAAAAAAATTTGTCTGTGGGCATGGCAGCGCCTCCCGCCGCGGCCCGGCCGCCGCAAAAGCGGTGAGGGCGTTGTTACGCGGCTGGGAAGAAGGGGATGGAGTCCCTTTTTATAAAACGAACAGGGCGGCGCGCAACAGCACGCTTACAGCCGGTGCAAAGCGCACAAAGCACGGCAAACCTGCACCTGCGTCACACCCGGCGAATACGTTCCATATAGTAGCGTAATGCAGCAGCATAAAATGCGGCGCATCGTGCGCTTTGACTTTACAGGAGGAAAAGACCATGAAACGAAATTGGAAGCAATGGATGGCAGAGCAATGGAAGACTGCCCCTGCATATGCCTATTTGCACGCAGCGGCAGAGCCGCTTGTGAACCAGTTCAGCACAGCCGGGCTGCAGATAAGCCTGAGCGAGCCGAGCTGGAAGCCCAATTCCAGGCTGACGCCGGGTACTTATATTGCGAAAGACCCCACCGTGCGGGTACATGCCGGCAGCGAGCGCTGCTATGTTATTGTGCAGATAGAACAATCCAACGCAAATGCATGGCAGGAGGCTGGTATTCAGTATGGCTATCTGGAATACGGGCAGTTCATATCCGGCGTGATACGGCCCGGCTGGACGCCTGTGCCGTCTGCAGGAAGTGCCTGGTACCGCATTGTGGATGCATCGGAGACAGACCAGGCATTTCCCATTTTTACCACGGTGCATGTACCGCCTGAGACAACGGCTGAGGAGCTGAGCGCGGCTGCGGCCAATGTGCTCACCATACGGGCCTGGGCTGTGCAGGCGCAGGGCGTGGAGGGGCTGCAGGGGGCGCTGTCTCTGCTGAGCAAAAGCATATAGGGAATGTCTGGGCCTCTTAAAAAACTATGCGTTTGGCTGAACCGGCTTACGGGCGGGCAGGCATACCACCTGTGCACCGGCAGCATGGCGCCTGCCTGCCCCGCGCGCAGCCTTGTGCTGGTGCGCAGACGGCCCAGGCATATCAGGCCGGGCATGGTAGTGCTGTACCGCACGCCAGCTATGGACGCGCCTGTGCTGCACCGCGTGGTAGAGGTGTGTGCAGGCGGGCGCCTGCTGCGGCTGAAGGGGGATGCCAATGCCCTGCCGGACGCCGGGCTTGTCCCGCAAGAGCGGGTTCTCGGCAGGCTTTTTCTGTGCCTTCGATAAGCATTTCTGCCGCGGCGCGGAGTCAGGCCCCCGGCAAAGCCGGGGACCTGTGTAAGCTCTGGAAGGGCATACTACCGGCAAGCCTCTCAAGAGGCACTGAATGCTCTGTCTCCTGCATCGCTTGCCCTGACTCCCGTAAACGGGGTTCTTCCCGCTGCGTGTTGCACCTTTTTGGTATTGAATACCATCTCGCTTCGTTCGGAACTGACAGCGAAAGCTCTTTTACTCTCCCCGGCACAGCCGGGGCCGTTTCGCTCAAACAAATAAAACCAGCGGCCCGCCTGTCTTTACAGGCGGGCCGCTGGTGCACGCATCAAAACCGCGCAAATTATCTATTCTGCTTTCATGGCAGGGTATTCAGTGCCCGTCCGCCGCCGGTTTTGTGCCCTGGCGTCTTTTCTCGCTGGCCACACCGTAGCTTTTCAGCGCTTTGCGCAGGGCGCTGCCGTTTTTATAATGAATGCCTACCATGTCCATGTCGAATGCCGCAGAGGCGTTCTGCTTGTTGTCATCGATAAAGATAGAAGCTGCGGGGTCCAGCCCGTATTTTTTCAGCAGGGCCTGATAAATGCGCAGATCCGGCTTGTTCAGATGTACCTCGCAGGAGGCCACCCCGCCGTCGAACAGGGCGAAAAAGCGGCGCTGGCGAAGCATATCATATACATGCGCCGGAATGTTGGAAAGATAGTACAGCCGGTAGCCGCGCTTTTTCAGACGTGTCATCATTTGGACGGTGTCGTCCTTTGTTTTCAGCATGTCCATCCAGTCGCTCAGAATGGCGTCCACCTCAAAGGAATGGCCAAGCTCGGCCCCGCGTCTGCGCATGGCGGCTTCGGCCTCCTGACGGGTAATGAGCCCGGCGTCCAGCTTCTTCCATTCCTCACAGCCGAAGGTTATGTCAAAAAGCTGTTCTTCCAGCTTTTCGTTCATGAAATAATCCACCAGAAATTCCCGCGGCGCGTAATCGACCACAACGCCGCCCAAATCAAAAATGATATTCTGATACATAGCGTCCCCCTGTGCGAGATTTACTGTATGATATTGCATTATACACCATTTTTGCCGGCATAGGAAGCTGTTTGCGCAAATAGTATCAGGATAGGGGCGGAGAATGCGGAATGTCATTTTGAAACAAAAAAGGGGGGAATGTCGTTATGACATTGTATGAGCTTTGCCGCCATGACGTAGTGGACCTTTCCACGGGGGCGAACCTTGGCAGCGTGGATGATATCATATTTGACGGCGCCACCGCCACGGTAACGCATCTGGTTTTATACGGCAAGCCGCGCCTGTTCGGCCTTTTGGGGCGCGGAGAGGATCTGCAGGTGCCCTGGCAGGAAATTGAGAAAATAGGGCGCGATGTGGTGCTGGTGCGAAGCGCGCCGCCAAGCGCCGAGGCGCAAAAAAAGACAAGGCGGCTGTTTGAAATGTTGTGAAAGTTCTGCCCGCTGTCTTGACAAAAGGCGGCGGGCGGTGGATGATAAACAGGATAAAGAAAGGAATGTGAAGAACGTTGGCAGGGAAGTTTACGGCGAAGCACAGCGCAGTAAGGCACAGCCTATGGCTGAATATCACATGCCTGCTGGTGCTGCCGCTTTGTGACATGATTTTGATGGAGTGGGCCCACCGCGGCAGCTTTTCGGCTGAGTTTTGGGCACAGCAGTTTGCCCCGCATGCATGGTCGTTCCTGTTTGGATGGCTGTTTCTTGTATTTGTGTATGGGGCGCTGTGCATGGCGTTTGGGCGGCACTGGCCGGCGCAGCTCATCCTCGGCGTGGTGTGCTTCGGGTTCGGCGCTGTGACATATCTGAAGCTTCAAATGCGGGGCGAGCCGCTGCTGCCGTGGGATTTCTCCCAGCTCAGTGAATTTTTTGGTGTGGCCAGTAAGGTGAACCTTTCTATTCCGTGGCACTTTTTTGCCGCAGGCGCCTGCCTGGCTGTGCTGTGTGCATGCAGTATATGGGTGAGGCTGCCTCAGGCTGCGCGGCGCGGGCGCGTCAGGGTGCTGGGGGCGGTGCTGAACCTGGCCCTGCTGGCGCTGCTGTGTTTTGGCGTGCTGCTGCGGCAGAATGTCTGCGAATTTTTCGGCATTTGGCCGGATATGTGGATGCAGGACAGATATTACCGCAACCATGGTATCGTAACAGGGTTCGTGACGAACCTGCGGGTGCTGAACATCACAGCGCCGGACGGCTACGGAGAGGGCGCCGTGACGCAGCTTGCACAGGAGACACAGCAGGCGGCGGAAACGCGCCAGCCTCTGTTTTCAGACTCGTATGCTGCGGCGGTGCAGGAAAGCGAACAGGAGACACAGCCCAACATTATTTACCTGATGAACGAATCCTTCTGGGATGTCACACGGCTGGAGGGCATTGAATACGACAGAGAGCTTACCCCCAACCTGAACCGGCTGAAGCAGCAGGCGGCATATGGGTACTGCTTTTCACCGTCGTATGGCGGCGGCACCTGTGACGTGGAATTTGAGGCCCTTACAGGCTTTTCACTGGAGCACCTGCCCTCCGGGGCAAAGCCCTATCAGCAATATGCAACAAAGCCGCTGCCTGCTCTGCCGCAGTATTTGAAGGCACAGGGCTATGAAACGCTGGCCGTGCACGGGTATGGCCGCAAGTTCTGGAGCAGGGATACCGCTTACCCGAACCTCGGCATCGACACCTTTATCGCTCAGGAGGATTTTGTCTCGCCCGATACGCGCCGGGGCTTTATTTCAGACCATGCCATGACGCAGCGCATCATTGAAGAGTATGAGGCCCGGGCAGAGGCTGGGCCGCTGTTTATCCATGCGGTCACCATGCAGAACCACACCACATATGATGAATCGCGCTATCCGGAAAGCGAGCTGGTGAATATCGTAAAGCATCCCGGCCTTTCGGAAGAGACGCTGAGCCAGCTTCGTGATTTCGCCACCGGTGTGCACGAGGCAGACGCCGCGCTGGGCGAGCTTATCGCATATTTCGAGCAGAGGGACGAGCCCGTCATCGTGGTGTTCTGGGGCGACCATTTCAACCCCGTGGGCAAGGGAAGCGAGCTCTATGAAAAGACGGGCTTCATCGAGCCGGGGGACAGCTCTACCATGCACCTGCGCCAGACGGACCTGCTTATCTGGAGCAATTATTACGACGCCAGTGTGGACCTCGGCACAATTGCTGCCTATGAGATAAGCCCTGTGATGATGGATTTGTACGGCCTTGATATGCCGCTGTGGTTTGAAAAGCTGGCCGAAGAGCTGCCTGTGCTGCGGGCACGCACGCGCGGTGTCACGGTAGAGCCGGATTCCAGCCTTTCTGAAAGCATGACGCCCCAGCAGGAAGAGCTGTTCAACGAGAACTGGCTGATACAATACGATTTGATGTTCGGCAAAAATTATTGGCCTGCGCAGGGAGTGCTGCCACAAGGAGGCTCTGAATAGGCGCCGGCGCAGGCAAGGGCCCTGCCCAAAATGAAGAATGGTGAAATTTTCCGCTGTGGGGCGAAAAAGTCCTTGTAATCAAAATAGCCTTGTGCTATACTAATACGGCAATACGCACGCATTGCTTTGGTTCATTGTGCCCTTCGGGGTGAAAGGCCGTGCGGCAGTGCGGAGGGTAAAAAACAATTTTCAGGAGGAAAACAAACTATGGCAGTCGTATCTATGAAGCAGCTTCTCGAAGCCGGCGTGCATTTCGGTCATCAGACCCGCCGCTGGAACCCCAAAATGGCAAAGTATATTTTCACCGAGCGCAACGGCATTTATATCATCGACCTTCAGAAGACGGTGAAGAAGCTGGACGAGGCTTATAATTTTGTGCGCGAGGTATCTGCCGAGGGCGGCAGCATCCTGTTCGTCGGCACCAAGAAGCAGGCGCAGGAGTCTATTCGTGAGGAGGCTACCCGCTGCGGCATGCACTTTGTAAACGCCCGCTGGCTGGGCGGCATGCTCACCAACTTCCGCACCATCCGCCGCCGCATCGACCGCATGGAGCAAATCAACAAAATGCGCGAGGACGGCACGTTTGACATGCTTCCCAAAAAGGAGGTTGCCAAGCTGGAGCTGGAGCTGGAAAAGCTGGAGAAATTCCTGGGCGGCGTGAAAGAGATGGGCGGCCTGCCCAAGGCCATGTTCATTGTGGACCCGCGCAAAGAGCGCATTGCCGTTTCTGAGGCCCGCAAGCTGAACATTCCCATTGTGGCCATTGTGGATACCAACTGCGACCCGGACGAGATTGACTATGTGATTCCCGGCAACGACGACGCCATCCGCGCCGTAAAGCTGATTGCGGGCGCCATGGCCGATGCCGTGCTGGAGGGCCGTCAGGGCGAGCAGATGGAAGAGGCTTCCGCCGAGGAAGAGCCCGTGGCCGCCGCTGAATAAAAGCGGAGAAGGCATTTGAAAATCAGAGAAGAGGAGAATGCAACATGGCATTTACTGCACAGGATGTAAAGAAGCTGCGTGAGCAGACCGGCTGCGGCATGATGGACTGCAAAAAGGCCCTGACGGAAGCCGGCGGAGATTTTGACAAGGCCGTGGAGTGGCTGCGCGAAAAGGGCCTTGCCGCCGCCCAGAAGAAGGCCGGGCGCATTGCGGCCGAGGGCATGGTGTATGCCGCTGCTGACGCAGAGAAGAAGCTCGGTGTCATGATTGAGGTAAACGCCGAGACGGACTTTGTGGCCAAAAACGAATTGTTCCAGAACTTTGTAAAGGACGTGGCCGGGGTTGTGATGGAGCAGAACCCCGCCACAGTGGAAGCCTTGCTGGCCTGCAAGCTGGGTGAGGGCACGGTGGAAGCCGCCCTGCAGGAGAAGGTTCTTGTGATTGGCGAGAACATCAAAATCCGCCGCTTTGTGCGCTATGAGGGCGTGTGCGCCGCATATGTGCACGGCGGCGGCACGCACGGCGTGCTGGTGCGCTTTGACGCAGCGGATGCCGTGGCCTGCAAGCCGGAGTTCGCCGTTATGGGCAAGGACGTCGCCATGCAGATTGCGGCTGTGAACCCCGGCTATCTGGATGAGGCCTCTGTGCCTGCCGAGGTGCTGGAGAAGGAAAAGGAGATTCTGCTTGCGCAGATTTCCAACGACCCGAAGATGGCTGCAAAGCCCGACTTTGTCAAGCAGAAGATGGTGGACGGCAAAATCGGCAAGTTCTTCAAAGAGAACTGCCTGCTGGACCAGGCGTTCGTCAAGGACGGCGACATCTCTGTGGGCCAGTATGTTGCAAACTGCGCCAAAGAGCTGGGCGGCGATATCAAGGTGGTGGAGTTTGTCCGTTTTGAGAAGGGCGAGGGCCTTGAGAAACGCGAGGATGACTTTGCTGCTGAAGTTGCCAGCATGATGAAATAAAATGCTTTTGCATGAAAGGCTCCGCAGGCTGCTTGCCTGCGGAGTTTTTTATCGCAAACCATCAATATATTTCAAAAATAATGTTTGCTTTTTTGTGTTCAATGTGGTAAAGTGAAAAAGCATTGATAGGAAGCCTGCTTTTTGCACAGGCGGCAAAAGAACAGGAAGAACAGGAGGTGGCCCCCGTGGGCGAGCATAAGGCGCAGAGCCCTCAGGCAGATCTGCTATTCAAAGCTATCTTGTCACTTAAAACCACAGAGGAGTGCTATGATTTCTTTGAAGACCTTTGCACCATGAAAGAAATTGCGGATATGGCCCAGCGCGTAGAGACAGCCAGCATGCTGTTAAAAGGCCGTACCTATGAGCAGATTGTAAAGGATGTAGAGATCAGCACTGCAACCATCAGCCGCATCAACCGCTGCATCCAGTATGGAAACGGCGGATATGCGTCTGTTTTGAACCGTATTCACGCAGGTGAAGAGTAAAAGCCCGGCCTTTCGCACGAAAGGCCGGGCTTTTCTTTAATATATTCAGATATTACAGTAATTTTATGCAACTTATCACAAATTAGCGCTTCACCTCAACAAAGTATGTCAAAATGGCGCATTGAAATTTGTGCATCATTGCATTAAAATATTAACCAATATCCGCACGGTGAAACGTTTATCGCTTCAAAGTGGGGTTGAAATGGAGGAGAAATGTATGAAAAAGTTTATCGCAGCAGGCCTTGCGCTGTGCATGGCTTTGGCAATGGCCGCATGCGGCGGCAGCCCGTCTTCTGCGGCTTCGCAGGCTGGTTCCGGTGCCTCCGCCCCGGCAGACGGCTCAGCCATCACCATTAAAATGGGCGGCATCGGCCCCATTACCGGCGCGAATGCCGTGTACGGGGAAGCGGTGAAGAATGGCGCGCAGATTGCGGTGGATGAGATTAACGCTTCCGACAGTGCGGTGAAATTCGAGTACAATTTTCAGGATGATGAGGGCGATGCCGAAACGGCGGTAAACGCTTATAACAACCTGAAGGACTGGGGCATGCAGGTGCTGATGGGCACTGTGACTACGGCCCCCTGCCTTGCGGTAATTTCCGAGACGGAAGCGGATAACATGTTCCAAATCACGCCGTCGGCCTCTTCCACCGATGTGATTGTGCCCGATAACGTGTTCCAGGTTTGCTTTACAGACCCCAGCCAGGGCGCCTCTGCTGCAGACTACATTGCCGAAAACGGCCTTGCTACAAAAATTGCGGCTATTTATGACAGCTCTGACGCATATTCCTCCGGCATTTATAACGCTTTCGCCGAAGAAGCCGAAGCGAAGGGGCTGGAAATTGTGTGTGCCGAGGCATTTACCTCTGACAACAAGACGGATTTCAAGACGCAGCTGCAAAAAGCACAGAGCTCCGGCGCCGAGCTGGTTTTCCTTCCCATTTATTACACAGAGGCTGCGCTGATTCTCACACAGGCCGACCAGCTGGGCTATGAGCCCACCTTCTTTGGGTGCGACGGCATGGACGGCCTGCTGGATGTGCAGAACTTTGACACTGGCCTGGCGGAGGGCCTGATGCTGATGACGCCGTTCAACGCCACCAGCGAGGACGAGCTGACGGCCAATTTCGTAAAGACGTATGAAGAGCAGTTTGGCGGCACGCCCAACCAGTTTGCAGCGGACGCATATGACGCGGTATATGCCATCCGCGATGCCTGCGTGAAAGCCGGCGTCACGTCTGATATGAGTGTTTCTGACATTGGCGACGCTCTGAAAACGGCTATCACGGAAGTGACGATGGATGGCCTCACCGGTTCCAACATGACGTGGAAGGCCAGCGGTGAAGTAAGCAAATCGCCCATTGTTGTTGAAATTGAAAACGGGGCTTACAAGCAACTGTAAATTTTATACCGCTGAGTTCTGTTTATGATGATTCAGCCCAAAGAAGGCTGCCGCGTGTTCCGGCAGCCTTCTTTGGCAATCAGGCGCAGGCTTCGGCAAGCCGCGGCGTTCTGTGCGGCCGAAATGCCTGCAAACAATGGTGTAAGGGGCGTAGGATATGGAATTTATATCGTTTCTTGTGAATGGCCTCAGCCTTGGCAGCATCTATGCCATCATCGCACTTGGCTACACGATGGTGTACGGCATTGCCAAGATGCTGAACTTTGCCCATGGTGATATTATCATGGTGGGCGGTTATCTTGTGTTTACCTGCATGAACAGCCTTTCTCTGCCGCCGGTAATTTGTGTGCTGGTTGCTATGGCGGTGTGCACGCTGCTGGGCATTACCATTGAGCGCGTGGCCTATAAGCCGCTTCGGGGGGCCCCCAGCCTTGCCGTGCTTATTACAGCCATTGGCGTAAGCTATTTTCTGCAGAACATGGCGCTGCTTATATGGGGCTCTGCGCCGAAGTCATTCAATTCCATCGTGTCGATGGAGCCGCTTCGCCTGTTTGACGGCGACCTTGTCATCACCGGCGAGACGCTTGTGACCATTGTTGTATCTGCCGTTATCATGGTTGGGCTGTGGCTGTTTGTGAACAAAACAAAGATAGGCCGCGCCATGCTGGCCGTGTCGGAGGACAGAGGCGCCGCCCAGCTTATGGGCGTGAACGTGAATGCCACCATTTCCATCACGTTTGCCATCGGCAGTGCTCTGGCGGCTGTTGCGGGCGCGCTGATGTGTTCCGCATATCCTATCCTTCAGCCGACTACCGGCGCAATGCCGGGCATCAAGGCCTTTGTGGCCGCGGTGTTCGGCGGCATCGGCTCTATTCCGGGGGCCATGGTGGGCGGCATTCTGCTGGGCGTCATTGAAAACCTCAGCAAGGCCTACATTTCCACCCAACTGGCCGACGCCATCGTGTTTGCTGTGCTGATTGTGGTGCTGCTTGTGAAGCCCACCGGCATCCTTGGCAAAAAAATCAACGTGAAAGTGTAGGTGGCGGCAGATGAAAACAAAACGGCTCAGCCGTACCACACGGCAAAATATGATTACATATGCCATCGTGATAGCTGCCTTTGCGGTGGTAACGGCAATGAATTTTGCAGGCATGCTCTCTAACTCTCTGCGCGGGCAGCTGGTGCCCATTTGTACCTATGTGATGATGGCCGTCTCGCTGAACCTGACGGTTGGCATTTTAGGCGAGCTCAGCCTTGGCCATGCCGGCTTTATGAGCGTGGGCGCCTTTTCAGCCATGTGCTTTTCCGTGTGCACGGAAGATGTGCTTGTAATGCCGGTGCGTTTTGCGCTGGCGCTGCTTATCGGCGGCATTGCCGCGGGCATTGCGGGCTTCCTGATAGGCATCCCGGTGTTGCGCCTTCAGGGGGATTATCTGGCTATTGTGACGCTGGCCTTTGGCGAGATCATCAAAAATGTGCTGAACACCACGTACCTCGGCCTTGATTCCTCCGGCTTGCATTTTTCGCTGAAGGACGCGGCCTCCATGAACCTTGCAGATGACGGCCGCGTTATTATCAACGGCGCGCTCGGCATCACCAACACGCCCAAAGATGCCAATTTTACCGTGGGCTTTATTCTGATTATGCTCATGCTGTTCATTGTGCTGAACCTGATCAAGTCCCGCACAGGCCGCGCCATCATGTCCATTCGGGACAACCGCATTGCGGCGGAATCTGTGGGCATCAACATTACAAAATACAAGCTGGTCGCCTTTTCTATTTCCGCAGCGCTGGCCGGTGTGGCGGGGGCCTTCTACGCCCACAATTTTTCTTCGCTGGTGGCGCAGAAGTTCGATTATAATACGTCCATTCTTGTGCTTGTGTTTGTTGTGCTGGGCGGTATCGGCAACATCCGCGGCTCTATCATTGCCGCAACAGTGCTCACTGTCCTGCCGGAGATGCTGCGCGGCCTGAACGATTACCGCATGCTCATCTATGCCATCATTCTCATTCTGGTGATGATATTCAGCCAGAACGAACAGCTGGTCGCATGGCGCATGCGGCTGAAGGGCAAAGTGACGGCGGCGTTTGGCGCGCACCGCAGAAAGGGGGCGTGAGGCATGGCGTTGCTGGAGGTTTCGAACCTTGGCATTGCATTCGGCGGCCTGCAGGCCGTAGATAAAGTGGACCTCACCATTGAAGAGGGGGCGCTGTACGGCCTGATTGGCCCGAACGGCGCCGGAAAGACAACAGTGTTCAACATGCTCACGGGCGTGTACAGGCCTACAGAGGGCGATATTATCCTGAATGGGAAAAACATCACGGGCCAGTCTCCGGCATCCATCTGCAAGGCGGGCATTGCGCGCACCTTTCAGAATATCCGCCTGTTCAAGGCCATGACGGTGCTGGACAACGTGAAGGTGGGCCTGCATAACCAGATACGCTATAATACGCTGACGGGCATTTTCCGCCTGCCTGCCTATTATGAAAGAGAGCGCGAGATGAAGGGCAAGGCCATGAGCCTGCTGAAAATTTTCGGCTTGGATGAAGAGGCAAAGCAATTGGCCTCCAGCCTGCCGTATGGCAAGCAGCGCAAGCTGGAGATAGCCCGCGCACTTGCCACCAGCCCGAAGCTGCTTCTGCTGGACGAGCCGGCGGCGGGTATGAACCCAAATGAAACGGCAGAGCTGATGGAGACCATCAAATTTGTGCGGGAAAAATTTGGCGTGGCCATTCTGCTGATAGAGCATGACATGAGCTTCGTCATGGGGCTGTGCGAGCACATTGTGGTGCTGAACTATGGGCGCATCCTTGCGCAGGGCGACCCCGACACCGTGCGCAACGACCCGAAGGTCATTGCCGCCTATCTGGGAGGTGAATAAGATGGAGGAAATGCTTTCTGTCAAAGACCTGGAGGTTTCCTATGGCGCCATCCGCGCGGTGAAGGGCATCTCGTTTCATGTGAACAAGGGCGAGATTGTCACACTGATAGGCGCGAACGGGGCGGGAAAAACCACCACTCTGCACGCCATTTCTGCCTTGCAGAAGCCCAAGGCGGGTGAAATCACCTTCTGCGGCAGCCCCATCACACATACAGAGGCGCACAAGATCATCCGTCTTGGCCTTGCCCAGGTGCCGGAGGGGCGGCGCGTATTTTCTCAGCTTACGGTGCAGCAGAATCTGGAGCTGGGGGCATATACCCGCACAGACTCCAGCGAGGCGGTCGCTGCCGACTATGAAATGGTATTTGAGCGCCTGCCTCGCCTGAAAGAGAGGCGCAAGCAGCTGGCGGGCACGCTTTCCGGCGGGGAACAGCAGATGCTTGCCATTGGGCGCGCACTGATGTCCAGCCCGCGCATGCTGCTGATGGATGAGCCTTCTATGGGCCTTTCTCCGCTTCTGGTGCAGGAGATATTCAGCATTATCCGTAAGGTGAACCAGGACGGTGTCACCATCCTTCTGGTGGAGCAGAATGCCAAGATGGCGCTGGAAATTGCCAACCGCGCCTATGTGCTGGAGACAGGCACCATTGCCATGAGCGGTGATGCCCATGAGCTGGCAAACGACCCCAAGGTACGGGACGCCTATTTAGGCGGCTGAGCCGGGTGGCATCGAGTTTGAAAAAAGCAGCCCCATCTGCGGTTTGCAGGTGGGGCTGCTTTCTGTATTATTTGTTTTAGCGAAACGAAAACCCGCGGCTGTGCCGTGGAGAGTAAAAGGACTTTCACCGCCACGTTCGAGCGCAGCGGGATGATATTCAATACAAAAAGATGTATCACGCAACGGGAAGAACCCTGTTTGCGGGAGGCGGGGCAGGTGATGCAAGAGGCAGAGTATTCAGTGCCTCTTGAGAGGCTTGCCGGCAGTATGCCCTTTTAGGGCTTACGCAGGCCCCCCGGCTGAGCCGGGGGGCCTGACTCGGCCGAAAAGAGCAGCGGGCGCGTCACACGCCCAGCGACGTGCACAGCCCTTCCAGCGCGGCGTCTGCCTTGGAAAAGTCCATGGCGGATGTATAAAATGCCTCTGTCTGCCTGTGGATGCCGCGCGCCTCCTCCAGAAGAAGCCCAGCCTCCCGCACAAGCTCTTTTGCGGCGCGAAGGTCGAATTTCAGCCGGGCCTTCCGCGCACCCAGACCGTTCTTATTCATGAAGCGTGTGCAGTGAATGACACGGTCGCCCATGGGCTCGAACACATGGAAGGGGCCGGAGGTGACGAAGGCCAGCCCGAGCTCAGGAACAAGCAGATGGTCTATTTTTTCCCGCGGCTGCATGGCGCACCAGCAGGTTGTGACACCGTATCCCTTGGCCAGTATTTCCTTGCGAAGCTGTGCCAGCAGGGCGCCGGAGGCAGGGCCATATGCGTCGTCTAAAATCACAGCTTCCCGGCACAGGGTGCGGATGGTCTCTTTGAAAAACACAATGCCGTCTGCTGTCACGGCGCTCAGCGCGCGGACGGATTCCTGCGGGGCCTTTTCCTTTTTTACCGGCAGGTAGCGCTTGCTCAGCGAAAGCGCGAATGCACGCGCTTTGGCAAGGTCTGTGCAGCACTGCGCGGTGCGTGCGCGGTCCTGAAGAAGGCTGCCTGCCGCGGCCAGATAACGGGTGGCGCGGTCTGTGACGGCCTTATATCTGTTATGCAGTGCCTGAAGCTCTGTGCAATGGCTGCGAAGCTCTGTTTCCTGCAGTGCATCATACAGGCTCAGCACAGTTTCATGTGCCTGAGGGAAGGCAGGCTCCAGCGCATGAGGCGCTGTGGCGTCCAGTACCGTGAGGTTGAGCGCCGGGCAGATGACGCCGTCCAGAGAGGCGGGGTCTGCCGAGCATCGAATAGTGTGCACTGTATGCCCCGCGGCAGTGAGGCGCCGGGCAAGCGCACGCATCAGATGCGATTTGCCGCACCCCGGCCCGGCCTTGAGCAGCACGGCGCGCCCGGTGCCGGCAGGCGGAAGGCTGCGTGCGTAATAGCCCTGGAACCCGATGGGCGAAAGCCCGCCAAGAAAAAAGTTCAGTTCAAAACCCTGCATGCAAAACACCCCTTTGCAACATCCTATGCACAAGGTGGGCGTTTGCTACTTGAAAATAGCACTTTACAAGGCTGTTTTAAGGGCTTTTGCAAAGGAAAAGCCTGCACCGCAGGCTTTTTGCGGCGCAGGCTGAAGGTCAGGCTCGGTATGTGTGCGTGCAGACCTCTTGTATCTTTTCACGCAGGGCAACAAAATCTCCAAAGGCGGCAGGCTTCTGGCTGGGGTTGCGCAGCAGCGCCGCGGGATGCGGTGTTGCGGTGAACAAAGTGCCGCCCTTTTCCGTCCACTGGCCATGTTCTTTCATCACGCTGAAATCCGGCCGGATAAGGCGCTGCGCGGCAATGCGGCCAAGGCAGACAATAATTTTGGGGCGTATCAGACGAAACTGTTCCCGCAAATAGGGCATGCAGGCTTCCCACTCCTGCGGGGTGGGGTCTCTGTTTTCCGGCGGGCGGCATTTTACGATATTGGTGATGAAAATATCTTCGCGCTTCAAATGGATGGCGGCAAGATATTTATCTAAAAGCTGGCCGCTGCGCCCCACAAAGGGCAGCCCCTGCTCGTCCTCATTGCGCCCGGGCCCCTCGCCGATGAACATTACCTCGGCATGGGGGCTGCCCATGCCGAACACAACATGCGTTCGTGTCTGGCACAGGCCGCACTTCTGGCAGGAGAGGCAGGCAGCCTGCAATGTATTAAAATCCATAATGTGCTCCTTGTTGAATAATGGGTGTATGCGCCCGGCGGCCGTGTGCGGGCCAAAGCCCCGTGTCAGGGCAGTGCCATGCAGAAAGCACTGCAGCTGCGGGTGCACGGATGCTGTAACTTTTTAATATATTATAGCATATTTCCCTTGAAGTTTGAAGCCGATGGGGCTAAAATAGATACGAAACAGAAGGGGAGGCTTCATGATGAAAATTCTGGTAGAAACATCTGCACGCCATGTGCACGTCACGGACGAAACACTGGAAAAGCTGTTCGGCAAGGGCTATCAGCTTACGGTGAAAAAAATGCTTTCTCAGCCGGGGCAGTATGCCTCAAACGAGCGTGTCACGGTCGTCGGCCCGAAGCGCGAGCTTGCAAATGTGTCCATTCTTGGGCCCACGCGCAAGGTGGACCAAATTGAGCTCAGCGCCACAGACGCCCGCAGCATCGGCGTTGCAGCGCCTGTGCGCGGGTCCGGCGATGTGGCTGGCTCCGGCGCATGCAAGCTGGTAGGCCCGGCAGGTGAGGTGGAGCTCAGCGAGGGCGTCATCATTGCAAAACGGCATATACATATGACGCCGGAGGACGCCGGGACGCTTGGCGTCACGGACAGGCAGGTTGTGAAAGTGGCCACAGGCCGTGAGGGGCGCAAGCTGGTGTTTGATGACGTAGTCATCCGCGTAAGCGAGAAATATGCCACGGCCATGCATCTGGATACAGATGAAAGCAATGCGGCCGGCTGCCCGAACGAAGGCGAGATCATTCTGTAACCATTATTTCTGCAGGGGCCGGGGCATTGTCTGCCGCGGCCCTTTTCCTGTGGCGGAAGGGAAGGAGGGGTGCATCATGCTGATAAGCGCCAGCAGGCGGACGGATATCCCGGCCTGTTTTTCGCACTGGCTTTTCCGGCGCATGGAAGAAGGGTATGCATTGGTGCGAAACCCCATGAGCCCGCATCAGGTAAGCCGCGTGAGCCTTTCCCGTCAGGATGTGGACGGCATCATGTTCTGGACGAAAAACCCGCTGCCCATGCTGGCGGCAGGGCTTGGCGCGTTAAAGGGGTATATGTACTGTTTTCAGTTTACCCTGAATGCATATGGAAAGGATGCAGAGCCCAATATCCCCGACAAGTGGACGGCAATGGTGCCCGCATTCCGCAGGCTGTCGGAGCAGATAGGCCCGCAGCGTGTGCTGTGGCGGTATGACCCTATCTTTTTGAGCAGCGCCTATACAATGGAATGGCATCTGCAAAATTTTGCGGCCCTTGCAAAGGCGCTTTCGCCATATACATGCCAGTGCACCATCAGCTTTCTGGACTATTACCGGAATACAGCACGCAATATGGCGCCTTTGGGGCTGCATAAAATATCACAGGAAGAAAAGGCTCGGCTTGCATCGGGCCTTGCCGCCATTGCGCGGCAGGCGGGCTTGCATATCTGTGCGTGCGCAGAAGAGGGCCTGCCCGAAGAATGTGGCATTGCCCCGGCAAGCTGTATTGACAGCGGGCGATTTGCCCGCCTTCTTGGAGGCCCTCTGCCCGTCCCGAAGGATAAAACGCAGCGGCCCGGATGCGGATGCGCCCAAAGCGTGGATATCGGCGCATACCATACCTGCCCCAACGGCTGCTTGTATTGCTATGCCAATGCAAGCACCGCTGCGGCCGTGCGAAACGCCGGGCGGCACGACTTTGCCTCGCCCCTGCTGCTGGGCGAGCTGGGGCCCGGCGATGTGGTAACAGCGAGGAAAATGACGGTGTACCGGCAGGCACAAATGTGTTTTGAATAGGCTTTACAGAAAAAGGCCATGGGCGCTTTGCTCATGGCCTTTTTGTCAGCTTGTGTGAACCATGCTGGGGTATATTCTGGCGAGCTTTTCATCCGGATAATAGCGGTCCATCAGCTGCTGCCAGGCGCTTGTGGCGGGCACGCCCTCATAGCGCTGGGCCATGCGAAGCACGGCTGCGCCGCTGACAAGGCTGTTCAGCAGCATAAAGAGCACAAGCACCCATGTAAGTGCAACGCCGTATGTACGCGAGACATTCTGCTCGATCCAGCCGGAAATGCGCGGGTAAATCTCTTTTACCCACACCAGGGCAAGCACGCCCCAGAAAATACAGTACAGCAGATTGATGCGCCCATTCAGGTTAAAGGGCATACCCGAATAATCCCAGCTCACAGTGCCGGTAACAGTCTCCTGAAGCCAGCTGCAGAAATATTCGAAAGCACCGCCAATGACAGCGCCGCCCACAAAAATATATCTGTCGTTTTTTCCGCGCAGGCGCTGAAGAGATACAGTAAGCAGAAC
The DNA here is from genome assembly GCA_047030735.1 of Ruthenibacterium sp. GTDB lineage: Bacteria > Bacillota > Clostridia > Oscillospirales > Ruminococcaceae > Ruthenibacterium. The sequence continues at coordinate 24,067 of JBKYIE010000010.1, forward strand.
GGCGCCGAACCCATAGATGAGGTTGAACGGCCCCCACACAAGGCCGGTGCGCTGAGAAAGCCTGCCGGAAGCGATAAAGCAGAAAATAGTCTCTATCACGACACCAAGAAAACAGCAGATGAAAAACACCCAGCAAAGCTTGTAAAAATTTACGCCGTGGGCGAAATGGCCCGGCACTTCTGCTGTCTCTTTGGCAAAGCGTGCGTCATACCGGCGCTGGCGCGCCAGCGCCTTGGCACGGCGGACCTCAAGGTCCGCCAATTCCTTTTCCAGGCGCTTTTTCCGCTTGTCATATTTTTGATTCAGATACTCTATGCGTTCCAGATGCGTAGCCTCCTTTTAGCTCTGTTTTATTAACTGCGGAAACCACCGGCTCTGCCGGTGGCGGCACCCCGCGAAAAAGCCTTCGCTTCAGGTGTCGGGCGAAGCGGGCTGCTGACAGCCGGCCTTACAGCGAAGGAAGGCTTTCGTCAGAACGGGGCTTCGCCTGTTCACGGGCTGCGGGGGGATTGGTGCAGGTGAAAGAAATTTCAATGCATCTCAAGCCGCCTGCCGGTGCCAGCCCCTTACAGGGCCTAATCAAGCCACCGGCTGAGCCGGTGGTTATGGCTTTGAATGTCTGCCCGCTGATGCCATCATTGTTCGGGGTAAGAGAATGCGGTGTCTCCACTTTCATCCGGGAAAACCGGCGCAGCGTCTGCGCCCCACAGCCATTCGTTCTGCCAGCGGAAGAAGTCCTTCGGGCTGTCGCCCTCATATGCGCTTACGGCATCGGCCGCCAGCGCGGGCCTGTCGGATATCAGGCCGCACACTCCTTCCGCAAGGTATCGCTCCATGCTTTCATATTCATCTACGGTCCACACATATACAGGCAGCCCCGCGCGCAGGCACCTGTTCACAAAGCGCGGCGAAACCATATTTTCCTCAATCGTAAGAAAATTGATGCCGCTTGCCAGCAGAGCCTCGGCATCTACGCTGGATACGCTGCCGTATACGCAGTAGCCGATGATATATTCCGGGTGGATGGCGTTCATGGCCTGCACCAGTGAATAATCAATAGACATGAACAGGCAGCTGCCGGCAGCCTGCTGTGCCTCTACGGCCTGCGCTACCTGCCGGGCGGCGTCCTTTGTTTCGTGCCCATGCGTTTTCAGCTCTATCAGAAGCCCGATTTTTCCTTTGCAGTATTCCAGCACCTCCTCCAGTGTAGAGATGCGCCCCCGGAAGCCGTTCTGCTCCAGGGTAAGGGCCTGCAGCTCGGCGGCAGTCAGTTCATAGACATTTCGGCTGTCTCCTGCAAGGCGGGCAAGGCTTGTATCGTGAATGACCATGGGCACGCCGTCTTTGGAAAGCAGGACGTCTATCTCGGCATAATCGGCCCCGGCGTCGATGGCACCCTGAATGGCCTCCAGCGTGTTTTCCACACCGCTGGCGCTGCCTCTGTGGCCAATGGCGATGGGAACATGCGGTGCCGCCGGGAGGGCAAAAACGGCACCGGCAAGAAGGAAAAGGAGAACAGCGGCGGCAGCGGCAGAAAGCCTTTTGTGCCTGCGAATAAAAGGCAGGCCGCATATTTTACGCCACAGGGCAAGGGTGCTTTGCCGTACGCGGTGCCACATGCGGCCGGCTGTGCGCTGCGCCTTGTCCACACGGGCAGAAATTGCAGGCAGCGCATCCAGGGCCAGCGCAGTTTCGCCGCCTTCTTCCAGATAGAGCACGGTGAAAAGCGAAATGCCGAATACAGTGAACAGGATGCGCAGCGCGCCCGAAAGAAAAAACGCGGGCAACGCGCCCAGCAGTCTGCCGGAAAACAGATTTGCGGCAAGCTCCGGCAGGCCCGCCCCGGTGATGCCGATGAAGGTGACGGGCACGGCGCCCGGCCAGCGAAACAGAAAGCACCATGCGGCGCAGAACAGGGCCGCCGGAAGAAGGGCATACCGCCAGCCGTTTTTCCACATGCGCAGGCTTCTGCGCGCCGCGCAGCCGAACCTGCGGCCGCCCAGCACCATCTGCGGCAGGGTGAACAGCAATGCGGCGGACAGGAAAAAGGCAAAAATGTAAAACAGCGCCACCAGCAAGCTGCCGGCGGGCGTTTTGGAAAGCTCGCCGGTGATGAAATTCGGAATGTGAAGCCGCGGCAGCAGAGAAGGGGAAATGCCTATGTCCGCCACAGGCAGCAGGCCCAGCGCATATGCGGCAAAGGCCAGAACACCCAGGCTTTTCAAGCTGCGGAACGCAGGCACAGCAAGCTCTGCCGACATGCGCAGGCTGCAGGGAATATGCCTTGCCGCACAGCCGGCCATCAGGTACAGCACGGCGAATTCATAATATGCTGCCGCTGTACCCAGGGCCAGAAGCAGAAGGCAGCCCGCGATGCCTGCGGGAGTAGCCGCTGCTGCCAGGATACGCTCGTTAAAGGCAAGCTCGACACCCTGGCTGCCAAAGGTATGGTCAGCCAGCCAGGAAAACGCCGGTTTGAACAAAAAAGCGGCAGCCGCTTTATAACAAAGCTCAAACAGCGCCAGCCCCGGCAGGATATTCCAGAAAATACCTGCCGCCCGGCGCAAGGCATTTGTGTGCATCCGAATACTTCCCCTTTATCTGTCCATTACAATAAGACCGCAATAACCTTTAGTATACCACATTTGCCGGGCCAGCGCCATGCCTTTAGCCCGTATTCTGAAATTGGGTTGATCTGCGCCGGGCACGGGCTTTTGCCCGCGCCCGAGACAGGCAGCGCGTTTTGCTGAACGAAATAGATTGGTATTTCGCGCGCTTGCCGTACTCTTTAAGAGTGAGGGCTGCTCCGCCATGCCCTCCTGCCCGCGGCTTGTGGCTGACAGGTGAAAGCAGGGGCCATACCGCGGGCCCGCACGCTTTTGCGGTGCGGCATATGCGCGTTATTTTGGCCCTTTGCCTCTGTTGTTCGGCTTGCAGGCGAGGCGGACTTGCGCCCTTTTTGCGCTTACAGGAAAGGGGAAAATGTGCTATAATCAATATAAATGATATGGCAGAAGCATCGCTTGCCGTATGTGCCCTTTCGCCGGTGCGATATTGCCCGGAGGGCGCATTTTTGATTGCCCGTTTGCAGCCGGCCGGTTTGCCCCGTATTGCAGCGGCGACACGAAAGGAGGAGCAGGATGTATCAGAAGGGTGAATATATCATGTATGGAAGCACAGGCGTGTGCCGTGTGGAAGATGTGGCCGTGCCGGATAACATTCCCATAAAGGAAAAGGGCGCGCTTTATTACAGGCTGGCCCCTGTATATGGCGCGGGAAGCATCTATATTCCTGTGGATACCAAGGTGTTTATGCGGCCTGTGCTCACCAAAGCGCAGGCAAACGAGCTGATAGATAAAATTCCAAATATAAAAGAGCAGGTGTATGAGGCGAAAGACCAGAAAAATCTGGCCGGCTGCTACCGCGCCAGCCTTCGGGCACATGAATGTGAAGAGCTGGTGGGCATGATAAAAGCCATTTATCAGAAGCATAAAAAGCTGGAGGGGGAAGGCCGCAGGCTGGGAAAGGCGGATGCGGAATATATGAAGCAGGCGCAGGCTCTGCTTCATGGCGAGCTTGCCGTCGTGCTGGGCATCCCTTTTGAAGAGGTGCCGGAATATATTGCCGCCCGCATTGAGTGAGCTGCGGCGAAAGCAGATGCGCCGCCGGTTTGGCCGGCGGCTTTTTCTGTACCCGTTTTTCTTTTGTATGCTTGTGCGGGTAAAAAGCGGTATGCTATACTGAAAAAAGAAAGAGAGGTGCCGTTTATGGCTTATTATGATACGCTTTTGCAGGCGGCGGAATATTTGCGCCGCCGCATGCCGTTTGCGCCCAGGGTAGGGCTTGTGCTTGGCAGCGGGCTGGGCGGCCTTGTGGACGCCATGCAGGAAAGGACGGCAGTGCCTTATTCCGAAATACCGAATTTTCCGCACAGCAATGTGGAGGGCCACGCCGGAAATCTTGTGTTTGGCCGTGTAGGCGGCACACCCGTGGCGGCCATGCAGGGGCGCTTTCATTTTTACGAGGGCTTTTCCATGCGCGAGGTGGTGTTTCCCATTTATGTGATGAAGCTGCTGGGCGTGCAGGATGTGGTGCTCACCAACGCGTGCGGCGGCATCAGCCGGGGCCTTGCGCCGGGCGATTTGATGCTGATAGATGATTTTATCAACACCACCAGCATGAACCCGCTGCAGGGGGAAAATGACGAGCGGCTTGGCCCGCGCTTTCCGGACATGACGGAGCCGTTTAGCCTGGCGCTGCAAAAGCGCGCCATGGAAACGGCGCAGCGGCTGGGCATTCAGTACCGCCGCGGCGTGTACGCGCTGTTTCAGGGGCCGTATTACGAAACACGCGCGGAGATACGCGCCATTGAGCGCATGGGCGCGGACGCAGTGGGCATGTCCACCGTGCCGGAGGTGATTGCCGCAAACCATGCGGGCATGCGCGCACTGGGCATTGCCTGCATCACCAACCTGGCGACGGGCATAGCCGCTGAAAAGCATTCCCACGCGCAGGTGCTGCAAAAGGCAAACGAGGCGGGGCAGAACCTTCAGCGCTGGCTGAAAGCTCTGTTGGAAGACTGGAAGTAAAGCGGCCGCCGTGCTCCAAAAGGAGAACCCAAAAAGGGAAAAGGAGAAAACTCAAAGGAGAAGAGCTTCATGAAACTTGACAGAAACGCCAATGTGAATTATTCCACAAACCCCGGCAACTTCTTTAACCTGCCCTTTACAGGCATCTGCTCCTTCATGAAAACAGAAATATGCCCGGACCTTACCCGCCTTGGCCCCGGATACGACGTTGCCATTCTGGGCATGCCGTTCGATGTTGCGGCTTCTGCGCGCAGCGGCGCGCGCTTTGGCCCGCGCGGCGTGCGCGAGGCGTCCACCATCAACTGTGATGGCCTGTATGGCATGTATGACCCGGTGCGTGATACCTATTATCTGGACAGGGGTGAGAAAATCATCGACTGCGGCGATGTGGATGTTTCACCGTGCGGCTATGAGCAGGCGTTTGAAAACTGCACGGCCGCTGTGAAAAAGATAATATCTACCGGTGCCCTGCCGGTGGTGATAGGCGGTGACCACTCTATTACAATCCCGGTGCTGAGGGCCTTTGCAGAGTTTGACGATATTTGCGTTGTTCAGTTTGACGCACATCTGGATTGGACGGATTCTTATGGAGAATTCAAATACTCACATTCCTCGCCCATGCGCCGCGCATCTGAAATGGCCCATGTGAGCAAAATGATGCAGATAGGCCTGCGCGGGCTTGGCAGCAGCGGAAAGAAGGATTTTGACGAAGCTCGCGCCTGGGGCAGCACGCTTGTGACGGCGCGCGATGTGCATGAAAAAGGCGCTGCGGGTGTGGCTGCGCTGATTCCGCAGGCAAAGAATTATTACATCACAGTAGATATTGACGGGCTGGACCCCTCTATCTGCCCCGGCACAGGAAGCCCGCAGGCAGGCGGTTTGCTGTATCAGCAGGTAAGTGATATTATGGAGGCCGTAGTGGAAAAGGGCAATGTAGTGGGCTTTGACTTGGCCGAGGTAGCCCCACCGTATGACCCCTGCGGGCAAACCTCGCTGTATGCGGCGCAGCTTGTTTTGGATTTTATCTGCTATTACACAAAAAAGCGCTCGGCGGAAAAGGGGATATAGACAAACAGCCGGGTTTGTGCTATAAATAAAAGAAGAATGAAACAGGCTGAGACGGAGCCAGTAAGCCTTGCGCAAACGCCGAAGCGAGCGGGGGAGGGTGCAAGCCCCGCGCCAGTAGCGCATTGCCGAATATCTCTCCCGAGCCGCGGGCTGAATTTTGCAGTAAGCCGCGCCGGTACCCCCACCGTTACCGGGGGCGCGTATGATGGTACGCAGCAAATAGGTGGTACAACGGAATTTTCCGCCCTGCTTGCAGCAGGGCGGATTTTTTTGTAAGCGAAAAGGAGCTGGAGCAACGATGTACGAAAAAGTGTCCACAAGCCTGGATTTCGTCGCGCGCGAAAAGGCCATTGAAAAGTTCTGGAAGGAACACGATATTTTTGAAAAAAGTATCGCTTCCAGAAAAAGCGGCCCGACCTATACTTTCTACGACGGCCCGCCCACGGCGAATGGAAAGCCGCATATCGGCCATGTGGAAACGCGCTGCATCAAGGATATGATCCCGCGTTACCGCGCCATGAAAGGCTATATGGTGCCGCGCAAGGCCGGGTGGGATACACACGGCCTGCCGGTAGAGCTGGAAGTGGAAAAGCTGCTTGGGCTGGACGGCAAAGAACAGATAGAGAAATACGGAGTGAAGCCCTTTATTGAAAAATGCAAGGAGAGCGTTTGGAAATATAAGGGCATGTGGGAGGATTTCTCTGACACCGTGGGCTTCTGGGCCGATATGCAGCACCCATATGTCACCTACGAGAACGATTATATCGAATCGGAATGGTGGGCGCTGAAGCAGATTTGGGAAAAGGGGCTTCTGTATAAAGGCTTCAAAATAGTGCCGTACTGCCCGCGCTGCGGAACGCCGCTTTCCAGCCACGAGGTGGCGCAGGGCTATAAGGACGTGAAGGAGCGCAGCGCCATTGCGCGGTTTGCGGCGAAGGATGAAGAAAACACGTATTATCTGGCGTGGACGACCACGCCCTGGACGCTGCCCTCCAACGTTGCGCTGTGCGTGAACCCGGCTGAGGAATATGTGAAGGTGAAAATGCGCGAGGAGGGCGCTGTATATTACCTTGCCGCCGCGCTGGCTGACGCCGTGCTGGGCGAGGGTGCCTACGACGTGCTGGATCGCTTTGTGGGCAAAGACCTGGAATTCCGGGAATACACCCCGCTGTTCGACTTTGTAAGCCCGAAGGAAAAATGCTGGTACGTCACCTGCGCCGATTACGTCACCCTGACGGACGGCACCGGCATCGTGCACATCGCGCCTGCCTTCGGCGAGGACGACTCGCAGGTGGGGCGCCGCTATGGCCTGCCCTTTGTGCAGCTTGTGGACGCCAGGGGCGAAATGACGAAGGAGACCAAATGGGCGGGCGTTTTCTGCAAGGACGCAGACAAAGAGGTGCTGGCAGACCTGCGCCAGCGCGGGCTTTTGTTCAGCGCGCCGGTGTTCGAGCACAGCTACCCGCACTGCTGGCGCTGCGACACGCCGCTTATCTATTACGCGCGCGACTCCTGGTTTATCAAAATGACGGCCGTAAGGGAAGACCTTATCCGCAACAACAATACGGTGAATTGGGTGCCGGAAGCCATCGGCAAGGGGCGCTTTGGAGACTGGCTGGAAAACGTGCAGGATTGGGGCATCAGCCGCAACCGCTACTGGGGCACGCCGCTGAATATCTGGGAATGCGAATGCGGCCACCGGCATGCGGTGGGCAGCATTGAAGAGCTGAAGCAGATGAGTGAAAACTGCCCGGAAGAAATCGAGCTGCATCGCCCGTTCATCGATGTAGTCACCATCCGCTGCCCGCACTGCGGCAAAGAGATGCGCCGTGTGCCGGAGGTGATAGACTGCTGGTTTGATTCCGGGGCCATGCCCTTTGCACAGCATCATTATCCGTTTGAAAACAAAGAGCTGTTCGAGAGCCAGTTCCCGGCAGATTTTATCAGCGAAGCAGTGGACCAGACGCGCGGCTGGTTCTATTCCCTGATGGCTATTTCTACGCTTCTGTTCAATAAGGCGCCGTTCAAAAATGCTATCGTTATGGGCCATGTACAGGACGAAAACGGGCAGAAGATGTCCAAGTCCAAGGGCAACGCGGTAGACCCGTTCGAGGCGCTGCAAACCTATGGGGCGGACGCCATCCGCTGGTATTTCTACACCTGCTGCGCGCCCTGGCTGCCCAAGCGCTTTTCCGGCAAGGCAGTACTGGAGGGCCAGCGCAAATTCATGAGCACGCTGTGGAACACATACGCCTTCTTTGTGCTGTATGCCAACATCTGCGAATTCGACGCTTCGAAGCATACGCTGGAGAAGGCCTCGCTTGGCGCGATGGACCGCTGGGTGCTCTCTAAAATGAACAGCATGGTGAAGGCCGTGGACGAAAACCTGTCGGCCTATGCCGTGCCGGAGGCCGCCCGCGCCTTGCAGGACTTTGTGGACGACCTCTCCAACTGGTATGTGCGCCGCAGCCGCGCGCGCTTTGCCACGGAAAACCTCACACAGGACAATATCAATGCCTACATGACGCTGTACACCGCGCTTGTCACCACGGCCAAGGCTGCCGCGCCGTTCGTTCCCTTCATGGCGGAGAGCATCTACCAGAACCTTGTGCGAAGCGTGGATAAGGCCGCGCCGGAAAGCGTGCACCTGTGCGATTTCCCCGCGGCTGACGAGAGCATGACAGACCCGGCGCTGGAGCAGCAGATGGACCTTGTTCTGCGTGTAGTGGTGCTGGCGCGTTCTGCGCGCAACGGCGCCAATATCAAAAACCGCCAGCCGCTTGCGGCCCTTTACGTCAGGGCGGACGCGGCGCTGGATAAGATGTACTGCGCCATTATCGAAGACGAGCTGAATGTGAAGCAGGTGTCTTTTACGGACGATATGACGCAGTTTGCGAACTATGTCTTCAAGCCGCAGCTCAAAACGCTGGGCCCCAAATACGGCAAGCGCCTGGGTGAGATCCGCACGGCTCTGGCCGGACTGAACGGCGCACAGGCCAAGCGCGAGCTGGATTCCACCGGTGCGCTGGCCCTTGCTCTGCCCGGTGGCAGCGTGACGCTTGCACCCGAGGATCTTCTTATTGAAACTGTGCAGGCAGGCCGCTACCATACAATGGAGGAGGGCGGCGTAGCCGTCGCACTGGACACGCAGCTGACGGACGCCCTGGTGGAGGAAGGCTATGTGCGCGAGGTGATAAGCAAGGTGCAGACGATGCGCAAAGAGGCAGGCTTCCATGTGGCGGACCGCATCTGCCTGTATGCCGCGGGCAATGACAGGCTGGCCGGTGTGCTTAAGGCGCATGAGGCCGAGGTAAAGGCCGGGGTGAATGCCGACACTGTGGTGCTTGGCAGCCTTGGCGGCATTACCAAAGAGTGGGATTTGAACGGCGAGGCCATGACGCTTGGTGTGGAAAAGCTGTAAGCGGCCAGAAAAATAAAAAAACACCCGGATACTGAAAAGCCTCTCTTTTTCCGCACGGGAAAAGAGAGGCTTTTTGCTTTGATGTGTGATAGGATGGTATCATCACAGCGAGCAGGGAGGATGCAGCATGGATTGGGCACAATGCTTTAACGAAGCGATACGTTTTTTGGAAAGAGATTTGACGCAGCCGCCGGAGGTGGAGGCCGCGGCCCGCCTTGCGGGCTGTTCCGTTTTTCACTTTCAGCGCATGTTCGCCTATGTGGCGGGCATACCCCTGTCACAGTATCTCAGGCGCAGGAAAATGTCGCTGGCCGCAGAAGAATTGCAAAACGGCGGCAAGATAAGCGATGTGGCCCTGCGTTATGGCTACGCCTCGCCCACGGCATTTAACCGCGCTTTTCAAGCCGTGCACGGCATAGCGCCCAGCGAAGCCAAAAGCGAGGGTGCTGTGCTGAAGGCATACCCGCCTGTTCGCTTCCATCTTGCCCTGACGGGCGGCGCGGCGCTGGAATACCGCATCGAGAGGCACGGCGCCTTTTCCATTATAGGCATCAGCGCAGATATCGGCAGCGAAATGGAGCAGAATTTTGAACACGCGCCCGCCCTGTGGGCGCGCGCTGCGGCAGAGGGGGTGGTGGAAAAGCTGATGCCCCTGATGGACACACAGCCGCGCGGCCTGCTGGGCGTCAGCAGCCAGACGCAAAATGAGCACTGGCGCTACTGGGTGGCTGTGGCAAGCACACAGGCGCCGCCCGCATGGGCGCAGAGCGCGCAGGTGCCTGCCGCAGCCTGGGCGGTGTTTCCCGGCAGGGGCGCCATGCCGGGGGCTATTCAGCAGCTTGAAAAGCGCATCGTGACAGAATGGCTGCCCGGCTCTGGCTATGAATACGGGGACGCGCCGGATATTGAGGTGTACCAGACGCCGAACCCGCAGGACGCCTGCTTCGAGATATGGCTGCCAGTGACAAAGCCGGGCCGGCGCGGCGGCTGAGCGGCCCCGGCGCCTGCGCCTTGCAGATGGATATAAAGATAAAAAGCCCCTGTGGCGGCAGTACCAGCCGTCATGGGGGCTTTTTGCCGGTAGCCGAAGGGGTTTTCTGATGCAGGGGCGGCGGGGCGAAATGAAAAAGCTTGACAAACAGGCAAAGCCTGCTATAATGCCCCAGGCAAAAGAAGAAGGCGGACGGATTTCGCAAAACGGAAATCAGACGGCCGGGCGAGGGAGGCGGAACAATGAATTTGGGCGTGCTGCGCGCCACCGTTAAAAAGAACCTGATGATACGGGTGCGCGCTTACCCGATGAATTTTTTTATCGGCAATACACTGACAGGGCTTTATACCCTGCTGGGGGCCTGGCTTGCCTACCATTGCTTATTTGGCGGCAGCCTTTCCCCGCGCTTTGTGCAGGCTGCCGGAACGGCGGATTATATGAGCTATGTAGCAGTGGGCAGCGTGGTATATCTGTTTGTAGTGCGCACCTGCCTGAACGTCAGCCGAAGCCTGATCAGCGAGCTGCGCGAGGGCACGCTGGAAAGCCTGATGCTTGCGCCGTTCCGACGCACAGAATATTTCCTGGGCACCATGCTGGTGCAGACAGTGGCGACATTTGGCGAGCTGGCCGTTTTTGCTGCCGCCGCGGTGCCGTTTGGGCTTCGCGTGCAGCCGCAGGGGCTTGCCGCCTTTCTGGCTGTGCTTCCGCTGGCATTGTATGCAGCTTTCGCTGTTTCTATGGTGTTAGGGTGCGTGATGCTGCTTACGCGCGACACCTACATTTCACAAAATACGCTGTTTGTTGCCATGATGCTGTTGTGCGGGGTGACATTTCCGGTGGAATATCTGCCCTTCTGGCTGCGCTTTGCGGCATGGCTCGTGCCTGCTACGCCAGCTGTTTCTCTGGTGCGCGGCGCCCTGATACAGGGCAGCAGCCCTGCGGAGCTGGCAGGCCTGATGGCGTACACAGCGTGTATTTCCACGGCTTATCTGGCGGTGGGGCTTTTTTGTACAAAGCGCGCAGAAAAGCTTGCGCTTGAAAAAATGGAGGGGTGACCATGCTGAGGGCAGAACATTTATGCAAAACCTTTACCACGAAGCGGCGGCGCGGCTTTTTTCATGCGGAAAAGCTGAAGGTCGAAGCGGTAAGGGATGTTTCACTTAGCGTGCCCAGGGGCAAAATCGTGGGCCTGCTGGGCCTGAACGGCGCAGGAAAAACCACCACCATCAAAATGCTCACCACGCTTTTGGAGCCCACGGCGGGCACCTACACGCTGGACGGCACAGATGCGGTGGCCTCCCCGCGAAGCGTAAAGCAGCGCGTAAACATGGTGGCGGGCGGCGAGCGCATGATATACTGGCGCCTTACCGCGCGGGAAAATCTGGCCTATTTTGGCCGCCTGTACGGAATAGAGCCTCAGCTTCTGCGCGAAAGAAGCGAGGCGCTGCTGGCACTTGTGGGCCTTGCCGGCAAAGGGGACATTCCGGTGGAGACATTTTCCAAGGGCATGAAGCAGCGCCTTCAGATAGCGCGCGGGCTCATCAACGACCCGGCCTATCTCTTTATGGACGAGCCGACCATTGGCCTTGACGCTGTTGTGGCCAGAGAGCTTCGGCAGCATGTGCTTCGCCTGGCAAGGCAGGAGAACAAAGGCATCCTGCTCACTTCCCATTACATGGGGGAAATAGAAGAGCTGTGCGACTATATCTATATTTTAGACAAGGGCCGCGTGCTGTGCGAGGGAACTGCACAGCAGCTGACAAAAGAGATTTTCGGCCGCCGCAGCTATGTGCTGCGCGTACGGGCCGATGCCCGGCGGGTGTGCGGGCCGATGCGCAGCGCGCTATGCGCACAGGACGCACAAGCCGCTGTGGAGGCGCGCGGCGGCGAGATATATGTGACCTGTAAGCAAGACCTTTCCTTGGCCATCTCGCGCTTTTGCACCCAGCAGGGCCTTGCTTTATACGAGCTGCATGAGCAGGCGCCCAGCCTGGAGGATGCGGTGATTCGGCTTGCAAAGGAGGGGGTGTGATGCGGTGTGCTTGCGGCGTGGTGTGGGCCGAAATGAAAAAGCAGCACCGCAATTACTTTCACTCAAAGCTTATTTATATCTCTTTATTCGTGTGGCCCGCGCTGAATTTTATCACGGCCTGTTTCAGCATGCAGGTGTTTGACGTCGGGCAAAGCACAGTGCCGTACCTGACTGCCCAGAACCTTGTGGCGTATTTGATGCTGGGCTACCTGTGCATGTCGTTCTTTCGCTGCCTTGTACAGTCTGCCTGGCGTTTTTCACAGGAAAGATTTTCCGGCACGCTGGAATTGATTTATCTCTCCCCGGCGAACAGAGGGGCCATTTTGCTGGGAAATGCGCTTGCCTCACTTGTGGAGGGCGCCGCCGTGATGGTGTCCTTCGGCGCAGCGGTGCTGCTTGGCCACAGCCAGGTGCTGGCCGGCGCGTTTCTGCCCTGCGCTGCCGCGCTTTCCATGGCGTGCTGTATGGCTGTGCTGTGGGGCGTATTTCTGAACGCGTTGTTTTTATATTCCCGCGATTCCGACTTTGTGTTCACTCTGCTGGAGGAACCCATGGAGATATTCAGCGGTGTAAAGGTTCCTGTAGAGGTGTTTCCGCTGTGGGCCAAGTGCGCTGGCGCTCTATTCCCGCTTACCTATGCGCTGGAAGGGGTGCGCCGGGCTTTTCTGGCCGGTGCGCGTATGGCACAGCTGCGTCCCTTCCTTTTTGCCGGTGCGTGCATTATAATACTGCTGTACCTGCTTACCGCGGCGGCGCTTCACATTGCTGAACGGCATGGCCGCAGAACGGGCAGCTTTACGTTGTTCTGAAAGGGGCATTGCGCATGCGGCTGGGCACATGTGAAGAGAATGGGGTGGAGGGCATATTTTACCTTTCCCCTCTGGAAGAAATGGTGTTTGCCATGCATGTGCTGGCAGAGCCGGCGCATCATCTGGCGCGCGCACAGTGGGCGGCAGGCGCCGCGCATGCGGCGGGCTCTGCCCTGATGGGGCAGCTTGGCGCGCTAAGCGGCATCACGCGGCAATGGCTGGTGCTGGCAGACCTGGGGCAAGCCGAACCATGGTGCAGCCTGCTGGTGCCGGATGCGCTGGCCCGTTTGGCCCAATGGCCGCCGCGCCGCTGGGCCGAGCTGTTCAGCCAGTACGGGCAGCGCCCGTCTGCCGCACAGCGCACGGCTATTTTGGGGGCCATGCAGGCCTTCTATACGGCATGCTTTGAGCAGGAGCTGCCGCGCTGCCTGCCCTTGCTTCGGCGCATACTGGAACAGGACTTGGCCCGCTGCCGCGAGCAGGGGTTGTTTGCCTATCTGGACGGGCTGCATGCGCGCCTGCGCACAGAGGACGGCGGCCTTGTGTTTGCCAAAAACAGGGAATACCGCTTCCCACGCGGCAGCTTTTGCCGGGTGTATATCACAGCAAGCACGTTTGCAGGCCCTCATTTGATGCTGGGGCAGGCTGCGGACGGCATTTGTGTTGTGCGGAATGTCCAGCTGGAAAAGACCTGCGCTGCCCCGCGGGACCTTGTGGAAAAGCTTCAGGCACTGGGTGACGGCACGCGTCTGCGCATTTTGCGTCTGGCTGCGGCCCGGCCTGTATGCACACAGGCACTGGCGCAGGCACTGCACCTCTCCGAGGGCTGTGTTTCCAAACACCTGCATAAGCTGGAGGCGGCGGGCTTTTTAGACAGAAGGCGTCGCGGCGGCTATGTGGATTACTGTTTGCGGGCAGAGGAAGTGGACTTCCTCACATACCGTATTTTTGAATATCTTCTTTAATGCGAATGCGGCAGAAAGGGCGCGTGCAGCGCCCTTTTCCTTATCCTTTTAATTCTTTTGTAAAACAGATGATGCGGTTCGCCTCTGAAAAGCCTGTTTTCATGTGAAAGGCAAGGCTGGCGGTGTTTCCCAGCTCGCAGTCGCTGGCAAACTCGCGGCATCCGCGGGCGGCCGCCCATGCTTCACACTGCGCCAAAAGCCCGCGGGCAAGCCCTTTGCCGCGGCAGCCCGGCGTTACATAAATCCCTTCCAGATAGCCGACAGGGCTGCTTTGCGTGCCCTCTACATAGTCGTGTCGCAGGCTGCACTGTGAAAAGGCGGCAGCCACACCGTCTTCCAGGGCAAGAAACACGGCGGTGTTTTCACTGCCAAGCACAGAGGCGAATTCCCGCGTCAGCTCCTCCTTCGTGTGCTTGGGCCATAGCTCCGCCGCCAGCGCGGCCACAAGAGGAAGGTGGCTTTTCTCTGCCTGAACGAACATCACACATCCCGCCTTTCTTTTTTCTTTTAAGATACCATGCCGCGGCGCCCGGTACAAGCTTTTTGCAATGTTCGTCCCGGCCTTGCAATCGGCGCGGCTTTGTATTATAATATACTATAGCTGTTTGCGCGGGACGCGGGCAGCCATATTGCCGGACAGGGCGGAAAGCGTGCGCTGTTTGGCATGCAGAGGGTGGGCCCTGTGCGATGGGGCGCCATGAACCATGTCAGGCGGGGAACCGAGCAGCATTAAGTGGTATGCTCTGTGCGCCGCAGGTCTCCTGCCCTCTGCATGCCAAGCAGCACACCGGGCGTTTTCGGATGCGCCTGTGGCCTTGTCCGCTTTTTATTGCCATCACGAAAGGGAGGGTGCCCCTATGTACCGTGCGCTGTACCGCAAATGGCGGCCCAAAACGTTTTCCGATGTTGTGGGCCAGGCGGGCATCACTGACGCGCTGCAAAACCAGATCATCCATGGCAAAATAGGCCATGCCTATCTGTTCACCGGCACGCGCGGCACGGGAAAAACCTCCTGCGCCAAGATATTTGCCAAGGCTGTCAACTGCCCGCACCGCAACGGGGCGGACCCGTGTTGTGAATGTGACATCTGCAAGGGTATCGACAACGGCAGCATCATGGACGTGGTGGAAATAGACGCCGCCTCCAACAACGGCGTGGACAATATCCGCGATTTGCGCGATGAAACGGCCTACACGCCCAGCCAGTGCACCTATAAGGTATATATCATTGACGAGGTGCACATGCTTTCCACAGCGGCGTTCAATGCGCTTTTGAAAATCATGGAGGAGCCGCCCGCGCATGTGATATTCATTCTGGCCACTACCGAGATACACAAGGTGCCGGCCACGATTCTTTCACGCTGCCAGCGGTACGACTTCATGCGCATCAAGCCTCAGGACATTGAAGCGAGGCTTTTGTATGTGGCCGGGCAGGAGGGCATCCAGCTTGCGCAGGATGCGGCAGAGCTTATTTCCCGCTTGGCGGACGGCGCCATGCGCGATGCGCTTTCCATTCTGGATACATGCGCAGGCGTTGGCGGCGAGGTGACGCAGCAGCTTGTGCGCCGTATGGCGGGCGTGACCGATAAGGGCTATCTGTTCGACATCAGCGATGCAGTTCTGCGCGCGGACGCCGCAGGGGTGCTGGCGCTGGTGGCGCAGCTGCGTGAGAAGTCTGTGGACGTAAAGCGCCTGTGTGACGAGCTTATCCTGCATTACCGCAACCTTCTGCTGGCCGGTGTGCCCGGCGGGCAGGAGCTTTTGATGGGCACAAGTGCCGAAGAGCAGGCGCGGTATGAGCAGGCCGCGCGCAGCGTTCCGCCGCAGGCGGCCGTGCGCGCCGTGAAGGTGCTGAGCGACGCGCTGGATAAGATGGGGAAGGGGACGGACGCCCGCATTGAGCTGGAGCTAGCCCTGTTCACCCTGTGCCAGCCTCAGGAAATGCGGGCTGCCCAGCCGGCCGTACCCGCGCCGCGGCCTCAGCCTGCTTCGGCGCCGCAGCAGGAGGCTGTGCGCCCGTTTGCCGCTGCGGCCCCGCCCGTCATCCCGGCTGCAGCGGCCCAGGCCATGGCAGAAACACAGGCGCCCGTTCAGGCGCCCGCAGAACAAAAGGCCGGTGCCGAGGATGCGCCTCCATGGGAGGATGCCGCGCCAAAGGAAGAGGCCCCAGCCGCAGCGCCGGTGCAGGCACGGCAGCCCATGCCGGAGCCGGAGCAGCTGCCTGAACAGGAGCCTCCGGCCGAAGCGCCGCTTCATACCCCGGCACAAGCGCAGGCGCCGTTGTCTGAGCCTGCACCCCCGCCTGAAAGCGCCGCACCTTCTGTACCGGCTTCTTCCGGGAAGCCCGCGGCCCGCGCAGGCGCGCCGGGCGGGCTGACGCCTTTTGCCCAGTGGCCGCAGGTGGTTGCCGCCATGCAGGAAAAAGACCAGCTGCTGTATGCCAATATGAAGGATACAAAGGCTTATTTTGACGGCAGGCGCGTGTGGATAGACGGCACAGAGCTGTTTTTGGAGTTTATGCGGCGCAACGAGTATTCCTCCGGCCTTATCAAAGACGTGATAGAGCAGGTGAGCGGCAAACGCTACCTGATAGGCCCGTATCAGAAGGCGGGCAAAAAGGCGGCTGCGGCCGCCCCCACTGCACAGCAGACGCTGGATGCTTTGGCCCAGCTTGGCGTGCAGGTGGAATATGAAGATGAACAGAAAGGAAAGAAAACGTTATGAAAGCAAGGCTGCCCCAGGGCTATGGAAAGCAGAATGTGAACCAGCTGATGCAGCAGGCGCAGAAGCTGCAGGAGGACATGAAGGCAAAGCAGGAAGAGATGGAGGCCGCCAGCCACACTGTGACGGCAGGCGGCGGCATGGTGGAAATCACCATGACGGGCGCCCATGAGGTGACCGCCCTGAAGCTGAAGCCCGAAATTGTAGACCCCGAGGATATTGAGATGCTGGAAGACCTGCTGGCCGCTGCGGTGAACGAGGCCGTGCGCGTGGTGGATGAGGCCACCCAGCAGGGCATGTCCTCTGTGACGGGCGCCCTTGCCGGGCTGAACCTGCCGGGCGGCTTCGGCTTGTGAGGCGTGCGCGGCCATGGGGTATAATGCGGCGCCGCTGGAACGGCTGATAGAGGAGTTTGCAAAGCTGCCCGGCATCGGACGAAAGGGCGCCACGCGCCTGGCCTATCAGGTGCTGAGCATGGAAAAGGAGGACGCTCTGCGCTTTGCACGCGCCATAGAGGAGGCGCACACCAAGATACATCGCTGCAAGGTGTGCCAGAATTTCACAGAAGATGAGGTGTGCCCCATCTGTCAGGACGAACGGCGCGACAGAAGCACCATCTGCGTGGTGGAAACGCCGCGCGATGTGACTGCGTTTGAGCGCACAAGGGAGTACAAGGGCCTTTACCATGTGCTGCATGGGCTTATTTCACCCATGGACGGCGTGGGCGCCGAGCAGCTTTGCATCAAAGAGCTGCTGGCCCGCCTGCAAAGCGGCGATGTAAAAGAGATTATCATGGCGACGAACCCCACGGTGGAGGGCGAGGCGACGGCCATGTATGTGGCGCGGCTGGTGAAGCCTCTGGGCGTGAAGGCCACGCGTCTGGCCTATGGCCTGCCCGTGGGCAGTAATTTGGAGTATGCGGACGAAGTGACGCTGGGCCGCAGCCTTGCCAACCGCGGCGAGCTGTGAGCGCCGCAGCTTGACAAAAACGGCAAAATAGCGTATGGTAAAATTCTCTGCAGGGGAAGCTTTGAAAGAAGGGAAGGGATGAAAATGGCCGCGCAGCATCCGGCGGAAAAGCTGATTGCGGAAAACCGCAAGGCAAGGCACGACTATTTCGTTCTGGAACAGCTGGAAACAGGCATTTCCCTTGCGGGCACGGAAGTGAAAAGCCTGCGCCTTGGCGAAGTGAACCTGAAGGACTCCTGGGTGGAAATAGAAAACGGCGAGCTTTTCGTGCTGGGCATGCACATCAGCCCGTATGAAAAGGGAAATATCTTCAACCGGGACCCTGTGCGCAGGCGCAAGCTTCTGGCGCATAAATCAGAGATACGCCGCCTTGCCCAGCAGCAGAAGCTGCAGGGCAATACTCTGGTGCCGCTGAAGCTGTATTTCAAGCGCGGCAGGGCAAAGCTCTGCCTTGGGGTGTGCAAGGGCAAAAAGCTGTATGACAAGCGCGCGGATATGGCCGTGCGCAGCGCCAAGCGCGAAATAGACCGCGCGCTGAAGGCGCAGCAGCGCTGAAAAGGCCGCTTTTGGGCTTTTCAATATATGGGGATGTAAAGGTTTCGACGGGGAGAGTGAAGCGAGAGCAGCGGGTCGTGTTCGAGGGACACACGTAAAACGCCTTCAAAAAAATAGCTAACAACAACAAATTAGCTGTCGCTGCCTAATTAAAGGCGGCTGTCCTGCCTGTTCCAGTGCCGTACAGGGCCAGGGCATCATTTAGGCACTGAACGTGAACGGCCTTAAGCTTTGCGGGCCGTCATGACCTCATGAAGCTACCGAAGCGGCGGCGCGTGCGCCCGCCTGCCGCCGGGGGAACCCTGTAGGCGTATCTGCACCCGGAGATACTAGCGCAGAGCTCTTTTCGGACACGGGTTCGACTCCCGTCATCTCCACCACAAGAAGGCCCGTAGAATTCACGTTCTACGGGCTTTTTTAGTTGTTTACACCTTAATTTCGCTTTTCAGAGAAGCAGGCTGCTTCTGGCTGAGCTTTTTCTGCCTATTCGAGATTGTGGTGCGGCAGCTTAAACTGTATTTTTTCAAACCTGATGAATTGTTTTTATGAAAGCGGTGCGGTTTTCGGGCCTAACAGTTTTATCAAGCTATTTGGCTTGCCGAATAGCGGCTTGGCAGGTAAGCTCTGCGCAGTACTTTTTATAGTTGTCCGGCTCAATATGGCTGTATCCAGCGGCCGCTGGTGATTTTCTGGGGCCGGGGCGAAGCGTATATGCGTCAGGCTGTGCAGCCTTTGCAGGCAGGCTTCTGAACAGAAAGAGCAGACAACGGCACAATGCGGACAAATAGTGTCTGAGCAGTATCTTGAAGGTCAGGAAGGGCCCATGCGGACGGCAGCAGAATGCCCTGCGGCCGCGGCTTTGCTGTGTGCCAGCCGGTTGAGCCGGGAAGCAAAAGGGACCGCGCGGCCTGCCGTAAAATTTGGCAGGCCGCGCGGGCAGATGAAAGGGTCAAATCCCATTGGATAATGGTCAGGCCTCAGGCGCATTCTCTTTCTCGGAGCGGTCCTTTTTCCACACTCGGTAGATGGAGATAAGCAGAGGGATTACCACGGCGAACAGAGCGACGTTGCCCAGCATGACGTATCCCTTCTGTACGATAGCCACCAGGCCCACGCCGGAAATCAGCCAGCAGGTGAGCAGGAAAGCCATGGAGAGAATAAAGAATTTGGCCTTATGGCTGAGCTTTTCGGTTTTCCACACAGTGGCCCAGCGGTTGGAAAAGTTATATGTAAAGCTGGGTGCGGTGGAAACCACGGACAATACTACAACGATCCAGTAAATGACAGTGAGGATAGGCGACAGATACTGCTGGCAAATCAACAGAATTGGCGTACCGGCCATGATTTCCGGCATGAAGGGCAGTACGATGGCGCCCGTCATGGCGAACAGAAGAGTGACAAGCAGGCCGATAGTGATGCCGGAGCCGATGGCATCCTTCTGGCCGCGGATCTGGTCGGAATAGTTGCTCAGTGTAGAGCCCCAGGACGAGCAGGTCATGCAGTACGAGAAGAACATAGAGAAGTGTGCGGCCACGGTAGTGCCGGTCCAATCCAAGCCAATGTCAAAATTGCCGATGCGCTCCATCAGTACGTCGCCCCGGATGCTGATAACGGCAATCAGAATGGCGACCAGGGATATGATCAGAGAAACAGTCATCAGGGTGTTGAACTTGCGCAGGAACCCGGCCCCGTAAATAGTCAGAACGGCGAACAGCAGCACGCCTGCGATGCTGGCAATTGTAGAAGGGATGCCCAGCAGCGTGTTCATCAATTCAGAGAACAGCGCCACAGTGGCCGCCACGGTAACAAGGCCCATCAGCATCGTATAAATATCGAAGAATACAGTTACAATGCCTTTCAATATGGGGTTGGCCCCCGGCTTTTGCAGGCCGTAGAGCGCCAGATAATAGGCATTATAGTTGGTGATTTTGTAAGCCCGCACAAAGTTCAGGCCCACGCTGCAGAAAAAGGACATGGCCGCGAAGAACATCAGCAGCCACACCAGGGCCCAGCCGCCGCCCAGGGTGACAATGTAGGTAGAGGCGTAAACGCCGGAAGCCATGTTGGCGCCGCAGAACGTGCCGAACATCAGCGCGCCCAGGCCGAACCAAATAGCAAATGTTTTTGCGAAACCTGATTTTTCTTTTTGTTGCATGATTATTCTCCTCATAAAATCGTAGTAGTTGATTCCGATCTCCAAGGGCCGGCCCCCGCCGCGGCTGGCCGCGGCGGGAGCCTTTCCCGCTGGAACCGCCCGGAAGGGCGGAACGAAGGGAGGGGAACACAGCGTTTTTACAGGCACATGGTCAAAATTTGTTCAATATCCTGCTGGTTCAAAGGCTTGTAACCGGCCAGAATACCGCCGCCGCAGGCTTTTTTGGCCATGATGGGAATGTTGCCGGCATCAATGCCGATAGCCGTCAGGGTAGAATCTAAACCCAACTTGCCGAACAGGAAATCTTCCGTCAGAGCAATGCTCTTTTCGGCGGCTTCCATGGCGGGCAGGGCGGGGTCCACCCCAAAGACGTTCACGCCGTATTCCCGGAAGAGCGGCGCGCTGGCCTCGTCCAGCACGTAGCGCATCCACCGGGGCGTGACGATTGCCAGACCCAAACCGTGCGTGATGTCGTAGATGGCGGACAATTCATGCTCAATCTGGTGGCAGCTCCACACGCATTTCTGCAGCACGCCTATCATGCCGTTAATAGCCCAGGAGCTGGCCCACATCAGGTTGGCGCGGGCCTCGTAGTCATCGGGATGCTCCAGCGCCACAGGGGCGTACTCGATGACGGTTTTCATCAGCCCTTCTTTTATGCGCTCAAGCATGTACATGCGCTGGCTGTCAGGGACAAAATAGCTTTCCAGTACGTGTGAGAAAATGTCGGCGCTGCCGCAGGCCGTCTGATACCTGCTGACGGAATAGGTCTCTGTGGGGTCCAGGAAGGAAACCCGGGGGCGCATGGCATAGTCGGCATTGACCAGTTTTTCCTGTGTGTCAGGGTTGCTGATGACGCTGGTGCCATCCATCTCAGAGCCGGTGGCAGCCAGAGTGAGGACGCTGATGAGGGGCAGGCATTTACCAATCTTGGCCTTCCCGCTCAAAAAGTCCCAGGCATCCCCATCGTAGTAGGCGCCGGCAGCCACAAATTTGGCACAGTCGATGACAGAGCCGCCGCCCACGGCCAGAACCACGTCAATATGCTCTTTTTTGCATATGGCGGCCCCGCTGTTGACGGAGGAGACGCGGGGATTGGGGTCGATGCCGCTCAGCTCGAAGAGCTCCAGCCCCGCCTCCTTCACCTGTGCAGCTACCCGGTCATACAGGCCGCTTTTTTTAATAGAGCCCCCGCCGTAGCACAGCAGCACACGCTTGCCGTAAGCGGCCAGTTCTTGGCCCAGATGGTGCAGCTGGCCGGGGCCAAAGTAAACTTTGGTGGGAATATCATAAACAAATGAATTCATGGAACAATCCTTTCTTTGATAAGAACGGCCGAAGGGAAGCCTTTTACCCGACCATGATGCTGAGGATAGTCCGGTCGGTGCCCAGCATGCCTTTGCGTGCCAGAACGCCCACATTGGCGACCGTATTATCCACATCATCGGCCAGAATACCATCGCCGCCCTTGAAGTCCTGCCCGTTTTTGTGCATCAGGTAGCCCAAAATGCCGGCCTCCACACTGGAAGCAATCTTCGCAGCGCAGGATGGCTTGGCGCCGTCGCAGATGGTGCCGGAAAGGATGGCCACCGCGTTGACGATGGTGTGGGCAATGGCGTCGTAGTTTGCCCCTTGCAGATAGGCGATACCGGCCCCGGCGCCCACGCCTGCGCTGACTGCGCCGCAGTAGGCAGACAGGCGGCCGATCCCGGCCTTCTGATAGACGGTCACCAGATCGCTGACCAGCAGCGCCCGGTACAGCTGCTCCTGAGTCGCGCCCAGGTGTTTGGCATAACGGATAACCGGCAGGGAAGCGGTCATGCCCTGGTTGCCGGAGCCTGAACAGATGACTACCGGCATTTCACACCCGCTCATTCGGGCGTCGCTGCCGGCGGCGGCCCAGGCACGGGCCTCAATTTTAATGTCTCCGCCATACTCCTTCATCAAAGTGGAGCCGATATTGGCGCCCCAGCTGTTTTTCAGCCCTTCTTCGGCGATGGCAGAATTGTACTGGATCTGGCGGTCCAGCAAATCGGACACCAGAGACAGGTCTGCTTCGCTGGCGAAGTCCAGCACGTTTTTCAGGGTGAGCAGCTCGCGGGAGCCGCCCGTTTCGCCGGGCGCGGCCTGCATCTCCTTTTTCAACTCCACAACGCCGTTCTTTTCGATATAGACAATGTTGGTATGGCTGTCCAGAATATGGACCACCGCTTTGTCGCTGCCCGCCCAGCCGGTGATCTGGATGTCCAGCAGCCAGGGTGTCTCGGGGCAGGCGACTTGAATAGGCGTGTTCTTTACAAAGGCCGCGATACCGGCATGAGCCGATTCAGGCACCGAGGAAATGACCTGAAGCTCCTGGTCGGCCTGGCCGGACACGATTCCGGCCGCGGCTGCGGCCTGTACGCCCTTCATCCCGCCGGTGTTGGGCACTACGACGCTTTTGGCGTTTTTCAGGATATTGCCGGATACCTCCACCAGAACCTTTTCAGGCAGAGCGCCCAATACCTGACGCATCTTCGCGGCGCAGTAGGCAATGGCGATGGGCTCGGTGCAGCCGGTGGCGGGCACCAGCTCCTCTTTCAGAATAGAGACAAAGGCGGCCTGCATATCAGGTGTTAACATAGGATACAGTTCTCCTTATTTCCTTGCGGCATATTCAATAGCGGCCTGACGGACCCACTCCAGACGGGAGTCGTCGATATCGTTGGGAACGGTGCAGTCCGCGCCCAGCATCACGCCGATCTGGCCGCATTCGTCCAGGATCTTCCACGCGGCTTCCTTCACTTCCTGCTCGGTGCCCTTGTAGATAACGGTGTCCTGCGCAAAGCCGCCGAATACGGGGCGCCCGCCGAACAGCTTTTTGCCTTCGCTCAGGGAAACACCCTCGGCATACACAGCGATATTGACGGCCGCCGCTTCAAAGTCGGTGAACAGGTTCAGGTGATTGGAACGGCCGTGATAGCCGCAGATGTGCAGCAGGTTGATGCTGCTCAGTTTGTTGGCGTTCTTCATGACCTCTTTTTCATAAGGGGCCACGTAAGTACGGTAGAACTCGTCCGTAAAGAAGTTGGACTGGTTGCTGACGCTCATGTAAATGCCGTCCACGCCGCCCTCTTTAATCAGCATCTCGTTGATGGCGGAGATGCCTTCGCACAGGTTCTTCATGGCCGCGGCCACGGCGTCGGGGTCTTCCTCCACGAACTTCAGCATACGGGTTTCGTCGCCTTCGCCCGGCACGCCGCCGATGCACAGGCTGTTGCGCAGCACCTGGGAGGGAGAGAAGCCGGTGGCATATACAGGGGCGTCGGAATCCTCATAGAAGGCGCGCACCCGTTTGGTCAGCTCCAGCGTTTTTTTGGCAAAGGCGGAATCCACGGAAGGAGCGTGCACATTGCGCAGATCGCTTGCCGTTTTTACAAAGGAAACATCCACCGGAATAATCATCAGAGTGTCGTTCATGATTTTGATTACATCCGGGTCAAACTTTTCCCGGGCCAGCTTGTGGCCGATGACGTTGCGTTCAAAAGCCTCCTGATTTTCAAGGCCCTTGCCCCATTCGTTAGGAGGGCAGAAGTGATGGAAAAATGCAACGGGGACGCGGTCTACCGGTTTGCTTGCCAGGAAGTTCATGAATCTTTCACGCTTGGTCATAATAACTCTCCTCTTTCCATTCGAATTTAACTAAATTGTCAAAATACGATTGTATTTGACAAACTTGCTGAAATTATAGTAACATCAATAATAAGTTCTGTATAATACATAAAAATTCCGGTGTTATGAAAAAAAGCTATAACATGGAGGAGTTATTATGAAACTGAAGGTATTGGAGTATTTCATTGCGCTGGCAGAGGCGAAATCCATCAACGAAGCGGCGCAGAAGCTGTACGTTGCTCAGCCCAGCCTGACAAAGGCCCTCCATCTGTTTGAAAAGGAGATTGGGGTACCTCTTTTTCACCGGACGAAGGCAGGCATCACTCTGACGGAGGCAGGGCGAAAAATTCTGCCCGAGGCCAGGCAGATGGTGGAATATTACAACGGCTGGCTGGTTCTGGCCCGGCAGAATTTTCTGAATATGGTGGATGTATATGCCCATACATCCCTCTCCGGCTTTCTGTTCCCGGACATCATCCTGCAGTTCAAGGAAAAGTATTCAGATTTGAATATCAATTACACTACCGTCTCGTGCCCGGAGGTATATCTTTCTCACGACAGCCGGAAGCCGGTGCTTGCACTTGCAATTTGCGAAAAAGAAAAAAATGGAAAATACGCTAAAATATGGCGGGGGGGGGTACGAACAGCTTCTATTGCTGCAAGGTGAATATGGTTGCCTTGTGAACAAAAACGGGCCGCTTGCCCGGCGCAAGGCGGTTGCACAGGAGGATTTGCGCAACTATTATTTCATTGCGCCCAACCTGCGTGAGATGCGTGAGCAGCCGGAATTCATGGCTTCGGTGCTTCAGGATACCATCAAGATAGCCTCGTCCAATAAAACGGTTCAGGTGGAAACCGTATCCAATGTGATTGAACTGCTGCGAAAATATCCTGAGGGCTATGTAATTGCCTGTTACCCGGCCTGCAAACGCTATGAAAGTGTGGCCAGCGGAGAGCTGCTTTACCTTCCGTTTCAAGGCTATGAGGCGAAGGTGAACGTATGCCTGTTTTATGAAAAACAGGCATACCGCCAATATCCGGTGCTGCGTGAACTGATTCAGGCCGTGCGGGACGCGGCCGCACAGTTTTTGACCGGGCAGGAAGGCCGGTAATACAGCGGGCCGGCCGTCAGCGGCCGCCGGGGGCAAAGGTGAAAAACGGCGTGAGCCGGAACGCAGATATGGCTGCTGCTGAGGTACTGCCTGTAAAACAGAGGAAGTATACTGTTCTGTCTTTTGGAATTACATTGCAGGGTGCGGCAGGGGCTGAATGAAAAGGCAGGTACTGTTATGCTGCCGGGCTTCACTCGGCTCTGCCATGGCGCGTATGATGCTTTCGCATTCCTTCGACGGGTTTATCATCCCTGCGGCGGAGGAGGCTGTGAAACCAGTAAACGCGTTATTTGCTGCCTGAAAAAACTCTCATATCGTTGCTGACAATTCGGATAACCGTCAACTTAACCGGGCGGGTATTACTCATGCGCTGTGGGCCGCATGGCATGTGAATTTCTCATTGGAAATGGATGAAAATGTATACGGCTTTGCCAAGCCTGGCTGTGAAAGAAAGAGCCCGAATTCTGCCACAATATATGCGCTGTTAACGAGTGCTTTTGTTGAAGGCCGCAGCTTTCTTGTACCTTTGCATGCCGCAGCCCTGCAGCGGCATTATCACTTGCAAAAAAAGGCAGTTTGTGCCATAATGAAACACAAGATACGGGCCGGCATGGTGCGGCCGGCCACAGCAGAGCAAGAGGAGGTTTACCCATGAAGTGCCCTTATTGCGGCGAGATAGAATCCAAGGTGATAGATTCCCGCCCGGCGGACGACGGAAGCCGTATTCGCCGGCGGCGCGAATGTCTTTCGTGCCAGAAGCGTTTTACCACTTATGAGATAGTGGAGACGGTGCCTCTGATGGTGGTGAAGCGGGACCATTCACGCGAGGCCTTCAACCGTCAGAAGCTTTTGAACGGCCTGCTGCGCGCGTGTGAAAAGCGCCCTGTCTCCTACGAGCAGATGGAAAAAGCCGTAGACAATATCGAGCAGGCGCTTTTGAACTCATACGAGCGGGAAATCACCAGCATGCACATCGGTGAGCTTGCCATGCAGGAGCTGAAGAAAATCGACGAGGTTGCCTACGTGCGCTTTGCTTCGGTGTACCGTCAGTTCAGCGATATTGACACGTTTATGAACGAGCTTTCCGAGCTGCTGGCCAAACGCTCAAAACACAGCAAAGAATAAATGGCGCGCAGCCTGTACCTGCGCACAAAACCTGTCGGCCTCACTCACAAGGTCCGGCAGGTTTTCTTCATTCAGAAAGCCGCGCAGGCCCGCCAGACTGACGGCAATGGAGCTGACGCCGGTGCGCTGGCTGAACACCTCCAGCCCGGCCTGATGTGCAGAAAAGTATTCTTCTGTCTGCGAAAGCGCGGCCTCTGCGGCGGCAAAGTCTCCTGCCTGGGCCTGCTGCTTTATCGCCTGGGCGCTGCTGCAAAGGGTTTGTGTCACCCGGAGGGAATATGCTTCACAGCAGGCGCTAAACCCCAGTGCGGCGGCAAAAATAAGCACGGCGGCAATGGTGCGGCGCATATCAGGCGCCCCCTTTCGTTTTTTCTCTCTGCGCTTTTTTGGCTACAAGCTGTGTTTCTCCGGCGTCGTTGCACAGAAAAAGAAGCACATCACCCAGTGCCGTGTGCTTTTGGCGAAGCTGCTTCAGCGCCCATTCCCGCGTAAGGCCCAAAAATTCAAGTGAATCATCCGCCCAGTCTCCATCAATAATGATGGGAAGGCTGGGCAGCTTTGCTTTTGGCGGCTTCAGCCCAAGCGCGCCGTTTGCGGCGCTGTCCGCCTCAAAAGTGCGCTGCACGCTGACGCTGCCGTTCGTCTCCACGATGGCCAGCGCAACATCCGACAGCTCGAAAATATCCTTTGCGCGCAGGGCCTCCAGCAGATCGTCCGGCGTAAAGCGCAGCTCTTTCAGCCGTTTTTGGTCTATCACGCCCTCGCGCATCACAATGCGCGGCCGCCCGGATACGAGGCGCTGCGCCCGGCGGAACCTTACGCACAGGGCAGAGACCAGTATTTCGCAGGCAACAATAAGAAACACCGTCAGCATGCTGGTGACGAGGGGGACATCCGGCGATTCGATGGACAGAGACGCAAGGTTTGAGATGAGGATGGTGGACACCAGCTCGGAGGGCTGCAGCTCGCCAAGCTGCTTTTTGCCCATCAGGCGCATGGCGGCCACAATAAGCACATATACCACAAGCGTGCGAAGCACCAGCAGAAACACAAATATGCCTCCTTCTCAAAACAGAACTGCCTGTAATATGCCCGAAAAGGTTTAAATGCAAACACTTTCCGCCATACTGATACAGGAAAAGGAGAGTGGGAACATGGGCGAAAAGCTTTCCAAAACCCTTGCGCAGAACAAACAGGCGCTGGAGGCGCAGTTCGGCGGAACGGTAGACCTGTATATGAAAGACGTGCAGCTTTGCGGAATACCCTGCTGTATCTGCATGTTTGAGGGGCTTTCCAGCATTGAAAGGCTGTGGATTATGATGCTGGACTCTCTTTCAAAGCCGCAGGTGATGCCGCGCGACGGAAAAGAGCTGCTGACGTTTCTGCACGACAGAACAGCCATTCCGCTTGAGTCAAACATTCTAAGCACCTTTGAAGAGGTGCGCACCCAGCTTACGGCGGGCACAAGCGTGATTCTGATAGACGGTGCGGCGCAGGCGCTGGTGCTGTCAACCCAAAGCATGCAGTTCCGCTCTGTGTCTGAGCCAAGCGGGGAAAATAACCTGCGCGGCTCGCGCGAGGGCTTTGTAGAGCTGCTGCGCGTGAACATCAGCCTGGTGCGCCGGCTGGTGCGCACAGAGAGCTTTATGGCGGAAACGCTTACCTGCGGTGAAAAAACGCAGACAGAGCTGGCGCTTTTGTATGACAGAAAGCTTGTGTCTCAGCCGCTGCTGGCCGAAATACGCCGCCGCGCCAGTCAGGCCAGGCTGCCCTTTGTGTTCGACACAGGTTATCTTGCGCCCTTTTTGCAGCGCGGATATTTTTCATTTTTTCAATCGGTGGGCTATACGGAACGGCCCGATACCGCCGCGGCAAAAATATGCGAGGGGAAAATTGTGCTGATGGCGAACGGCAGCCCCTTTGCCATGCTCATCCCTTATTTTTTCAGTGAAAATTTTTCCAGCATGGACGACTATTCAGAAAAGGCCTATTTTGCTACGCTGGTGCGCTGCCTGAAATATGCCGCCTTCCTGATAGCCGTGATGCTGCAGGGCGTGTTTGTCAGCATAGCGAATTTCACGCCGGAGCTTCTGCCCAAGGAAATGCTGTATAAGATAGCGGCCAGCGAACAGGCCACACCGCTTCCGCTTTTTCTGGAGGCCATTCTGGTTACCTTCCTTCTGGAAATTGTGCGGGAGGCGGGCCTGCGCCTTCCCAAGCCTATCGGCCATTCTGTCAGCCTTGTGGCGGCGCTTATTGTGGGGGACACTGCGGTGTCGGCAGGGCTTGTGGGCACGCCTGTTGTCATTGTGGCGGCGCTTACGGCCATTTGCACCTTTGTGGTGCCTTCTCTGTACGAGCCCATTACTGTGCTGCGCCTTTTGTTCATTCTGGCGGGCGGGCTTCTGGGCCCGCTGGGCATTGCAGGCATGTTTTTCTGCATGCTGGTGTCGGCCAGCGGCATGCATGCGTTCGGCATCCCGTATCTTGCGCCCATTGCGCCCTCTACCGGCGGTTTTCTGCGGGACGGCATCCTCCGCCTTGCGTGGCCCTCTCTGGCTGAAAAGACATTCACCGTGCGGGACCTTCCGCAGGACGAAAAGGGGGACACGCCATGAACGACCGCAAGGCCACCCGCCGCACCAGTCTGGCTACTTTGCTGTTTTTGGCGCTTTCGGCAGACGTGGTGGTGCGCCCTTTTGCTGAACAGGCTGTTTCAGGCGCCGTGCAGGGTATCTGGATGGCGGCCTATGACTCTCTCGCCGTATTTGCTCTGCTGGCTCTGGCCGCGTTTGGCGCGGCGGGCGGCGGGGAGGGCCTGCCGGAGGCGCGGCAGTCAAAACCGGCTTTGCTTGTCTGGCTGCTTGCCTTTTCCTTTTCCGGCGGTATGACGCTGCTAAAGGCGGAAGAATTTTACCGCTATATCAGCGATGTCCCGCTGCCCGCCGTCGTCACGGCCGCCGTGCTGCTGGCCGGGGCCGGCTATGCCGCCTGCTGCGGCTTTGAAACGCTCAGCCGCACAGCGCAGGTCGTTTTTTGGCTGTTTGCCGCCAGCCTGTTTTTGCTGCTTGTATCCAATACCGGCGGCATGCGCATCACAAACCTGGAATGGCAGGCAGCCCCATGGAAAGACAGTGTCCCCAGTGCTGTTCAGGGGTTTTCTCTTTCTGCAGAATGGCTTCTGTTTCTGATGATGGAGCCCGGCGGCACCGCACGGCGCCTGAAAAGCGCAGGCGGCATATTAGTCAAAGTGTTTTTTGTTTTCTGCGGCCTGTGCATTCTCTCTGAGCTGGTGCTTGGCAGCGCGGGCGCCGCGCAGCTTCAGGCGGCGCACACACTTGCACGCCTGGGCGGCCTGTCGGTATTTCGCCGCTTTGACGCCCTGCACACAGGAATTTGGATGCTGGTCATGCTGGTAAAGCTCGCTTTGATGATATTCGGCACAAAGCAGGCTTTGGGGCGGCTGGTCCCGAAAAAATTTCAAGCCGGGCGAGGCATCCCCGCGGTATTTGCCGTTCTGGCAGGCGCATGTGCCGCTTCGGCTGTACCGGCAGCCGCCCGCGGCAGCGTGGGCACGGCCATTACAGCAGCCGGGTTTGCCGCCCTTTTGCTGGCCGGGATAAGGAGGCGCGCGCGATGAAAAGATTCAGATATATGCTGCTGTGCGTTTTGCCCTTCGCTTTGCTGTGCACGCTGTGTGGGTGCTCCAGCCTCAGCCTGGGGGAGCGCGCTATCGTCAAAGCTATTTATCTTGATGGAACACCAGGAAGCTACACAGTCAGCCTGGTTGTATTCACATGCGAGCCCACGACAGACACCGCCTCTGCAAAAGGGGAGGCTAAAATTTATTCCGCCACAGAAGAGGACATTGGCGAAGCACTGGAGGCGGCAGAAAAAGAGCAGGCGAAAGCGCCCTTTTATGCACAAAATGAGCTTTTGTTCCTTGGCCCGCAAATCACACAGGCGGGCGTGGGCAGGGCACTTGCCTACTTTACCGGTGAGCAGGCTGCCCGGCCCAATCTTTCTGTATTTGCCGTGCCGGTGGACGCGCAGGCGTTCAAAAAGCTGGAAAAGACGATTGCTCAGACCATTCAGGAGGCAGAGCGTGTGGCGGACGACGCGCAGATGGGCATGGGCCGCACCATGAGCGAGCTTGCCCTGCAAAATGAGGAAGAACAGTTCAGCGGCCTGCTGCCCGTGCTGCGTTTTGGCGAGCAGGAAGAGCCGAAGGTGGATTCCATGCTGCTGTTCCAAAACGATATGCCGCAGGGCGCAATGCACGGTACACAGCTTGGGCTGGCTTTGGTGGCGGGCGGCCAGACAGACCGGATGCAGTTTTCTTTCTACCACGACGGCGGATATTATCATGTGGAGACACAGCGCCTGCGCCTGGTAAAGCAGGCGGCGCAGGAAGAAGGCGGCCTTCGGCTGCACCTGTCTTTGGAGGGCAGCACCGCTGTTATTACAAGGGACGGAAAGCCTCTGCACGGGCAGGAGGCACAGGCCGCGGCAGGCCTTGTGAACGATTTCCTGTGCCAGGAGTGGGAAAAGCTTAACAGAAAGACATTTCTGAAGGGGAATGATATATGCGAGCTTTCTTTCTGGCTGCTGCAAGAGGATATTCCCGCAGCACAGGCGATGCTTCACGCGCCCGTACAGGAACGGCAGGGCGCCGTGTCGTTTGAAAGCCGCCTGCGCGCAAAGTGATAAGCACAAGCCACCAGCCCAAAACAGGCAGCCGTGCCGGCAGCACGGCTGCCTGTTTCAGCATGCCGGATAAAAAGATTGACAAAACCATAAAAAACTATTACTATATAATGCATAGTATGTATTGCATAATATTTGAGAAAGGGAAAGCCTGCCATGGATATCCAACGGAAAAAGGGCGTGCTGGACATATGTGTGCTGGCGGTGCTGGCGCGCGGCGCTTCATATGGCTATAAGATAGTGAGCGATGTTTCCAGATGCATCGAGATCAGCGGGTCTACGCTGTATCCCATCCTGCGCCGGCTGGAGGGGGCCGGGTGCGTCACCACCTATCAGCAGGCGCACAATGGCCGAATGAGAAAATACTATGCCATTACGGAGGCCGGTATGGAAAGAATACAGGAATTTCTGGCAGAATGGCAGGAAATGCGCAGAATTTATCATTTCATCGAACAAAACGGCAGGGAGGAAAAGAGAGAATGAAGCGTGAGGAGTTTTTGAAAAGGCTGCTGGACGGTCTTGCGTTCATGACTGCAGGCGAGCGCCGCAGCGTGCAGGAATATTATGAAGAAATGCTGGATGATGCGCTGGAAGCAGGCGGGCGGGAAGAGGAGGCGCTGGCAGGCTTTGGCGCACCGGAAGAAATTGCACAGCGCATGGCGGCGGAATATGTGCCGCCGGAGCAGGCCGCTGAAAACGCCGGTGGAAATGCGGCTGCACAGCAGGAGGTGAAGCTTGTCAGCGTATTCAGTGAGGCGGCCGCCGTGCGCCTTTCCGGGGCGGATGTGGAAAGGCCGCGGGTGACATGGGAGAACATGGACGAATGGGACACGATTGACGTAACGGAAGAAAACGGCGTCCTGCGGGTGCAGCACAGCCGCAAGGCCCCGTTTCGCATCGGGGCGCTTTTTACGGTGATAAACCGGCGCATCCAGCTTGATGTGCCGTATGCATATGCCGGCTCTGCGCAGGTAGAGGTGAAAAACGGCGCCATTCGGCTGGAGGGGATGAAGCATCTGGCTCAGGCAGGCTGCAATGCGCACAACGGCGCTGTGCGCGCGGCCGGCTGCGCCGCCTGTGCCCTTGCGATAGAAGCGCGAAACGGCGTGGTAAAGCTGACAGCCTGCGAGGCTCAGGCCCTGGCCGTACAGGCGTATAACGGCGCCGTGTGTCTGGAGGCATGCACAGGTGAAAGCGTAAAGGTGCAGGGCCTCAACGGTGCTGTGCGCCTGACAGACTGTGATTTTGCACAGCTTTTGGAGCTTGGCAGCCAGAACGGCGCCGTGCAGGTGCAGGGCGGCGGCCCGGCCGCCTGTATCCGCCTGCTGAACAAAAATGGCAGCATCACAGCCGGGGTAAATGGAAGGGAAGAGGATTACAGTATCGACACCCATACGGTAAACGGACGGTGCACGCCCCCGGCCTGTGTGCGCCCGAGGGCAGGCAAGACATTGTATGCCCATACGGTGAACGGCAAGGTGGACATCAGGTTCCATGGGTAATGTGCCGCCGGGAGGGAAAGGCAGGGTAAAAAATATCGCATCCGCATAATAAAACGGCGCCGTTCGGCTGGGGAGCGCTGAGAGAGGCGGGCAGGCCGCCATATGTCCTTTTGAGCGGCAGCAGGCTTCGGGTGCTTGCCGGCTGCACCTTCTGCGGGCACATCTACCGTCAAACAGGCAAACCGGCTGGCTGTTTGGCGCCGCACCCTCCAGCCCTGGCAGGCAAAGGGGAGCGGCCATAGCATTCACTGTTTTCCCGCAAGGTGAGAATTATGGCCGGAGAGGGCAGAAAAATAAAACCTGAAATGGAAGGAGATACTTATGGCAGTGAAAATTCTGGTGCACGGCTCAGGGCACAAAGCGGCTAGCTGGGATAAAACGCTCTCATATATGCAAGACAATGGGGATATCATGTGCCCCAGCCTTGCTTCCATTCTGGAAGGGAAAGAGGCCAGCTATGAAAATCTGTATGCCTCCTTCGCAGATTACTGCAGCAGGGTGGACGGGCAGGTGCATTTGTGCGGGCTTTCACTGGGCGGTATTCTGGCTTTGAATTATGCCCTGGATTTTCCGGAAAAGGTCAAAACATTAGTTTTAATCGGTACACCGCATAAAATACCGAAAGTGATGTTTGGTATTCAAAATATGATTTTCAGGCTTTTGCCCAAATCGGTTTTTGAAACGATGGCATTTGATAAAAAAGATACTTTTGCGCTGGGAAGCTCTATGAAGAACCTGAATTTCAGCGACAGGGCGGGGGATATCAGGTGCCCTGCTCTGATACTCTGCGGGGAGAAAGACAGCGCGAACATGAAATCGGCGCACTGCTTATCGCAGAATATCAAAAATGCGAAATTGAAAATGATAGAAAACACGGGGCACGTTGTAAATGAGGAAAGCCCGAAAACCCTGGCAGAAATATTGAATGAATATTATTTGCAAAACCCCTGAATGTACCCGGCAGAAAGTGCCGGAGCCATAGTGTAAAGGCTTCAGCAAGGCTCCCGGCCTGCGCGCACCGGCCGTTCCCGGCAGGCGCCCCGGCGGCATTACAGCATAAAAAGCCCGGCGAGCCGCCTGTTCGGCTTCGCCGGGCTTTTTTGAATATATCAGGTGCCCCAAATTATTCGTTTGAAACCGGTGTTTTCCTGCATCAGTAAGCCTTTTTAACAGCTTATGGCCTGCCGGAGCAGCACATTTCCTTCGTTTTACTTCGCTGCCAGGCAGCTTTTTTCAGCTTTCCCGAAGAATTTTGTCTGCCACATACAGGCCGTGTGCTGCAGCCTGGCTGAGCGAGCGTGTGAAGCCTGTGCCGTCGCCCACGGCATAGATGTGCTTGCATCCCTCCAGGGCAAAATCTTCACATGCGGGCCTTGCGGAATAGTATTTGCACTCTACACCGTATAGCAGCGTATCGTGGTTCATCGTGCCCGGGGCTATTTTATCCAGGGCTGCCAGTGTTTCCACGATATTATCCAGCTGGCGCTTTGGCAGGCAGAGGCTCAAATCGCCCGGCACGGCGTTCAGCGTGGGGCGCACAGTGCTTTGCGCAAGGCGCTTGGCGTCTGTGCGGCGGCCCGCCAGAAGGTCGCCAAGGCGCTGCACCAGAACGCTGCCGCCGCTGATGAGGTTGGCAAGCCCCGCCACGCTGCGCGCGTATTCGATGGGCTCTTTGAAGGGCTCGGTAAAGCGGATGGTGGAAAGAAGGGCGAAATTTGAATTTTGGCTTTTTTTTGCCTCATCTACATAAGCATGCCCGTTTACAGTAAGCACACCCGCCGTGTTTTCCACCACTACCTGCCCGCGCTCATTAAAGCAGAACATGCGCGTCACGTCGCCATACTGCTTGGAGCGATACCATATTTTCGGCTCGTAAATTTTTTTCGAAAAATCCTCCCAAAGAATACTGGGAAGCTCTACGCGCACGCCGATATCCACCTGATTGTTTTGCAGGGGAATGCCGTTCTGCGCGCACCATTTGGAAAAATAACGGCTGCCGCTTCGGCCCACAGCCCATACGATATGCGCGGCGGTGAGCTGCCCGTTTCCGGCGGCGTTTTCATAATGCACGGTGTGGGACGCTTTTTCCACATCTGTTACGTTCGTATCGGTGAGAATGGTGACATGCCCTTTCAAAAACTGCGCCATTTTTCGCATGGTGTCGAAGTTGGCGTCTGTGCCCAGATGCTTCAGCTGGGCCTGAGACATGTGAAGGTCGAAGGCAAGGCATTTTTTCTTCAGCTCGTCCGAGGGCATGAAGCGCTCGGCAGGCGCCCCGAAATGCTGCAGAATACCATCTGCCTGTTCGATATAATCCAGCACAGCCTCCGGCTTCAAAAACTCCGGCAGCCAGCCGCCGTATTCTGTGGAGATGACATATTTCCCATCGGAAAAAGCCCCTGCCCCGGCAAGGCCTTCCATAATTGAGCAGGAGGGGCATTTGACACAGTGGTCTGTCCTTCCGGCCACAATGGGGCAGGCGCGCTTTTCAATGTCGTGCCCTTTTTCGAACAGCACCACCGACATGCCGGGCGCCTGCGTACAAAGCCGGTAAGCGCACATCAGGCCGCCAATGCCGCCGCCGATGATAGCGGTATCAAAGTGCTTCATCTGTTTTCTTTCCTCGTTTCCGCTGCTTTCCAGCTTTATTTTCCGCTGTATTCTGCTGCGGCGCGCTGATACACATCCAGCACGCGGCGTGCAAACTCTTCTTTGCCGTATTTCTGGCTCTCGGCCTCTACACCGGCACGCCTTGCGGCTTTCTGCCCGTCAGAAAGGGTCGCCTGTTCGCGGCATTTTGCCGCGAACTCTTCCCGGGTAGAAAAGAAATCGCCGCTCACGCCCGGCGTAATCTGGTCTTTGTTATACAAATCCAGCCGCTGCAGCACATACAGCCCGCTGGCCATTGCCTCCAGCATGGAGATAGAATTCATTTCTGAAAGGGAGGCCGTTGCAAAAGCATTGCATGCATGATAATAAGGGGGCAGAGCGGTGTGCTCTATACGCCCAAGCAGGCGCACCTGTTCTGCCGCGTGGTACTTCCGCACCAGGCCTTCCAGCTTCTGATGCTCCGGCCCTTCTCCGATGATAAACAGCTTGAAGCGGGTGTCACCGCCGAAGCTTTCACAGAACCAGCTTATCAGCACGTCCAGGCTTTTTTCACCGCCCAGGCGGCCCACAAAGCACAGGGCTGTGTCTTCAGCGCGAATGCCAAGCTCTGCACGCACCTTGTCTACCTGCTGCCGGCTGACATTTCTGGCAAGAAAGGCAGAGGTGTCTACAATGTTGGGTATTACATTCACATGGCGCTCCACCCCGCAGCGGCGCAGGTATTCCACCACCTTCAGGGAAGGGCCTATCACTTCTGTGGCCTTATTGGCTATTTTGCGGATATACAGGTGCGCAGCCGGCTTCATCATTTTCTGCCCGGCCTTGTGCTTTGCCACATAGAACAGATAATCGTCATACATGGTGTGCAGGGTATATACCACCGGCTTTTTCAGCTTTCGGGCTGCAAACTGGCCAAACAGTCCCATGCTGAACTCTGTATGGATATGAAGGATATCCGGCCCGAACTCTTTTACCACGCGAAGGCGTTTCAGGTTCAGCGGGTTGGCAATGCCGTAGCCGTAAATGCGCTTCAGCGGGATGGCGGGGCAGTACAGCACGCCGCCCTTTACATAGTGCTCAGTGCATTTGGGGTCCAGCGTTACGATAAGCACCTCATGCCCATGCGCCTCCAGCACCTGGCGCAGGGCTTCGATATGGGTGACGACACCGCTGATATAAGGAAAGTAATATTCTGCAAAAATAGCGATTTTCATGGCAGGTCCTCCCACATTTGATGTTGCCAGAGCCGCATACAATATTAGTATACCAGTTATTTTCCACAAATAAAAGGGCGGGGACGCGAAAAACGAAATTGATATCTTTTCGATGTTATACTATAATAGAATGGATGTAAAATGCCCTGGCGGCAAATGCCTTTATAAATATGAAACGAGGAAGGAGCCGTTTGCATGACGCAGTTCAGTGTGTCTCTGGATAAAATCGCCCAGCAGCTGAAGCTGGAAGTGGTATATACGCCGAAGGAGCTGAAGGACATCCCCATCTATACGGCGGATGTGAACCGTCCCGGCCTGCTTTTGACAGGCTATGACGAATATTTCGACCCCACGCGCATCCAAATCTACGGCAATGCCGAGATGGGCTATCTCAGCACTCTGCAGGAGGCGGAGCGGCGCAGCCGCATGCATACGCTGTTTGCCACACGCCCGCCCGCGCTGGTGGTGACGCGCAACCTGGCTGTGTTCAGCGAGATTATGGAATTTGCCTCGCAGTACGGCGTGCCGGTGCTTCGCACCGCAGAGAGCACGTCCGGCTTTATGAGCGCGCTTATCAGCA
Source organism: Ruthenibacterium sp. (assembly GCA_047030735.1). GTDB lineage: Bacteria > Bacillota > Clostridia > Oscillospirales > Ruminococcaceae > Ruthenibacterium. The sequence continues at coordinate 60,842 of JBKYIE010000010.1, forward strand.
TGCTGAATATCGAGCTGGCCCAGCGCATCACGCGGCACGGCGTCCTGGTGGAGGTGTACGGCGAGGGCATCCTCATCCTGGGCGAGAGCGGCGTGGGCAAAAGCGAGACGGCAGTAGAGCTTGTCAAGCGCGGCCACCGGCTGATAGCAGACGATGCAGTGGAGCTGCGGCGCGTATCAAACCGCTCTATTCTCGGCACAGCGCCGGAGAACATCCGCCACTTTATCGAGCTGCGCGGCGTAGGCATCATCAATGTAGCGCGCGTGTTCGGCATCGGCGCCGTAAAAATGAGCCAGGAAGTGGACCTTGTGGTAGAGCTGGAGCCCTGGGATAAAAAGAAAAGCTATAACCGTACCGGCCTTGAGACGGAAACCATTGATATTCTCGGCGTGGCGGTGCCCTCCACTGTGATCCCCGTGATGCCGGGCCGAAACCTTGCCGTCATTCTGGAGGCGGCGGCCATCAACAACCGCCAGAAAAAAATGGGCTATAATGCCGCGCGGGAGCTGTTTGAAAAGCTTGGCCTTGAAAACGACATTGAGGCGCCGCTGTAAAGGGCGTCAAAAAAACATGCATAAAAAAGAACAGAGGACGGACAGATATATCATATGGAAATCATAGCAGACCTTCACACACATACATTGGCCTCCACCCATGCCTTCAACACAGTGACGGAAATGGCACGGGCAGCGTTTGAAATGGGGCACAGGGCCATCGCCATCACAGACCACGGCCCCAAAATGCCGGACAGCCCGCATATCTGGCATTTTTATAACCTGATGCGCCTGCCGCAGAAGATAGAAGGGGTGTATCTTCTGCGCGGCATGGAGGCTAATGTGCTCAACACGCAGGGCGATTTGGATTTTACCCGGCAGGAATTGGAACGCATCCGGCCGGATTGGGTGATAGCCTCCATCCACTCCGACACGCTGGAGCCGGGCAGCTATTCTCAGAAGGATTTTGACCGGCTGTGGATGAATATTGCAGAAAACCCATGGGTGGATATGATAGGCCATTCAGAGACGAACCGCTACCGGTATGATTATGACGCCCTTGCGCATATTTTTGCGAAGAACGGCAAAGTGGTGGAGCTGAACGCAAACTCTGTGAATGTGCGCCCGGGCAGCGAGGAAAACATGAAAGAGCTGGCCCTTGCATGCAAGCGTGCCGGGGCAAGGGTTGCCGTGAATTCCGACGGACATTCCATCTATCATTTGGGCAGGGTAGAGCATATTCTTCACCTTCTGCACGAGATAGATTTCCCGCAGGAGCTTGTGGTAAACGCCAGCATGAAGGCGCTGGTGCAGACGCTGAAAGAACATAAAAAGCCTGTTGCGGCGATAATGGAGGGTTTGGCATGAAAAAAACATACAGGATTGGCGTAGACCTTGGCGGCACCAATATTGCCACAGGGCTTGTGGATGCAAATGATGTTGTGGTGGATAAGCTGTCCTGCAAAACGGGCCTGCCGCGCCCTGCGCACGATTTGGAGCAGGCCATTGCGCAGCAGTGCCGCGCGCTGGCAGAGAAAAACAGCCTCTCGCTGGAGCAGGATATCGAGTGGGTGGGCATCGGCACGCCCGGCAGCGTGGATTCCTCCACAGGCTATGTGGAGTTCAACGCCAATTTCAGCTATCATCAGTGGGAGCTGAAAAAGGATATGGAGGCGCTTTTGCCCTGCCCGGTATTTGTGGAAAATGATGCGAACGCGGCGGCATACGGGGAGTATATCGCCGGCGGCGCCAAAGGTGCGAAAAGCGCTGTGGTCATCACGCTGGGCACCGGCATTGGCAGCGGCATTATCATCAATGGAAAGATTTTTTCGGGCTATAACTATGCAGGTGCAGAGCTTGGCCATACTGTCATTGTAAAGGGCGGGCGCCCGTGCATGTGCGGGCGCCGCGGCTGCTGGGAAAAGTATGCCAGCGCCCGCGCTCTTAGCGAAGATACCCGCAGAGCCATGGAGCAGAATAAGGACAATATCATGTGGGGGCTTGTGGAGGGCGACCTTGCCCGTGTGAACGCCAAAACTGCGTTTGACGCCATGCGGGCCGGCGATATTCTGGCAAAGGAAGTGGTGGATACTTTTCTGGAATATGTCGCCTGCGGCATCGTAAATGCCATCAACATCTTTCAGCCGGAAATTTTGTGCATCGGCGGCGGCATCTCGAAAGAGGGCGATACCCTGCTCAAGCCTCTGCAGGCGCTGGTGGACGAAGAGGATTTTGCCCGTACGAATACGGTGCGCACCAAAATTGTCACGGCAAAGCTGTTCAATGATGCGGGCATCGTAGGCGCGGCCTGCCTTGGCCGGCAGAACGCACTGTGAAGAAAAGGTGGAGAACGGTTTGACATTGTTTGACGAGATCATGGCGCGCTTTGGGCAGATGTCGATCCCGGCGCGGGCGAATGAACCCATGAGTGCGCATACAACCTTTCGCATCGGCGGCCCGGCGCGTGTGTTCTGCACGCCGAATTCTCAGGCACAGCTTGCGCAGGCCATTGCCGCCTGCCGGGAGCTGGGCCTGCGGTATTATCTTTTGGGGCGCGGCTCAAACGTGCTGTTTGCCGACGAGGGCTACGAGGGTGTGGTAGTTCAGGTGGGCTCCAGGCTGGGGGATATTCAGGTGGACGGCCGGCGGGTGACGGCCGGTGCCGGCGCCCTGCTGGCACATGTGTGTCTGGCGGCGGCAGAGGCCGGGCTGGCCGGGCTGGAGTTTGCCTATGGCATCCCCGGCTGTGTGGGCGGCGGCGTATATATGAATGCCGGTGCGTACGGCGGCGAAATAAAAGATGTGTTGGAGCATGTGACCTTTTTTGACGACCAGCTTCGTGAGGTGACGCTTTCCGCAGCAGACCTTCATCTTGGCTACCGCACATCCGCCTTTGAGCTGATGCCGTGGTGTATTTTGCGGGCCTCGTTTCTGCTGGAGCCGGGCAGCGCAGACGAAATAAGAGAGCGCATGCGCGATTTTGCCCAGCGCCGGGTAGATAAACAGCCTTTGGATATGCCCAGCGCCGGCAGCACCTTTAAGCGCCCGAAGGGCGCATATGCAGGCGCGCTGATAGACAAGTGCGGCCTGCGCGGCTATGCGGTGGGCGGCGCAGCTATCAGCCAGAAGCACTGCGGCTTTGTGGTGAATAAAGGCGGCGCCACCTGTGCAGACGTCATTTGCCTGACGGACACTGTGGCAAAGATAGTGAAGGAGCAGACGGGATATACCCTGGAAAGGGAGATTCGCGTTGTGCGCTGAAAGGGCTGGATGAAAACGGTATGAGAGAACTGCTGATCGTGACAGGGCTGTCCGGCGCGGGGAAGTCGCTGGCCATGCACGCGCTGGAGGACATCGGCTATTACTGCATCGACAATATTCCGGCTAATCTGCTGGTGCGTCTGCTGGAGTTTGCCGGGCACAGCGAGCAGCCGCTTGAGCGCGCTGCCATTGTGCTGGACGTGCGCGGCGTGCGCTCTGCGCAGGAGTTTTCCGAGGCGCTGGGGCAGCTGCGTGAAAAAGGCATCACATACCGCCTGCTTTTTCTGGATGCCGGCGACGAGGTGCTGGAGCGCCGCTATAAGGAAACGCGCCGCCGCCATCCACTGTGCCTGGAGGAGGATATTTCAACCTCCAGCGCCATCCAGAAGGAAAGGTCAATTCTGGCGCCCGTGTTCGAAGCGGCGGATTACCATATCGACACCTCGCTTTTGTCCACTGCCCAGTTGAAGGACAGGGTAGTATCTCTGTTCGCAAGCTGCACCCGCGATGCCATGGCCCTTACTGTGATGTCGTTCGGGTTCAAATACGGCACCCCTAAGGAGGCCGATATCGTTCTGGATGTGCGCTGCCTGCCCAACCCCTTTTATGTGCCGGAGCTGAAGACAAAGACGGGCTGTGACAGGGAGGTGGCGGATTATGTGATGTCCTTCCCCGAGGCGCAGGAGCTGCTGCGCCGCATCACAGCGCTGCTTGAATTTTCTCTTCCGCTTTATGCAAAGGAGGGGAAAAGCCAGCTTATGATAGCCTTTGGCTGCACGGGCGGCAAGCACCGTTCTATCACCTTTGCCCGGCTTGTGGCCGAGCATCTGTGCACGCTGGGATATCACCCCGGTGTACAGCACCGGGACATCCGGCGCGTTTGAAACTTCAGCACCCCGCGAGAGGAGGCGGCATCCATGAGCTTTTCCAAGCAGGTGAAGCGCGAGATCATCGCGGCAGAGCTGCCGCAGAAATGCTGCGCCCGGGCCGCGGCATATGCCGCGGCCTGTTTTTCCGCCTCTTACGGGCCGGGCGGGCTCTGCCTCACCACAGAGATGAGCGCCGTGGCGCAGTATCTGAAAAAAGTGTTTGCCCGCGCAGGGGTTCAGGGGCGCGTGTATGCCAAAGGGGCGGAGCAGAGCCGTATGTACGAGTTTACAGTGGCGGAGCCCCAGCAGGTAAAGCGCATGCTGGAGCTGTTTCACTTTGATGCAAATTCGCCCTGCCTGCGGCTGAAAAAAGAGTTGTTCTGCTGCGAGAAGTGCGTCAGCGCGTTTGCCGCCAGCGCTTTTTTATGCGGCGGCACCATCACGAACCCGCAGAAGGAATATAACCTTGAATTTTTATCTTCACGTCACCCTATGCTGGCGGATTTTTCTGCCCTGCTCACGGCGCGGGGCTTTGTGCCGCGCACCATTCTGAGAAAAGGCTCCGGTGTGCTTTATTTCAAGGCAAGCGAACAAATAGAGGACATGCTCACCTTCATGGGGGCGCAGAGTGCGGCGCTGGAGATTATGAACCTGAAGGTGTATAAGGACTTCAGGAATAAGGCCAACCGCCTTACAAACTGTGAAACGGCCAATATTGGCAAAACAGCCAGCGCCAGCGCACAGACGCTGTATGCCATTCAGCTTCTGCGCAGGCGCGGTGTGCTGGCTGCTTTGCCGGAGGCGCTGCAGCAGGCGGCGGCCGTGCGGGAAGCATACCCCACCGAGCCGCTGAAAGAGCTTGCGGCGCATTTTCCGTATCCCATCAGCAAATCCGGCCTTTCACACCGCATAAAAAAGCTGGAGGCGCTGGCAGCAGAGCTGGAGGAGGCAAGCCATGACAGTTGAACACAGCCGGCAGTTCACACATTTGCATCTGCACACGGAATACAGCCTTTTGGACGGCGCATGCCGCATCGAGCCGCTGATGGAACGGGTGAAAGAGCTGGGCCAGACGGCCGTGGCTATCACCGACCACGGCGTGATGTACGGCTGCGTCGATTTTTATAAGGCGGCAAAAAAGGCGGGCATCAAGCCCATTATCGGCTGTGAGGTGTATGTGGCCTCGCGCACGCGCTTCGATAAGGTGAACCGCATCGACGGCTCTTACCACTTGGTGCTCTTGTGTAAAAATGAGACAGGCTATAAAAACCTTATCAAGCTGGTGTCGGCAGGCTTTATCGACGGCTTTTACAGCAAGCCGCGTATCGACCATGCCCTGCTGGAAGAATACCACGAGGGGCTTATCTGCCTTTCCGCCTGCCTAGCGGGCGAGCTTCCGCAGGCGCTGCTGGCGGGCGACTATGAAAAGGCGAAAACCACTGCGCAGTATTATCAGGAGCTGTTTGGCAAGGGAAACTATTATATTGAAATACAGGACCACCGCCTGCCGGAGCAGCGCCGGGTGCTGCCCATGCTGGTGCAACTTTCACAGGAGACGGGTATCCCGCTTGTGGCTACGAACGACGCCCATTATCTGCGCAAAGAAGATTCCCGCATGCAGCATATCCTCATCTGTATCCAGACCAATAAAACGGTGAATGACGACGATGTGCTGGAGTTCGGCACGGACGAGTTCTATGTAAAGAGCACGGACGAGATGTATGCGCTGTTTTCGGCCTGGCCGGAGGCGTGTGAAAACACCAATAAAATTGCGGAGCAGTGCAATTTCGATTTTGAATTCGGCGTGACAAAACTGCCGTATTTTGAGGCGCCGGACGGAGAGGACAACCGCAGCTATTTTATCCGCCTGTGTGAAGAGGGGCTGCAGCGCCGCTATGGAGTGCAGGCCCCGGACGAGGTGCGCCGGCGGCTGGATTATGAGATAAGCGTTATCGACCGCATGGGGTATGTGAACTATTACCTCATTGTGTACGACTTTATCAATTATGCGCGGCAGAGGGGAATTCCGGTGGGGCCGGGCCGCGGCTCCGGCGCCGGAAGCCTTGCGGCCTACTGTATCGGCATCACGGATATCGACCCCATCCGCTATCAGCTGCTGTTCGAGCGCTTTCTGAACCCGGAGCGCGTGTCCATGCCGGATTTTGACGTGGATTTCTGTTATGAGCGGCGTGGTGAAGTGATAGACTATGTTATCCGCAAATATGGTGCAGACCATGTGGCGCAGATTGTGACGTTCGGCACCATGGCGGCGCGCGCCGTCATCCGTGACGTGGGCCGTGTGCTGGACATGCCCTATCAGCAGGTGGACGCTGTGGCAAAGCTGGTGCCCATGGAGCTGAAAATGACACTGCAAAAAGCACTGAAAACCTCCAAGGAGCTTGCCCGCCAGTATGAGCAGGACCCCTCTGTGCATGAGCTGATCGACATGGCCCTGAAGCTGGAGGGAATGCCGCGGCATGCCTCCACCCATGCGGCGGGGGTGGTGATTACGCGCGAAGCGGCCGATGAATATGTGCCTCTCTCCACCAACGATGGAAGCATCGTCACACAGTTCACTATGACAACCATCGAAGAGCTGGGCCTTTTGAAAATGGATTTTCTGGGCCTGCGCACGCTCACTGTAATTCATGATGCGGAGAAAATGGTGCGCAGGCTGGAGCCGGGCTTTGCCATAACAGGCATTTCCTATGAGGATGCAGCCGTGTTCGATATGCTGAATGCGGGCGAGACAGAGGGCGTGTTTCAGATGGAATCGGGCGGCATGACGCAGGCTGCCGTGGGCTTGCAGCTGAAAAGCGTGGAGGATATCATCGCCATCATTTCCCTGTACCGCCCCGGCCCTATGGATTCCATCCCGACCTATATCGCAAACCGCCACAGCCCGGAGAATATCCGCTATAAGACACCGCAGCTGGCGCATATTCTGGATGTGACGAACGGCTGTATTGTGTATCAGGAGCAGGTGATGCAGATATGCCGCGAGCTGGCTGGCTTTTCTTACGGGCAGGCAGACCTTGTGCGCCGCGCCATGTCCAAAAAAAAGCATGCGGTGATGGATGCCGAGCGCAGGCATTTTGTATACGGCAGTACAGAGCCGGGCCGCGAGTGCCCCGGCTGCGTGAACAACGGCATCCCGGCCGAGGTGGCCAACAGTATTTACGATGAGATGTCCAGCTTCGCCTCTTACGCCTTCAACAAGTCTCACGCGGCCTGCTATGCGATAGTGGCCTATCAGACGGCGTATTTGAAATGCCACTATCCGCGCCAGTTTATGGCCGCGCTGCTCACCAGCGTGCTGGACAACACCAACAAGGTCATTCAATATACAGCCGAGTGCTCCCGCCTGGGCATCCATCTGCTGGCGCCGGATATCAATGAAAGCGATGTGGGCTTTACCGTGCAGGGCAGCGACATCCGCTTTGGCCTGCTTGCCCTGAAAAATGTGGGGCGAAACCTGATAGAAGCAGTGGTGCGGGCCAGAGCCCTGAACGGGCCGTATCAGAGCCTGTACGATTTCTGCAAGCGCATGCACGGCACAGAGATAAACCGCCGTGCGGTGGAAAGCCTTGTGAAAGCAGGTGCCTTTGACAGCTTTGCGCCCAGCCGCCGCGCCAGCCTGGAGGCGCTGGAGGGCATTTTGAAAAGCGTGGAAAACGACGCCCGGCGAAACCTGGACGGCCAGATGGATTTGTTCGGCGCCATCACGGGCGCTGAAACGCAGGGGCAGAGCTACACCATTCCGGAAAAAGAGGAGTACCCGGTGGACTCACTTCTTCAGATGGAAAAAGAGGTGAGCGGGCTTTATCTTTCCGGCCACCCGCTGGATCAGTACCGTGAGGAAACGGAGCATCTTGCCTCCCACAAGATAATTCAGCTCACAGGGGAGGATGCGCGGCGGCATGACGGGGAACAGGTAGTTATCGTGTGCAGCATCGTTCGCATCAAGACCATCAATACCCGCGCGGGGGGGATGATGGCCTTCCTCACAGTGGAGGATCTCTCCGGCACGATGGAGGTGCTTGTATTCCCCAAGACGCTTCAGGCATGTGCTGCCAGCGTGCGTGAAAACGCGGCTGTTGTGATACGAGGGCGGGTTTCCTATAAAGAGGACGAAGCGAGCAAACTGCTGGCCGACCATATCTCCATGGTGGATGAATATGGAAAAGATGGGCGAAGAAAAGTGGATATAAGCAACAAAAATGCAAAAGACGGCCTTTGGCTGAAACTTCCGTCCATGGAAGGGGAGGCCTTTTGCGAGGTGGAAAACCTTCTTGAGATATTTGAAGGCGATTTCCCTGTTTATATGCACTTTGAAGATACAGGAAAGACAGTCCTTGCGCCGAGGCGGATGTGGTGTGTGAAGCACGGGCTGCTGTTTGAGGAACTGGGGCGCATCCTCGGTGAGGAGAACGTGAAGGTTCGCTAATTATTTCACAAAAAGCAGTTGAATTCCATGCAACAAATGTTTATAATTGGTTACGGACAGGAAAGGAAAGGGGAAGTAACTGAAATGAACAATGATATCAAGACCATTGGTGTGCTGACAAGCGGCGGCGATGCCCCCGGCATGAATGCCGCCATCCGCGCAGTCGTTCGTGCTGCCATTACGCGCGGCTATAAGGTGAAGGGTGTGCGCCATGGCTACAACGGCCTTCTGACAAACGATATCATGGATATGAATGTACGAAGCGTCTCTGAAATCATTCACCGCGGCGGCACCATTCTGTACACGGCCCGCTGCCTCGAATTCAAAACGCTGGAGGGCCAGCAGAGGGCGGCACAGGCCTGCCGTGACGCGGGCATTGATGCGCTTGTGGTGATTGGCGGCGACGGCTCGTTCCGCGGCTGCAAGGACATGGCGGCGCAGGGTATCCCCTGCATTGGCATTCCGGGCACCATTGACAACGACATCGCGTGCAGCGATTACACCATCGGCTATGACACCGCCATGAACACGGCAGTGGAGATGATTGACAAGCTGCGCGACACCACCCAGAGCCACGACCGCTGCAGCGTGGTGGAGGTAATGGGCCGCAACGCAGGTTACATTGCGCTGAATACCGGCATCGCCTGCGGCGCACTGGTGACGCTTATTCCAGAGGTGCCGTACGATTTGGAGCGCGATGTGATTTCGCGCATGAAGGCTACACAGAAAACCGGCAAGCGCCATTTCATCATCATTGTGGCAGAGGGCGTCGGCCGCGCGCATGACATTGCCAACGAGATACAAAGCCGCACGGGCATTGATTCCCGCGCCACAGTGCTGGGCCATGTGCAGCGCGGCGGCAGCCCCACTCTGCGTGACCGCGTCACTGCCAGCCGCATGGGGTATCATGCGGTGGAGCTGCTTAGCAAGGGCATTTATAACCGCGTGGTGGCCACAAAGGCGGAGTCCATTGTAGACTATGACATTGCTGTGGCCCTCTCGATGTATAAGACCATCGACACCTCTCTTCTGGATATTGCAGGCGCAATTTCCATCTGAGTGCGCAAAGCCTTTCATACCCCGGCCCCGGCCTTAGCTGGCGCCGGGGCTTTGCTTTTGCTGCTTTAGCACAACGCCCCCAGCTATGCTGGGGAGAATGAAAGGCCTTTTGCTGTCAGTTTCGAGCGAAGCGGGATGGTATTCAATACAAAAAGATGTATCACGCAACGGGAAGAACCCCGTTTACAGGGGGTGTGGCAAGAGATACAGGAGACAGGGCATTCAGTGCCTCTTGAGAGGCTTGCCGGCAGTATGCCCTTCCAGGGCTTACGCAAGCCCCCGGCTCAGCCGGGAGCCCTGACTGCCCCTGAGGCCCGCTTTTGTGCTTTGCATGGTTTTGCGCTGTTCAGAACTTCCTTTCTTTGCATATATTGAAAAGAAAGGCGGTGGTTTCGCATGCGGCGTGCCGGCCCCAAAAGGCGGAAAATGAAATACCGGTGGAAGCTGGCCGGTTTGCTGCTGGCTGCTGCTGTACTGTTCGCAGCGGTGGACTCCCGGCTGCGGCCTGTGGTGGAGACTATGGCGCAATACCAGTGCCGCGTGGTGTCTGTCATTGCCATCAATGAAGCAGTAATGGAGGAACTGGAGAAGATGGGGGACGTGCCTCAGCGCCTTGTTCATCTGGAGAAAAACGCCGACGGCACAGTGAGCAATGTAGAGCTGGACTCTGTGGAGATGAATCGTCTGAAGGCGAGGCTGACGGAGGCGGTTTCGAACCGTTTGATGAGCCTTGAAAACCAGGATGTTGCCATTCCTCTGGGTACGCTGCTGGGCTGGCAGCTTCTGGCCGGGCGCGGGCCGGACGTCCATCTTCAAATAGTTCCTGCCAGCTTTGTGGAGAGCGAGGTGGTAGATACGCTGGAGACCGCAGGCATCAACCAGACACAGCACCGGGTGTGTATCCGCTTTACAGTGGAGATGAGCGCCATTCTGCCGGGATATTCCACCAGCGTGGACGTGACGGACGAAGTATGTGTGGCACAGACACTGATCGTGGGGCAGGTGCCGGAATTTTATGCACAGAACGGCTGATGCTGCTATAGGCACACACAGGCTGGTTATGCTATAATACAAATGCCGCAGGCGAATAAGCGGCACAGGAAATTGGAGAGAAAGCGGAGTGAAGTGTTTGGAACTGCGCAGGGAATATGAAGAGCTGAAAAAAAAGATAGAGCACCACAGCCATCTCTATTATGATTTGGACGCGCCGGAGCTGGATGATTTTGAGTTTGACGCGCTGACGAGGAGACTGAAAGAGATAGAAGCCCGGCATCCGGAATTCGTCACCGAGGCGTCTTTTACACAGCATGTGGGCGGCATGGCATCCGGCCGGTTTGAGAAGGTGGAGCATGCAGTAAAAATGGAAAGCCTTCAGGACGTGTTCTCCCTGGAGGAAGTGCGCGAATTCGACCGGCGCGTGCGCGACGAGGGTATTCAGCCGCAGTATGTGGTGGAGGCCAAGATAGATGGTCTGTCCATCAGTCTGGAGTATGAAAACGGCGTGTTTGTGCGCGGCTCTACGCGGGGCGACGGCCTCGTGGGGGAGGATGTCACCCAGAACCTTGCCACCATTCGCGATATTCCGAAAACACTGCCCGATGCGCCCGAATTTCTGGAGGTGCGCGGCGAGGTGTATATGCCCCGTGACGCTTTTGTGCGTCTGTGTGAAGAGCAGGAGGTGCTGGGCCAAAAGACCTTCAAAAACCCGCGCAATGCCGCAGCAGGCTCGCTTCGCCAGAAGGACAGCGGCGTTACGGCGGAGCGGGGGCTTTCTCTGTTTGTGTTCAATCTGCAGCAGCTTCGCGGCAGGGCCGTCACCTGCCACAAAGACAGCCTTGATTATATCGCCTCGCTCGGGTTCCCGGTATCTCCGCGCTACCGGCGGTTTGACGACATCGAGGATGTCATACGGGAAATTGAAGATATCGGCAGCGTGCGCGGCGCGCTGCCCTACGATATCGACGGCGCTGTTGTGAAGGTGGACGATTTTTCCCAGCGCCAGGCTCTGGGCTCCACCGCCAAATTTCCGCGCTGGGCCGTGGCGTTCAAATATCCGCCGGAGGAGAAGGAAAGCGTTCTGCTGGATGTAGACGTCTCTGTGGGCCGCACCGGTGTGCTGACGCCCACGGCGGTGTTCGAGCCTATTCTGCTGGCGGGCACTACGGTGTCGCGCGCTATCCTTCACAATGAGGATTTTATCCGCCAGCTTGGTGTAGGGCTTGGGGATACCATCCGTGTGCGCAAGGCGGGCGATATTATTCCGGAGGTGGTAAGCGTTACCAAGCATGCCGAGGGCGGGCATGTGTTCAAGATGCCGGATACCTGCCCCTCGTGCGGCGCGCCTGTTACACGGCTGGAGGAGGAAGCCGCGCTGCGGTGTACAAACCCCGAATGCCCGGCCCAGGCTTTGCGCAATCTCATTCATTTTGCTTCGCGCGGCGCCATGGACATTGACGGTATGGGCCCGGCCGTGGTGCGCCAGCTGGTAGAAAAAGGCTTTGTGCACAATGCGGCGGACGTGTACTCTCTGGAAAAAAGCCAGCTTTTGAAGCTGGATAAATTCAAACAAAAGGCGGCGGGCAACCTGCTCAGCGCTATTGAGGCCTCCAAGGGGGCCAATCTGGACAGGCTGATCTTCGGGCTGGGCATCCGCAATATCGGCGCAAAGGCGGCTCTCAGCCTTGCCGAGCGGTTCCGCACCATGGACGCGCTGATGGCGGCCGGGGAAGAGGAGATCAGCGGCATCGAGGGCTTTGGCGGCGTTATGGCCGAAAGCCTGCTGGATTTTTTCGCAAAGGAAGGGACGAAAGACCTGCTGGAGCGCCTGCGGCAGGCCGGGCTGAACATGATATTCCGCGGGGAGGAGAAAACAGATATTTTCCTTGGGAAAATATTTGTGGTGACGGGCACTCTGCCCAGCCTGTCGCGCGCAGAGGCGGAAGAGCTTATTGTCAGGAACGGGGGCAGGGCTTCCTCTTCCGTGTCTAAAAAGACAAGCTATGTGCTGGCGGGCGAGGCCGCAGGCTCGAAGCTGACAAAGGCACAGGAGCTGGGCACGCCCATTTTGGATGAAGCCGGGTTCCTGCGCATGCTGGAAGAAGGGGGCGCGCAGCCTGAGCTGCAGGAGTGACGGGCTTGCGCTGCGGCCGGCGTCGGAGCGGGACGCGGCGCTTTTGTGCCGCTGGTGGAACGACGGCGCTGTAATGGCGCATGCCGGTTTTCCCCAGGGGCTTGGCACAACCGTGGAAGAGGTTGCCGCACAGTTGAAAGCAGATGCCTCCTCCCACAGGCTGCTTTTGCTGGAAAACGGCCGCCCCGTTGGGGAGGCTGTGTGGCGCCCGGCAGAGGAAAAGGGCGCGGCAGAGATAGGCATCAAGCTGTGCGTGCCGTCTGCCCGCGGCCGCGGCCTTGGTACGCAGTATCTGCACCGGCTGCTGCGTTATTTGTTCGGGCCGGGAGGCTTTGCGCTCATTACGCTGACTACGGCAGAGGAAAACCGGCGCGCAAGGCATGTGTACGAGAAGCTGGGGTTTGTGCAGACGGCGGTATTTCCCTTTCAGACGCCGCAGATGCCGCAGGCATGCAAAGCGCTGGAATACCGGCTGAAAAAAGAAACATATGCCGCTTTATGGGGACAGGCGTTCTAACGCCTGTCCTTTTTTCATACCCATGAACAAATGCCAAAAGGAGGGCGGCTTTCATGGATGCATTTTATGAGGCGGCAAAACAGCTTTCGCCGCCGGTGGCGGCTGCACTGGCGGCGCTGGAGCCGGGCGTGGCCGCCGCAGTGACGGAAATACGCCTGCGCTGCCAGCAGCCTGTCACGCTTCAAACGATGCAGGGCACCGTGTATCTCACGAAAAGCGGCCATGTGAGAATGTGCCCTGCATCAGATTCCCTCATCACGCCGTTTGCCGAGATACAGGATTGCTTTTACGCCGTATGCGGCTACTCTGTGCACAGCGTTCAGCATGCGCTGACAAATGGCTATGTCCCGCTGGCAGGCGGGCACCGTGCCGGTATTTGCGGTACGGCCGTGCTGAACAGCGAAGGTGAGATTATCAATGTGCGGCGCATTACGTCTTTGAATATCCGTGTGGCGCGCGAGGTGCGCGATGCCTGCCCGAAAGAGGTGGCGGCCCTTTTGCACGACGATTCCACCGGTGGGCTGCTGTTTGCCGGGCCGCCTGCGTGCGGCAAGACCACGCTGCTGCGCGGCGCGGCAAGAGTGCTTGGAAATGCGGGCAGGCTGGTGGCCATTGTGGACGAGCGCATGGAACTGTGCCCCACCTGTGCGGGCGGGTTCGTCACGCCGCCCGCGCTGGGGTGCGACGTGCTTTCCGGCTACCCCAAGGCGGCGGGCATGCAGCAGGCCTTGCGCACCCTCGCCCCTCAGACACTCATCTGTGATGAAGTGGGAGGAATGGAGGATGCCCGCGCTGTGCTGGCGGCGGCAAATGCCGGCGTCCGCATTGTGGCCAGCATCCATGCACAGGCGCCGCGCCTGCTGTGGGGCAGGCCGCAGAGCCGTGTGCTGCTGGAGACAGGCGCCTTTCAGTATGTAGTGTTTCTGGACAGCGCGCGCACACCCGGCGTGGTGAAGGGTATCTATGATGTGGCCTCTCTTCGCTAAGCTGCTGGGCGCAGGCTGTGTGACAATGTGCGGCGCCGTTTGGGGCATAGCCCGCGCCAGAGGCATTCTGCTGCGGGTGCAGGTGCTGGAAGAGATGCTTCGCTTCCTGCAGTGCGTGGAAAGTGAGCTGGATTTCCGTGCGCAGGAAACGCCGCTTCTGCTGTACAGTGCGCAGAAAAAAGCGCGGCTACATGTTCTGCCCCTTGCTTTTGAGGGCCTGCAGGCAGGGCCTGAGTTTCCACGGCAGCTTGCGCAGCGCATGGCCCTGCTGAGTGCAGACGGCCTGATGCAAGGCCTCCCAAGCGCTGCCTTGGACGCTTTTTCCACCGCGCTTTGCCGCCTGGGCACAGTAGCTGCCGGGGAAGAATGCCGTGAGCTTCGCTATGCGCAGGCCCAGCTGCAGCGCATGTGTGAGGAAAGCCGGAAGGACGCCCAAAGCAGGCAGAAGCTGTCCATTGTGCTTGGAGCCGGGGCCGGGGCCTGCACAGCTCTGCTGCTTATATAAGCTTATGCTGTTATGCTGCATAAGGGGTGTGCACAGGCCCGTTTCTTGAGACGCACAGCTGCTGCGGCCCTGCCCAGTGCACACGGGATACCAGGAAAAAGAAAGGAACCTTGCTCTCATGAACATTGACTTTGTGTTCAAAATAGCAGCCATCGGCATCATTGTGGCGGTGCTCAACCAGCTCCTTATTCGCTCCGGCAGGGAGGAGCAGGCTATGATGACCACGCTGGCCGGGCTGATTGTGGTTTTGATGATGATAATCAGCCAGATCAGCGTCCTGTTCGAAACCATCAAAAACCTGTTTGCACTGTGACATGAGACATGGAAGTTGGAACGTTGCTGATTTTTGCAGTGTGCGCCTGTGTGGTGGCCGGTGTTCTGCGCCAGTACAGCCCCGGGTTTGCCATCGTGTTTTCACTTGGGTGCGCCGCACTGTTGCTTTTGCGCGGCCTGGCGCTTGCCCAGCCTGTATTCGAATTCCTGAACGAGCTGAACAGCCGCTTGAACGGCGATGCGCTGGCCTGCGTATGGAAAGCGTCCGCCATTCTGATTCTGACGCAGGCTGTGCAGGATGTATGCAGGGAGGCTGGCCATGCAGCACTGGCCGGCAGGGTAGAGATGCTGGGGCGCCTGGCTGCACTGGCGGCCGCACTGCCCCTCGTCCGTCAGTTTGCCGCCCTGGCCGCCGGGCTGCTGGGCTGAAGATGCGCACTCTCAGGGTGATGGTATGCGTATGCCTGCTTGTCTGCCTGTCGGCAGCATCCGTTTTGGCTGAAGGCGAAGGTGGCGTGCCGGAGGAGAGCATTCCCTCCCAGTGGCAGCAGATGATAGAGGAAGCCCCCATGACACAGCAGGAATTTCAGGACCAGACGGCGCAGGGGTGGCTGGCGCTGGCGGGCGGCGCATTAAAAGAGGCAGCCGGGGCGCCTATCCGCCTTTTTTTGAAGCTGAGCGGCATCCTTTTGCTGCTGGCGGCGGCCAAAAGCATGTGTGGAGAAAACGAACGGCAGTTTGAATGGCTGGCGGCGCTTTGCGTGTTTGCCCTGTGCAGCCAGGATTTCACCGCACTGATAGCGCAGATGGAAACGGCACTGTCAGAGTGCAAAGCCTACCTTGCGTCATTTGTACCGGTGTTCGCCTCGGTGCTGGTAAGCTGTGGCCAGGCTGGAAGCGCGGCTGTTTACAGCGGCCTGTTTTTTACAGCTGCGCTGTTTGTGTGCGATGTACTGTGCAATGCAGGCCTGCCGGCGGTGCGTATTTTTCTTGCCTTTCACGCCACCGGCTGTGTGGGCGGCGGGGTAGACCTGTCCGGCCTCGCCTCATCGCTGTGCCGTGCCTCCAAGTGGGCGCTGGGGCTCTGCGCCACTTTGTTCGGGGCGCTTGTCAGCCTGCAGGGAGTATTCGCGCAAAGCGCGGATACACTGGCGCTGAAAACGGGAAAGTTTGTGCTGGGCTCCAGTATTCCTGTGGTGGGCAAAGCTGTTTCGGATGCCATGGGCAGCATCCTTGCCGGGCTGAAAATGCTGAAGGGCGGCGTGGGGTTTGCGGCGGTAGCAGTGGTGGGGGCCGCATTCCTTCCCATGATGCTGCACTGTGTGGCGTATCAGTTCTTTTTTGCGGCGCTGCAAAGCGTGGCAGGGGCGCTGGAGCTGCGCCGCACAGAAAAGCTGCTGGGCGGGCTTGGCCAGTGCGCAGGGCTTTTGCTTGCCATGGCTTTCTTTTTCTGCTTTGTGGTGGTAAGCGCCACCATGGTGATGATCCTGCTTGGAAATGGAGGATGAAGCCTTTGGCATTTCTTCAAAACTGGGCGCTGGGTGTCTGCCTGGCTTGTGTTGCAGCGGGCGTTTTGCAGCAGCTTTTTACATCGCGCAGCGGTGTCATAAAACTTGTGCTCACCTTATATATTTTAGTAACCGCTTTGGGCACGGCCGGTTCAGCAGGCGGGCTGGACAGCATCACAGACGCCTTTGACACGCATACCGTGCCGGAACAGACGGCGGTAGACGTACAGGGCCTTACGCTGGCACAGGCACAGGCTGCACTAGAACAGACGCTTATGCAAAGCCTGGCTGAAGGCGGCGCTGCCGTGAAAAGTGTTTCTGTGCAGCTGCGTGCGTCTGAGGATGGCGAAGTGAACGTGGAACAGGTGACGGCTGTTGTGCTGAACGAAGCCTCCGGCCCTGCCGCTGAAGCAATCATTCGTGCGGCCCTTGGGCAGGATGTGAACGTGACGGCCGCCACACCGCAGCAGGAAGGTGACGGGCTATGAAGCAGCAAGGTGAATACAAGGCGCCGCCCTGGTTTACAGCCTTTCTGAAAAGCAAATATGCATTATTTGCACTTGGGCTGGCAGGCATCCTGCTCATCTTCTTTTCCGAGCTTCCGGGGGCAGCGCACAGCCAGGCGCAGGGGCAGGCAGAGACGGGCACAGTACAGGGCGCCGGTACTGAATATGCGCAGGAGATGGAAGAAAAGCTTACCCGCATTCTGCAGCAGGTGCAGGGCGCCGGGCAGGTGCATGTCATGGTCACGCTGGAGGCCACGGGCCAAGCCATATACGCGCAGGATGAAGAGCTGAGCTCTTCTTCCGGCCAGGACGGGCAGCGCCAAAGCAGCACCCGCACCGAGCATGTCATCCTTGATTCCGGCACAGGAAAAACACCGCTTCTGGAACAGACCTACGAGCCGGAAGTGCGCGGTGTCGCGGTGGTGTGTGAAGGGGGCGATGATATCCTTGTGGTAGGGCGGATCACAGAGCTTGTTTCTGTGGTGCTTGGCATTCCGACCAATCGGATCTGCGTGACAAAAATGCTTTGAGACGGAGGAACAATATGAAAAGTGCAAAAAGCAAACGGCAGCTTACCATCCTTACTTTGATACTTGCGCTGGGGGTGGCGGTGTATCTGAACTGGGAATATGCCAAAACAGATTCTCCCTTTGCGCTGCCCACTCAGACACAGGCGGAAGATGACGCGCTGCTGGCGAACGCACAGGCAGAGGACACACCCGTGATGGAAGCACTGCCGGATAAAAATTACGGTGAGGCCCAGCTCGTGAGCGTTTCAGAGGACAGCAGCGACCAGTATTTTGAAACAGCGCGCCTTACACGAACCAAAACGCGCGATGAGGCGCTTGATAAGCTGCAGCAAAGCCTGAAGGCTACCGGCCTTACGGAGGAGGAAAAGGCGCAGTTGAAAGACACGCTCTCCAGCACGATTTCCAATATCTCGCTGGAAAGCGACATTGAAAACCTGGTAAAGGCCAAGGGCTTTGCCGACTGCGTCGTGTTTATCGACGGCGAAAAGGTTGACCTCGCTGTGAAGACGGGCGCAGAGGGCCTGAGCAAAAATGAGGTTGCACAGCTGCGCGACATTATTCTGGGCAAGGTGCAGACGAGTGCGCAAAATATCAGCATCGTTGAGGTAAAATAAGGTTGTGCAATCGGCCTGGAAATGATATAATAACCTAAACCGGATTGAAACGGTTCGCCCTGCGCGGGCCGTTTTGTCTGTGGGGGAGGTTTTTACCATGGATATCAACAGCTCCAATGTAGTGGGTGGCAGCCTGCAGATCTCCACAGGTGTCATTGCAAAAATAGCCAAGCTGGCCACGCTGGAGGTGGAGGGCGTGCAGGCAGTATCTGCCGGCAGCCACAGCGTGAAAGGCCTGTTTCGCACAGTGAGCCAGTACAGGCCCATCGTGGTGGAAATGACGGAGGATGTAGCCGAGATTACCGTGAACATTCTGGTAAAGTACGGCTGCAAGATACCGCCGCTTGCCGAGCGTGTGCAGGAAAACGTGAAAAATGCCGTGCAAAACATGACGCAGATCACGGTGTCCCGTGTGAATGTGGTGGTGGCGGGCCTTGCGCCGGAGCAGCCGGAGGCTGTGCCCGAGCCCGTGCAGGAACAGTAAAATACCGCTTTGCATATAGCGGAAAAATAAAAGCATCAGGTTCCGGCCGGCAGTTTACCTGCGGCACGGTGCGGCTTGTGCAGGAAGCTGCGCCTTGCCTGCGGGGCAGAGGCAGCCAGCCGGGGCCGTTTTGTGCCCGCGGGCATTTGGCCGTGCATTCAGCAAAAGCCTTGTAAAGGGCGGAAAGATTTCTTTGAGGATGGGAAACATATCATGAACAGAAGAACTGCGCGTGAAAATGCGTTCATCGCCGCTTTTGAGCTTGGCTTCGGTGCACAGAGCCTGGAGGATATCATCGAATATTCAGAAGAGTGCGGGGAATATGCACTCGATGAGTTTGCCCAAAAGCTGCTGCATTGTTATCTGGAGCACGCCGCACAGGCGGACGAGCTGATCCGCCCCAGGCTGAAGAACTGGACGCTGGAGCGTTTGCCGCGCACGAGCCGCACACTTTTGCGCCTGGCTATTGTAGAGATGCGCTTTTTCGGGGCGGACGATGTGGACAGCATTGTAATCAATGAGTCGGTGGAGCTGGCGAAGAAATACGGCAGCGACGGCGACTATCAGTTCATCAACGGTGTGCTGGGTTCGGTTTCGCGCGCCGGCAAGGCGTCCTTCGAGGCGCAGGCAACAGAATGCTGACGCTGGGCTTCGATACCAGCAACTATGCAACCTCTTTGGCGGTGTTTGACACAGACGCGAAAGAGGTTGTTTGTGCTAAAAAGAAATTCCTGCCGGTGAAAGACGGCCAGCGCGGCCTGCGCCAGAGCGAGGCGCTGTTTCACCACACGGCGGCGCTGCCCGCCATGCTGCGGCAGATGGCGGATGAAGCGCCGCTTTCCCGCATAGCGGCTGTGGGCGTGTCGGAAAAGCCGCGCCCGTCCGAAGGTTCATATATGCCGTGCTTTCTGGCGGGCGTCAATGCGGCCAGTGCGGCTGCCTGCGTGCATGGCGTGCCGCTTGTGCGCACAACGCACCAGCAGGGACATGTGGCGGCGGCGCTGTATGCCAGCGGGCGGTGGGAGCTGTTCCACATGCCTGCGCTTGTGTTCCATATTTCAGGCGGTACAACAGACCTGCTTCTCTGTGAAGGCATTGAGGTAAAGCAGACGCTGGGCACGTCGCTTGACCTGTATGCGGGCCAGGCGGTGGACCGCACCGGTGTGAGGCTCGGTTTTTCATTCCCGGCCGGCGAACAGCTTTCCCGCCTGGCGGCAGAATGCCCGCAGCAGCCCCGTGTAAAGGCCGTGCTGAAAGGGATGAACTGCCATTTATCCGGCTTGGAAAATCAGTGCTGTGCGCTTCTAGAAAAGGGCTATCCGCACGCTTATGTGGCAAAATACTGTTTGTGCACAGTGGCAGAGACTGTGTTCCGCATGGTGGAGGCCGCCTATGCCGCGGGATACCGCTTGCCCGTGGTGTGTGCGGGCGGGGTGATGTCCAGCCATATCGTGCGCAGCTATGTCACTGCGCGTTTGCGGGACGTCTGCTTTGTACCCGGGCAGTTTGCCAGCGACAATGCCATTGGTGTTGCCATCATCGCAGCAAAAGAGGTGGGCGCATGGCCAATGTGATAAGCGTGACGGCGCTGAACCGGTATGTAAAAAGCATTCTGGAGAGTGACGCCGTTTTGACAGATATCGCGCTGCGCGGTGAAGTCTCAAATTTTACAAATCATTATAAAACGGGCCATTTCTATTTTACGCTGAAAGATGAAAAGTGCGCTGTAAAGGCTGTGATGTTTCGCTCCTATGCGCAGCAGCTGAGCTTTGTGCCGGAAAACGGTATGCGCGTGATTGTGCGCTGCCGCGTATCTCTGTTCGAGCGTGACGGCGCATTTCAGGTTTATGTGGAAGACCTGTTCCCGGATGGGATGGGCGCCATGCAGATGGCCTTTGAGCAGCTGAAGGCCCGGCTGGAGCGCGAAGGGCTTTTTGCCCCTGAGCATAAAAAGCCTTTGCCGCGCCATCCGCGGCGTGTGGGGCTTGTGACCAGCAGAACGGGCGCGGCTATTCAGGATATCATGAATATTACGCGCCGCCGCTGCCCGGGCATGGAATTTGTGCTGTGCCCTGTCAATGTGCAGGGGGCCGAGGCTGCGCCGGGGATCGTGCGCGCCATTCAGGTGCTGGGGGCGCGGGACGATATCGACGTCATCATCGTGGCCCGCGGCGGCGGTTCGCGGGAGGATTTGTGGGTGTTCAACGACGAGGCCATTGCGCGGGCCGCCTATGCCTGCCGTGTACCGCTTGTGTCTGCCATAGGGCATGAGATAGACTTCTGCATTCTGGACTTTGTGGCAGACCTGCGCGCACCGACGCCGTCCGCAGCCGCAGAACTGGTGGCGCCGGATATGTGGGGTGAGCTGGCTTTTCTGTGCCGCTTGCATGCAAATATTCAAAAAAGTATGCAAAAAAAGCTTGCCTTGTGCTATAATGAAATTCGGGCGGCAGGCAGCAGCAGCGCCTTGCGCAGGGCGGCCCATTCGCCCGAAAGAGAAAGGGAACTGCTTTGTGCGCTGGCGGCGGCGGTGTGTGAAAAAATTCACAGGCGTATGCAGGCTTCCCGTCAGATGTTCTCTCATGACGCGGCGCTGGCCCATACGCTGGACCCTTACGCTGTGCTGGCGCGCGGGTATGCCGTGGTGCAGGGTGGGGAAAACAAAACGGTACGCAGGGTATCGCAGGTGAAGCCGGGGGAAAGGCTGCGGGTGCGCCTGTTTGACGGGGCATTTTCGTGCACTGTAGACGAGTGCCTGCCCGCAGACTGAACGATTCAATACCAAAGAGGTGCCATAAACATGGCTGGAACAAAAAAGACAATAGATTTTGAAGCTGCGCAGCAAAAGCTGGAAGAGATATTGCAGCGGCTCTCGGAGGACGATGTGCCTCTGGACGAGAGTGTTGCGCTGTACGCAAAGGCGTCGGAGTTGATTGCACAGTGCTCGGCCGCCTTGAAAAATGCTGAAATGAAGGTGCAGGAAATAGACGCCTCGCTGGCCCGGGCACTGGGGCAGCAGGAGCAGGGGGGCGATGCGGATGACGTATGAAGCGCAGTATGAGGCCTACCTTTCGCAGGCGCAGCAGGCCTTGCAAGCCGCCTGCGACGAGGTGCTGTGCCCGGGCTCCCGCGTGAGCGAGGCGGCGCGTTACAGCCTTCTGGGCGGCGGCAAGCGGGTGCGCGCCGTTTTGTGCATCGCTGCCTGCGACATGCTGGGCGGCGATACTGCCCTTGCGGCGCGCTACGCTGCAGGGCTGGAGATGCTGCATTGTTATTCTCTTATCCACGATGACCTGCCCTGCATGGACGATGATGACACGCGCCGCGGCCGTCCCTCCTGCCACAGGGCCTACGGTGAGGCCACAGCACTTTTAGCGGGCGACGCGCTGCTTACCGCGGCATTTGAAACACTGGCCTGCGCCGGGCAGAGCGCGCAGGCACAGAATGTGCAGGCTGTGGGTGTGCTCGCCGCTGCGGCCGGCGCGCGCGGCATGGTGCGCGGGCAGGAGCTGGATTTGTACTATGAAGCCGTGCCTGCCGGCGAGGCCCAGCTGCGTGAAGTGCACCGCAACAAAACGGGCATGCTGATGGCGGCGGCTGCCCAGCTGGGTGCCATCGCGGCCGGGGCGCCGCAGGTGCAGCAGGGCGCCCTGCGCGATTTCGCCTTTTCTGTTGGCCTTGTATTTCAGATGGTGGATGATGTGCTGGATGTCGTATCCACCACGCAAGAGCTGGGCAAGCCCGTGGGAAGCGACGCCCACAACGGAAAAACAACGTTTGTCACCCTGCACGGCGTGGAGGGTACGCGCGCCTTGGCGGTGCGCACAACGGCCGATGCATGTGACGCGCTTGCAGCCAATTTCGGGGAAGCCGCGGCTTTTCTGTGCGCATTTGCACAAAGCCTTATTTCCCGCACGATGTGAGAAGGGCGCTTGTATGCAAAATTTGAGCCATATCATATTCGGAAATTATATTCTTACTGTATCGCTTTTTGCCTGGACTGTGGCACAGCTTTTGAAAACGGTGATCAACACGGTGCTGTGCGGCAAATTTCAGGCCGAGCGCCTGTGGGGGGCGGGCGGTATGCCAAGCTCTCACTCGGCCTTGGTCTGCGCCCTGGCCGTCTCAACGGCCAAAAGCGAAGGAATGGCCTCGCCCATTTTTGCCGTTGCGTTGGTTCTGGCGGCCATTGTGATGTATGATGCCACCGGGGTACGGCGTGAGACCGGCAACCAGGCAAAGGTGCTGAATCTTCTGCTGGATGAATGGGTGGCGGATGAGGACGAGCCTCTGCCCGGCATCAGCGGAAAAAAACTGAAAGAAAAAGTAGGGCATACGCCGGTGGAGGTGCTTTCCGGCGCGCTGCTGGGCATCGTTCTGGCGCTGGCCATTCCCATGTGAGCCGGCTGCTGCCCAGGCGTTTGGCCCATCACTGGAGAGAAGGCGTTTTCTTGCAGCTATTGGAAAAAATTGATTCGCCGCGGGCTCTCAAGGCGCTGGATGCGGCCAAGCTTCCCGCGCTGTGCGCAGAGATACGCGAATTTCTGGTTGAGAATGTTTCCCGCACCGGCGGGCATCTTTCCTCCAATCTGGGCACGGTGGAACTGACAGTGGCTCTGCACCGGGTATTTGATTCTCCGCAGGATGAATTTATCTGGGATGTGGGGCACCAGTGCTATACACATAAGATACTTACCGGCCGTGCCGCTGGCTTTGCGGCTCTTCGCCAGCAGGGAGGGCTTTCCGGCTTTCCCTGCCCGGCAGAGAGCGAGCACGACATTTTTGTGGCAGGCCATGGGAACACTTCCATTTCTGCGGCCATTGGCCTTGCACAGGCAAAGCGCATCCGCGGGGAAAAGGGGAAGGTGATTGCCGTCGTGGGTGACGGCGCCTTTACCGGCGGAATGATATACGAGGGAATGAACAATATCCGCACCCTGCACAACCTTATTGTCATTTTGAATGACAATAAAATGTCCATTTCCAAAAATATCGGCTCCATGGCGCAGTATCTTACAAAGCTTCGCACAAACCCGGGCTATTTCAAGGCCAAGCGTGACGTGCAGAGCGCGCTGGACGCTGTGCCGCTTGTGGGCGTGCCCATCCGCCAGGGCCTGCAGGCAGCCAAAAGCGCCGTGCGCCGCATGATGTATCATTCCACCATGTTTGAAGAGATGGGGTTTCAATATGCCGGGCCGGTGGACGGGCATGATGTGTTCGGCCTGTGCGAGCTGTTCAGTGCCTTCCGCGACGAGCAGGTGGCCCCCTTGTTTCTGCATGTTTGCACGCAGAAGGGAAAGGGATATCCGCCCGCAGAGGAAAACCCCGGTGAATTTCACGGAGTGTCGGCATTCGATTTGAAGGCAAAGCTGGACCCGGATGTCTCGAAGGAGGACTCTTTTTCCACAGTGTTCGGCCAGAAGCTGGCAGAGCTTGGTGAAAAAGATACAGCTCTGTGCGCTGTGACGGCCGCCATGAAATATGGCACCGGGCTGCAGTATTTTTATAAGCGCCACAAAAATCGCTTTTTCGATGTCGGCATGGCAGAACAGCATGCCGTCACGTTCGGCGCCGGGCTGGCGCGCGGCGGGCTGCGCCCTGTGGTGGCCATCTATTCCACATTTTTGCAGCGCGGCTACGACCAGCTGATCCACGATGTGCACCTGCAGGGGCTGGATGTGCTGTTTGCCATAGACCGTGCGGGCCTTGTGCCCGGCGACGGCGAGACGCACCAGGGGATTTACGACGCTGCTTATCTCAGTCAGCTAGAGCATATGAGAGTGGTATCTCCGGCCAACTATGCCGAGCTGTGCTTCTGGCTGGAAAGGGCGCTGTACCAGTGGAATGGCCCCCGCGCCATCCGCTACCCGCGCGGCAAGGAAGACGAGGCGCTGGTGGCGCTGGGCTGTACGGGAAAAGCTTTTGACATGTACTGTGCGGCAGGGCAGGCAGATACCGTTATTGTCAGCTATTCCGGCGAGGCGGCACAGGCCCTGCAAGCGGCAGAGCTGGCCGGGCAGCAGGGGCTGTGGGCCGATGTGTGCAAACTGTGCGTTATCCACCCATTGCCCGGCGGGCTGACCGATGTACTGGCCGGCTACCACACCATACTGTTTGCGGAAGAGGGAATTGCGGCGGGCGGCATTGGCGAGCATCTCTGTGCCGCCCTGCTTCGCCGCGGCTGGCGCGGGCGCTGGCGCCACATTGCCGTGCCAAACACCGGCATTGACCATGCCACTGTGCCGCAGCTTCGTCAGGCCCTTGGACTGGATGCGCAGGGGCTGCTGCGGGTGCTGAAAGAGGAATGCTTATGAAGCTTCGGTTGGATCAATATCTCTGTCAGAACGGCCTTGTGGCCAGCCGCGAGCGCGCCAAGGCGCTGATCATGGCTGGGGTTGTGTTTGTAGACGAGCAGAAGGTGGACAAGCCCGGCACGCCGGTGCGCGAGGGCGCGCGCGTGGAGGTGCGCGGGCACGACATCGCCTATGTAAGCCGCGGCGGGCTGAAGCTGGAAAAAGCCATGCAGGTATTTCCCGTCAGCCCTGCGGGCAAGGTGTGCATGGACATCGGCGCCTCTACCGGCGGCTTTACCGATTGCATGCTGCAAAACGGCGCGCAGAAGGTGTATGCGGTGGATGTCGGCTATGGACAGCTCGCCTGGAAGCTGCGCTGTGACGCGCGCGTGGTGAACCTGGAGCGCACGAATATCCGCCATGTCACGCGCGAAATGCTGCAGGACGATATCCAGTTTTTCAGCGTAGATGTTTCGTTTATTTCTCTGCGCCATATATTTCCGGTGGCAAACGCCGTCACATCGGGCGGGGCGCAGGGCGTCTGCCTTGTAAAGCCGCAGTTCGAGGCCGGCCGTGAAAAGGTTGGCAAAAAGGGCGTGGTGCGCGAGACGGCCACGCACAGAGAAGTGCTTCGCGCTGCCTGCGGGTTTGCGCGCGAGAATGGGTTTGCCTGTGCCGGGCTCGATTTTTCGCCCATCAAAGGGCCGGAGGGGAATATCGAATTCCTTCTTCATGTGAAAAAAGCGCCGGATGACGGCTGTGTGGACGATGCAGTGATAGACGGTGTCGTAGCAGCTGCGCACGGCGCGCTTGAGGGTATCTGATATGACGGTTTATCTCATCCCCAATCTGACAAAGCCGCAGGCGGCGCCTACCGCGGTTGCGGCAGTGGACGTGCTGTGCGCACAGGGCGCGCGGGTTATCCTCCCCGCAGACGTGCCGCCTGAACCCTTTGCCGGCCGGCAGGTCTCTTTTCTGGAGGAGACCAGCGCCTTTTCAAGCTGCGACGCAATCGTTACCATAGGCGGGGACGGCACCATTTTACATGCGGCGCGGCGCGGCATCGGCTTTCATAAGCCACTGCTGGGCGTCAATATTGGCCGCATGGGCTTTCTGGCCACAGTGGAGGCATATGAGCTGGACAAATTGGCGCGCCTTGTGCGCGGAGACTTTTGCATTGACGAGCGCACGCTGTTGCAGGTGCATGTATGCGGGGCCAGCACCTTTCGCCAGTATGCGTTAAACGATGTAGTCATTTCAAAGCCGGGGCTGAATCAAACTATTGAAGTGAGCATCACCTGCGACGGCATCCCCGTCAACCAGTTTATGGGGGACGGCGTGGTGGTTGCCACGCCCACCGGCTCTACCGCGTATGCGCTCAGTGCGGGCGGCCCTGTGCTGGACGCCCGCATCGCAGGCATTGTAATGTGCCCCCTGTGTGCACACAGCATGCACAGCCCGCCCATGGTGTTTTCCGCCCAGCGCAAGCTGTGTGTGCGCGTGGCGGGCCGGGGCGGGGCCGGGGCGCTTGTCAGCTGCGACGGCTGGGCGCCGGAAAGAATCGCCTTTGGCGACACAGTAGAGGTTTCTCTGTCAGAGCGATCTGTCTCGCTTGTGAGCTTCAGCGAGGCAGACCAGTTTGAGGCCATTGACAAAAAACTGAAAGGACGGTAAGTGCGATGAAGCGTGCCAGGCAGAACAAAATACTGGATTTGATCAGCCGGTATGAGATAGACAAGCAGGAGGAGCTGCTGCACTATCTGCGGGAGAGCGGCTTTGACGTTACGCAGGCCACCGTCTCCCGCGATATTCGGGAGCTTGGGCTTGTGAAGGTCTCCGGCGGAAACGGGCGCTACCGTTATGTCAGTGTGGCGGACGCGTCTACCAGCGCACATGTGCATGGCCGCTTTGAGACTATTTTTCGTGCCAGTGTCGTGCATGTGGATTATGCAGGGAACATCATTTCCGTCAAATGCCATTCCGGTATGGCGAATGCCGCGTGCGAGCTGTTTGATGCCAGGACATGGGAAAATGTGGTTGGCACACTGGCGGGCGACAACAACTTTTTTATCCTGATGCGCTCAGAGGCGGCTGCGAAAGCCCTTGCGGCGCAGCTTTGGGGGTTTATATCCCCTTAAGCGGGCAAGCCTGATTTCTGACGGGAGGTGACATGATGCTTCGCGAGCTCATGATAGAAAATGTGGCAGTCATCGAAAAGGCCGCTGTACAGTTCGGCGCGGGGCTGAATGTGCTGAGCGGGGAAACAGGTGCGGGCAAATCCATCCTCATCGACTCCATCAATGCCATTTTGGGCAGCCGCACTTCGCGCGAGCTGGTGCGCAGCCATACACCAAAGGCCCGTATCCGCGCAGTGTTTACCGGGCTGGACGCCGGGGCGCTGAAAAAGCTGGAAGATGCGGGATATGAGGCCGGTGAAGAGCTGCTTTTGTACCGCGAAATCAGCGCCGATGGAAAAAGCGTGTGCCGCATCAACGGCATGCCGGCCACGGCAGCTATGGTTCGTGAGCTATGCGCCGGGCTTATTGCCATTCACGGCCAGCATGACAACCAGAGCCTGATGGACCCTTCCACACATCTGGGCGTGCTGGATGCCTTTGCCCAAAGCGAACAGGCACATGCCCGGTATTATGCTGTATATAAAGAGTTGTGCCATGTGAAGCGGCGCATTGATGCATTGAATATAGACGAGGAGGCCAGAGAACGCCGCGCGGCGGAGCTGCGCGACACTGTGGAAGAGCTGGGGCTGGCTCAGCTTTCACAGGGAGAAGAAGCGGAGCTGATGCGCCGCCAGAAGCTGATGCAGAATGCGGCCAGGCTCTCTGAAGGGCTCAGCGCAGCCTACACGGCCCTGAATGGCGAAGACGAGCTGCCGGGTGCCGCCGGCCTTTTAGGGGAAGCAGAGGCCTCTGTGGCCGCGCTGATGCCGCTTGGCGCCGACACCGCCGCGCTTGGTGAGCGGCTTGGCGAATTGTATTACGGCTGCCGGGAGACAGCCAGCGAGATAGCGGATATGCTAAGCCAGATGGAGTTTGATGCAGGCGAACAGGCTCAGCTGGAACAGCGGCTGGATGTGCTGTACCGCCTGCGCCAGAAATACGGGCGGGACGAGGCGGGGCTTATCTCTCTTCTGCAGGAAGCGGGTCAGGAGCTGGACGGCATGGAGCATACCGGGGAAGAGCTGGAAAAATTGTACGACCAGCAGGCGGCCCTGTATGAAAAGGCCAAGGCGCTGGCAGATAAGCTCACGGCACTGCGTCTTGCCGCCTATGCAAGGTTTGAAAAGCAGCTGATACAGGCGCTTGATTTTTTGAATATGCCGGGCATTCGCTTTGCCCTGCGCCATCATGCAGGCGCGTTAGGCCCCACCGGGCAGGACAGCGTAGAGTTTTACATCTCTACCAACCCGGGCGAAGAGCCAAAGCCCCTCGCCAAAATAGCCTCCGGGGGCGAATTGTCCCGCATCATGCTGGCGGTGAAAAGTGCGCTTGCAGAAAAGGATGAGCTGGGCACTGTGATTTATGACGAGATAGACACTGGTGTTTCCGGCCTGGCTGCAGGGCGCATCGGCGAGATGCTGCACAGGACGTCAGGAGGCCGTCAGGTCATCTGCATCACGCACACGGCGCAAATAGCCGCACAGGCCGATACGCATCTTTTGATTGAGAAAAACGTGCACGACGGGCGCACCTACACGCAGATTCGCGCACTGGATGAGCAGGGACGCCAGCAGGAGCTGGCGCGCATGATATCGGGCTACAGAGTGACGCCTATCGCACTGGAGAATGCGCGGGAAATGCTGCGCTTGCGCAAGGCTTGACAAGCGCGCAGCCTGCGGGTATACTGAATATCGTTACATGCAGTGAAGGGAACAAGTACCCGTGCGGCACCCTGGCAAAGAGAGCCTCTGGCTGGTGAAAAGAGGGGCGGGGCGCATGGCGAATACCTCCCGGAGCAGCACGCCGAACAGTATTTTTTGCCCAGTAGGCCGTGACGGGTGCGCCCGTTAAAGCGCAGGTGTGCTGGCTGGCACACATGAGGCCGCCGCCGTGAGGCTGCGGTAAACAGAGGTGGTACCGCGTTCATTTCGCCCTCTGCCAGGCTTAAACTTGGCAGGGGGCTTTTGTATGCCTTCTGCCGCAGATGTACAGGAGGTTTTCAAGTATGACGATTTACGACGAGCTCAAGGCACGCGGCCTGATTGCGCAGGTGACGGACGAGGAGGAAATCAAAGAGCTTATCAACAACGGCAGGGCTACATTTTATATTGGCTTTGACTGCACAGCCGACAGCCTGACCGCCGGGCATTTCATGGCCCTGACGCTTATGAAGCGCCTTCAGCTGGCAGGCAACAAGCCTATTGCGCTGCTGGGCGGCGGCACCACGATGATAGGCGACCCGTCCGGCCGCACCGATATGCGCAAAATGCTGACGCGGGAGGATATCGACCATAACGCCGAGTGCTTCAAGCGCCAGATGGAAAGCTTTATCGAATTCGGCGAAGGCAAGGCCATGATGCTGAATAATGCCGACTGGCTGCTGTCTTTGAATTATGTGGAGCTTCTTCGTGAAGTGGGCGCATGCTTCAGTGTCAACAACATGCTGCGCGCCGAGTGCTACAAGCAGCGCATGGAAAAGGGCCTGTCCTTTCTGGAATTCAACTACATGATCATGCAGAGCTATGATTTTTACCACATGTTCCAGCATTACGGCTGCAACATGCAGTTCGGCGGCGACGACCAGTGGAGCAATATGCTGGGCGGCACTGAGCTTATCCGCCGCAAGCTGGGCAAAGACGCCTATGCCATGACGATTACGCTGCTGACAGACTCTCAGGGCAAGAAAATGGGCAAAACGGCAGGCAACGCCGTATGGCTTGACCCGAACAAAACAAGCCCCTTCGAGTTCTACCAGTACTGGCGCAATGTGGACGATGCCGATGTGATGAAGTGTATCCGCATGCTCACCTTCCTGCCGCTGGAGCAGATCGACGAAATGGACGCCTGGCAGGGGGAACAGCTGAACCGCGCCAAAGAGGTCCTCGCTTTTGAACTGACCAAAATGGTGCATGGCGAACAGGCTGCATGCAGCGCGCAGGCAACGGCCAAAAGCCTGTTCAGCGGCGCAGCTGAGGCAGAGAATATGCCCGCCACCACTTTGAAGGCCGGTGAGCTTCCGCAGCAGGGCCTCAGCATTCTGGACGCCCTTGTGGCCTGCGGCCTGGCCGCCAGCAAGGGGGAGGCACGCCGCCTCATCCAGCAGGGCGGCATCTCGCTGGACGGCGAAAAGGCGATGGACCCTACTGCCGTTCTGCCTGCCGGCGCGCTGGAAAAAGGCCTTGTGATAAAGAAGGGCAAAAAAGTATATCACAAGCTCATTGTGGAATGATTTCCGCTTTCAAGCAGAAAAATTCCGGGGCCGGTCAGCCGGCCCCGGAATTTTTGTACAGCTCAGAAAGGATGCGGCCTATTGAGGGCAGCTTGCCGTCCAGCACATCCAGCTCATGTTCCGTCAGGAGGCGAGCGTCGCAGACTTCCTCTGCCTGCAGGCAAAGCATATCCGTGTCAAGGCCCGGCGCCTGTGCCTCATAGACGTCCAGCAGCATGCTTTTGGCAGGGAACGCAAGGCGCCCTTTCAGGCAAAAGGATAGCTGAGGCAGGCAAAGGCCCGTTTCTTCCCGCAGCTCACGCCGGGCAGCATCGGCGCTTTTTTCGCCCGCCTGCACACCGCCGCCCGGAAATTCCCAGAAAAGAGGCGCCGTTTTTTGAGGCGCGCGCCGGGTGACAAGCCACCTTACGCCTGCACGCACCACAACGGCCACTGCAAGGAAATATTCGCCCTCGCCAAGCTTTGTGCCTCTGGGCACGGTGCGTCCAGTGCGCCGGCCGGTGCCGGTGCGGATGTCTAAATACTCCAAATATACCCTCTCCCTCAAAGCCTCAGGGCTGCAGCCACCCTCGAAGTAATGGCTGCCGGCTAAGCCGATGTCATCAATAAACTCTTACAAAGCCTACTGACGACAGGCGGCAAAGGCGAACGGAACACCTGTACCGCTTGCCTCACAGACCGCAAACGGGCAAGTTTTTATTCTGATGAAAGCCTTCCTGTTCTGTAAAGCATGACTGTCAGCGGCCCGCCTGGGCCGATATCTGAAGCGAAAGCTTTTTTGCAGGGCGCCTCCACCGGCACAGACGGCCTCCTGCTGAATAAAAGCAGAGCGCGCCTGAATTACTCGAAAAACAAATATTCTTCGCTGATATTTTCCCGCAGCACCTGCTCGATATACGCACGGGTGAAGACTGCGTTGTTGGCATGGCAGCCGTGTGCAGCGGCCAGTTCATCGGTATAATCCCGGAAAAGATAGGCACGCGCATTGGCGAAGCCCGCATCATAGTGCATCACCATGGGCACGGCCTTCACATTATCTATCACTGTCTGACTGACGCCATCGGGCTGCGTTGTCTTTGTGATATCGAAAGTGAGGATAATGCCGATGAGATTATCCGCCTGAAGCTGTGTGGACACAAAATTACCCAGAGAATAGGCGACAGGCACCTGACGCCCGTCCGCGCTTGTCACGGTTTCAATTGACTGTACGACATGGGGATGCGTGCCGATAATGATGTCCGCGCCCCAATCTGCCGTTTTCTGTGCCAGTGCCCGCTGGGCATCGTTTACCGTATGGCTGTTTTCCGTTCCCCAGTGCATGCACACGGCGACAATGTCTGCCTGCTGGCGTGCCAGCTCTATCTGGCGCTGGATGACATCCTCCTGAGAGGTGTAGATAATATTGGCTTCTGCGCCCTGCGGCGTGGGCAGGCCGTTCGTCGATTCCGTGTAGGCCAGCCAGGCTATTTTTACGCCGTTTTGTTCCTGAATGGGAATGCGCTGGTAGTCTGCTTCGCCCTCCCACAGGCCCGTCGTCACCACATCGTCCGGCATGGAGGCCCAGAAGCGGCGCGTGGCGGCAATGCCTTCGGCCCCTTTGTCATAGGCGTGATTGTTGGACATGTCCACCACCCGCATGCCAATGTCATACATGTGCCGCCCCAGCGCGGCCGGAGTGCAGAACATGGGGTAGGAGGAGGGGGGCAGCTCGTCGGTGACAAGCGTCTCCTGGTTGATCCAGTTGATGTCGAAGTCCTGATAAAAAGGGGCGACATGCTCGTACAGGGCGGTAAAATCATATCCGCTGCCGCCTGCGCGCTTTTGCGCCTGAAGGTACAGGCCGTCGTGAATAAGGTTATCTCCTGTGGCAGAGACGCGCAGTCGCGTCACCTGGGGTGTAGGCTGGGGCGCAGGTTGTACAGACGCCGGGGAGGCAGACGATACAACACCTGCCTCCGGGGCCCCGGCGGCAAACATATGCCAGCACAGTGCTGCCAAGGCCCCAGCACAAATGGCGCACAAAAGCCACAGCACGACGGCCGCGGCGCGCCGTCTAGGATGTTTTTTTTGATTCCTGGATGTCATCAAGCATATCCTCCATCGTATACAGGCCATTTGCTTTCTGCGCCAGCCAACAGGCGGCCGTCAGGGCACCCTGCGCGAACACCTCGCGGGAAAGGGCGGTGTGCGCAAAGGTGAGCGTCTCGTTGCCGCAGCAGAAGAGCACGTCGTGCTCGCCCACAATGCCGCCGCCCCGCACGGAATGGATGCCTATCTCACGCCCGCGGGGGCCGCTGGCAGGCCCCCGCCCGAACAGAAAGGCACGCGGAGACACCTCGCTGACGGCCCGCGCCAGCTGCAGCGCCGTGCCGCTGGGCGCGTCCTGCTTGCCTTTGTGGTGTTTTTCAATAATCTCGATATCGCACCAGCAGCCCAGCGCCTCCGCCGCAAGGCGGGCGGCGCGCGCCAGCACCGCAATGCCCACAGACATGTTCGTGCTTTGAAACACCGGGATATGCGCGCTGGCGCGGCGAATATCAACCTGCAGGGCAGAGGGCAGCCCAGTGGTGCACAGCACACAGGGCAGGCCTCTTTCCATACATATGGGCAGGGCCTCGGCTACCGCCTGCGGCGAAGAAAACTCGACCAGCACATCTGCGGGAATGGTGCAGGCTGAAAGCGAACGGAACATGGGCAGGGAATATCCTTCTGCCGGGCGGCTGTCCACCCCGGCCGCCACCTCCACGCCGGGCACCGCCCGCGCGGCGCTTTGTACGGCACAGCCCATCCGGCCGGCGGCCCCCAGCAGCAGAACGCGCGTCATGCGCCCTGCCTCAAAAGCCCGGCTTTTTGCAGCGCCTCATACAGCTTTTCCCGTCTGGTGCCGTCCAGCTCGCCCAGCGGCATACGGCATGGGCCCACAGGCACCCCCATCTGCTCCAGCGCTGCCTTCACGGCAATGGGGCTCACATCTGAAAAAAGCGCCTCTATCACCGGCAGGTACTGAAGCTGCAGGCGCAGGCTTTTGGCATGCTTGCCGCCTGCATACAGGCTGCATATCTCGTGCACGGCCCGCGGCGCAAGGTTTGCTAGCACGCTGATGGCCCCCACTGCCCCAACAGACAGCATGGGCACGATTTGGTCGTCATTCCCGGCATACAGGTAAAGTGCATCGCCGCACAGCAGCCTTGTCTTTTCTGCCGCGGCAAGGCTGCCGCCCGCTTCCTTTGCGCCTACGATAAGCGGATGCCGGGAAAGCTCCTGATAGGTTTCGGGCAGAATGTTCATGCCTGTGCGGGACGGCACGTTGTATACAATTACCGGCAGGCCGGCGGCGTCCGCTATGGCGTTGTAGTGGCGCACAAGGCCGGCCTGGTTTGTCTTGTTGTAATAGGGCGTCACCAGCAGCAGCGCATCCGCGCCGCACTGCTTTGCCTCCAGCGACATGGCAATGGCGTGGCGCGTATCGTTCGAGCCCGTGCCCGCAATAAAGGGCACACGCCCGGCGATTGCCTCATGCGCAAAGGCAAACACCAGAAGATGCTCTTTGTCGTCTAGGCTGGGGGCCTCACCGGTAGTCCCGCACAGCACCAGGGCGTCCGCGCCGTTCTCTATCTGATATTCGATAAGCTGCCTGAGCATGGAATAATTTACACGTCCGTCCGGGTACATGGGCGTCACAAGCGCCGTGCCGCACCCCCGGAAGACAGGCTGTTTCAAAATATCCCCCGCTTTCCGCGAAGCGCCGGGAAACGAAGCCCTCA
This sequence comes from Ruthenibacterium sp., assembly GCA_047030735.1. Lineage (GTDB taxonomy): Bacteria > Bacillota > Clostridia > Oscillospirales > Ruminococcaceae > Ruthenibacterium. The sequence continues at coordinate 94,987 of JBKYIE010000010.1, forward strand.
GGCCAAATAGCCCTTTGCGGCCAGAAGCTCTGCCAGAAGCACAGCGCCGCCGGCTGCGCCGCGCAGCGTATTGTGCGAGAGGCACACGAACTTGTAGTCATACTGTGTGTCAGGCCGCAGGCGGCCCACGCAGACGGCCATGCCGTTTTCTGTCCCGCGGTCCAGCTTCGTTTGAGGGCGGTCCGCCTGTTCAAAATAGTGAATGAACTGTTTGGGTGCGCTGGGCAGGCCAAGCTCCTGCGCGGGGCCTGAAAATTCCGCCCATGCGCGTTTGATATCCTCTTCGCTTGGTTTGCGCCTGAAGCTGGCGAACACCGCGGCCATGTGCCCGTCCGAGCATGCAACGCGGAAGCACTGGGCCGTGATGGAAGGCGCGGCGGCTGGCACAATGACGCCGTTTTCAATATGTCCCCACAGCTTCAGGGGCTCCTGCTCGCTTTTTTCTTCTTCGCCGCCGATATAGGGGATGCAGTTATCCACCATTTCCGGCCATGTGGCAAATGTTTTGCCTGCGCCGGAAATGGCCTGATAGGTGCACACAAGGCACTTTTCCACGCCGAACGGCTCCATCAGCGGGTGAAGCGCAGGCACATAGCTTTGCAGGGAACAGTTGGATTTCACCGCAATGAACCCGCGCTTCGTGCCAAGGCGGCGCCGCTGAAAGGGGATAACTTCAATGTGCCCGGCATTGACCTCCGGCACCACCATGGGCACGTCCGGGGTAAAGCGGTGCGCGCTGTTGTTCGACACAACAGGGCATTCTGCACGGGCATACGCCTCTTCCAGTGCGCGAATTTCCTCCTTTTTCATATCGACGGCACAGAACACAAAATCTACATCTCTCGCAATGCCCTGCACATCCGCCGCATCGCGTACGATAAGCCCCTTTGCCGCTTCGGGTATCGGGCCCGGCATGGCCCAGCGCCCGCCGGCAGCCTGCTCGTAGGGCATGCCGGCAGAACGGGCCGAGGCGGCCACCACAGACAGCTTAAACCAGGGATGATGCTCTAAAAGGCTTACAAAGCGCTGGCCCACCATGCCGGTGGCGCCTACCACACCCACACGATACATTTTCATTCCAAAACGTCCTTTCTTGCCGCGGCTTCCCCATCCTATGCGAAAGGGCAGGGGGCCGTTCCTTTTGATATTCCCGTCAAAAAGCCTTTGTAAAACAAAAAAGCCGGGTTGAAAACCCGCTTTCTTTGCAATATAATAAAAACACTGTTTGCCTCAGCTTCCGCGAAAAAGCGCGATTTTTAGGTTATTAACAGTTTACCATTCCGGGGCATCCCCTGTCAATGTGAGGGCTTGAAATGATGAAAAAAAGTGATTTCTTCTTTGAACTGCCGCAGGGCCTGATCGCGCAGGAGCCGTGCGAGCCGCGGGATGCGGCGCGCCTCATGTGCCTTTCGCGCGGCACGGCTGCGGTGGAGCACCGTGTGTTCCGCGAACTGCCCGTGCTTTTGCAGGCTGGCGACCTGCTTGTTATCAATAATTCCAAGGTGCTGCCCGCCCGGCTTATCGGCCATAAAGAGCCCACCGGCGCCGTGTGCGAGCTTCTTTTGCTGCGGCAGGTGAGCGGCGACGTGTGGGAGTGTCTTGCAAAACCCGGCAAGCGCCTGAAGGTAGGTGCGCAGATGGTGTTTGGCGACGGCACGCTGAAGGCGAGAATAGAACACACCAATGAAGAGGATGGAAACAAGCTGGTGCGCTTTTCTTACAATACACAGACGCTGTATGAAAAGCTGGACGAATTCGGCAAAATGCCTCTGCCGCCGTATATCCGCAGGCAGCTGGAGGATAATTCCCAATACCAGACAGTGTACGCCAAAGAGCTTGGCAGCGCAGCCGCCCCCACGGCGGGCCTGCACTTCACGCCGGAGCTGATGCAGCGCCTGCGGCAGGCCGGCATACAGTTCGCCGAGGTGACGCTGCATGTCGGCCTCGGAACCTTCCGCCCGGTCAAGGAGGACGATATCCTCGCCCATAAAATGCACAGTGAATGGTATTCCATCAGCGAAGAGACGGCGCAGGCCATCCGCCGCACCAAGGCGGCCGGGGGCCGGGTGATCGCCGTGGGCACCACAAGCTGCCGCACGCTGGAGGCAGCCGCGGCGCGGTACGGTGAAATAAGGGCATGCAGCGGTGACACCGATATTTTCATTTATCCGGGCTTTTCCTTCCGCGTGCTGGACGGCCTTATCACCAATTTTCATCTGCCGGAATCCACGCTTATCATGCTGGTAAGCGCCTTTTACGGCTATGAGCGCACGATGCGCGCATATGCCGCGGCGGTAAAGGAGGGCTACCGCTTTTTCAGCTTCGGAGACGCAATGCTTATTTTGTGAAGCGGCAGGGCAGGGGGAATACTCCGCCTTAGACAAAAGCCACAGCCCGGCTGTCAGCAGGGCTGTGGCTTTTGTTCATACACGGCTCATGAACCACTCCACTGTGTGAGGGTCATAATGAGAGAAGAAGAGGCTCTGTGCCGTATCCATTGCCTCAATCCGATGCATATCTTCTTCGGAAAGTGAAAAATCGAACACATCAAGGTTTTCTTTCATGCGTTCTTTTTTTACAGATTTGGGAATGGCGGCCACCCCGCTTTGTACGAGAAAGCGCAGGGCCGTCTGTGCAGCGGTTTTGCCATAACGACTGCCAACCGTTTTCAGCGTTTCGTTTGTAAACATGCCGTTTTTTCCTTCTGCAAACGGCCCCCAGGCTTCTATCTGTATGCCATATTTCTTCATTAAAGCGTGTGCGGCTTTCTGCTGCTGAAACACGTGCGTTTCTATCTGGTTGACGGCTGGCTTTATTTCGCAGAAATGGAACAGGTCTATCCACCTGTCCGGATAAAAGTTGCTCACACCGATGGCACGCGCTTTTCCGGCGCGCACCGCCTCCTCCATGGCGCGGTATGTGCCGTAGTAGTCGCCGAAGGGCTGGTGGATCAATAAAAGATCCACATAATCCGTCTTCAGATTATTCAGCGAAGCTTCTATGGAAGCTTTTGCTTTCTCGTAACTGGCATGCTGACCCACACCTTGGTGGTGAGAAACAGCTCTTGCCTGGGTATGCCGCACTGTGCTATGGCACGCCCTACGGCGTCTTCGTTGTGATAGGCCTGCGCTGTATCAATGGCGCGATAACCTATTTCAATAGCGTCTCTCACGCACTTTTCACATTCCTGCTGTGATATCTGATACACGCCATAGCCCAGCATGGGCATTTTTACTCCGTTGTTCAGCGTGACATATTCCACGGCCTTTTCCTCCTTATTATTGCCCGAAGCCTTCATAGGCCTCTTTTGCCATGCGCAGGGCGGCCCACGCCTTGGGCCAGCCTGCATAAAATGCCAGATGTGTGAGGGCTTCTGACATTTCCTGCCCGGATACCCCATGCCTGCGCGCATTCTGGATATGAAATTTCAGAGAACCATCTAAAATCCCGCTGGATACCAGCGCAGACACAGTAATAAGGCATCTGTCGCGGGCTGTCAGCTTATCTTCGCGCGCCCATACCTCGCCGAAAAGCACATCGTCATTCAGCTGTGCAAATTTGGGCGCAAAATCCTCCATTTCTGCGCGCCCTGCCGTCACTTTTTCCATCATAAAAGCCCCCTTTATTTCAGCTTCCCATATTCTTCATCCGTGACAGGCTCCAGCCACTCGTTGGCTGCACCTTCTGCTGGCACTTCGATTGCCAGATGGGCAAACCAGCTATTGGGCGCGGCGCCGTGCCAGTGTTTGATATTTGCCGGAATATTTACTACATCGCCGGGGAATAGCTCACGTGCGGGCTTGCCCCATTCCTGATAATACCCCCGCCCAGCGGTGACAAGAAGGATTTGCCCGCCGCCGTCTTTCGCGCGGTGAACATGCCAGTTATTGCGGCAGCCCGGCTCAAATGTGACATTTGCGATGCTGACCTGCCGGGTGGAAAGCATGTTCAGGTAGCTTTGCCCTGCAAAGTACTGCGCAAAAGCTTCATTCTTTTCCCCTGTGGGGAATACACTCAGTTCTTTCATGGCTCATTCTCCTTTTTTCTGCCGCGGGCCAGCCAAGCCCGTATGGCACCTTCTGCATGCTTTATCTGGCCGCCCTGCAGCGCAAGGCCCGGCTTCACGTCTGCGCCGGGGCACAGGCGCCGGATATCCTGTATGCTGCGGCCAAGGCCGCCGCCTTCATGTGTGCAGAATGGCCAAATGGCTTTTCCTGCAAAGCTGAAGGCTTCCAGCAGAGTGAATACCGGCATAGGCATTGTGCCCCAGTAATTGGGGTACCCCAGATAGATGGTATCATACCGCTCCATCCCGACCGGATATGCGGCCAGCGCGGGGCGCGCATCGCGCTTCTGGTCATTTTTTGCCTGTTCGACGCAGGTGGAATAATCTTCTGAATAGGCTGTGACCGGTTCTATTCGGAAGCTGTCCGCACCTGTACAGGTGCGGATGAGTTCTGCGGCGATTTCCGTATTGCCCTTTGCCAGATAACGTATCGCGCCGGAGACATAATTTTCTTCGCCTCTTGAAAAATATAAAATGACCGCTGCCAAGGCGATACCTCCTTTTGTGCTTTCTGCTTTTGATTATAATGCCTGCACGCTTGACAGGGAATTTCCGGATGCTTAAAATGGTATTTACCACAGGTTCAAACAAAAAAGCCGGGTGACAGAAGGAGGCAGCCATGATGTATAATGCCCTTTTGAATACCTTTATTGCAGCGGCAGACTGCGGCAGCATGAACCGTGCCGCACAGGCCTTATTCCTCACCCCCACAGCGGTGATGAAGCAGCTTGATCTTCTGGAAAAGCAGCTAGGCTTAACCTTGTTCGTGCGCTCAAACCATGGCCTGCGTCTGACGGAATGCGGGCAGTCTGTTTATAAAGATGCAAAATACATCATACGCTATTCTCAGCAGGCGCTGGCCCGTGCGCGTGAAATAGAAGAAAGGCCGTGCTGCGTCATCCGTGTAGGCACCTCCATGCTGAACCCATGCAAGGTGTTTATGGATATCTGGTATCACTTGAGCGAGCGCTTTCCCCAATTCAAAATACAAATTGTCCCCTTTGAAGACGACCACAACGGCATTCTTTCTGTGATTGAAAAAATAGGGCGGGAATTTGATTTTATTGTGGGGGTGTGCGATTCCCAGCAATGGCTTGACCGCTGTCATATGTACCCGCTTGGCAGCTATAAAAAATGTGTTGCCGTTCCGGTAAGCCACCGCCTTGCCGGAAAAAGGAAGCTGAGCGTTCAAGATTTATATGGCGAGACGCTGATGATGGTGAAGAGGGGAGATTCCCCTCTGAATGACGCCCTTCGGGACGATTTGGAGCAGAACCATCCGGCGATCCATATCGAGGACACCGCACATTTTTATGATATTGAAGTATTTAACCGCTGTGAACAGCGGGGAAATGTGCTTTTGAACCTTGAATGCTGGAAAGATGTTCATCCTTCGCTTGTCACGCTTCCGGTGGAATGGAAATACAGCATTCCTTACGGCCTTATGTATTCTCTTTCGGCGGGCCCCGAAATATTGGAATTTGTAGAAGCCGTGCGCAGCTTTTCCAAAAAGGGGAAGCTGCCTGTGTATTCGTTGTGAAAGGGGGCGCTGCTCCTCCCGAAGCCTTCAAATTTTCGTCAGTTTGCCCTATTTATAAAAGCCTGTTTTCATAAAAAAGCAGAAAATTTGATTCCAAATTGACTTGCATTTCCAAAATGTGGTATGATATTGTCAAAAGGATTACGCTTTTATATTGACTGGTAAAGGAAGGCTGCTTACAGCAGGATAATGTCTTATGTTGAACAGATATTGCATGCACGGCATTTTGCCGCCTGCCTTTCACCGTCCGAGCTTCCGGGCGGTTTTTATTTTACCTTAGGGCGCGCTGGTTTCGCCGCCTCTGTCACTGGCAGGGGCGAAACATAAAACAAAACAGGGGAGGCGGGGCTTATGGCCGAATTGACAAATCTGGACCTTATCATCATTGCCATGTATCTGCTTGTCATGCTGGGTGTTGGGGTATGGTTTGTAAAGCGTATCAGGAATACGGATGATTACTATGTTGCAGGCAGAACGCTGGGGCCCATTGTGCTCACCGCCACTGTCTGCGCCACGATTATCGGCGGCAGTGCCATGATGGGCCGGGCCGGCATTGCATATACCACCGGCTTTAAGGCAATCGCCACAGCAGTGCCGTATATGCTGGGCATGTTTATTTTTTCAGCCTATGCGGGCAGAATTCAGCAGGTAGGGGAGAAGTATCATATCGAGTCCATTCCCAGTCTGTTTGAATACCGGTTTGGAAAAACGGCTAAATGCATTCTGGCTGTAATGGTGGCTTTTTCCATGATGGGCACTGTGGCCGCGCAGGTGACAGCCACGGCCACTATCATCAGGCTGCTGGGCGGGCAGGTAGGCATCAGCTATGAGATGGGCGCGCTTATTGCAACGCTCATTTTCCTCATCTACACGGCGGCGTCTGGGCTGTTCGGCGTGGTATACACAGACGTAGTTCAGTTCTTTATGCTCATTATATTCGTGTACCTGATGATCCCCACGGCCAGCCTTGCAGAGCTGGGAGGGTTCGGCAATTTCTGGGCCGGGTTAGACAAAAGCTATATCACCCCGTATATCAACGGCGAGATATTGGGGGATATCGTGACCTATCTTGTATTTACAATGGCCGGGGCTGAAATGTGGCAGCGGGCCTTTGCGGCAAAGAATAAAAAAGCAGCAAAACGCGGTATGTTCTGGGGTACGGCCGTGTATGCCGTGACAATTGCGCTGCTGTTCTTCATGGGGCTGGCTGCGCAGCAGATTCTGCCGAATGTGGTGGAGGAATTCGGCACAGCCGATGCGGTAATCCCTGCGCTGGCTATCAAAATTCTGCCGCCCGGCCTGACGGGCCTTGCACTGGCGGGCATTTTGTCCGTAATGATGAGCACGGCGGACAGCTACCTTCTTGTATCTGTGCAGACAGTGGTAAGCGACCTTGGAAAGACGTTTGACGTAAAAATGACACAGAAGCATGAGATACTGTTTTCCCGCATCGCGTCTGCCGTGCTGGCTTTGGGGGCGCTTGTCATTGCCCTTTATATCAAAAGCGCTTATGATGTGCTGATGTTTGCGTGGGCGTTTTATGCAGCGGCCGCCGGCCTGCCTGCGCTTGCAGCACTGTATTGGAAAAAGGCCACGAATGCGGGCATTATTGCCGGCATGGTAGGCGGTTTTGCCGTCACAGTGGCCTGGAAGCTGCTGGGCCAGCCCTTCGGCCTGGGTGCAACGGTGCCCGGTGCTGTGGCCTGCGGTGTTCTGCTGGTTGCCGTAAGCCTTGCTACTTATAAAAAACATCCGTCTGTGATGATAGAGGTGGGCAAAAGGGGTGTAAAGCTCCAATAGGGTAAGCTTTGACCGGAGATGTGCTTTTCTCTGCCGCACTGAGGCGGCGTGGGTTGACATGGAAGCCCTCAGGCATTATAATATATTTACAGCGCAAAGCGGTGCAGGGGGCTGTTCCCGGCACCGCTTGTTTTTTGAAGAACGGCACTTCGGTGCCAACGGCAAAAAGGGTGAACTAATGTATCGATTAAGCAAAACAGAAGGCAGGGCAAGGCGGGCCAGCTTTGAAACTGTGCATGGGACGGTGCAGACGCCTGCCTTTATGAATGTGGCGACGGCGGGTGCTATCAAGGGCGGCCTGTCTGCATTTGATTTGAAGGCCAGCCATTGCCAGGTGATGCTGTGCAACACCTATCATCTGCATTTGAGGCCGGGCGATGAAAATGTGGCCAGGCTGGGCGGCCTGCACCGCTTTACCAGATGGGACGGGCCTATCCTTACCGATTCCGGCGGGTTTCAGGTGTTCAGCCTGTCTAAGCTGCGGAAAATCACAGAGGAAGGTGTCGCCTTTGCCTCTCATTTGGACGGCCATCGCATTTTCATGGGCCCGGAGGAAAGCATGCGCATTCAGGCCAACCTTGGCAGCACGATTGCCATGGCCTTTGACGAATGCATGGAAAACCCGGCTGAATACCATTATGCAAAAAACTCCTGCGAGCGCACCGTGCGCTGGCTTGTGCGCTGCAAGGCGGAGCTTGCCCGCCTCAAGCAGGAGGGTGCTGCGGTGAACCCGCAGCAAATGCTGTTCGGCATCAACCAGGGCTGCTGTTATGACGATTTGCGCATCGAGCATATGAAACAGATACGGGAGCTGGATTTGGACGGTTACGCCATTGGCGGCCTGGCGGTAGGCGAGCCGAAAGAAGAGATGTACCGTGTAATCAGCGTGGTAGAAGAATATATGCCAAAGGATAAGATACGGTATCTGATGGGTGTTGGCACACCGGGAAATATTCTTGAGGCCGTGCACCGCGGTGTGGACCTGTTCGATTGCGTGATGCCGAGCCGTAATGCGCGCCATGGCCATCTTTTCACTTGGAAAGGCATCGTCAATATCAAAAATGCCAAATATGAACTGGACGAAAGCCCTCTGGATGATGCCTGCGGCTGTGAATGCTGCCAAAATTTTTCCAAGGCATACCTTCGTCATCTGTTCAAAGCGGACGAGATGCTTGGCATGCGCCTTGCCGTGATACATAACCTGTATTTTTACAACACCTTGATGGAAAAAATACGTGCTGCGTTGGATGAGGGCCGCTTTGAGGCGTTTTACAAGCAATATGTGCAGCTGCTGGATACCCGCATCTGAAATGCAAAATTTCTGAAAAGCCCCTTGAAAGAACCGCGTATTTTCGGTATACTGTATCATGACGTTCAAATCTTGATAGGAGGAATCGTTTTACTATGGAGTCTAGCGCAATGTCTACCTTAACCATGCTTATTCCTTTGCTTGGTGTATTCGTTATTATGTATTTCCTTATTATCCGCCCTCAGAACAAGAAGGAAAAGCAGGCTGCAGCCATGCGTAATTCCATCGAGGTTGGTGACGGCGTCACCACGATCGGCGGCATCGTGGGCCGTGTGGCCAGCATCAAAGAGGATACCTTTGTTCTCGAGACAGGCTCAGACCGCGTCAAAATGCGTTTCAAGCGCTGGGCGATTCAGGAAGTGGAAAAGCTGCAGTTGGATAATGCAGGCGAAAAAGAAGCCTGAGCTTTTCACAGGGCTTGGGCAAAGAAAAAACAGAACGGAAAAGGCCTGCCTTTCAAAAAGAGGCAGGCCTTTTTGTACTTCAACAGCTTTGATATCTGCCATTTTTCATTCATAAACCAGCGCCCCCGCGCGTACCTTTGTGTTAGAGGTATGTGCGGGGGTGTTTGTTTTGATAAAGGCAAAAAAGTCAGCAATGATTCATACGCAAAAAAAGGCCAGCCCTCTTTTGGGGCATATGGTTGCAGGGGCGGCGGCCTGTGCTGCTGTTCTGGCCGCACTTTTATGCGCCAGCGCGGCGCTTTTGTGCCGGATAGATATTCCATTGGAAATGACCGTACCCCTGGGCACCGGGGCATTGTGCCTGAGCGTATTGGCTGGAAGCGCCGTCACCAGTCTTTTACATGGCAAAAACGGAATGTTATGCGGCCTGCTGTTTGCAGGCATTGCGGTGTTGGCCGTGGGGGGCTTTGCCGCTGCACAGGGCCAGCCCGCCTTTTCCACCTTCACCGCTATCAAGGCAGGCAGCATCCTGCTGTGCGGCGGAGTGGGCGGCTATGCGGGTATTCTATGGAAAGAAAGCCATAAAAAATAAAAAAACCGTCGCTTTTCCAGTACAGCGCACCAACTGCGGCGCTGTATGGGGTGCTTGCTCAGCGCCTTGATTTTCTTCTGCGGAAAAGGCCGGCCAACGGGTACAAGGAGGGGACCTACATGCAGAGGCCGGCTTTGATTTGAAAAGAAAAGGATGTGTGTATGATGCACCGGTTCTCTTTTTACAGCGGCCGCCGCACGGCGTTTCTGCCAGGCCGCACAATCAAGCATTTCGGAATGCCAATGCGCCTTTCTTCCGGGAAAGGCCGCGCCAATGCACTGCTGGCCCTGTGCCTGACAGGCGGCATGATGCTGGGTGCCTGGCTGGTTTCCGCTGCTGAGGAGGGTGGGTTTATTTCATATTATGCGGCTGCGCTTTTACGCGCCAGATGCACAGGCACATTTTGGCAGGTGGTTTCGTCTTCACTGTTTTCTTCTTTTTTGTGCCTTGCGCTTTTGCTTCTGTTTGCATTTTCCTGCTTTGGCGCGCCATGTGTGACAGGGCTGCTGCTTGTGGAAGGCAGCGCCTTTGGCGCAATGAACGCCGTGCTGTATGGGCAGATGGGCGCAAACGGCGTGTTTGCCAGCGCTGTGCTTTTCCTTCTTCCTGAATATATTCGTTTTGTATTCTTTGTTTTGGCTGCACGGTGCGCATTGCAAACCAGTACCTCCTTATTTGCCGCGCAGTTTCTTGCAAAAGACATTTGTATAAAAACAGGCACCCGTGCGCTTCATGCATATATGGCGGCCAGCATCGCCTGTACTGTGGCAGCCCTGCTGGCCGGTGCGCTGTGCAGTGTGTTTTGCCCTGTGTTTTTTGCAGGATGACCCGCATCGGGCAAGGTGAAAAGACAGCGCCTGCAATTATACAGGGGAAAGCTGGGCAGCAATAAAGTAAAAGAGGGGCTATCGGCGTAAATGCCGGCGGCCCCTCTTTTGTTTTTTATGAGCAAGTTTATGGCAGGCACCACACCACAAAAAGCCGAACGCTTTTGCGGCTGGGCGTCAAGCTGCAATCAGGAATGAGGCGGCGTACCTGTGTTCAGAGCTCTGCTGCCCGGCAGACCGCCTTGTTTTTATTTCTTGATATCAATATCGTCAGCGTCAGCTTTTTCCGTCATTTCGCCGTTTTTCGAGTGCGGGGCAGGCGGGCGCTCAAAGTCCATCCTGGCAAAAGGGGATGCCTTGGCGGCCTCCTTTAACTGAGCAGAACCCAAATGGGTATAAATTTCAGTGGTAGACACGTGTGCATGGCCCAAAATCTCTTTCAGCGCCAGCATATCTACATGCCCCTCCTGATACATCATTGTGGCTGCCGTATGGCGCAGCTTATGCGTGGAATATCCCTTTCCGGAAAGCCCCGCTGCACGCAGGCAGCTTTCCACGATTTGCTGCACACGGCGCGCCGAAAGGCGTTTTCCGGTTTTTCTGGAGACAAACAGCGCATTTTTATCCTGCAAATTGGGAAGTTTGCGCCGTTCGTCACACAGCCTCGCCAGTGCTTTTACACAGGCATCGTTCAGGTAGACAAGGCGTTCTTTATCGCCCTTACCAATGATACGGATCGTGCCGTCATCCTGGATATCTGTGATATTGATGTTCACCAGTTCAGAAAGACGCATGCCGCAGTTCAAAAACAGAGTTATCATGCAGTAATCGCGCTCATAAAAATCGCTCTGCACACTTTGCAGAAGCTCTGTACCTTCTTTTAAGGACAAATATTTCGGCAAACGTTTTTTCTGCGCAGGAATGCCTACATCGTCCGTTGGGTTTACCCGAATGAGTTTCATTTTATTGCACAGGTATTTATAAAACCCTTTTAAGCTGGAAAGCTTTCTGGCACGGGCGGCAGGGGAGTTGGCCCTCTCCCGCGTGACATAGTGCAGAAATTCATAAATCTCCGTACTGGTGACGCTTTCTATCGTAGTCAGTTCAATGTCCCGCACATCAATTTTTTCCAGAGGCGTGCCTTGCGGCACCAAGCCGCGCTGCAGCTTCAAAAAACGGAAAAATGTCCGCAAATCAATATAATATCCATTCACTGTGCGCGGCGAAAGCCCGCGGATGGTTTCGCTGTCATACAGGTACCGAACTGCCAGTGCGGGGCAGTCTTGATAATCGCCATGACGGCTCGGCCTTCGCGCATCAATGTAAGTGCTCATGGCGGAAGAGACCTCCATTTTTTATTTTGCTTTTGAATACATTTGCCGTATGGATGACTTCTGTCATTTTTGGCGTCCCTGATTACGGGAGTATTGAGAATAATTCTGCTAAATAACGTGGGTGTTCGGGCCAGTTCATGCACCATTGCCAGAAAGGGGACAGGGAGCTCAAGAAATACATACCTCATTGAGAGCTGAATGCAGCACACGGGTTGATTATACAAAATTTCTAACGCGCAAATAAGCTTGCTAATGGTTCGCATGCTTCAAATTGTACTGCGAAGCCGCGCTTGCCGGTGTTTATCACTTGAACAAATGATGAGAGAAAACTGCGGATTAGAATTGAGATATGAGATATACCGATTTTTTTATTTCAACAAAAGCAGAATTTGTTAAAACATTAACAAATTAAAACGCTCAAAATATGTCAACATACCAGCAGAAAAAGAAATTTCAAGTGCTTCGAAGCTGCAGAATAAATTTCTGTAAATTACACAGACAATTCTGTCTGCCTTCTAAACTAAATGCGGCTGGCCGGCCGCTTTTGCAGACCTTATTTTTGAAAAGCAGCATACCAAACCTGTTTGAATGAATTTAGTGATAATTTAGATATACAAGTGAAACAAACAAAGCTGTCTACGCGTTTAATTTTTTCTTATATGAAAGGGGCTCTGTGAAAACGAGAATAAAAGCCGCTGCATGGGGCAGGCCCGGCAGCAAGTGAATGATAATTCTCACTTTTTCTGACGGTATTCCTAATATAATTGAAAGAATACGCCAAAAGACGTGCGGTAGAAATCTAATAAAACTATAAGAGGATCTGGGCTTATAATCTGAGCTGGTACTGTGCCCACACACTGCTGAATTGCTTGCTTTCATTGTTTGCTGCATAAATTGTTTTGGTGTTTTATGACGTCCCAAATTTTTAAGCAACTGGATATATTGCGGACATTTTTTGCAAACGCCCTCCCTACATTTCGCTAAATTTGCATTTAGCGAAATTGCGCCGCTGCTTTTAATCCTAAAATAGGCGGAGATTTTCTGGCCGGACCGCGCGCGTTCTTCCTCTATCTTACCAGCCAAGGCTCACTCATCATACGACAGAGTTTAATTCTGCGCAAGACTTCTGTGGCTCAAATGTGCTTCAAGCTGTTCCCTGTCCATGTCCTCTTTGGGAAGCTGCTCAGGCTGGTTAAATGTCAGAACAGTATTCGTCAAAACATTCCGAAAGATAAATGTCAATAGCGAAATTATGCCAGTACCTTTTTAACAATGTATACTTTTTCCGGCCGTTTTCGTCCTGCACATGGCCCATAACGATGGCGTTTTGAACGGCAATTTCCATAAGTCTGCTGAACAAAGGCTGCTGGCTTATCAATAAACTTAAAGATGCGCGAGGTCAAAAGGCTTTCTTCAAAAAAAGTGCACATCTGCGGCGAACAAAGTTCCATACCGGCACAAAGCGAGCTAAATTTGATTCCGCCCAGCCCATCAATGCACTGTGGACGCTATTGTCCGCAGTGTGCCTTTTTGTCTGACCTTATATGTTATATGCTTAGAAGCTCACAAAAGCTGCACGGCCTGACGCACATACGTCACGCCTAGAAGTTCCATATCGGAGAATTCCTGCGCCTCTATCTGCTTCAGCGCATATTTCGGCACCACGGCGCGCACAAAGCCCAGGCGCCGCGCCTCGCGCAGGCGCAGCTCCAAATTCGATACGCTGCGCACTTCTCCGCCGAGGCCTACCTCCCCTATCGCTACCATATCATCCGGCACAGGCCTGTCCAGCATACTGGAGACGACTGCCATGCATACAGAGAGGTCACAGGCTGTTTCATCCAGCTGCAACCCGCCTACGATATTCAGATACACGTCCAAATTACCCAGAAAATACCCGGCGCGCTTTTCCAGCACAGCCAGCAGCAAATTTGTGCGGTTAAAATCGAACCCGGAAGCTGCGCGGCGCGGCGTGCCGAAGGCAGTTTTGCTCACAAGCGCCTGTATCTCGGATAAAATGGGACGAGAGCCCTCCAGCGTACAGGCTACACAGTTGCCCGAAACCCCCACGGGCCGCCCTTCCAGCAGCAGCTTGGAGGGGTTTTCTACCACCTTCAGGCCCTTGCCCGTCATATCGAACATACCTATCTCGTTGGTGGAGCCATAACGGTTTTTGGCAGCACGCAGGATACGGTATGGGAGCATTTTATCGCCTTCAAAATACAGCACGGTATCCACAATATGTTCCATCACCTTGGGGCCTGCAATAGCACCGTCTTTGTTGACATGGCCCACAATAAACGTGGGTATCTCATGGTTTTTCGCTACGGCCAGAAGGCGCGAGGTGCACTCTTTCACCTGAGAAACGCTGCCTGCGGAAGAAGAGATATCGCCGCAATGCATCGTCTGAATGGAGTCTATCACCACAAGGCCGGGCTTCTCCTGCTCTATCAATGCGCAGATGTCGTCTATCTCTGTTTCTGCCGCCAGGCGGATACCGTCCTGCGGTACCTCTAGGCGCAAAGCCCGCAGCTTGATTTGCCGGGTAGATTCTTCGCCAGTGATATACAGCACGCTTACCGCCTTGCTGATGGCCCCGCAAAGCTGTAAAAGCAAGGTGGATTTGCCCGCGCCCGGCTCGCCGCCCAAAAGGACGACGCTGCCCAGCACAATGCCGCCGCCCAGCACACGGTCCAGCTCACTGATGCCGGTAATAATACGGCTTTTTTCTTCGGTTGCACTTATTTCACTTAAAGTGCGCGCTGTAATAAGGCTGCCGGAGCTTATGCCGCGCACACCTCCTTTTCCCCCGCCGGAAGCTCTGGCAGGCTTTTCTTCGCGCACTACATCCTCCGCCATCGTGTTCCACGCCCCGCAGGAGGGGCATCGCCCCATCCAGCGGGGCGATGTTTCGCCGCAGTTTGTGCAGACATATACGGTTTTAAATTTATCCTTCGGCATAAAAACTCCTTGTTCGCTCATGCTTTTTCCATAACAGCAGCGATTTGAAAATAAAGATATTGATACTCTTCCTCAAGCACCAGAGCCATTTCTTCTCTATACGCCTTATCTAAAAGAAGCTTTCTATGAAAGGCTCTTTCCCGCCAGAGGCGCAGGCCAAGGCTGCTGAATTCATAATTGGTGCCAAGCTGTTCATCTCCGGCATCGCAGGAGAAAGGCCCCGCCTGCTTCAAGGCCGCCAGCACCTTTTCTGCTTCTGTTTGAAAAATATCCATACCATAGAGCAGTACGGGTAGCTGTTCCCGCAGCAGAATGTCTACCGCAATTTCTATGGCCCGGCTTTGGCGGTACCATACAATAAAAAAGAAATTTTGATTCAAGTAGCGGCAGCAAAGCTTGCCGGTGCCCTTCTCCCATGCTTCATCAATGTGGGTGTCTGAAATGGAAAAGCCCCATTCCGCGCACAGGCAGGAAAGCGCATTCCATATCTGCTTGGGCGTCATTCCCAGCTCAAGCGGGCCGATTTTTTCGCCGGGGCTTATGACCAGGCAATGCATTCTTCCCGCACTCCTCCGCTGTAAAATCAAATTTAGTATAACACAATATTTAGCGAAATACTATGGCATATGCGGAAAAGAAAAATTCTTTTCCCCGCCCCTATCCATGAAGAAAAAACAACCGGCCGGCCTTGTAAAAAGCCGACCGGCCGTAACAGCCCCATTTGAAAATAACCGGCAGTGTACATAGCTTCAAGGCTGCTGCACGGTTTGCAGGAAGGCGCACAGCCGGGCGTTCTGCGTTTTTTCAAATAATTGTTCCGGCGTGCCGCTGACCTCTACAAGCCCGTCTGCCATAAAAACAACCTTATCTGAAACATGCCTTGCAAACTCCATTTCGTGTGTCACCACGATCATGGTGGTTTCGCCGCTTTTCAGTGCGCGTATCACCCGAAGCACTTCGCCCGTCAACTCAGGGTCCAGCGCGCTGGTGGGTTCGTCGAAGCACAACACATCCGGCTCCAGCGCCAAGGCGCGTGCAATCGCCACACGCTGCTGCTGCCCTCCCGAAAGCTGACAGGGGTAGCTGTCTTTTTTATCAGAAAGCCCCACTTTTTCCAAAAGCTCCAGCGCCTTTTCTTCGTTTCTGCCAAACTGGCGGGGGCTTGCCTTACCTCCCCGCTGCTTGGCCTGTTCCCTCGTGCGGAGGTTTGGCGCCAGTGTGATATTTTGCAGCACAGTGTACTGCGGAAACAGGTTAAACGATTGAAACACAAGGCCAAAATGCAACCGTTTTTGACGGATAGACTCAGGGCTGTATCTTTCCGGCTGCGAAGCATCAAACAGCACCTCGCCGTTGACCGAGATGACGCCGCTCTGCGGCGTTTCCAGAAAATTCAGGCAGCGGAGAAGCGTCGTCTTGCCGCTTCCGGAGGAGCCGATGATGGAAAGCACCTCGCCTTTTTCAAGGCAAAGGCTTACCCCGCGCAGCACCTCCTGGCTGCCATAGCTTTTTTTCAGTTCCCGTACTTCCAATACCGCCATAGCTTACCCCTTGTAATAGTCCAGCTTTTTTTCCAACGCGCGCAGCACAAGCGTCAGCAGGCCGCTGAACAGTAGATAGAACACACCCGTATAAAACAATGGCCAAAGCAGCGCGTACTGCTTCACAATGTCCTGTGCTGCCCGGATGAGCTCACCCACGGCAATGACGCGCGCCAGCGAGGTATCCTTCACAAGCGTGATGATCTCATTGCCCATAGGCGGCACGATGCGCTTTATCACCTGCAGCAGCACCACGCGGAAGAATATCTGCCTGTCCGTCATGCCAAGCACCTGCCCGGCTTCATACTGGCCTTTGGGAATGCTTTCAATGCCTCCGCGGTATATCTCGGAAAAATACGCTGCATAGTTGATGATAAATGCAGCCAGAACAGCAGCCATGCGGCTCTGCACCGGCATACCGAAGGCAAGGCCGGGGACATAAAACACAATGATAATCTGCAGCATCAGAGGCGTGCCCCGTATCACCCAGATGAAAGCACGCGTCAGCCAGCGCAAGGGCCTAAAGCGGCTCATGGAGCCAAAGCACACGATAAGCCCAAGCGGAAGAGAGGCGGCCAGAGTGACGAAAAAAATCAGACAAGTGGTGCCGAAGCCTTCCAGCAGCTTCATGGTAACGGCAACGAAAGACATGGTTTTCACATTCTCCTACTTATAAGCTACACACAGGCAAGATGACACCCGTATAAAGATGCAGGGCTTACGCGGCTTTTTCCAGTGTGACAAGCACAGACGGATACCTGGCCTGAAGCTCCTCCACGACGCCCTCTTCCGTCAGCTCCTGAAGGGCTTTGTTTACCTCATCCACCACATTAGAGCCCTTGCGGAAGCCGATGCCATACTCTTCCTTTCCAAGCTCAATACCGTCCACAACGGTCAAATCGCTGTAGCTGGTGCCTTCTCCCACAGAAGCATACGCCATAACTGCGTCTATTACCGCCACATCGGCCGTGCCGGCCTTCACTTCCATCAGAGCGTCGCTCTGCGCGCCTACGGAAATCAGCTCCGCCTGGCTGAGGCTTTCATCTCCCTCAACGGCCTTCTGCCCGGCGCTTTCCGCTTCTACGGCAATTTTGGCGTCTGTCATATCTGCGGTGCTCTGGAATGTCTGTACATTGTCGCCGCTTACCACACACACCTGCATGTTTCCGCTGTAGGGCATGCTGAAATCAATATTTTCTTTCAGCTCCTCCAAAATCGTCATGCCGTTCCAGATGCAGTCGATATTTTTGCTCTGCAGCTCAATAACCTTCTGGTCCCAGTCTATCACCACAAATTCCGGCGTGACGCCCAGCTTTTCGCACACGGCCTCAGCCAGCTCTGTGTCGAACCCCACCAGCTTATCCGGCTCGCTCTCGTCATAATAATTCATCGGCTGAAACAACGTGATGCCAATTTTCAGCGTACCCTTTTCCTGAATATATGCAAGGTCATCTGTCTGTGCCGGCTGGCCGCCGCAGCCGGCCAGCGCCGCACACAGCATCAGGGTGATTGTAATACCTGCCAACAGCTTTTTCATCGTTTGTTTCCCCCTCATTTTTCTTTTCCGGTTCAGCGTATGAATGTATTATACTTTATTATTTTATCAAAGTAAAGTGATAAAATGATATTTTTACATTTCGACAGAACCACGTCGCCTTTTTGAGGAAATCTTATAGCTTTTCACAACAAAAAGAGCATTGGGCGCATACGGTTAAAAGTAAAAGTATTTTTTCATAATGCTAATCTCCTTATTTTTTAGTTTGTTGGACATGACTTATCAGACCTTGAAATTTTATTGCAATGAGGGGTTAGTCCCTAATGTCAAGCGCGATGGAAACAACCGCCGGATTTTTGACGAAAAATGTGAAGTGGCTCAAAGATTTTACTTGCCTAAAAAATATGGCATGAGTATTCAGGAAATGAAGGAATACCTCGATTTGTGCTTGCAGGGAGTAAGTACAATTCCCCTACGCAAAGAAATACTGGCGAAAAATCAGGAGGCTTTGCGTTTATCCATCAAAGAATTGGCGGACAGTGTTGCCTATATTGACTGGAAGTAGAACTTTTATGATGAAGTTTTTTCCGGTAAAGGGCCATATGTCAGTAATCTAATACAGAATGGGCATATTTGATTGTAAATTGGCAAGCAGTGCAAACAGGTACACATTTGCGATTTTGGCGTGTTTTCCAACTCGCCAAAACGCTTGTTGAGGGATGACCTCCAAGCCCCCAAAATGGTTACCTTTGGCAGCGGATGCGCGTCCTGCGGGCGCTGAAAAATTTTTAATAAGCAAAAGAAAAACTCTATGTAAATGGTTTCCCCATCTACATAGAGTTTTCCTGTTTCCCGTTCACTTGGCGAGGCTAGTATTTTTACAATACTTCTTTATGCTCCTCTGCCAATACTTCCGAAGCCCTTTTTTATCTGCACTATTTTTTTCTGGCTTTTACACCCACGCGTTTTTCCCACGCCACCCAAAGCGGCCCGGCAATGCACACAGAGCTGTATACACCTGAAATCATGCCGATAATCAGCGGAAATGAGAATGTGAAAATGCTGTCCAAACCAAAGATGACGCTCACTACACACACCGTTCCCAGCGCCAGCAGCGTGGTAAGTGTGGTATTGATGGTACGCCTCAAGCTTTGGTTGATACCGCCGTTCACAAGCTGAGCAAAATCTGCATGCTTTTTGCCCAGCAGCGATTCGTTTTCACGGATGCGGTCATAGATAACAACCGTATCGTTGATAGAATACCCCAGAATAACGAGCATGGCCGCAATAAAGTTCCCGTTCAGGGGAATGCGCAGCACTACAAAAATGCCGAAAATCACTACCATGTCGTTCAGCAGAGCGACAATGCCTGTCACAGCACCGCGCAGCCCACCGATATTCTTGAAACGGATTGCGATATAAATGAGGATAAGCACAGCCGCGGCCAGAATGGCCACGATGCTTTTGACAAAAAATTCACCGCCCAGGGTGGGGTCAACATTGGTGATAGAAAGCTGCTGGAAGCTGTTATCCGGATGATTCTCCTGCAGGGCTGCCGTCAGTGCCTCTACTGTTTCGGCGCTCATCGTCTCGCTGCCGGGCAAGGATATCGTCAGCGTCTGCCCTTCCGTAGCAAGGGAAGAACCCGTTTGCACCGTCACATCACTGCCCAAGGCGGCCTTGGCCTCTTTTGTCACATCCGCCACGGGCACCTCTCCCTCGTAGCTGTACGATATCATGGCGCCGCCCTTGAACTGGATATCCATTTTCACGCCGAATACGGCACTGAAAATTGCAATGAACAGCACAAGGCACAGCGAAAATGCAAAGAATTTTTTGCGCGCGCCCACGATGTTCCAGGTTTTTGCCTGCCTTGGCTGCGCCTGAGGCCTGAGGCCGCCGTACAAAACCGCGCTGCGCATGCATTTCAGCTTCGATATGCCGCGAAGCATCACACGTGTGCAGCCAACGCCGAACACAAAATTCAGCAGCACACCTACCAAAAGTGTGTAGCCGAAGGAATAGATGGTGCCCGCAGTAGAAGCGCCAAAGGCGAAAAATACAGGGCGCAGCAGCTTGGCAAATATGCCGTCTGTGGGGCCGAAGGCGCCCATCAGCATCACAGCCACGATGACTACTGTCACATTGCCGTCAATAATGGGTTTCAGCCCGCGGCGGAAGCCCGCATTCAGTGCGCCGTCAATGCTCTTTCCGGCGCGGATTTCTTCTTTGATGCGCTCGGCTGTAATGACGTTGGCGTCCACGCCCATACCGATGGCAAGGATAATGCCCGCAATGCCCGGCAGCGTGAGCGTGAAGCTGGGGAACACCGCAAAGTAACCGGAGACAAAGGCCAGTGTCATAGCCGTCTGCCCCAGAAGAGCAATGGACGCCACAAGGCCGGGCAGCCTGTAATTCAATATCATGAACAGGGCTACCAGCGCAAAGGCAATGACGCCGGCCAGCACCATGGCATCCAGTGAGTTGGCGCCCAAAGACGGGCTGATGGTGCTGAAATTTTCGGCCTCCAGCGCAAAGGGCAGCGCGCCGGAATTAATTTGATTTGCCAGAGTGATGGCCTGTTCCCGCGTGGCATCGTCACTGCCGCCCAAAGAAATCTGCGCATGGCCGTCCGTAATGGCCGTCTGCACCTGCGGGTAGGAGATCATGGTGTCATCCATCCAGATAGAAATGACACCCTTAGGCGATTCGCCTGACAATCTCTCGGTGGCCTCGGCAAATTTCTCTTTGCCGGAATCGTTCAGTTCCAGCGCCACATAATATTCGCCATATGTTGCACTGGAAGAGTTTGTATCCACCTGCGCTGTGGCGCTTTTGATATCTTCCCCTTCCAGGATGATATTCTCTGCCGTTGTACCGGAGGGCTTTCCTTCGCTGTCCGTTTCTCTGCCCTCCCGGAAAGTAAGCCGCGCAGTGGCGCCTATCTCCTGAATGGCGGCCTCCGGGTCAAACTCTGTCTCGTTTTCCTTCCACGGGAAACGCACTACAATACGGTCTTTGTTGGAATCTGCGTATACCTCACTGTCCGTGATTTGCAGGTTCACAAGGCGCTGCTCCACAACAGCCTTGGCCGCCTCCAGCTGTTCGTCCGTGGCATCATAGCCGTCCGCCGGCATGAACGTCACGTCCACACCGCCGCGGATGTCAATGCCGAAGCGAATATCTGCAGCGCCCTTGATCCATGTGTTCAGCGTATCGCCATACTGCGACTTAATGCCGAAAAACGCGCTGTATGCGAACAAAAAGATGAGAATTGCAACGACAAAGAACTGCCAGGGCCTTCCTTTTGTCTTCATAGGTATCCCTCCGGAAATTTATGTTTCACTCCTGCGGCTGGTCAGGCCCCGAGAAGCTTTTCCACACTTGCAAGACGCACGGCAATGCACAGAAGCTCACAGGCAAGGCGAAGCTCCGTCAATGTGGGATATGTGGGCGCGATGCGGATATTGGAATCCTGCTCGTCACGGCCATATGGGAATGCCGCGCCCGCCCCTGTGAGAACAACGCCTGCCTCCTTGCAAAGCTGCACAGTGCGCTTTGCGCACCCCTCCAGCGTGTACAGGCTGATAAAATATCCGCCGTTCGGCGTTGTCCAGCGCGCAATATCTCCATAAGGGGCCAGGCCTTCGCGGAAGGCCTGCCACACGGCCTCAAATTTGGGCGCCACAATGGCGCGGTGCTTTTCCATATGCGCTGCAACGCCCTGCATGTCCTTTAGAAAGCGCACATGGCGCAGTTGGTTCATTTTGTCATAGCTGATGATCATTGGGAACATGTTTTTCACGATATGGGCAATATTCTCTTCGCTGGCCGCCATGGCAGCCACGCTGGCGCCTGGAAATGTCACCTTGCTCAGGGAACAGAACAAAAGCGGCCTGTTCTCGTTTCCGGCCGCCCGGCATTCGTCCAGAATATTCAGCACGGCATCATGCGAATCTGTCAAATGATGCACGCAATAGGCATTATCCCAGAAAATGCGGAAATCCGGCGCGGCGGCCTTCATGCGCGCAAGACGCCGCACAGTCTCGTCGCTGTAAGTGTAACCATCCGGGTTTGAATACAGCGGCACGCACCAAATACCTTTCACAGCGCTGTCTGCCGCAAGCCGTTCTACCATGTCCATATCCGGCCCCTGCGGCCCCATGGGCACATTCAGCATTTCAAAGCCAAATTCTTCCGTAACGCGAAAATGCCTGTCATAACCCGGCACCGGGCAAATAAACTTCGGCGCGGCCTCTTTCCCCCAGGGCCCATGCCCGCCGGGGAAGCCCTTGCGCCAGCCAAGGGCAACCTGGTCATACATCATCTGCAGGCTGGAGTTTCCACCTACAATAACCTCCTGCGGCTGCACCTGGAGCATCTCGGCAAAAAAGCGGCGTGCCTCCGGCATCCCCTCCAGACTGCCGTAATTGCGCGCATCCGTCCCGCCTTCCCCATGGTAGTCCGTCATATACAAAAGCTCCATGGAAAGGTCTAACTGTTCAGCGGAAGGCTTGCCGCGCGACATATCAAGCTTCAGCCCGCGCGCAGCATATTTTTCATATGCCGCCCGCAGCGCCGCGCGCTCTGCCTCCAATGCGGCCTTATCCATTGCCAAATAGTCTGCCATGTGCCTGTTCCCTCTTTCTTTCGATACTTTCCCTCTTGTGCTGTGAGGCATTCCCCCGCCCTCCCACAGGCGTATCAGCACAAGTAAATATTATACTATATCTGGCCAGAAGTTACAAGTTTATCCAGCCTCTTTTGGGCGGTATGCCGGATTGTTTTTCAAATTTTACACAAAAGAATCCGTTGATGGAAAGCAAACTTGACATTTTGAAAAGGAAGTAGTATGATGCCGTTATGGAAAGCAAGCTTTCCATTCCAAGGCCACACAGGAAGTGAAAGGGATAGGCTGTAATGAAGAATAATTTGGAAGCGCTTCGCAGACAGCGGGGCATCTGTCAGGAGGAGCTGGCCGATGCACTGTGCGTCTCACGGCAAACGATAGGTTCGCTGGAAAATGGCAGGTACAACCCTTCCATTCTGCTGGCGTTCAAGATAGCGCGCTATTTCGGTATGTCTATTGAAGATATTTTTATTTATGAAGAGGAATGAAAGGAAGCTTTTGAATGAAACGCACAATCAGTTATACTTCCTATGCAGTGGCTGCACTGGCCCTGATGGCACTGGCTTTGCTGAAGCTGCCGCACCAGGTAGATATTGGCCTGGGGCTTCTGTTCGCTATGGCATTCGGTGTGGGCAATGTAAACCGCGTGCTTGTAAAATGGGAGAAGGACGGCGCCTATCAGAAAGAGGCGCTGGACGAGCGCAATATTGCAATAAAAGAAAAGGCCGGCAATATCACCGGCATGCTTACTACGACATTGCTGGGAATTTCCCTTGTAGCTTTTGTGTGCATGGGCTATACAGTTCCGGCACTCGTAGTAGGCGGCATCATTCTCGTGCAGCTTGTGAGCCTGATATGCGTCAGCAGGCTGCTTGAGAAGAAAATGTGACGGCATATGCGCAGCTTTTCGCTTCGGCGCGCTGGCGCGCCATGGTGGTGGCCTTTTCCCGGCAAAGCTGTTTTTTATGGAGCCGGGCGTCAGGCGAAGCAGGCTTCCGGCAGCAGATTATCACAGATGAAAAACTTTCGTTGGAACAGCGGCTGCCTGTTTGCGTAACGAAGCTGCAGAGAATACGGGAAAATGGAAATTCATGTGTCATGGGC
The DNA here is from genome assembly GCA_047030735.1 of Ruthenibacterium sp. GTDB lineage: Bacteria > Bacillota > Clostridia > Oscillospirales > Ruminococcaceae > Ruthenibacterium. The sequence continues at coordinate 118,590 of JBKYIE010000010.1, forward strand.
TGCAACCCAGTTATAGGCCCTTACAGGGCTGGAAAAGCCCTCGCCTAAACTGCTGCCTGCGGCATATGCTTGCACGCCAGATATGGCGGCACACCTGCCACGGCAGCTTTCTTGCCGGCCGCATACAGTGCGGAGCCGCCGCAGCCGGCGCTCCCCTGTCAAACAGTTTTGGGCATGAAAAAAGGTGCGAAAGAACACCTGCGTTCCTTTCAATAAAAATCCTCCGGCAGTGGGGCGGCAAGATAAGAAAATTTTAACAGGGGCGGCTGATTACCGCCCCTGCCTCGTTTCTTAACGCAGCGCGCTCAAAGCCGGGGGATTTTCATATATGGGTATAGCCCTGGAATGCCAGCATGCGCATCACGTCACGCAGGTACACTCTGCCAGCCGCGAGGGTTCTGATGCCTGCCCGTAAACGGGCTTTTTAGAGGTGCGGCAGGGGCAGCTGCCCTTCTGATTTTTCTGCTCATGCTGATTTTGAAGATGCTCCTATATTATTTTCTTTGCTTTTTACTGCTGTGTCCACACGGCACCCCCGGCACCGGAATTTCCGGTATCGGCATTTACATTTCAGTTCTGGAAGCTTCCCGTACAGCATCAGGCTGCCCGTTCCTTTCAGGTGCCCCCTGTCTGTTTGTGCAGCTGGCTGGCCTCGCTTCCGATATAGCCAAGGGCGCTCTTCTTTTTTCATTATCGGCATCAGTCTTCTTTTCCGCCACTCACCGGGCGAGTGATTTTCGGCATACAAAAATGCCGCAGGCATCTGCCTGCGGCATTTTTTGGAGGTGCCGACCAGATTTGAACTGGTGCATAGAGGTTTTGCAGACCTCTGCCTTACCACTTGGCTACGGCACCATATGCAAATTCCGCCGCCATAAAAAGCGGCGGAATTTGATTTGGAGCGGCTTACGAGGCTCGAACTCGCTACCTCCACCTTGGCAAGGTGGCGCTCTACCAGATG
>JBKYIE010000011.1:0-118663 GCA_047030735.1 Ruthenibacterium sp.
ACTCGCTACCTCCACCTTGGCAAGGTGGCGCTCTACCAGATGAGCTAAAGCCGCATATTTCCGCCGCCCAGAGCTCTGAGCGGCGAAATTTATTTTACCCGATTTTCCATAGTTTGTCAAGAAGTTTTTCAAAACTTCCTGCGCGCTTTTTTCATACGGCCGGTCATTCCAGGCTGCGCAGCAGCGCCGGCACATCCACGCTGTATTCCCGGCTGCAAAACTGGCACGATACCTTTGCCACGGGCTCTTCACCGGCCAGGCGCTGAAGCTCCTCTCTGCCCAGGGATATCAAGGCGCGCTCCACCCGTTCCCGGCTGCAATCGCATGCATAGCAGACGCTTGAGCCCTCCAACACCTCCGGCTCAAACCCGCAAAGCGCCCTGTTCATCATTTCTTCCAAGGGCGTTTTCTGTGAAAGCATGGCGGTAACGCTTTCCATATGAGCGAGGTTTTCCTCCAGCAGGCTGATTTCGGCATCTGAAGCGCCGGGCAAAAGCTGGATCAGATATCCGCCCGCGCACAGGATAGAAAGGTCTCTGTCCACCAATACTCCCAGTGCGCACACGGTTGGTATTTGTTCGCTGACGGCATAATACTGCGTGATGTCCTCTGCTATCTCGCCGCTTACAAGCGGGAGCATGCCTGTGTAGGGCTCTTTCATTCCAAGGTCCTTCACCACGCTCAGCGTGCCTGCTTTTCCCACGGCGCTGCCGACGTCCAGCTTTCCGTCTGCACGCGGCGGCACCTCTGCAAAGGGTTCCTGCACATAACCTTTCACATGCCCTGCGCCGTCCGCCACAGCCAGCAGGATGCCCGCCGGGCCGCCGCCGTCTACCCGCAGGGTGACGGTGTTTTTCTTCTGCTTCAGCATTGTACCCATCAGCCCTGCCGCCGTCAAAAGGCGCCCCAGCGCCGCGCTGGTAACAGCACTGGTGTCATGATACTCACGCATCTGCCGGACAATATCGGTAGAATCCAGCGCTGTAAAAATGACGCCGCCGTTTTTCGAAATGCCTCTCAGAAGCTTTCCCATGCATTACACCTCTTTTTCATATACAGCGTTGCTGTTTTTATCTGCCCGTTTTACCGCTGTGACGCAATAGCGCTGGCTTTTCGGGCAAAGCGGCCCAAAGGTCTCTCCGTCCACCACATGCTCTATTTCCAACCCGGCCGCCTCACAGGCCTGCCGGATGTCCGAAAGCGAATAGGCATATTCATCAAAGCTTTCCACATCGTGCTGCTCTTCGCCGGGGTAGCTCATATCCACCGTGATATGTGTGCAGCAGGCCGCTTCATCCCATTCGTTTTTCCACAGGCATGTCACGTCCTCTGCCTCAAGCGAGTAAGTATGGTTTGCCAGCACGGCCCTGTGCTTGTAGGGGGTATTCATATCGAACAGAAGCACGCCGCCCGGCTCTATGAACAGGGCGCTGCGGCACAGGGCGCGTTCGAACTGCTCGTAGGGGCCGATATGGTTCAGGGTATCAAAGGTGGATACCGCCGCCCGCACAGTGCCGTAAAGGTCCAGACTGCGAAGGTCCTGCTGCAGCAAAAGGATGCCCTGCCTGCCCTGTTCATACATTTTTTCCCGCAGGATGCACAGCATTTCCTCAGAGAGGTCTATGCCTATCATATCGTACCCGGCCTGTGCCAGTGCCAGTGTCAAATCGCCTGTGCCGCAGCCAAGGTCCGCCACGATGCCCTCATGGATGCCGTGCGCTTTCATCTGGTGCAGAGCATAACGTGTCAGGGCGGCATAATCTGCGTCCTCATTAAAGGCGTCATAAATGTCGGCAAACGCGCCGTATGCCATGGCCTGCCTCCCCTTTCACTGCTGTGTTTCACACGCAAGGCTTATCCTGCTGCGCAGCTCTTCCATACCAAAGCCGTCCTGTGCACTGGTGAGGATGACACCGTCTGCGCCGTATGGCAGGCAGAACTGCTGAAAATCCTGCACCGCCTGCTGCTTCTGCGCCGCTTTCAGCTTGTCGGCCTTTGTCAGCGCCGCCAGAAAGGGAATGCTGTGATAATGCAGGTATTCCATCATCTGCACGTCATCCGCCGAAGGGGCATGGCGGCTGTCCAGAAGCTGCACCAAAAGCGCCACGGGGCGCTGTGCTTCAAAATAACCGTTGATGAGTTCATCCCAGCGGCGGCGCTCGTCCCTGCCGGTTTTTGCATAACCGTAGCCGGGCAGGTCAACGAACCATGCGGCATCCACTTTATAAAAATTAACGGTAGCCGTTTTGCCCGGGGTGGCGCTTACACGCGCAAGGCTTTTGCGCATGCACAGCTTGTTGATCAGCGAAGACTTCCCCACATTCGAACGGCCTGAAAACACCACCTCCGGGCCATTTGGCGCCGGAAGCTGGCTTTTCAGGCCATACGAAGCGCGGAACTCTGCTTTCGCATAGTTCAGCATCCTGTTCTCCTTTACATAGCAGCGCCCGCCCTTTGCTCTGTAAAAAGGGCGGGCGCCCTGGGTGCAAATTTATTATTTCACATCGCCTGCACAGTACTGCCGGAAGCAGGCTCTGCCGCCGGCACGGCTTTTTTCCGCCGGGGGCGCTCTGTACCGCGCGGGCCCGCCTTTTTTACAGGCACAGCCTCCTGTTTTGGAAGCAAGGCTGTTTTCAGCACTTCCTCAAGCTGTGTCACCGGCTTGAACACAAGCGCCTGCTTTACCGCCTCGTCCACTTCATACAAATCGGGGACATTCTCCTGCGGGATAAGCACCAGCGCCATGCCCTCCCGGTAGGCTGCCATGCTTTTTTCTTTCAGGCCGCCGATGGGCAGCACCTGCCCATGCAGCGAAATTTCACCCGTCATGGCAACGTCAGAGCGTACTCTTCTGCCGGACAGACAGGAGATAAGCGCGGTAGTGAGCGTAACGCCCGCGCTGGGGCCGTCTTTCGGGATGGCCCCCTCCGGCGCGTGGATGTGGATATCCGCGTTTTTAAACAGCTCGGTGCCATATCCATATTCCTCCGCATGCGCTTTGGCATATGTGATGGCCAGCTTGGCGCTCTCTTTCATCACTTCGCCCAGAGAGCCGGTCAGCTCCAGCTTGCCGGAGCCGCCATGCACCACCTGCACCTCAATGGGAAGTATCTCGCCGCCCACACTTGTCCAGGCAAGGCCGTTGGCCACGCCCACCGCGTCTCTCCGGCTGAGGAAGGAAGGCTTCACACGACGAGGCCCCAGCATAGGCTCAAGCTCCTTGGCTGCCACCGTCATCATCTGTGCGTCACCCGCGGCAATCACCTTTGCACACTTGCGGAGCACCTCGGTAATGGCCCTTTCCAGGTTGCGAACGCCCGCCTCCTGCGTATAGCCGTCAATCAGCCCATACAGCGCCGTGTTCGTCAGCTTTACCTTTCCCTTCAGGCCGGTGGCGAGAAGCTGCTTGGGAAGAAGGTGGCGGCGGGCTATTTCAAATTTCTCCACACGGGTATAGCTGGAAAGCTCAATCACGTCCATGCGGTCCAGCAGAGGGCGCGGAATGGTATCCAGCGTATTTGCCGTGGTAATGAACAGCACGCCCGAAAGGTCGAACGGCAGGTCGATATAATGGTCTTTGAAGGCGACGTTCTGCTCCGGGTCAAGCGCCTCCAGCAGCGCGGCCGCAGGGTCGCCGCGAAAATCGCTTGCCATTTTGTCCACCTCATCCAAAAGCAGAAGAGGGTTTGAGCTTTTGGCCGAGATAATAGCGCTGATAAGCTTGCCGGGCATAGCACCGATATAGGTGCGGCGGTGGCCGCGTATCTCGGCCTCGTCGCGCACGCCGCCCAAGGACATGCGCGCATATTTGCGCCCCAGACAGGCGGCTATGCTGCGCGCAATAGAGGTCTTGCCCACACCCGGCGGGCCCACAAGGCAGATAATCTGCCCTTTCACATCCGGCGCCAGCTTGCGCACCGCCAAAAGCTCCAGAATGCGTTCCTTCACTTTTTTCAGGCCATAGTGCTCTTTGTCCAAAAGCTCCTGCGCCTTGTGGATATCCAGATTATCCTCCGTTTTAGCCGCCCAGGGCAAGTCGAGGCAGGTGTCCAGGTAGGTGCGGATTACCGCCGCCTCCTGCGTGTTGCCCATCATTTTGGCAAGGCGCTCTACTTCCTTCAGAAGCTTTTCCTGTGCGTCCTTGGGCATCCCGCTGCTCTGAATTTTTTCCGCGTACACCCTGGCGTCTTCGCTGGTATCCTCATAATCGTCCAGCTCGCTGGAAATAGCGCGCATCTGCTCGCGCAGATAGTAATCGCGCTGGTTTTTGTCCATCTGCTCGTTTACTTTGTTCTGGATGTCCTTTTCGATACGAAGCACCTTCACTTCGCGCTTAAGCACATCCAAAATCTTTTCCAGGCGCCCCAGCATCGTGCCCTCGTCCAGAAGCGCCTGCTTTTCCGCATATTTCAAAAGAAGGTTGGCTGGGATGTAGTCGCACAGGAATCTGGCGTCCTCACTGCGCAGGATAGTAAACACCACATCCTTGGAAAGACGCGGCGTGAGGGCCAGATATTCTTCAAATGCCTCCTTGATGCTGCGCAGCAGCGCCTCTGCCCGCGCGGGCTCCGCCGTTTTTACACCGCGCAAAGGCGCGGCTTTTGTGGCTGCAAGCAGAAAACGGCCGCTGGAATCCAGCGTAAGCAGCTTAGCGCGGTATTTGCCCTCTACCAGCACCTTGACCAGTTCGTCGGAGACACGCAGCACCTGCTTCACTTCCGCCACAACGCCGTAGTGCGAAAGGTCCTTGAACGAAGGGTCCTCTGTGTCGATATCCTGCTGTGCAGTGAGAAACACTGCATTGCTGTTGCTGATGGCCCATTCTATCGCGGCGATAGATTTCTTTCTGCCTACTTCAAAATGGATGACATTACCCGGAAACACCACCAGCCCGCGCAGCGCTATGGCCGGCAGGCGAAGAATATCGGCATTTTTATCCAAAATAATCTTTACTTTTTCTGCCATGGTAAAATATTGTTCCTTTCCCAGGGCGCTTTCCGCACAAAGTGCAGGGCAGCACACGGTGCAAGCGCCCCAAAGCCCTGATATACCGTGCCCTGACAGCATTGTCACCAGAGCACAGAAGAATAAAATCACTGCTCACCATTTACAAAAAGGCCCAGCCGCCAGCATCAATATGCCGCTGCGCCTCGGCCCCTTCTATACTGGTATTAAATATTATATACAAAATCTATGTGAAATTCAATGTAAAAATCACCTGCGCCCGGCAGGTATATAAGCATACGGCCGGGCAGGTGCCCAGCCGTATGCATGTGCTTTGTTATATTCTGTGTTCTGCGGCCGCGGCCGCCTGATAGCGCACGCGCGGCACACCATGCTCTACCATCGGGCTGCCGCCCTCTACGGTGTCTTTCGTCACTACTACTTTGGAAATTGTGTCGTCACTGGGGATATCAAACATCACGCCAATCAGCGCCTGCTCCATCACGCTGCGAAGGCCGCGTGCACCGCTTTTCAGCGCAATGGTCTTTTTCGCAATGGCATGCAGGGCATCGTCGGTGAGCTCCAGCTCTACATGGTCAAGCCCCATCAGCGCCTGATACTGCTTTACAAGGCTGTTTTTCGGCTCTTTTAAAACACGCACCAAAGCGTCCTCATCCAGAGGGTCCAGCACGGTGACAACCGGAATACGGCCCACCAGCTCGGGAATAAGCCCAAAGCGCACCAAATCGTGCGGCTCCACAAGGCGCAGAAGATTTTGGCGGTTTTCCTCCGGCTTCTCGCGCAGCTTTGCGCCAAAGCCCAGCGCCGATTCATCCGTGCGCTTCTGGATATGCTTTTCAAGGCCATCGAAGGCACCGCCGCAGATAAACAGGATATTTTTTGTGTCTATCTGAATAAACTCCTGCTGTGGGTGCTTGCGGCCGCCGTTGGGCGGCACGTTGCTCACTGTTCCCTCCAGTATCTTCAAAAGCGCCTGCTGAACGCCCTCGCCGCCCACGTCGCGTGTGATGGAGGGGTTTTCGCTTTTGCGTGTGATTTTGTCTATCTCGTCAATGTAAATGATGCCCTTCTGCGCGCGTTCCACATCGAAATCAGCCGCCTGAATCAGCTTGAGCAGGATATTCTCCACGTCCTCGCCCACATAGCCTGCTTCCGTCAGCGTGGTGGCATCTGCAATGGCAAACGGCACATTCAGCATCTTTGCCAGCGTCTGAGCCAGCAGCGTCTTGCCCACGCCGGAAGGGCCCAAAAGCAGCACGTTGCTTTTCTGCAGCTCCACATCTGTCTTTTCCGCAGAAAGGATGCGCTTGTAATGATTATAAACAGATACGGCCAGCACGGTCTTTGCGGCGTCCTGCCCAATTACATACTGGTCAAGCCCGGCCTTGATCTGCGCGGGGGTAAGCACATTGATCTGCTCTTCCGCCTTTGCGGGCTGCGCGCGGCGCCTGCCGGCGCGGGGCTTCGGCTGATGCACGTCGATGCCCTCTTCTCCAAGAAGAGAGGCGCACAGCTCAATGCACTCGTTACAGATATTCACGCCCGGGCCGATGATCATGCGTTCTACTTCATCCTGCGATTTTCCGCAGAAATTACACAGCAGCGGTTTGTCTTTATTGTTCTGATTCGCCATATCGGTTCCCTTATCGTTGTGTGATCACTTCGTCGATGAGGCCGTAAGCCCTGGCTTCTTCGGCCGTCATATAATTATCGCGCTCGGTATCCTGCTCAATGCGCTCTATCGGCTGGCCCGTGCACGCGGAAAGGATGCCGTTCAGCTTGCTGCGCGTGCGCACAAGGTGGTCGGCATGAATCTTGATGTCCGTCGCCTGCCCCTGCAGGCCCACCTGCCCGCCGATAAGCGGCTGATGGATGAGTATCTCGCTGTTCGGCAGCGCAAGGCGCTTGCCCTTTGTGCCGGCCGCCAGCAGCACGGACGCCATAGAGGCAGCCATACCCACACAGATAGTGGAGACATCGCACTTGATATAGCGCATGGTGTCGTAAATAGCCATGCCGTCGGTAATGGAACCGCCCGGGCTGTTGATATAAAAGCTGATGTCTTTTTCAGGGTCCTGCCCCTCCAGATACAGAAGCTGCGCCACCACCAGGCTTGCTGTGGTGCTGTTCACATCCTCGCTCAGCATAATGATGCGGTCGTTCAGAAGGCGGGAAAAAATATCGTAAGACCGCTCTCCCCGCGCTGTCTGCTCAATGACATAGGGCACAAGGCTCATAAGGGAATATCCTCCTTGCTTGGTAATGTATGAGATGACCGATACGCCGCCCAGAGCCTGCGTATCGGTCACCGTTCGACAGACTACTGCCTTTTACTCGCCTTTCTTTTCGGCTTTCTTGGCAGTGATCTCAGCCTTCGATTTAATAAAGTCGATTGCCTTATTCACGGCAAGGTCTTTCTTCACTTCAGCCACGGGGATGATGCTGCGCACCTTTTCCACTTCCATTTTGTAAGTGTCGGCAATGCGCTTCACTTCATTCTCAAAATCCTCCTCGCTGGCCTCAATGCTTTCGGCCTTGGCAACAGCCTCCAGCGCCAGGCGCATTTTCACCTGCTTTTCAGCCTGCTCCTTGAAGCCCTCGCGGAACTTGGCCTCATCGCCGCCGATATATTTGAGATAATCGGCAAGGCGCAGGCCCTGCTGGCTGAGGCGGTAATCGAAATCGCGCACCATCTCGTCGATGCGTGTTTCAATCATCACAGGGGGGATGTCGCCCTCCAGCGTGGCGACAAGCTGGTCCACCAGGGCGTTCTCCACCTCCAGCTCAGCCTGCTTTTCAGCAGACTCCTCCATATTCTTGCGGATGCTGGCCTTGAACTCCTCCAGAGTGTCGTATTCCGAAACGTCCTTGGCAAACTCGTCGTCCGCCGCAGGCAGCTCTTTATACTGTACCTCGTTCAGCTTCACCTTGAACACAGCCGCCTTGCCTGCAAGCTCCTTGGCGTGGTAGTCCTCCGGGAAGGTGACCTTCACCTCAAACTCTTCACCCGCCTCATGGCCTGCGACCTGCTCTTCAAAGCCGGGAATGAACTGGCCGGAGCCCAGCGTCAGAGAGAAATGCTCGCCCTTGCCGCCGTCAAAGGCCTCGCCGTCTACAAAGCCTTCAAAGTCGATATCCGTGATATCGCCGTCCTGCGCCTTGCCCTCGCGCGCCACCAGGCGGGCGTTGCGCTCACGCAGGCGGTCCACCTCGGCATCCACCGCGGCGTCCTCTACAGTATTGGCGGCCTTTTCCGCTTTCAAACCGATATAGCTGCCAACCTTCATTTCGGGCTTCACCGTCACAACAGCCTTCAGCACAACGCCGTCCGCCGTATTCATCGAGACGATATCCACCTCCGGGCGGTCTACCGGCTCAATGCCGCTGGCCTCTACCGCTTTATCGTATTCGGCGGGGAACAAATCGTTCACTGCGGAATACTGGAATACATCCTCGCCATACATCTTTTCAATCATATGGCGGGGCGCCTTGCCCTTGCGGAAGCCTGGAATATTGTATTTGCCAGCCTCGCGCTTATACGCCTTGGCAATGGCATCGTTGAACGAGGCCGCGTCGATAGAGAACTGCAGCTCGTGCTGATTTTTTTCAAGTTTTTCACTTTTTACGAGATTCATTTTGTTTCCTCCATTAAATGAAACTTACAAATAAAGATTATACCATACAAATCCAAGGATTTCCACACAGAAATCAAATTTTATAAGGGCAAAATTGCATTGCATCTGCGCTGATCAGGCGGTATTCCACCCCTTCCACATTCCCCTGCACAGCACGGCGGATAGCCGCTGCGTGCAGATGGCCGTAAAAGCAGCGCTTCACGCCGTACCGGGCCAGCGCATCCAGCATTTCCCGTGCAGCGCCGCCCGCATATACGGGCGGGTAATGCAGCACCGCCACCCGTTCGGCAAGCGGGTAATGCTCCTGCGCATGGGCAAGTGAAGCGCAAAGGCGGCCCACCTCCCTTGCATACACCTTGCTGCTGTGGGCATCCGGCTGGCCCGCCAGCCAGCCGCGCGTGCCGCACAGCGCGATAGTCTCTTTCTCACACAGGATGCTCTGGTTATGCAGAACAGAAAGTGTGTGAAGGCCGTTCGCCTCAAAGAATTCGGCCATTTTGGAGGCGGTAGTCCACCAGTAGTCATGGTTGCCCTTGAGCAACACCTTTCGGCCCGGAAGCGCTTCCAAAAAGAGGAAATCTGCCAGAGCCTCCTCCAGCTTCATGCCCCAGGAGGTGTCACCCGCAAGCAGCACGGTGTCCTGCGGCGCCACCAGGGCGCGCCAGCTTTTTTCAAGCCGCGGCACATAATCCTGCCAGCCCTGAAACACATCCATGGGCTTTTCGCAGCCCAGCGAAAGGTGAAGGTCTCCGATGATAAAAACTGCCATATACTCCCTCGAAATATGCCCCCGCGCCGGGAAATACTAATACCACAAAGGAGGCGAAAGCATGGAAAATGAAAAGATTTTGAAGGGCATCTGCTGTGAAGTGAAAAACTGTGTGCACAACAACGGCAACTGCTGCTGCACAGCAGATTCCATCAAGGTGAAAAACCGCATGGCCGTCCTTGGAGAAGAGACCATGTGCGAGACGTTTGAAGAGCTGTAAAAGCTGCTTTTCGAAGCTTTGGGGCGCCCTGCGGGCGCCCTCTTTTTGCGTTACAGCAGCCTGGCCGCCTGTGCCACGCCATCCTTTTCTATCACGCCGGCAAAGCGCACTGGCTTGTCCCGCAGGCCCGCCAGGCTCTGCGGTGCGTCCAGCCCTGTCAGAGAGACAAGCGCGTGCATGGCTTCGAATTCGCCGTCCGGCACAGCCTGCCCAAGCGCTGCCAAAACCGCCGATGGAAATTTATACGGGCTCGCCGTGCTGAGCACCACGCACGGCACACCGCCGCGCATATTCCGGCAGGCCGCCCCGTAGGCCACCGCCGTGTGCGGGTCCATCAAATAGCCGGTACGGCGCCACACATCCCCCAACGTCTGCGCGGCAGCGGCGTCGTCTGCGCTGGCACAGGCAAAATCCTGCCGGATGCGGCACAGCACAGCCTGCGGCACCTCGTAGCGGCCGGCCTGCGCCAGCGCCTGCATCCAGCCGGAAACCCGGCTGCCGTCCTGCGTAATATGATACAAAAGGCGCTCCAGGTTCGAGGATACAAGGATATCCATGGAGGGCGACGAGGTCTTGTAAAACGGACGCTTGGCATCATACACGCCTGTGGAGAGAAACTGTGTGAGCACGTCGTTCCGGTTTGAGGCGCACACCAGACGCCCCACAGGCAGGCCCATCTGCTTTGCATACCAGCCTGCCAGAATATCTCCGAAATTGCCTGTCGGCACGCAAAAATCCACCGCTGCGCCGTCCGGCACCTTCCCTGCCTGCACAAGCTGTGCGTAGCAGTAAAAGTAATAGACAATCTGCGGCACAAGGCGCCCCCAGTTGATAGAGTTCGCGCTGGAAAGGGCGGTTTGACGGGACGCCAGCCACCCGCGCAGCTCTTCGCTGGCAAAGGCGCGCTTCACGCCCGTCTGCGCATCGTCAAAATTGCCGCGTATCGCATATACGGCTACGTTTTCCCCTTCCTGCGTAACCATTTGCAGGCGCTGCACCTCGCTGGTGCCGTGACTGGGGTAGAACACCGCTATTTTGATGCCTGGCAGCCCGGCAAAGCCTGCCAGCGCCGCTTTGCCGGTGTCGCCGGAGGTGGCCACCAGAATCTCAGTGGTACGGGTGTCGCCCAATATGCGTTTTGCCTCTACCAGCAGCCGGGGCATCAGCTGAAGCGCATAGTCCTTGAAGGCACAGGTAGGGCCGTGCCACAACTCAAGCGCATAAAGCCCCTCCTCTACCGGACGGACATATCCGGCCCTGCCGGAAAACCCGGCGCCGTACACCTCCTGCGCGGCGCCAAGCAGAAGCTCCGGCGCATATTCCTCCAAAAACAGGCCCAGCACCTTAGCCGCCGTCTGCGCATAACTGAGGCCATATACCTCCTGCGCGCGAAGCGAAGGTATCTCGCACGGCACATACAGCCCGCCGTCGGGCGCAATGCCGCGCACGATGGCCTCGGCCGCACCGGCAAGCGGCGCGCCGCCGCGTGTGGAACGGTATTTCACTTCCCAACTCCCCCTTTATGGCCACATGCGCCTGAAAAAGCGTGCGGCATTTTCAAAAAACACACCGTCAAGCAGTGTCTGGCTGTAATATTTCAAAAGGGCTTCATACAGCGCGGGCATCCCGGAAATATCACGGATATCCTGCGGCACCTGCGCCCCGTCGAAATCCGTTCCAAAGCACAGGGTGTTTTGCGCGCCAAGCTCAAAAAACGCCTCCATGTGGCGGCGGATATCTTCCGCGTCGGCACTGGCGGCATTTTCCGACAGGAATGCGCTGCACAGGTTCAGCCCGATAAGGCCGCCGCGGGCTGTCACCTCGCGTATCTGGGCGTCTGTAAGGTTGCGGCAATGGCCGTTCTGGCTGCGCGCATTGGAATGTGTGGCAACCAGCGGGCCGTCCGTCAGGGCGAACACCTCGGCTGTTCCTTCATCGGAAAGATGAGAAATGTCCGGCACGATTCCGTATTCCGGCAGCTTTTTCACTACTTCACGGCCAAATGGCTTCAGCCTTCCGCCTGCAAGGCTGCCATATCCCAGCTCGTTTTCCCCAAACCAGGTAAGCGTCAAAAAGCGCACACCGTCACGCCGAAAAATTTCCAGGCGGGAAATATCTCCCTCCAGCGCCGCGCCGTTCTCTACGCTCAGGATGGCCGCCCGCTGCCCGCAGGCGAAAGCGGCGGAAAGCGCCGCGCCGTCCGCACAGGACTGCACCTGCTGTGCGCACTGTTTCATTTGGCAAAAGAAAACATCGCGCTGGCGCTCATAACAGGCAAAGGCTCCCTTTCCGTTTTGAGCGTCCGGCACAAAGCAGGCATACACCTGCGCCCACCGGCCAAAGGCCGAAGCCTTCTCCAGGCTGACGTGGCAGCCCGGCGCATTCCGCAGGCTGCCGCCGCTTTGCACAAGCTGCGTCAGGGTATCGCAGTGAAGGTCGAAAAAATCCATTTGCAAGCCCCTTTCTCAGAATGAAAACGCATTTTCGATGCAGCGAAACAAAAAATTTCCTTCCTGCCATATCACCTCCGCCACGTCGAAGCGCATTTCCACTTCCGTGCCCAGCTGCACGGCCACATAGTGCTGGGCGGCCAGCATCACGCGACGCCTTTTGGCGGCCGTCACCGCCTCGCGAGGGGCATACGGGCCGCCGCTGCGCGCCTTCACCTCGCAAAACACATAAAGGCCGTTCTTTTGCGCAATCACATCCACCTCGCCCATGCGGGTACGGTAGTTCATTTCCAACACGGTATAACCGCTTTTTTCATAGTGCCGCCGGGCCAGCGCCTCGCCCCTCCTGCCGAGCTCTTTTGCGTCCATCAGACATAGCCCCGTTTTTTCAAAAAGCTTTTGCGGTAAAAGGGCTGGGCGCCGTATTGCTCCAGCAGCTCGTAATGGCGCTTTGTGGGGTAGCCCTTGTGCACGTCCAATTCATATTGCGGGTATTCCAGCGCCAGCCTTCTCATATACCTGTCCCTTGTCACCTTAGCGAGAATAGAGGCGGCTGCAATGCTGGCGCTGGCCGCGTCGCCCTTTACCACGCTTCTTGCAGGCACCTCCAGCTTCGGGCAGCGGTTCCCGTCCACAAGCACAAGGCCCGGGCGCTGTGCAAGCCCCTCCACCGCCTGCTTCATGGCAAGCATGGCGGCGTTCAGGATATTTATTTCATCAATCACCTGCGGCCCTACCATCGCCACATTCCAGCACACGGCGCGCGCGCAGATAACCTCGAACAATGCCTCGCGCCTTTTTTCCGAAAGCTTTTTGGAATCATTCACGCCTTCGATGATGTCGCCTTCACGCAAAATGACGGCCCCCGCGCACACAGGCCCGCACAGCGGGCCCCGCCCGGCCTCATCCACGCCGCACAGCACACCGCACTCTGTGCGCACCGCCTCATCATATGCAAATAACGCTTCGTTCATGCTTCCTCCGGCCTTTCCAGCGAAATACGCCCCAGCCTGCTTGCACGGAATTCATCCACCAGCATAATAGCCGCGCGCTCAGTATTCACTGCGCCGCCGCTCATCAGCATCCCGCGCTTTCTGCCCACAGCGCACAGCAGGTCGTACGCATCCAGCGCCATATCGTCTTCCTCCAGACGGTAGCGCTCTGCCAGGCGCCGGGGGTACATGCGCTGCAGCTGCGCCAGCAGGTTCATGGCGAGCGTCTCAATGTCCAGTATCTCGTCGCGAATAGCGCCGATGAATGCAAGGTTTGCAGCCACTTCATCCGATTCAAATTTTTTCCACAAAACGCCCGGCATGTCCAGCAGGTCGTATTCCCCAGCGCTCACCCATTGTTTGCCGCGCGTGACGCCCGGCTTATCCGCCGCCTTTGCGCGGGCGCTGCCCGTAAAGCTGTTGATAAAAGTAGATTTTCCCACATTGGGGATGCCCACCACCATCACGCGGGTGCGCGCACCGGCCATGCCCCGCTGGGCGCGCTTTTCCAAAAGCGCGGAAAGCTCTGCCGAAATGGCGGCCTTTACGCCCTGCATACCGGTGCGCTGCTTGCTGGACAGCGCAAGGCATCCATCCCCTTTGACCTTGAAATACGCCTTCCAGCGCGTAGTGACGGCTTCGTCCGCAAGGTCCGCCTTGTTCAGCAGATACAGGTGCGGCTTGCCCTGCGTGGCCTTTTCCAGTTCCGGGTTCAGGCTGGAGCGCGGGATACGCGCGTCCAGAAGCTGCAGCACCACGTCGACATTTTTTCTGTTTTCCGAAATCAGGCGCAGAGTGCGGGCCATATGGCCCGGAAACCACTGGATCTGCCTGTGGTTGATATTTTCGCTCATGTTACCTTCCCCATTTGAGAAAGCGGCGTCAGCCGCCAAAGCACTTTGCCCAAAAGGTCTCTTTCATCAATGCAGCCTATCTCGCTGGAACGGCTGTCCTTCGAGCCGTTGCGGTTATCGCCCAGCAGAAACACGCTGCCCTGCGGCACCGTAACGGGGAACCGGATATCATAAGAAAGCGTAGTGGGGCCCAGCACATAGGGCTCGTCCAGCGCCTGGCCATTGCGGTACACCACACCCGCCTCAAAGTCGATATCAATTACATCGCCGCCCACGCCCACCACGCGCTTTACCAGCATATCGCCATAGCGGGAATAGGAGTCCACCACCACGACATCCCCGTACTGCGGGCGGTAGAAGGCGCTTTGCACGGCCACGCGCTGGCCGGAAAGCAGCGTTGGTTCCATGGAATGGCCGTCTACCGTGACGATGCGCACAACAAACGTAAAGCACAGCACGATGACTGCAAGGCCAAACACAGCCGCGTCGTACCATTCGAACCACTCCGGATTATGCTTTTTGCGCGCAGCATCCATCTGCCCGTGCGCCCCCTTTCCGGCAGAATACGGAAAAAAGGGAGAATGCAACCATTCTCCCTTTCTTTCGATAGCCACAAATCACAGCTGCTCTTTGACCTTGGCAGCCTTGCCCGTGCGGTTGCGCAGGTAGAACAGCTTCGCACGGCGCACCTTGCCCTTGCGCACCACCTCTACCTTTTCCACAAACGGGGAGTTCACGGGGAACACACGTTCTACGCCTACGCCGTAGGAAGAACGGCGCACGGTGAACGTCTCCTGAATGCCGCCGTGGCGCTTTGCAATCACAGTGCCCTCAAAGGCCTGAATGCGCTCGCGCTCGCCTTCCTTAATGCGCACAGAAACGCGCACAGTATCGCCCACGTTGAATACAGGCCGGTTCTCTTTGATCATGCCCTCGGTCATCAGTTTCATTGCGTCCATTGCTTTTCCTCCATGTTTTGAGAGACATTCATGCCCGGAATACCGGCAGAGGACTGTCCGTTTAATGATGATACATTAACCCCGCTGTTGGCACAGCGGCATAACGCTAAAATATAATACCACAAAAGAAGGCGCAATGCAAGGAAAATCAGCAGAAAATTTCCCCTTCCTGTGTTTTCAGCGCCACACGCAGGATACGCGGGGCCTCTGAAGGCAGACCGGTTTCTTTTTCAAGGAAGCTCAGCAGCAAAGCGGGGTTCACTGTAAGCGTGTTGCCCGCCGGCAGCTCTGCCGGAACAGTTGCCGCCTCCTCTGTTTCCACAAGCTCCAGCGCCGGAAGGTACTGCTTGAGGTCCATCTGCTTGGTTTTCCCTTTTTTGCCCTTCTTTTCCACCAGCGCCTGCGAGAGGGCGTTGTACACCTGTACGGTGCGCCGCACAGCCTGCCGCATCTGCGCCGGGTACTGTATCTCATATGCGGCGCTGGCAATTTGGGAAGGGTCCATCCCTGCGGGCTCCAGCTTCACCGCGCGCACCCCCTCCGGCAGGCAGGCCTGCAGGGCAGCACGCGCCTGTTCCCAGTCGCCGGGCAGAGGCTCCATCCTGCAGTCCAGCGATTCCACAAGGCTCTCCTGCCCAAGGGCAAGCGGCGCGGCAAAGGTCATATAGATATGCGGGTTAAAGCCCTGCGTATACCACACGGGCAGGCCCGAACGCTTCAGCGCGCGCTGCATCACGCGCTGAAGGTCCAGAAGCGAGATATAGGCCGCTTCGCCTGTCTTTGTAAACCATACCCTAACGGTAGTCAAAGCAAGCCCTCCCCAGAAGGTTATTTGCACCGCAGCCCGCGCACGAACGGTTGCACGGCTGCGTGGTACGCGCCTGCATCGCCTTGCCGTACTCGCGGATGAGATACTGTTTTGTGACGCCGTAATCCAGATGGTCCCAGGGCAGCGTCTCCTCCGGGGAAAGCGCGCGGTTCGCATAAAAGCCGGGGTCTATGCCCATGTCGCGGAACACCTGCAGCCATGTGTCGAAATGGAAATGCTCTTCCCAGCTGTCGAAATAGCAGCCGCGGCGGAACGCCTCCAGCAGCACGGCGCCAAGGCGTCTGTCGCCTTTGGCAAACACTGCCTCCAGAAAGCTGGTGCGGCTGTCGTGGTAGCTGACGCTGATTTTTCTGCTTTTTACACTGTGCAGAAGGTGCTGCTGCTTCTCCCTCAGGGCCTCCTGCGTATCCTGCGGCACGAATTCGAACGGCGTGTGCGGCTTTGGCACAAAGCATGCCACGCTGATAGACACCTGCACGCTTTTTCCCTTCGGGCGGTTTGGGTTTTGATAAAACAGTTCTACAACGCGCTGCGCTGTTTGGGCAATGCCCTCGATGTCCTCCAGTGTTTCAGTGGGCAGGCCCATCATGAAATACAGCTTTACGGAGGTATAGCCCGCATCGAAAGCAAGGGTGCAGGTTTTTTCTATCTCCTCCATAGTGACGTTCTTATTGATGACGTCGCGCAGGCGCTGCGTGCCGGCCTCCGGCGCAAAGGTGAGGCCGCTTTTGCGCACGCGGGAGGTCTTTTCTACCAGAGACTGCGAAAAGTTATCAATGCGCAGGCTGGGCAGAGACATGCTCACATGCTCTTTGCCCGTCCATTCCAGCATGTCGTCCAGCAGCTCCTCCAACTGGCCGTGGTCGCTTGTGGAAAGGCTTGTAAGCGAAATTTCATCATAGCCCGTGTTCTCGCACAGCACACGGCCCGCCGCGCTGAGCATGCCCGCGTCCCGCTGGCGCATGGGCCTGTACAGAAAGCCCGCCTGGCAGAAACGGCAGCCGCGCACACAGCCGCGCAGCACCTCGATCTGCGCGCGGTCATGCACGGCGCCTATCATCGGCACCACGAAGTTGCGCGGAAGCGGCTGCGCGTTCATATCCGGCAGAATGGCCTTCGTCACCACGGCAGGCGCGCCGCAGCGCGGCTCCACCTTCTGCACGCGCCCGTCCGGAAAATAGGAAACATCGTACAGCGAAGGCACATACACGCCGGGTATCTGCGCCAGCTTTATCAGAATGTCATGCTTGGAAAGGCCTTCCTTCCGCCCAGCCAGAATGGTGCCGCATACGTCCGGAAGCTGCACCTCCCCTTCGCCCAGCATGAACAGGTCGAAGAAATCGGCCAGCGGCTCGGCATTGCAGGCGCAGGGGCCGCCCGCCACCACGAAAGGGTCTGTCTCGCCGCGCTGGCTGGCCAGAAGCGGGATACCGCCAAGTTGCAGCATGGCAAGGATGTTCGTATACGAAAGCTCATACTGGAGAGTAAAGCCCACCACATCGAACGCTGAAAGAGGGTCTTTGCTCTCCAGCGCATACAAAGGGACGCCCTGCCGCTCCATCTCCGCTTTCATGTCCACCCACGGCATGAAAACGCGCTCGCACCAGAACTCCCTGCGGTCATTCAATATCTCGTACAAGATCTTCATGCCCAAAAAGGACATGCCCACCTCGTAGGTGTCCGGGAAGCAGAAGGCAAAGCGCAGCTGCACGTCCTTTTTATCCTTGTACACACAGCCCGGCTCTCCGCCGGTATAGCGTGCGGGCTTTTGCACCTTCAGAAGGATCTTTCTCAATTCATTCAAATCCGGCATGTATGCAACCTCTTCATTATGCCCCGCAGGCAGATGATACTGGTTTATTATATCAGGCCCTCCGCGATTCTGCAACCAGGCGCCGGTACGCAAAAAAGCAGGCAGCCCGGCCTGCATGGCCGCCGCCTGCTTTTGGGTACAGCTATGTCCTGCGCCTGTGAAAAGGGCAGGCTGATATGAAGAGGGAGCGCCTATGCCCTCCGCCTGTGCGGAAAAGCATATATCCGCCCGCAGCGGACGTCCGCGTTCTAACCGTCAAAAGGCATTTTGCACTGGTCACAGCCCGTAAACACAAAACCAGCGCCGGCCAACTCCTGAACCGCTGTCTGCCTGGGAATGATATCTGTACCGCAGCGCCCAAAGGATATAGGCTTCGGCTCTGCCCTTTCATCTCGTCCATTATCCGTCTCCGGCTCACGTGCGCCTGCGGCCCGCCTGCTGCAGCAAAAGATAGCAAGGCGCCAGCGCCGCCGCACAGCGCGCCTCAAAGGGCAGCGGCGCCAGCAGCGCCGCCAGGCCGGTAAGCATCAGAAAAACACCCAGGCCGGCGCGCTGAAGACGTTCCAGCACAGGCAGGCCGCGCGCGGGCACCAGCAGAGCCAGCAGACGTGCGCCGTCCAGCACGCCGAACGGCAGGCAGTTGTAAAGGCCCATGCACAGATGAACGGCGGCAAAAAAATACAGCCCGTAGCTGGCCTTGTGCCACGCTGAAAGGAACATGCCCGCAGCCGCCAGAAAATTGACAAGCGGGCCGGCGCATACCACGGCGGCCTCCTGCTTTCGGGTGAGCAGCTTATCCATGCGCAGGCTGATACCTCCAAGCGAGGGGGCAAGCCGGGGCAGGCTGTGTGTGCACAGCGTATAAACAAGGATATGGCCCGCCTCGTGCATCACACTTGCCGCCAGTGCCATACGCAAAAAGCCCATTGGGTCGAACAGAAGCCCGGCAGAGAGGGCCGCCAAAAGCAAGACACCGTTTGCCCCATCATTCTGCTTCATGAATAAGAGAGTGCAGCAGAGGGATCATAGCGCACACCGTTATAAACAAGCTCGAAATGCAGGTGTGCGCCGGTGGACATGCCCGTGGAGCCCGCGCTGGCTATCACCTGCCCCTGCTCCACGCTTTCCCCCGCACGCACGAACCCGCAGGAAAGATGCTGGTACAGCGTTTGCACCCCGTTTGCATGACGCACCATGATGTAGCTGCCGCGTATGCGGTTGAAGCCCGCCTGCACCACCTGCCCAGCCAGAGCACAGTGTACAGGCGTCCCTTCCGCGACGGCGATATCCAGCCCGGCGTGAAAATCCTTCTGCCCGTTCACAGGGTTGTCGCGGTAGCCATATCCGGAGGTGAGCGTTCCCTGCACCGGGCTGTAAAGCGGCTGTTCTGGCACATAGGTCTCAAGGGAAAAGCCCTCCGGCGGGGCATCGGCCTGCTTGACCGGCAAATATCCCCCCTGCGCAGAGGCAGACGGCGGCGTGCTCTGCGCTGCCCCATCCAGGCGCGCCATCACCTCGCGGGCACTTTCACGCAGGCCTTCCACCACGGCACTGGCAAAACGGGCGAATGTGTTCTCCTGCGAAAAATCCACACCCTGTGACAGCATTCCGTCCACAGTCTGTGAAAGCTGAGGAAGAAAGCCGGCGTCCATGCTTTTTGCCAGGACGGCAAAGGCCACCGCCGCCACGCACAGCAGAAGCTGAACAAAAAGCAGAGGCTCCTGTGGTGTTCTGCCCGGCAGCCCTCTCTCCTTTTTCGGTTTCAGTATCGTTTGCGCTTCCGTCTGCTTTTCCCACATCTTCGCCACTTCCTTTTCAAGTTCTGTCCGGCTACGGCACGCCGGGGATATCTGAATCAGTATATGACGCTGTGCTTTCAAGCAGAACAGGGCCGGGGCCGCTGTCAGCAAAACGCTGTGCAGGGCCCCGGCCCGTATGGCTTTATACTCCGGATGCTCCGGCTTTTGAACGGCTGTGCGGGCGGCACAGCCGCTGTCCGGGTGCTCAGCGCCGCCACAAGGCAGACAGTGCGCCAAGCAGCCCGGCCCTTTTCTTTTCCTGCGGCCTTTCCGGGCGTTTTTCTTTGCGGGCCCCGGGCACCGCGGGCTTCTTTTTCGCCGGGCGGCCCGGCTGAGCGGTGTCGGGCCACGCGTGCTCCAGCATCGCATACATGCCCAGTTGGCTGTCGATGCGCGGCTGGCCGTCCTTCGGCTTTACCTTGGCATAGGTTCCGTCGGGGCGCATTTCGTGTGCATTCACATTATCAGAAAGCTGCATGGCCAGCATGTCCAGCAGCTCCTTTTTAATGGCTGCATCCCGAATGCGCACGCCCACCTCTACACGGCGCTCGGTATTGCGGGTGAGGAAATCGCCTGAGGCGATATATGCCCTTGTGTCTGCGCCGCAGCCAAACACATACACGCGCTCATGCTCCAGATACCGCCCCACGATGCTGCGCACCGTCACATGCTCGGTAAGCCCGGGCACGCCCGCCTTGACGCAGCAGATACCGCGCACGATCATGCGCACACTGATACCCGCACAGGAGGCCGCCGATATCCGTTCGATGATGTCCTTATCGCTCACAGAGTTGCACTTCAGCCAGATGCGCGCAGGGCGGCCGTTGTGCGCCGCCTCTATCTCACGGGCCATTTCCTTCAAAAGCACGCTTTTGAAGCACAGCGGCGCCACCAGCAGCTCGCCGGTATTGTCGGTCAGCCGTTCCACGGCAAGGTTGTTGAAAACCGCGGCAAGCTCAGCGCCTATCTCCTGGTCTGCTGTGATGAAAGAAAGGTCTGTATATTGCTCAGAGGTCTTTTCGTTATAATTGCCCGTGCCTATCTGAGAGATATATTCGATTTTCCCCTCCCGTTTGCGGGTGATGAGCGTAAGCTTGGAGTGCACCTTGTAATCTTCAAAGCCATAAATCACCGTGCAGCCCGCCTCTTCCAGCTGCTTGGAATAATCAATGTTGCTCTGCTCATCAAAGCGGGCGCGCAGCTCCACAATGGCAACTACCTCCTTGCCATGCTCTGCGGCGCTGATGAGAGCTTCAATGATTTTGGATTCATGCGCCATGCGGTACAGCGTCATCTTGATGGAGATGACAGACGGGTCGCACGCAGCCTGATGCAGCATGCCGACAAAGGGGCGGATGCTTTGATAAGGGTAGGACAGCAGCACATCGCCGCGCCGCACCGCCTGCGCCAGAGAAAAGCCCGGCGGGGGCAGCATGGGGCGTTTGGGCGGGTAAAACAGCGAGGCGTCATTCGCAGCAGCCAGCTTGGCCGACAGCTTGAACGCCACAGAGAGGCCAAGCGGGGCAGTTTGGAAAAACACCTGCTTTTCCGGCAGCAGCAGCTTCTCCCTCAGATAGCTCACGATCTCCTGCGGGGCCTTTGCCGTCACCTGCAGGCGGACAGCCGCCAGCTTGCGGCGCTTTTTCAAAAGCTCGCTCATGATTTCGCGGTAATCCACATCATGGTCAAACATGCCCTCGTCTGCCGTGATGTCGGCATTGCGCGTCACGCGGAACACGCAGCGCGCGGAAACACGCGCCTTACCAAATACAAGCTCTGCAAAATGCAGCACAAGCTCGTCTGTCAGCGCGAATTCCACACCACCCTTTTCCCCGGGGATGAACACTACCTCCTGAAACTGGCTCGTCAGCGGCACCAGCCCGAACGAGGCGGCAGCGCCCTCCTTTTCGTGCAGCATGGCGCCTACATAGCTTTCCCCGCCGCGCAGAAACGGAAACGGGTGCCTGCGGTCGATAATCTGCGGAGACAGCACGGGAAATATCTCACGCAAAAAATACCTTTTCCAGAAATGCTCCTGCTTTTTGGAAAGCTTTTCAAAATTCACCTTTTTCAGGCCGTGCCGGGCTATATTTTCATAAAGCTTCGCGATGATTTTATCACAGTGCGCCTGAAGCTCGCGCACAGCCGGCATGATGGCGTCTATCTGCTGGGCAGGCGTCATGCCCGTTTTATTTTCTTTTGCCGTTACCTTCAAAAGCGTGCGGTCATACAAAGAGCCCACACGCACCATGAAGAATTCGTCCAAATTGCTGCCATAAATGCCCGCAAACTTTAACTGCTCGCCCAGAGGCACGGCTTTATCCTTGGCGAGGTTCAGCACGCGCCGGTTAAATGCAAGCCAGCTCAGCTCGCGGTTGATATACATTTCCTCCGTGTTCTTTTCTGCCATAACAGGCACACGCTCCTTTTTTACTGCACACCCGGCTTTGGCGGCAGGGCCACGGCCACCTCTCTGGCAGCCTGCACGGTTTTCTCTGAAATACCATCTATAAGCGCAAGCTCTTCTACGCTGGCAAACGGCCCGTGCGCCGCGCGGTATTCTATGATGCGCTGCGCCTTCACGGGCCCAATGCCGTCTATCAGCTCCAGCTCGGCTGCGCTGGCGGTATTGATATCAAGATATTCGCCTGTATTGGAAAAATACGCCCCCGATGTGACAGGCCGGACGTTCTGATACAGGGGCGGCAGCTCTGCCGCCAGCACCGCCAATACAGCCAGCGCCAGCACGCCGCATAAAGCAGCGTATCCCCGGGGCAGGGCGCACCGGCGCAGAAGCTTATGCATCTGCCTTTGTCTCCCCATACTGGTCTATCAGGCGGTACAGCACCTGCGCCACCCCGCCGTCCATGCAGCTTCCCGTCACCTCGTCAGCTTCCACCTGCACCTCCTTCGGGGCGTTCTCCATAGCTACAGAATGGCCCGCGGCGCGCATCAGCTCGATATCATTGTAATAATCGCCAATTGCAACAGAATTGGCAGGCGGGACATTCAGATATTCACAAAGCGTCTTCAGCGCATTGCCCTTTGAAGCCCCCTGCGGCATGATTTCAAAATACATATCGTTGGTCGAGACAAAATAGATGCCGGGATATTCTGTTTCAGCCGCCCACGCGGCAACGGCGCGCATCTGCTCCGGCGGCCCTGCGAACAACACCTTGTTCCACTCCTGCCGGATGTCGGCCAGCGGGCACAGAAGATAGATAAGGCGCTCCTGCACAGTGTGCATATGGGTGAATTCGTTTGCCTGCACGATATTGACAGCGCCGTCCGCCGTCATCACTTCAATACCTATGCCCGGGAAATTTTGCTGCACCTCCCGCAGTGCCGCCAGGGCCGCCCCCTTGTTCAGGGTGGTGTTCTGGATATACCGTTCCTGCGCAAAATCATAAATGACCGCCCCGCCCAGCGCAATCACCGGGGCGCTGATGGCAACGTCACCCAGGTAGCGCCGCACAGATTCCAGCGTGCGCCCTGTGGCAACCGTAAACCTGCCGCCCAACGAAGAAAAAAGCTGTATGGTAGCCCTGTTCACCTCGGGAAGGCCCTCCACCGCATTGAGCAGTGTGTTGTCGATATCGCTTACCACCAGCAGTTCATCCAACGTCCCAATCATCCCTGAACATCCCTCTTTATGACGATTTTTGAGCAAGCTCCTGCAAAAAACTTTGGAAATACGCGGGCAGGCCGCTTGTAAACTCCATATATACCCCGCTGCACGGGTGTACAAAGCCAAGCGTACCCGCGTGCAGGCACTGCCCCTGAAGCTTTGTGATGCAGGCCCGCGGGCCATATACCGCATCACCAGCCAGCGGGTGGCCGATGCTTGCCATATGCACGCGTATCTGGTGTGTGCGCCCCGTTTTCAGACGTGCAGAAATGTGGGTAAAGCCGGAAAAGCGCTGCTCGACATGATAAGAAGTGTATGCGTACTTTCCGTTCTTCGCCACTACGGCCATCTTTTTACGGTCCTTCGGGCTGCGGCCTATCAGGCCCTCCACAGCGCCGTCATCCTCAGAAAAGCCGCCGTACACCACCGCCTGATACACACGGGTGATGCTGTGCACGGCAAACTGCTCGCAGAGGCCCACATGGGCCTCGTTGGTTTTTGCCGCCACCAAGAGGCCGCTGGTATCCTTGTCGATGCGGTGAACGATGCCCGGCCTCTCTTCCCCATTGATGCCGGAAAGCTGCCCGCAGCAATGGTGCAGCAGCGCATTCACCAGCGTGCCGTCCGGGTTGCCTGCGGCCGGGTGCACCACCATCCCCTTCGGCTTGTTTACCACAATGATGTCGGCGTCCTCGTATACCACATTCAGCGGGATGGGCTGCGCCTCCACGGCGGCAGGCCTTGCCTGCGGCACCTCGAGAAGGAATATGTCCCCTGCTTTCACTTTCAGGCTTTTGACAGCCGGGCTGCCGTTGCACCGCACAAGGCCGCCGGCAAAAAGCTGCTGCAAAAAACTGCGCGTCATGTTTGGAAAAGCCGCGCTCAGCACCGCATCTGCTCTGTGCCGGGCGTCCTGTTCCCCTGCCAGATATTCAAGCACCGCCATTGGCCTGCCCCTTTTTATTTTTGCGCTCCGCCAGCAGCACAGCCAGCACCCACAGGGCGCCGCCTATGCATACAAAGCAATCGGCTACATTGAATACGGCAAAATCAATAAACGTCGTGGCAAAAAAGTCTATCACCCGCCCGGCCGTCACGCGGTCGATAAGGTTGCCAAGCCCGCCTGCGATAATAAGGCACACGGCCACACGCTCGGCGCGCGCCTGCGGCTTTTTGAAAAAAAGATACCACACCAGCGCCGCCAGGGTGATGCCCGTCACCACAATGAGCAGCGTCTGCCTGCCGCTCAGCATGCTGAACGCCATGCCGTCGTTTTCCACATAGCGAAGCTCCATAATGCCCGGCAGGAACGGGGCGGTGCCCACCGGAGCCAGATAGGAGGCCGCCAGATACTTGGTGAGTTGGTCTGCCCCCACCAGTAAAAGAATCAAAATGGCATAAATGAGCAATCTCGCATCTCCTTTTTGATGGAATGGAAGAATAGCGGCGTTTTTTACAAAGCGCCGCTACCCCATAATTTCAATCTTCAAATGTGATGCCCTTATAGCTGCCGAACATCGCATCGCCCGAATGTGCCGGCGCGTCCGAACGGTCTTCATCATAGTCATACATGGGCGCCTGCCCGGCAGGCGCACCGGCCTCGTCTTCCTTTTTCGCCTTGGGCCTGGCCGGCCGCTTTTTGTCAGCCTTTGGCGCAGCGGGCTGCTGCTCGGCCGCAGGCTGCTTCACCTCAGGCTTTTGCGCGGGCTTCAGTGTTTCCTCGCCCGGCACGTTCGTCAAGGAGGCAATATGCTGGCGGTACAGCTCCAGAACGGTGTTTTTGAACTGGGCCACTTCCTTTTTCAGGCGCTCCAGCTCTGTCTGCGAAGCAGCCACGCTCGCCTCCGCCTCATTTTTCAGCTGGCTTGCCTTGCTGTTCGCATCATAAATAATGGTCTCCGCCTTCTGGCGTGCCTCGTGTATCACGCTTTCCCCCATGCGCTGCGCGTTTAGCAGCGCGGTCTTCAGCGTTTCCTCGTCATCGCGGTACTGGTCTACCTTTTCCGCCAGAATAAACATCTTCTGCTCGGCGTCTTCCTTTTCCTCCTGAAGCTTATCCAGTTCGGCCGCCACGCGCGCCAGAAACTCATCCACTTCCTCCGGGCGGTAGCCGCGCATCGTTCGGTCGAACGCTACGTTCCTGATCTCGTCAGAATTCATCGAGATTACCCCCATTCAATATTGAAAATAGGATATGATCGTCCTTCCCTTGCGGCTTTTTCCGCCTACCTCGCACAGCTTATATTTACCATGCCCCCGCACGCTGAAAATGTCGTTTTCGAACACCTCGGCATGCGCACTTTGCACGGGCACATGGTTGACGGCCACAGCGCCGCTGCGCACGCACTGCACGGCCTGCGTGCGGCTTGCCTGCAGCATGGCGGCAAGCACAGCGTCCAGCCGCAGAGAAGCTACGCTTGCCGTGCGCATGTGCCGCTGTGGCTGAGCAGCGGCCCCGTCCGGCGCGCTGCACAGCATAGTGTGAACGCTGAAACGCCCCACCTCGCGCAATTCGTCCACCGCAAGGCGCGCCGCGGCGGGCACCAGAAACGCGCATACGCCGGCCTCTTGCGGCACAATATCCCCGATGCACGCGCGCTCAATGCCAAGGCCCAGCAAAGCGCCCAGATAATCCCGGTGCTCCAGTGCGGCAGCTGCGGGGTACGGCGTTATCTGAACGCACTGAATATCCACAGCGTCCTGCGCCTGCTGCGTGCCGATGCATAAAATCATCCGTTCAGCGCCGTCATAGCCGCCCCACAGACCGTATGCGGCATCAAACCGCGCCAGCACCGCCGAAGCCAGTGCCTGCTCGCGGTCTGACAAAAAGCGCGTACAGCGAGCCCTGCCGCCTGCCGCCTTGGCCAGGTCCTCGATGCGGCGGACAAAATGGCGTTCGTCCTCGTTGGCCGGCGGGGTATAGCCACGCGTGCGGCGCGCCTCAGAAGAAGACGCCGCTGCTTTCCAGTTCATCCAGCAAATCACCCATGATATCGACGTTGTACGGCGTAATAATAAATGTACTGGCCGCCACGCGCTTGATCTGGCCGTTATTTGCGTATGCCACGCCGGAGAGGAAGTCGATCAGCCTGCGGGCAATGTCTTTGCTGGTAGACTCCAGGTTCAGCACCACGGTGCGCTTGGCATTCAGATGATCTGCCACCGCGCTGGCGTCTTCAAAATGCTCGGGCTTCACCAGCACCACCTGCAGCTGCATGGTGGAGTTGATGTTTACCACCTTGTTGCGCTTGGGGCTGGGCTCTTCTCCGGCGGCGTAGTCGTCCTGCGGCGCATCATCATAATTTTCTTCCATGGGATAATCCGCATCTTCCGCGTAATCTTCGTTGTTTCCCATCATTTCCTTGAATTTGTTGATGAAGCTCATGTTCTTCTCTTACTCCTTCTCGATCTGTGGAAGGCGCGCAGCACCGCCTGGTGCAGATGCGCACACTGCCGGAATCTTAATGCTTACATTATCCTAGGTTTTGGCTGAAATGTCAATAAAGCCTTGTAAATTTCAGCGCGGCGCACAAAATTCAAAGCAATTTTCCATTGTAGAGGCCGGTGCCCTCCACGATTACTTCGTCATACATCTCCAGCTCGTTCTCATCTTTGACATATTCCGGCGAAATGAGGGTGTCCTCGCCGTCCGTCCAAAGCACGGTAACAGGCTTCTGGTGCACCATATTGCCCAGTTTCGTATACACATACGTTTTTCCGTTCACTGTATGGCAGGCCCTGGTGGGGATGCGCAGGCCCTCGTATGTTTTAAGTGCTATCACAGCCTGTTCCCTTTCCAGGGCCACCGTTTCGCTGTTGATATAGTCGCACAGCAGCTCCACCTTGGCAATGCCCGCAGCTTCATCCAGCTGTATGCTCACTATGCTGGCGGGCACGCTCTCCTGTGAGACCTTGGGGAAGCTTACCGTGACATCCGCCCCCTCGGAAAATTTTTCCGCCTGTTCTGCATCCACCAGGGCGAAGAAACGCCAGCGGTAATCTGAAATGATTTTTCCCGCACAGTTTTCCGGGTTTTCCTGTACCGGCAGCTGCAATGCCTCCTGCAGCTGCACGGGCGTCATCTCCGCCAGCTGTTCCGGGGTGAAAAGCGCGGCCGTGCTCTCCTGCGAAGAGACAAAATACCCTGTACCGGGTGCGGTGATTACCGTGCCGGAGGCGCCGTTCAGCGCGTCCCTACGCGCAGTGAGCTCTGAGATGCGGGCAGAGTAATCCTCCACCTCACCCAGGCTGACGCTCAATTTATCCTGCGCAAGCTGGATATCGTTCTGCGCCGCTTCCAGCGAAGAAAAATCGCCTGAGTCCAGTGCGTCCAGCGCGTCGTACACGCCTGTCTGCACCTGCTTTTCCAGCAGAGAGGCATCGCCCGCGCTGCCTGTGGCCTGCGCTTTTGTCAAAAGCTCTATCTCCTGCGAAAGGGCGGTGTACCGTTTATATTCCGCCGCATCCGCCTCGCTGGCAAACAGCCGCGCCACGCCGATGCCCTCGCTGACGCGCTCGCCGTTCTTCGCAATATAAGAGAGCACGCCGCTGCCCTCATAGGTGATGCTCTGCTCTGTCATGCCAAGAAAGCCTTCGCACACCACGCTCTCTGCCATGGTGTCCAGCACTGCCGTCTGTGTGAGCAGAGCGGACGAACGGCCCGCAATGGTGGCCAGCTGCACGGCAACGTACACTGCCGGTACAAGCAGCAATAGGCCGACCAGCAGCTTTGTGCCTGTTCTTTTCGGTTTTCCGGAAGGAGCTCGTGCCACTGTACGGCCACCTCACTTATCTGCAAAATTCCTGCCAGGCCTGCCGTGCCTGCTCTGCCGCTTTTTCCCCCGCCGGCAGCCAAACCACCCCCGGCATATGCCGGAACCAGGTGAGCTGGCGCTTGGCATAATGCCGCGAGGCCTGCTTCAGCGCCGCCACGCACTGGGCCAGCGGCACCGCGTTTTCAAAATAGGGAAAAAACTCCTTATAGCCGATGGCCTGCGCGGCGCCGGGCCAGCATGCTCTGTGCAGATATACGCTTTCCGCCTCTGCCAGAAGGCCCTGCGCCATCATGGCGTCCACCCGCGCGTCAATGCGGGCATAAAGCTGCGCGCGGTCTGCAATATCCAGCGCCAGGATAAGCGGGTCATACGGCGCTTTCTCCGGCTTCGAAGCGGCCGCGCGCTGGGCCGCCGTCTGGCCAGTCGCCTCATACAGCTCCAGCGCGCGCAGAAGGCGCGTGTGGTTGTTGGGGTGAACAGCTGCAGCGCCCTGCGGGTCCAGCCTGCAAAGGCGCTCGTACAAGGCGGCCGGGCCCATTTGGGCCAGCTCCTTCTGCAGGCGGCTGCGCACAGCGCCGTTGCCCGGCTGGCTGACAAACACTGTGCCCTCCAGAAAGCTGCGCAGATACAGCCCTGTACCGCCGCACAAAACAGGAAGCCTGCCGCGCGCCGTGATGTCCTGCACGGCACGCCCTGCCGCAGCGGCATAGTCTGCGGCGGAAAAAGGTATATCCGGCTCCAGCACACCGACGAGATGGTGCGGCACGCCCTGCATTTCTTCTGTGGACGGCGCGGCCGTGCCGATATGCAGGCCCTTATATACCTGCATGGAATCGGCCGAGACCACTTCACCGTCAAGCTGCTTTGCAAGCTCTGCCGCCAGGGCGGTCTTTCCGCTGGCGGTGGGGCCGCAGATGCATAAAAGCTTAACCTTGCCTGCCAAACTGTTTTTCCAGCTCCTTCTGCGGCACTTCCAGCACCACCGGCCTGCCGTGCGGGCAGAACGGCGGTATCCTTCCGTCCAGCACATCCTGTGCAAGCTGCACAAGCTGCTGCACCGGCGTTTTGTCGCCCGCCTTCATGGCGGCGCGGCACGAGATAGAGTGCATCACCCACTGCGCTTTTTCGCTGCGCGCCTGGTGCGGGTCTGCCGCAAGGCCGCCCGCAAGCTCTACCACAAGGTCTTCGGCGTTTTCCGCCTCCACGTCTGCGGGGATGGTGCGCACTACCACGCTGGTGCCGCCAAAATCCTCCACCTCCAGGCCGCTTCGGCCAAGAAGCTCTGCATTCTGCAGCAATACATCCTTCTCCCCGGCAGAGAGGCGCACCGTCACCGGCGCCAGAAGCATCTGCCCCGGCGTGGTCTCGTCCAGGCCGGCCACCAGCTTTTCATAAATGGCGCGCTCATGTGCCGCGTGCTTGTCAATCAGGCAAAGGGTGCTGCCGCGCTCGGCCACGATATAGGTTCGGAACACCTCGCCCACTACGCGAAGCGGCTCGCCCGCCTGCTGCGCGCCGGGCAGCGCCGTCTGTTCGGGCTCGGGCGCAGACGGCACAGGCTCTTCCTGCTGGGCGGAAGAAACCGGCGCTGCATGCGCGGCCTGCACCGGCTGTGCATCCTCCGGCATAATATCAATGCTGTGCTGGCGCACAGCGGGCATTTCAACCTGTCTGCGCCCATAAGGCACGGGCGGCGCGCTGGCAAGCGACGAGAGCATTTCGCCGTAAGCGCGCACCCCGCCGTACACCGGTGCTTCTCCCCGAAGCGCACTTGGCTGCGCCGCCACAGGCACGGCCGGTACAGGCCGGTGCACCAGCGGCTGGGGCGGGGCCTCCCCCTCCGGCCGCTGCCGGGCAGAGGCGTCCTGCCCGTCCGGCTCCTCTTCCTCACCGCCGCCGAACGCAAACCTCTGGTGGGAAGCCTCCTTCTGCATCAGCGCGCTTTTCGCCGCAGAATAAACGGCATCAAAGGCATCCCTTTCCCGGGCAAAGCGAACTTCCGTTTTGGCCGGGTGCACGTTCACATCCACAAGCTGCGCCGGCATGGAGAGCGAAAGCACGCATCCGGGAAATTTGCCCTGCATCAGGGTACCCTTGTAAGCGGCTTCCAGCGCGGCCATCATGGTGCGGTTTTTTACAAAGCGCCCATTCACAAAAAAGAACTGCATGGCGCGCGAGGCACGGCAAGCCCGGGGCGGCGTGATGAGCCCCGCAGCGCGGTAGGGGCCCGCGCCGCCGTCCACTTCCAGAAGGTCCTTTGAAAATTCACGCCCCAGCACGGCATAGGCCGCGCCAAGCAGCTGGCCGTCGCCGGGTGTTTGAAACTGCGGCCGTCCCTCGCGCACAAAGCGGAACGCCACCTCCGGATGGGCCAGCGCCAGCTCGCTCACCACGTCTGAAACATAGTTTCCCTCGCTTGTGTCCTTCTTCAGAAACTTCATGCGCGCAGGGGTATTGTAAAACAGGTTCTTCACCGTGATGGTGGTGCCCACGCCGCGCGCCCCTGCCTCAAAGCCCTGCTCGGCCCCGCCGCTGATGCGGTACAGGCAGGCAAATTCATCGTCTTTTGTTTTGGTCAGAAGCTCTACATGGGCCACGCTTGCAATACTTGCCAGAGCTTCGCCGCGAAAGCCCAGCGTGTGGATAGCCTCCAAATCTTCCTGTGTGCGTATTTTGCTTGTGGCGTGGCGCAGAAACGCCGTGGGCACGCTTTCGGCCTCGATGCCCGTGCCGTCGTCGCTCACCTCAATCAGCTCCACCCCGCCCCGGCGGATGGTGACGCTGATATGCGCAGCGCCTGCGTCTATGGCGTTCTCACAAAGCTCCTTCACCACAGAGCTGGGGCGCTCTACTACTTCGCCTGCGGCAATCAGCTCTGCCGTATGGCTGTCCAGCACCTGTATCTGTGCCATGGTGTCCACCTCCCGCTGCTGCATGCAGGCCCGCCTACGCTTCGGCGCCGGCCAGGGTCTGCTTCAGCTCGTATAAAAAGTTCAGCGCCTCAATAGGCGTCAGGGTCTCCACATCCGCCGCGCGCAGCTTATCCACCAGCTCGCCGGGCACGGGCGCCTGTGCGAATTTTTCCAATGTGCCGAAATCAAGCTGCGTCACCTTGTCCGCATTCGGCGCATTCCTTTCCAGCACCTTCAGCACTTCCCGCGCGCGCTTTGTCACGTTTTCCGGCAAGCCTGCCAGCCGCGCCACTTCAATGCCGTAGCTGTCGTCCGCAGGGCCGCGCACAATGCGCCGCAGAAACGTGATGTCTTCGCCGCGCTTTTTCACCGCAATATTGTAGTTTTTCACGCCGTCAATGGCGTTCTCAAGGTCTGTCAGCTCGTGATAGTGCGTGGCGAACAGCGTTTTGCAGCCCATGCCCGCCTCTCTGTCGGCAATGTGCTCTACCACGGCGCGCGCAATGCTCATGCCGTCAAAGGTGGAGGTGCCGCGCCCTATCTCGTCCAGAATGACGAGGCTCTTCGGCGTGGCATAGCGAAGGATTTCCGCCACCTCCGTCATCTCCACCATAAAGGTGGACTGCCCCGCCGCCAAATCGTCCGAAGCGCCCACCCGGGTGAAAATGGCATCCACCACGCCCATTTCACAGTGCCGCGCCGGGACGAAGCTGCCAAGCTGCGCCATCAGGGCGATAAGGGCCGTCTGGCGCATATATGTAGATTTGCCCGCCATGTTGGGGCCCGTGATGATGAGCATACGGTTCTCGCCGCAGTCCAGCACAGTGTCGTTCGGCACGAACGGCGCGCCCGCCAGCATCTGCTCGATAACGGGGTGGCGGCCCTCCTCGATGATAAGCCTGTCTGAAGTATCCACCACTGGCTTTGAATACCCGTTGTTCACCGCCACCTGCGCCAGCGCGGCCAGCACATCCAGCTGCGCCACGGCACCCGCCGTGCGCTGGATGCGCGCAAGCTGGGCCGCCACAGCGTGCAGCAGGTCGTCGAACAACTGGTGCTCCAGCACCAGCAGGCGTTCGGACGCGCCCAGTATTTTGTTCTCCAGCGTTTTCAGCTCTTCTGTGATATACCGCTCGGCATTGGCCAGCGTCTGCTTGCGCACAAAGCTTGCAGGCACCTGGCCTGTGAACGAGCGGCTCACCTCAATATAATAGCCGAACACACGGTTGTACCCTATCTTCAGCGTGCGGATACCGGTCTCCTCTTTCAGCTTCGCCTCAAGCTGGGCAAGGTAGCCCTTGCCGCCGTGCATGATGTCCCGCAGCTCGTCCACTTCTTTGTTATAGCCGGGGCGGATGACGCCGCCGTCCTTCAGGCTGATGGGCAGCTCATCGTTCAGCGCGCGGAAAACAAGCTCTTTTACATCCTCCAGCTCGTCTATTCCGTCCGCAAGGCTTGTCAGCATCTCGCCGCGGAAGGCCTCGCACAGGCGCTTTATCTCCGGCAGCCTGCCGCAGGTGCACGCCAGCGCATACACCTCACGCGGCGTGGCGCTGCCATACACCGTGCGCGTCATCAGGCGCTCCAAATCATACACATGACCCAGCGCTTCGGCCAGCTCTGCCCGCGTGACAGAGTCGCCCACCAGCTCCTCCACGGCGTCCAGCCTGCGGTTGATGGCCCCCGCGCTCACAAGCGGCTGCTCAATCCATGCGCGCAGAAGGCGCTTGCCCATAGCGGTGCTGGTTTTGTCCAGCACCCACAAAAGCGTGCCTTTTTTTTCACGCCCGCGCATCGTCTGTGTCAGCTCCAGATTGGCGCGCGTAACGGGCGAAAGGTGCATGTACTGCGCCTCCGCGTAGGCATGCACATTTTTCAGGCGTTCCACGCCTTTCTTCTGCGTGGCCTCCAGGTAAAAAAGCAGCGCGCCCAGCGCCCGCGCCTGAAGCCCGTCCGCCTCGCAGCCGGCGGCAGCGCAGAACCCGCCGGAGAACTGCGCCTCTACACGCGCCTTACATGCCTGGGGCTCAAAATCAGCGTCGTCCAAAAGCTCTACCGCACAGGTGAGCTGCTGCTTGATATAAGCCGTCACGTCCTTGTAGTCCAGAATGGCCGGGTTGAACAGCACCTCGCTGGGGGCATAGCGGCACAGCTCGGATATCATCTGCGCGCCAAGGTCCTGCCCGGAAATACAGGTGACATGCGCCTCGCCTGTGGAGACATCTGCAAAACACAGGCCGGCCTGCCCGTTTTCTATCAGAATACTGGCGATGAAATTATTCCTGTCATCCTGCAGCATGCTCTGCTCAATGACGGTGCCGGGCGTCACCACGCGCACCACATCGCGCTTTACAAGGCCCTTGGCCAGCGCGGGGTCCTCCATCTGCTCGCAGATAGCTACCTTATAGCCTTTCTCAATCAGCCTTGCCACATAGTTCTCGTACGAGTGGAACGGCACGCCGCACATGGGCGCGCGTTCGGCCTGGCCGCAGTCCCGCCCGGTAAGGGTGAGCTCCAGCTCCTTAGACGCCACAATGGCGTCGTCGTAGAACATCTCGTAAAAATCGCCCAGCCGGAAAAACAAAAGCTTATCCGGGTGCTGCTTTTTGATTTCAAAATACTGCTGCATCATCGGAGAGAGCGCCGCCATGCCTTGCACCATCCCTGTTCAAAATTCAAAATGGCCGGGCACGGGCCGCCGCGCTGTGGCACGGCAGGCCGTTTGCCCGGCTTTGCTGTTTTTGCCCTCAATGGCAGCCCGCACAGGAAGCGCAGCTGCCGCTGCACCCGGCAGCCGGCTGCTCTACCGCCATGGGGTCGCCGCCGTTCACCGCCGTGTTGATAATGGCATTCACATACTGGATCACGGCGTCGAAATCAGTTTTGGCGTCGTTGTAGGCCTGCATGCTGTCATTCATCATGATATCATTGTACAGCCTGTTTACTTTGTCGTTCAGCGCCGCCACCTTTTCGTCGTCCCTGTCCGATGTTTTGGAGAGCTCGCTGTTCAAATCAATGCGCGCAAGGTTGAAATCTCCAATCAGCTCCTGCAGGGCCTCGTCTTCGTCGTTCATTTTGCGCGTACTGTCCAGCGTGACGTACTCTATCTCCTTCTGAAGCTGCGCAGCAGCCTCCTTGAACATGGTAATCGCATCTTTTGCCATAAATATTTCTTCCTTTCTTTTCCGGCGGCGAAGGGCTCAGGCCTCCAGCGCGCCTTTCAGCACTGCGCCTTTTGCGGCGCCGATATGCACTGTGCAGAACGTGCCCGCAAGGCTTTCGTCCGTGCAGGGAAATTCCACTATCATATTATTATCCAGTCTGCCCGTCATGATGCCCGCTTCCCGGCCGGGCCCCTCCACCAGCACACGCTGGCTCGTGCCCAGCAGGCTGCTGCACAGCTCTGCCACAATGCCGTCCTGTATTTCCAGCATGCGCGCCATGCGCGCCGTCTTCTGCGCGTGGGTGACATGGTCCGGCATGGCGGCGGCACGCGTGCCCCCGCGCTTGGAATAAATAAAGGTGAAAAGCTGGGCATAGCGCACCGTGCGGATAAGCTCCAGCGTTTTTTCAAAGTCCTCCTCCGTCTCATCCGGGAAGCCCACGATGATGTCGCTGGAAAAGGTCATATCCGGTATTT
Organism: Ruthenibacterium sp.; assembly: GCA_047030735.1. Classification (GTDB taxonomy): domain Bacteria; phylum Bacillota; class Clostridia; order Oscillospirales; family Ruminococcaceae; genus Ruthenibacterium. Next base: position 34,241 of record JBKYIE010000011.1, read on the forward strand.
TTTCCTTTGCATAGCGAATCAGGCCCAGATAATTCTCTGCCGTATAGCTGCGGTTCATGCGCGCCAGCACCTCGTCCGAGCCGGACTGCACCGGCAGGTGCAGATGATGGCAGATATGCTTCGAGGCCGCTATGGTGTCTATCAGCTTGCGGGTGGCATCCTTCGGGTGGCTCGTCATAAAGCGCAGGCGGTAATCGCCCGGCACAGCATCCAGAAGGGCCAGAAGGTCGGAAAAATCCGTCTTTTCCTCCAGTCCCTTGCCGTAGGAGTTCACGTTCTGCCCCAAAAGAGTAATGTCCTTGTAGCCCTGCGCCACGAGGCTGCGGAACTCCTCTAGGATTTCGGCGCTGGTGCGGCTGCGCTCGCGCCCGCGCACATAGGGCACGATGCAGTACGAGCAGAAGTTGTCGCACCCGTACATGATGGGCAGCCACGCGCGGAAGGTGCACCCGCGCTGCAGGGGCATGCCCTCCACGATATCGGGCCGGTCGTCCGGCGCCTGAAGCACGCGGCGGCGCTTTGCTATGCGGTCGCACAGCAGTTTGGGCAGAAGGTCTATTTTGTTCACACCGGTGACGATATCCACAAACGGGTAGCTTTGGCGGAATTTATCCACCACGCTTTTCTGCTGCGTCATGCAGCCGCACACCGCTATCATCAGCTTCGGGTTTTCTTCCTTCAGGGCCTTCAGCGCCCCCACGTTGCCGAACACGCGCTGCTCGGCGTGCTCGCGCACGGCACAGGTGTTGAATATAATCATATCAGCATCCGAAGCCTTGCTGCACATGGAAAAGCCGACATCGCACAAAACGCCCGCGATCTTCTCCCCGTCATTCACATTCTGCTGGCAGCCGAACGAATGCACATAAAGCTTCGGCGTGCGCCGGTAATAAGCCGCTATGACATCTACCGCCGCGCTGTTTCTCTCAAACTGCACCTTCTGCATGGGGTACCTCTTGCTCTTTCTTCCTACAAAATGGGCCTACTTCTCGAATATACAAGTTTATTTTACTATATTTTGTGTTTTTTCGCAAGAAAAAAGTGAGCCGCACGGTGCCGGGATATACCCCCTGCACCGCACGGCCCGCCGCGCTGAAGCTGTACCGGCCCCGTTCTGCCCGGGCCCGGGCTTTATCTGCCGTGCTTCCATGTGCGCAGGCACAATATGGAAAACACGGCTGCCAGCACCGCCTGTGAAAACAGGAACATCCATGGCGACCATATGCGCAGGCCGAAAACGTGAAACAGATTTGTGCGCATCAGCTCGCCATAGAGCCCGCTGGCGCCATGCGGAAGAAGGTCAAGCCACTGAGAAACGCCCGCCGGCATGTTCTGGGCCAGCACCGGCAGGCCGAATATTCCCAGCGCCATGGCCACGCCCGCGGCAAACGCGCTGTGCAGGCGGGCGGACAGCCACAGGACGATGCTGCCCAAAGATACCGCCGAGAGCAGCATGCCCGCCATGCAGATAAGCTCTGTCTGCCAAATGGTGAGCGGCGCTGTCGCCAGCGGCTTTATCAGCTGAACAGGGCAGGCAAGGCCGCTTGTGCCCAGCACCGAAAACTGAAAGGCAAGATAAACCGCCAGCATGCACACGCTGGCCGCCAATATCCAGAACAGGCCCGCCAGAAGCTTTGCACGCGCCAGTGCGCCCCGGCCATGCTTTGTGCAAAGCAGTACGGGGGCAGCTTTTCGGCGCCACTCGGCGGCAAATATCTGCCCCAGCCCCAGCACCAGAAAGAACTGCAGGTAAGGGATATTGGACGAAAGCATCTCCGCCCAGGTGCGCAGGCCGCCGCTCACGCTGCCGGCGCCGAAATAGTCATAATAAAACGGCTTTTCCACGCGGGCCTCCTGCGCCTCAAAAAAGGCCTTGTCCTGCGCCGCACCCGGCATATCCTGCGGGAACTGCCCGTCGAGAAATTCTTCCAGCCACTGTGCGCGCAGGTCATAAAAGGCCAGCGCATCCTCCGACCTTGCATCCCGCAAGGTCCCCCGTTCATACGTGCCCCTCTGCAGCACGCTTTCCAGCGGGGCCAGCACATCCATTGTGGGGATGAGGTATGCGGCGTACTGCTCATTGCTGGGCCCCCATACCCCCCACTGCTCATCATAAACAAGCTTGCTTTCATCCGCATAGCCCTGCTGGTAAAAGGCAAGCGCCCCGGCCAGCTTTTCGCCGGTGAGCGGGCCCTTCCACCGCTGTGCATACTGTTTTTGCAGAGCTGTATTTTCCGGCCCGCTGTAAAAGAAGGCCGAAGAACCCAGCGTGATATTCATGATGCATAGAAAAAGGAGCAAGGCGGCCACCAGTGCCAAAAACACCTTGGCGGCGCGCTGCCGCCAAAGCTTTTTTACTTCATTCCAAAACAGCATGCTTTCCCCTCCTTCATACTGTCTGCCTGCGGCGCCAGCACCGTGCGGCAGCAGCCGCGCCGCACAGGGCAAGCGCCAGCGGCACCGCAAGCTGAAGCACCTGCGCCGGCACGGGCCTGCCCGCCACGTCAAAAAACATCTCGCCCTGCATAAAAGCAAAAGCCGTGCTCACATTTCCGGGCAAAAGCTGGCGCAGCACGTCCATGCCGGGCAGAAAGCGTAGTATCTCCGGCAAAATCAGAATACACACAGAAGCCGCCATAGCGGCAAAGGACGAACGCAGGCACGCCGAGAAGCACAGGGAAACGCCTGCCATGCCAAGGCAGCAGACATAGCCGTATAAAACGGCGCCTGCCTCACATTGCAGCATATTAACAGGATTGACAAGGTACAGCGCCCCCTCGGACGAGACCTGCACGGCGGCATTCCAGCCGTCTGTGCCGCTAAAGGCAAGCTGGGCTGCCGCAATGGCGGCAGTGCCCGCGACATACAGTGCACTGGCCGCACACAGCGCCGCGCACACCTTGGCCTGCGCCAGCGCCATGCGCCCATGCCGCGCCGCCTTCAAAACAGCGTCTGCCCCTGTTTTCACTTCGCCTGCAAATACAGGCGCACATAAAATACAGGCAAAGAGGGCCGCAAGGTAGGCCACAAGGGTATGGGATCTGGTGTATTCGGAAAAGCCCTTTGTATAGCCGTAGGCAAAAGGCGTCTGCAGCTGTGCCTCCCGCTTCAGCAGGGCATCTGCCTGCGCCTCGTTCAGACTGCCGTTCTGCAGGCGGAACTCAACAGAGGCCAGCACCTTTTCATGCCGCAGCTCATAAAACCGGCGAAGCTGCGAAGCATCGGCTGTATACAGGCCGGCCTCCTGCGCCCCGGCGCCTTCGTAGGCCCCGGAAATATCCAGCACCGATTCCATCAGCGGAACAACGGCCTCCACTGGGTCGTACCATTGGCGGCGCGCCTGAGGCGTAAAGGCCTTTACGCCGTTTTGCTCCTGCGTGTTCTCGCTTTGCGCATAGGCATGTTGAAGGCTTTTCAGGGCCTTTTCCAGCTCTTCCGCCTCCAGCCTGCCTGCCCACCGCCCGGCAAATTCCTTTTGCCTTGCCGTTTCCCGCGGGCCGTTGTGCACCGGCTGATAGTATCTGTCCACATCCGAAAGAGCATCCACCCCGGTATAAATCCCCAGACAGACAGCCGCCGCCAGCAGTGCCAGCAGGCACAGGGGCGCTGTTCGCCCGCGCCAGCATTTTTTCCATTCCTCCCAGAACAGGGCCATCACTGCGCCTCCGTTTCGCCAGAGAAGTGATACAGGTACAGGTCCTCCAAAACAGGGGTGCAGGCGCGCGCCTCCGGGCCCGGCGGGGAGTCCGCCACAATGCGCATCACCGTCTGCCCGCCTTCATGGCGCAGGTTTGCCACGGCATATTCCTGCTCTGCACGGTGTACCAGATGGTCCGGCACGGCATATTCCCACACCCTGCCCCGCATCCTTTCCACAAGCTGCGCCACCGTGCCCTCCAGCACGAACGAGCCCTGCTTCATCAGGAACACTCTGTCCGCAATGCTCTCTACATCCGAGACAATGTGCGTGGAAAGCAGCACAATACGGTCTTTCGCAAGGTCTGCCAGCAGATTGCGCAGGCGCACGCGCTCTTTTGGGTCCAGCCCGGCGGTGGGCTCGTCCAGCACCAGTATTTCAGGTTCATTCAGCAGCGCCTGGGCAATGCCAAGGCGCTGCTTCATTCCGCCGGAAAAAGTTTTTATCCGCTTTTTCCCCACCCCGGCCAGCGCCACTTTTTCCAGAAGCTGCGCCGTCTTCTGCTTTGCCTGCGGCCTGGGCAGGCCCTTCAGCGCCGCAATATAAAGCAGGAAGTCCTGCGCGGAGTATTCCGGGTAATAACCGAAATCCTGCGGAAGATAGCCCAGCAGATCCCGGTAGCGCGCGTCCATGGCATAGATGCTTTCGCCGTCCAGCAGCACTTCGCCTGAGGTCGGCGTCAAAATTCCGCACAGCATGCGCATCAGCGTGGTCTTGCCTGCGCCGTTCGCCCCCAAAAGGCCGTATACGCCGCGGGTGAGCGTGGCCGATACCCTGTCCACAGCGATTTTGGAGCCATACTGCTTTGTCAATCTGTCCAGTTTCAACTGCATTGGAAGCTCTCCTTTCTCATATGGCGGCGCACGCATCCTCTGCGGGCCTCATCCGGCGCGCGAGCCGCGCCGCCTCCCGGGCAAACCATATTCCCGCCACCGCCAGCGCCGCCAGCCACACCCAGATGGCATACAGCATATACAAAGCTGCGGCAAGCTGCGTCATCAGCGCACAGCCAAGGGAAAGCAGCACACACAGGGCCGCACAGGAGGACGGCCCATGCCCGCTGCTTTTCGTGCATACATTCAGCAGGGCGGCGGCACAGGTGAGGAAGGGCACCAGCGCATATAATGCCAGGCTCCATACCGGCACGCCCGCCTGCCGCCCAAAGGAGGCCCATGCCGCCCCCAGTAGGACAGCCAGGCATGCAAGGTCTGCCACTGCGGCAGAGACAAGACGCACCAGCATAAGCTGCATGCGGGAGGCGCGCGTGGCACACTCCAGCTCAGCCATGCCGCAGGCCTCGCTGCGGAACATTTCCGGCAGGCAGCCAAGCACCAGCACCGGAGAGAAAAAGGCGACATAGCCGCCAAGATAGCCTCCTGCAAGCCCCTGCAGCACATCGCCCAGCGAGTACAGGCCGGCCACACCGGCAAAAAGCACCAGCGCCTGCGCCGCCCAAAGCCTGGGTGCGGAAAAGCGTGCCACCTGCCGGAACATGGCCGCGCTGCCCGTCCGCACCAGCATGCGTCTTTCGCGCACAAGGCGCGCGCACGCCTGCTGGGTACGCAGCACAGCTTCCCGGCGCGCCGGGGCCCCGGCGCTGTTCCTTTCAAACGCTCTGTAAAGCGACGCCTCGAACCTGTTCACACATCTTCCCTCCAATTCTCTTTCAGCCACTGAATGCCGCGGCGCACGCGCGCCTGTGCCGTGCGCGCCGCAACGCCCTGCACTACGGCTATCTCTTTGAATTTCAAGCGGTAAGCAAAGCGCAGTATCACGGCTTCCCGCACATCCGCGGGCAGGCCGGCCACCATCTGCCGGAAGGCATTGTCGCTTTCGGCCCCAGCCAATTCATCCTCTGCGGCCGTCATTTCTTCCAGTGCCTGCTGCGGCGGACGCCGCAGGCTGTCGAGATACAGGTGCCTTGCCGTAACAAAGCAATAGGCGCGCAGGTTTCCCGCAACCTGGCCGCGCATCACCTTTTCCAGCACGCGCAGGAAGGCCTCCTGCGTGATGTCCTCTGCCAGCGTCTCATTGCGGCACAAATGCCGTGCATACCGCAGCACTTCGCCGTAATGCTGCTGCACCAGCGCCTGCGCACACGCCTCACTGCCCTTGCGCAGGCCATGTACCAGCGCCTTGTCCTGCGGCATGCTTTCACTCCCCTTCACCTTGTATAACGCATTGCGGCAAAAAAAGGATGCACGGTGCGAAAAAAGTTTTTTCGCACCGTGCATCCGCTGTTTTTTCCGTGTTTTCCACACTGCGTTGCATGGCAGGCAGCGTGGGCATAAGATACAGTATACCGCCGGGCCCATACGGTAGCAGTATATCGTTCCCATCGAAAGGAGGCACCCCCTCATGCAAACCATAGACCTTGGCAATATCACCATTGGCGGTGACGCCCCGCAGCAGCCGCCCATGGCCCCCGAACTGCCCTGCCTGGAAGAAGAAAAGCTTCCGGCAAATGAATGCCCACAGCCTGCGCCTGAGCCCCAGCCCTGCGCACAGGAGGCGCCAGCGCCCGAAAGCGCATCGGCCATCCTGTCTTCCAAAATTGCCGGCGGCATCTGCTTCAACAGCTGCGAGACCTATAAATCAGCCGAGATAGGCTGTGTGCCGCCGGACGGCCAGGGCCGCATTCTGGACCTCTCCTTCACGCTTCGCGGCGTGTGCCCCAACTGCCGCATCGCCGTTTGTGTGGCGCTGTATGAAGTGGACAGCTGCGGCTGCGAAACGCCGTGCGGCATGAAAATGTTCGCCGTAGGCCCCACCTCCTGCAGCCGCTGCGCGGATATCCCCGTAAGCGGCCTGCGCTTTATCCTTCCGGAGAATATCACCGGCGAGGGCGCTTCTTGCTGCCGCCGCCGCTGCATCAACGTCAAGATCATGACGAACTATATTGATTTTGGGGAATCGTCCTGCCACTTCTGACATTCCCCCGGTTTTGCTCGCGGCCGCAATGTACCCGTAAATATGCGCACGCGCGGCCGTCTTTGCATCAACTTGAGAAAAAGGAGCTTACCCCTATGTGTAACAAAAAATGGTATGATATTGTAACTGTCATCGTCAGCGTGCTTGTGGGCGCCGCTGCCGTGGCTTACAGCATCGAATTCGGCTTCACCGCATATATCACGCCGCGCCTTGCCATTGTATTCGGCTCATTGGCGCTGCTTTTGCTCACGTTTACCTCGTGCAGCCTGCTGCGGCAGGACAGCGCCTATAATTCCTGCCTGTGCGGCTGCGGGCACAAGCTGCTTCTTACTGCCATTGCACTTCTTGTGGTCGCCACAGTGACACTCATCGCGCTGGAAACGGGCAATGACAATATCCTTCGCTATATTCTTGCCTTCCTGCTGGGTGCGCTGATGAGTGGCACGGCCTTTACCGTTACCGGCCTGCTTTCCTGCCTGGTTGAAGCGGGCTGCTCCCGCTGCGGCTGCGGGCAGAAATGACCCCCCTGCCCCACGCCGGGCCCGATGGTACAATGCAAAAAACGGCATGGTTTTCACCATGCCGTTTTTCTTTTTTTGCTTTAGCGAAACGACAACCCGCGGCTGTGCCGTGGAGAGTAAAAAGGCTTTCGCTGTCAGTTTCGAGCAAGGCGAGAAGATGGTATTCAATACCAAAAGATGCAGCATGCAGCGGGAAGAATTCCGTTTACGGGAGGCGGGGCAAGTGATGCAGGAGACAGAATATTCAGTGCCTTCTGAGAGGCTTGCCGGTAATATATGCCCTTCCGGGGCTTACGCAGACCCCCGGCAAAGCCGGGGGCCTGACTTGAAAACCACCGGCAAAGCCGGGGAGTGCCCGTATAAAGCTTTCACTTCCAGCAGGGCCAGGCGGGGCCGCCGGCAGCGGCCTTCTGAAAGCGGGCAAGCTTTCGTCAGGGCGGCAGGCCGCTCCTTTGCGGGCTGCGGAGCAAGGGTGGTGAGTAGAATAAATTTCGCTGTCTCTTTATCTTTAATAAAGCATGCCCATGCTATGCCCTTCATCCTCTGCGGCCTGCCGCGCGTTTTATGCTTTGGTTTGCCGGGGCCGCGCAAGACAGATGCGCGCACTTTTCACGGCCTGCCGCCTGTGTGCCGCAGGAGGCAAACAGGGCTGGCACAGATATTCTGCGCCGCATATATGGTGTACCTCAGCCGGCCGCGTCCGCTTCATATTCCCCCATCAAAAAGCTGTCCAGCCTTTTGGCTTCGGCTTCAAAGTCGCACGCGATAAGCGAATCCTCCAGTGTGCCCGCCACCGTCCAGCTCTGCGATTGCTCCGGCACGGTCATCTGCTGGGCCTGGCTGCCCAGAAGCGCAGGCATTTTCAGGGCAAGCTGCCACAGCTCGCCATTGGTCAGGTTCGTTTCTATCATAGGCAGCACATGGTTGGCAATAAGGTCTATTTTGGCAAGGCTCAGTGTAGCCACCTGGTCGGCGGCAGCCTGCATCACCTGCCGCTGGCGCTCTACCCGCGCCCAGTCACTGTCCAGATGACGGATGCGCGCATACACCAGGGCCGTGGGCCCGTCCAGCCTTGCCTCGCCCGCAGACCATTTTTCCTCGCCGGCAATGCTGTTCATATAATCGGCCTCTTCCTGGCTCATCTCTACCACCACGCCGCCAATATCCGTTACGAAAGCTTCAAACACAGAGAAATCAATTTTGACATAGCGGCTCACGTCCACCTTGTAATATTCCTGCAGCGTTTTCAAAAGAAGCTCTGGGCCGCCGTATGCATAGGTATGTGTAAGCCAGTCGTCGCCCACATTGGGGATGGACACACCCACGCCCCGCTCAAAAGAAACCAGCTTCCATGTATTTTCGCGGCTGTTGATAGAAACGAGCATCATGCTGTCCGCGCGTGCCGTCTGCCCTTCTTCCCGTTCGTCAGAACCGATGATAAGGATATTCGTAATATCGCCGTGCACATTCACGTCTCCCTCGGGCGGCTCTATGGTTCCGCCGTTCTCCATCACATCAATATCATCCAGATCGAGGCCGCTGAAAGAGAGCATTCCATCTTCGGTCCCGCCGCTGCCGGCGTTTGCCGAGGCCGCTGCCGGGCGGCTGATAAGCGCCATTTTACTGTTGATATACAGCGCGGCCGCAGCCGCCAATACAAGAAGAAGCGCACACACAGCAATCGCTGCGGCAAGAAGCCTCTTTTTTGCTTTCGACATTTCTTTTTTCATGCGGCTCTCCTTCCGTGCAAGGGATATAGGGCAGGCTGGCGTCTTTCTTCATTATAGAAAAAACAGGCGAAAAAACAATTTCCGATTCGTGAAAGCTCTGTGAAAATATGTGTGCCCCACAAAGTGATGCCTCCGGCCAAGGCAGCCGGGGCCGCCGGAGGCCCATGAAAGCAGCCCCTTCCATCGGGCCTCCCACAAAGCATCAAACGCCTGTAGCTTTGCATCGCCGCCCGTTTATGAACAGCTTCCGTCCCGTCGCCATTCCATCCTTTATTGCCCTTTTCGCCTGCGTTTGAAGCGTCAGCCTTTTCGCTCTATCCGGCTCGGCCGCGCGCCCTGTTTTGTGCAGGTGCGCAAAACAGGGCGCACGCACGCAGAAAAGCATCTGTGCGCGAACGCCCCATTTTAAGCGCCGCTGCGCTCGCGGCGGCATGTAAAGCCGTTTCCCCTGCACCCGAAGCAAGGAGGCTTCAAGCTGAAAAGCCCTTGCGCTTTACAGCCCGTTTCCCGGCAGCATATTCAGAAAAACGAGACCTGGCTCGTTTTAGGCAAATCGCCCAGCGCACCGATTTCGGCCAGAAGGTCCATGACAGTGCTGGAGGCCCCGCAGGCTGTTTGCAGCTCTTCGGCAGAGATATACTGCTCGCCGCTCATCGTGGCTTCCTCCAGCGCGGTGGCCACGGCGTCCCCCAGCCCCTTCAGGGCCATGAAGGGCAGGCGTATCTTCCCGTCTTCGATGACATAGGTCTTCGCGCGGCTCTTGCCGATGCGCACAGGCAAAAACTCGTAGCCGCGCTGGAGCATCTCGTTCACGATTTGCAGCGAGGCCAGCATGTCCTCGTCTTTTGCCGTCTTTTCCTCCTTGGGACGCTGCTCTATCTCCTTCATGTGCTGAAGGGCCACCTTCACGCCGCCCACCGCGGCCTCGTAGTCGATATCCTCGCCGCGCACCGTGAAGTAGGTGGCATAGAAGGCCAGCGGGTGATAAACCTTGAACCACATCAGCCGGATGGCCGCAATAAGGTACGCCACGGCGTGCGCCTTGGGGAACATGTACTTTATCTTTTTGCAGCTGTCGAGGTACCACTCCGGCACATCGTGCTGGCGCAGCATGTCCTCCACGCCCTCCGGGAAACCGCCCTTTGCCACCTTGCCCTTTCGCGTCAGCTCCATAATGGTGAACGCCTGCTTCGGCTCCACATTTTTATGCAGCAGATATGTCATGATGGAGTCGCGCGTGCCTATTACGTCGGAAATGGTGCACACGCCGTCGCGGATCAAATCCTGCGCGTTGCCGTTCCACACATCCGTGCCGTGCGACAGGCCGGATATCTGTATCAGGTCGCCAAAGCTTTTGGGCTGCGCCTCAATAAGCATGTTGCGCACGAAGCGGGTGCCCAGCTCCGGAATGCCGAACGTGCCCGTCTCGCTGCCTATCTGCTCCGGCGTGACGCCCAGCGCCCTGGTGGAAACAAGAAGGGATATCACCTGTTCATCATTCATGGGCACATCTGCCATTTTGATGCCCGTCATATCCTCCAGATATTTGTACATGGTGGGCACGTCGTGGCCCAGCTCGTCCAGCTTCAGGATGGTATCGTGCAGGTATTTGAATTCAAAATGTGTGGTGATAACGCCCTTCTCCTTGTCGTCCGCCGGATGCTGCACAGGGCAGAAATCGTACACATCGTGGTCGCTGGGCACCACCACCATGCCGCCCGGATGCTGGCCGGTGGTGCGCTTTACGCCTACACAGCCCTGCACAAGGCGGTTTTCCTCCGCACGGTTCACCGTGCGGCCCCGCTCCTCCAGATATTTCTTTACATAGCCGTAGGCTGTTTTATCCTGCAGGCCCGATATCGTGCCCGCCTTGAACACATGGTCCTTGCCGAAAATATCCTCTGTATAGCGGTGAATGCGGCTTTGCACGTCGCCGGAAAAGTTCAGGTCGATATCCGGCTCCTTGTCGCCGTCAAAGCCAAGGAACGTCTCGAAGGGGATATCGTGGCCGTCCACGATAAGCTTTTCCCCGCATTGCGGGCACACCCTGTCCGGCAGATCGAAGCCGTCCGCCACAGAGCCGTCTGTATAAAACTCGCTCCACTTGCACTTCGGGCACAGGTAGTGCGGCGGCAGGCTGTTCACCTCGGAAATACCGGAAAAGTGCGCCACGGCAGAAGAACCCACCGAACCGCGTGAGCCCACCAGATAGCCGTACTCCTCGCTTTTCAGCACCAGCTTCTGGGCAATGACATACAGCACGGCAAAGCCGTGCTTGATGATGGAATCCAACTCGCGCGTCAGGCGCTTTTCCACAAGCTCCGGCAGCGGGTCGCCATAACGCTGCTTCGCATTGCGCATGGTGTCTTCGCGCAGCGTCACGTCTGCCCCTTCAATGGTGGGCGTATACAGCCCTTTGGGAATAGCGCGCACATCGGCGTCTATCATATCTGCTATTTTATTCGGGTTTTCAATAACAATTTCGCGCGCTTTCTCTTCGGGCAGATAGCTGAACTCGCGCAGCATATCGTTCGTATCGCGGAAATACAGCGGCGCCTGGTTATCGGCGTCCTGAAAGCCGTTGCCTGCCTGAAGCACCGCGCGGTACACCGCGTCCTCCGGGTTCAGGAAATGCACATCGCCCGTAGCCACCACCATTTTGTTCAGCTTTTCGCCAAGGCGCAGCACGGTTTTATTGAATTCCTGTATCTGCTCAATGCCGTCCACAATGTGCTCGCGCACCATGTATTCGTTGTTGCCCACAGGCTGAACTTCCAGATAGTCGTAATAGGAGGCAATGGCGCACAGCTCTTCAAAGCTGCGGCCCTCCACAATGGCCCGGTACAGCTCGCCCGCCTCGCAGGCCGAGCCTAGAAGGAGCCCATCTCTGTATTTATTCAAAAGGCTGCGCGGCACGCGCGGCACCTTGAAAAAGTGCTCGATATGCGCCTCGCTCACAATTTTATACAGGTTTTTCAGCCCCGTTTTGTTTTTTACCAGAATGATAAGGTGAAAATTTTTCTTAGAAAGCCCGCGCGCCCCCCCAAGGCCCGTGTTGATGCCCTGCACCTCCTGCACGCCGCGCAGGGAAAGGTCCTCCACCATTTTCACAAATATCTGCGCAAGGGCGCGCGCATCATCGCAGGCGCGGTGGTGCTCAAAGGGGGGTATCTCAAGATATTTGCCTATGGTGTCCAGCTTATAGTTGCGCAGGCCAATATACAGCGACTGCGCCAGAGGCAGCGTGTCGATATAAGTGTGCCGGAACTCGATGCCATAGCGCTCGCATGCGGCTTTGATAAAGCGGATATCGAAGCCGTGCGCATTGTGCGCCACCAAAACGCGGCCATCTACAAAGCGCAAAAAATCCCGCACGGCCTGCTCCTGGCCGGGGGCGTCCTTCACCATGTCGTCGGTGATGCCGGTGAGCTTGGTGATATTTTCCGGGATATGTACGCCGGGGTTTGCAAAGCTGTTGTAGCTTTCCCCTATCTCGCCGTTTTCCACCACCACCGCGCCTATCTCGGTAATGGCGCAGTCCTGCGGGGAAAGGCCGGTGGTCTCCAAATCGAACACCACGAACGAGCCCTGCATGGGCACAGTCTGCCCGCCGTACACCACCGGCACCATATCGTCCACAAAATAGGCCTCGCAGCCATAGATGAGCTTGAAATCCGGGTCTTTTTTGTGGATGTCGTCTACCGCCAGCATCGCCTCCGGAAAGCCCTGCACCACGCCGTGGTCTGTAATGGCAATGGCGCGGTGCCCCATGCGGTGCGCCATTTTTACAGCTGCCGCCGGGTCGCAGAAGCCGTCCATGCTGCTGAGCTTTGTATGCAGGTGCAGCTCTACGCGCTTTTCCCCTTCGGCGTCGTCCGTGCGCTGCTTGCGCGCTGTCTTCAGCACGTCGTCCGGCATGATGACATAATCCCGTTCAAAGCGGTCGTATTCGCAGCGCCCGCGTATTACGAGCGTATCGCCTTTTTTCAATTCGTCCAGCCTGTCGCTGTTCTCATTCTGCTGCAGCCGCAGCTTTACATTGATAGAGCCGGTGTAGTCTGTGATGGAAATGGAATATATCTTGTAATAATTCCCTTTCAATTCTGTGGCGAACACGTCGCCCCATACCGTTACCTTGCCTGCGTCCTGCCCCATCTCCTGCAGAGGGGTGGGCTTGTCCGGCTTGAATACATGCCCGTACACCACCTGTGCGGGCACATCCTCCAGGGCAAGGCCGGGCACCTGCAAAGCGGGAAGGTCTTTTTTTGCCTTGAACACCTTTACCGGCGTTTTCTCCAGCATTTTCTTCTCCAGCTCGTGCGCGTCTATCATTTCCTCGCAGGAAAAGTATACTTCCGGCGTACACCCGGTGGCCTGCGCAATTTTTTCCGCCAGCTTTTTGTCAAACGCAAGCTGGCGCAGAATTGTCTCGCCGTTGCGCAGGGTGAGCAGGATGCGCTCGCCCTCCAGCCTTGCCTCAGCGCCGTCAAAAAAGCCGTTGATCGGCACGCCCTCATCCTTCAGCTCCTGCACAAGGTCCAGCACAGCCTGCGGCGTAAGCGACGCATACGGAAACAGGCCCCTCACCCGAAGCGAGAAGCCTTTGAACAGAGGCGCCAGAGAAAGCGCCAGCCTGTCACATGCCGTGCGCGGCGCAGGCGCCGCGGCGCTGTATATGACAGTGATAAGACGGCGGTTTCTGTCCGCCAGCACCCTGTCCACCACCGCGCCGCCGAAGGCGCTGCGGAATTCCGCGTCCCCGGCAAACTGCGGCCACAAATCTGTCAAAAGAGGTTTCATTTCGTCTGCTCCATCTGCTCGATTTCCCGGATAAGCTCGCCCACAATATCGCCGCGCAGCATGCGCTTCTGCTGGCCCTTCACAAACAGCAGGGCGCAATCCCTGCCGCCCGCAATGCCGATATCCGCCTCTTTTGCCTCACCCGGGCCGTTCACCACACAGCCCATCACCGCCACCTTGATGCTGCGCGTACAGCCGCGCTCGCGCAGGCGGCGCTCCACTTCATTGGCGATGCCCGCCACATCAATGTTGGTGCGCCCGCAGGTGGGGCAGCTGACAATTTCAGGCCCGGCCACCGGGTAACCGGCCGCGCGCAGGATATCATAGCCCGCCAGCACTTCCTTTTCCGGCTCGTCTGTAAGCGAAACGCGCAGCGTGTCGCCAATGCCCTCCATCAGAAGCCCGCCGATGCCCATGGCCGATTTGATAAGCCCCATCCGGTAAGTGCCCGCCTCGGTGACGCCGATATGTAGCGGATAGCTGCACTGTGCGCTCAGCAGGCGGTAGGCCTGCATCATCACCGGCACATTGGAGGATTTGATGGAAATGACGATATCACCGAAATCGTGCTTTTCCAGCAGGGCCACATGATACAGGGCGCTTTCGCACAGCGCCTGGGGGGTGACGCCGCCGTGCTTTGCCAGAATATTCTTTTCCAAGCTGCCGCCATTCACTCCAATGCGGATGGGGATGCCCCTTTTGCGGCAGACGTCAGCCACCTCGCGCACATGCGCATCGCTGCCGATATTGCCGGGGTTGATGCGTATTTTATCCACCCCTGCCTCGGCACAGGCCAGCGCGGCCCTGTAATCGAAATGGATATCCGCTACGACAGGCATGGACACAGCCTCTTTCAGCGCCGTGACAACACGAGCATGCGCCGCCGTGGGCACCGTCACGCGCACCAGCTGGCAGCCTGCGGCCTGAAGACGCTGTGCCTGTGCCACATTGGCGGGTATGTCGTCCGCTTTTGCATTCAGCATGCTCTGCACCAGCACAGGCGCACCGCCGCCCATGACAAGGCCGCCCACACGGACGGCCTTTGTAATCTTTCTCTCCATGGCTTTCTTATTCCCCTTTTCCTTTTCGGGCCAGTGCGGAATATCACGCAATCAGGCGCGTAACATCATTGAAGGTAGCAAACAGCATCAGCCCAATCAGCAGCACAAAGCCTGCCGCATTCACTGCAATTTCAAACTTCTGCGGCACAGGCTTGCGGCGCACAGCCTCCAAAATCAGGAACACCAGCCGCCCGCCGTCCAGCGCAGGCACAGGCAGAAGGTTGAACACACCCAGGTTCACCGTAATGAGCGCCACCAAAAGCAGAAGGGATTCCACCCCCATGGTGGACACCTGGCCTATTGTCTGCACAATGCCCACCGGGCCGGAAAGGTCTGTCACCGGGATGCGGCCGGTGACAAGGTCTGCAAAGCTCAGCACCACAAGGCGGGCATAAGACATCGTCCAGGCGCCCGCCTCTTTCAGCACCGCCGCCGGCGAAAGCGGCAGGCCGTACACGATGAAATCAAGGCCGCTCTGCTGCTGGCCCTCCAGCGTATAGCTGTTGAAGCGGACATTTTCAAGCTCCACTGTCTTTCCGCCGCGCTCTACTGTGAGGTCTGCCGTGCCGTTTGCAGAACGGGCAAGCTCATAGCTGACATCATTTGCGATATAGCAGCGCCTGCCGTTCACCGCCACGATGGTGTCGCCCTGCTGCAGGCCGCTTTGCTGAGAGGCCGCATTTTCCTGAAAGCCGTATACTGTACGGCTGACAATCTGCCCCTGAAGGCATACCACAATGAGCAGAACGATAAAGCCCAGCGCAAGGTTCATCACCGCGCCGGCAGCCGTGACGATGATGCGCTTCCACACGGCCGCGCGCTGAAAAGCCCGCGGCTCGTCGCTTTCCTCGTCTTCCCCTTCCATGCTCACATAGCCGCCGATGGGCAGCAGGCGCAGCGCATACAGCGTTTCGCCCCTCTGCCAGCCCCACAGCTTCGGCCCCATGCCGATGGAAAACTCGTTTACTTTGATGCCGCTCCACTTCGCGGTAAGAAAATGGCCCAGTTCATGAATGAAGATGAGCGCGCCGAACACCACAATGGCGATCAGCAGTGTGGGGACGAATGAAACCGCCCCCTGCAGGAATTGCCCCATAATTTCCGCCTTTCCCCGCAATTTTGATTTTGGGATTCAGATATGCGCTAAAACATATGCGCGGGCCATGCGGTCACATTCATACACTTCGTCCAGCGTATATGCACCGCCCCACGCCTCGCTGTCCACAATCCCCTCCACCAGCTCGCCTATTTTCAAAAATGGTATCTTATCCTCCAGAAACAGGCGCACAGCCTCTTCGTTTGCGCCGTTTGCCGCACACGGGGCAAGGCCGCCCCTGGCAATGGCCTTTTTGCAGGCCGCAAGGCAGCGGAACGTCTCTTCATCTGCGGTGTCAAAGGTGAGTTCACGCAGCTGTGTAAAGTCCAGCTCCGGCGCAATGGCCTTGCCGCGCTGCGGCCAGGTAAGCGCGTATTGGATGGGAATGCGCATATCCGGCACGCCCAGCTGCGCAAGGATGGAATTGTCCGAAAACTGCACCATGGAATGAATAATGCTCTGCCGCTGCACCACAATCTGCACCTGCTCAGGCCTCAGCCCGAACAGCCACACCGCCTCAATAAGCTCCAGCCCCTTATTCATCAGGCTTGCTGAATCAATGGTTATTTTGGCGCCCATGGCCCAGTTCGGGTGGCGCAGCGCATCAGCCTTCGTCACATGCGCCAGCTGTTGCCTGTTCCTGCCGAAAAACGGCCCGCCGGAGGCAGTCAGCAGTATTTTCTGCAAAGTGCGCGCCGAGTATTCGTCCTGAAGGCACTGAAAGATGGCAGAGTGCTCGCTGTCAACAGGCAAAAGCTTTACGCCGTTTTGCTTTGCGGCGCCCGTCACAAGATACCCGCCCGTCACAAGGCTCTCTTTATTTGCCAGCGCCACGTCGTGCCCCGCCTGCAAAGCGGCCAGCGTAGCCGGAAGGCCCGCAATGCCCACCACCGCGTTCAGCACCACGTCCGCCTTTTCCATGCGGGCAAGGGCCACCAGGCCGTCCCGGCCGCTGTAAACACGCGGCGCACCCGCCGTGCCCGCAAGACGCGCGCGCAGCGTATCGGCTGCGCCTTCGTCCGCCATGGCAACGGCCTTTGGGGCGAATTCCGCTATCTGCTGAAGCATTCTATCCACGTTTTTTCCAGCAGCCAGCGCCAGCACCTCGTACCCCTGTGCGCGGGCTACGTCCAGGCTCTGCGTACCGATGGACCCGGTGGAGCCCAGAAGCACAATCTTTTTGGCCATTGCTCACACCCCCGTCAGAAAGCCGGCGCACAGCGCCACAAACGGAACCGTCAGGAGCACGCTGTCAAAACGGTCCAGAATGCCGCCGTGCCCGGGGAAAATGGTGCCATAGTCTTTGATGCCGCACTGGCGCTTCACCGCAGAGGCAAACAAATCGCCCAAAATGCCCAGCATGCTGCCCACGGCGCCCACCGGCACCAAAAGGAGATAATAGTTTGCGCCCATAGCAATGCTGTCCGGCGCGCCGAAAAACGCAGTGTAAACGGCGGTAATTGCCATTCCCACCAGTATGCTGCCCAAAATGCCGCCCGCAGCGCCCTCTACCGTTTTATGAGGGCTCACCACAGGGGCCAGCTTGTGCCTGCCGAACGCGCGTCCGGCAAAATAAGCGCAGGTGTCGCCGCCCCACGCAAAGCCAAGGCCCAGCAGGATGAAATAAACCGCATCCGACGGGCGCGGGAAGCACGCGCGAAGGTGCAGCATGGAATAAAAGCACGCCAGCACCACTGCAAAAAACACAGCGGTGCCCGCCAGCTTCGCATAGTCCAGCGCGTGAAAAAAGAGGACTGTGCACGCCGCAAGAAACAGCACGGTAGCATACAAGGCCGCCCAGAACAAATGCCTGTGCACCGCATTTTCACCGTACAGGAAAATAAGCAGCGTAATGGGCACAAGCCCGGCATATACCGCCGGGCATTTCAGCGAAAATGCGCTGTATATCTCGTGCAGGGCAATCAGTGCAACAGCCGCAAGCGCCGTGTTGAACACCAGCGTGTCAAAAAAGCACAGCACAAGGGCTAAAACGCCCAGCCCTACTACAGAAGTGACGACGCGCGTTTTCAAACGCATACACCTCTCTTTTCACAGCCCGCCGAAGCGGCGGCTGCGGTGGTTGAATTCGTCAATGGCCTTATCAAGGTGCGCCCTCGTAAAATCGGGCCACAGCACATCCATGCTGATAAATTCCGCATAAGAGGCCTGCCACAGCATGAAATTGGAAAGGCGCATCTCGCCGGAGGGGCGCAGGATAAAATCGGGGTCCTTCTGGCCTGCCGTATAAAGCTGGGCGGAAAAGCGCGCCTCATCTATTTCCTCCGGCTGCAGCGCGCCCTGCTGCACCTGCCGCGCCAGCGCCTGTGCGGCGTGCAATATCTCCTGCCGGCCGCCATAGTTGATGGCCACATTCAATACGGTGCCGGTATTGTTCTTTGTCTTTTCCTCAATGTCGGCCATCTGCGCCTGATATTTTGGGGGAAGCGGGGCCCGGTCTCCCAGAAACACCACCTTATTGTTTTCCTTCTGGTAATCATACGCCATCAGAAGATACTGCCCGAACAGCTTCATAATGGCATTCACCTCTTCCAGCGGGCGCGCCCAATTCTCTGTGGAAAAAGCGTAAAATGTCACACTGGCTATTTCAAGCTCGTTGCAATAGCGGATGATGTCCTTAAACACCTCCGCCCCCTTTTTATGCCCGGCCGTGCGCGGCAGGCCATGGCGCTTGGCCCACCGGCCGTTTCCGTCCATGATAATGCCGATGCTCAGGCCCTTTGCAAAGCCCTTCTCATGCTCCATATCGCATGCCCTCCTGTACGTAAAATTGCCGCGCGGGGCCCGCGCGGCATCACAGGTTGCGCTGTTGTCAAATTTCCATAATCTCTTTGTTCTTGGCTTCGCAGATCTTGTCGATCTCCTTTGTATACTTATCCGTCAGCTTCTGCACATCGGTCTCCATGCTTTTCAAGTCGTCCTCTGTCAGCTCGCCCGCCTTTTTCATGGCCTTGCTTTTGTCTATGGCGTCGCGGCGGATATTCCGCACAGCCACCTTGGCCTCTTCCCCAAGATGCATGGCGTCCTTCACAAGCTGGCGGCGGCGCTCTTCCGTGGGCGCCGGAAATACAAGGCGCATCACACGGCCGTCGTTGGTGGGGTTGATGCCGATGTCCGAAGTGAGGATGGCGCGCTCGATGGCCCCCATCAGCGAAGTATCCCACGGGCTGATGGCCAGCACGCGCGCCTCCGCCACGCTCACCGCCGCAATCTGGTTGATGGGCGTGGGCGTTCCGTAATAATCCACCGTCACCTTGTCCAAGATGGCCGGGTTGGCGCGCCCCGCGCGGATGGCGGCAAGCTCCTTATTCAGGTGTTTCAGGGCGCTTTCCATTTTCTCTTCATATTTTTGCAGCTTTTCGTTCATTTTGCTCGCTCCTTACCTTATTGCTCTGCCACAAGCGTGCCGATGGCCTGGCCTTCCAGCGCGCGGGCGATGTTATCGGGGTCGCTGATGTCGAACACCAGAATGGGCAGATCGTTGTCGCGGCACATGGTGGCCGCCGTGCTGTCCATCACAGCCAGCTTATCGGCCAGCACCTGGCTGAACGTCAGCTTGTCATACTTTTTCGCATCGGGATGCTTTTTCGGGTCCTTATCATATACACCGTCCACCATGGTGGCCTTGAAAATGATATCGGCGTCTATCTCCGCCGCGCGCAGGGCCGAGGCCGTATCGGTGGAAAAATAGGGGTTGCCCGTGCCGCAGGCAAAAATCACGACGCGCCCCTTTTCCAAATGGCGCGTGGCGCGGTTGCGGATATAGGGCTCCGCCACCTGCTGCATGCTCAGCGCCGTCTGCACGCGCACGGTAAGGCCCAGATGCTCCAGCGCATCGGCCACCGCTAACGCATTCATGGCTGTGGCCAGCATGCCGATCTGGTCTGCGCGGGTGCGCTCCATCTCGCCGCTTGCCCTGCCGCGCCAGAAGTTTCCGCCGCCCACCACAATCGCTATTTCCGCCCCCAGCTCATGGGCTTTTTTGATGCCGCTGCATATTTTCTGAATAGTGTCCACGTCAAGGCCAAAGCCCTTATCGCCGCTGAGGGCTTCCCCGCTCAGCTTGAGCAGCACCCTGTGATACTTCACCGCCATGCACACACCGCCAATCACATATTTTTCGCTTTGTTTTCACTCCTACTATACATGATTTTCCCTATAAAGTAAAGCGCAAACTGCCGTTTTCTTCCACAACAAAAGCCGGGCGCCGCGGGCTGCCGCCCATGGTGCACCGGCCTTTGAAAAGGCGAATGCTTTTGTGCCCGGCCATGGCCGGGCACCCGTTTGCGCGGCAGACAGCGCGTTGAATTCCGCTGCTGCCCGCCAGGCGGGCTCCCGCTCTCTGCAGGGCCCGGCTTCGCTGAAAAGCACGGCACTGTGCGCTGGCTGAATAGGAGGGCTGAGGATACCGCAGCCCCTGCGCCGGGAAGGTTCTGTGCACACGGGCCGTCACCCCTTCTGCGGGCAGGGCCCATGGCCAAATAAAGGCCCCGCCCTGCGCCATGCGGCCCGTTCAGCCCCGTGCGGTATTTTTCGAAAGGGTGCGCCTGCATGTCCGGCGCAATACCTGGGACTTTGCCTGTTGCCCTCCTGCGCACCGTCTGACCGTCCGTACATTCCATATCCAGCTCTAGCTGTACCATGCCTGTGCCCTGCGGGCTGCGGCGCACGCGCCGGTCAGAGGGTTCAGCGCCATATGCCCGAACGGCTCGGGTGGACAGGCTCCGCATGCACGCCGGCCATGGCAGCAGCGTCAGGCTCGCTCCATATCCTTCGGCGCCCGGCATGGCCTGCGCTGAAAGCTCTTTCAGCGCAGGCCGGATACTGCCGTTCTTTGAAGATATTCGTCTGCCCCGGCCTCAAAACGGGCTGCCTCTGCCATACTCTGCGCAAGGTGCAGGGCACGGTTCAGGTTGTGTTCCAGATGAAAAAAGTACGGCTCACACTCTGTGCGGAGCACTTCCCCATTTTCCTTTTTCAGCTTTGCGCGAAAAAGCTCTGCGGTGCTCAATACAGCGGCCAGAGGCATGCGCACCTCATGCGAAACTGCCGCCAGCCCTTCTGCGCCAAGCGGCGCGCCGCTTGGGCTGCGGCAAAACGCAGCGGCCGGCTCCGAGGCCGCCGTGCACAGCGTGCGCGCCAGCGCTTTGCCTGCATGCACGGGCAGGCCGCCTTTACAGCACCTTTTGCAAAAAGTCGCGCAGACGGGGCGTTTCAGGATGCTGGAAAAACGGCTCCGGTGCATTTTCCTCCTGAATATTCCCCTCGTCCACAAAAAATACGCGGCTGGCAACCTCGCGCGCAAACCCCATTTCATGTGTGACAATCACCATGGTCATTCCTTCTTCAGCCAGCTGCTTGATGACATCCAGCACCTCGCGCACCATTTCGGGGTCCAGCGCGCTGGTGGGCTCGTCAAACAGCATCACGTCCGGCTGCATGGCCAAAGCGCGCGCAATGGCCACGCGCTGCTGCTGGCCGCCGGAAAGCTGTGCCGGGTACGCCTGCGCCTTTTCAGCAAGGCCGACACGGGCCAGCAGCTGCTCCGCGCGCTGGCACGCTTCTTTTTTAGAGAGTCCTTTTGCATACACCGGCCCTGCCGCTACATTGTCCAGCACGGTCATGTTGGCAAACAGGTTGAACTGCTGGAACACCATGCCTATTTTCTGGCGCACGGCGTCCACATCTACTCCCGGTGCGGTAATGTCGCGCCCTTCAAACAGTACGCGCCCCTTTTCAGGCTCTTCCAGCAGGTTCATACAACGCAGAAGGGTAGATTTCCCAGAGCCGGAAGGCCCTATCAGCACAGCTACATCGCCGCGCCCCACCCTCATATTCACGCCCTTCAGCACGTCCAGCTGTTTAAAGCGCTTTACAAGCCCCTGCACCTCTATCATGCTGCTTTTATCCTCCTGCAACACTTCTGTTCATCCTTCTTTCTGCGGCAGCAATGCATTTCGAAAGAGGAAATACCACGATGAAATACAGCACTGCGGCTATCACATATGGCTCCAGCGGAATCCATGTCTGCTTGGAAATGGACTGCGCCTGGAACATCAGCTCCACGATGCCCACCATGCCCAGAACGCTGGTCTCTTTGATTATGGTGACAAATTCGTTGCACATGGCGGGCAGGATATTTCTCACCGCCTGCGGAAGCACTACGCGCCGCATGGCACGCCAGTGGTTCATGCCCAGGCACCGCGCGGCCTCCATCTGCCCCGGCGGCACAGCCCCGATGCCGGCGCGGATTATTTCGGACATGTAAGCGGCCGAGTTCAGCCCCACAGCGACCATGCCCCAGAACATACGGTTCACAGAGGTCTCCGGCAGCTTGATAATGCTTCCAATACCGTAGTAGATAATAAATATCTGCACCAGCATGGGCGTGGCGCGAAACACCTCCACATAAGCCGTGCACAGAAGCCTGCACAGCCCCTTCAGCCCCCGCGCAACAGGGTTTTGGCGCCTTGATGCGCGCTGCATGCGCCCACATGCCAGCGCCAGCCCCAGCACAAGCCCTAGCAGCACGGCAAGCAGCGCAAAAATCAATGTTTTGCCAAGGCCCTCCCAGTAAAAGCTGCTGTATTTGGCCCATATTTTCAGCATTCGCTCTAATGAAAACATACCATTCTCCCCCACATGATACGAATACAGCGGCGAAGGGCGCGCCTTCGCCGCGTATCTTCCGCCGCCGCAGCGGGCAGCACAATTATTCGAGCCCCATCGTCTCTGCCTGCTGCTGCGCCTCTTCAAACCACTGCTGAATCAGGCCTTCGGCCTCATATTCTGCAATGCGCGCATTCACCCATTCCAGAAGGCTGGTGTTTCCCTTCATCACCGCCACCGCGTTGCCGTTTTCTTCCGGGTCTGTTTCCACCGGCACCGCGCCGATAGCCAGGCCGTCCATCGTCTTCAGATACTGCTCCGCGCTCACCTGATCAATCAGCACGGCAGCGCAGTCTCCGTTCATCAGGCTCATCACGCACTGTGGAAAATCCGGCAAAAGCAGCGGCGTTGCATTGGGAAACTGCTCTTCCATCAGCGTCTGCTGCAATGCTGCGCGCTGGGTAGCCATCACCTCGCCGTCAAAGCTCTCTTTGGTGGAATATTGTTCTGCGTTTTCCGCCAGTACCAGCATGCACTGACCGCCGCCATAATAAAGCTCGCTCATATCCACGCTTTGCTTGCGTTCTGCATTTGGGGTGAGCCCGGCAATGGCCATGTCGGCGTTGCCCGCCTGCACCTCCGTAACAACAGAGTCAAAGGCGATATTCTGCATATCCAGCTCTACGCCCAGGTCATCAGCCAACGCCTGCGCCAGCGAAGCGTCCAGCCCGACGATATTCCCCTCTTCATCCAGGAATTCAAAAGGCGCATAGCCCGCCTCTGTTGTCACGACCAGCTTGCCGCGCGCCTGAATGGCCTCCACCGTATGCTCTTCCACATTGCCGGCCTCCATGACAATGCCGCCGCCAGAACCGGCCGAACCCGCAGACGAGGCCGCCGGCGCGTCTGAGCATGCGCTCAGGCAGGCGGCCAGCATGACGGCCGCCATCAAAAATGCAAGTTTTTTCATTTTACTTCTCCTCACTCAAATTTTCTTTTCATTTCAATGCTTTTACAGAGAGCTCTTCTGTGTTATACATTAGAATATATGCATATTTATACTGATGTCAAGAAATTATTTTGAATATTATTTCATTTTGTTTTAATGAACAAAAAGTTTCATCTTGTCGAAAAACTTATAGGGCAAATATCCTTGCCTGTATGCAGGCTGCTCTGTTCTGCGCCTACCCTTTTCCGCAATTTTATGCTCCCACCGTTTGCAGCCGCACAGCGCGCAGAAAGGCAGAGGCAGATAAAAAGCACAAAAAATTTTTGCACGCTGGAAAAAGCCCTTGACAATTCCCCGCAAATGTTATAAATTAAAAAGGCACTCTTTACCGAGATGTGTTTTACGGGCCTGTAGCGCAGCTGGGAGCGCGTTCGGTTCGCATCCGAGAGGTCGAGGGTTCGAATCCCTTCAGGTCCACCATAAAAGCCCACGGAATTAATGTTCCGTGGGCTTTTTGCAAATAGAAAGTACGGGCACAGCAGGCGGCATCCAAAGGCTTTCACTATATATGCTTGCGCCCGCAGGAAGCGCCCTGCTCCGGTTCAAACAGCCGCAGGGCGCAAACTTATTCTATTCCGATATTTGTGCCCGTTTCCATTGTTTATACCGGCGCCTTACCTCAACTCTGCCCGGATATTTTCCGAGGCATAATGAGCCACCCGGCTCTGCCGGCAACGTGCTGCGAGGATGCCTGCGTGCAAACTGCCGGCATGGCCGGTGAGTATGCCTGGATGGAAAAAGCACCGGCCGCGCTGATGCCGCTCATGAAAGCCTGCAAAAGACCTGCGTTTTCCGCGCCGGGCGAAGCAGGCTGCTTATAGAAAGCCGTCAGGGATGAAAGGCCTTTGTTAGAACAGAGGCAGCCTTAACGGGCAGCCGGGCAAGCGATGCGGGTGAAATAAAATGCAAGCGCGTCCTGAGGCGCATGCCGGTAATGGGCTCTTGCGGTGCCAACACAAGCCACCGGCCGGCCGGCGGCCTGCGGCTTTACACAGAAAAGGCGGAAGGCCGTCCCGCGCTTATTTTGAAACAGAGGCGCTTTTTTCCCGGCGCCGCCCTTCTCCCCGGCAGCCAAAGCCCGGCCTGCCTTGACGCCGTCTGTCACCTGCGCCCCGGCACTGCATTGCCGGGGCGCAGATCTTTTTATCTGTTTTTATCCCCTGCCGGAGCAGTATGCCGCCGGGGGCCCTTGCGGCAAGCCATACTCAGTGCCAGCACACCACCCGCAAGCAGCGCCGCCTGCACCACCCACACACCCGCAGGCAGAGAAAACGCAGGGTCCAGCACGCCAAGCTGCAAAGGCAGCTGGGCGAATAAAGCGCCGTTCCACATAGAGAGCGCCTGCGGCAAAGGCAGCGCAGCGGCCGCAAACGGCACAATCATCCATACATAGATAAGCCAGGGGCGCAGCTGGCCCAAAAGCCAGCCTGTGCCCAGTGCAAACACAAGCGGCGGCGCCAGCACAGCACCCACTACGGGAAGAAGGCTGCCCCAGTGGTACCAGCCGAAATACCTGCCGTAAAAAGCCGCCGCCAGAGCAAGAACGGCTGCCGCCAGCGCGGCTGTGGCCGCCAGCGCAGCGGCACAGCGGGCCAGTGCATACTTTGCAGCGGGCATGGGCGCCGCAGCCGTCAGCACGCTGGTGCGCCGTGCCGCGCCGGAGGTGAAAAAGGTGAGAAAAAACAGCGCACCCACCCACAAAAGGGGCAGCACCCGGCTCAGGTAGCTGCCGAAGCTCCACGGGGAAAACGGCGCTGTGTGCGCCACGCCGGATATCGTCTCACCGTACAGCACCTGCCAGCCGTAAAACAGAGCCACGGCCAGAATACCGGCGAAAAACTTATTCCAAAGCAAACGCTTCAGTTCATACCGAAAAATTTTGTTCAAGGTCTAGATCCTCCTCTGTCAGGCCGCAGGCGTCCAAAAATTCCTGATATGTCAGATACGGGAACATGGGGTCCAGCTCCCGGTTAAACAGCTTGCTCAAAATAGCGTCCATAGCCTCTTCCCCGCCCACAAGCTGCTCTGCTTTCAAAATTTTCAGCGGCATTTCATTATATTGCCGCATCTGAGCCAGGCCGTTCGAAATATTCAGCTGCTCCTCCTGCGGCAGGGCGGCAAGATACTCCGGGTTGCGCACATAGAAGTTCAGGTAATAATCCTCTACCGCTTTCTGCCACTGCTGCACATAATGCTCACGGGCATATTCCTCGCCGTACAGCTCCTTTATGATGCGGTAGGTGGTATATACTGTAAGCCCCTCGGCAGACCAAAGCTCGTTGCCCGTCTCGGAATAGAACATGTTGCCAAGGCCCCACCACTGGTGCACCAGCTCGTGTATCATCACCTCGCCGGGCACCGTGCCCTTTTCGGCATTGGCAAGGTTGTGCGCGGTGAAATCCAGCTCATTGGCAAGGCTTGCGCCTATCGACGCATAACCGCCTGTGGCGGCCCTGCTTTGGATAAGCTTCAGCGAGCCCGCCGCGGCAAAAGAGAGAGGGCCGTAATGCTGTGTGCAGTATTCTATTACCTGACGCACCGCCTGTGCTGCACCGGCGGCCTGCATGACAGGCTGGTGCTTGCGTGCGTAATAAAACGAAACGGTCACGCCTGCCGCTTCGATGTCTTCCCGCACATAATCGCCTGCATAAAGAATCATGTTGCGCCCTGTGCCCTCTACACGCCATGTTTTTGTGCCGTCCTCATTCTCCCGCAGAAGCTGCGCCTGTTCAACGCCGAAGGGCACAAGCGTCATGTTGTCCGGAAGGGTGACGTCCACGGTGGCGGGCAGCACCTCTTCCCGGTAGGCCACACCTTGGAGCGTGGGTGCAACCGCCTCGTTTTCAAGGCACATATACTGGTTGCTTATCTCCTTATCGCCCTGCATGCTGCCCATAATGTTCCATTCCTGCAAAAAGCCTCCGTATTCCAGCGTCAATTCCATGTCCTCCTGCGCGGGCACCGTCACCTCCAGCAGCACCATATTCTGTTCTTCGTAGCTGCCAACCTGGAAGGGCACGTCTTTCCCATTTACCTGTGCAGACAGCACTTCGCATCCGGGGTTGATGGTGAATGGGATGACCTGCTGTGCGCCGGTGGTGTTCTGCAGCTGATAGGCCGCCCGTCCCCTTATCTTTCCCGTCCGGGCATCTGGACAGATATCTGCATAGCGCTGCGAGCATGTCACGCCTTCCACCACATCCAAATTGTAAAAGGTCATTTTCGTCAGATCCGGGTCGCTGTGGTCTATAAAGGGCTGCGCAGCATAGCTCCACACGCAGCCGGCCAGCAGCACAAGCGCCAGTGCCGGCCGGTACAGGCGGCGCATGTTATGCGCAAACGAGCGCAGCACCCCATAGCCGTAGCGGCGGATGCACAGATACGAGAGCCCCCATGCGCCGGCCAGGCCCAAAAGCCATGTCATGCGCATATATGCCACAGAACGGAAAATGCGGAAATTGGAAAAATCGTCCGACAGCGTCCAGGCACAGGGGTTCAGCCAGCACAGCTGCCATTCACCGGCCCATACAGTGAGGCTCAGGCCTGCCAGCGCCGCAAACAGAATGACGGATATATCTGCCCGGCGTGTAAACTGATACGCCGCGGCAGCCGCCAAAATTGCCAGCGGCAGCGCAAGCCCCATAAAAATAAGATAGGCCAGCGCATAAGTGGCGCCGTCAAATACAACGCCCACAAAATGCAGCGCGTAAGGCAGCCATGCCAGCATGGCTGCCGCCAGGGCCAGCAGCGCACAGCACAGCATGGCAAACAGGCGCACAAGGCAAAGCGCAAGCGGCGGTACTGCGGCCTGTGTCAGGGCATCCATCTGCGCGCGCTGAACTCTGTCCCATTCAAAAATGGCAAAAAGCGCAAACAGCACGGCGCCTGCCAGGCCGCCCGCCATAGCGGGATTGCCCACATAAACGCTGTTCATTGTGCCTTCGTCCATCGGCTTGTAAAAGAACAGGCCTGCCGCCGGTGAGGCCGCCGTGAGAAAAATAACGAGCCATGTAAGCCGCCCGCACAGAAGCCGCTTCAGCTCCACTGAAAATAAGCGCATTGTTTTCATTGGACAGCCTCCCCGTGGATGAGATACAGGTATGCGTCCTCCAGCGTAGGCTCTTCCGGCTGCACATAGGCGGGCAGCACATCCGCCACGGCGCGGCAGCGCACGCCCTGCGCAGTGTTCACGCGCGCTGTGATGTGCAGGCCCTCTTCCTGCCCGTCGCCCTGTGCCAGAAATGTACCTACATGCCCTTCGGCTGCGCGGATAAGCTCTTCCGGCGTGCCGGTGAATAAAATTCGGCCCTGGTGAATAACGACCAGCTGCCCGCATACCGATTGCACGTCCTCAATAATATGCGTGCTCAGCAGCACCAGCTTATCCTGCGCCGTGCGGGAAAACATATTGCGGAAATGGATGCGCTCTTCCGGGTCCAGCCCCACAGTGGGTTCATCGAAAATCAAAAAGTCCGGGCTGCCCAGCATGGCCTGAGCAATGCCCACGCGCTGGCGCTGCCCGCCGGACAGCGTGCGGATTTTGGCCTTTTTCTTCTCTTGCAGGTTTGCGGCATACAGGGCAGCCTCAATGGCCGCACCGGGCGCCTTTATGCCCTTGAGGGCGGCCATATAATCCAGAAACTGGAACACCGTCAGCTCGTCGTACAGGCCAAAGCTCTGCGGCAGATAACCCAGCCGGGCCTTCAGCCCTGCCTCGGCTCTGGCCAGCGGGACGCCGTCCACCAGAATGCTGCCGGCCGTTGGCATAAGGGCCGCCACCAGCAGCTTCATGAAGGTGGATTTTCCCGCCCCGTTCGGCCCCAGCAGGCCAATCAGGCCCGGGCTGCTCAGGGTGAGGTCCAGGCCCTTCAGCGCCTGCCTGCCGTTTGGGTAGGTCATGGAAAGACCTTGAATGTGAATTTGCATGCTTGAACATCCTTTCTGTATCAGGGTACAGCCCACAGCATACTCTGCCTGCATGGAGTGAATTTGAAGCGAATATGTGTTTCAGGTGAAGAATGCCGTTCAAAATATCCATTTACAAAAGCATGCGGGAAATCAGGCCTTTCAAGCCCGGAAAAGGAATGACTGCATCAAAATTTTATGATATAATTGCCTTAATTTTTGAAGCTGTAAGGATGAAAGCATATGAAATACTTAGTATATGGCGCAGGAACGATTGGCGTTACTTACGCATGGCTCTTGTCACAAAGGCATGAGGTTGACCTGTTCGTTAAACCCAAGCGATTAGACGAGCTTTCAAAAGGTGTCAGGCTGAATGTAAAAGATTTAAGAAAAGGCTCTGCGGAATATAAGGAAACCGTATTCACCCCTCATTGCGTTACAGAATTCACCGTTCCGTATGACGGCGTATTAGTCTGCGTCAACCGATATGAATTAAAAGACGCACTTCCCTTCTTAGCCGAACACCAGTATTCCACAAAGTATTTTGCCTTTTTACAAAACAATTGGAATCTCAAGCAAGAAATTGAAGCATTTCTTCCTGAAGAAAAAACAATGGTTGCCTTTCCATCCAGTGTTGGCGGGGGCCGCAGCACCAACTGCGTAGAAGTCATTGTATTTGATGAAGCAACCCGTTTAGGCGGAGAATGCAAAACAGGGATAAGCAACTTGGAAGAAAGCTTGAAGCAGGCTGGAATTAAAACACATTATGATAAGGAAATATATAATTGGCTGAAGGTACATTATTTGCAGCAATCTATTACAGCAGGGGCTGTTTTAGAAAGTGGCGGCTTCTTATCGTTCGCTCAAGATTATAAAGCGATAAAAAAGATGGTAAAAGCATTTCGTGAAGGGATAGAGGTGTGCCGTTTACAAGGCGTACCTGTTAATAAAATATTTCCTGCAAATTTATTTCAGCTTCCGGTATTTTTAGTTGCTCGTATCATGCAAAAGATGTTTTTGGACAGCAACACAATAGAGATGGTCAATAATCATATGAAAAAAGGCCTTCCTGAATGGATTGTTGGATATAAAGAAGTTTTACAGGATGGAATAAAGGCGGGTATTCCAATGACAGTATGGAAATCTTATGCTGCTTCTGTCGATAAATATTGGAACAGCAAATAAAGCTTAGTGTGGAAGCAATGACATAGGCAGGGCAGTTAAATTCAGCCGTTTCGCTGTTTCTTTTATAGCGCAATCACCTTCCCCGGACAAAGGCGCGTTGACGCAGGAGACCATCGGTTTTGGCTGACGGTTTTTGCGCCTGATGCACGCAAAAACCCGGCAAGCCGTCAGGTTTGCCGGGCTTTTTTTACACGCTATTTCTCCAAAGCCGCCGGGCCAAAGCTGCGCTGCACATCGCAGGCGGCAGTTTTTGATGCAGAGCCGGGAAGCTTTCCGCAGGCACACTTCCGGCTACCAGGGAAAGCTGAAAAAGCTGCGCGCAAAATTGCCTTTCAGGGTCGATGGCATCCTGCGGCAGCGCGCCTAAAGCCGGTGCTTTTTCGCATGCAGGCGAAGCCCTTTATACAAAACAGGGCGGCACACGTTCAACGCCGTGTGCCGCCCCTTTTCTTATTCTGCCTGCCCGGCAGGCCTGGCCTGCGGGAAGCTGGCGGTGAACCGCACCCCCTGCCCTGTGTTTTCGATGCGGTATTCCGCATGGTGCTGTTCCATAATAACGCGCACTAGGTAAAGCCCAAGCCCGCTTCCGCCCGTATGCCGGTTGCGCGAAGCCTCGGCGCGGTAAAACGCCTCGAACAGATGCGGCAAAGCCTCGCTTTCAATATGGACGCCGGTGTTTTCCATGCTCAGCACGGCGCGCCCGCCGCATGGTTCAACAGCCACGCGAAGCTCTGCCCCCTCGGGCGAATACAGCGCCGCATTCGAAATGAGGTTTTCCACTGCTTTACTGAGCAATACGGCGCTGCCCTGCACCATCACACCGGGCTGCAGGCTGGAAGAAACACACAGCCCATGCTGCTCCAGCAGCTCGGCATCCAGAGAAAGCTGGCCGCGCACAAGCTCGCAAAGGTCTGCCGTGCCGCAGCGCGCGGCATCACCGGCCTCTGTGCGGGCAATCGTCAGTATCTCGCGTATAAGGCTCTCCATCCTCTGCACCACGCCAAGCGAGCGCACAAGGTATTTATCCCTGTCGCGGTAGACGCCTACCTCTTCCAGCATGCCGGAAAGCTGGCCCTTCAAAATTGTAACGGGCGTTTTCAGTTCGTGCGAGGCAGCCGAAAAAAACGCAAGGCGCTGGCGCTCCAGCTCGCGCTCCTGCTCCATTTCGCCGCGAAGCGCCTCGTTTGCCTGCTTCAGCTCTGCCAACGCGCCGGAAAGCCTGCCGGACAGTTCGTCCAGGCTTTTGCCCAGCACGCCTATTTCGTCCCGGCGCGTCTCGCCGCACTTCCAGCCAAAATCCATCTGCGCCATCTTGCCGGCAATGCCGCTGAGGCGCACGATAGGCCTTGTGACATAGCGGGAATAGATCACCGCGCACAGCAGCGAAAACACCAAAAGCACAGCCAGCAGCCATGGCGCCACCTTTGCCATGGCCGCCACAGCCAGGTTTTGCGCCTGGATGTGCGGGCTGATGTAAAGCTCATAGGTTTGGCTGCGGTCGGCAAAGGTCACCTCCACAGCCGTGCTGAAGGTGCCCTCGCTCGTCAGGGAAAGCACCGGGCCGTTTGCAGCTTCGCCGCTTCCGCCGAAGCTTCCCTCCGCCACCACGGTAGCGGAGGTCACCTCGCTGTCAGAATAAGCCACCTGCACTGCAAACCGGGAGGAGGTGTTTATCACATTGCCGTTTTCGTCCATCAGCATCACATCCGCCCCTGCGCTGCGGATAAACTCGTCCAGCACCGGGCCGCAGTCTGCAAAATCGGTCTGAGCCAGCCTTTGCACCAGCTTTTCCGCCTGTTCGGAAAGGCCGCTTGTCACCACAGCCGTATAAGAAATGGGGGCCGCCCATGCAATTAGCCCGAAGGTGACGGCCCCCGCCGAAAGCAGGATGAGAAAAGTGATGAGAAAAATGCGTGCAGTAAGGCTTTCACGCAGTTTCCTTCGCAGCACGGTAGCCCACCCCTCTCACAGTCTCGATATAATCCGCCTTCAGCTTGCGCCGCAGGTTTTTGATATGGCTGTCTACAATGCGCTCGTCCCCGAAAAAGTCATAGCCCCACAGCTTTGCAAGAAGCGCCTGCCTGGTATAAATGCGGCCCGGATGCGCGGCAAAGGTGTACAGCAGCTCAAATTCGCGGGCCGTCAGCGTCAGCGGCCTGCCCGCAAGGCATGCCTCCATTGCGCTGGGCTGCATGGTGAGCTCGCGGTAGCGCAGCACGTCCTCCGGCTGCTCCCCACCGCCGGTGCGGCGCAAAATGGCGGCCACCTTCCGCAAAAGCACCGGCATGGAAAAAGGCTTTGTGACGTAATCATCTATTTCCAGGTCAAAGCCGCGAAGCTGCTGGGCCTCGCCGTCCAGCGCCGTCAGCATCATGATGGGCACCTTCGACTCCCGGCGCATCACCTCACACACGCCGAAACCGTCTATTTTCGGCAGCATGATATCCAGCAAAACAAGGTCGAAGGCGCCGCGGTGGAATTGTTCTATGGCCTGCACGCCGTCGCATGCCGCCGCTACCTCGTACCCTGCGTCGCACAGGTAGGTGCAGAGCAGCTCCTGAATATCCTCTTCGTCCTCTACCACCAGTATCTTTTTCAAGAAAATCACCCCAGACGGCAGTATAGCACAGAAATGTGGATTTTGTATGGATTTTTCACCGCCGCTCCCCGCGGCGCACACAGGCCCCGGGCATTTTCCCGCCCGGGGCCTGTGTCTGTCCTGGTCTGCTTTCGCGAAACGGCAACCCGCGGCTGTGCCGTGGAGAGTAAAAGGGCTTCCGCTGTCAGCTTCGAGTGAAACGGGATGGTATCCAATACCAAAAAGCTGCAGCATGCAGCGGGAAGAACTCCGTTTGCGGGGGATGGGGCAGGTGATGCAGGAGACAGAGAATTCATTGCCTCTTGAGAGGCTTGCCGGCAGTATGGCCCTTCCAGGGCTTACGCAAGCCTCCGGCTTTGCCGGGGCCCGGCTTAACGGCCTCAGTGCTTCCATACATATGCCACGCGCGGCGAAAGGCGTGTGAGGGCCTCGTTCGTGATAGTGCCGCACACAGCGGCAAATTCTTCGGCGCGCAGCGTCTGGCCGCCGTCCGTTCCAATCAGTGTCACAACGCTGCCGGGCCGCACGTCCTTCACCTCCGTAACGTCTACCAGCATCTGGTCCATACACACGCGGCCCACAGCCTGCGCGCGCTGCCCGCCTATCAGCACCTGCCCGCCGCGCAGGGCAAAATCCCGCGGCACGCCGTCTGCATAACCGATGGTGACGCATGCAAGGCGCGTGGGGCGCTG
The DNA here is from genome assembly GCA_047030735.1 of Ruthenibacterium sp. Taxonomy (GTDB): domain Bacteria; phylum Bacillota; class Clostridia; order Oscillospirales; family Ruminococcaceae; genus Ruthenibacterium. The sequence goes on from JBKYIE010000011.1 coordinate 67,094, forward strand.
TGCCGCAAAGGCCAGGCCGTAGCCTGCCCCCTGCCCCGCCTTCAGCCAGCGCACACTGGCCACGCGGGCGCGCAGCGCCAGTGCCGGGCGAAGTGGAAGGCGCCGCACGGTGGGCGCCGCATCACTGAGCACACCGTAAAGCGCAATGCCCACACGCGCATAATCAAACCCCAGTGTTTCCCCGTTCAGCACGCCGTAGCTGGCCTGCAGATGCACCTGCCCCGGCTCGAAGCCCGCCGCGCGCACGGCCTGCACCGCGCTTTGAAAACGCTGCGTCTGCCAGCGCGTATATGCCACGGCCTGCGGGGCCTGCATGTCGCTGACGCACAGATGTGAAAATATCCCCTGTACCCGCAGGTTTTTCATGCCGTACACACGCAGAATGGCGGCTGTGTCCTGCGCGGGGATGCCAAGGCGGTGCATCCCTGTGTCCAGCGCGACGTGCACGCGCAGCCCCGGCCCTGCGGCGGCCAGCGCCTTTGCATGCGCCTCGTCCGCCACAGCCTGGCTGAGGCGCCAGCGGCGCAGCACATGCGCCTGTTCCGGCGGAGTATACCCCAAAACCAGCACCTCGCCCCGCACAAGGGCGCGGCGCAGCGCTATGCCCTCCGCCGCCGTGGCCACTGCAAAAGCGCGCACGCCGCTGCGGCGCAGCGCTTTTGCAGCCTTTACGGCGCCGTGGCCGTAGGCGTCCGCCTTCAGCACGGCCATCAGGCCGCAGCCTCCCAGCGCCTCTATAAGCACCTGCGCATTGCGGCAAAGGGCGGCGAGGTCCACCTCGCGCCAGGCGCGCGCCGTGGGCGGCATTTTGACGGGCGCAAGGCGTGCGGCCGCCCACTGCACACAGAAGGCCAGCGCAAAGCTGGCCAGCGCGACGGCCGCGAAATGGCCCGGGCCGCTTTCTACCAGAAGCCCTTGCAGCCCCAGCACCTTCGCCGCGCCGCGCACCAGCACGATGCACCAGGGGTGCAGCAGATATACCCAGAGGGCCGTACCGGCTGCGGCGCGGCAGCGGCCCGTGTTGCTTTGGGCAAGGCCGCAGAACAGCGCCAGCATGCACAATGGCAGCATCACATACATGCTGTCGTGCCGCGGGGCGCCCGCCCCTTTCAGAAGAAACGCTTCCGCACACATGGCGGCAAAAAGGCCTGCCGCCACCGGCCACGCCCATTTCAGGCGCACGCGCGTGCACAGCGCCCCCAGAAGAAGGAACAGCGGGGCGAAAAACAGCCCGTTGCGCGTATATGAAGAAACGGTAAACAGCCCTTCATAAAAGGCCTTCAGAAATGGCACCCGGGCCGCGAAGCCGTAATAGCTGTCCCCCATCAGGCCCAGCAGGTACAGCGCGCCTGCGGCCGCAAGGCCGCCCTTCCACCCAAGCCTGCGCAGGCCCCATGCCACGGGCACGCCCAGCAGAACGGCGGGCAGGTACCACAAATGGTAAAACGTTCCGTCCACCAGCAGCTCTTTCAGGAGCTGCCCGGGGGCAAACGGTGAAAACGCCCCGGCATAGAGGTTCAGCGGCAGGTACAAAAGCACAGAGAGGGCATATAAAAGCGCCGTTTTTCCCAGCGTGCGCCCCACGCGGCGCCACTGGCCTTTTTCCAGGAAATAGCCCGTGAGCATGAAGAAATAGGGCACGGCCACACGCGCAAGCACGCGGGTGAGGAAAAAATCCGCTTCCGCGTTCACATCGCTGAGCGGGGCCGTGTGGATGGTGATGACCAGCAGCGCCGCCGCAAGGCGGCAGACGTCCAGCACGGGGCGTGTATTCTGTTTCATGCGCCGCACCCCCAGGCTGCGGCCTGCCACACCGTGGCGATAAAGCCGCCCGCATTGTCGCCGGACACCTGCACGCATCCGTCCGGCAGGCGGGCCTGCCCGCCCTCGCAGGGCACATACAGCACCTGCGCCACGCGCCCGCCCGCAAGCCGGCACTGCTGGGGGCCCATTTCGCGCAGGAAAAGGGCATATTCCTCCAGGCACAGGCCGTTCTGCTCCATCAGCTGCGCATGCGGCGCCCCCACATAGCGGAAATGCCACGGCTCGCACGCGATGCCGGTGAGCGCCGTCTTTTCCCGGCTGTAACGCTGAATGAAGCCGTATTTCGCCGCCAGAGCGCGGAACCTGCCGCATGCGCCGTCGTACGGCAGATGCGGGCGGATGAAATCAATGTGCGCCGCCGCGCGCGCAAGGTCTATGGCAAGGCCCGTCTCATGCTCGCTGCAGCCGGGCTTCGCCACAAATTGTTTTGTAAACGCCTCGCCCTCTTTGCGCATGGTGTCGTCCCAAATGCTTTGCTGCTGCGCGCGCGGGCGCCAGCCGGAAACGGGCACAATCTCTCCGGCTGCGCCGGCTGCGCGCACACACTCGGCCAGCAGGGCGGCAGCCGTCTTTTCCATCAGCACGTCTTCCGCGCCCAGCGCAGGCGAAAGGGCCGGCGCGCCGCCCCTGTATGGATGCCGGGCGTTCACCAGCACCAGAGGGCCGCGGCAGGTATCTGCGGCAGAAAGAGAAATGCAGTTCATTTTTGCACCCCCAGCTCCACCAGCTTTTCCACAAGCCTGTCAAACGGCAGGCCCGCGGCGCGCATCATGCCGGGGTAGCGGCTGTGCGCCGTAAAGCCGGGAATGGTGTTCACCTCGTTGAACACCACTTTGTCCTGCGGGGTAAGGAAAAGGTCTACCCGCGCGAACACCCGGCAGCCCAGCGCACGGTATACCGTCTGCGCCGCCGCCTTGATGCGCACGGCGTCGCTTTCGCTGATGCGCGCCGGGCAGTGGATGCGCGAGGTCTTCAGCGTATACTTTTCTTCGTAGTTGAAAAAGCCGCCGGAGAGCTCTATCTCGTCCACCTCGCCCACGAACAGCTCGCCGCTGCCCATCACGGCGCAGCCCACCTCGAAGCCGGGCACGGCTTCCTCCAAAAGCACCTGCCCGTCATGCCGGAACGCTTCTTCCACCGCCCCGGCAAGCTGCTGCGGGCGCTCTACCCTCGTGATGCCGAAGGAGGAGCCCGCGCACACGGGCTTTACAAACAGCGGGTACCCCAAAAGCTGCGCCGCGTTTTCCACCGCCGCGCGCGATGCGCGCCTTGTGAACACGGCGCTGCGCGGCACCTCCACCCCGGCCAGTGCGGCAAGCTTGTGGGCTTTGTCCTTGTCCATGCACAGGGCGCTTGCTAGGGTGCCGCAGCCTATGATGGGCACGCCCGCCATTTCCAGCATGCCCTGCACGGTGCCGTCCTCGCCGTTTTTGCCGTGCAGAATGGGAAATGCCGCGTCAAAGCGGTAGCGCATTTCATGCTGGCCGCGCACCACCAGGGTGGGCTCGCCTCTGTCCGGGCACAGCATGCAGGGCGTGCAGTACACTTCGCGCGTGTGCCAGGTGCCGTCTGTGATGTGCTCGAAGGGGCCTGTGTAGTACAGCCATCTGCCCTCTTTTGTAATGCCCACCGTCAGCGGCGAAAGGCGCCGGGCGTCCATGTGCGAAAGCACCGCCCCGGCAGACTGCAAAGATATCTCGTATTCTGTGGAGCAGCCCCCAAACAGCACTGCAATGCGAAGCTTTTCCATCTTTTTGCCTTCCTTTCCTCCGGGCATGAAAAGCGCCCTGTTCTTGACACCTTTATGGTACCAGAACAGGGCGTTTCGTTTTTTTCTTTTGCCTTGCGGAAGGCTTGCAGCCTGTTTGCGAAAACCTTACGATTTTCTTACGGCGTGCCGGCAGGCGGCAACGTCACGGTAAATTCCACTTTATTATCTGCGCTGGCCGCTGAAATAGCGCCGCCGTGCAGTTCCACAATCTGCTTTGCAATGGCAAGGCCGAGCCCGGCGCCGCCGGTGCTTGTGCCGCGGGCGGAATCCAGCCGGAAGAACTGCTCGAACACACGCGCCAGCTTTTCAGGCGGTATGGTGCGCCCCTCGTTTTCAAAGCGCAGGGCTATGCCCTGCGGCCCCGATGTGCCCCGGATATGCACCACTGTATTTTCAAAGCTGTACAGCATGGCGTTGCGAAGAAGGTTGTCGAACACGCGCGCCATTTTATCGGCGTCGCATTCATAGGGCATGGCCTGCGGCAGCTCCACCTCGCAGGAAAGCCCTTTCTGCGCCAGCGCGGGCTCGAATTCGCTGGCCACCTGGCGCAGCATCAAAGCAAGGTCCACCGGGGCCTTTTCCAGCTCCATATGCGAGAGGTTGAAGCGCGTTATCTCGAAGAATTCATTGGTCAGGTCTTCCAGGCGCAGGGCCTTTTCCAGCGCAATATTCGTATAGCGCGCACGCATTTCGGGGGAAAGCTGCGGCTCATCGCGCAGAAGCGTCAAATAGCCTATCACGCTCGTCAGCGGCGTTTTCAAATCGTGCGCAAGGTACACAATCAAATCGTTTTTGCGCTGCTCGGCCTCTTTGGCCGCCGCGGCCTCGCGCAAAGCGCGCTGCTTTGCCAGGTTCATATCGTCTTCAATGTCTTTCAATGCGCCCGGCAGACGCACCATTTCGTCGTGCGGCTGCGCCAGAAGCTTGGCCGCCGAGACAATTTCGTCCAGATAGCGCAGAGGCTTGCCGAGGAAATGATAGCTGATAGCCACCCAGCCTCCCAAAAGGGGGCAAAAGTAGAACACCGGCAGAAAGCTCTTTACAACCTGAAGAAACTGATACATGGGGTCCCACGGCTGCCAGACAAAGCTGGTGCATATAATCCACGCCAGCAGGCACAGCCCGCTGAAAACGACAAGCCAGCCCGCCAAGGCCAGAAGGAACTGCGCCAGCAGCCTGCGGCTGAGCTGACTGTGATAGCGCGCGCCTGAATATTTTCTACTGCTCAATGGTGTACCCCACCCCCCACACAGTTTTGATAAACTTCGGCTTTTTGCTTTGCTCGTGCAGCTTTTCGCGCAGGCGCGCAATGTGGCTCATCACCGTGTTGTTCGAATCAAAATATTTTTCGCCCCACACGGCCTCGAACAGCTCTTCGCTGGAGACGACGCGCCCGCGCCGCTCGCACAGATACCACAGGATGGAAAACTCCAGCGGCGTGAGGCCCACCTCCTGCCCGTACAGCGTACACTTGTGCGTGGCCTTTGAAATGAACAGGCCGTTCACCTCATGCTCTGCAACAGGCTGGGCGGGCGCGGCCTCCTGTTTTGCATTATAGCGTGTGTAGCGGCGAAGCTGCGTTTTTACGCGCGCCACCAGCTCCAGCGGGTTGAAGGGCTTTGTGATATAGTCGTCCGCGCCCAGAGTGAGGCCCATAATCTTATCCATATCCTCCACCTTGGCCGTCAGCATGATAATGGGCCACAGGTGCGTTTTTCGAAGTGCCTGGCACAGCGTGAAGCCGTCCATATCCGGCAGCATCACGTCCAGAATTGCCATATCAAGCGAAGTGCTCTCTGCACAGGCCAGCGCGTCCGCCGCACAGTAGAATTTATGCACGGCGTACCCCTCATTGCGCAGGTATACCTCCACCAGGTCTGCAATGGCGGCCTCGTCGTCCACCACCATGATATGTTCTGCCAAAGGCGATCTCCCCCAATTCCATTGCTTGTATCCGCCTTAGTATACCGCACGCGGGCCGCATATGTCAAAGTCAGGCCCCCCGGCACAGCCTAGGAGCTTAATATCGCTAAAGCAAAAAATCAAGCCCCCGGCAAAGCTGGGGCCTGCGTAAGCCCTGGAAGAGCATATTACCGGCAAGCCTCTCAGGAGGCACTGAATACTCTGTCTCCTGCATCACCTGCCCCCCGTAAACGGGGTTCTTCCCGCTGCGTGATACATCTTTTTATCAAAATATCATCCTGCTTCACTCGAAACTGACAGCGAAAGCCCTTTTACTCTCCACGGCACAGCCGCGGGTTGCCGTTTCACTAAAGCAAAACAGCTCCTTCACAACACAAAACGGGCCGGGCATATTCTGCCCGACCCCGTCTCCCGAAGGCCTGTTATTTTCCGGGTGAAGCCCATGCTGTCTTTTTGCTTTTCTCAGGCTTCGAGCGCGGCTTTGGCCGCCTCTATCTTCTCATGGCAGCGCGACGCCTGCGCCTCGGCCTCGGCCGCACGGGCCAGCGCGGAATCGCGTTCCTTCTCCGTTTCGGCAAGCTGGGCCCTGAGGCTCTGGTTCTCCGCTTGGGCGGCCTCCAATTCAGCGCGCAGGGCCGCCGCCTGTGCGGAGTCTTCCCCTTCTTCCTCCTGCGGAGGGGCCGGTTCCTCCGCGGGCGGCGTATAAATGCCATAGTCCAGCCCCAGCTCTGCGGCCTTTGTCAGCACGATGCGCTGGTCGCCGCTGGAGGCCGGGCCCACATATACAAGCGCATTGCCGCTGCCATCCGCAGCCCCTTCGCTGTAGCCCAGGCCCAGGCTCTGCGCCTGCTTTTTCAGCGCCGCCCTGTCTCCGCTGCTGGCAGGGCCTATCTGCATCGTAATATGATCCGGTGATAACGGCTGAACCATTTCGTTTTCCTCCTCTGCAATTTTGAAAATATGCCCCATATTGTCTTTTGCCGTGCTGCCGAAAGCTTTGGCGGGCTTAAAGGCGCCGCCAGTGTAGACCTGAGTATCGGGGCGCAGGTAGCATACGTCGTATTCGTGCATCTGGTTTGCAATCACGAACGTGCCGCTGCCATTCTGGTACTGTGTTGTATTCCTGCCCCTGCTCCACTCTCGGTGCGTGTGATGGCTGAACGCATCCTTTCGCCCGTTGCCGAAGCCGCCTTCATACCCGATGATGTCTCCCTGCTTTTTATGGGTGCCCGCGGAAAACCGGTTGACGTTATCGTGCATAAAAAGAAACGTCACGATGCCGACATAGCCGTTCGCACATTCCACCGGGCCCTCGCTCACAAAGTACGTCTCGTGGCTGCTGTCTGTGCGCACACGGGCAAAATACCCGTCAAAGGGCGCCAGCACCGGGCTGTCAAAGGCCGTGCTCTCGCCGCCGTCGTCGCGCGCAAGGCTGCCCGCGTGCGAAACAGAACCGTTTTCATCCTGTGTGATGCGCATGTGTGTGCCGGGAAACAGCACTTTTTGTGCCATAATGGATCTCCCTCCTGCCTTGAACCTCGGCGCCTTACGCCATATATTCTGTACGGCGCTTTGCGCTTCTCTTTCATTCTATGCACGCCGCCCGCCGCTGGGCGCATTTGGCCCTGCGCTGTGCTGCGGCAAACCCATAGAAAAAGCCCCGCTGCGGTATTCCGCAGCGGAGCTTCGCTTTGCAAAGCGGCTGAAAGCCGCCTTTTCTGATTTTTTGCCGGATGAAAAATGGCGGCATTTCCGCCGGTCCAACTGTAAGAACACGCGGCGGCCAGCCGGTCATTTGTCCAGCTTATCCAGCACGCGCAGAAGCTCGTCTATTTTCGCCTCCACGTCGCCGCCGCCCGTCTCGAGGGCGTCGCGCACACAGCCGCGCAGGTGCGCCTTCAGTATCTCCTTATTCGCCTTGGAAAGCACAGACTGCGTGGCGAGTATCTGGTTTGAAATGTCCATGCAGTAGCGGTCTGCCTCCACCATGGCAAGGATGCCGTCCAACTGGCCGCGCGCCGTTTTCAGCAGGCGCGTCACGGTTTGCTTATCGGCCCGCATGGCGCTTCACTCCACAGCCGTGACGGTATACCCGGCCTCTTCCACCGCGTCCTTCAGCGCCTGTACGGGCACGCCGCCCTCCACGGTGCAAACGGCGTTTTTCTTTTCCAGGTTCACCACGGGCGTCACGCCCTCAATGGCGCTCAGCGCCTTTGTCACATGGGCCACACAGTGCTGGCACATCATGCCTTCAATGGACAGCGTAACAGTCTTCATAACTCTTTCCTCCGATTTCTGCTGTATTTCATCTATCGTCTGGGGCTGTGCCGCCGCAGCGGCGGCCCCGGCAGACCGTCTTTTGGCCTTATAGGCGTCAAAGCGTTTCAGGCGCAGCGCATTCGACACCACGAACACGCTGGAAAGGCTCATGGCCGCCGCGCCGAACATGGGGCTCAGCTTCCAGCCCAGCGCGCTGTAAAATACGCCTGCGGCAAGCGGGATGCCCAGCGTGTTGTAGAAAAAGGCCCAGAACAGATTTTCCTTTATGTTGCGGATCACTGCCTTGGAAAGGCGGATAGCCGCGGGCACGTCGCGCAAATCGTTTTTCATCAGCACCACATCGGCGCTTTCAATGGCAACGTCTGTGCCTGCCCCAATGGCCATGCCGACGTCCGCGCCCGCCAGGGCCGGCGCGTCGTTCACGCCGTCGCCCACCATGGCCACTACCCGGCCCTGGCTGCGCAGTGCCGCCACATGGCGCGCCTTGTCCTGCGGAAGCACCTGGGCGACGACATGCGCAATGCCCAGCTTTTTCTGAATAGCGGCAGCCGTGCGCGCGTTATCGCCTGTGAGCATCGTCACTTCAATGCCCATGGCCTGCAGTTCGCGCACCGCCTCCACACTGGTCTCCTTCAAAGTATCCGCCACGGCCACGATGCCTGCAAAGGCGCCGCCCTCTGCAAACAGCAGCGGCGTCTTGCCGTCCTCTGAAAGCGCGTCGGCCTTCTGCCGCCATTCCGCCGTCAGCTCTATGCCGGCCTCTGCCAGCAGGGCCGCGTTGCCCGCAAGGCACGCCCTGCCCGCAAGGTTTGCCTGCACACCCTTGCCGAACACCGCTTCAAAGCCCTCCACCGGCGCGGGCTGCACACCCTTTTGCTTTGCATAGGCCAGCACGGCCCCGGCCAGGGGATGCTCGCTGGGCTTTTCCAGGCTGGCGGCCAGGTTTGTCAGGGCCGCCTCGTCAAACCCCTGCGCCGGCAGAACATCCGTCACCACCGGCCTGCCGTTGGTGAGGGTGCCGGTTTTATCCAGCACCACGGCGTTCACCGAATGGGCGGTTTCCAGCGCCTCGCCGGATTTGATGAGAATGCCGTTTTCAGCCCCTTTGCCGGTGCCTACCATGATAGCCACCGGCGTGGCAAGGCCCAGCGCACACGGGCATGACACCACCAGCACCGCAATGCCAATGGAAAGGGCAAATTCCGCCGTCTGCCCCACAGCCAGCCAAATGACCGTTGCGGCCAGCGCAATGCCTATCACCACAGGCACGAACACTCCGGCTATCTTGTCTGCCAGCTTGGCAATGGGGGCTTTGCTGGCGCTTGCCTCTTCCACAAGGCGGATAATTTGAGAAAGCGTGGTATCCTGCCCCACCTTTGTGGCGCGAAACCGGAACGAGCCCGTGGTGTTGATGCTGGCCGAAAGCACCGTGCTGCCCGGGCTTTTTTCCACCGGGATGCTCTCGCCCGTGATGGCCGCCTCGTCCACGCTGGTGGTACCCTCCACCACCACGCCGTCCACCGGGATGCTCTGGCCCGGCTTCACCGCAATGATATCGCCCGCCTGCACCTGCTCCACAGGCACGGTGTGCTCTTCGCCGCCGCGCACGACAGTGGCGGTTTTGGGCGCAAGGCCAATGAGCTTTTCAATGGCCTCGCTGGTCTTGCCCTTGCTTTTGGCCTCCAGATATTTGCCCAGCGTGATAAGCGCCAAAATCATGGCGGCAGACTCAAAATACAAGTCCATATGATACTGGTGCGCCAGCGCCGTATCGCCCGTGCCCAGGCCGTACCCAATGCGCATGATGGCAAAAATGCCGTAGGCAAAGGCAGCCGTAGAGCCAATGGCGATCAGGCTGTCCATATTGGGGCTGAGGTGGAACAGCGTTTTGAAGCCCACCTGATAATACTTGCGGTTCACATAGGCAATGGGCAGGGCCAGCAGAAGCTGTACCATGCCGAACGCCACGCCGTTTTCAATGCCGGTAAGAAAGCCAGGCAGCGGCAGGCCCGCCATGCTGCCCATGGAAACGTACATCAGCGGCACCAGGAAAACAAATGAAACGATAAGGCGTTTTTTCATATCCGCCATTTGCCGCGCAGCGGGGCTTGCCTTTTTCTGCACCGGCACAGCCTGCGCAGCCGCGCCCTGCCCGGCGGGGCTGGCGCCATAACCAGCCTTCTCCACCGCTGCCGTAATGGCCTGCGGCGAAAGCGAGGCGTCCGCTTCCACCACCATGCTGTTTGTCAAAAGGTTTACCGTGACATCCCGCACACCGGCCACCCTGCGCACGGCCTTTTCCACATGGGCCGAGCAGGCAGAGCACGTCATGCCTGTCACGTCATATTTCTGTTTGGGCATATCTATCCCTCCTTATACAACCCCACCCCCAGGGGGGTGTCTATGCTTAGTATACCGCAAAACTCCAGTTTGTCAAGAGGCTTTTGCAGCCCTCAGGCAGGCAAGCCATAACCGCAGGCTAAGGCGGCCTGCGGCGGCCCCACAAGGGCCTGCCCGCGGCGCGCGTCTCAAGATGCGCTGAATATTATCCCGCCCGCATCACCCGCCCCTGCCCGCAAGCGGGCCGCCTTTGTTCCAGCTCTTTTCAGCCCTGCCAACCCTTCGTTCTGCACCGAGCCAAATACTTTTTTGCGAGGGGCTTCACCGGCCCGCCTGCGGCTTCTCTGCACAGTCTGGCCCCGGCTAAGCAGGAAGGCTTGTGTAAGCGCTGGAAGAGCCATACCGGCAGGTCTCTCTGAAGGCCCTGAATAAAATCTGCCTCCTACATCACCTGCATGGCAGCCCGGAAACGGGCATTGCTTTTTTCAGGCTAACCCTTTTCCTAACCGTAAAGCCCCTTTCGTTCCCCGCGTCACCTGAAGCTTTTGAAGCGAAAGCCTGTTTGCTCCCTCCGGCAGGGCCGGGGCGCTTGGCAGCAAAAGAAAACCACCCCTGTAAAAGCATGTCTTTACAAGGGTGGTTCTTTTCAGGCCGGTTTATTCCTGCGCGGGGGCCGCCTGCTGTGCCTGAGCCTCCGGCTGCGGCGCATGCTGCGCCTGTGCGCCCTGCGCCACCTGGGCGCGGAAAGCCGCGTTGTCTTTCTTAGCCAGCGCCGCCAGCTGGGCGGAATAGCCCATCAGCACATGCGGAAACTGCTGGAATATCATGCGCAGCGTGCCCTGCACGGCATCCTGGTTTTTCATGGGCAGCTCCCAGCTTCGGCCGTCCAAAGCCCAAAGGCGCATGCCGAACGATTTGCCGGTGGGGATAAAATTCACACGGTGCTGTGTGGTTATTTGATATGCCCACGCCACGTCCGACGTGCGCAGCAGCTGCGTTTTCGCACCCGTGTGGAACATGGTGAAGGCTTCGCCCATGCGCAGCCCGTTCACAGGCTGCGTGTCGTGATAAAAAGCCTCTACACGCTCCAGCGCCATGTCTTTGTCCCCGGTACCGGCGCAGAACTGCAGCATCGCCTTCTGATAGCTGCCGCCCAGCGCACGCGCAAGAAACCAGATGCACGCGCCCAGCGCCGCAACGCCCCCTGCCAGCGCCAGCCACAGGGACGTGGGGGTATGGCCGTACACCTTGTTCACTTTCAGCACCAGAGACGGGAACTGGCCTTGATATTCGGCCGCAATATAATCGTAGCCGATGGCCTCATGATAAAACCGAGCCGTCTCATCGTCCATCGCTTCAATGGTGCCCTTTACGCTGAGCACGGTGGACGGCGCCGCACCGCCGCTGTAATACGCATTTATCTCCTCCACAAGCTGCCCCACATCGGCCAGCGTCTCTTTCGGAAATGCCACGCCGATGCACAGCGTATCGGACACAGCCAGAACATATTCTTCTTCAATAACCTCGTCCGGCTTTCCACCGCCGCTTCGTGTGGTTTGCGCATAGCCGGTTATCAAATCATTGATGTCCGTTTTTACATAGCTGCCTTCCAGCTCTTCAACCGAAAGGCTGCCCAGCTCTTTTGCGCCGCCCAGCATGGCGAGCACACCCGGCAGGGCATACACAAAGCACCCCGCGGCCACCACGGCCCAAAGCACCACCCAGACCAGCACCTTCTTAAGGCTTTCCTTTTTCAACTCATTCAGCATAGCATTTCCTCTTTCACACACATTTTGGCCTTCCGCCACTTTGATTATATCAGGTCGCAGCCCAAAAATGAACACTTCGCATGAAATTATTTTACAATTTTACATGATTTTGTTCTTCATGTGCAAACAAAAAGAGGCACCGGCTTTTGCCGGGCCCCTTTCTGCACAGGCGCAAAAGAAAATGCCTGCATGCTTTTATTCACCTGCTCCTGCTCGTTTTTCCCAGCAGAAACAGTGCGGCCAGCACCAGGCCCGCCAGGGCCGCCGCGGCCTTGAAAAAGTGCTTCATACTCGTTCCCCTTTCTTATGATGCGCGCACAAGGCGGTAATAGCTTCGGGACGTCAGCTTATAAACCAGCAGATAGGCCAGCGAGAACACGGCAAAAATGCACACACAGCATATGGCGAAAAGGGCCCGGTTTGTCATGGAGAACACCGTGAGAATGTTCGCAACAATGTTGAAGGCGAACAGCATGTGCACGGCAGCCATCAAAAGCGGCAGGAAGAACACCAGCAATATCTGTTTGTTGATGGTGCTTCTTACCTCCTGCCTGCTCATGCCCACGTTCTGTAAAATTACAAATCGGTCGTGGTCATCGTAGCCCTCGCTGATCTGCTTATAGTAAATGATGAGCACGGTTGCCATCATGAACATAAGGCCAAGGTAAAGCCCCAGGAACAAAAAGCTGCCGTACAGGCCGTACCAGCTTTCATCCGCCGCAGCCCGCGAATTGACATTGAAGGGCATGCCCTCCGGCGTGTTGGTGACAAGGCTTTGGCAGGCGCGCTGCTGCTGCGCAGGGCTGCCGGAGACATTCAAAAACAGGTTCACCTTCGGCGCGCCTGCCTCCTTGCCTGTAAATTCCTGCATCATACCGGCGGCCTGCTCGTAGGACGAAACCACTATGATATACGCGCCATAGCTGGAATAGAACTGCTCTACCTCCTCCGGAAGCCCTTCCATCGGACGCACAGCCAGCGTGTGCCCGGCGAACGTTACGGTTTGGGGCAGCGTGCTTTTGTCTGTGCACCACAGCAGGGCCTCGTCCTCCGCAAGCACCTGGCTGGCGCCGAAGGCGCGGTTATAATCCTCCACGCCCAACAGCTGCACAGTATTGAGCGAGGCGTTGTCCTCCCGGAGCACGCCGTTCTCATCCATGGATACCGCGTTGCCGGAGCTGCATGTGCGCCAGGCGTACTGCTGCTCTACGCGCGAGCCGCTTTGCTGCACGGCGCTTTCCACCGCCTGATAGACATCTTCCAGGTTCTGGCCGCCCTCCAGCGTTACCGAGCCGCGGATATCTGTGGGATACAGGGTGCGAAGCATGTCGCTTTGCCCTGTGTAAAGGCATACCGTTGTGGACACTGTCACCAGCACCATGGTAAACAGGATGCAGATGGCGGCCAGCCCGGCCGCGTTCTGCTTCATGCGGTATATCATGCCGGAAACGCTGATGAAATGCCCCGGCTGGTAATAGAAATTTTTGCGCCTGCGCAGCCATTTCAAAAATGCAATGCTGCCAGCCGTGAACAGGCAGAACGTGCCCAGAATGACACACAGCACCGCGGCAAAAAACAGAAGCAGCGCGTTCAGAGGCTGGCTTACCGTCACAGCCGTATAATAGCCCCAGCCCAGGCTGAGCACGCCCACCACGGCCAGCAGCCAGGAGGCGCGCGGCTCTTTTTCGCCCATACTGCCGCCGCGCAGCAGTTCTACCGGCTTCGCCAGGCGCACATGGTACAGGTTATAGGCCAGCGTGCACAGAAAGATGGCGCCGAACAGCACCGCTGTAATCAGCATGGCGGCGGGCTCTATGCCAAAGGCGATAGGGGTGGAAATGTCCATCATATACAGAAGGCCCAGAAACAGAAGCTTTGAAATCAGCATGCCCGCGCCCAGGCCCAGCGCAAGGCAGATAACGGCTGTATACAGCGTCTCCCACAAAAGCATGGCGGCAATGTGCCCCCGCTCCATGCCAAGCACACAGTAAAGGCCCAGCTCTTTTTTGCGGCGCTTGATAAGAAAGCTGTTCGTCCAGAAAATAAGCGCCACACAGAAGATGCCCACAATGCCTGTGCCCAAAAAGAAGATGGTAAGGGCAATGGCCGCGCCCCGCACCTGCGCCAGGCCGCCGTTCAGGGTGATGGACTGCATGATATAATACATCGCCACGCTTACGCTGCACGTAAGAAGGTATGGGAAATATGTGGTGCGGTTGTTTTTCAGGTTCTGCCAGGCAAGCTTCGGGTACAGCATGCTTTTCATACGGCATCGCCCCCTGCACTGAGCAGCATCAGCGTGTCGCTGATCTTGCCGAAAAATTCGCCCGGCGCGGCCGTGCCGCGGTACAATTCATGGAACACCACGCCGTCCTTGATAAACAGCACGCGCTTTGCGCAGCTTGCGGCCCTTGTGGAATGGGTCACCATCAGAATGGTCTGGCCCGCCTCGTTCACCTGACTGAAGGTCTCCAGCAGGCGGGCGCTCGCCTTGGAATCCAGCGCGCCTGTGGGCTCGTCTGCCAGAACGATGGCCGGGCGCGTAATCAGCGCGCGGGCCACCGCGGCGCGCTGCTTCTGCCCGCCGGACACCTCATACGGGTATTTTTCCAAAAGCTGCGTGATGCCCAGCACGTCGCTCACCGCCTTCAGGCGGGGCACCATGTCGTCATAGCGCATATGGGAAAGCACCAGCGGCAGCAGGATATTATCTTTCAGCGAGAAGGTATCCAGCAGGTTAAAATCCTGAAACACAAAGCCAAGGCGCTGGCGGCGGAAGGCGGAAAGCTGCTTATCCGGCACATCGGCCAGGTTCTGCCCGTTCAGGCGCACCGCCCCCTGCGTGGGCCTGTCCAGTGTGGCAAGAATGTTCAAAAGCGTCGTTTTGCCGCTGCCGCTTTCACCCATGATGGCCACAAACTCCCCTGCCTGCACGGAAAAGGAAACGTCGCTCAGCGCCTGCACCTGGTGCGCGCCAAAGCGTGTGGTGTATATCTTTTTCAGATGCTCTACCTGCAGCAAAGCCATATTCTCTATCCCCTTTTCTCTGCGCCCGCGCCCGCCTCATGCGGCAGGGGCAGGGCGCCTGTTCTGTCTTTTATGATACCCGCGCACGGGCTGCAGTGCCATAGCGCGCGCTTACATCTGCCCGCGGCGGGCTTACGCTTTTGTAAGCATGCTGCCAGGCGCAAAACAGACAGAAAATGCCGCAGCGGCACACAGGCGCGTGCCGCTGCGGCCAGCTGCAGAGAGAGGTCATTCCACCACAAGCGGCGCCTGCGGAAACGCAAGCACGGCGCGTGTGCCCCTGCCCTTTTCCGATTCCAGCCGCAGCACGTGGCCCAGCTTCTGCGTAATCTGCCGGCACAGGTACAGCCCAAGGCCTGAGCTGTGCCGCTCGCCCCGTCCATTCAGCCCGGTGAAGCCGCGCTCGAACACGCGGGGCAGCTCGTCCGGCGAGATGCCGATGCCGCTGTCCTCCACCACCAGTGCGCCGTCCTGCGCGTATACCTTTACAAAGCCGCGCCGGGTATATTTTACGGCATTTGTCAAAAGCTGCTCCAGCACAAGGCCCAGCCATTTTGTGTCAGAGACGGCCTGTATGCCTGTGGGCTGCACCTCCAGCCTCACCTGCTGTTTGCCCGCAAACAGCGGCTGTACGCGGCGTACAGCCGCCTGCACCGCCGCATCCACATCCACCTTCTGGGCGTACAGGTCCTTTGTCATGCTGGCCATCCGCTGGTAGCTCATCACCATATCCACATACTGCTGCGTCTGAAACAATTCACTGAGGAACATGCGCTGCGAGGGGAACTCTTCCTCCTGCGCCAGAAGCTGCATGGCCGCCAGCGGCGTTTTGATCTGGTGCGCCCACAGGGTGTAGTATTCCTGCGCGTCCCGCCGGGCCGCCTCGCTGCGCTCTACCGCGCTGCGGCGCGCGGCATCCACCGCGCGCACAAGGGCCTGCCAGTCCTTATCCAGAAGGCCGCGCGGCGCTGGCAGCTCCTCCAGCGCCGTGCCGCTTTGGCGCAGCAGCACCTGCAGCGCGTTGTGCACGGCGCGGTAGCGGTAAAGCCCGGCGGCAAAGGCCAGGGCCGCGCCCGTGCCCAGCATCAGCGATGTATATACGGCCAGCTCGCGCGGGGCATGGTACAGCTCTGTAATAAGAAATAAAAAGGCGACGGCCGCCGCCAGAAGGCAGGCCGCCGCCCGTTTTTCACGCAGGTAGGCAAGCGCCAGCTTACATTCCTTGTTCATGTCTGCTCCTCCACAAGATAACCCACGCCTTTCTGCGTGCGCACAAGCCCGCCCAGGCCTATCTCTTCCAAATGGCTGCGCAGGCGCGCCACATTCACCGTGAGGGTGTTGTCGTCCAAAAATGCGTCCTGCCCCCAAAGCGCGCTGATGAGCGTGTCACGGGTGACGATTTCGCCCTTGTGCTCGAACAGCATCTGCAAAATGCGGAATTCGTTTTTGGTCAGCTCCAGCTTTTTGCCCTCATAATGCAGGCAGGCGCTTTTCAGGTCCAGCATGGCGCCGCCCACGGCAAGGGCCGCGCCGCCCTGCGCCCCGAACGAGTAGGTGCGCCGCAAAAGGGCCTCTACCTTTGCCACCGCCACAGACAAATCGAACGGCTTTGTAATAAAATCGTCCGCCCCCATGCTGAGGGCCATAACGATGTTGAGGTTTTCGCCGGCGGCTGAAAGGAACAGCACAGGCACCTTGCTTACCTTTCGTATTTCCGCGCACCAGTGGTAGCCGTCAAAAAACGGAAGAGAAATATCCATCATCACCAGATGCGGTTCAAAGTGCAGAAATTCCTCCATCACATTTTCAAAGTCTTCTGTACGGCACACCTCATAGCCCCATTTTTCAAGCGTGCGCTGCAGCACGCCCGCAATGGCGTCATCGTCTTCTACCACCATAATCCTGTACATATCCACATCGCCCCCTATTCCTATAAACGCGCGCCGCCCGCCGGATTCTTCAGGCGGCGGAAATGATACAGAAAAAGGCAGGCCTGACGGCCTGCCTTCTTTGGCTCCCCCTGTTGGGCTCGAACCAACGACCCTGCGGTTAACAGCCGCATGCTCTACCGACTGAGCTAAGGAGGAATATCGCGTTCGCCCAACTTCGCCCAGCGAACAAAAAATATTATACAGGGCCTGCGGCAGATTGTCAATAGAAAAATGCGGCGCGGCGCCCCTGTTTTACAGAGTGAAAAGCCGCGCGCGGGCCTTCCGCGCGCGGCTTTTCCGGCGCAGCACGCTTATAAATCGTCCACAAGGGCCGTGCTTTTGGCGTATGCTGTGCTTTTTGCTTCAAAGAAATCTGTTTTCACCATATTGGCATTGGAATACTGGCTCACCCACGCCATATTCTCCGGCTCGCTGTCATAGCCCTCGTACAGCGTGCCGTAGCCAAGGCCCGCCCAGCGCAGATTGCCCAGATATTTGATATAATCTGTCACCATACCTTTTGTCAGGCCGGGGATATCGTCTCCAATGACATAGTGGCCCCAGGCAATCTCCTGCCGCACGCCTTCTTCCAGCATGCCGCGCAGCACTTCAATATTCTCCGGGGTGAAAAGCTCGGGGTTTTCCTTTTGAAGCTCCAGAATGATATTGCGGAACAGCCACAAATGTGTGTTTTCATCGCGGTTGATGTAGCGTATCTCCTGCGCAGAGCCGGGCATTTTTCCATTCCGGGCCAGGTTATAGAAGAACATGAAGCCGGAATAGAAATACACCCCCTCCAGAATATAATTCGCCATCATCACCTTCAGCAGCGTGAAGGCATCCTTCTTTTTCTGGAATTCATTGTACAAATCCCCGATAAATGTGTTGCGGCGCAGCAAATGCTCATCCGTTTTCCACTGGTACAGAATATCGTCGCGCTGCGTGGGGCTGCATATGGTGTCCAGCATATAGCTGTAGCTTTGGCTGTGCACACATTCCTGAAAGGTCTGGATAGACAGGCACAGGTTCACCTCGTTGGCCGTGACATATTCGCCGATGCAGGGCAGGTTGGCCGTCTGGATGGAGTCCAGAAACACAAGGAAGCTCAGGATCTTATCGTAGGCCTTGCGCTCGGGCGCCGAAAGGTTCGGGTAGTCCTTCACATCCTGCGAAAGGTTTATCTCCTCCGGTATCCAGAAATTGTTCATGGCCTGCCGGTACCAGCCGCTTACCCAGGCATAGCGCATATTGTTGAAATCATTCAGGTTGGTGGTGTTGCCGCCTATCATGCGCCGCAGGCGCACCTCAGTATCGCCGCCGGGGTTGAACAGCGGCTTTTTCACAAGTTCTGCCATGGTGTGTTCTCTCCTTCCGCGCTCAGGACGAGCAGCTTTCGCACTCTTCCACTTCCAGAGACTTTGAGCGCACATAGTAAATAGTCTTTACCCCGCAGCGCCAGGCAAGCAGGTACAAATCCAGCACCTGACGCATGGTGAAATCGTTGGTGATATACAGGTTCATGCTTTGGGCCTGGTCCACATGGCGCTGGCGCACGCCACAGGCGCGCACGCTCCAGCTTTGGTCGATAAGATGTGCGTTTTTATAATACCAGTAGGTTTTCATGGAAAGCTCGGGCGCAACGCGGGGCAGCATGCTGCCCTTTT
The DNA here is from genome assembly GCA_047030735.1 of Ruthenibacterium sp. Classification (GTDB taxonomy): domain Bacteria; phylum Bacillota; class Clostridia; order Oscillospirales; family Ruminococcaceae; genus Ruthenibacterium. The sequence goes on from JBKYIE010000011.1 coordinate 85,623, forward strand.
TTTCCTCCAGGAAAAAGCGCTTCATCACAGGGTCCAGCCCTGCGGTGGTGCCTGCCAGGATGCTGGTGCTGGAGGTGGGCGCCACTGCAAGCAGGTACGCGTTGCGCATGCCCTGGCGCGCCACCGCCGCAGCAAGCTCCTTCCATGCGGCGGACGTATAGCCGCGCTTTTCAAAATAGGCACCCGTCTGCCAGTCGCTGCCCTCAAAGAAGGCATAGCTGCCCTTTTCGGCGGCAAGTGCCGTGCTGGCGGCAATGGCCGCATGGTTGATGCGCTCGAACACATCGTCTGCAAAGGCAAGATGCTCTTCACTTTCCCATTTGATGCCGCGCTTTGCCAGCATGTGATGGTAGCCGCTTACCCCAAGGCCGATGCTGCGGTAGCGGCGGTTTGTTATTTTCGCATAGGGCAGCGGGTAAAAATTCAAATCAATGACGTTATCCAGCGCGCGCACCACGCTTGCCACAAGCTCGTGCAGGTAAGCGTCGTCCTCCACAGGAATATTGCCGAGTGAAAGCGAAGCAAGATTGCATACCACAAGCTCGCCCGGGCGCGTGGTGGTGACCACCACGGTGTCCCCGTTTTCCGTTTTCACTTCAGTGGAAACGCTCTCGATAGGCGCCATGTTCTGCGCAATTTCCGTGCACAGGTTAGAGCAATAGATGACGCCCTTGTGGCCGTTGGGGTTCGCGCGGTTCACCGCATCGCGGTTAAAGGTGAAGGGGGTGCCCGTCTCTACGGCCGACTTCAGCACAAGCCGCACAATCTCTTTCACCGTCACGGTCCGCTTGGAGATACGCGGGTCGTTCACACAGTCAAGATAGCGCTTTTCCCACTCTTCGCCGTAGTAATCCTCCAGCGCATAGCCCTTTACACTGAGCACCTCATGCGGGCACAGAAGGTGCCATTCGCGGTTCAGGTCCTGCGCGGCCAGCTTCCAGAAAAGGTCCGGGTAGCACACCGCCGGGAATACGTCATGCGCCTTCATGCGGTCGTCGCCATTGTTGGTGCGAAGCTGCAAAAACTCCGGAAGGTCCTTGTGCCAGGCATCCAGATACACTGCCACGGCCCCCTGGCGCATGCCGAGCTGGTCTACCGCCACGGCAGTGTCGTTCACCAGCTTGATCCACCGGATGACGCCGCCCGCCGCGCCTTCAAAGCCGCGGATGCTGCTGCCCGTGGCGCGCACCTTGCCGAAATACAGGCCCATGCCGCCGCCGAATTTGCTCACCTGCGCAAAATTGTCAATAGAGCGGTAGATGCCCTCCAGGCTGTCCGGCACCGTGTCGATAAAGCAGCTGGAGAGCTGATGGTACGGCTTGCGCGCATTCGAAAGCGTGGGTGTAGCCATAGTCACTTCCATCTTGCTCAGCATATCGTAAAACCGCCGCACCCATTCCAGCCTGTTCTGCTTTTCCTCCATGGCGAGGTGCAGGGCAATGCCCAGGTACATCTCCTGCGGCGTTTCCAGCGGCACACGCTGGTGCGTGTGGATGACATACCGTTTCAGCTGCAAATCCAGCCCCGCGTATGTGAACAGCGCATTGCGCTCCGGCCGCAGAAAGGCGGCCGCCTGCTCCAGCTCTTCGCGGGAATAATGCTCCAGAATATAGGCGCCGTACAGCCCTTCGTCCGTCAGCCAGCGCAGCTTTTCATAAAAGGTGCGGATGCCGCGCCTTTCCAGCTGGGCCTGCAGCTCCAGCTCGAACTTATAGTTCAAAAGGCGCGCCGCAATAAACTCCCATTTCGGGGCCTGCGGGGTGGTGAGCTCTACCGCCGCCTTCACAAGCGCCCCCAGCGCTTCCTGCCGGGACATGCCTGTTTTCAGAAAACCGGAAAACTTGCCGGCCAGCGCCGTAAGGGAATACTCCGCCCCCTCAAACGCCTGCTGTATCCCGGCCAGACATTCATCCAGCCCCGGCGCCTCCACTGCGTCTGTCAGCTCTGCGCGTGCGGCGCGAAGCTCCGCGCGCTTCTGCCTGTAAAGGATATAGCTTTTCGCCACAGCGTAAAAGCCGTTTGCCATCAGCACCTGTTCCACTTCATCCTGAATGGCCTCTACCGTGCATGTGCCGCCTGACAGAACAGCCTGCTCCACCTCGTGCAGCATTTTATCCATCACTTCACGGCTGCACGCCTGCCCCACGCTGGCAAACGCCTTTTCCATCGCACCCGTGATTTTCTGTGCATCGTACGCCTGCCCGGCGCCGCTGCGTTTCATCACTTCCATTCCCACACCTGCTCTCTTTCCTTCATGCAAATGGAATTATACACCATATATGGCCTGTTTGCAATTCACAAAACGCAAAGGGTTGGATATAATTATACCTTTTTAGTATAATTATTGCACAAAAAAGGCAGGGCGCGGCGCGCCGGCCCTGCCTTCAGGCGGAGGATGCGGTCATTCATGCTCCAGCATCAGGCGAAGTATTTCGCTGTCTGCATAGCGCATGCCCTCGCGGGCGATATAGCCGATGTCGGCAATGGTCTCTTCCACGTTCTGTGTGACGATGCCGTCGCCGTGGCGGAAGCGGCGGCCGTGCGCGCTCATGGCCGCCGCCAGAAGCGCCGTCTGCACGGCTGTGGCAATTTTTGCCGCGCAGGAGGATTTTGCCCCGTCGCACAGCATGCCGCCCAGGGTGGCAAGCGTGTTGGTGATGGTGCCGCATATTTCTTCGTACCCGCCGCCGCGCATCCAGCAGACAGCCGCGCCTGCCGCACAGGCAGCGCTGGTAGCGCCGCAGTAGGCGGACAGGCTGCCGATATACTTTTTCTGGTGCACGCTGAGAAGGTTTGCCAGCACAAGCGCGCGCAGCAGCATCTCGCTTGAAGCGTGCAGCTCCTTTGCATATTCCACCACCGGCAGCGTCAGCGTGATGCCCTGGTTGCCCGAGCCGGAATTGATGACCACCGGCATGGGGCAGCCGTTCATGCGCGCATCAGACCCCGCCGCGGCTGCGGCGGCCGCGCGCACCTGCACGGGGCAGCAGGTGCCGTACAATTCCAGCAGCGTGCGGCCCACTTCGCCGCCATAGCCCTGCCGCAGCCCTTCATGGGAAATGGCCACATTGCATTCTATCTGCCGCAGCAAAAGAGGCTTTATTTCCGAGAGGTCTGCCGTTTCGGCAAATGTCAGAATATCGCGCACATTCAAAAGGGCTTTATCGGGCGCGGCCTTCTGCACGCCGCCCTCCGGCGCGCTGCTTTGCAGCACCGCGCCGTCCTTTTCAATGCGTGCCACATGCGTATGCGTGCCGCGTATCTCTACAAGGGCGGTGTGCCCGCAGGCTTCCGCAGTAACGGTGACTGCAAGGTTTTCTTCCCCCTCCACAAGGCTTGTGGTGCACACGCCCGCCTCCAGCAGGCGGCGTGCTTCCTCGCGCGCCTTATCTGTTACGCTTTCCAGCACGGCAAGCTCTTTTTGGGCATCGCCGCCCGCAATGCCGAGCAAAGCGGCCACCTTGATGCCGCGCAGCCCGCCGGAATTCGGCACGGTGACGCCCTTCACGTTTTTCACGATATTTCCGCTGCACGCCACATTTACCCTCTGCGGCACCGTGCCCAGCACCTTGCGCGCCAGTGCGCCTGCGTAGGCAATGGCAATGGGCTCTGTGCAGCCAAGCGCAACAATAAGCTCGTTTTTCAGAATGTGAACATATGTATCGGATATGTGCTGTTCCATTCCCTGCTCTCCACCTTTTCCGCTTCATTTTCTCCCTCTCGCCTGCCGCCCGTGCAGGATTCGCAGCACTTGCCCGCCGCGCGGCAGGGAAAGGCCTTCGGCCGTTTTTGCGTTTTTTATTCTAACACAATGCCCGCCGGATGGGAACAAAAAAGTGCAGTTCTTTTCATCATTCGTGAAACATGGGGCCTGGACGCACGTTTTCCTCCGCTGCGGCCATTTGCAGGTTGCCGCGCGCGCGCGCGGCTGATATAATGAAAGCGTTGACCGACTGCCCCGTGCGGCGCACGCGCGGGAAAAAGAAAGGCTGGGATATTATGGAGCTTTCTGCACTGCAGAATGGAAGCGACATCCGCGGCGTGGCCGTGGATGCAAAAAACGGGCAGCCCGTAAACCTTACGCGGGAGGCTGTCGTTCCCATTGCAAGGGCGTTTGCGCGATGGCTGAAGCAGCGCGCCGGAAAAGAGCAGGTGCGCGTGGCGGTGGGGCGCGACTCGCGCATTTCAGGGCCTGCCATTTCAGGCTGGGCGCTGGAAGGGCTTGACGCCGAAGGCGCCCTGTGCACAGACTTTGCGCTGGCCAGCACCCCGGCCATGTTCATGTGCACCGTGCTGGGCGCGCAGCCCTTCGACGGCGCCGTGATGGTAACAGCCAGCCATCTGCCCTATAACCGCAACGGGCTAAAATTCTTCACCCCCGCGGGCGGGCTGGAAGGCAGCGACATCAAAGACATTCTGGCGGCGGCGCAGCAGATAACGCCGCAGGCCGCGCCCCAGGCGCAGCAGGTGCAGCGGCAGGACTTTATGAGCGTGTACGCCGCACATCTGGCCTCGCTTATCCGGGACGGCGTAAAGGCCAAAGACTATCTGCACCCGCTGGCGGGGCTTCATATCGTGGTGGATGCAGGCAACGGCGCGGGTGGCTTTTTTGCCGAAAAGGTGCTGGCGCCGCTGGGGGCGGATATTTCCGGCAGCCGTTATCTGGCGCCGGACGGCATGTTCCCCAACCATATCCCGAACCCGGAGGATGCGGCCGCCATGGCCAGCATCCGGCAGGCCGTGCTGGAAGAAAAGGCAGACCTCGGCATTATCTTCGACACGGATGTGGACAGGGCCGGGGCTGTGCTGCCGGACGGCGAAGAGCTGAACCGCAACAGGCTCATCGCCCTGATGAGCGCGATTCTGCTGCGCGACCACCCCGGCACCGCCATTGTGACGGATTCCGTCACCAGCACCGGCCTCGCCCGGTTTATTGCGCAGAAGGGCGGCGTGCATCACCGCTTCAAACGCGGCTACCGCAATGTAATCAACGAGGCCGTGCGCCTGAACCGGGAGGGCACAGACTGCCAGCTTGCCATGGAGACAAGCGGCCACGGCGCGCTGAAGGAAAACTATTTCATGGATGACGGCGCGTACCTGATGGTAAAGCTGCTGATAGAGCTGGGCCGCGGCCACCGGCTGGAGGAACTGATTGCCGGCCTGCGCGAGCCTGCCGAGAGCAAAGAAGTGCGCCTGCCCCTTTTCGGCGCGGACTTCAAGGCCGACGGCGCCGCTGTGCTGCAGCGCGTAGCCCAAAAGGTGCAGGCGCTGCCCGGCGCCAGCACCGCGCCCGACAACCGGGAAGGCATCCGCGTGAACTTTGACGCGCAGCACGGCGACGGCTGGTTTTTGCTGCGCCTCTCTCTGCACGACCCGCTGATGCCGCTGAATTTTGAAAGCGACAGCCCCGGCGGCGTAAAGGTCATCGCCAAAACCGTGTATTCGCTTTTGCAGGAGGAGGCCGGCGTGCTGGACCTCTCCCCCCTTGCACAGGCTGTGGAATAAGCAGGGGGCCGGAACGCATCGCCGCCGCGCGCGAAAAGGGCGCGCCGCCTTCCATGCGGCCGGGTAAGAAAGCAATCATATCAGGCAAGGCTTTATTCAAACGGGAAACAGATGCTTCTCAAAGCAGAAGGCGCCGCACAAAGCTCAGACCGGCTTTTACCCGGCCGATGCGGCCGAAGAACTGGATAACAAAATAAATATACCCCGGCCAGTGAACAGGGCCATTCAGGGCCATTAAAAATGAACAGCGGCAAAATCCCCCCTGATGTAGGAAAACGGACTACATCAGGGGGGATTGTTATGGGAAAACAAAATTGCACACAGGTTCAAGTGCTGCCGCCTGAGATAAAAGCTATGCTGGCAGAGCTGCGGCTCTGCCTGTCAGCCGTTCAGCTGACATTTGTATCATTCTCATGCTTCCCTTGCCGGTATTTTCACCAAAGCTGGCAAACCTTACAGTTCGCTTTTGATGCGCGCCAGCGCGTTTTTTTCAAGGCGGCTCACCTGAGCCTGGCTGATGCCGATCTCCCGCGCCACCTCCACCTGTGTTTTGCCGGAGAGATAACGCAGCGCCATAATCTTCTTTTCGCGCGGAGAAAGAGAATTCATGGTATCGCGCAGAGACATGGCGGATATCCAGTTCTCCTCCGAGCCGCTTTCGCCCAGCTGGTCCAGCACGCAGATGGTATCGCCGCCGTCATTATACACCGGCTCATACAGCGAGATGGGCTCGACCACAGATTCCAGCGCCAGCGTGACGGTGCGCTTCGGCAGCTCAATGCGCCGGGCTATCTGCTCCGGGGTGGGGTCCCGTCCAAGCTCTTTTTGAAGCTGCTCCCGCGCCTGCATGGCCTTGTAAGCCACGTCCCGCATAGAGCGGCTGACGCGCAGCGCGTTGTTGTCGCGCAGAAAGCGCCGTATCTCGCCAATAATCATAGGCTGGCCGTAGGTGGAAAATTTCAGGCCAAGGTCCGGGTTGAAATTATCAATAGCCTTGATAAGGCCGATGCAGCCCACCTGAAACAAATCGTCCAGGTTTTCCCCCCGGCCGGAAAATTTCTGCACCACGCTCAGCACAAGGCGCAGATTTCCATTTATCATCTTCTGGCGCGCCTCTTCATCGCCGTTTTTTACGGCGCGCAGAAGCGCGGCCTTTTCCTTTTCCTTCAAAACCGGAAGCTTCGCCGTGTTTACGCCGCAAAGCTCCACCTTGTGATACTGCATGCCCTGCCCTCCGAAAACGTTCTGTTTTCGAGTATTGTCAGGGCATGCGCCGCCCATCCGAAAAACGGGCTGGCAAATATTTCATGCAGGGCTGTACAGAAAAGCCGGTGACGCGCGGCCCTGCCCGGCCCCGGCCATGGGGCGGCGCGGCACATTCCGGAAAGCGCTGTGCAGGCTCAGGTAGTCTCCTCCAGCTCCATGCGCAAATGGCGGATGATGCGTTTTTCCAGGCGCGAAATATAGCTTTGCGAGATGCCTATCATATCGGCCACTTCTTTCTGGGTATGCTCCTGCTGGCCGCACAGGCCGAAGCGCAGTTCCATAATCTGTTTTTCACGCGGGGAAAGCCTTGCCACAGCCGCAAGCAGCATGTCTTTTTCCGCGTTCTGCTCAAGCTGTGCGCCCACCTGGTTCTGGTCTGTGCCCAGCACATCTGAAAGCAGAAGCTCATTGCCGTCGCCGTCGGTGTTCAGCGGCTCGTCGATGCTGCTCTCCTGCCGGCGGTTGCTGCTTTTGCGCAGGTACATCAATATCTCATTTTCAATACACCGGCTGGCATAGGTGGCCAGCTTTATTTTCTTTGAAGGCACAAAGGTGTTCACCGCCTTGATAAGGCCGATGGTACCGATGCTGATAAGGTCTTCCACGCCTGCCGTTTTGCTCTCAAACTTTTTGGCAATATACACGACAAGGCGCAGATTGTGCACGATGAGCAGCTCTCTGCTGTTGGCGTCGCCCCTCTCCAGCCCGGCAAACACCAGCGCCTCCTGCTCTTTCGAAAGCGGCGGCGGCAAAGTCTCCGGGCCGTTGATGTAATAAGTATAATCCGGCGCCCGCACGCATATCTGCAGCTTGTGCCACAGCCTACGCCACAGCGCCTTCAGAAGCTTTCCCATCATTTTCATGTTCCTCCTTTTAACGCCGGGCTGACAATGGCACTGAACGCCCCGTCTGCGAATGGTTCCGGTGTGAACACCGCCAGCGCGCCGCGCACGGTTTTTTCCTTTTTCTCTCCCAGCACCAGCCACTGTGCCGTTACAGCAGGCAGGGCGCGCACGCCAAGCGCCGTTTGGGTAGGCACCAGCCGGAGGGCGTATGGCGCGCTGGAAAGCTGCCCCTGTTCCAGAAATGCCTGAAGCTGCGCGTTAAGCTGTGCAGGCAGCGCGCTTTTCACCAAAGGCAGGCTGAGCAAAAACGCCTCCTGCCCGCTGACCGGGTCGCGCACAGAGCAGCCTGTGTCCAGCAGTGCAAGCCCCTGCACGCGCACGCCGCCAAAGCTGGCGGCAAACGGCACATGCTGTGCGCGCTGCGGCCCGCCAAAGCACAGCTCTACCAGCCGGACGGCGCAATATACGCCCGCCACGCAGGCAATGAGCAAAAGCGGCGGCACATTGAAATACACCGCCATATTGTTCACTTCAATGCCGCCCGCCACGCCATAGTACAGCGCCGCAAACACCACGCCGGACAGCAGCACGTTCAGCGCCGCATACCACCACAGCGTCTTGAAAAAGCACCGCAGGCTTCCCGGCGGAAAGGCAGCCAGCACGATGATGCAGGCTTCCGCCGCCTTCAGCCCCCACAGCAGCACAGGCGGAAGCTGAGGCAGCAGCAGGGCAAGAGACGCCGCGCCTGCCAGGGCGCCGCCCAGCGCCATGCGCCACGCCCGGCATTCGCGCCCGGCAAGGCGCGACGTGCACCGCAGCAGGAAAAGGCCTATCACGGCATTGATAAGAAATAAAAGGTCCACGTAAACGACACCGCGCATGCCGTGCCCCCTCTCCACTGCTTTAGTGTAGCGCCCCGGCCATGCAAAACGTGTCAAAGCCACGCTTGAAAAGCATTTCCGGGCGTGATATAATCATTGTAACGATATGGCCTGTTGCCATGCCGTTATTCTGAAAGGAGGCGCATTGTGATGTTTTGGAAGATAGCCGTCATCCGCCTGTCCAAAGGTGCTGCTTTGGCCGTTCCCTGTATCAGTGCGCCCATTTGCAGGTAGAAACGGCTTTCCTTTGTATATTCTGAAAGGCCGCGGCTACACTGCCGCGGCCCTTTTTTGCCCATTTGGGCGCACTGTTCCTTCAAAAAATTCAAGAGGAACGGTGTAATGAAAATGAAATTGAATAGGCAGTTATTTCTTCTGCAGGCCCACGAGGCCGTGCGGGGCTTTCGTATCGCGGGGGCGGTATGGGTGCTTTTGCTTGTGGGACGCGGTTTTTCGCTGGCCGCGGTGGGCGTTGCAGAGGGTGTGTTCCATATAGTGAGCATGCTGTTCGAAGTGCCCAGCGGCATGCTTGCCGACATTCTGGGCCGCAGGCGCACCCTGATTGCCGCGGGGCTGGTAAACGCCGCCGCAGGTGTCGCCATGGCCGCCAGCCGCGGGCTTTTCGGAGTTTGCGCCGCCATGGCGCTGGAGGCGCTCAGTTTTAACCTGGCCTCCGGCACACTGGAAGCACTCACTTATGATACCCTGGCTGAAAACGGCCAGGAGGCACGCTATATCCGGCAGACCTCCCGCCAGTACACGCTGTACTCCGCAGCGCAAAGTGCCGCCAGCCTGATGAGCGTTTTCACCATTCGGCTGGGCTTTGCTGCGGCGTATCTTCTCAGCGCCTGTGTAGGGCTTGGGTGCGCCGCCCTAGGCGGCCTTTTGAAAGAGCCCGCCCTCAGCGTGCAGGCGCGGCCCGTGGTGCCCCTGCGGCAGATGCCGCGGCGCCTTGCCCTGCATGCGCTGGAAAATATACAGTTTCTGATACACAGGCGCAGGCTGGCTGCCAGAATGCTGTGCATCAGCCTTGTAGGGGCTGCCGGATATCTTACCCAGATGTTCTGGCAGCAGGGCCTTGTGGATGCGGGCCTGCCCGCCGCCCTTGTAGGCATGCCTCTTTTCCTTCTGACGCTGGCCGACGTGCCGGGCGCGCTTTTGGCGCCCAGGCTGCCCGCACGCCTCGGCAGCCTGTTCCTGTGGTGCGGGCTGTCCGTTGCCATTTGCACGATGCTGGCGGGCAGCGCCTGCCTTCCTCTGTGCCTCGCGGGCGCGGTGGGGGCCGGTTTTCTGGAAAGCGCCTTCACCCTGCGGGCCGACAGCCTGCTACAACCCTTTTATCCCAGCGCCAGCCGCGCCACGCTGACCAGCGTGGACAGCATGATGTACAGTATTTGCATGGCGGGGCTTTCGCCTCTTGCGGGCGCCGTTGCGGGCAAAACCGGCGCCGGGGCGTGCATTTTTCTTATTGGCGCGGCGCTCTTTGCCGCCATTGCCGTTATTGGGCTTTTGCTTTTTATAGAGAGGAGGCGCCGTCGTGCGCGTTGAACTTACCCCATTTTCGCCTCAGGCGCGTGATATGCTCGTGCATGACATCGCTGCGTTCTGGCAGTATCATGCCAGCCTCGTAAGCAGGGACGAAGCGGCGCTTCTTGCGCAGGCGGAACACACTTTGAGCGAATGGCCTGGCGACGGGTATGCCCTTTTTTCCATTTTGTTTTGCGGCAAGCAGGCCGGTTTCCTGCATATGCAGCGCACCGGGCCCATTGTAATGCAGCTTGAGGATATTTTTGTCCAGCCTGCGCTGCGCGGCCAGGGCCTCGCCACATCCGCCATTGAACAGGCGGAAGAAATATGCCGCCGCACGCCCGGGATAGAAGCCGTCACTTTACAGGCCGTCACACGGAACGAAGCCGCTCTTCGCCTGTATTACAAGCTGGGATACGACACGCTGCCCCTTGTGACGCTTCACAAAAATTCAGGCCAAATCCGCGCCGCCGCAGGCTGCGGTTCCGCGGCCTTTCGTTCCGATTTTGACAAAAATTCAGGCAAAAATTTTCTCCACATGCAAAAGTGGGCGTCCGGCCTGTATCGAGCCGGGCGCCCATTTGTTTTGCAGAGGAAGATGCTCCGCCGCTGGTTCAGAGGTCTACCTTTTCAAATTCTTTTGACGCGACGCGGTAAGCCGTGAACAACGCTGCCGGATAAATCAGCGCACCTGCCGCCAGAACAGGCAGCTGAAGAAGCTGGCAGGCGGGCGCTGTGCTGTCTATCCATGCAAACGCGGGCACATGGGCCGCCGCTTCCATAGCGGCTACAAGAAGCATGGCCGGAATGAAGCCAAGCAGAAAGGCCCGTCCCGCCTTGTATGCCGTTTTATAGAATTCGGCAAAGAAAATGAAATCGAACACAGCAAATATAAGCAGGCCAAAGCCATAATAGGCCGCATTGGCCTCTATACCCGCGGGGTTGCCCTGCGGCAGATACAAGGTGCGCAGGAAGGCAAACGGCACGGAGAAAACAAGCTGCGCTATTTGCGCTGCAGCAAACATCAGCAGCTTGGCCTTTACAGCGTCGCGTTTCGGCACCGGCAAAAGTGCAGTATAAAACGCATCGTGGTTTTCGCGCGCATAACTCACACTGATATACGGCCCCAGGCATCCGAACATGAACACAGCGCCATATGGATAAGCGGGCACCAGCACCAGTGCGCCCATGCAAGCAAACACATAAAGATTCGGGTGCGCCGCAAGGCGCAGCTCTTTATAAAGCAAATTCCGCATCGTAATGCCTCTTTTCTGTGCGCACCATAATTTCTTCCAAAGAAAGGGCATGCCCGCCCGGCTCTTTCAAATTTTGGAAGGCTTCGACAAAGGCCGCCTTCCGCGCGCTGAGCAAAAGGCGGCCATCCCTGATGTAAGTAATGCTGTCTGCGCATTTGTCCAAATCTGATGTAATGTGCGTAGAGAACAAAATACCTCTTTCCCCGCTTTTCACAAGGGCCTTGAATAATTCCAGCAAATCATCCCGCGCAACAGGGTCCAGCCCGCTGGTGGGTTCATCGAAAATCAGCAGCCTTGCATGGTGTGAAAGGGCCAGCGCAATAAGGTACTTTACGCGCATCCCCGCAGAAAGCTGGTCTACGCGCTTTTTCTCATCCAGCTCGAACAGCTTCATGTATTTCCGGTAGGCCGCTTCATCCCACCGCGCATAAAACCGCTGTGTAACAGCCGTGACGGCGGCCAGCTTTTTATGGAGGTAAAAGTCAATTCCTCCCAGCACAACACCCAGCTGCTGTTTACAGGCGGCCTCGTGTTCGAAATAATCCATTCCGAACATACAGACGCTGCCGCCGTCGGGGCGCGCCATATTGAGGACAGACTTCAGCGCAGTGCTTTTTCCTGCTCCGTTTTTTCCAATAAGGCCCATGATTTCACCTTCGTTCAGTGAAAAAGAAATATCGGAAAGTGTGAAACCGGGGTAATGCTTTGAAAGCTTCCTTATTTCCAGCAGCATGCTCATTCGTCTCCTTTAGGCGGGCTCAGCCTATCCATAATTTCTTTTGCCGCCTGCATAAATTCCTCGGCGCAAACCAGGGCAAGCCCCCGGGAGCCGGGCGTCTCATCGCCCAGCACCACCAGCATATCCCCTGCCTTCAGCCCAAATATATCCCGCGCCTGCTTGGGTATCACCACCTGCCCCCGTTCGCCCAGCACCGTAGTACCAAAAATGTGTTTGCCTCTGGGTGCAATGCCTATTTTTTCACTGCGGCTGTCATAATGCAGCAAATCGTCCACTGAAACATCATACAGTTCCGCCAATGCGTCACAGTTGACAATATCCGGGATTGTCTCGCCTGCTTCCCATTTAGAAACCGCCTGCCGTGATACGCCTATTTTCTCCGCTACCTCTTCTATGGAAAAACGGCCTGTTTTTCTGAGGTATGCAAGATTCTCACCGATATGAATACTCTTTCGATTCATATTATTCTCACCTCTCTGTATGCCCATTATATCAAACAGGCGCCCGGGCGCAACCAACCAAAGCTTACAGAAAATGTATGTTTTGCTTTGCAAAAGCACCGGGGCCCGCCGGCTTTGCGGCCGGCAGGCCCCAGGATAATGCTATTGTTTTTTATTCACGCCCGCGGCTGCTCTTCCCTGCGGCCCAGCCACACGCACAGGCGGTACGCCCACAGGCTGCCGAGCAAGATAAGGAATGGGAACGACGGCAGCCACAGCCGGTACCATTCAGCCTGCGCCCCCACCACAGAGGTAACCATTGTGGCGAGTGAACACCCGGCAAGGCCCAGGCCCAGCCAGTTGATGCGCTTTTTCACCGCCCACCAGGTAAAGCTGTAAACAAGCTCCGCAATAAGAAATTGCAGCACCTGCACCACTTTTACATTGAACAGCAGCGTGCGCACAGCAGAGCCAAAGCTTTTGTAGTACCAGAGATGGGCATAAGGCTGGTCATTGAGAAACGGCTGGTTCAGCAGCCCGGCCGCTTTCGTCACAGTATAATCCATCATATCTCCCACATGGTATTTCAGAGTGGAAGAAGCATATTCCGCCCAAGTATCGGGATACTCGGCGGTGATGTCATTGTATGCGCCCCAGGGCAGATAGGCTTCATCCTCCTGGTTTTCCACCATCTTGTTCCAGACATATTCCGACATTTCCGGGTATTCCGGGTTTTCCACAGAACCGTTCAGCACCAGCATGTGCAAAAGGTTGATATCCGTCACCACACTGAGAGTAAAGCGCCCGCAGCTGAAAAAGTTGAACGCGCACCACGCCAGCACACCGGCCACAGAAATGCCCGTGCCCAGAAAGCCCCACAGGATATTCCTCTTTTTGGCGGGCGCCTCCAGAAACCACTGCAGCACCCAGAACACGGCCAGCACGCCCACCAGATAGAGGAACGCCGGGCGCAGCAGCACCAGAAACAGCGCCAATACGCCAAGGCCCACCGCATCGCATCTGCGGCGCTCGTCCAGATAGCGCGCCAGCAGAAACACAAGAAACACCACGCCGGAGATAGAGAGCGATTCCGTCATTACAGATGTTTCATAGCCCACAACACCTGGCTGCAGCCCGAACAGCAGCGTAAAGATAACGGCAAGGTACCGGCGGCGCGTCACGCGCACCACTGTGTAGTAGAAAGCCCCCAGCGCGCACAGCGCGGCAAGGCTTTGCAGCCTCACCAGCACCATATTCATCAGCGGCTCGCCGAACAACGCCTTCAGCCCCGCCAGCAGCAGCGGATAAATGGGCGTGCGCAGGCCCGTCAGGATATTGCCAAGGTCCTTGTATGTGGGGGAGTCTGCTGTTTCCGAATAAGGGCGCAGCGTGTGGAAGTACACCACGCGGAACAAAACGGCTGCAAGCAGCACATAGGTCAGCGGGTTTGTCAGCACTTTTTTGGCAGCGCCGCCTGCACGAGCGGCCAGGCCCTGCCCGTCCCTGTGGTTTTTATGGTTCTGTCTCTCCATGAAAAACTCCTTTTCCCTGTGCTTATTTCAGCTCCACCACGGTGACGCCGGCCTCGCCCTCGCCGTAATTGCCAAGGCGGAAGCTCTTCACGCTGGGGTGGCGGCGCAGGTGCTCGTGAATGGCCTTGCGCAGCGCGCCCGTGCCCTTGCCGTGGATAAGGTACAACGTTGTCTGACCGGAAAGCAGGCCGTTATCAATGAAGCGGTCTGTCTCCAGCAGCGCCTCCTCCACCGTCATGCCCAGCAGGTTCACCTCCATGCTGGCTGTGCGGCGCGCGGCTTCACGCACGCCGTCCGCCTGCCTGCGCGGGCGAGGTGTATAAATGGATGCCTTCTCCGCCTTTTGAAATTTGGGCGGCGCAGCCAGCTTGGAAAGCGGCACCTTTGTGCGCAAAATACCCGCGCGCACCTCTACAAGGCCGTCCTTATCAGGGCGGGAAGAAACAATACCCGTTTTATCCAGCTCTACCAGATATACCTCCTGCCCGGGTTCCGCTTTTTTCAAGGGCGTATACTCGCGCTGGACGGTATGTACTACATCGCTTTTCAAAAACAGCTTTTCTGAATCCTTGCGGGCTATCTCTCTTGCGCGCGCGGCGCGCTGGCTCGCAGCGCGGCTTTTATCCTTTTCCAGCTTGCGCAGCTCGTCCAGCAGGTCATATGCGCGCCGTTCCACGTCCGCAGCCATGGCGCGCGCCTTTTCACGCGCAGCCTCCAGCTCTGCCTGCCCCTGCCGGATAAGCTTATCGCGTTCCTCTCTTGCCTTGCCCAGCGCGTCCTGCGCCGTGGCGCGCAGGCGCTCGGCCTCTGCCTGCCCTTCTTTCAGCTGCAGCTTCAGGTCTTCCAGCTGAGAGAGAACGGTGTCGAACTTCTGGTCCTCTGCCGAAAGATGCTGCTTTGCGCGCTCTATCACTGCGGGCGAAAGGCCCAGCTTTTCGCTGATGAGAAAGGCATTCGATTTTCCGGGCACGCCCACACTCAGCTTATAGGTGGGGCGCAGCGTGTCGATATCGAATTCGCACGAGGCATTCTGCACGCCGGGCGTCTCCAGTGCAAACACCTTCAGCTCGGAATAATGCGTGGTGGCCATAACCTTTGCGCCGCGCGCGCGCAAGGCTTCTATTACCGCCACCGCAAGAGCGGCGCCCTCGGCAGGGTCTGTGCCTGCGCCAAGCTCGTCCATCAGCACCAGCGTGCCGGGCCCTGCGGCGCCAAATATCTCTGTGATATTCTTGATATGCCCGGAAAAGGTGGAAAGGCTCTGCTCAATGCTCTGCTCATCGCCAATATCCACAAGGATGTCGGAGAACACGCACACCTCGCTCGTCTCGTGCGCGGGAATCAGGTAGCCATGGCAGGCCATGGTGCACAAGAGGCCCGCGGTTTTCAGCGTCACCGTCTTGCCGCCTGTGTTGGGGCCGGTGATAATCATGGTATCGTAGCTTTTGCCCAATTCCACATCAATGGGCACCACAGTGTCCGGTGAAATAAGCGGATGGCGCGCACGCACCAGGCTGAAGGCGCAGTCCTCCCGCACGGCAGGCAGCATGGCCTTCTGCTCCAGCGCCAGCTTTGCCTTTGCCAGCAGAACATCCAGTTGAAGCATGGCGTCATAACCCAGGCTGAACATGGGCTCCAGTTCTGCTGCCTGGGCGCTGAATGCCGCCAGAATGCGCTCTATTTCTGCCTGCTCCTGATTTCGAAGTTGCAAAATTTTTGCATTTGCCTCCACCACGGCCGTGGGCTCTACAAACAAAGTGGAGCCCGAAGAGGACACGTCGTGGATGACGCCGCCCACTTCACCGCGATATTCCGCCTTCACCGGCACCACAAACCGTCCGTTGCGGATGGATACAACGGCGTCCTGCAGCACCCTGCCCGCCTGTTGAGATTTGGTGAGAGCATCCAGCTTGTCGCGAATGGAGTTTTCCGCGCCGCGTATTCTGCGCCGGATATCATACAGCGTATCGCTGGCGGTATCCGCCATTTCCGTGGGCGACACAATGGCCTGCCCGATGGCCTTTTCCAGCGAAGGCTGCGGCGTCATGGCATAGAAGTGGTCGTCAATGCACAGGGCATCGTGCTCCGTGATATGATACCACGCGGTCAGCTCTCGAAAATTGCGCAGGGCGCGCGCAAGCTCTAAAAGCTCGGCCATAGAGAGCACGCCGCCCTTGCACGCGCGGCTCACCACGTTTTTTACATTCTCCACCCGGTCAAACCGCGGCGTGCCGTTTTTTATGAGCAGGGCCGTCATGGCATCCGTCTCGGCCAGCTTATCGCGCACAGCCTGCGGGGTGGCGCCGGGCTGCTCTTCCAACAGCAAACCGCGCGCCTCCGGGCACACAATGCCCTGCGCGGCGCGCGAAAGTATCTTATCGAATTCCAGAGAAGCTAAGTATTTCGGTTGCATGGGTCTCCTTCCAATGCGCGCCCTCACACAAGGACGCTGTGGTAAAATTCCAGGGTTTTGAACGGCTTGTCCACACAATAGCGCACATACTGCTCTACTGCAGCGCTCAGGTGCGCAAGGCTTTCTGGCCCAATGGAAAAGCCGAACAGCTTTTCGTCTTCACTGTAAGTAATGTGCCGCATGGCCGCCAGGGCCGCGGCATCCAGGTTTGCCGCAAGGCCCCGCTTCGCCGCGCATTCCGCGCAGAACAAAAGGCCTGTGGCAGCGTCAAAGCAAAAGGGGCCGCCCTCGTATTTCACGCAGTCTGCACAGGCCACAAGCCCCGGCAGAAAGCCCGCCAGTGTCAGTGCGCGAAGCTCGTACACCGGCTTGATAAACGCGGGGGCCCGCTTTTTTTCGCTGAGATAATACAGGCTGTTCAAAAGAAGGCGAAGCTGGGCCGCGGCCTCGTCACCCGTGGGCGACAGGGTGGACACAAATTCGGCGCAGTACATGGCCAGCGCCATGTTCACCACGTCTTCATGCACGCCCCAAAACACCTCGCGCACCTCGGCCTCGTCCACCATAAACATGGTTTTCCCCTCAAACAGGGTAAATTCTGAATAGCAGAACAGGCCGGTGGCGCTGTGCAGCCTGTTTTTCAGCCGCAGGCTTCCTTTGGCGATAGCCGAAACGATACCCGCCGGCGTCAGCACGGAAAGCACCCTGTCTGCCTCACCTGTTTTCGTCGCGCGCAGCACCAGGCCCATCGTTGTCGTCTGCATGCTGTGCCTCCTTCTTGCCTGCGTGCTCCTTCTGCGCCTTATAGTCCAGATAAGCGCCCACAGCGCCTGTGCTTTCAAAGCGTTTCCAGTAACCGTTATCCTGCATGACGAACACCTCCGCTATCATTATAGCGGTACTGTTCGCCGTATTATGAAAGATTATGTACGGAAAAAAGCGCCAGCTTTAATTTTGCCGGAAGCCCAGGCTGTTCAAAAGCATATCATTATCGCGCCAGTCATCCTTTATCTTCACCCAGCACTGCAGGTTCACCCGCACGCCCAGAAACTCCTCACACTCCAGGCGCGCCGCACTGGCAATTTTCTTGAGCATGGCGCCGCCTTTGCCAATGATGATGCCCTTGTGGCTTTTCTTTTCACAATAGATGTTGATGTCGATATCCACAAGCTCCTGCCCCGGGCGCTCTTTGAAGCGTTCCACCGTCACCGCCGTGCCGTGCGGGATCTCATCGTACAAAAACACAAGCATCTTTTCCCGCACCACTTCCGCCACAAGGGCCTTCTCCGGCATATCGGTATAGGCATCGTCCGGGAAATAATGCGGGCCTTCCACAGAATAAGCCTCTATGGCTGCCAGAAGCTCTTCACAGCCGCTGCCCTCGCGGGCGCTGGCGCACAGCACTCTGGCAAAAACACCCGCGGCCTCAAGCTGCGCCACACGTGCCGCGCCGTCTGCCGGGCGCCGCAGCACGTCTGTTTTATTCACTACACCGATGGCGGGCAGCCTTTTTGCGCGGATATCCTCCATCAGGCCCTGCTCCTGCGGGGTGAATTCCCCATAGGGTTCAAACACCATCACGGCAGCATCCACCTCTGCCACGCTGTCCGCCACTGTTTTCACCATGCGCCTGCCCAGCTTTGTGCGCGGGGCATGGATGCCGGGCGTGTCCAGAAATACAAACTGCACAGGCCCCTTTGTCAAAATACCCGTGATGCGCGTGCGCGTCGTTTGGGGCTTTGCCGTCACAATGGCCACTTTTTCGCCCACCAGCCGGTTCAAAAGGCTGGATTTTCCCACATTCGGCCTGCCCACAAGGGCCGCAAACACTGTTTTTGTCTGCAACATCTATTCTCCCTTTTTGCCAAAGATAAAGCGGAATACCGGCACCAGCGTGGCCGCCAGCACCAGGGCCAGTGCGGGCCAGCGCAGAAAAAAGCGCCACATGCGGGCAAAAGCCGCCGTGTCCCAGAACAAAAGCACGCCGCATACCGCGCTGGCAATGCTGAACACCAGCACGGCGCCTGCCGCCATATCCTTCACGGCACCGGCGGTCATATACCGTTCCGGCACAGGGCGTTCCACCGCGCGCTCCAGGCTGGAATTCACAAGCTCCAGCGCCATCACGCCGCCCACCATAATGGTGATGAGGCAGTATTCCACACGCGTAAACTCGTAAAACAGGCTGAACAAGTACACATAAAACGCGGCGCACACATGAAAGCGCAGGTTGCGTTCTTCCCGCAGCGCCGTGCGCACGCCCTGCACCGCATAGCGAAAGCTGTGCAGAAAAGGCTGCTTTTTCATATCTGATCCACGCTGTAAGAAACCGTGCGCGGAAGGCCAAGCTGTATCAGCGTGGCTTCTTCCTTTTCACGCATGCGCACAGCCTCAAGGCCGCCCGCCTCATGGTCATACCCCAGCAGGTGGAACATGGAGTGCACTGTCAGGTAGGCCACCTCGCGCTGAAGCGAATGGCCGTACAGCGAAGCCTGCTCCATAGCACGCTGCATGGAAATAACGATGTCACCCAGCATGGCTGCGCCCGTCTCCTGATTGATATCGTATTTGCCATTTTCGCCGAGTGGGAAGCTCAGCACGTCCGTGGGCTGGGGTTTGCTGCGGTACTGCTCATTCAGCCGTGCAATCTCTTCGTCATCCACAAAGGTGACGCTTATCTCAGCAGGGCCCTCAAAATGCTCGTATTCCAGCACGGCATGGCACGCACGCCGAATGAGGATGCGCAGGCCCGATGGAACCTTTACGGCCTTCTGTTTGTTGGTGATGTACACTTTATGCGACATGGTGCTCACATTCCTTTCCTTTTATGTTTCCTGTATCCGCCGCAGGCAGGCGGGCGCTCAGCCCCGCTTGTGCCTGGCGGCCTGCGCTTTATCGTATGCCCGGATGATCTCCTGCACAAGGCGGTGGCGCACCACATCCTTCTCCGAAAAGAACATCATGGCAATGCCCTGCACGTTTTTCAGCACCTGCAGCGCATCCACAAGGCCGGAGCGCGCTTTATCCGGAAGGTCTATCTGTGTGACATCGCCCGTCACCACCACCTTGGAGCCTGTGCCCATGCGCGTGAGGAACATTTTCATCTGTTCAGGGCTCGTGTTCTGCGCCTCATCCAGAATGATAAAGGCGTCGTCCAGCGTGCGCCCGCGCATGTAAGCCAAAGGCGCCACCTCTATCAGCTGCTTTTCCAGCAGCTTCTGATATGTCTCGGCCCCCAGCATGTCAAACAGGGCGTCATACAAAGGGCGCAGGTACGGGTCCACCTTGTTCTGAAGGTCGCCCGGCAGAAAGCCCAGCTTTTCGCCCGCTTCCACCGCAGGGCGCGTGAGGATGATGCGGCTCACCTGCCGCGCCTTGAACGCCTTTACCGCCATGGCCACGGCAAGGTACGTCTTGCCCGTGCCTGCGGGCCCCACGCCGAAGGTGACGGCGTTTTTCAAAATGGCCTCTACATACTGCTTCTGCCCCAAGGTTTTCGGGCGCACCGGGCGGCCCTTTGCCGTAATGGCGATGCAGCCGCCCGCAAGCTCCTGCACCTTTTCTTCTTCACCCGCGTCTGCCAGCGAGATGCAGTAGCGAACCGTCTGCTCCTCCAGCGGTGTGCCGCCCTCCCGCAGAGACAGCATGGCGTCCACCGCGCGGCGCGCCTTCTGCACGGCCTCCTCCGAGCCGGAGAACTTCAGCTCTGTGCCGCGGCACACTACGGTAACGCCCAGCGCCTGCTCCAAAAGGCGGATATTCTCATCACAGCTGCCGAACACCGCCAGCGCGGTATCCATGGAATCCACTTCCATCCTTGTTTCTGCCATCCGTTTGCCTCACTTTCCATTCCCTTTTATTATAGCAGATTTATCAAAATATTAAAGACTATTTTGTGCACAAGTCCTACAAAATTTCAACGTCTTTTCATGTAAAACCGCCGAACTCGGCCTTGCGCGCAATATCTGTTTCAATGCACACGCGCAGGGTGACGGTGACGGAATCCGGGCCTTCGTCCACCAGCTCTTCACTGCTCACAAGGGTATATTCGCCAAACTCCCGGCTGATTTCATCAAAAATTTTCATCCGCGCCGTCTGTGCGGCCAGGGTTTTTGAAAGCCGCGCCTGCACAGTCTGTGTGCTTCTCAGTGTGGAGGTCTCCACCGTTGCAGGAAAATGCAGGCCAAACAGTGCAACCCCCTGCCGTGTAACCTGGGCGATGCCCTGCCCGTCCTCCCGCAGAGCTGGGGAAAGCGGCAAAGCGCCCCACGGGCCAAGCAGGCGCCGCGCTGTCTGCACTTCACCTGTGGGGCACTGGGCCGATACCTGAAGGGGCTGGGTGCAGGTATATATTTTTTCCACCTCGGCATACACCTTTGCTGCCGCCGGGCTGAGCAGCGCTTCACCGCTGCGCCCCACCCGTCCGCTGGACACGAGCACCTCCCCCTTCGAGACGATCTCGCCCTCGCGGCGGCGCACAAACCCGCCGGAGACATCCAGCCGGGTGAGGCGTCCGTCCTCAGCGGCCACAAAATCACAGTATTGCTGCTCCAGCGCCTGGGGCTGCTGTGTCCTGTCCACCTTTTCAGCCACCAGACGCCCATGCACAAAGTTCAGTGTCACCCAGCTATACGCATCTGTGGAAAGGAACATCTCGTTCGCCGCATATTTCAGCGTCTGTGCATCTACATAGGCGCCCTCATAAATGCCGTGTTCATACAACTGCGTGCGAAGCTGCTGCTGTTCCGCCTGGGTACAGTTCAAAAACGTGATATTCCATACAAGCTGCTGGCTGAGCGCCAGCAAAAGCACTGCGGCCACCGCCCCTGCCAGAAGGCCTGCGCGCCGCCGGTAGGCCGCAAGCCAGAACATGACGCCATATCGCTCTTTCACCTGTACACGGCAGTGACAGCGCCGGGCATGCTTGGCCAGCGCTGCATAGTCACGCGCGCGCACACGGCCCTTGAAGCCTGTTGCCGTGGGCGTTACGGCTTCCAATTCGATTTGGTCGCGCGCGCACCGGCTGAGCAGCTTCTCTCCCAGCCCGCCCTCAGTTTCAAAGCGCACGGTGGCCTCTACAAAGCGGAAGGGCTTTCTTCTCACTGGCCGCTCACCTCATCTTTCCCATGGAACGAGACGGAAAACACCCGCCCGTGCGCGGTAATTCTGTCTTTCTGATAAGTATCCACCAGAATGCCGTCCCCTTTGAAAGCCACGCGGCATATCCCCATATCCAGCAAAAGCTCCGCCTCATTATACTGCAAAATCTCACGGCAGTTTTCTATGGAGATGTTCCCGGTGCAGTCGATGTGCAGCGCCGGTTTTCCATACAGCAGCTTCTGTACCTCCTCCGTGCGCCCGGCGGCGCCAAGCGCGCGCGAAAGCGAAAACGGCTCCGCACGCCTTTTCTGTTTTTTCATAGCGCCCTCCCTGTTCTTTCATCCGGTATCATTCATATATATCGGAATGGGGGTGGCGTTATGAGTTTTCCATGGCAAAAAGGGCGCAGCCTGCGCGCCGTGTGGTTTCTGTTTCTCATACTGTGTATGGTGCAGACACTGGCACGGCCCGGCATTGCCATGCAGGGAGCCGCGTGCGGCATGCAGCTATGCTGCGAGACGGTAATTCCCTCCCTGTTCCCCTTTCTGGTTTTGTGTGAGCTGCTGCTGCAAAGCCCGCTGGCGTCCTTTTTCGGCATTCCCTTCATTCCCGTGGCCCGGGCGCTGGGCATCCGCAGCCGCCGGGCCCCGGCCGCGCTGTTCTGCGGGCTTTTGGGCGGGTTTGCCTCGGCGGCACGCAGTGTGGACAGAATGTACCGCGAGAGCGAGATAAGCCCGCGCGAGGCCTCTGTGCTTCTGGTGTGCTGTGTCGGCTCCTCCCCGGCCTTCATTGTAGGCAGCGTCGGTTTCGCCATGCTGGGCAGTGTGAAGGCAGGGTGGTTTCTGCTTGCAAGCCAGTTCGCCGCCGGCCTCCTCTGCGGCTTTGCCGCCTCCCGCCTTGCACCGGAGGGCAGTGCCCGGCCAGCGCACCGCCCTCCGCCGCCGGAAAAGGGCATTGTTGCCGCGGTGCGCGGCGCGGTATTCTCCATGGCCGTTTTATGCGGTTATATCATACTGTTCTCTTTTCTGGCAGGCATTTATACGCCTGCAGGCTCTTCACCGCCGGCTCAGTATGCCGTTTGCCTTCCGCTGGAGGTGACGGCCGCGTGCCAGAAGGCCAGCACATGTTCGCCAGCATACCGTGTGCCGCTGTGCATGGCGGCCCTCAGCCTGATGGGCGCCTGTGTGTTTTTACAGGTTCGCGCGCTGACGCACCCCAATATCTCTCTTCGCCCTCTGGCGCTCTCGCGCATCGCACATCTTCCTCTCTGCCTCACTGTACTGGCCGTGCTGATGCGCCTGTTCCCCATCAGCCTGCCCGCCGCGGCCTTCAGCACTCCTGTTTTCGCCTCGCGCATGCCTGCAGACGCAGTATGCGCCGTATTCTGCATGTGCGCACTGGCCATCTGCCCGCGGCGCAGCACACGCACCTGAATACAGTTGAAGCTGAAGCCCGGCTCTGATATAATAAAAAAAACGCAAAGGAAGAGGAGCAAGCGCCATGTTTGAAAAGCCGCTGTTCGGCGCCACCATCAGCCCCAGCTGCGAATACTGTGAATTCGGGCGCAAAGCCCCGCAGCCCGGCTGCTTTTACTGTGAAAAAAAGGGGCCTGTGCGTCAGGTATCCAAGTGCAGGTATTACCGGTATGACCCTTTGCGCCGCATCCCAAAGCGCCCGCCCAAGCTGCCCAGTTTCTCGCCGGAGGACTTTGCGCTGTAAGCCGTTTTTCCCTCCGTGCCGGGCAGGCCGCTTGAGAGGGCGGCTTTTGACGGATGCAGAGAGGGCGGGCCCGCCGCATATGGGCCCGCCCTTTTTAGCCCTTTCGCCCATGCTGTACAGCGGGGAATGCTTCGTCTCGATTTTTTTCATTTGGCCGAGGACAGAAAAACAGAGTAAAATGGTCCATACCGATAAACGGAAGGAGCCGAGAGATGTGACCGCCTCAGCCACAATGCGGCGCAGCCCGAAGCGCAATTTGCCGCATGCCGCACGCACTCGGCGATGAAAGCCGCCGGCGCCTTATCCTCGAAATGATGCAGATGAAAGACTGCACAGACGCCTGGGCAGGCGCCATCGCGGAAAAGGCGCACCTTTCCCGCCCTCGCAGTATCTCATCAGCTGCGCGTATGGAAGGCTGCCGGCATCATCCGCGTGCGGCGGGAGGGAACAAGAAACTATTATTCTTTTCATTCTGGCTGCGGCGAAATAGAAGCTCTGCTGCAAATGCTGCAGCAGGCAAGGGCAATGATGGGGCAGCCGCCCCAGCCGGAAGCGGAAGAATAAGAGATTGAAAAGGAGAAAAAGCATGGATATTTTTCAGGCAATGAAGCAGCGGCACAGTGTGCGCCAATATACGCCCGAGCCCTTGAGCAAGGCTGACATAACAGTGCTTCGTCAGGAAATAGAGCACTGCAACAAGGAAAGCGGCCTGCATATCCAACTGGTAGTGAACGAGCCCCGGGCCTTTGACAGCTTTCTGGCGCATTACGGCAGCTTTTCCGGTGTTCAAAACTACATCGCTTTGGTGGGCGAAAAAGGCAGCTGTCTGGAGGAAGCATGCGGCTATTACGGGCAGCGGCTCGTGCTGAAAGCTCAGCAGCTTGGTCTGAACACCTGCTGGGCCGCCCTGACATACAGAAAAACGTCCGGTGCATTTGAAATAGGACGCCGTGAAAGGCTGGCCGCCGTGATTGCGCTTGGCCATGGCGTCTCTGATGGAAAACCGCATCGCTCCAAAAGCCGCAGCGCCGTGAGCAATGCTGGCCCCGGCACCCCCGCATGGTTTCAGGCAGGTGTGGATGCCGCCCTGCTCGCCCCCACTGCTATGAACCAGCAGAAATTTTATCTTTCTTATGAAAACGGCAATGTCCATGCCAAAGCAGGACTTGGGTTTTACAGCAAAATGGACCTTGGCATCATAAAATTCCAATTTATCTATTCAATCCTCTATAACCCCTGTATTTTCAAGGCATATCGCCTACTAAATGTTCAAACCTAATGTATTTTCCCTTGTTTTTGCCCTTATGAGCCGAAACAAGGGAAATTTTTATTCTCCGCCGATTACCTTATCCAGCAACCTTGCGGAAGTACGCTTTGCTTCCCTTGTAGCGTGAGCGTAAATATTCATTGTGGTACTGACATCAGCGTGTCCGAGAAGTTCCTGCACATCTTTAGGTGCTGCACCGTTTGAAAGCAGATTGCTTGTATAGGTGTGTCTGAGCATATGGAAGTGGAAATCTTCAAAGCCTTCCAGCTTCTTCTTAGCTGCCCTGCACATAACCCCTACCGTACTCGGCGATTCAAACGCCCGTCCGGCCTGAGGCAGACAAGGATATTTCCTTGTATCCTCCGGGACTTCTCCGTTCTCGGCAAACTGTAAACCTCATAATAAGTACGGTCTTTCTTTGACCTCACTGTAATAGTTGAGGCTGTACAGCTCTCGTATCGGAAGCGGTTTTTGTGCTGTTCAGCTTTGGCTGTTCTAAGGATTTCTGCCAGTGTGTCGCAGAAGTCCACAGTGCGGATTTTCTTTCGCTTGGTCGCTCCGATTTCCGTCTTGTGCCTTGCTCCGTTGTAGCGCATACTGCGGCGTACCGTGAGGTACTGACCTTCAAGGTTAATATCCTGCCAGGTCAAGCCGCAAACCTCGCCAATGCGAAGCCCCGTGTAGTAGGCAATCTGAATGGGCAGCAGCGCCGGATTGTCTTTCTTTTTCAAGAAATCTTCCAGTTGCAAATACTGCTCATAGCTGATTGTGGGAGCGGAAGTCACATCCCCGTCCTCGTCTGAGAACAGCTCGTATTCTTCCTTTTTGCCCCTCCACACGACATACTGCATCGGGTTAAAGGAAATCAACCTTTTGGGGAACACCGCAAAGCGGAACGCCCCTTGCATGACTGCTGAGAACAATCGCAGATACCCTTTGCTGAGTGCCTTTGCCTGTGTGCCGTCGGGATTTGTGCCGCCGAAACTGAGGAAGTCGATATATGCCTGTAAATGGTCAGCCGTTACACTTTTCAGTTTTCGCTTGCCTATCGGGTGCTGTTTGATACGGTTGACAGTACCCTGATACGCCATAACCGTACCGTTACTCAGATTGCCGGGTTTCAATTCTTCTTCCACCCATTGATCTAAAAGCATTCCCACCGTAACATTCTCCGTTTTGGCAACGAATTTCTTTTCCTCGTAGTCCTCCATTGCCTTTCGGAGCAATGCTTCCGTTTCTGACTTGCTTTCTGTTCCGGGGAACTCCTTCTGCACACGGTTTCCGCTTTCATCTTCGATATAAAAGCGATAGTACCACTTTTTGCCTTTCTTTCTTACAGAACCTTTTGCCATAGATAAAATATCTCCTTTCTATCCGTGGCAATCGGGACTGTGACATATGGTGTGCGTAAAGTAATAATGTCACTTGTCGGTTGTTGTTTCAGCCGGCATTTTCATTTGTCAAGGTGCCACGGAATTTTTCTTCTCGGCCAGCTTTTCTTCGGCTGCCGTCACTATCCCGAAAAGTTCGCTCATAGATACCTTTGTGCGACCCTCATCGTAGATATGTAAAATCCCGTCAAGAAATCGCTTCATATCTTCGATCGGTGCTTCCATTTCGTTGCGATAGACCTTTTCTGTGATTGCGCCCGATTCAATGGCATATCGCATCAGCGATTCTTTCAGCCCCTCGTCCGCAGCTACACGGTCAACCTCTGCCATAGCATCAGCGAAGTGATAACAGAGTACCGAGTACAGGTCTATCATCTTTCCAAGAAATGTGGTCAGAAGCTGTTGGTGCGGCTCTCCCTGAACAACGCTCACGCTGTCAAGGCATTTTGCAATGTGACTTTCAATGTCTCTCTGGCAGAGCGTTTTGGCGTCATATTCCTTTTCTTCGGAAAGACCTGTCAGCCATTCGGGAGTGGTCAGAAGTGCTTCTGCCAGTCCGTTGATAATCATGGTTCGCTTCGGGTCAACACCGTCTGCTTCATATCGCTGGATGGTGGATTTGTTTACACCGATGCGTTTTCCGAGTTCCGGCATTGTGAGATTCAGTTCCAATCTTCGTTCCTTCACTCGTTCACCGACCTGTTTTGCAGTGAATGTGATTTCTTCTTTCAAGGCTTTCACCTCCTTGCGAATATAAGCATAGCACCAAAGAGCTCAATTTGCAACCCCATTTTGCGTATTTTCTCAAAAATATTTAATAATAGGTTGCAAAACGGGTTGACAAGAGATTGCAAAATAAGTATAATTATGATTGCAAAGTTGCAAAACGAGTATTTCACAAAGGAGGAATGAATATGAGCACAACCAAAATGGGACTTACCATCGAAGAAGCCGCTGAATGTACGGGCATCGGGAGAAATACCATGCGCAAGTTGGTAGACTGGGGCAAGCTTCCTGTCCTAAAGGTAGGAAGAAAGACCATCATCCGAACCGATACGCTGGAGCACTTTATGACCGTCAATCAGGGGCGAAATCTGCGGAGTGAAAAAGATGTACGAAAAGTCGAATAACCGTTCTCTAAAAGCCCTCGGCGTTTGAGAGCGAAATACACCCCTCGCACAAATCTGACGATTTGTACTCCGGGTATTTCGCCCTTGCAGGGAGCCTGTATCACAGCATCGGCGCACTCCCTCTGCTATGATACAGAGAAAATTGCACCGCAATTTTCTGTTGCTGTCCATCTGTCAGATGCCATCGGAACAGCCGCAACCGACCAGTCGGTTGCAAAATGAGAACGCCCCAATACGGGAGAAAGGACGCTATGGCAAGACACAGCTTCATTCAGATGTCGAAGCTGCCAAATGTCAAAGGACGCATTTCGTATATCACAAGCAAGGCAAAACAGGAGAACCTGTATGCCACCTATCGCACCGCAGACAATACCTTTTGGAACAATCTTGCAAGGGAAAGCCAGCAGGAATTTAAGCGAAGCGGCACGCCGGGAAAGTGTATCGAAGCAAGGGAGCTTATCATCGCCCTGCCGGAACTCTACACTAAATTTGACCCCGACAAGGTGCTAAAAGACTTCACAGACCTGTTTCGCAGGCGGTACGGCGTGGAATGTGTGTCAGCACTCCATCACAACAAACGCAAAACCAATTACCACATCCACCTGATTTTCAGCGAACGAAAGCTGCTCCCTGAGACTGACATCAAGATAGCCACCCGAAGTGTATTCTTTAACGAAACAGGGCAAAGGGTACGCACCAAGAAAGAAATCATCGGGGAGAACGGACAGATACGAAAAGGCTGTAGGGTTATCAAAAAGGGTGAGATTTACGAAAGCCACCTTTTTACCACCAAAGACGAGCGCTTCAAAAGTGAACCCTTTCTTGAAGAAGTCAAGCAGGTTTACACCGCCCATATCAACCGCCATATCACAGACCCCGAACAGCAGCTCAAGGTCTTTGACAAAAACGGCGTATATCTGCCCACTAAAAAAATCGGCAAGAACAATCCGAGAGAGGAAGAAATCAAGGCCGACAATGCCGCAAGGCAGGAATGGAATCGAACAGCGGATATGGCACTTATCACAGGCATTTCGGAAGAAACGATATTGGAGGTCAAGCAGACGCAGATCCATGAAAAAGTCAGCCAGTCTATCCGTGACAGCGGTTGGCTTCCCAACCTGTTCCGCAACATCGTGAGTAAGGCAAAGGATTTTCTGCAAAATCTTATCCGAGAAAAGGATATGCCGCCCAAGCCCACACTGGATATTGATATATCCGAGTTCCGTCATATGCGAAGCCTGATGATTAAGGTGCAGGACTGGGCAAGGGAAATCAAGCACTTGCAGGACAAGGTGCTACCCGACCTGAAACAGCAGCTTGCCGAAACAAAGGGTATTTTCAAGGGCAAAGAGCGAAAGGCACTGGAAGCACAGATACAGCAGACCGAAAGGGAAATCGCTGATAAGCTGGACAAAATCCCTGACACACTGAAAGCAGACGGTTATCCCGATGTACAGGCGTTTATGGCTACCTTCCGAAAAATGGAGGGTGTTGTAGAGCAGTACAACCGTGAGCTTGCCGAGTGGGAACGCAAGGTCAAGGAAAACAGCAGACCCGGCGAAAAAGAACGATACGCACCACCTGAAAGAAAAAGCGTTCGTGATACGCTCAGGCGGTTACAGGCGGAGGGCAAGCAGCATAGAACACGAAAAAAGTCCCACGAAAGAGAAAGATAGCTTTGACCACAGCACTGCCGGTTCTCCGGCGGTGTTTACATAGAACGGCAGCCAGGTATGTGGTACCTGGCTGCCTCATCTTATTGCTATAATTCTATTTTTTGCTGGATCAAAGCATCCAATTTTGAAACTACTTCATCCTTGCTCCGCTCAATAGCCAAATACTTAGTAGCGATCTCTTTCTGTGCACACAGATCAATGCTCCCATGTTCGTCAACTGGAACAGGAATCATAATATCATTCAGCATAGATGGATATAGCTTTGTGAACTCATCTTCGCCATTATCACCTTTGCGTCCTTTCGCCAAATCACGGAAAAGAGGCTCTAATGTGAACTTCATATAATCAAGGTCTATGTCGGTTCGGCCATCTTTTGGAATTAAAACGCCACGATCACCATTGATAGAAAACTTTCCATCTAAGACTAAAATTGTACCAGCAAATCCATTTGTAGACCATGTCATATATTTGCCATCATAATCAAAAGTATCAATATAAGTTAATGCTTTTTTACTTGATGCAGAATAAACAGGATATGGTCCCTCATGAAGATTGCCATATTTCTTTGTATATTTTGAGAGACCTTTTATTGGCTCGAGAATATTTGTCAGTGGGAAATAACTATATTTATAATTCTCGT
Organism: Ruthenibacterium sp.; assembly: GCA_047030735.1. GTDB lineage: Bacteria > Bacillota > Clostridia > Oscillospirales > Ruminococcaceae > Ruthenibacterium. Next base: position 114,950 of record JBKYIE010000011.1, read on the forward strand.
CTTCCAAAACAACTTTAATGTCAGCAATGTTTGTCCTCTTTTCGGAAAGATTGTCTCGTATTTGACGCATGCCCAACATGGAATCAGCAATGCTGGATTGGGCACTCTCATCAAATTCACCAGAGTCATCAACCGGAATACTAACTTTTACTGATTTCATGTTTGACAATGATGCTCTTAACCCACGGTCAAATCCATATTTGTGCTTGTTCTCTTCCAGTGTGTATGCAAGATAATAGGGATTGATCTTGGGATTTTTGATTTTAATTACGCCACAGTGATCAGTATACGCAAATTTCTTGCCTATTGGCATAACATTGAATTCAAAAGTACCATCAATTCCCCAAAGCACATATGGAACGCTAAAATCTTCCACATTACTGTAGGAGGTATAGACAAACGGAGAGAAAACATTTGAACTATATGCTGGAATCCTGCCGCTTGCTTCAATATAATCCTTTCGCAAAAGTCTTTTGCCGATTGATAAGTCGAACAAAGTTTTATCGTTCAGTGATACTTCGATGGAACTCACTATTGCGGATTTTTTTTTTACAAGTTCTCGTAATGGCTCGTCAAATTCCATAAGAGTAGAGGCAGTATCACTGACCATGCCAATATAATCTTCCAAAGATACAGTTTCAATGTTGTCTTCTATGCCGAGAGCAATTTTTTCGTCTCTAGTCCACCAGCGATCAACAGACCAATGGGTACCGTTATAAAAGTCTTCAATGTCGACAATTTTACAACGTTTATCATCTGTTCTGAACTTAGATTTGGCTCCCTTGAACATATTGAACAGGTCGGAGGCAACCTCCAAATCGTTTTGATCAATATCAAAGCGATAAACATCTCGGGTCTCACCAATCTCAGAGCAAAGGTAGGTAAAAACCGGAGTCATCTGTTTTGGCAAAGTGGCTACACCGCCAACATTCACGGCAACTTTCTTCGTCAGGGCAAGAATATAGGTTTTCTTATTGGTGGTGAAAAAAGTATTCAATGGCAGAGAAATAACTGCATCAATATTACACTGTTCGAGGATAAAATCTCGTAGTTTTTTATCGTTGCTTCGATTCATAATGCCATCAGGGATAACAATAAAAGCCTTTTTCCCTGGCTTCAGAGCACGGACAATCCACTCCATAAATAAGCCTTCAATGCCCATGGCACTTATGGAGAAATATTTTTTCAGGGTATCGTCCTTGGAAATTTCTTCCTTCAAATTGCTACTACCACTCATAACATATGGTGGGTTTGTAAGGATTAAATCATATTCCTCTGTAATTGGTTTTGCTAATGTACCAAGGATAGAGTTAGTCTGTAGCGTAAAGGTGTTGTTGAACAGTTCTGCAAATTGCTTTGTCAGCCCAGGATGTTCCTTGATCATACCGGACATATATATCAGCATATTTGCTTTTGCAAGAATAATTGTCTTCTGTTCATCCTTATCAAAGCCTTTATCGAACCCAGAAAGAGAGATCTGAGGCAGCAACTTTTCATTTCCAGCCTCATCTGCAGATACTACATATAGCCTATTCAGATTATGCAAGATAGGCTCAAGCAAAAATTTTCCAACGCCGCAAGCGGGGTCACATATTTTCATCCCAGGTTCAATATCAGCCATATTAACAATGGCTCGAACAACCTTCAAAGGAGTAAAATACTGTCCCCAGTTTTTCTTACTGATAGATTCTTTCAAGAAAGTTTCAAAGAGCTTACTTTTAAAATCATAATCTATGTTTTCAAGTGTTCCAAAATCGTTGAAGCGTTTCAAAATCTTGTGGAATACGGTAGCATATCCAGACACAGCCTTATCGTCTTTGGAAACAAATATTGTACCATTGATAATGGTAGTTTTGTCTTTAGGATTGCCGGGGAATAGTTCTTTAATCTTTACACGAATAGTAGAAGCATAAAACTCAAGAACTTCATTTTCATTATTCCCTGAATACTTACTCAAGAGGTCATAAAAAGAGTACATGCCTTTAAGTACTCCAAGATCGCTGAGGTATTTAAATATAAATATCTCAACGAAAGTATAAAGACAGTTCTCTGGTGTAGCGCCTGATACAGCCCACAAATCTTGCCATATCTTTTCGGCTAACGGCAGCGGGTCTACCGAGGCGGCGGCTTTCAATGTGTCATTTGTTGCGTTGATAGACGCTCTGATCTTGTTAATCAAAACAATACACTCTGCGCTGGTTTTATCAAAATTGAGGGTAATTTTGCTGCCGTCCTCCTGCAAAATTTCATGCCCATTCGCAGGATTTACCCAAATGCTCTTCTTACCATCAGTAATTATGTATACTTTAGCCTGCAGAGCCTGTGCGGTTCCAAGTTCCTGAGAAATAGCCTTCTCAATCTGCTTTTCAGTACGCAACTGGGAAGGTACTTTATATTCGATTGCTGCAATTACCAATGGTTTCTTTACGATAAGTGCATCTGGTTTTTTTGCCTCAAATTCGTCATAATCCTTGTCTGGAATAATTTTAGCGCCTTTCAATGCTTTGAGCGTTGTTGCACCAATATTATAAAAATTCCAGTCGCCCATCTTTTCGGGAGCTTCTACCAGATTTTTTTGAATCAATTCCTCACTCATTGACAGTAGCTCCTTTCGTTTTATTTACATGCTCTGCTAAATAATCGTCAATATCGGATTTTTTAATTCTAAGAGAGCGATTTCCAGCGCCAACACGGGAAGCAATCAATTTGTTTGAACTAATTAATCTCCGTACTGTTTTTTCGCATACTTGAAGATACTGTGCTGTTTGAGCAACAGTGAAGATTTCATCAGCCATAGCACACTCCTCCTATTTTGTCAAGTATAACATCTAACTCTATAAAAATCAAGGATAGATTTTGACTGTTGCGGATTTTTATGGACAATATAGGACAGTAGTGGACTTGTATACTACCCGTTTCAGAAAACTGTTTTATCAGGCGTGAGAATTATCTCCAAAGAAAGAGGGCAATACCGACACCAAACGGTATTGCCCTCTTTTATCGACTGTACGCGTTTTTATTGGTTAGGCATAGATTATCTCGCTGCAAATAATTTCTTCGGCTCTATGGCGGATATTGTTCATTTTCTGCACCCATTCCATGGCGTTTTCAGCCTTTAACTGTTCCGTGATACCCTCAGCTTGTTTCATCTGCTCTGTGAGCCTTTCAAGGCGTTCAGAAGCCTGTAAATCAATGTCGGCAAGGTAACTGTTCAGCTTGCTGCTTGTAAGCAAATCGGTATACAAAACCTTGCGGTTTTCTTTGAGATACTGCAAATGCCGATGTCCCCATACTCCGATATGCCTTTCTTCTTTTTCGGCAGGTAATACCAGGCAGGGGATATAATAATCGCCCTGTAATTCATACCATAAGCCGTTGCTGTTATCGTAAATATACTTGTCCATTATAAAATCCTCCAATATAATATATTCGCACATATGTCACAGTTTCCCGATTACCACATTTTGTTATATCGTGTTACGAGTTTTTTCTTCCCTTGATTTTTCCCTTATGAGGTCACGAGGGAAGCATAAACAAAAGTGAAATCGTATAAAGGGATAAGGTGAGCACACTGCGAAAAATCCTTTATTTTCAAGGCTTTTGGAGGATTTTAATGATAACCTGTAACCGCTGTTAAGAGGTCATAATTTATAGAAATTCAAATTCAAGTTTGTTGTCATCTTCATTATACTTCATCGACTATCGAAAAGATAG
>JBKYIE010000012.1:0-105259 GCA_047030735.1 Ruthenibacterium sp.
CTTTGTGAAAAATATATCTGGAAATCCGCGCTAAAAAGAGCTATGATAGTAACAGTTCCACCGTATCCGGGCGCAGGGGGCGGCAGTGCGCCTGCCCCTTGTGCGGATACTGAGGTTTGAAAGGAGTTGCGTGAAAATTATGGCCAACCGCATCGTACTGAACACTATCTCTTACCACGGCAAGGGCGCTGTGGAAAACATCGTGCCGGAGCTTACCGCCCGCGGCTATCACAAGGCCTTTGTCTGCTCAGACCCGGACCTTCTCAAATTCGGCGTCACCTATAAGGTGACAAGCCTGCTGGACGCCGCCCGCTTTCCCTATGAGATTTACAGCGAAATAAAGCCCAACCCCACCATTGAAAATGTGCAGCACGGCGTGGCCGCCTTCCAGCACAGCGGGGCGGACTGCATCGTGGCCATCGGCGGCGGCTCTTCCATGGATACGGCCAAGGCCGTGGGCATTATTGCCAACAACCCTGAATTTGCCGACGTGCGCAGCCTGGAGGGCGTGGCCCCCACCAAAAAGCACGCAGTGTTCACCATCGCCGTGCCCACCACTGCGGGCACAGCCGCCGAGGTGACCATCAATTACGTGATTACCGATGTGGAGAAAAAGCGCAAGTTCGTGTGTGTAGACACGAACGACATCCCCGAGATAGCCGTGGTGGACCCGGACATGATGGCCACCATGCCCAAGGGCCTGACGGCCGCCACAGGCATGGACGCGCTGACACACGCCATTGAGGGCTATATCACCAAGGCCGCCTGGGAAATGACGGATATGTTCCATCTGGAGGCTATCCGCCTTATCAGCAAATATCTGCGCGCCTCTGTGGCGGGCGAGGCCGAGGGCCGCGAAGGCATGGCGCTGGCGCAGTACATTGCCGGGCAGGGCTTCTCCAACGTGGGCCTTGGCATCGTGCACAGCATGGCCCATGCGCTGGGCGCCGTGTACGACACGCCGCACGGTGTGGCAAACGCCATTCTGCTGCCCACCATCATGGAGTACAACGCCCCCTGCACGGGCGAAAAATACCGCGAGATAGCCCGCGCCATGGGCGTAGAGGGCGTGGACGCCATGGGCGAGGCGGAATACCGCGCCGCCGCCTGCGCTGCGGTAAAGCAGCTTAGCCAGGACGTGGGCATCCCTGCCGATTTGAAGGACATCGTAAAGGACGAGGACGTACAGTTCCTTGCCGAAAGCGCCTATGCCGATGCCTGTCGCCCGGGCAACCCGCGCGACACTAGCGTGGAAGAGATTGCTGCGCTGTACCGCAGCCTGATGTAAGGCCGGGGCCGGGCGTGGAAAAATCCATGTTTTTCCGCCCGCCCGGCTGTGTGCCATGCGGCGAGCCAGGCATCCCGGCAAAGCCGGGGGCTTGCGTAAGCCCTGAAAGGGCATATTACCGGCAAGCCTCTCAAGAGGCGCTGAAAAAATCCGCCGCCTGCATCACTTGCCCTGCGGCCCGTAAACGGGCGCCGTTTATCCAAGATTATCTTTCTGGCAATCGTAAAGTTGTTAATCTCTTCCCGCTTCACTCCATGCTGGAAGCGAAAGCTTTTTTACTCTCCCCAGCTCTGCTGGGAGAGGGCATTTCGCGAAAGCTGACCAAAACAAGGAAAAAAGCCCCTTCCGGCGGGAAGGGGCTTTTTCCTGTGAAAGGAAGCTGGCGGCAGCGCCGCTGGCTCCAAAAAGCTTTCACGCTGCCCAGAAAAAATATTTGGGCAAAGCGGGAAACCGTCAGTAAACCGGGATAAGAGCGGGAAATGGAAGCAGGGGCAGGCTGAAAGAAAAGTGCCCCACTGCTATTTTAACAGCAGCGGGGCACTGTATGCAGTGAAAATTATAAGCGGGCCCATAAGCACGGCCGATAAAAGGCCCTAGGGCGGCGTGTGCAGGCCACAGGCATTTGCCTGTAAGCCCTTGCCTGTGCCCCTGCCAAAGCGGGCAAGAGGCTCAGGTGGCCTCCGGCTCGGCCCAGGCAAGGCTGCGGCCCACGGCCTTGTGCCAACCCGCCAGCAGCTTTTCGCGCCCGGCGGCATCCATGTCCGGCTTATACAGCTTATCCAGCGTCCACTGGGCGCGTATTTCGTCCAGCCCGCTCCATACGCCGGTGGCAAGGCCCGCAAGGTAAGCGGCGCCCAGGGCAGTCGTCTCGCGTATCATGGGGCGGCGCACCGTCTTGTTCAGGATGTCCGCCTGGAACTGCATCAGAAAACGGTCGCGCGAGGCGCCGCCGTCCACGTTCAGCTCAGTCATGGGGATGCCGGTGTCCTTTTCCATGGCGGCCACAAGGTCATAGCTTTGGTATGCGATGGATTCCTGCGCGGCGCGGATGATGTGCTCGCGCGTGGTGCCGCGCGTCAGACCCACAAGGCAGCCGCGGGCGTACATGTCCCAATAGGGGGCGCCAAGGCCCGTGAAGGCGGGCACCAGATACACGCCGCCCGTGTCGGGCACCTTCTGGGCATAGTATTCCGCATCGCGCGATTCGGTAATGAACCGCAGCTCGTCGCGCACCCACTGGATGACGGCGCCGCCCACGAACACGCTGCCTTCCAGCGCATACTGTACCCTGCCGCCAAGGCCGATGGCAATGGTGGTAAGCAGGCCGTTCCGGCTGCGGTACAGCTTTTCGCCTGTGTTCATCAGCAAAAAGCAGCCTGTGCCGTAGGTGTTTTTTGCCTCGCCCGGGGCAAAGCACGTCTGGCCGAACAGCGCGGCCTGCTGGTCGCCCGCAATGCCCGCAATGGGCACCTCCACGCCCTGAATATTCACCGTGCCGTACACCCTGCTGGAGTCGCACACCTCGGGCAGCATGCCCATGGGGATGCCCAGGCGGCGGCAGATGGCCTCGTCCCAGCACAGCGTCTTGATGTTGTACAGCATGGTGCGGCTGGCGTTGGTATAATCCGTCACATAGGTGCGCCCGCCCGTCATCTTCCAGATGAGCCAGGTGTCCACCGTGCCGAACAAAAGCCTGCCCGCCTCGGCCTTTTCGCGCGCGCCGGGCACGTTGTCCAGTATCCACTTTATTTTCGTGCCGGAAAAATAGGCGTCTATCAGAAGGCCGGTGTTCTCTTTCACATATTCTGTAAAGGCCTCGTCCTGTTTCAGCTGCTCGCACAGCGCGGCCGTGCGGCGGCACTGCCACACAATGGCATTGTAAACAGGCTTGCCCGTCTCTTTATCCCACACAATGGTGGTCTCGCGCTGGTTGGTGATGCCGATGCCCGCGATATTCTGCGGCAGCACGCCGCTTTGCGCCAGCACCTCCATCAATACGCTGTACTGGCTGGAATATATCTCCATGGGGTCGTGCTCCACCCAGCCGGGCTTCGGGTAATGCTGGCTGAATTCGCGCTGCTCCAGCGCCACGATGTTCTGCCCCTTGTCGAAGATGATGCAGCGGCTCGAGGTGGTGCCCTGGTCCAGTGCAATGACATACTGCTTCATATTGTGTGCCTCCTTTTTGCTGTGCGGCCTGCCGCGCAAAACGGCGCGCCGGGCGCCTACATGCGCCATACGGCGTGGCATGTGGTGGATACCGCCGCCGCGCCCGCGCGCAGGGCGGCCAGCACGTCGTCCTTATATTTGATAAGCCCGCCCGCTATCACCGGGGTGGCATAGCGCTCGCTTATCTCGGTAATGACGCGCGGCATAATGCCCGGCAGCACCTCGATGAAATCCGGCTTGCCCACGCCGAGCTGCCCGGCCAGGCTGCTGATAGACATGGAATCCAGAATAAAGGCGCGCTGCACGGTAATGAGCTTCAAATGGCGCGCGCGGCGCACCAGCGGCGGGCGCGTGCTGATAATGCCGTCCGGCCCGCACAGGGCCTTCAGTGCGTCTACTGCGATTTCGCGGTTGCCAAGGCCCTCCACAAGGTCGGCATGCACCAGCGCCACCTTGCCCGCGGCCTTCACGCGCTGCACCAGCCCTGCAATGCTGAGAATGGTGCCGAACAGGAAAAACACCACCTCGCATTCGCTTTCCAGCGCGGCGGCAAGGTCCTGCTCGTTTTTCACTGCGGCTATTACAGGGCAGCCCATCAACCGCTGCATACAAGTCTGCGGCTCATCCAAGAGAACCACTCCTTTATACAGGAATTCCAAACTGAGAGGCGGAACGAACAGCCGCCCGTTCCGCCCCTTTCTATGGTATCAGAGAAATGTCGGGGCGTAAAGCCCCAGGGGGAATTTTACGGCATCATAACACATAGGCGGAAACAACTGTATTGGAAATGGCATACAGCGTCACTACCAGCGCGTTGATGAAGCCGCCTGCCCAGATAGAGCCTGTTTTCTTGAAATACAGGCGGGAGAGGACAGCTGCCACCGGCAGGATGAACAGCAGGCCCCAAAGCAGCACGCCGGCCAGGGCCGCCGTGGTGTCGGCAGTGAAGGGAATGAACTGGAACACCTTCACGCCCGTCTGCTTGAGCGAAATGTAATCGATCAGGTGCAGAACAAGCAGGCCGCCGAAGCTGGAGAAGGTGATAAGCAGCACGTTTACCCATTCCTTATAGTTGTTTACACGCGTAAAGGTGTTCAGCGTCATGCTGGTGATAAGGAAGAAGATAAGGAACGAGGGCAGATAGCGCAGGTAAATAGGCCACTTGGCGGCCGTCAGGGTCTTGATGCTGAGCGTGAAGAAGCGGAAATCCACGCCGAAGAACTGCTCGCACAGCACAAGCAGCAGGTAGCCCGCGCTGAACACGGCAACCGCCAGCAGGGCGGCTTTGCCTATCTGTTTGCCGGGCAGGCGGAAGCCCATGTTTTCCGCCGTGCAGCCCAGCTTGCGGCTTACGGTGAAGAATACCGCCAGATACAGCGCCAGCGCAATAAGGCCAGTGACGATATTCAGCAGGAAAATGCCGTTCACACATGGCAGGGGAAGCACATTGCTGGCAGGCAGCATGATAGGCACCGTGCGGCCCTGCGCCGTGATGTCGATGGAATAGCCCACAAACCAGTTATACAGAAGCGGCGCGGGCAGCAGCCCGATGATATAGATAAGCCAGTAGCGCACGCGGTCCTTCGCTGTTTTTACAGTGGTAAGGCCCTGCGGCTCTTCCCGCACAATGGTTTGGAAGAACGGCGCCTTCAAAAGCAGCATGCCGAACGCGCCGATGAACACGAAAAAGCCAAGCATGGCAAGGCCGGTGCCAAGCTGCTTGATGAACCATGTCTGCTCCGAGGCGGGCATGCCGGTTCCGCCCGTCAGGGTGATATCGAAAAAGTCGACGACATCGCCCACCGCCTCTGAGCTGAAATGCATCATGGGGTGGTCGTGCGGGGGCTGGTATACAATGCGCAGCTCCTTGTCTTTGGCGGCCTCCACGGCCTGCGCGCGGTCGATGGGGGCATTTTCGCCAAAGCGGTAATATGTATCATATTCACAGCCGGAGAACCCCATGCCGGCAACGGCCTTCGGGGTGGTGTTCAAATCGCTGCCCTTCACCGTGCCCCACATGCCCAGCGCCCATTCGTCATACTGGCCGTACACGGCGCCCAGGTTCACGGGGTAATCCTTCAGCAGCAGCTCGCCGTCAGCGTCCAGGTTGAACGAATTGGCCGTGGGGAGAATGGCCGCGGGCACCACAACGCCGGGGTCCTTCTTTTGGGCTTCAAAGGCGCGGAACGCACCGTCCTGAATGGCGGCCGAGCCCATGGAATGCCCTGTCATGCCCACGCGGTCCAAATCTACGTACGGCAGCGTTTTCAGGTATTGCAGCGCCGCATAAGTGCCCATGTCGGCCACGATGCCGCCGTTGATCTGCGTGTCGGGGAATTTGGAATGGCCGTGGCCGTATGCGTCAATGGCCATGACAACATAGCCGCGCTTGGAAAGCTCCACACAGTTCAGGTCCTGCACCTCGGCCGTGTTGTTATAGCCATGGCAGGATACGACGGCGGGGGCCTTTGCATCCGGGGAAGCGCTTTCCGGTATATACAAAAGTGCGCGCAGGTAGCCGCCGTCCTCTGTGACAAAGCGGATATCCTCAATTTGCACTTTGCCGCCGCTTGTGTGCGCCCACTGGGCCAGCGCCGCCCCGAACAGGATCAGCACAAGGGCCGCGCAGGTTACAATGGCGGCAATGTTTTTTACTTTTGCCTTGGTCGCTTGTGTGACAGACATACTTCATCCTCCCTTTTATCCGGCCGCTTGCCGGAAAATAACAGGTAATACCCCATGGGCGGCCCACGCTTTGTATAAAAAAAGGCACAGCAGCCCCTTTGGCTGCTGTACCCGCACTCTTTTCTCGCGTGAATACACCCATATCCTGATTTTATATTACAAGAGGGGAAGGGGGATGTCAATAGAAATTTTATATTTTACATATTATTATTAAACTGTTAAAAAATAAACAAGTCATTTTACCCAAACATATGGGGCGGCAGGATAATACTTTACAGGTGCCTTTGAAAGATAAAAGGGGCGAAAAACATAAAATTCGGCATTTTTACACAAACTATGCAGCGCTTTTTGTCGCTTTGCATGATTTTCAAAAATCATCTTGACACAGAATTATGCATTTGATATGTTGATATTGACAAATTGCTTTCCGAGAACAGAGAAACGGGGCATGAGGGCGCGCGCTGCGCGGCCTTTGTGCCCCGTTATTTTTGTATATGAAAGGGAATATACGATAAGCAGTATGGTGTGAGGCCCGGCTTTCGGCCGGCAGATAGAATATTTTTGGTACAAGGAAAAGGAGGAATCGACCGTGGAAAAAACGAAGCGCAGGCGTTCAGCCGTTTTCTGGCTGTGCATTGCATTGGTGTTGTGCCTTATCAGTGCTATAGGTGCATCTCTTGTGCAAAGTGATTTTGGAAAAGTGGATGTCCAAGATTTACGCATTGTGGTTGATGATGGTTATGTTATCAATGGGCAGATTTATATCCCTGAAAACGCCTCGGCAGAGAACCCTGTGCCGCTGGTCATTGTTTCCCATGGCAGCTTCAATAACTTTGAAATGCAGGATTTGAATATGGTTGAGCTTTCTCGGCGCGGTTTTGCAGTCATTTCAAGTGATGCATATCGCCATGGTTCTTCCAGCATTGAAGTGCTGCCTGGGGATGAATATGCGAATATGTGGCATCTTATCGACTATGCCACTGCTTCGTACTCTTTTATTGACCCGGAGAAAATAGGTGTGTCCGGACACTCGATGGGTGGTATGATCGCGTCGGCAACCGTTCAACATTACTTTGAACAGGAAGCACGCGGCTTAGGAGAAAATAAAGTAGCAGCAATTCTTGATGTAGGGTATGATGGACAATATGTTCCATATGAATTTGAAGGCATAGATGAGCCGATTGCAGATTTTAATATTGATTGGGGCTTGATTCAAGGAAAATATGACGAATGGTTTTTCCAGTCGCCCGATGTCAATAATAATCCCGCGCGTTTTTTGGAAAGTGATAACGCCCGCACTTTCATCAATCAGACAGGTGCGGGGCTCACAAGTGAAGATGCAGTAGAAAATGGGAAAATATATCGCGGCAATATTGGGGGCGAAGAACATATTCGAGCCATTTTCCAATCGGCAGAGATTCATCCTAAAAATCATTTTTCAAAACAGTCTGCGGCAGCAGCCGTCACATTTTTCTATGAATCTCTTGGTGTACCGGAAGGATATTCTTATATTGATCCCGCACAGCAGATATGGCCTTGGAAAGAGTTTTTTAATTTTTTAGGCCTGATTGGAATTTTGCTATTTTTGTTCCCATTTGCCAGTGTAGTAATGCATGGCATACCCTATTTTTCCGACCTTCTTGCACACGGGGAAACGCCTTGTGCACCAGCTTTGACAACAGGGCGCTCCAAGGCCGTATATTGGGGTACTTATCTTGTATGCCTGGTACTCCCCGCGCTTTTGGTGATGCCTGTTATGTATCATCTTATCGGCAAAGAATCCTTTGTGCCTTCCACGGTTACCAGTTGGTTTGGTGAACCCAATACAAATGAACTTGCCAGCTGGACACTTATAGTGGCTGTTGTTCTTTTGGGTGTCTTTCTGTTGTCACATTTTCTATTTGGAAAAGGGCAGAGTACAGAGAGCTGGGGCATAAAAATGTCTGCCAAAAATATTTGGAAGAGTTTTGTGTTAGCACTACTTACTGTTGGAACGGCGTATGTCATTTTGTTTTTTGTTGACCTGTGTTTTAATACAGATTTCCGCATCTGGATGATTGCCATGCGAGTATTTACAGTGGATAAAATTCTATTCGCGGTGGCTTACTTCCCGGCGTTTGCGGCATTTTATCTTGTGAATTCTCTGCTTGTGAATGGCGGAAATCGTGTGCAGGGGATGCCGGATTGGCTGGTAACATTGATTAGCTGCATCTCAAATATTCTGGGGATTTCTGTATTGATTTTTATCCAATACTACGGCATTGTGGTGAATGGCACATTTACTTTCAATTCTATGCGCATCGTGAATTTGTTCCCACTCATTGTGTTGATCCCGGTGGCCACCATTATTACGCGTAGGTTTTTTAAGGAGACAGGCCATATCTACCTGGGGTCCTTTGTCATCAGCATGATGTATACGATGATGACAGTCGCCAATACGATGGTCACAGCGACTATACTATAACAGAAGCGGTATACACTTGGCATTTTCTAATGAAACAGAACGAGGGGCGGGCGGAAATGTCTGCCCGCCTCTTGCTTTTTACTCAAAAGGGTGTTATATTGAAAACAGAAAACTTGATATTCTGCGAAGAGAAAGAGCAAAGCAGATAACGCCGCCCGTTTTGGGCCGTGTTTCGCTTGCTCTTTTTTATTTTATCCAAAACAGTGGGGAGGCGTATCTTATGTACGACGTCATCATTATCGGCTGCGGTGTGGTGGGCGCGGCTACGGCGTACCAGCTGGCCAGATACCGGCTGCGCACCCTGGTGCTGGAGGCCCAGAACGATGTGGCCAACGGCACCACCAAGGCGAACAGCGCCATCATCCACGCGGGGTACGACCCCGAGCCGGGCACCCTGATGGCCCGGCTGAACGCAGAGGGCAACCGCATGGCGGGCGAGATATGCGAAAGGCTCGGCGTGCCCTTTGCGCGTGTGGGCAGCCTTGTGCTGGCCTTCAGCGAGGCCGAGTGCAAGACGCTGGAGACGCTTTTGCACCGCGGGCAGGCAAACGGCGTGCCAGGCCTGCGCATTCTCAGCGGGGCCGAGGCGCGCGACATGGAGCCGAACCTCAGCGAAAACGTGCTGGCCGCCTTGCACGCGCCCAGCGCGGGCATTGTGAACCCGTGGGAATTTGCCCTTGCCATGGCCGAGACGGCGGTGGAAAACGGCGTGCAGCTTTGCCTGCAAAGCCCTGTTACCGCCATTTGCAGAACAGAGGGCGGCTTTCGCGTGCAGACGCCGCACGGCGCGTATGAAGCGAAATATGTGTTCAACGCAGCGGGGGTTCAGGCGGACGAGGTGCACGCCCTGCTGGAAGAACCCGGCTATGCCATAACCCCCAGCCGCGGCGAATATTACCTGATGGATAAAAGCCAGGGCGCGCAGGTGGGGCGCGTCATTTTCCAGTGCCCGAACAAAAACGGAAAAGGCGTGCTGGTGGCGCCCACCGTGCACGGCAACCTCATTGTGGGCCCCAATGCCGAGCCCACGCCCGACAGACAGGACCTCGGCACAACGGGCGCGGGCCTTGCCTATGTGCGCGAAACGGCCCTGCGCAGCGTGCCGGGGCTGAACTTCCGCGAGAATATCCGCAATTTTGCGGGCCTGCGCGCTGTCAGCACGCGGGACGACTTCATTCTGGAGGAAAGCGCGGCATCCCCGGGCTTTTTCGATTTGGCGGGCATCAAATCTCCCGGCCTTACCAGCGCCCCGGCCATCGGCGCCATGGCGGCGCAGCTGCTGCGCGAAAAGGGCGTGAGGCTGGAGGAAAAACCGGCCTTTCACGAAAAACGCCGCGCCGCCTGCTTTGCATCGCTGAGCGCCGAAGAGAAAAACGCGCTGATACAAAAGGACGCGCGCTATGGCCGCGTGATATGCCGCTGCGAGACCATCACCGAGGGAGAGATCGTGGCCGCGCTGCACAGCGCCATCCCTCCGCGCAGCCTGAACGGCGTGAAGCGCCGCTGCAATGCGGGCATGGGCCGGTGCCAGGGCGGCTTCTGCGGACCGCGCGTGCAGGCCATCATTGCGCGCGAGCTGGGCATTCCGCAGCAGGACGTGCTGATGGACCAGGACGGCACTTATATCATCACCGGCGAAACCAAACAGGGCAGAGGGGGCGTGCAGGATGCTTGACCTTATTGTGATAGGCGGCGGCCCGGCAGGGCTTGCGGCGGCGTGCCGCGCGTGGGAGGACGGGCTGCGCCGCATTTTGGTGCTGGAGCGGGACAAAGAGCTTGGCGGCATTCTGAACCAGTGCATCCACAACGGCTTCGGCCTGCACCGCTTTCAGGAAGAGCTTACAGGCCCGGAGTATGCGGGGCGCTTTATCAGCATGCTGCGCGATACAGGCGTGCAGGTGCAGCTGGACACCATGGCCCTGCAGCTTGTGCCCGGCAAAGCGGGCGCGCCGCACACCGTGCACTGCGTCAGCGCGCAGCACGGCTATCAGGTGCTGGAAACGGCCGCCGTGGTGCTTGCCATGGGCTGCCGCGAGCGCACCCGCGGCGCTATCGCCATCCCGGGCGAGCGCCCCAGCGGCATCTTCACCGCAGGCGCGGCCCAGCGCTATATCAATATGGAGGGCTATATGGTGGGCCGCCGCGTGGTCATTCTGGGCAGCGGCGACATCGGCCTTATCATGGCGCGCCGCATGTCGCTGGAGGGGGCCAAGGTGCTGGCCTGTGTGGAGCTGATGCCCTATTCCGGCGGCCTGACGCGCAATATCGTGCAGTGCCTGCACGACTATGACATTCCGCTGTATCTCAGCCATACCGTCACCGATGTCAGGGGCCATGACAGGCTGGAGCAGGTGACGGTGAGCCGGGTGGACGAACAGCGCAGGCCCATCCCCGGCACAGAGATGGTGTTTGACTGCGACACCCTGCTTTTGAGCGTGGGCCTTATTCCGGAAAACGAGCTGACGCGGCAGGCGGGCATCTGCATGGATGGGCGCACCAGCGGCGCCGTGGTGTACGAGAATATGGAGACGAGCGTGTCGGGCATTTTTGCCTGCGGCAATGTAGTGCATGTGCATGACCTTGTAGATTATGTCTCCGCAGAGAGCGAGCGCGCGGGCGCCGCGGCCGCGGCCTATGTGCAGGCGGCCCAGCCGGCGGCGGGCGGCGCCGTGCTGGAGGTGAAAAACGGCGCGGGCGTCAGCTATACCGTGCCGCAGCATGTGCGCGCGGGCGCGCAGAAGGCAGAGGTGTTCTTCCGCGTAAACCGCGTGCTGGGCGCCTCGCGCATTATAGTGAAGGACGGCACGGGCGCGCAGATAGCCCAGTACAGGCGCGAGCACATGGCCCCGGGCGAGATGGAGCATATTGTGCTGCCCGCGGTGCTGCTGCAAAAAGCGCAGGGCGCGCTTACCCTGCACGCACAGGAGGTGGCACAGGCATGAAAGAGCTTATCTGCATCGTATGCCCAAAGGGCTGCCATTTGAAGGTGGATGAGGAAAACGGCTGCGCCGTCATGGGCAACGGCTGCCCGCGCGGGGCGGAATACGGCAAAAACGAGCTTCTGCACCCCACGCGCGTGCTCACCAGCACCGTAAAGGTGACAGGCGGCCTTCACCGGCGCCTGCCGGTGAAGACCAGCGCGCCTATCCCAAAGGGCCTGCTGTTTGAGGCCGTCCGCCTTCTGGACGAGGTGCGGCTGGAGGCCCCTGTGGCGGCCGGGCAGGTGGTGGTGCCCAACGTGCTGGGCACTGGGGCGGACATTGTAACCACCCGCAGCATGGAAAAGGCGCGGTAAAGCCGGTGTGTCAGCAGAAAACAACGGCTCTGTCTTGGAATTTTGACGCATGAAACGTTCGGAAAGGCCCCGTATTTATGGCTTGCGGGGCCTTCTTTTCTGCATCGGATGTTCCGGGGCTGCGGGGTCAAAAGCAATGCCGCCGCAGCCCTGCGGAAGGGCAGCATGCTCAAAAGTGCTGATGACGCTTTCACCTGCCTAGGAAGGCAAAAAATGCTTTGCGGCAGGGAATGAGCAGCCTTGACAACAGCGCAGGAGAAGCGCCGCCTTCTGCCTTGCGGCAGGGCAGGCCCTGATGCAAGGCGAAAATTTTCCAGCAAGGCCGTGCTGCCCCGGCAAAGTCTGCCTGCTGCAGAAGAGCACTTTTTTCGCAGAACTGTGCCTGCTTCAGAAAAATCTGTCAGCAGCAGGCGAGTGTTTTTTCGTAAATCCGCGCTGCCTTTGGAGAAGTCCAATTTGCCATAAAGGGGTATTTTTCTTTGCAAAACTGCCCTGCCTTTGGCCTGCCAATGTCTTTGGCGCTGTGATGGTCCCAAAACGCCCGTTTTCTGGCAGCGGTTTCTTACGGTATACCGGCCGAGCCGGAATTGCTTTCTGCCGCCGGGCGGAAAGGCGGTTCTCGCCCTCGTGCGCTGCGGCGGAAGCGGAGAGAAAAAGACAAGCGCCCGCTGTACGGCTTTGACAGTGGCCGCGCAGCGGATGCTTTTGCAGAAAAGGGGTAACCGGCCGCTCCGGCAGAGGCGCCCTGTAAAGATTTTGGCCTTCGGCCTTCTGCGAGGCGGCCGGCAGTGCGCTTTTGAAAATGGGCGCGCCCTTTCCACAGCAGACAGCCGCTAATTTGCAGGCCGCGTG
Source organism: Ruthenibacterium sp. (assembly GCA_047030735.1). GTDB lineage: Bacteria > Bacillota > Clostridia > Oscillospirales > Ruminococcaceae > Ruthenibacterium. The sequence continues at coordinate 12,754 of JBKYIE010000012.1, forward strand.
GCATGTGATGCGGGCGAGGCCCGTTTCGGCGCACGCCGAGAAATACCCGCTGGAAACAAGCCCCCTGCGGAGGCTGCGATTGCGAAAGGCCCTGCGCGCCCTATGCAGAGGGCGCGGCGCTCAGCCGATCACTCTTATCTCCTTCCATTTTCCCTGACGGTAGCGGGCAAGGAAAAATACGGCGCGCACCACCCAGTCTGCTATCATGGCCAGCCACACGCCCAAAAGGCCAAGCCCCAGGCCCCATTCACAGGCCAGCACATAGCTCAGCGCCACGCGGCACGCAAACATGCTGCACAGCGATACGCCCATGGTGAACACGGCGTCGCCTGCGGCGCGCAGCGAGTTCGGCAGGGTGAAGGCCATGGGCCAGAACAGCACGTTGCCCACGGCGCAGGCCCGCAGCACCTGCCCGGCCATCTGCACGGCCTGCGGGGTGAGGTTGAACCAGGACACCAGCGTATCTGCAAAGAAGAACAGCCCGGCGCTCATCACCAGCATGCACGCATAGCTGGCACCTACAAGACGCTTTGTGTAATGGGTGGCCTGGCCCGTTTCGCCGGCACCCATGCAGCGGCCCACCACTGTGATGATGGCAAGGCCGATGGACATGCCCGGCACGTTAATGACGCCCGTGATGCTGTTGGCAATGGCGTTGGCCGCCACGGCAGAGGTGCCGAATGTGGCAATGAGGTTCAGCACCACCAGCTTGCCCGCTTGAAACATGCCGTTTTCCAGCCCGTTGGGGATGCCTACGGACAGGATGCGCTTTACCATATCGCCGCGGAACTCAAAGCGGAACACGCCCTCCACGCGCACGGTATTGTTTTTATGCCCCAGCAGGGCCATGATGATGACAGCCGCGGCAATGCGCGACACAAGCGTGCCGATGCCGGCGCCTGCGGCACCCATGCCAAAGCCGTAAATAAGCACGGCATTTACCGTGATGTTGACAATGTTCACCACAAGCGAGCAGAACATGGATACATTGCTGTTGCCCATGGCGCGGAACAGCGCCGAGCCTGCGTTGTAAATGCCCATCATGGGATAGGCCGCGGCCGTGAGCAGGAAATAGACCAGCGCACTGTCCATCACATCCTGTTCCACATGCCCGAACAGAAGCGTGAGGATGTGCTGCCGGAATATGAGGGCGCCAGCCATCAGAAACACGGACACAGCCGTCATGGTGTATAAAAGCTGCTTTGAGGCAAGCTTTGCATTGCCGCCCTCCCGGCGGCCCAGATACTGGGCCACCACCACCGCGCCGCCGGTGGAAAGCGCAGAGAATATCTGAATGATAAGCGTGTTGATGTTATCCACCAGCGACACGCCGGATACGGCGGCCTCGCCCGAGGTGGTTACCATCACAGTGTCCGCCATGCCCACCGTCATCAGCAGAAACTGCTCTATCATAAGCGGGACGACAAGGCGCAGCAGCTCGCCGCGCGTAAAAAGGGGCCGGGCGGTAGCTGGTTCATTCCCCGGCATAAGGGGCATCTCCTTTACATGGTTTTTATCTGATACGGTTTTATTGTACTACGCCTTTGCAGAAATGCAAGCGCGGGGGCAAGACGCTGCAGAGCAAAAGCACAGCCCGCCGGGCCCGGCGGGCTGTGCTTTTGTATGAACAGAGCAGCCGGGGCCTAGTGCAGCAAAAGCCCGGCCAGCAGGTAGCCTGCACAACTGACTGCCATTCCTATCAGGCCGTACGGAAGCTGGGTGACGGCGTGCTCGATGTTGTCTATCTTCGTCATGCCGGAGGTGAACACTGTCACATCACAGTAAAAACACACATGCGCGCCGAACGCCGCGCCGGACACGATAGCCGCCAGCACCAGTATCATATTTCCCTCCAGGGCAGCGCACAGCGGAATGACGATAGCCGCCACAGCCAGTGTGGCGCCCCAGTTGCTGCCAGAGGCAAAGGTGAGGACGGTGCAGGCAATAAAAGTGATCAATGGCAGCAACGCCGGGCTCATAAATGGGCGCGCCGCAGCCACCACATATTCCGGCAGGCCAATGGCCACCAGAGAGTCGCGCACCATATAGGCTGCGAATACAATGACAATCATGCCGGCCATATCTTTGATGCCGTTCATGCAGGCGCTCATCATCTGGCCCCAGCCTGCTGTATGCAGGGCAAGGCACAGGGCTGCCAGTACGGCCAGGGTGAGGATGCAGGCGATGATAACATCACTTGTGGCCAGCACAGCGGTAATGAAACAGCCCAGCGGCACAAGAAAGCAGGCCATCTGCCTTGTGTTGCCTGCGGCAGCCTGCGGGGCGTCCGGTTCGCCAGTGTTCAGTGCCCGGCTCTCAGGGCCGTACAGCTCACCTGTCTCTGCCGCGCGGCGGTACGCCGTTTTCATGGCTCCCACCGGCTTCAGCACGCCCATGCAAAGAAGAAGGGGAATAAGCAGGGCGGCCCAGCCGTAAAACAGGTAAGGAATTGTGCGGACATATACCTGCATGGGGCTGCCCAGTGCCGCTACCTCGGCATAACCTGCAAATACCGATTGATAGAAGATGGCCCAGGTGCCGAACGGGATAAGGATGCACATAGGGGATGCCGTGGAATCTGCAATATAGGCCAGCATGGCGCGCGGTATCTTATTTTTGTCATACAGGCGTGTCATGGTGCCGCGCACGGCAATGCTGGTGAAATCATCTATGAACAGCAAAAGCCCTATCAGCCAGGTAAGCAAAAGTGTGCGCCGCTGGCTGGTGGCAAATTTCATCAGCCTGTCTGCTACCGCGCGGGTAGCGCCTGCGGCAGACCATATGCCCAGAATACACCCGAACAGCGCCACGAACAGGGCGTACCACACGGTGTCCTCATCACAGCCCACGGTGTACATCAAATCGATAAACCCGGCGAGGAACCCCGTTTTATATTGCAGGATGCAACACAAAAGAGCCCCGGCAAGCAGGGAAGAAGTGGTGTTTTTTGTCTTGATAGCCATTGCGATGATGACAAGCGGGGGCAGAAGCGTCAAAGCCCCAAGCTCCATGCAGGTCACGCCCCTTCCAAAGATATTGTGCAAAATTTTCAGATGGCAAAAAGCTCATATTTTTTTGTGGCTTTGCCGGTATATTTATATGGTATACCCAGATGTGGGCGCAATCAATTATTGAATCATGTTATCTTTATGCAGAGCGCATAACAAAAATTTGTAAAAGGGGGCGCCGTACGGCCCGGCCTGCATAGCGCACAAAAAAGGGCACCCCACTGGTGCGGGGCGCCCGGTGCATACTGGCGTCATCTTTTTTTGATAAGCTGCAGCAGTTCTTCGTAGGAGTTGATGTTCAGCTTTTTGTAAATATTATCAAAATGCTTGTTCAGCGTGTTCTCCGTGATAAAGAGCTTATCACACAGCTCGCTGCGCAGCACATGGTTGCGGATGCAGTCGATGATTTCGCGCTCTCGTTTTGTCAGGCACGTTACAGAGAGCACGGCCCCGGCCGGCCCGCCCTGCTGCATGAACATCTGTCCCAGTCCGTCCGGATAAAGGGCGTGGGCGCGCAGGCAAAGGTGGCGGTTTATCACCCGCAGCACCTCCAACTCCTGGCTGGAAAAGTCTTCGGCGTCCTTTGGGCGGTATAGAAAAATAGCGCCGTAATAAATGCCCTCGCACCATATCACCATGCCTACGCTGTGGTACAGGCCAATGGGTTCCATCCAGTTCTTCATGAAAACAGATTTTTCACGCAGGCCGTCTGGAATGATGTCAGATTCACGGAACACCTCTGCCGCACAGGTGCTGGTGTACCAGTTGATGAAGTCCAGCCGGGAATATTTGTCCATGTAAAGCCGCAGGTGTTCAGGCGGTATTTCATTGCTTTTGAAATTAAAACTGACATTAAGGCCGTCTTCGCTGCGAAGCAGGTAAGTGAGCGAATGCGAATACGGCACAAGCTCTTTCACAGTCCTCAAAACAGTGCCGAACAGGCCGTCGAACGGTTCATTATAAATGGCGGCGGTAAGCTCGTTCAGGCAGTACCACTGCGCACTGCTGATGCCGTGTTCCATTCATCTACACCCCTTTTTTACCGTATGCACAGCCCGCCGCCGAAAATGTCTCCGGCGCCTGAGAAGCCGTGCTTGTGTCAAACCGACGGTTTTATGCTAACAGAGATACAAAGTCATGTCAAGGTAAAAACGGGGCTTACAAACAGCATTATAATCTGTTTTACTAAAAATTAGTTATTTCAATATTATAATTCTGTGTAATTGTAACATTAAAACTATCAGGATAAAATGAAAAGCACAGGCAGGGCGGCCGAAAGCCCTGCAAAAGAAAAAGAAATGAGGTCGCTTTTTTATGAAACCAGTGAAGAATTTTATGGACTGCTGGGATTATTCTACCGAAGAGCTTCTGGCGCTGACAGACCTGATCCGCCGCCTGAAAAAAGATGCTTATGAAGGCACGGTACCCAAGCTGCTGAAAGGGCAGTCGCTTGCCATGATTTTCAACGGGAATTCCACCCGTACGCGCGTGTCCTTCGAGGTGGCCGCCCAGCAGTTGGGCGCGCATGCACTGTTTCTCACAGGCGGCCCGGAGGGCGAGCTGCACCTTGGTAAGCGCGAAACTATCGGTGACACAGCGCGTGTTATCTCCAGCATGGTGGACGGCATTGCCATGCGCTGGCGAAATACCAAGGAAATGGAGGAGTTTGCTGCCCAGTGCAGCGTGCCGTTCTTCAACGGGATGGACCACACCCGCCACCCCACACAGACGCTGTGCGATTTTGTCACCATTCTGGAGCATCTGCCCGAAGGCAAAACACTGAAGGATATCCGCCTCACCTTTATAGGTGCCACCGGTGTACGCGAAACATCGGCCAACGACCTTGCCAAGCTTTTGCCGCGTTTCGGCGCCACCGTGGTGCTGTGCAGCCCGGAAGGGCACACGCTGGGCGGAGAAAAAGACAACAACCCGGAGTGGATGATACGGCGCAGCCTGGCCTGCCGCGAACAGGCGGTAAAAGAGGGCGGCGGCCGCATCCTTACCACACACGACCCCGTAGAAGCTGTACAGGGTGCTGATTTCGTCTACACCGGCTGTTTCTGCTATGAGGGCACCGAGAGCAAAAGTGATTTTGAATATTTCCAAGAGGTGTTTCTCGATAAGGGCTTCCAGGTGAACAAAGCTCTGCTTGCGCACTGTCCCGGTGCCAAGACCATGCATTACCTACCCGCGCTGCGCGGCAAGGAAATGGATGATTACGCCATGGATTTCGAGGGCTCGCTTCTGTGGCAGCAGGCTGAAAACCGCCTGCACACCCAGCGCGGCCTGCTGGCATACCTGATGGGCCCGCGCACCAGCCAGCCCAGCGGTGCAGAGCTGGCCGAAGAGGAATCTATCGTGCGGGAAAAGATAGACTATATGAACAAAAAATTTGGTACCCGGTTTACGCACGCCACAGTTTGAACAGGCACCGGGCGCTGTGCGCCCGGTATCATATACAGAAAGAAAGGTTGGATGGAATATGTCGTCGCATCTGCTGAAAACACTGCCCTGTGAGGATGGCTTTGTGATGCCTGCGGAGTTTGAGCCGCAGGCCGCCGTATGGCTGCTGGTGGGCGGGGCTTACTCTCACTGGCATAACGGCGGGTTCAAGATACGTGAAACACAGGTGAACCTGGCCAGGGCCATCAATGCTGCGGGCACCCATGTGAACATTGGTGTTCCCAATGACCTGTATCTGGAAACCGAGTACATCTTCGCCGGGCTGGACGTCTCTATCTACGAGATGTCGCTGGACAACTGCTGGCCTCGCGACAGCGGCGCCATCTATGTGAAAAACCGTAAAACAGGCGAAGTGCGCGGGGTGGATTTCAAATTTAACGCCTGGGGCGGCGATTCCACCGGCGCCATGATAAGCTATGCCAACGACGACCTGGCCGCGCGCAAGATGCTGCAGGCCACTGGGCATGACCGCTATAAAACCACCTTTGTGCTGGAGGGCGGCTCGATTATTGCAGACGGTGAGGGCACGGTGATTACCACAGAGAGCTGCCTGCTGAACCCGAACCGCAACCCCGGCCTGACAAGGCAGCAAATTGAGAAAAAGCTGAGGGCTTACCTGGGCTTTGAGAAGGTTATCTGGCTGAACGAAGGCATCGATTTGAGCGCAGGCGAAACCGACGGCCATGTGGACGATATCTGCTCATTCATCGGGCCTGCCGAGGTGGTGTGCTGCTATACGGAAGACACCACCAATGAATACTATAAGGTGTTCAAAAACTGCTACGAGATATTGTGCAATTCCACAGATGCAAAGGGCCGCAAACTGAAGGTGCACAAGCTTACGGCGTGCAAGCCCTTCCGCATTACAAAAGAAGAGGCGGAAAATGTGCTGGTATCGCAGGGAGTTGGCCAGAACCCGGACGGAAAATGGCGCAAAGAGGGCGATTTTGCCGTGCCCAGCTACGCCAACTTCCTTATTACCAACGGCTCTATCATTTTTCCCGTCTATGGCCTGGATACTGATGAGGAGGCCGTGGCATGCTTGGAGAAGATTGTGGCGGGCCGCTATACTGTGCGCCCGGTAAACGCGCACGAGATTGCGCTGTGCGGCGGCTCTATCCACTGCTTTACCCAGCAGGTGGCAAAGTAAGGCGCCCGTGCGCAGCAACACTATGCCCCGGCGGGAGAGATGGATGCCGCCGGGGCGCACAGGAAAGAGGAGGATGTTATGGAACTTGGTATCCTGACGCTGCTGCCGCCTGTCGTCATCCTGCTGGTGGCGCTGAAGACCAGGAACACCACGTCTTCGCTGGTGGCGGGCGCGCTTTTATGCTGCGTGCTGCAATACAAAACAGGTTTTCTCACAGGCTTTATTGATTTGATGTACGCTGTGGGCTGTGACGAAGATACCATATGGTATGTGCTGTTTGTGGCATTATTTGGGTGTGTGCTGGGCATATGGGCCCACACGGGGGCCACACGTGCCCTGGCAGAGCAGCTTCAAAAATATGCCACCAACCAGCGGCGCACGCTGCTGCTCACCTGGGTGATTGGCATTCTGGTATTTATTGACGATTTCACGAGCATTGCCGTGCGCGGCACCATGACGAAGCTGTATGACAAAAATAAAATACCGCGCGCCATGCTCAGCTACATTACAGACGCACAGGCCTCGCCGCTGAATGCGCTGATCCCCATCGGCACCTGGGGCATTTTTTATCAGTCCGTATTTGCAGGTTACGAGGAAGTAGCCGCGATGGGCGACAGCATGAGCGTATACAATTCTACCGTGCCTTTTATCTTCTATGGCTGGGTGTCTGTCGCCATTGCCCTGCTGGTGGCCCTGGGAGTTCTCCGGCCCATGGGCGCCATGAAAAAGGCATATGAGCGCGCGCAGACCACCGGCCGGCTGTATTCTGAGGAAAGCACTGCGCTGAATACAGAACAGGGGGAAGAAACGCCGCTGGAGCCTACCAAAACGAAAAAGCTGCTGGCCGGCTTCCTTGTACCGCTGGCGGCATTTATCATCGTCGTGCTTATCAACGGCGATGTCATCCTGGGTTCGCTTGTCGCCATTGCGGCCGCACTCGTGCTGTTCCTAGTGCTGCGCCTGGCGCGCTGGACAGAGCTGATGAAGGCCTGCATGCAGGGCATTACCGATATGGTGCCCATGATTGTTATCGTATTCGCGGCCTATATGGTGCGCGACTCCCTCATCGCCATCGGTATGCCGGAATATGTCATTTCCATTGCACGCCCGTTTATGAGTCCGGCACTGCTGCCCGTGCTCACCTTTGTAATTTGTGCGCTGCTTGCGTTCATGTCTGGCACCAACTGGGGGTCTACGCTTCCGGTGGCGGCCGTCGTCATCCCGCTGTGCGCTTCTGTGGGCGGCAATATGCCCATGGTGCTTTCTGCGGTTATCTCTGGCGCGGCATTTGGTGCGCATGCCTGCTTCTACTGTGATGTCACCATCTTTACCTCCGGCATGACGAAGATAGACAATATGGAGCATGCCACCACACAGCTTCCCTATTGCCTTATCGGCGCCGGGGTTACCACAGTGCTGTATCTGGCGGCAGGCTTTTTGTTCCTGTGATGCCCTCAGAGGGCTTGCCCTCCTGTCAAATGAAACGGCCCGGTTTTCACCGGGCCGTTTCATTGGTTACAGAAGCCACCGGCTGTGCCGGTGGAGGCTCTCCGTAAAAGCTTCCGCTTTCGATATTGGGCGAAGCAGGCCGCCGGCGGCCTGGCTTGCCGGGCAGGAAGGCTTTTGGAGGCAGGCTTTCGCCGTAACAGGGCAAGGCCCCGTTACGGGCCGCGAGGCAAGTGGTGCAAATGAAAGAAATTTCAGTGCGCCATGCGCCGCCCGCCGCTCATAAGCCCTTACAGAGCCGAATTGAGCCCCGCTTAACCGTCGGCGACGGCTGTAAAGGCTTACGTCAGCTGTGCGCCCTTGGGCGCATCCTCTTGCAGGGGAGCCTTTTTGCGGTAGTTTACCGAGACGTCTATATCGTTCTCCAAATTATATAAGATGTCCTCCAGCGGGGGGAAAAAGGAGGAAAGCGCCTCGCTGCGCACATGGATGCCGTCGTAAAAATCAGCGTTCGTCAGGCCCATGGCATAGGGGTTGTAGCTGCCGTACACCGGCACGTCCAGCTGCTTTGCGATGCGACGGATCAGCGGCTCTGTGGCCACAAAGCCGCTGTAATGCCCGGCGTTTTCCATCGCATTGTCATAGGCAATGGGATGATAGGGCGAGAGCAGGAACACCACGCGGATGCCCTTGCCCTGCAGATACTGCACAAATTTTGTGAACAGCTCGATGCGCTCTTCCTCCGGCTCTTCATAATATTCCATGTGGAAGAAGTTGCCCGTCTGCTCCAGCGCGGCGGCGTCCACCGATTCCTGCGGCTGCGTGCGGAACGAACGGCTGTACACAATGCTGCCGTCAGAGCGCATCACCTCGGTGTCCTGCTCCATTACATCCCCTTCCACGGCCTGGGGCTTCACCACCTCGCCCTGTGCAGAGAGAAAGTATGTGAGGTTGCCCTGAAAATAGCTGGGGGAATACAGGGCCTCCCATTTCATAGTGGGGTCCTCGGTTTCAAAATCTGTCTCTATGCCAAGGTCGCGCAGAAGAAACTCGGCGTACAGGGCCTTGTCGCTGCGCGGGTCCACCGCGTCCTCGCCGCCGAACACCCAGGGGTCCACCCCGATGATGATGTTCTGCGGCACAGCGCCGCGCTGCTCGAACAGGTAATAGGTGCCCATCAGGTCATACATGTCCGCGCCCGTGATGGCGCAGTTGTAAAAGCTGTCTGTCTCGAGCATCTCGCTGGATATCATCATCACACGGCTGGAGCCCAGGGCAATGGTGGCGGGCACATTCTCCATGTTGTGCACAAAGGTCTTGATGATCTTGCGCTGGCTGTTGTTCAGCCGCTCGGCGCCCACCACGTCTTGGCCGTTCAGCATCAGCTCCACCACGTCGCGCAGCTCCTGGTCGCCCTGAAAATAGCCCTGGCAGTCCACCTTGAAATTGAACAGCACCATGAACAGAAAAAGGGGCACGAAGGCTGCTGCGCCGATGGCAAGGCGCCCGGCCCAGAAAAGCTTTTTCACCGGCCCGGGCAGCGCACGGCGGCGCCCCTGCGTTTTCTTTTCCATCTGCCGCGCCCCCTTTCAGAAGTTCTGGTAAATGAACGCCGATTTGCCGAACGCCCCGCAGAACAGAATCATGGCGGCCAGCGCATAATACAAAAGCCAGCGCAGCACAAGCGGGTAACGGCGGATGAACTCGTGCATGGGTACGCCGAAGGCCTCCAGCCCCTCGGTGAAGGCAAGGCCCACCAACAGCGTCAGCGTCATCTTCAAATCAAACCCGATGGTCACCAGCACTTCGCGGAAGGCCTCAAAATCGGTGAACATGGCCCCCCAGCCGGTGAACAGGTGCCCGTATATCCAGGCCGCATCCTCAAAGGTGGCCGCCCGGAAGAACACGATGCAGCTTGTGAACAGCAGGTAGGTGCACGCCACCTTGAAAAAGGCGCGTGTGGGCCTTGTGCGGTAAAGCGGGTTGTATTTTTCCGCCTTTTTGCGCCAGCCTGCCGTGGCCTTGCCAACGCACATGTAAATGCCGTTCAAAAGCCCCCACACCACATAGGTGAGGCTGGCGCCGTGCCACAGGCCGCTTGTGAGGAACACGGCGATCTGGTTCAGATACTGGCGGAATTTACCCCTGCGGTTGCCGCCCAGGGGAATGTAGAGATAGTCGCGGAACCAGTTGGTGAGGCTGATATGCCAGCGCCGCCACAGGTCGGTAAAGCTGTGCGCGGCCAGCGGGCGGCGGAAATTTTCCATTAGGCGGATGCCGAACATCTCGCCCGCGCCGATGGCGATGTCCGTACAGGCGGAAAAATCACAGTATAGCTGGTACGAGAACAGCACGCTGGCCAGAAGGAACACGGGGCCTGTATAGGCCTCCTGCCCCACGTTGCCATACACGGCGGCCACGATGACGCCGATGTTGTCCGCCACCACCAGCTTTTTGAACAGACCCCATAAAATGCGGAACATGCCGCCGCAGAAGCGCCCGTATTCGAACGGCGCCGGCGAAGCAAGCTGCGGCAGGATGTGCTCGCCGCGCTCGATGGGGCCGGTGACGATGCAGGGGAAAAAGCTGACGAACAGCGCATAGTGCACGATATTGTGCTCCGCAGGCTTGCCGCGGTATACGTCTATGGCGTAGCCCAGCGCCATAAAGGCAAAATAGCTGATGCCCAGCGGCACGGCAAAGCCCGGCGCTGTAAAGGCGTCCTTTTGCCCGAACAGGCCCCACAGCCCGTTCAGCCACTGTGTCACCATGCCGGCGTACTTGTAAAAGCCAAGGCTGCCGATGCACACGGCCACGCACACGGCCAGCACGGCTTTGCGCGCGGCAGGGCGCTGCGTGCGCTCCAGCACAAGGCCCGCGCCCCAGGTGACGAGCGTGGCCGCGCAAAGCAGCACGATATAGCCCGCGTTGGCCGGGTCGTACAGGTAGAACACATAGCTGCAGCATAAAAGCCACGCGGCCCGCGCAATGCGCGGAAGGATATAATACACAAGTGCCGCAACCGCCAGAAATACGAAAAATGCAAGGGTGATGAAATTCATCGCAGCTTCACTCCGCCTCACACAAGGTTTGCGCGCCGCAACCGCGCTGTGCTGAACACCGCCCGCCGGGCGGTGTTATTCCGTTTTGCCGGGCCCGTCTGTATGCTGTGCAAGGGCCTGCTCCAGCTCGCGCACGCGCTTTTCCAGCAGGGCGTTTTCCTGCGCAAGGCGCTTGAGCTTTTCCGCAAAGCCGGACACGATGGTGGAAAGGCTGAGCAGCAGCAAAAGCACAAAGGCCAGCACCAGCGTGAAAATGACGTTCACCGGCATTTCCATGTTCAGCCAGTCGCGCAGCACCAGCACGATATAGGGGAACACGGCAAACACCAGCAGCGCGCCGCCCGCCATCAGCCAGATAATGGAGTAGCGCACCGTCAGCCGCCCCTTTTTCAGAAGCCACAAAATGACCACCAGAAACACCACGGCGCCAAGGAACATATCCAGCCGCAGCGTGAGGTTGATGTTGGGCACGTTCATGTGCGGCCTCCTTTCCGGCGCGGGCGTGTAAGGCGGTACACCACAAGGGCAATGCTCACCTTCACCATATAATATACTGAGCGCAGCGGGCTGATGGAGGACGTGCCGCCCATGCGCTCGGCCATCACCACGGGCGCCTCGCCCACGCGAAAGCCGTTCAGCACGGCCGAGATGATGGCCTCGGGCTCGGGGTAATCCTGCGCGTAGTTGCGCGCGAAAAATTCCGTCAGGCGCCTGCCGGTGGCGCGAAAGCCGCTTGTCACGTCCAGCACGCGCACACCGCACAAAAGCCGTATGAGCCCGCTGAGCAGCCGGATACCTGCGCGCCGCATGGCGCTTGTCTGGAAGCCCTCTCTGGTGATAAAGCGGCTGCCCACGCACATATCCACCTCGCCCCGGGCCACAGGCCCCACCACGCTGGCAAGGTAGGCGGGGTCGTGCTGGCCGTCGCCGTCCATCTGCACGGCGATGTCATAGCCGTTCTGCGCGGCGTATAAATACCCGCTCTGCACGCCGCCGCCGATGCCGAGGTTCACCGGCAGGGAAATGTAGGAAAAGCCCTCGCTGGCGCAGATGGCAGCGCTTTCGTCGGTGGAGCAGTCGTTCACCACGAGATAATCCACCGTGCCGGGCAAAGCCTGCCCGGCAGTGGCCGCCTGCAGCTTTTTCACCACGCGCGCTATGTTTTCCGCCTCGTTATAGCAGGGAATGATGACAAGTATCTTCAAAAACTCACCCCGTCATTCGGCGCTCTCGCCGAGAATGCACGCCAGCAGCCGCTGCAAAAGCAGGCTGCGGCGGTAATGCGCCCTGAAATAGCTGCGCCCGGCCCTGCCCAGCGCCGCACGCCCTCCGGCGGGCATGTCTGCAAGGCGCACAAGGTTCTGGTACAGCGCCTGTTCATCGCCCGCCGCACAGGCAAGCCCGCAGCCCGCGCTCTGCACAGCGCGCGCCGCCTCGCCGTCCGCGGCCACCAGCAGGGGCCTGCCGGCGGCCATGTAGCTGGTTATTTTTGCAGGCACCGTGAGGCCGAGGTCGTCGCTTTTAGCCAGCGCCGCAAACAGTGCGCCCGCCATGGTGTGGTAGGCGGGGATGCGCTCCACCGGCTGCATGCCCTCGAAGGTGAAATATTCCTGCACGCCGGCGCTGCGGATGTCCGCCTCCAATTGCCCGCGGCTCATGCCGTCACCCACAATGCAGAAGTGGATGTCCCTGCGGCCCTCTGCGGCAAGGTGCTTTGCACAGGAGACAAGCAGCCCAAGGTCCTGCGCGGGGCTGATGTTGCCCGCAAACACCACGCAGAAGCGCCCGGCAAAGCGCGCGGCAAGGACTTTGTCGCACACATCCTGCGCGTAAAGGTCTTCACAGTACTGCGGCACCACGGCCACCGTGCGCCGCGGCGCAATGGCGCGCAGCTTTTCGCCCAGCGCGCCGCTCATGGCGACAAGGGTGTCACTGCGGCGGTACAGCCAGTGCGAGACACCCGCCGCTGCAGCGCGCAAGGCGCGGCTTTTTACCGGCAGCACCGAATAGAGGTTTTCGGGCCACAGGTCCAGCACATAGGTGCAAAGCGGCACGCGGTGCAGCTTTGCATATACAATGGCGGGCAGCATCATCAGCACGGGGCTCGTCTCATAGCAGAACACGGCGTCATAGCGCCGCCCGTGCAGCCTGGGCAGGCTGAACAGCGCAAACACAGGCCAGGACACATAATTCAGAAAAATGCGCACGGCCGTGTTGCCGCGGCGCGGCACCTCGCCCGCGCGGAACAGCTGCGCCCCCTCATGCTGCTGGCGCCGCGGGCCCGCATAGCAGTAGCCCTCGAACCATTCTCCCTTCGGGTAGTTCGGCAGTCCGCACAGGACATCCACCTCCACGCCGCTTTCCGCAAAGCCGCGGCAGATGTCCGTGATGCGGAAATTCTCCGGCCAGTAGTGCTGGCTCACAACAAGGATGCGCTTATGCGGCTGTTCCATGTCCTGCCTCACCTCGCTGTGTGCTCTGCCGCTGTGCGGCAGGCGGGGATATGCGGCGGCCCGCCCTGCAACGCCGCGGCGGCCTTACAGGGGACGTTTTCCGCACGGTGCGCGCCGTCATGCCTTGCGCCACACCATCTTGTTCACAACGCCCACATAGCTCTGGATAATTTTCACCACTTTGGCGGATACGTCTTCTTCATAACATGGCACGGGGATGCCCGCATCGCCGTTTGCGTTCATGGCGACGGCCGTCTCCACTGCCTGCTCCACGCCGCCCTGGCTGATGCCTGCCAGAATAAAGCAGCCCTTGTCCAGCGCCTCGGGGCGCTCGGTAGAGGTGCGGATGCACACCGCAGGGAACGGGTGCCCCACGCTGGTGAAAAAGCTGGCCTCCTCCGGCAGCGTGCCGGAATCGCTCACCACGCAGAAGGCGTTCATCTGCAGGTGGTTGTAATCGTGGAAGCCCAGCGGCTCGTGCAGGCGCACGCGCCCGTCCAGCGCAAAGCCGCGCTGCTGCAGAAATTTGCGGCTGCGCGGGTGGCATGAATACAGAATGGGCATGTCGTAGGTTTCGGCCAGGCGGTTGACGGAGGTGAACAGGTCTGTGAAGTTCTTTTCGGTGTCGATATTTTCTTCCCGGTGGGCCGAAAGCAGAATATACCTGCCCTTTTCCAGCCCCAGCCTCGCCAGCACGCCGCTGGCCTCTATCTGGGCAAGGTTCGCGCGCAGCACCTCCGCCATGGGGCTGCCGGTGACATAGGTGCGTTCTTTGGCGGTGCCCTCGGCGTTCAAATAGCGGCGCGCATGTTCGGAATAGCACAGGTTCACGTCCGAGATATGGTCTACAATGCGGCGGTTCGTCTCTTCCGGCAGGCACTCATCAAAGCAGCGGTTGCCCGCCTCCATATGGAAAATGGGAACGTGCAGGCGCTTTGCGCTGATGGCAGAAAGGCAGCTGTTGGTGTCGCCCAAAATCAGCAGGGCGTCCGGCTTTTCCTTCACCATCAGGGCGTAGCTTCTGGCAATGATGTTGCCGATGGTCTCGCCAAGGTCGGCGCCCACGGCGTCCAGATAATAATCCGGCGCGCGCAGGCCGAGGTCCTCAAAAAAGATCTGGTTCAGCGTGTAATCATAATTCTGGCCCGTGTGCACCAGAAGCTGGTCAAAGTATACGTCGCATTTTTTGATTACGGCCGAAAGGCGGATGATCTCCGGCCTTGTGCCCACAATGGTCATCAGTTTCAGCTTGCTCATGGCGGCCCTCTTTTACAAAAAGTATATTTTTATAAAATTATTACAAAAAGCTTATGTGCTTTCACACCTGCCCGGCCCAGGTATCCGGGTTTTGCGCATCAAACGGCTCGCTGGCCCACATGACGGTGACAAGCTCGCCCTGGCCCACGTTTTCAATGCTGTGCACATAGCCGGTGGGGATATCCACCACCTCCAGCTTATCGCCGCTTACGCGGTATTCCAGCACTTTGTCCGTGCCCAGCCTGCGGAAGCGGATGGCCGCCTCGCCCTTCACCACAAGGAATTTTTCGTTTTTTGTGTGGTGCCAGTGGTTGCCCTTTACCACGCCGGGCTTCGCCACGTTCACCGAAACCTGCCCGCGCTCGGGCGTGCGCAGAAACTCCGTAAAGCTGCCGCGCGCGTCCGCATGCATGCAGAGCGGGTATGCAAAGGCGCCCTCAGGCAGATAAGAGAGGTAGGTGGCATACAGCTTGCGCGTGAGGGCGTCGCCCATATCCGGCACAGCCAGCGTGGCGCGGCTTTCTGCAAAGCTGCGGATGGTGTCCGCCAGGTGCCCAAGGCTCGTCTGGTACACCTCGCACATCAAATGGCAGTAGCCGGGGATGGAGCGGTCCCGCGCGGCGCGGCCCTCCATGGCGCCGATAAAGGCATCGGCCACATCGTCGATATACACAAGCGGCAGGGTGTACGCCCTGTCGCGCACCTCTATGGGCTGGCCGTGCGCAATGTTGTGGCAGAACGTGGCCACCACGCTGTTGTAGGCGGGGCGGCACCATTTGCCGAACACGCCCGGCAGCCGGTACACCAGCGCAGGGGCGCCGGTGGCGCGCTCGTGCGCGAAGATAAGCTCTTCCGCCTCGCGCTTCGACCTGCCGTAGTCGTTGTCCAGCTCCGCCTGCACAGAGGACGTCACCAGCACGGGCGCCTTGTTGCCCGCCTGGGCCAGAAGGTGCAGAAGCTCTTCTGTGAAGCCGCGGTTGCCCGCGTAAAACTCGCCGGGGTCCTTCGGGCGGTTTACCCCCGCCAGATGAAACACGAAAGCGGCCTTCTGCGCATATTCGCGCAGGGCCTCCTTCGGGGTGTCAATATCGAATGTGAGCAGGCTTTCATACCCGCGGCAGCGCAAAGCCGCGCACAGGTTTTTTCCCACGAACCCGCCCGCGCCGGTGATGAGGATGGCGCTGTTCTTGTCCATACGGCAGAAGGCTCCTTTTTGTTTCATTTGCGCCGGCTGCGGCCCTCAGGCCCTTTTCCAGTTCGCCAGCTCGTGCTGCACATATTCGGTGGTCAATATTTTGTCCACCGTGCCCTGCACATCCAGCCGGCGGGTGTTGTGGCTGGTGTAGCTCTCGTCCGCCTGGGTGTGCACCTGGCCCTTTACCACAAACTTGTCATAGTTCAAGTCGCGCCCGTCGGCGCTCACGCGGTAATAGCCGCCCAGGTCCTCGCTGCGCACGCGCTCTTCGCGCGTCATCAGCGTTTCAAACAGCTTTTCGCCGTGGCGCGTGCCGATGATCTGCGTGCCCGTGTCGCCAAACAGCTGCTGCACGGCCTTGGCTAGGTCGCCGATGGTGGAGGCAGGGCTTTTCTGCACGAACAAATCGCCCGGCCTTGCATGCTCGAAGGCGAAGGCCACAAGATCCACCGCTTCGTCCAGGTTCATCAGAAAGCGCGTCATGTCCGGGTCTGTAATGGTGATGGGCTTGCCAGCCTTGATCTGGTCGATGAACAGGGGGATGACGCTGCCGCGGCTGCACATCACATTGCCGTAGCGCGTGCAGCAGATGGTGGTGTCCTCCGCCTTTACGGTGCGCGCCTTGGCGCCTATCACCTTTTCCATCATGGCCTTCGAGATGCCCATGGCGTTGATGGGGTAGGCGGCCTTGTCGGTGGAAAGGCAGACAACCTTTTTCACGCCCGCGTCAATGGCCGCCGTCAGCACATTGTCCGTGCCCTCGATATTGGTGCGCACGGCCTCCATGGGGAAGAACTCACAGCTCGGCACCTGCTTTAAGGCGGCGGCATGAAAGATGAAATCCACCCCGCGCACGGCGCTTTTCACGCTGGCCGGGCTGCGCACGTCGCCAATATAAAAGCGCAGCTTGCCCGCAAGCTGCGGGTGCAGCTGCTGGTATTCGTGGCGCATGTCGTCCTGCTTTTTCTCATCGCGTGAAAAAATGCGTATCTCACCGATGTCGCTGTGCAGAAAATGCTTGAGCACCGTGTTGCCGAAGCTGCCCGTGCCGCCCGTGATGAGCAGCGTTTTTCCCTTGAAGTATTCTGTGTTCATAGTCTGTAAAACTCCTGACATGATAGATTGAACGGCGCGCGCAGCGGCATACGCCGGGAAAATGCCTCACAGCTTTACATATTATAACATGATTCCCCCTGCAAGAAAAGAGGCAATGCCCGCGCAGCCCGCCTCTTTGCCGCGCGGTGCGCGGTATGCTGAAATAGAGAAGATGATTGGGCTGGAGGTACCGGAAAATGAGCGCGGCTTTTCCTTTGCCGCCCTTTCCGGCAGTGCGGCTCGGGCTGTTGGCCGCCCTGAATTGGGATGCTTTGCGGCGCGCGGCCCATTTTGCCCCGCTGCAGGGCGTGCAGCGGGCGGCCCTGGTTTGTTTATCAGGCGCCGAATGCGGCAATTTTTCTGGGCCTCCTTTTCTTTCAGGCGCAGGGGGGCTGGCGGCGCTGAACGGGCGCAGCCTGCTATTTGACGGGGCCTGGCCTGTGCGCGGCCGCAGCAGCCAGCTTTGCCTTGCCGGGCCGCCCTGGGCTGAACACGGCCGGGGCCTGCCGGTTTTCCCGCAACCCCATGTATGCGGCCTGTTTCATTTGCTTCCTTGACATGGCGCTGCCGGCAGAAGCACTTTTCTGGCAGGGGCGGTGCTGGCGCTTCAGATTTCCGCCCGCTGGCTCGTGCCTGCGGAAGAGCGCTGATGTGAAGAAGCATTCGGGGAAGAGTATTAAAAAGAAGGTGCGGCGCTGGCTTTGAGCAGGCTGCCGCGCGCGGCCCGTGTGTGCGGGCTGCAGCCCATACGCCTTGACGGCAGGGGGCGCGGCGTGCTACCATCGAAAAAAAGGCCGCCCTGTGCGCGTGCAAAAAGGCGCGGCGGGGTGCGAAAGGAAGAGAAAATATGCGTGCAGTGGAACGTTTTTGCCGATATGCGGCGTATGACACACAGTCCAGCGAGGCGTCGGAGGCCTCTCCGTCCACGGAAAAGCAGCTTGTGCTGGCGAAGGCGCTGTGTGAAGAGCTGAAGGCGCTGGGCGCCGAAAACGCCCATGTGGACGAATACGGCTATGTGTACGGCTGGGTGCCTGCGGCGCCCGGCTGCGAGGCGGCGCCCGCGCTGGGCCTTATTGCCCATATGGACACGGCCCCCGCCTTCAGCGGCGCGGGCGTGACGCCCGTGCTCCATGAAAATTATGACGGCGGCGACGTGCCCCTGCCCAAAGAGGGGCGCACCATCCGCGTACAGGCTTTCCCAAACATGAAGGCGCTGCGCGGGCGCACGCTCATCACGGCGGACGGCTCCACCCTGCTGGGGGCGGACGACAAGGCCGGCATTGCCGAGATTATGACGCTGCTGGAGGCACTGGCCGCCGCCGGCGCGCCGCACGGCAGGCTGTGCATTGCGTTTACACCCGATGAGGAGATAGGCCGGGGGGCCGACCATTTCGACGTGCAGAAGTTCGGCGCAAAATATGCCTACACCATGGACGGCGGCGCCGAGGGCGGCGTGGAGTACGAGAACTTCAACGCCGCCGCGGCCCGCTTCGACATCACGGGCGTCTCGGTGCACCCGGGCTCGGCTAAGGGCGTAATGGAAAACGCCCTGCTCATTGCCATGGAGATAAACGCCCTGCTGCCCGCACAGGATGTGCCCGCCAAAACAGAGGGCTACCAGGGCTTCTTCCATGTGACGGCCCTTTCGGGCACGGATGAAAAGGCGCATATCGAATATATTGTGCGCGACCATGACGCCGAAAAGTTCGCGGGCCGCTGTGCGCTTTTGCAGCAGATATGCGACAGGCTTCAGGCCGAGCACCCCACAGCACGCATCCGCCTGAAGCTGAGTGAAAGCTACCGCAACATGGCCGAGCAGATTGCCCCGTGCATGCACCTTATTGAAAATGCCCGCGCGGCCGCGCGGGCCGCGGGCATCGAGCCGTACACCGAGGCCATCCGCGGCGGCACGGACGGTGCGCGCCTCTCGTTCATGGGGCTGCCGTGCCCCAACCTCGGCACGGGTGGCCACAACTTCCACGGGCCGTACGAGTGCATCACCGCAGAGGCCATGGACGCCGTGGTGGACATGCTGGTGCATCTGGTGGGCCTGTATGCCCATTTTGAAGAGGGCAGGGCGTGACGGCCCCGGCGCGCGGCCTTTCGGCCTGCCATAACCACACGCAGCTGAGCGACGGCGCGCTGGCGCTGGATGATATGGTGCGCGCCGCCGTCCGCCGGGGCTTTTCCGACATCGGCATTTCAGACCACTCCTGCCTTGCGGCAGAGCCGCCGCACGCCACCGGGGACGAGGCTGGCTACATTGCCGCGCTGCGCGGCGCAAAGGCGCGCTTTGCGGGCGAGATATGCGTGGCCGCAGGCCTTGAGCTGGACGCGCTCTCCCATTTTTCAGCCCGGGCAGAGCTGGATTACGTCATCGGCTCGGTGCACTACCTGTACGACAAGGCCGCAGACCGCTTTTATGGGGTGGACTGGGACGAGGCCACGGCAAAAACCTGCATCAGAGAGATGTTTGGCCAAAACGGCCTTGCCTATGCGAAGGCATATTACGCGGCGGTGGCGGAAAACGCCCTGCGCACAAGGCCGGACGTGATAGGCCATTTCGATTTGGTGGTGAAGCCAAACGCGCGCGGCGCCCTGTTCGATGAGGAGAGCCCCGCCTACCGCGCCGCCGCGCTGGAGGCGCTGGACGCCTGCTGCGAGGCCGGGGCCATTCTGGAGGTGAACACGGGCGGCGTGTTCCGCGGCTGGCGCAGCACGTTTTACCCCGCGCCGTTCCTGCTGCGGCACGCGGCGGAAAAGGGCATGCGCGCCACCGTCAGCGCAGACGCCCACTGCGCCGAAGCGCTGTGCTTCGGCTTTGCGGCTGCGCGCGAAATGCTGCGCTGTGCAGGCTTTTGTAGCATGTGGGTGCTGCGCGGCGGCGCCTTTTGCGAAGAGGCGCTGTAAAAAATGCCGCGGCCCCGCGCGCAAAACGCCTTGCGAAAATGCAAGTGCGGTGTTATGATGAAAAAAAGGAGCCGGCCCGCGCCGCCCCGCGCCCTGCCGCGCGGCGGCCTATGCAGCGGGCCTGAAAAGGAGTTGGAAGCGCCATGTCGAACATCTGGCACGATATGAACCCCTCGCGCATCAGCCCGGACGACTTTATCGCCGTCATTGAAATCGAGAAGGGCTCGAAGAAAAAATATGAGCTGGACAAGGAGACGGGCCACATTATTCTGGACCGCATCCTGTATACCTCCACCCATTACCCGGCCAACTACGGCCTTATTCCGCGCACCTATGCCGACGACGGCGACCCGCTGGACGTGCTGGTGCTCTCCAGCGAGACCATCGCCCCGCTCAGCCTGGTGCGGTGCTACCCCATCGGCGTCATCACCATGCTGGACCAGGGCAAGATGGATGAAAAAATCATCGCCATCCCCTTCAACGACCCCACCTACAATACCTATACGGATATCTCCCAGCTGCCCAGCCATATCTTCTCCGAGATGCGCCACTTCTTCAGCGTATACAAAAACCTGGAGGGCAAGGACACCGTGGTGAACGAAGAGCAGGGCCCGGATGAGGCAAAGCGCATCATTCAGAACTGCCTGGACGCATACATCGAAAAATTTTGCCGGTAACGGCGGGAAGGAAGCTGTGAAATGAGAAAGGGAACAGCCTTCAGCCTGGTGGGCTTTATTCTGGGCGCCGTGGGGGCCGTTGTGTCCGTCACGGCCATCGTGTTCAGCGCCGTGGGCGTGGTGCTGAATAAAAAATTCAGCCGCCCGCGCGTGCGCTGAAGGCGCAATGCGCAGCCCGGCAGCCGGAAGAGAGCATGCTCTTCCGGCTTTTTTCGCCGTGCGGCCCGCGCCGGGCCAAAAAGCCGTTTGAAAGGGGGCGCCGCCCATGGAAAAACAGCCGCAGCGCCCCGTGCTGGGCGCGCTGGAGACGCAGCTCTCCTTCGAAGAGGCGCAGAGCCTGTGCGCCATGGAGGATATGCCCGTAGAGGCGTTTTCCTTCACAGGCGGCGGCGCGCCGGGCGCACAGCTTGCCAAAAGCGAATGGCGCGGCTGTGCGCTGAAGGGCGTATGCCTGCGCGGGGCGGACCTGCGCGGCGCGTATTTCCGCGACGTTTCGTTTCTGAACTGCGATTTTGCCGGCGCAGCCCTGATAGGCGCCACGCTGCACAGGTGCGCGTTTGAGGGCTGCCGCCTCACGGGCGCGAATTTCAGCGCCGGGGCCCTGGCGGACGTGCGCTTTTCCGGCTGCGTGGCGCAGAGCGCCGCTTTTTCCGAATGCGGCATGAAGGCCGTGCTGTTCGAGCAGACAGACCTTTCCGGCGCTGCCTTTTGCGACATAGGCCTGCGGCGGCGCGCCGCGTTCGCGTTCAGGGAGTGCAGCCTTGCAGGCGCGCAGTTTCTGCACACGCCGCTTGCGGGGCACAGCTTTGCCACCTGCAATATCGAGGGCATCTCGCTGGAGGGGCCCGAGCTGCGCGGCGCGCGCGTCACGGCGCTGCAGGCGTGCGAGCTGGCGAAGCTGCTGGGCGTCATCGTGGAATAGGCGCGCCGCCCTTTTAAGCCATCCACAAAAAACAGCAGGGGGCTGTATGGTTATGAAAGCATATCTGGAAGCGGGGCAGTTTGTCACCACGCACGGCGTGATGGGCGAATTGAAGCTGTACCCATGGGCCGACGGCCCGGAGTTTATCGCGCAGCTTCCGCGGCTGTATTTGGCGCCGCAGGGCGGCGCGCCGCTGGAAATTGAGCGCGTGCGCGCGCACAAGGGCATGTGCATCATAAAGCTGCGCGGGGTGGACGATATGGACGCCGCCCGCGCCTATACCGGCAAAACGGCCTATTTTGCCCGTGCGGACGCAAGGCTGCCCGCGGGGCGCTATTTTGTGCAGGACATCATTGGCTGCGAGGTGCGCGACGCCGCCACGGGCGCGGTGTACGGCACGGTGCGCGACATCACGCACCCCGCCGCGTCGGACGTGTACGCCATTCAGACGCCGCAGGGCGGGACGGTGCTGTTCCCGGCCGTGGCGGAATTTCTGGGCGAGCTGTGCCCGCAGGAGGGGTACGTCACCGTGCGGCCCATCCCCGGCATGTTCGACGGCGGGGAGGTGGATGCCGGTGCGGATTGACGTCGCCACCCTGTTCCCGGAGATATGCGAGGCGTTCATGGCGCAAAGCATCATCGGCCGCGCGCAGAAAAACGGCCGCATCGAGTTTCACGCCCACCAGATACGCGAGCACACGCTGAACAGGCAGCGCCAGGTGGACGATTACCCCTATGGCGGCGGCCCCGGCATGGTGATGCAGGCGCAGCCCATTTACGACTGCTGCGCCGCCATCCTGCAGGCGGCGGCGGCCGGGGGCCGCGCCCGGCCGCATGTGGTGTTCATGACGGCGGGCGGCACGCCGCTTACCCAGCAGGTGTGCAAGCGCCTTGCCAAAGAGGAAAGCCTGCTTCTGGTGTGCGGGCACTATGAGGGCATTGACGAGCGCGTGATAGAGGCGCTGGCCGACGAAGAAATATCCATCGGCGACTATGTGCTCACCGGCGGCGAGCTGGCGGCGCTGGTGGTGGCGGACAGCGTGTTCCGCCTTCAGCCCGGCGTGCTGGCCTGCGCCGAGGGCTATGAGGACGAGAGCTTCTATTCCGGCCTTTTGGAGTATCCGCAGTACACCCGGCCGGAGGAATGGCACGGCATGCGCGTGCCGGACGTGCTGCTCAGCGGCCACCACGCCAATATCCGCGCCTGGCGCGCGCAGCAGGCGCTGGCGCGCACGCGCCTGCGCAGGCCGGACCTTTACGCCGCCCATCTTGCCCGGCAGAAGGACGATGAAAAAAAGGGCTGAGCGGCCCGCAGGCAGGCCGGAAAAGCCGCATATTTTCCCATTTGGCCAAAGAATTCTGTATAAACCGCAGAGGAAGTTGAAAACTAATTGGTGATACCGCACAAAGAACCGGAAAAAGAAGTTCCGGTTTGATGGCATGTTGCAGAAAATCGCAAAAGCTGTACGAAATTGTTTGACGAACCGTGAACCAAAGGTATAGAATGAGGGCAAAGCGTCAGCTGTCATTCACTGTGTTAGAAGGAGCGTTTGAATATGTTTGTGAAAGAAGTTACCGTCGAGAACCAGGTGGGGCTGCACGCGCGTCCCGCTACCTTCTTCATCCAGAAAGCGAATGAGTTCAAGTCTTCCATCTGGGTCGAAAAAGAAGAGCGCCGTGTGAACGCCAAAAGCCTGCTCGGCGTGTTGAGCCTGGGCATTGTGGGCGGCACCACCATCCGCATCATTGCAGACGGCGCGGACGAGCAGGCGGCCGTAGAGGGCCTGACCGAGCTGGTGAATTCCGGCTTCAGCGAATAACCGAAAAGGCAAGCGAAAGCGGCGGTGTGCGGCGCCCGTACGGGGGGCGGCACACCGCTTTGTTTTGCCGGAACAGCGCGAAACGGGGCGAGCATATGACAAAACAACAGCTTTGGGAAAAGGCAAAAATGCTGCCGCTGCTGCCGGGGGTGTATATCATCCGCGACAGGGCGGGCGAAATCATCTATATCGGCAAGGCAAAGCGCCTGCGCACGCGTGTTTCGCAGTATTTCCGCGAGGGCGTGCCGCACGACGCAAAGGTGACGAAGATGATAAGCCACGCATTCGAGTTCGACGTCATCGTTACGCAGAGCGAGTTCGAGGCCCTTGTGCTGGAATGCAGCCAAATCAAGCAGCACAAGCCCAAGTACAACATTCTTTTGAAGGACGACAAGGGCTACAGCTATGTAAAGGTCACGCGCGAAAAATGGCCGCGCCTTTCGGCGGCCCTGCAGAAGGACGATGAAAACGCCGATTACTACGGCCCCTTTACCTCCAGCTTTGCCGTGTGCGAAATGGTGGAGGCGGCGTCCGACGTGTTCCGCCTGCCGCGGTGCACGCGGCGCTTCCCGCAGGACATCGGCAAAGGGCGCCCGTGCCTGAACGCGCACATCGGCAAGTGCATGGCCGTGTGCTCGGGCAAAATACGCAATGAGGATTACCGCGAGGCCGTGGAAAGCGCCCTGCACATGATACGCCACGGCCAGGCGGATATTATGAAAATGCTGCGGGCCCGCATGGAGGACGCCGCCCAGCGCCTGGATTTCGAGCGCGCCGCCCTCATACGGGACCAGCTTGCCGCCATTGAAAAGGTGAGCCGCGGGCAGAAGGTGGTGCGCAGCGAGGTGGCCGAACAGGACGTCATCGCCTTCGCGGGCTCTGCCAGCGCCGTGTGCGCGGCCATCCTGCGCTTCCGCGAAGGGCGCCTGGCCGATAAGCGAGAGTTTTTGTTTCACGACACGCAGGACATCGCCGCCCTGCGCGACGAATTTCTGCCGCGCTACTATCTGGAGGACACCGAGTTCATCCCCAAAAGCATCGCCGTGGACGAGGCGCCCGCGGGCGCGCAGCACCTGCAGCGCCTTTTGTCCGAGACAAAGGGCGTGAAGGTGCAGCTGTATGTGCCCCAGCGCGGCGACACGAAAAAGCTGGTGGATATGGCGCGCACCAACGCCTTCGAGCGCCTTGCGCGCGAGAGCGGGCGCTATGCGCGCGAGCAGCGCGCTTTGGACGAAACGGCCCATCTGCTGGGGCTTGCCGCGCCGCCGCAGGTGATAGAGAGCTACGACATTTCAAACTGGGGCGACGGCACCAGCGTGGCCGGCATGGTGGTGTTCGAGGGCGGCAAGCCCAAAAAGGCGGGCTACCGCCGCTTCAAAATGCGCACGGTGCCCGGCACGGACGATTATGCCTCCATGGCCGAGACGCTGGCGCGCCGCGCCGCCGAGTATGAAAAGGGCACGAACAGCCAGTTCAAAATAAAGCCGGATCTGCTGCTTATCGACGGCGGGCGCGGGCAGGTGGCCGCCGTGTGCGCCGCGCTTGCGGGCACGCAGCTTGCAGGCGTGCCCGTGTTCGGCATGGTGAAGGACGCAAAGCACCGCACCCGCGGCCTTGTGGACGCAGCCGGGCGCGAAATAGCCCTTGCCCTGCACCGCGGGCCCTTCACCTTTATCACCTCCATTCAGGACGAGACGCACCGCTGGGCCAACGATTACCGCCGCAGGCTGCAAAAGGGCAGGGCCTATTCCTCCACGCTGGAGGCCGTGCCCGGCGTGGGCCCGGCCACGGCAAAGGCCCTGCTGGCCCACTTCAAAACAGTGGGCGCCGTGCGCGAGGCCCCGCTGGAAGAGCTGTGCGCGGCAAAGGGCGTTTCAAGGCGCGCTGCCGAGGCCGTGTGGAACGCCTTCCACGCTTCGCCTTGAAAAACGGCGGGGTTCCTGTTAGAATAAAAATGGAAGCATATTCTGCGCCGCCGCTTCGCGCGGCAGGGTGCATTTCGTAAAAGGGAGGCGGCCATGCGCATCATCGCAGGCACGGCGCGCGGCACCGCGCTGAAAACGCTGCCGGGCACGGACGTCACGCGCCCCACGGTGGCCCGTGTGAAAGAGGGCATGTTCAGCGCCGTGCAGTTCCTTGTGCCGGGCGCGCGCGTGCTGGACGCATTTGCAGGCTCTGGCCAGCTTGGGCTGGAGGCGCTCAGCCGCGGGGCGGCGTCGTGCGTTTTTCTGGACGAATCGCGCGCGGCTTGCGCCGTGGTGCGCGAAAATGCCGCCGCCGCGCGGCTTGCCGAAAGGGCCCGCGTGCTGCAAACCAGCGCCGGGGCCTACCTTGCCGCCTGCCCGCAGACGTTCCACCTCATTCTGCTGGACCCGCCCTACCGCCGCGGCACCGTGGCGGCCATTCTGCCCGCGGCGGCGCGCGTGCTGACGCCGGGCGGCGTGGTGCTGGCAGAGACAGAGTACGGCGCGCAGCTGCCAGAGGCGTGCGGCGCGCTTGGCCTGGCAAAGCAGTACCGGTACGGCACGGTGCTTGTCTCGAAGTACACGCTTTGTGCCGGGGACGGCCGATAGGCCGCGAAAAGGGGGAGACATCATGCGCATCGCCATCTGCCCGGGCAGCTTCGACCCGGTGACGAAAGGCCATGTGGATATTATCGAGCGCACGGCAAAGCTGTTCGACAGGGTGGTGGCGCTGGTTGTCATCAACCCGGCCAAGCGCCCGTTCTTCACAGTGGAAGAGCGCACCGGCTTTCTGCGCCGGGCCACGGCGCACATCGGCAACGTCACGGTAGATTCCTGCCAGGGCCTTCTGGCCGATTATGCCCGCCATATGGGCGCGTGCACGCTTATCAAGGGCCTGCGCGCCGTGACGGATTTTGAGTTCGAGTTTCAGCAGGCGCTCACCAATAAAAAGCTGAACGCCGAGCTGGAGACAATGTTCGTCATCACCGATTCTCAATACATGTATCTGTCCTCCAGCATGGTCAAGCAGGTCGCCCAGTTCGGCGGCGATGTGACGGGCTTTCTGCCCGAGGTCATCCGCGAGGAAGTAGTGCGGCGCCTGAAACAGGGCCCGAAACAGGAGGTTTGAACATATGACCATCGACGAATTGCTGGACATCATGGACGAGACGCTGGAGGAGGCCACCACCCTTCCGTTCACCGGTGGCAAGCGCATGGTGGATGTAGAGAAGGTGCGCGATATCATGGACGATATCCGCCTTTCCATGCCGCAGGAGATAAAGCAGGCCCGCGCCATTGTGGAAGACCGCGGCCGCATTGTGGACGACGCCAACAAAGAGGCCGAGGCCATCATCAAGCGCGCGGAAGAGCGCGCCCGCGCCATTGTGGCCGAGCAGGCCATTGTGAAGGCGGCCCAGCAGAAGGCCACCGAGATGCTGGCAAGCGCCCAGGCCCAAAGCCGCGAGATGCGCGCCACTGTCACCGGCTACTGCGAGAACATGCTGCGCCGCACGGAAGAGCAGCTTGCCCAAAGCCTGACAGATGTGAAAACCGTGCGCACCACCCTGCGCCAGACCTCGAAAAAGGGCCTTGCCGAAAAGCGCCAGCCGCGCGGCGAGGGCTGAGGGTTGACAAAGTATTCTTAATAGGATAAAATCTTAATTAAGAATACTGTAAGGAGGCCCGCTGTGGAAAGACGAAACACCATTCAAAAACAGCTTGTGCTGGAAGCGGTGGCGCGGCTGCACAACCACCCCACGGCCGAGCAGGTGTATGCCCAGGTTGTAAAAGAGCATCCCACCATCAGCAAAGCCACGGTGTACCGCAACCTTGCCAGCCTTTCAGAGGACGGCAGGCTGCGCCATCTGCCCATGCCCGCCGGGGCGGACAGGTTTGACCACCGCCTGGACGAGCACGCCCATATTGAATGTATGGCGTGCGGCAGGCTGGACGATGTGGAATTTTCTGCCGGTGCGCCCGGCGGCGCGCTTGCCTCGCTGGATGCATTTGCCGAACAGGCCACCGGCTACACACAGGCGCAGCACACGGTGCTGTTTACCGGCGTGTGCCCGGCGTGCGCCGCGCAGCGCGCGCTGCACAAAGCGTAATTTTACGCAGAAATGCGCAAAATAGGCACCGGGGCCTGCCGGCGGGCGCTTTGCCCGGCGGTGCGCCCCGGCGCCGGGGAAGTTTATCTGAATACAAGGAAAAGGAGAGATGGTCATGAATTTGAAGGGTTCCAAAACAGAACAAAACCTGTGGACGGCGTTTGCGGGCGAAAGCCAGGCGCGCAACAAGTACACCTATTACGCCTCCAAGGCAAAAAAAGAGGGCTATAACCAGATAGCCGCCATTTTTGAAGAGACGGCCGGCAACGAGAAAGAGCATGCAAAAATCTGGTTCAAGCTGCTGCACGACGGCATGCCCGACACGGCCGCCAACCTGGTGGACGCCGCCGCGGGCGAGCATTACGAGTGGACGGATATGTACGCCGGCTTTGCCAAAACCGCCAAAGAGGAGGGCTTTGACAAAATTGCCTGGCTGTTCGAGGCTGTGGGCAAAATTGAAAAAGAGCACGAAGAGCGTTATCTGGCGCTGAAGGCCTCGCTGGACGCGGGCACCGTGTTCGCCCGCGAGACAGAGCAGGTGTGGGTGTGCACCAACTGCGGCCATGTGCATATCGGCACGCATGCTCCCGAGGTGTGCCCTGTGTGCGAGCATCCGCAGGCTTACTTCGTCATTCAGAAAAAGAATTATTGAGCATCAAGTGCTCTAAGGCGCGTGGATGAAAGAAAGCGCCGTTTCGGCTGGCGCTTTTGGCGCCTGACGCACGCAAAAAGCCCGGCAAGCTGTCAAGCTTGCCGGGCTTTTCTGCATACCTTCCCCTCCAAGGCCGCCGGACTGGCAAAGACGCCCGGCGCCCCGAAAGCGGCGGCTTTTGATGCAGAGCGGGGAGGCTTTCTGTGGGCGCCATTTGCGGCTTTCAGGGAAAGCGGAAGAGGCTGTGCGCAAAAATTGCCTTCCGGGGGCGGCGCTTTCTTGCGGCGGCGCGCCTAAAGCCGGGGTGCGTTTCCTGCTTCCCGGCGCGGCGGACGCGCGCTTTGCAAAAGGGACGTGTTTTCTAAACCCCTGAAATTTTTGGGCCGGCGGGCCGGACACCCATTGATTTTTTGTGCGGAATAGAGTAGTATCTGTGTATAAGGCGCCGCGCACAGCGGCGCGGTGAAAGGGGCCCCTTTCTGTTTCTCCGGCAACGCCGGAGAAACCGCCTGTCTCACACAGGGGGAAAGCCGGGGCCGAAAACCTGTGAAGGAGAGAAAAGGCATGAAAAAATTCAAACAGCTTTTGTGCGGCCTGCTGGCCGCGGCCCTGCTTGTGTGCGTGCTGCCCGCGGCAATGGCCGAGGGGGCGGATAAAACCACGCCCGGCTATGTGGACGAAAACAACGGCCACCCCAAATATGTGTCGGAGACCTTCGATTTTGTAGAGGGTGACATCGCCTATAAGCTGGTGGACGGCGGCGTGGAGGTGGCGCCTTGGAAATGGGCATGGCAGGGTCATAACTGCGCCCAGCATGCAGACCATGTGTTTGCAGGCTCGGAATATTCAAACCGCGGCGCAATGAGCATCCCGGCCAGCGTCAGCCACGGCGGGCAGAGCTACGCCGTGGTGGGCATCGGCAGCGGTGCGTTTTTCGAGGTGGGCGGCACGTCCGTCACCCTGCCGGAGGGCCTGCAGTATCTGGCGGACAGCGCCTTCAGCGCCAGCAATCTGACGGACATCACCATCCCGGCCAGCGTCACGCGCATTGGCGAGCGCAGCCTTGCCAGCAACTTTACCTCCATCACCTTTGCGCCGGGCAGCAATTTGCAGACGGTGGGCAGCCTGGCGTTCGAAGGCGCCGGGGTCACGCAGCTTGCCCTGCCGGAGACCGTGACCGAGATAGGGGCCAGAGCCTTCCGCGGCTGCGATAAGCTGGCCGCCGTCACCATCCCGGCGGGGGCGCGCTTCACCTCGCTGCCCGCCTTCGGCAACTCCAGCTTTGACAAATTCAATTATCAGGGCGAGGTGACCTTTGCGCCGGGCAGCCCTTATTACGAGCAGGACGGCGTCGTGTACGACGGCGACGCCCTGCTGGAGGTGCGCCGCGTTCAGGAGCATGTGGCGGTGCCGGAGGGTGTGAAATATATCACAGAGGGCGCCTTCTGGATGCCGAATAAGGACAGCACGCTGAAAACGCTTCAGCTGCCGCAAAGCCTTGTCAGCATCGGGAAAAATGCCTTTGCGGGCAACACGGGCCTGCAGAGCGTGGTAGTGCCGGAAAATGTCACGGAGATAGGCACGCAGGCCTTTACCGGGTGCAGCGCCATGACGTCCGCCGTGGTGAAGGGAAATGTGACGGAGCTGAACGGGACGTTCGGCGGGTGCAGCGCGCTTGCCAGCGTCACATTGCCGGATACGGTGAAGATAATTGGCAGCAGTACGTTTTCAGGCTGCGTCTCACTGACAGAATTTGATTTTTCCGGTATTGAGGAAATTGGAAGCAGGGCATTTTTTAATAGTGGTGTAAAGGTACTGGAAGGGGCAGATTCACTGAAAATAATTGGAAATACGGCGTTTGCAAATTCCAAGCTGGAAAAAGCTGTCCTGCCGCAGGGAGTGACCGAGCTTCCGCAAGGCGTATTTGGAAATTGCGAAGCACTGAAAACAGTGGTGCTTCCCGACACGGTCACTGTCATACAGAAGCAGGCGTTTCAAAAGGCGCTTGCACAGCCAGGCAGTATTCTTATTATGCAGGGTAATGTCCCGCCCAGCTTTGATGCGAACGCCTTCGGCTCCTCCGGCAAGCCGGGTTCAGATGTGCTGACTGTGATTGTGCCACAGGAGGCAAAAGATGCTTATGCGGCTGATAGTACATTGGGCAGCTATGTTTCTGTGGACGCCAGCGGCATTACCTATGCCCTCTCGCTGGATAAAGCCGCGCTCAGCGTACAGGCGGGCGGCACGGCTGTGCTGAAGGCAGACGCAGTGCTGCCCACCGGGGCAGGGCTGGTGTGGGCCAGCAGCAGCCCTGCCGTTGCCACAGTGGAAAACGGCACAGTGATGGGCGCCGCGGCGGGCACTGCCGTGGTGACAGCGCGCGTCGAGCTGAACGGCGTGGTGCTTGCCGATGCAAGCTGTACTGTGACAGTGACGAAGGCGGGCGAAGCGGAAAAGCCCGCCGGGCCCTCCGGCGGGGCTGCACCGGCCCCGCAGAAGCCAAACCCCAAAACAGGTGTGTAAAACAGAACACAGTAGAGCAATGGCATGGGCCCCGGCTTTCAAAACCGGGGCCTGTTTGTTTGCGCAGAAAGGCCGCCGCCCAGTTGGCAGCCATGGCCGCCGCGGTTATGGCCGTCTTGGAAATTAAGCGGCAGGGCTGGTGCGGCCCGCCTCGCAAAAGAGTTTTGCTTTAAGCCATGAGCAAAGCGGGGGCTGGCCGCAGGCCGTCAAAGGCGAAAGGCTCTGTTAATACAGCGGCCGCCTGCCTGCGGGCCGGGGTGTGCAATGCAGGTAAAATAAAATTCCGTGCGGGCTGAGGTGCGTGCCGCCACCAGCCCTTTGCAGAGCCGGTGCAGCGCCGCCCAGTTGGCAGCCATGGCAGTTGCGGTTATGGCTGGCTTGGGAAATAAGCGGCAGGGCCGATGCAGCCCGCCTCACAAAAGAGCTTTGCTTTAAGCCACGAGCGAAGCGGGGAGCTGGCCGCAGGCCGTCAAAGGCAAAAGGCTCTGTTAACACAGCGGCCGCCCGCCTGCGGGCCGGGGGGCGTGTGATGCAGGTGAAATAAAATTCCGTACGGGCTGAGACGCGTGCCGCCACCAGCCCTTTGCAGAGCCGGTGCAGCACCGCCCAGCCTGCGGCCATGGCCGGTTTGGAAAATAAGCGGCAGGGCCGGTATGCAGCCCGCCTCACAAAAGAGCTTTGCTTTAAGCTTTGAGTGAAACGGGGCGCTGGCCGCGGGATGCCAAAGGCAAAAGGCTCTGCTAATGCAGCGCCCGCCCGCCTGCGGGCCCGTTTTGGGGCCGGGCTTTTTTTCACCGCCGGAATGAGGTATACTATACTGTATCAAACTTTGGCGAAAGGGGGCGCAGCGTGTGCTGGAGCTTGTGCTGGGCACGGCGGGAACAGGCAAGACAGGCCTTGTGCTGGCGCGCATGAAGGCGCGCGCCGCTGCGGCCAGAAAAAGCATGATGCTGGTGCCGGAGCAGTTCTCGTCCTCTGCGGAAAGCATGGTGTATGCCGCGCTGGGGGACAGCCTCGGCGCATACGCCGAGGTATACAGCTTCAAAAGCTATGCCGAAAAGGTGCTGAAAACGCACGGCGGCGTGGCGGTGGCGACGCTTTCCGACGCGGCGCGCACTGTGGCGGTGCGCCGCGCCATGGACAGCTTGGGCGACGCGGTGCAGCTTTACCGCAGGCACCGCCGCGGCGTCAATTTCTGCAATATGTGCGCGCAGGCCATTGAAGAGCTGAAAACCGCGGGCGCCGCCCCGCAGGACCTTGTGGCCATCGGCGAGGCCGAAGGCGCGGACGGCGAAAAGCTGCGCGAGCTGGGCCTTGTGTTTGCGGCGTATGAAAAGGTGATAGAAAAAAGCGCCATGGACCCCTCCGACCGCCTGCTGCTTGCCGCGCGCAGCCTGCCGGCGGCAGAGCTGGCGGACACTGCTGTATTCCTGGACGATTTCGACGGCTTCACACAGCCGCAGTACGCCCTGCTGGATGCGTTTTTGCAGGCCGAAAGCTGTACCGTGGCCCTGTGCTGCGACGGCCTTGCGGACGCCGAGGGCGGCCTTGGCCTGTTCAGCCCCGTAAAGCGCACGGCCGCCCGCCTTGTGCGCGCCGCGCGCCGCCTTGACGTGCCGGTGCAGGGGCCGAAGCTTTTGCAGAAAGACCTGCGCCACGCCGCCGCGCCGGGCCTTGCCGCCGCGGCGGCTGCCGTAAGCGGCGGTGAAGCGCCGCCCGCTCCGCTGGCTGGCGAGGTGTGGTTCACCCCTGCGCCCACCCTGTATGAGGAGTGCCGCACCGCGGCCTGCCGTGCCGCCGCGCTTGCGCGCGAGGGCGTGGCCTACGGCGACATGGCATTCATCTGCCGCGATATGCAGCAGTATTCCGCGCCGCTTCTGGCCGCGCTGGAGCTGGCGGGCGTGCCCGTGTTCCGCGACGCGTCGCTCACGCTGGAGCACTCTGCCGTGGCCTCGTTTTTCCTTGCCGCGCTGGAGCTGGCCGCCAGGGGCCTTTCCACCGAGCGCGTGCTGCGCCTTTTGAAGACGCAACTGTGCGGCCTTGCGCCGGACGATATCGCTCTTCTGGAAGACTACGCCTACACCTGGCAGCTGAAAGCGGCGGACTGGCGCGCCCCCTTTGAAAAGAACCCCGAGGGCTTCGGCGCGCAGCTTTCGCCCCGGCAGGCGCAAAAGCTGGCGCAGACAGAGGCCCTGCGCGCGGGCGTGATGGAAAAGCTGGCCCCCTTCCTGCAAAGCGTGCGCGGCGGCACGGCGGCGGGCATTTCCCGCGCGCTGTATTTCCTTCTGGATTCCTTCGGCGGCGCGGCGTGCACGGAAAAGCTGGCCGCCCAGCTTGCCGGTGCGGGTGACGCGCAGGGCGCCGCGGCCGTGTACGACGCGTGGGACCATGTGATGCAGCTTCTGGACGAGATGGAAAAGCTTCTGGGCGAAGACGAGACGGCCCCCGGCGAATATGCCGAGCTGTTCGCGCTTTTGCTGCGCGGCGGCGAGATGGGCCGCGTGCCCCAGACGCAGGAGGCCGCCATTTTTACCCAGGCGGACCGCATGCGCCTTTCCGGCCCGCGCGTGTGCTTTGTGCTGGGGCTGGCCGAGGGCGAGTTCCCGCGGGCGGCAGGCGCATCGGGCCTGCTGACGCATACAGACCGCGAGCTGCTGGTGCGCCGCGGGGTAGAGATGCCCGGCAGCTACGAAAACCGCACCCTGCTGGAGCAGATGTACTTTTACCGCGCCGTTGCCGCCCCGCGCGGGCGGCTGTACCTTTCCTGCACGGCGGCGGGCGACGCGCAGCCGTGCGCGGCGCTTGCGCCCGTGCTAGCGCTTGGGCCGGAAAGGGACGTGCTTTCCCCCGTGCAGCTTGCCCCCACGCGGGCGGCGGCGCTGCAGCTTTACAGCGAGCAGTACGGCCGGAAAACACCCCTTGCGGCGGCCCTGCGCGCGGCGCTGCAAAGCGAGGGCGGCTTTGCCCGCGTGCTGGCCGCCATGGACGCGGCCGCCGCGCCGCAGCCCTTCCATGCCGCAGATGCAAAGGCGCTGGAGCAGCTTTTGGGCACGCAGCTCACGCTTTCTCCCACCAGGGTGGAGCAGTATTACCGCTGCCGCTTTTCCTATTTTCTGCAATATGTGCTGCACATCCTGCCGCGCCGGAGGGCCGAGCTCTCGCCGCTGGAAAGCGGCAGCCTCGTGCACTATATTCTCGAGCACGCGCTGCGCCGCGCAGGCGCGCGCTTTGCCGGGCTGACAAAGGAGGAGCTGACGGCCCTTGCAGACAGCATTGCGGACGAGTATGTGCGCCAGAACATGCCTGCGGCGGGCACGCGCTTTGCACACCTTATCGGGCGGCTGAAGCGCAGCGTGGCGAACCTGCTTTTGTATCTGCAAAGCGAGCAGGCGCAAAGCTCGTTCCGCCCCGTGGCGCTTGAACAGGCCATCGGCGGCAGCGAGGCGGGCGCCGTGCCGCCGCTGGAGCTGAAAACGCCGGACGGCAAGGCCGTGCGCGTGGTGGGCAAAATAGACCGTGTGGACGTGATGCGCCGCGGGGGCGAGACATACCTGCGCGTGGTGGATTACAAAACAGGCACCAAGAAGTTCAGCCTGGAGGACGTGTACTGCGGCCTGAACACACAGATGCTGTTCTATCTGTTCACGCTGTGCCACGCCCCGCAGGGGCAGTACGCCGGGGCGCAGGCCGCGGGCGTCTTGTACCTTTTAAGCGACCCGGCGCCCAAAACGGCGGCCCGCGCCGATGCGGCGGGCACGCCGCTGTACGAGGTGGACGGCCTTGTGGTGAACGACCCTGTCATTGTGCGCGGCATGGATAAAGACGCCACCGGCGTGTTCGTGCCCTTCGGCTACTCGAAAAACGGCGCGCCGCGCGCCTCGGCCAAGCTGGCCAGCCTGGAAAAGCTGGGCAATATCGAGCGGCACATCACGGGCCTTGTGCTGCAGATGGCGCAGGGCCTGTACGGCGGCGACATCGCCGCGCGGCCGCTGCGCGCGGGCGGGCACTGCCCGTGCGACGTGTGCGATTACCGCCCCGTGTGCCGCCATGAGGACGGCAGAGACGAGGCGTGCGCCAGCGCGCCCAAGGATGTATTCGAGCCAAAGGCAGGGGAGGTGACGGGCCTGTGAAATGGACAAAGGCGCAGCAGAGCGCCATAGAAGACCGCGGCGGCACCCTGCTGGTGAGCGCGGCGGCGGGCAGCGGCAAAACGGCGGTGCTCACACAGCGCGTGGTGTCGCTTTTGTGCGACGGGCCCTCGCCCATCCCGGCAGACCGCATTCTGGCCGTAACCTTCACCCGCGCGGCCGCTGCGCAGCTTCGCGCGCGCATTGCGGCGGCGCTGGCCCAGCGCGCGGCCGCGCAGCCGGGCAGCGCCTTTCTCAAGCGGCAGAAGCTGCTTTTGGGGCGCGCGGCCATCTGCACCATCGACGCGCTGTGCATGCAGCTTCTGCGCGAAAATTTCGCGCGCCTGGGCCTTGCGCCAGATTTCGGCCTTGCCGACGATGCCGGGGCCTATGCCCTGCGCGAGGAGGCGCTGGCAGACAGCCTGGAGCAGCTGTACGGCCAGGCGGATTTTTGCGCCTTTTCTGCGCTGTACGGGCGCGCGCGCACAGACGCGCGCGCCGCGGCCACCGTGCTTTCTCTGTACGATTTCCTGCGCACTCTGCCGGACCCCGGCGCAGTGCGCAGGCAGTTTCTTGCCATGTATGAAAGCAGTGCGCCGCTGTGCGAAACGGCGTGGGGCAGGCTGCTTTTGCAGCACGCTGGGGCCCTGTGCGAGGCGGCGCTGGCCCTTACGGCCGAGGCGCGCGGCATTGTGCAGGCCGAGCAGGCGCTGGCGGGCTATGCCCCGGCGCTGGAGGAGGACGCCGCCTTTTTCGGCGCCCTTCTGCAGGATGTGCGCGCCGCCCGGTGGGACGCCGCGGCTGTGCGCGTGCACGGCTATGCGCCGCCCGCCTTCCGGCCCGTGCGCGGCTACGAGGGCGGCGATATGGACACGGTGAAGGCCCTGCGCGCGCAGGTGAAGGCCCTGCTGGCAAAGCTGCGCGAGAGCGTGTTTGTGTGCAGCGGGGCCGAGTTCGAGGCGGACCGCGCCGCCGCCGCGCCCCATGTGCGCGCCCTGCTGGGCGCGGCAGAGCTGTTCGAGCAGGTGTTCACCGAAAAAAAGCTGGCTGAAAAAAAGCTGGAATACAGCGATTTCGAGCGCCTTGCCCTGCGCCTTCTGTGCGGCGAAAACGGCGAAAAAACGCCTGCTGCAAAAGAGATATCACGCCGCTTTGAGGCCGTGTTTGTGGACGAATATCAGGATACCAACGCCCTGCAGGCCAGGCTTTACGAATGCCTTGCAAATGAAGAAGGCTCAAACCTGTTTTATGTGGGCGACGCAAAGCAGAGCATTTACCGCTTCCGCCTTGCCAGCCCGGAAAGCTTTCTGCAAAAGCGCGCGGCCTGCGCGCCGTACAGGCCCGGCGGGCCGCACCCGGCCGCCCTGATGCTGGAGGACAACTTCCGCAGCGCGCAGAATGTGGTGGGCGCGGTGAACGACGTGTTCTGCGCCGTGATGTCGCGCGAGGTGGGCGGCATCGACTATGCGCGCGAGCAGCTTCGCTGCGGCGCGCCGGACGGCTATGACGGCGGGCCCATGCAGCTTCTTTTGTCGGGCGAAGACGCGGGCACGGACGCGGACGTGGTGGCCCGGCATATCCGCGGCATGCTGGCCGCGGGCTTTGCCGTGCGCGACGGCCAGGGCGGCACGCGCCCGTGCCGGCCGGAGGATTTCTGCATCCTGCTGCGCAGCCGCGCCAATTTTGCCCAGTACGAGGCCGCGCTGGAGCGCGCGGGCGTGGCTGCCGCAGCGGACACAGGCGAAGACATGCTGGCCCAGCCGGAGGTGGGGTGCGTGCTTTCGCTGCTGCGCGTGGTGGATAACCCCGCGCAGGACATCCATATGGCCGCCGTGATGCTCAGCGGCATGTTCGGCTTTTCGCCGGACGACCTTGCGCGCCTGCGCCTTGCCTGCCCGCAGGGCACGCTGTATGCCGCCGTGCTGCAAAGCGGCGGCGAAAAAGAGCAGCGCCTTGCCGCCGTGCTGCGCGCCCTGCGCGCCAGGGCGGCCTGCGCCCCGCTGTACGAGGTGTGCGGGGACGCGTACGCCCGCACGGGCTGGCCCGCCGTGGCGGGCGCCATGGAAAACGGCCCGCAGCGGCGCGAGAACCTGCGCGCCTTCGCGGCCTATATGGCTGCGGCGGACGCCCGCGGGCTGAGCCTTGACGCCTTCCTGCGCGGGGTGGACGCCGCCCTCGAAGCGGGCGGTGCGGCGCAGACGGCGCCGGGCGCGGCAGGCGGCGCGGTGTCCATCATGACCATCCACCGTTCCAAAGGGCTGGAATTTCCCATCGTGGTGCTGGCCGAATGCCAGCGGCGCTTTAATTTCCGCGACAGCTACGAGCCCGTGCTGCTGCACCCTGTGCTGGGCCTGGGCCTGCGCCTGCGCGCGGGCGAGGGCGGCCTGTACGAGACGGCGCCCCACGCCGCCGTGCGCCTTGCGGGCCTGCGCGAGGCGGTGGACGAAGAGATGCGCATTTTGTATGTGGCCCTTACGCGCGCGAAGGATAAGCTCATTGCCCAGTGCGCCATGCCCTCGCCGGAAAAGACGCTGGCCGCCCTGGCGGCGGCCCTGCGCGGCGGCGCGGCGGCGCGCACGCAGGCGCTGGCGGGCGCGGCCAGCTTTTCCACCTGGCTGTGTGCGGCGGCCCTGCTTCACCCGGACTGCGAAAGCCTGCGCAAGCTGGCGGGCGCGGCGGGCCTTGCGCCCCTTCCGGCGCAGGGGCACATCGAGGCGGTGCTGTGCGGCGGAGGCGAACAGGCCGGGCCCGAGGCCGAGCCCCAGCCGCAGGCGGCGTGCGCGCCGGACGAAGACGCCCTGCGCGCGCTGAGGCGGAATTTTGCCGCGCCGCGCCCGAACGCCGCGCTGGAAGCGCTGCCCGTGAAGCTGAGCGTCTCAGCCCTTTCGCACACGGGTGCGGCCAGGGTGCTTTCGCGCCCTGCCTTCCTGTACAAAGAGGGGCTCACCGGGGCCGAGCGCGGCACCGCCACCCACAGCGTGCTGCAATTTGCAGACCTTGCCGCGGCAAGAGAGAACCTTGCCGCCGAGCTGCAGCGCCTTGTGCGCGAGGGCTACCTTGCGCCCGAGCTGCGCGCCCATCTGGACGAGGCGGGCCTTGCGGCGTTTTTTTCCTCGCCGCTTCTGGCGCGCATGCTTTCCGCGCAGAGGCTGCTGCGGGAATACGCCTTCCTCACCTCTGTGAGCGCGAAGTACGTGCAGCCGGATATTCCGCCCCAGTTTGCCACGCGCACGGTGCTGGTGCAGGGCATTGCGGACGCCGTGCTGGTGAACGGCGGCGAGGCCGAGATTGTGGATTATAAAACAGACAGGGCCAAGGCGCCCGCCGCCCTTGTGGAGAGCTATGCCCGGCAGCTTCGCATTTATAAGGGCGCGGTGGAAAAACGCCTCGGCGTTTCGGTAAAAAAGCTGACGCTGTACGCCGTTTCCCTGCGGCAGGAGGTGGACGTGCCTCTGGCCGAGGGCTAGCGCGCCGCGCGGCGCCCTTGGCCGGCCCGCGCCCTGCGGCCCGGCCTGCGCAGGCGGCAGCGGCATTTTTTGCGCGCGCAGCGAAAAAACGCTTGACAAATGCACACCGCTTGGCATATACTGGCTTAGTAAACAAAGCAGCACCGGCCGGCAGCCGTGCTCACCTTGCGCCCCGCAGGGGCCGGGTTAAAACAGCAAAGGCGCTTTGCGCGCATGTTGCGTATGTTTGGCGGCTGCCCACCCGGGCAGCCGCTTTTTTTCACATGATGCAGGCGGGCAGCCCCCGCGGGCAGAATTATGGTTTGGAGGTGCTTTACCATCAGCGGCAAAAAAGAAATGGAGATCAACGAAGCCATTCGCGACAAAGAGGTGCGCCTGATTGGCGCAGACGGCAGCCAGCTCGGCATCGTGCCGGTGCGCGATGCGCTGCGCAGGGCGGAAGAGGCCAATTTGGACCTTGTGAAGATTGCCCCGCAGGCGCAGCCGCCCGTGTGCAAGATCCTCGATTACGGCAAATTCCGCTTCGAGCAGCAGAAACGCGAAAAAGAAGCGCGCAAGAACCAGAAAATCGTGGATATCAAAGAGATACGGCTGTCTTTGAATATCGACACGAACGACTTCAACACCAAGGTGGCCCAGGCGGCGAAGTTCCTTGCCAAGGGTGACAAGGTGAAAGTTTCCATCCGCTTCCGCGGCCGCGAGATGGCGCACACAAACCTCGGCCTCGAGGTGCACAAGCGCTTCGCCCAGGCCCTGCCGGACGCAGTGGTGGAAAAACAGCCGAAACTCGAAGGGCGCAGCATGCAGATGTTCCTTGCGCCCGCAAAGGCGCAGTA
The DNA here is from genome assembly GCA_047030735.1 of Ruthenibacterium sp. Classification (GTDB taxonomy): domain Bacteria; phylum Bacillota; class Clostridia; order Oscillospirales; family Ruminococcaceae; genus Ruthenibacterium. The sequence continues at coordinate 51,889 of JBKYIE010000012.1, forward strand.
ATTTGAAGGAGGAAATCCAAAATGCCTAAGATGAAAACACACTCCGGAGCGAAAAAGCGCTTCAAGCTCACAAAGACCGGCAAGGTGAAACGCGGCCACGCTTACCGCAGCCACCTTTTGAACGGCCACGGCAAGACCACGAAGATCAAGCGCGGCTACCGCAAGCCCGCCTATGCGGACAAGACCAACACGGCCGCCGTGAAGGACATGCTGCCGTACGGCTGATTTGTGTGAGAACATAAGCTTTTTTTACTCGACATAAAAGGAGATTGTAGAATATGGCACGTATCAAGGGCGCTATGATGACGCGCAAAAGAAGGAAAAAGGTGCTGAAGCTGGCCAAGGGCTATTTCGGCAGCAAATCCAAGCATTTCAAAATGGCAAAACAGCAGGTGATGAAGGGCGGCAACTATGCGTTTGCCGGCCGCAAGCAGAAAAAGCGCGATTACCGCCGCCTGTGGATCACCCGCATCAACGCCGCCTGCCGCGCCAACGGCACCAGCTATTCCGCCTTTATGAACGGCCTGAAGAAAAGCGGCATCGAGCTGAACCGCAAAATGCTGAGCGAGATGGCCATTCACGATGAAAAGAGCTTCGCCGCGCTGGTGGAAACGGCAAAGGCTGCGAAATAAAGCACAAAAGCTTACGCCCGTGCACGCGTGCCCGGGCGTCGCTTTGTATTTGAGCTGCACGCGCCTCGCGCCCGCATCTGCAGGGCGCGGGGCCCGTGCGCATGCCGGAAGGGGGGCGCTGTGCCATGGCGCTGTGCATCACAAGCCGGGAGAACGCGGCTGTCAAATATGCCTGCAGGGTGCGGGACGACGCGGCCTTCCGCCGCGCGGAGGGCGTGTTTTTTGCCGAGGGCGTGCGCCTGTGCGAGGAATTGGCCCGCGCTTTCCGGCCCTATAAGGTATATTATCTTGATTCCAAAAGGGCCGAGGCCGCGGCGCTGGGCGGCGAGGCGTGCGAGGTGTCGCTGCCGGTGGCGCAGAAGCTGGCGGGCACGCGCACGCCGCAGGGGCTGTTTGCACTGTTCCCGTGCCCGGCGCCCATGCCCCGGCAGGCGTTTACCGGCAAGGGGCGCTACCTGTGCCTCGAGTGCGTGCAGGACCCCGCCAACCTCGGCGCGCTCGTGCGCAGCGCGGCGGCCTTCGGCTTTGACGCCGTGGCCCTTTCGCCCGGCTGTGCGGACGCATTTTCCCAGAAGGCGCTGCGCGCCTCCATGGGCGCGGCGGGCAAGGTGCCCGTGGCTGTGGTGCCGCAGTTCGCGGCCTTTTTGCGCGAGCTGGGCGAAAAGGGCTGTGCGGTGTACGCGGCGGCGCTGCAAAACTCGCGCCCGCTGGCCGAGGCCGTGCCGCCCGCAGGCGGGGGGCTTGCCGTCGTCATCGGCAACGAGGGCGCGGGCCTTTCGCCGCAGGCCGTGGCAGCTGCCGGTATGGCTGTGCGCATCCCCATGACGGGCGCGGTGGAGTCGCTGAACGCCGCCGTGGCGGGCAGCGTGCTGCTGTGGCATTTCAGAGGGGTGGACACATGAGCGAAAATACCCTGCTTTACTGGGTGTGGCTGGCCGGTGCGCTTGGCCCGGGCGGCGTGCATGTGCGCGATGTGCTGGACGCCTTCGGCACGCCGCAGGCGCTGTATGAGGCGCGCTTTTCGCAGGACCTTTCGGCCCTGCTTTCGCCGGGGCAGCTGCATGCGGTGCAAAGCACACAGCCCCAAAGCGCGGCGGGCGTGCTGGCGCGCTGCGGGCAGCTTGGCGTGTGCATCGCCGCGTGGGACGACGAGGCCTACCCCGAGGCGTTGCGCCTGATAGAAGACCCGCCGCCCGTGGTATACTATAAGGGCGATATCGGCGTGCTGAGGCCAGAGGTGCTCACGTTCGCCATCATCGGCGCCCGGCGCCCCTCCGCCTATGGGCTGGAGGCCACCGCCGCCATTGCCAGCGGCCTTGCCGAAGCGGGCGTGGTGCTGGTGTCCGGCCTGGCAAGCGGGCTTGACAGCGAGGCGCACAAGGCCGCCGTGCGCGCGGGCACGCCCACGGTGGCGTGCATCGCCTTCGGGCACGACATGTGTTACCCCGCGGCAAACCGCACGCTGAAGGGCCTGATAGAAAAGCAGGGCCTTGTCATAGGGGAATACCCGCCCGGCACAGAGCCGCTGCGGCCGTATTTTTTGCAGCGCAACCGGCTGATCGCCGCGCTCAGCCGCGGCGTGTGCGTGGCTGAGGCGCGGCGCATCTCCGGCACCATGAACACCGTGCACGCGGCTTTGGGCTACGGCAGGGACGTGTTCGCCGTGCCGGGCAGCATCTTCTCGCCGCTGAGCGAGGGCGCGAACCATCTTCTGGGCCGCGGGGCTGTGGCCGCGGTGAGCGCAGCGGATATTCTGGAGTTTTACGGCGCTTTGCCGCAGGGCGATGCGGCCCGCGCGCACGGCGCCGGTACGCCGCAGGCGGGCGCGCCCTGTGAAGAGCCGCTGAGCGAGGCGGCCCTTGCCGCAAAAAGGGCGCTGGGCTGCACGCCGAAAACGCTGGCCCAGCTTTGTGCCGAAAGCGGCCTTGCCGCGCCCGCGGCCATGGCCGCCCTGACGGAGCTTGAGCTTGCCGGCGCCTGCCGCCAGCTTGCGGGCCGCCGCTTTGTGCTGGCCGTATAGGGCCGCCGCACCCCGCCCCGGCGCGGGCAACATATCTTGCAAAGGAAATGTGCTATGTCGAAATTAGTCATCGTGGAATCTCCGGCGAAAGCCAAGACCATCCGCAAATATCTGGGCAGCGGCTATGAGGTGACGGCCTCCATGGGCCATATCCGCGATTTGCCGCAGAGCCAGCTCGGCATCGACGTGGAAAAAAACTACGAGCCGAAATATATCAACATCAAGGGCAAGGAAAAGGTCATTCGGGAGCTGAAGGGCCTTGCCAAGGAGAGCGACGAGGTGTTCCTCGCCACCGACCCGGACCGCGAGGGCGAGGCCATCAGCTGGCATCTGGCCAAGCTGCTTGGGCTGGACCCGGCGGCCCACAACCGCGTCACCTTCGGCGAAATCACGAAAAAGGGCGTGCAGGAGGGCATGGCCGCGCCGCGCGCCATTGATATGGACCTGTTCAACGCCCAGCAGGCGCGCCGCGTGCTGGACAGGCTGGTGGGCTATAAGCTCAGCCCGTTTTTGTGGCGCAAGGTGCGCCGCGGGCTTTCGGCCGGGCGCGTGCAGAGCGTGGCCGTGCGCCTCATTGTGGACAGGGAGAAGGAGATAGAGGCCTTCAAACCCGAGGAATACTGGAATATCGACGCCGTGCTGTGCCCGCCGGGGCAGGCCAAAAAGTTCACCGCGCGCCTGGCCGAAAGGGCGGGCAAAAAGCTGGAGGTGAAAACAAAGGCCGAGGCCGACGCCATTCTGGCAGACGTGAAGGGCGAGGCCTTTACGGTGGCCGCCGTCTCGCGCGGCAAGCGGCGCCGCGTGCCCGCACCGCCGTTCATCACCAGCACCATGCAGCAGGAGGCCAGCCGCAAGCTGGGCTTTACCGCAACGCGCACCATGCGCGCGGCGCAGACGCTGTATGAAGGCATGGACATTGCCGGGCGCGGCACCATGGGCCTTATCACCTATATGCGAACCGACTCGCTGCGCGTGGCGGACGAGGCTGTGGCCGCGGCCAAGGAGTTCATCGCAGGCGCCTACGGCGGGCAGTATGTGTGCGGGCACAAGCGCACCTATAAATCGAAAAGCGCCACCGCCGCGCAGGACGCGCACGAGGCTATCCGCCCCACAGTGCCCGGCCTGACGCCGGACGAGGTGGAAAAGAGCATCTCCGGCCCGGAGGCAAAGCTGTACCGCCTGATATGGAGCCGCTTTATCGCCAGCCAGATGGCGGACTGCGAGCAGGCTACCGTGGCCGCGGACATCGCCGCGGGCGCGTACACCTTCAAGGCCAGCGGCTACACCGTCACGTTCGACGGCTTCTCGCGCCTGTATGAGGAGTCCGCCGACGAGAAGGAAAAGAAGGAGACGGCCCTGCCGCCCCTTTCCGAGGGCGACGTGCTGAAGGTGAAAAGCGTGGAGGGCGAGCAGAAGTTCACCCAGCCGCCCGCGCGCTACACCGAGGCCTCTCTGATCAAGGCGCTGGAGGAAAACGGCATCGGCCGCCCGTCCACCTACGCGCCCATCATCACCACCATCATCGACCGCGATTATGTAGAGCGCCAGCAGAAAAAGCTGGTGCCCACGCGCCTGGGCCGCGCCATCGACGAATTGATGGAGGCCGAGTTTCCCAATATCGTGGACGTTCACTTTTCGGCCCAGATGGAGCAGAATCTCGACAGGGTGGAGAGCGGCAGGGCCGACTGGCACAAGACGATCGACGATTTCTACAAGGACTTTTCGGCCACGCTGGAAAAGGCCGAAGAGGACATGAAGGATAAAAAGATAAAGGTGCCGGACGAAGAGACGGACGAGGTGTGCGAGCTGTGCGGGCGCAAAATGGTTATCAAAACCGGGCGCTACGGCAAATTTCTGGCGTGCCCGGGCTTTCCGGAATGCAAAAACACGCGCCGCCTTGTGAAGGACACCGGCGGCCTGTGCCCCAAGTGCGGCGGCAGGGTGCTTTTGCGCCGCTCGAAAAAGGGGCGCGTGTACTACGGCTGCGAGAAGAACCCCGCGTGCGATTTCATGACGTGGAACGAGCCCACGGCGGAAAAATGCCCGCAGTGCGGCGGCACGCTGTTCAAAAAGGGCGGGCGCAGCGGCCTTCTGGTGTGCGAAAAAGAGGGCTGCGGCTATTCGCGCAGCGCAGCGGAAAAAAAGGAGTAATATGCGCATCGACATCATCGGCGCGGGCCTTGCGGGCTGCGAGGCGGCGCTGTATCTTGCAAAGCGGGGCGTGCCCGTCACGCTGTACGAGCAAAAGCCCCATACGTTCAGCCCGGCGCACCATTCGGCGGGCTTTGCAGAGCTTGTGTGCTCCAACTCGCTCAAGGCCGAACGGCTGGATTCCGCCAGCGGCCTGCTGAAGGCGGAGATGGAGCTGCTGGGCTCTTCGCTTCTGCCGGCCGCGCGCGCGTGCAGCGTGCCTGCGGGCGGCGCGCTGGCCGTGGACAGAGATGAATTCAGCGCCCGCGTCACACAGCTTGTAGAGGCCCAGCCGGGCATCACCGTGCGCCGCGGGGAGGTAAAGGCCCTGCCCGCGCCGGGGCAGGGCATCACGCTGGTGGCCAGCGGCCCGCTTACTCAGGGGCCGCTGGCGGAGGCCATCGGGGCCGTCACCGGCGGCGAAGAGCTTTCCTTCTACGATGCGGCGGCGCCCATCGTCACGGCGCAAAGCCTGGATATGACAAAGGTGTTTGCCGCCTCGCGCTATGGCCGCGGCACGGCGGATTATCTGAACTGCCCGTTCGACAAAGCGGGCTACGAGGCGTTTTACGAGGCGCTGGTGTCGGCCGAGCGCGCCCCGCTGCATGAGTTTGACGGCGAGCCGGGCGTGTACGAGGGCTGCATGCCCATTGAGGTGATGGCCCGCCGCGGGGCGGATACCATGCGCTACGGCCCGCTGCGGCCCGTGGGCCTTACAAACCCGGCCACCGGCCGCCGCCCGTGGGCCAACGTGCAGCTGCGCGCGGAAAATGCCGCGGGCACGCTGTATAATCTGGTGGGCTTTCAGACGAACCTGAAATTCGGCGAGCAAAAGCGCGTGTTCTCCATGATACCGGGCCTTGAAAATGCGGAGTTTGCGCGCTACGGCGTAATGCACCGCAACACCTTTTTGAACAGCCCGAAGCTGCTCACCGCCGGGCTGTGCCTGAAGGCAAGGCCGGATATTTTCTTCGCAGGGCAGATCACGGGCTTCGAGGGCTATATGGAGAGCGCGGCCAGCGGCCTTCTGGCCGCCCGCGCCATTGCCGCTCGCCTTGCGGGCGGGCCCGTGCCGGAATACCCGGCCGAGACGATGTGCGGCGCGCTTTTGCACTATATCACCTCGCCCTCGAAGGATTTTCAGCCCATGGGCGCCAATATGGGCATTCTGCCGCCGCTGGAGGCGCGCGTGCGCGACAAGCGCCAGCGCTATCTGCTTGTGGCCCAGCGTGCGGTGCAGGCCATGCGCGCGGCGCTGGCGGCCGGGTAAACGCCTTTTGCGGCGCGCCGGACGCCCGCCGCTCCATCACTGCCCCGCAGCGGGGCATCACAGCAAGGAGGAAGCATTATCATGAACATCATCATCGACGCAATGGGCGGGGACAACGCCCCCGGCGAAATTTTGCGCGGCGCCGCCGGCGCCGTGCGCGAATACGGCATTGCGGTGACGGCTGTGGGCGACAGCGCCGCCATTGAGAAGGCCGCGAAAGAGGGCGGCATTCCCATGCAGGGCATCACCGTGGTGCACGCGGGCGAGGTCATCTCCATGCACGACGAGCCCACGGCGGCCATCCGCCATAAAAAGGATTCCTCCATGGCGGTGGGCCTGCGCCTTCTGGCCGAGGGGAAGGGCGACGCCTTTGTCTCGGCAGGCTCTACCGGCGCGCTGCTGGCGGGGGCCACGCTCATTGTCAAGCGCCTGAAGGGCGTCAAGCGCCCGGCCATCGGCGTGGTGGTGCCCGGCGGGCAGCAGCCGTACCTGCTTTTGGATGCGGGCGCGAATGTGGAATGCCGCCCCGAAATGCTGAACGCCTTTGCCGTGATGGGCAGCGCCTATGCCCAGAACGTGCTGGGCCGCCAAAACCCCACGGTGGGCCTTGTGAACAACGGCGCAGAGGATACGAAGGGGACCCCTGTCTATGTGGAGGCCCACCGCCTTCTGCGCGAAAACAGGGCCGTGAACTTCACCGGCAATATCGAGCCGCGCGACGTGCCCGCGGGCGCTGTGGACGTGGTGGTGTGCGACGGCTTCACAGGCAACGTCATTCTGAAGCTCACCGAGGGCCTTGCCAAAACGCTGGTGGGCCAGCTGAAGGGCGTGTTTTTGAAAAGCCTCGGCACAAAGCTGGCCTACCTGCTGGTGAAAGACGGCATGAAGGAGTTCAAGAAAAAGATGGACGCCGACGAGCACGGCGGCGCCCTGATGCTGGGCGTTGCAAGGCCCGTGATAAAGGCGCACGGCTCGTCGAAGGCGCGCGCCTTCCAGAACGCAATCCGCCAGGCAAAGCAGTGTGTGGAAAGCGGCGTGGTGGAGGATATGCGCGCAAAGCTGGGCGCGCTGAGCGAAGCAGAGGGGGAGCAGGCCTGATGGAGTACGAAGCGCTGGAGCGCGTGCTGGGGCATGCCTTTCGAAACAGGGCCCTTTTAGAGACAGCCCTCACCCACACCTCGTTTGCAAACGAGGCGCGCCATGGCACAAAGCACAACGAGCGCCTGGAATTTTTGGGCGATTCCGTGCTCAGCATCGTGGTGGCGGAATACCTGTTCACCCATTCCAGCCTGCCGGAGGGCGATTTGACGCGCATGCGCGCCAGCCTTGTGTGCGAGGCGGCGCTGTTCGGCTTTGCGCAGAAGATAGACTTGGGCCGCTGGCTGCGGCTGGGCCACGGCGAAGAGCTGGGCGGCGGACGCACGCGCCCCAGCGTGGTGTCCGACGCGTTCGAGGCCGTCATCGCGGCGCTGTACCTCGACGGCGGCATCGAAGCCGCGCGCGCCTTCATTCTGCCCTTCGTCACCTCGGCGCTCACAAAGCAGAGCGCCGAAGAGGACTATAAGACAAAGCTGCAGGAGATTGTGCAGCAGAACCCCTCCGAGCGGCTGCGCTATGTGGTGGCCAGCCAGACCGGGCCGGACCACGACAAGCACTTTGTGGTGGAGGTGCACCTGAATTCGAACTGCATCGGCAGCGGCGAGGGCCATTCCAAAAAACAGGCCGAGCAGGCCGCCGCCAAAGAGGCGCTGGCGCTGATGGGCTACTGAGCGCGCTGCGCGCTTTGTGAAAACACTCGGAAAGGAAATTTCCCCTATGATTTTGAAAGCGCTGGAGATACAGGGGTTCAAATCGTTCCCGGATAAAACGCGCATCGCGGTAGAGCGCGGCATCACGGGCGTGGTGGGGCCGAACGGCTCGGGCAAATCGAATATTTCGGACGCCATCCGCTGGGTGATGGGCGAGACCAGTGCAAAGCAGCTGCGCGGCGGCGGCAAGATGGAAAACGTCATCTTTTCCGGCTCGGCCCAGCGCGGGCCCATGGGCTTTGCCGCCGTAAGCCTTGTCATCGACAATTCAGACCGCGGCATCGACATCGACGCCGACGAGGTGGTGGTGGGCCGCCGCTATTACCGTTCGGGCGAGAGCGAATACACCGTCAACGGCCAGAATGTGCGCCTGAAGGATATTTACGAGATGTTTCTGGATACGGGCCTTGGCCGCGACGGCTATTCCGTCATCGGTCAGGGGCGCATTGCAGAGATTGTGGGTGCCAAAAGCGCCGAGCGCCGCGAGATATTCGAGGAGGCCAGCGGCATTGCCAAATACCGCTACCGCAAAAACGAGGCCGAGCGCCGCCTTTCCTCGGCGGAGGAAAACCTGGTGCGCCTGCGCGATATTCTGGCCGAGCTGGAGGGGCGCGTGGGCCCGCTGGAAAAAGAGAGCGAAAAGGCGAAAAAATACTTAGAGCTGGCCGAGCGGCGCAAAGGGCTGGAAGTGACGCTTTGGACGGACACCGTGCGCCGCGCGAAAGAGGCTGTGCGCGAGGCGCAGCGCAAAATAGAGATAGCAAATGCAGACTATGCAGGCGTGTCGCGGCGCATTGAGGCTGCAGAGGCGGCCACGGCGGACATCCGCGCCGGCATAGAGGCGCTTATCGCGCACATCGACGAAAAGAACGCCGGCATCCGCACGCTGGAGCAGGCCGCCGCAGGGGCGGACGCGCGCATCGCCGTGCTGGAAAACGACATCCGCCACAACGAGGCCACGGCCGATACCCTGCGCGGCGAGCTGCGCGCAGGCAGCGAGGGTGCAAAGGCGCTGGAGGTCGAGCGCGCCGCCCACGAGGCCCAGCGCGCGGCCCTTGGCGCCGAGATAGAGGCCGCGGCGCAGCGCATTGCCCGGCTGGAGGCCTCGCTGGCAGAGCTGACGGAAAAAAGCGCCGCCACGGGCGAAAGGCGCGGCCAGCTGGAGGCGCAGCTGACGGCCCTTGCCGCAAGGGCGACCGATTTGAAGGTGGAGGCCGCCGCCGCCCAGGCGGCGGCGCAGTCTGCCGCCGCGCGCCTTGCCGCCCAAGCAGGCGAGGAGGCCGCCGCGCAGCAGGCCATTGCCGGGCTGGAAGAGCAAAAGCGCGAGACGGACGCCTTTCTGGCGGACGCAGCCGCAGCCGTCACGCGCCTTGAAAATGTCAGGGCAGGGCTTTCCCTCAAGCTGGAAAGCCGCAAAAGGCTGCTGGACGAGGCGCAGGCCGCCCAGCAGGCGTGCGCGCGCGCCGAGGAGGCAGCGCGCAGCCGCGCGGCCCTGCTGCGCGAGCTGGAGCACAGCATGGACGGCTTTCAGGGCAGCGTGAAAAGCGTGATGAAGGCCGCGGAGGCACGCCGCCTGCGCGGCATCACGGGGCCGGTGTCCACTATCCTCACGGTGCAGCCGGGCTATGAGACGGCCATTGAGACGGCGCTGGGCTTCGCCCTGCAAAATATCGTGGTAGAGGACGAGACGGCGGCCAAGGCCGCCATGGCGTATTTGAAGGAGACAAAGGGCGGGCGCGCCACCTTCCTTCCGCTGGACACCGTGCGCCCCGCCGGCTTTGACGCCCGCAGCCTGCCGCAGGAGGCCGTATGCGCCTCCAGCCTGGTGCAGGCGGAGGCAAGGTATGCAAACATTGTGTCCAACCTTTTGGGGCGCATTGTGGTGGTGGACGACATCAACACCGCCTCGCGCGTGGCGCGCGCGCTGGGCTACCGCAACCGCGTGGTCACGCGGGACGGGCAGGTCATCAACGCGGGCGGCTCGTTCACCGGCGGCAGCGTGTCGCGCTCGGCAGGGCTGTTCAGCCGCAAGCAGGAGCTGGAAGAGCTTCGCAAAAGGCTGGCCGGCCTTGAAGAAGAGCGGGCCGGCGCGGCAAAGCGCACGCAGGCCGCCGCCGCCGAGGTGACGCAGCTGGAGGCGCAGCTTACGGCGGCGGAAAGCGAGCTTATTACCGCCGGGGGCGATAAGATACGCGGCGAGGTGGAGACAAAGCGTGTGGACGCGGCCCTGGCCGCCGCGCGCGAAAGCCTGGCCGCGCTGCAGCGCGGCCGGGAAGAGCTGGAGCAGACGCAGGCCCGGCAGGCCGCCGCCGGGGCCGAGGCGCAGGCGGGCATGCAGCGCGCTGAAGAGCAGGCGCGCATTCTGGAGGCAGAGCTGGCCGGCGTATCCGGCACGGACGGCGACTTTCTTGCCGCGCGCACAAGGCTGGCGGACGAGCTGAGCGAGTGCAAGCTGCACAAGCTGGGCCTTGAAAAGGACGCCGAGGCCCATACCGCCTCGCTGGAGGCCCTGCGGGGCCGCACAGGCGAAAAAGACGAGCGCGCGCGCCAGATAGAGGCCTCCCTGCGCGCGCTGGAGCAGCAGAACGAACAGCACCGCGCCGCCATTGAGGCTGTGCGCGCGCAGACGCAGCAAAGCCGCGAGGCCATTGCCGCCTGTGAAGAGGAGATACGCGCCCTTGCGCAGCAGCGCCTGGAAAAAGAGGGCGCCACCGCCCAGAACACGGCCCTTGTGCGCAGGCTGACGGACGAGCGCGAGGCGCTTGGCCGCGAGGCCGCCCGCCTTGCCGAGCAGAAAGAGCAGAAGGACGCAGAGTATGACGCAACGGCGGCCAAGCTGTGGGAGGAGTACGAGCTCACTCTCTCTGATGCCGAGGCGCTGTGCGTGCCGTTTGAAAGCGCCGCCCAGCTTCGGCGCGACGTGGGCGAGGTGCGCGCCAGAATACGCGCGCTGGGCAATGTGAACGTGGGCGCCATCGACGAATATGCCGAGGTGCGCGCGCGCTACGACTACATGCGCGCCCAGGTGGCGGATGTAGAGCAGAGCAAGGCGGAGCTGGAAAAGATGATAGCCTCGCTTGCGGCCGAGATGCGCAGCATGTTCACGCAGAGCTTCGAGGCCATCAACCGGAATTTCGGGCGCATCTTTGCCGAGCTGTTCGGCGGCGGCAGCGCCAGCCTGAAGCTGGAGGACGAGGCCGACGTGCTGGAAAGCGGCATTGAAATAGAGGTGGCCCCGCCGGGCAAGATTATCAAGAACCTGTCGGCGCTCTCGGGCGGCGAACAGGCGCTGGTGGCCATCAGCATCTATTTTGCCATCCTTGCAGTGAATCCTGCGCCGTTCTGCGTGCTGGACGAGATAGAGGCCGCGCTGGACGACGTGAACGTCACCCGCTTTGCGCAGTATCTGCGGCGCATCTGCGGCTCCACGCAGTTCATTGTCATCACGCACCGCCGCGGCACCATGGAGGAGGCCGACGTGCTGTACGGCGTCACCATGCAGGAGGACGGCGTCTCGAAGCTGCTTCGGCTGGACGTGAACCATGTGGACGCGAGCCTTGTGAACTGAACCAAGGGAAAGGAAGAACACTATGGGCTTTTTTGAAAAACTGGGCCAGGGCCTGAAAAAGACGAGGGATTCCATCTTCGGCACTATTGCCGATATGGTCTCGGCGGGCGAAATCACAGACGAACTGTATGACGAATTGGAGGAACAGCTCATTCTGGCCGACACCGGCGCGGGCGTGGCCGTGCAGCTTGTGGACGAGCTGCGTGCGCGCGTGCGCAGCCAGCGGCTGAGAACCGGCGACGAGGCGCTGGCTGCTTTGAAGGACATTGTGAAAGAGCATATGCAGGCCGAAAGGCAGTTCGACCTCTCCGGCCATCCGGCGGTCATCCTCATCATCGGCGTGAACGGCGTGGGCAAAACGACATCCATCGCAAAGCTGGCCCACTATTACAGGGACGCGGGCAAAACGGTGCTTCTGGCCGCGGGCGACACCTTCCGCGCCGCCGCGGCCGAGCAGCTTGGCGTGTGGGCCCAGCGCGCGGGCGTGCCCATGGTGCGCCACCAGGAGGGGGCGGACCCCGCCGCCGTGGTGTTCGATGCGGTGCAGTCTGCCGCAGCAAAGGGCACGGACATTGTCATCTGCGATACGGCGGGCCGCCTGCACAATAAAAAGAACCTCATGGCCGAGCTTGCCAAAATAAGCCGCGCCGTGGGCAAGGCCTGCCCGGCCGCCAGCGTGGAGACGCTGCTGGTGCTGGACGCCATCACCGGGCAGAACGCCATCAGCCAGGCGCAGGAGTTCATCGACGCCGCGGGCGCCACGGGCGTGGTGCTCACCAAGCTGGACGGCACGGCCAAGGGCGGCGCCGCCATCAGCGTGAAGGAAAAGCTGGGCCTGCCCGTGCGCTTTGTGGGCGTGGGCGAGGGCATGGACGATTTGATGCCCTTCGACGCCGGGGCCTTTGTGGACGCGCTGTTTTTGCGCGAAGACTGAAGGGCCGCAAAGAAATCTTCACATTTGAGGTGTAATATGGAATTTGTCGCAGCCACCAACAACGCCCACAAGCTGGCGGAGATGCGCCGCATCCTTGTGCGCATGGGGCACACCGTGCTCTCGCAGCGCGAGGCGGGCGTCCTGCTGGAGCCGGAGGAGACCGGCGCCACCTTTGAGGCAAACGCCGCCATCAAGGCGCAGGCCGTCTGTGAGGCGTGCAGAAAGCCCACCATTGCGGATGACTCCGGCCTGTGCGTGGATGCGCTGGGCGGCGCGCCGGGGGTGTATTCGGCGCGCTATTCGGGCGTGCACGGCGACGACGGCGCCAACAACCGCAAGCTGCTGGCCGCGCTGCAGGGCGTGCCTGCGGCGCGCCGCGCGGCGCATTTTACAAGCGCCGTGTGCGTGTGGCTGCCGGGCGGGCGCCACGCGGTGTATGTGGGCCTGTGCCCCGGCGCCATCGGCTTTGAGGAAAAGGGAGAAAACGGCTTTGGGTACGACCCGCTGTTCATCCCGGACGAGGTGGGCCTGCCGGGCCGGGGCGCGGCATGCGAAGCAAACGCCGCGCAGCGCACCTATGCCCAGCTTTCGGCGGACGAAAAGGACGCCATCAGCCACCGCGCCCGCGCGCTGGCCCTGATGGAACGGGAGCTGCCCGCCTTCCTTGCGGATACAGGCATTCTTGGGGCCGTGTGCGGCCCCGCCTGCCCGCCGAAAGAGTAAAACACAGGCTGCAAAGCCGGAAAGGAAGCCATTTATGCTGACAAGCAAGCAGCGCGCCATCCTGCGCAAAGAGGCGCAGGCCCTGCCCGTGGTGTTTCAGGTGGGCAAGGGCGAAATAGACGAGGCGCTTGTAAAAAGCACGGCCGAATGCCTGGCCGCGCGCGAACTCATCAAAATGAAGGTGCTGGAAAACAGCATGTACACCCCGCGCGAGGCGGCGGACGCGCTGGCCGAAAAGACGGGGGCTGACTGCGTGCAGGTGATAGGCTCGAAGTTTGTGCTGTACCTGCAAAAGAAAAAAGAGTCGAAATACGCCGCGCTTTTGAAGGGCTGAGCAATGGAAAAGCTGCTTTTGTTCGGCGGCACGTTCGACCCGCCCCATAACGGCCATATGACGCTGCTTTCGGCATGCCTTGCCGCCGTGCGGCCCCACAGGGCGCTGGTAATGCCCGCGGGCGTGCCGCCCCACAAGCAGGCCAGCGCCACGCCCGGCCTCCTGCGGGCCGAGATGTGCGGCTGCTTTAAGGCGCTTTCCCCCTGTGTGGAGGTGAGCCGGTGGGAGCTGGGCCAGGGCGGCAGGAATTATACGGTAGATACGCTTCGCATGCTGAAAAATGCCTTTCCGGGCGCGCGGCTGCACCTGTGCCTTGGCAGCGACATGCTGCTTTCGTTTTGCGAATGGCGGTGCTGGCGCGAGATACTGTGCCTTTCGGCGCTGGTGGTGCACAGCCGGGAAAACGGCGACGGGCCCGCCCTTTCCGCCGCCGCGCAGGCGCTTGAGGCGCAAGGGGCCGAGATTATTTTCGCGCCCGGCGCGGTGCTGGAAATATCCAGCACGCAGGTGCGTGCCCTGGCGGCGCGCGGCGGGGATATCTCGCACCTTGTGCCGCCCGGGGTGCGGCGCGTCATCCTGCGCGAAGGGCTGTACCGCGGCGGCGCACATATCATCCACAAGGAGGCCCGGGGCCATTGATTACACGGAAGGAAGCCGCGCGGCTGGCCAAGCGCACGCTCAGCCAGCGGCGCTACGAGCATACGCGCAATGTGGAAAAGCTGGCCGTGCGCCTGGCAGAGCGCAACGGCGTAAGCGGGGAAAAGGCGGCGCTTGCCGCCCTTCTGCACGACATTGCCAAAGAGCTGCCGAAAGACAGAATGTTGCAGATAATCACGGAAAATGCTATAATAGCGAAGGATGCGGCCAGGCACCTGCCGCCTGTGTGGCACGGTGCGGCCGCGGCCGTGCTTGCAAAAACAGAATACGGCGTGGAGGATGAAGAGATCCTCTCCGCCATCCGCTGCCATACCACCGGCAAGCCCCACATGTCCAAGCTGGACAAAGTGCTGTATCTGGCGGATATGGCAAGCTACGAGCGGACATATCCCGAGGCTGTCGCCCTGCGGGAGCATGCGCTGAAAGACCTGGACAAAACCATGGTAGAGGCGCTGGGAATGTCCATCAGCTGGCTGAAAGAGACGGGCAAGCCTGTGGACGAGCTCTCTCTGCAGGCCTATGCACAGCTTCGTGCAGAGCTTTACGGAGGAAACGCCAGTGGAACAACGCCAAGCTCCGAAGCAGGCCCCAAGGCAGATTGATATTTCCCGTGCACGCAGGCGCGGCGTCATGCAGGCGCCCGCAGTGCGCGGCGCGCAGAGCCGCCGCCCCGCCCCGCAGCGGAGGCCCGGCCGGGCGCGCCCGGCGCCCGGCACAGCCGCGGCACGGAATGGTGCGCGGCCTGCGGCGCGGCGCGGAAAAGGGCGGCGCAGCCGGGGCAAAACAGCCCTTGCAGCGGCTGCCGGCGCGCTGTGCGTGCTGTGCCTGTGTGCGGGCGGGCTGTATCTTTATGCCAAGGCAAAGCTGAACGGCGGCAACGCCGCAGTGCAGAACGCCAGCGGCGTGAATGAGCTGGTGCCCCCTGAATTGCAGGAGGAACAGATGAACCTTCTTGTGCTTGGCCTCGATTATGACGACGAGCAGAACGCAAACGAGGCCGAGCTGGGTGTGGTGCGCTCGAAGGAAAACCCCATGGCGGATATGCTGCTGTATGTGCAGTATAATAAGAACACAAAGCAGCTTCGCATGCTGCAGGTGCCGCGCGACATGTTTGTGGTCACAGACGAAAGCTGGCACGGTTACACCATGGGCACGGGCAAAATAAACGCAGTGTTCGCTCACGGCCCGAATGAAAACAAGGTGCAGAATATCGTGGATGTGTTCAACCAGCAGCTGAAGCTGCCGGTAGACCACTATATCACCATTGATATGGAGCATTTTAAGGATATGTTCGCGGCCTTCGGCGGCGAGGAGTGGGCGCTGGAGGTATATGTGCCCACCGAGCTGAACTATTACAAGGACGGCGTGCTGCAAAGCCATCTTGAGCCGGGCTACCAGTACCTGAAGGCCGAGGAGCTGGAGTTTTTCCTGCGCTGCCGCGAAGACTTTGAAAACACCCCGCGCGGCGATTTTGACCGCCTGAACAACCAGCGCTATTTCTATTCGGCCCTGTTCCGCTATATGCGCACCATGTCCGTGGGCGAGATGATGCGCCTTGTGCCCTGGGCACTGAATTATGTGGAGACGGACATTGACCCCGTGCAGTGCGTGGCGCTGGCGCTGAGTGTGATGGAGGTGCCGGACGAGAATATCTCCATGGGCCGCCTGCCCATGTACGGCACGCAGACGTATTACAACACAGACCATTTTGTGTCGGATGTGGCGCCCCGGCAGGCGGCAGATTTCCTGAACCAGTATTTCCGGGCGGCCGAGGCGCCTGTGCCGGCAGAGGAGCTTCACTTTGCCGCAAACGGCGGGGCCGAGGCGTCGAACGGCATTGTGATTGACGCTGAAATGAGCCACATCGGCGGCGACGGCATGGTAGAGCAGGGCGCGGGCGCACAAAGCGGCGCGCCCCAAAGCGCGGGGGAAGGCCCCGCATGAACATGAACAAAGAAATTCGGAGGGAACGCCTTGAGAAACCAGCATAACAGCCGA
Organism: Ruthenibacterium sp.; assembly: GCA_047030735.1. GTDB lineage: Bacteria > Bacillota > Clostridia > Oscillospirales > Ruminococcaceae > Ruthenibacterium. The sequence goes on from JBKYIE010000012.1 coordinate 68,023, forward strand.
AATATAGACGTTTCCCGCGCAAGGCGCGCGCGGCGCCCGGCCCCCGCGGCCCCGCGCCGCAGCGCATACGACGTGCAGAAGGATATGCAGCGCCCCGCTGCCCGCGCCGGGCAGGGCAGGCCTGCGGCGGGCCAGGGCGCCCGCCGCGCGTACGATGTGCAGCGGGACACGGCCTATGCCGGCGCACGGCGCACCTCTTCTGCGCGCACCCAGCAGGCCGGGCGCAGGCGCAGAAAGAAAAAGGCCAGCCTCGGCAAGAAAATAGCCGTCAGCCTCGTGTCTGTCCTGTGCCTGATGGCCATTGGCGTGGGCGCGCTGTACTGGTATGTGGCACACTCCCTGGCCCCGCGCGAAAGCGGCTCGCTCACACAGGACATCGCCACCCCGCCCGAATACAGCAAGGACCTCACCAATATTCTTGTGCTGGGCATCGACTACGACGACGATCCCGAAGAACAGGCGCTGGGCATCCAGCGAAGCAAGAACGGCAATACAGATATGATTTTGTATGTGCAGTTCAATAAAAAGGAAAATTCGGTGCACATGCTGCAAATTCCGCGCGACGCCTTTGTAGGGCTGGACCTTCCCACCGGCGGCACCGGGCGCATCAACGCCCTGTATGCCCACGGGGCGGACCAGGAGAACCGCGTGCAGAATATTGCGCAGGTGCTGTACGACCAGCTCAAGCTGCCCGTGGATGATTATGTGGTCATCGACATGCAGATGCTGAAAGCCATGATGACGGCGCTGGGCGACCAGTTTGCCCTGCAGGTGTATGTGCCCGTCACCATGGAGTACAACGGCAGCCGCCTGGAGGCAGGCTATCGCTGGCTGCAGGGGGAAGAGCTTGAGTTCTTCCTGCGCCAGCGCAAGGACTCCAGCGCCACCCCGCGCGGTGACATCGACCGTCTGAACAACCAGCGCTATTTCTACGCCGCGCTGTTCCGCTACATGCTTACCATGAGCTGGCAGGAAATGGTGAAGCTGATGCCGGTGTTCCTGCAGTATGTGGAGACGGATATCAGCCCCATCGACTGCGCGGCGCTTGCCATTGCGGTGAAGAATGTGCCGTCTGAGAATATCCTCATAGGCCGCCTGCCGGTTTACGGCACACAGGTAAAGGCCAACGGAAGCGACCTTGTCTCCGGCATTGCCATACAGGAGACTGCCGATTTTCTCAACCAGTATTTCCGCCCGGCAGAGGCGCCTGTCAGCGCCGCAGAGCTGAACATTCAGCTTCCGGCAGACGTGTCGCAGCTTGGCGCTGTGGTAGACCCCGAGCTGAGCCAGATGGGCACGGACGGCACGGTGAGCGACGCCGCCCAGCCCGCTGACAGCAGCACAAGCCAGCCTGCGGCCTGACGCGCAGGCAGTTAGGAGAAATTATGGAGCCAAAAGAGCTGGCGATGCGCATCGCCCAGGTTTTAGACAATAAAAAAGCCACTCGCGTGAAGGTGCTGCGCGTGCATGACCTTACCGTGCTGGCAGATTACTTCGTCATTGCCTCCGGCACATCCGCCACCCATGTGAAAAGCCTGGCCGAAGAGGCAGAGTTTCAGATGAAAGAGGCGGGCGCAGCGCCCGTGCGCACGGAAGGCTTTTCCACAAAAAACTGGTTTATTCTGGATTACGGCAGCGTTATCGTGCATGTGTTCAGCCCTGATGCGCGGGATTTTTACGACCTTGAGCATCTGTGGGCCGACGGCGAGGACGTGACGCCTGCCTTTGCCGAAGAATAAGCCCTTGCACACAGCGGCGCGCCCCCCATGGGGCGCGCTTTTTTACGCCCTTCGGCGGCGGCCGGGGCAAAAGCCGTTTACCCGCCCACTGTTTTCTTGTGTGCATATTGAAAACAAAGGGCGAAATATGGTATAATTTGTACAAGCGGCAGCCCATATATGGCCGGAGGCGGCAGGGGCGGCGCCGGTAAAAACAGGAAGGAGAAATGCATATGAAGAGGAGAGCGGCACAGCGTGTATGCGCGCTTTTGGCGGCGCTGGCGCTGTGTGCAGCGCTGGGCGCGGGCGTGTTTGCCGAGGCGGCACCGGGCCCGGCGGAAAGCCCGGCGGCCTCAGGCGTGGAAAGCGCGGCGCAGACGCAGGGGCAGGGCCAAAGCGGCGCGGAAAGTGAAGAGACGGCCGACAGTGCACTGTCGCATCAGCCGGAAACTCCGGCTGATGAACCTTCTTTGACGGAAGAGGGCGCGCAGGCGGGGCAGGCAGCCGGAAATGCCGGAGGACAGGCCGGTGCAGAACAGGACGCGGGTGCGCAGGCAGCCTTGCAGTCGGCGGCAGCGCCCGCGCCGCAGGGTACCGGCCTTGCAGAGACCACGGGCCTCACCATCACGGCGGACGACGGCCAGCCGCTTGTGCAGGGCGTGGATTATGAGTTAAGTAGTAATGCCACAAGCACCCCCTCTAATATGATTATTTTGAAAACAGAGCGCGCAGTCACGGTAACGGGCAGCTCGAAGGATAACTACGGCCTTCAGGTGGCGGCAGGGGTGCATGCGCGCATTACATTTAACGGCGTCACCATCGCCGCCCCCATCCCGTTTGACATCGTCACCAACATCAACGGCACGGCAGACGGTACACTAGCTACCCGTGGGTATCAGATACAGGTGGAAAAACGTACAACTGTACATCTTACGTTGGCTGACAAGAGTAAGAATGAATTGATATCTCAGAATGCACATCGTGCGGCATTGCACTGCGGCGAGGGCTCTGTGCTTATAATAGACGACAGCGTGTGGAACCAGACGGCGGCAGGGGAAGCCATCACGCCCGAACAGGGGCGTGTGCCGTATGACTGCACGCTGAAAAACGGTACGGAATTGAAGCAGGGCGACCCGCTGTGGAAGATGGACAGCGAGGCGCCGGGTGAATTAAAAGCTGTTGCAGTATCAAGTGGCTCCGCGGCAGGTATTGGTGGTAATAGAAGCGAAGAAAGCGGCAGTATTACAATCAATGGCGGTAATCTCGACATTACAGGCAGTTTTGCAGGTGCGGGTATTGGCGGCGGCCATGCAGGTGGCACGGGCTGCACATTAGAAGGCGGCGGCGTTACTATCAATGGCGGCAGAATTATGTCAAGAGGGGGTTACCATAGCTCCGGTATTGGTGCAGGCTGTGTAAATGGACATGGTGTAACTACCCCTAGTGCATTTTCAGAGAATATAAATTCCAGATTAGGTGTATGCCCACAGGGCCACTTAGACGGCCCCATTCCTGGTGACATTATAGTAAATGGCGGATATACAGAGACTCATGGTGCGGAACATGGAAATGCTTTGGGTTCTGCCTGCTCAAATGCAAATAACCTTGGCCATGGTAGCGAGAATGTGCCACATGAAATCCTTATTACTGGCGGCACGCTGAATCCGATATCCGAACGCACATCGTCTTCCTACGATGTAGGTGCCTTCGGCGGCAAAGTGATTGTAACGGGCGGCTCGTTCCCCGTGGGTAAACAAAGCGGCGGCGTGGACGGCCTGAGCTTTCAGGGCACCAGCGTAGAGAGCGCCAGCGGGGAAAAGCTGACAATGGTGGAAATAGACCTGAGCGACTATAAAGAACTGCTTGGGGGCAAGGTTATCAGCTACGAGGTCAGCATCGGCGGCGTGCCGCTGGAGCCGGAATACGGCCTTGCCAATATCATTGACACGGACGGCAAGCTGTATTTCTGGCTGCCGAAGTCTGCTGTGGGGCAGCCGGTGGAGATAAGCGGCCTGAAGGTGCTGAACACAAGCGGGGAGGTACAGGACGGCGAATACCCGTTTGTGGTGCCGGAGGTAGGGCAGAACGGCAACATTGCGAAACGGTATGTCACCTTCGAGGTGGACGAAAGCCAGTTCAGCGCAGATTTGAAAAGCCAGCTGAACAAGCGGTACGATGGAAATCCATTCGACTGGGAAAAGCTTACAAAAGAAATTGTGAAGCAGGGAATTGAAGTTGCAAAGCCGGACGGGAAAAAGCTGACGGACGCCAGTGCTATGGATAAGCCGCTAACGCGGAGATACTTGGATAAGAACGGTCAGCCTACAGGTGAAACGGATGAGGCGACGGCAGGCGGAAATGCAGGTACATATGAGTTAACAGTTATTTCTTATGAATTTGCGGAAGACGAGGACTTTGCCGCAACCTTCTGGGGGCACCGTGCAAAGCTGAATGCAAAAATAACACCTGCAGACAGCCGCGTAACGGACTTCACTTACAGCACCACAGGGGAGGATAAAACAGAGACGCTTACGCTTACGGCAAACGTGAAGCCGCAGACGGGCGAGGCCAGGACGTGCGAGGCGCCGGACGGGTACGTGCAGTTTTACATCAACGGCGTTGCGGTGGGCGCGCCGGTGGAGCTTGCAAAGCTGTCTGCGCAGACAGATACAGATGGGTATTACTACCGCACGGCCAGCGTGACATTCGATTTCACGCGGGGCGGCTACCCTGCCATTCCCTCGCGTGAGGACGGAAAGTTCATCATCGAGGCAAAGCACTACGGCAGCACGAACTATACAGACAGCGAGGGCGCGCCTATCGAGCTGGAGGGAGCAGACCTTCCGGGAGGAGGGCTGCCCACCACAGACCCGCCAGAGGCAGAGATTAAGCCGGGGCAGCCGGGCGGCGGAGAGAACGGCAAGCCGCTGGAGCCGGATAAGGTAGAGCCGAACCCGGACGGCAGCGGCAGACTGGACAGCTATGTGACGGATAAGGTAGTGCGGCCGGCGCAGCCGGGGGCTGTGCTGGATAAAGAGGGCGCAGAAGACTTTATCAACGACCGGTATGAATTCACCGATAACCAGGGCAAGCCGCTGGAGCCGGATGAAATCATCATCTATGACAAGGAAGGCAACGACATCACGGACAAAGGCATAGACCTTTCGAAGCCGGGAGATTATGTCATCCATGTGAAGGTGGAGGATGAAAACGGGAACAGCACAACGGTGGACCTGGATTATATCGTAAAAGACCCGCCGGAGGTAGAGATAAAGCCCGGCCAGCCCGGCGAGCCGGAGAAGGACGAAGACGGGGAAGATAAACCCGGCACAGGCACGCTGCAGCCGGAGGATGAGCCGCACCAGGGCGGGGACGGGCTTGTGCACCAGAGCTACAAGGATGTCGTGTATGAAAAGGTGGAAAACACGGTGCTGTCCCAACAGGATGTGGAAAAACTGGTGAACGGGCGGTATGAGATACCGGCGGGCAGCGACGTGAGCGTGGTGATAAAGGACAGCACGGGCAAGGTGGTAACGGGCATAGACAAAAGCCATGTGACACACTACACGGTGGAGGTAGTGGTGAAGGACGGGCACGGCAACAGCACCACCATCCACCTGCGCTATCAGCTGTACGATGACGGCAGCACGCCGCCGTCACCGGGCAGCAGCGGGGATAAGGGCAACCCCAAGACGAGGGCCTGAGGCGCGTGCATTGAACAGAAAACAGGCGGGAAACGCCGCGCACCCCGTTTGGGGCGCGCGGCGTTTCGCATGCCGGCGCGGCTGATGGCAATGTTGCGGGCCGGAGAAAAGGGAAAATCCGTGCGCTTTGAGCCGTATGCCAAAAGCAGGCCCTTACAGGGCCCGCGCAAGCCATAGGCGCGGCCTGCGGCTACGCCTGATATTCTAAGCGGCGCTTCGAAAAAACGCTTCCGGCGGACAAGTCGCAGAAAGCGCGCCCCGTGCAGAACGGGTCTTGCATATGGAAGGCGCACGCGTCCCTTTTTTCAGGCGGGGGCCGCTGCAAACGGGCCTGTTTTACGCCTGCGCGGCTTTACATCCGCCCGAAAATATGCTAAAGTAAAACCACTTCGGGCCTTTTGAAAAGGGCCCGCGGCGCGGGCTTTTGCGGCGCGCGGAAAATGATCATTGGATGTGAAAAAGCATGAAGTACGATTTCAGGGCCATTGAGAAAAAGTGGCAGGACATCTGGGACAAAGAAAACACCTTTGCCGCAAAGCAGGATTTTTCCCTGCCCAAATATTACGCGCTGGTGGAGTTTCCATACCCCTCCGGCCAGGGCCTGCACGTGGGGCACCCGCGCAGCTACACCGCGCTGGACATTGTGGCGCGCAAAAAACGGCTGGAGGGCTATAATGTGCTGTACCCCATGGGCTGGGATGCCTTCGGCCTGCCCACAGAAAACTATGCCATGAAAAACCACATCCACCCCGAGCTTGTCACGGAAAAGAACGTGGCGCGCTTCAAAAGCCAGCTGAAAAGCCTGGGCCTTTCCTTCGACTGGAGCAGGGAGGTGAACACCACAGACCCTTCCTATTATAAGTGGACGCAGTGGATCTTTCTTCAGCTTTATAAAAAGGGCCTTGCCTATAAAAAAGAGATGAACGTCAACTGGTGCACGGGCTGCCAGGTGGTGCTTGCCAACGAAGAAGTGGTGAACGGCAAGTGCGAGCGCTGCGGCAGCGATGTGGTGCACAAGAATAAAAGCCAGTGGATGCTGAAAATAACCGCCTATGCCGACAGGCTGATAGACGATTTGGGCGGGCTGGATTTTATCGACCGCGTAAAGGCCCAGCAGAAAAACTGGATAGGCCGCAGCCACGGCGCGCAGGTGCAGTTTGAAACTACGGCGGGCGACAGCCTGCTTATTTACACCACCCGGCCGGACACGCTGTTCGGCGCCACCTACATGGTCATCAGCCCCGAGCACCCGGCCATTGAGAAATGGGCGGGCAGAATAACCAATATGCCCGCCGTGCGCGCCTATCAGGAGGAGGCCGCCCGCAAAAGCGACTTTGAGCGCACCGAGCTTGCCAAGGAAAAAACGGGCGTGAAAATAGAGGGCGTGCGCGCCGTAAACCCGGTGAACGGCAAAGAGATACCCATTTTTATTTCAGATTATGTGCTTATCAGCTACGGCACGGGCGCTATTATGGCCGTGCCCGCGCACGACGAGCGCGACTGGGAATTTGCCCAAAAATTCGGCTGTGATATTGTGGAAGTGGTGAAGGGCGGCGACGTGCAGAAGGCGGCCTTTACAGACTGTGCCACCGGCGTAATGGTGAACAGCGGCTTTTTGGACGGCATGAGCGTGGAGGAGGCCAAAAAGGCCGTCACGCAGTGGCTGGTGGAAAAGGGCATCGGCCAGGCGAAAACCAACTTCAAGCTGCGCGACTGGGTGTTCAGCCGCCAGCGCTACTGGGGCGAGCCCATCCCCATGGTTTACTGCGAGCACTGCGGCTGGCAGCCCATCCCGGAAAGCGAGCTGCCCCTGCGCCTGCCGGACATCACCGATTTCGAGCCGGGCGAGGGCGGCGAAAGCCCGCTGGCGCGCCATGCCGAGTGGGTGAACACCACCTGCCCGGCCTGCGGCGGCCCCGCCAGGCGCGAGACGGACACCATGCCCCAGTGGGCGGGGTCCTCATGGTATTTCCTGCGCTATATGGACCCTCACAACGAAACCGCCATTGCCTCGCCCGAAGCCCTGCGCTACTGGGGCCCGGTGGATTGGTACAACGGCGGCATGGAGCACACTACCCTGCACCTGCTGTACAGCCGCTTCTGGAACAAGTTCTTGTACGACATCGGCGTGGTGCCCTACTCCGAGCCGTACAAAAAGCGCACCAGCCACGGCATGATACTGGGCGAGAACGGCGAGAAGATGTCCAAAAGCCGCGGCAACGTGGTGAACCCGGACGACATCGTGCGCGACTACGGCGCCGACACTATGCGCCTGTATGAAATGTTCATTGGCGATTTTGAAAAGGCCGCGCCGTGGAACACGGCCTCCATCAAGGGCTGCCGCCGTTTTCTGGAGCGCGTGTGGGGCCTTGCCGGGCGCATGGACGCCGCTGTGCCCGGCTATTCCGCCGCGCTGGAGGGCGCCGTGCACCGCACCATTAAAAAGGTGACGCAGGATATTGAGGGCCTGAAGATGAACACGGCCATTGCCGCCATGATGAGCCTTGTGAACGAATTTTACGAGGCAGAACGCGTTACCGCGGGCGAGGTGCGCACGCTGCTGGTGCTTTTGAACCCGTTTGCGCCGCATATGACAGAGGAAATGTGGGCGGGCCTTGGCTTTGAAGGGCAGATTGCCCATACAAGGTGGCCGCAGTACGATGAGGCCAAATGCGCGGAAAACACGGTGGAGATAGCCGTGCAGGTGAACGGCAGGGTGCGTGCGCGTGTGACGGTGGCGGCAGACATTGGCAGGGAAGAGGCCATTGCCCTTGCCAAAGCCGAGCCCAACGTGGAAAAAGAGCTTGCGGGCAAAACTGTGGTGAAAGAAATTTATGTGCCGGGCAAGCTGGTGAACCTTGCTGCGAAATGAGTGCGGGCGCCCGTATTCACTCAAAAGAAAAACATTGACACAGGCACGGCTGCCATTGTATAATGTTAAAAGCTGATAGTTTATGTACTGCATACCTTTCGGCTCTTACCTCAGGTCAAGGGAGGGACAAAGATGTCGGAAATTCGAGTAAAAGAGGGCGAGTCGCTGGAAAGCGCGCTTCGCCGCTTCAAGCGCTCTACTGCGCGCGCAGGCGTTCTCGCCGAGGTGCGCAAGCGCGAAGCCTATGAAAAGCCTTCCGTGAAGCGCAAGAAGAAATCCGAAGCCGCCCGCAAGCGCAAGTACAAATAAGCGAGGGGCTTTGGGGTACGGTTTGAACCACCGGGCGGGCCTTGTTACAGGGCCCGCTTTTTGATTGCCGCGGCGCCTGCCGCCGCACCGGGAAAGGAGAGGGGGGCATGGCGCTGTTCCAGCCCACGGCGCTGTTCCGCGGCGCCGAATATATCACACCGGAATATCTGCGCGGGCACGGCATCCGCGCGCTTATTCTGGACGTGGACAACACGCTTACCGGCCACGGCAGCCAGCAGCTGCCGCCCGCCATTGCCGCCTGGCTGCAAACCATGAAGGAAAGCGGCGTGCGGCTGCGCGTGGCCTCGAACAATATGCCGGGCCGCGTGCGCCCCTTTGCGCAGAAGATAGGCCTGCCATACAGCGCGCTTTGCTGCAAGCCGTCGCCCTTCGGGCTGTGGCACGCATGCCGCGAGATGGGCGTGCGCCCCTGTGAGGCGGCCCTTGTGGGCGACCAGGTGTTCACCGACGCCCTGGGCGCAAACCTGGCCGGGGTGAAAATACTGCTGGTGCAGCCCATGTATCAGGATACAAAGGTGCTTATCCGCCTGCGCCGTCATTTGGAAAAGCCCGTGCTGCGCCGCTATTACGAAAAGGGCGGCCGGCTTTTGTAACAGCGCGGCCCGCAGCGGCCAAAACGGCAAAACCCCTTGAAAAAAGCAAAAAAATAAGATACACTATATACACATGCGAATTTGTAACAAAGTATTATTGGAGGATCGATCTTTATGGTTTCTGCTGGTGATTTCCGCAACGGCATCACGTTCGAAGAGGACGGCAACGTCTTTCAGATCGTGGAGTTCCAGCATGTAAAGCCCGGCAAGGGCGCGGCCTTCGTGCGCACGAAGATCCGCAACGTCATCACGGGCTCTGTGGTGGAAAAAACGTACAACCCCACTGCAAAATTCCCCACCGCGTATATCGAGCGCCGCGAGATGACCTATTCCTACAAGGACGGCGATTTGTACTATTTCATGGATAACGAGACGTACGAGCAGATCCCCTTGAACGAGAGCGAGCTGGGCGATGCGTTTAAGTTCGTGAAAGAAAATGAAGTGTGCAAGGTGCTGAGCTACAAGGGCAAGGTGTTCGGCGTGGAGGCCCCCAACTTCGTTGTGCTGGAAGTAACCAAGACGGATCCGGGCTTCAAGGGCAACACCGCCACCAATACGCTTAAGCCCGCCACGCTGGAGACGGGCGCCGAAATCCGCGTGCCCCTGTTCATCAACGAGGGCGATATGATCCGCATCGACACCCGCACGGGCGAATATATGGAGCGTGCGTAACGCACAGGACATCCGCAGGGCGGGGCCGTGTGGCCTTGCCCTGTTTTGAGCTTTTGGTGCGGCGCATTGCCGCGCAGAAAGGAAGGGAAACCCATGGAGCTGAAAGAAAAAGTTGCCTATATCAAGGGCCTGATGGAGGGCATGGAGTACGATGTTTCCACAAAAGAGGGCAAGCTGATGGCCGCCGTGGTGGAGACGCTGGACATGATGGCCGCCAAGGTGGAAGAGATAGACACCGATGTAGACCAGCTGTTCGACGAGGTGGACGCTGTGAGCGAAGACCTTGAGGACGTGGAAGATTACCTGTTTGATGACGAAGATGAAGACGATGAGGATTACGCCGATGAGTATGAGGCGGGCCTGTACGAGATAACCTGCCCCAACTGCGGCGAGGTGGTGTGTGTGGACGAGGATATGCTTGCCTCGGATGACCTCACATGCCCAAGCTGCGGCACAAAGTTTGAGGTGGATTTTTCCGAGGACGATGACGGCGAAGAGGCCGCCGGGGCGGAAGAAAAGGAATAAGCCGTTTACAGGGATAAAAAGCAGGCGGGCCGCTTTTTCAGGCGGCCCGCCTGCTTTTTTGAATAGGGAAACCACCGGCTCTGCCGGTGGAGGTGCCCCGCAAAAAAGCTTTCGCTTCAAGCAGCGAGCGAAGCGGGCTGCCAACAGCAAGCTATCAGGAGCAAAAGACTGCCGTTAGAACAGAGATTGCCCGTTTACAGGCTGTGGGGCAAGTGATGCGAGCGGAATAAAATTCAGTGCGTCTTGAGGCGCATGCCGGTAATAGGCCCTTATAGGGCCAACGCAAGCCACCGGCTCGGTGGTTATGACTTGCTTTAGCGAAGCGACAACCCCCGGCTGTGCCGGGGAGAGTAAAAAGGCTTTCGCTGTCAGTTTCGAGCGCAGCGGGATGGTGTTCAATCTCCAAAAGATGCAGCACGCAGCGGGAGGAAGCCTGTTTGCGGCAGGCGGGGCAGGTGATGCAGAAGGCAGAGCATTCAGTGCCTCCGCTTGCCGGTAGTATGCCCTTTCGGGGCTTACGCAGGCCCCAGGCTGTGCCGGGGCCTGCTTTGTGAAAGAAAACCGCCTGCCCGGCAGGTGCTTTGGCGCCGGCGGCTTTCTTTTGTAAAAAATATATCCGGGCGCAGTATATACTGCGCCCGGATGCTTTTTTCTGCCGGGGGCGGGCTTTATGCCTTCGCCGCCTCTTTCAGAGCCTTTTCCAGCCAGATGGTGCCTATCTCCAGCGCGCTGTACAGCCCGTTTTTCATCGACTGCTGCTGCATGCGCTCGATGGGGTTCTTGCGCGTGTCGGTGGAAAGAAGAATGACGTGGATGCGGTCCGCCACCTGCACGCCGTGGTCCTCCTTTGTGGTGAGCACCTGCATGTAAATGACGAACGGGTCAGAAAAGTTGCCGTAATAGATGTCGTTTTTGCAGCGCACCAGCGGGCGGCCCTTGTATTTCAGTTTCGGGGTGAATGCCATGGGTAAAACAGCTCCTCTTTTGGGTTATTCGCCAAGGTAATTCTTCAAAAGCACCTGCAGCAGGTCGTCGCGGTCTATGCGGCGGATATTGGCGCGCGCGCCCTGATAGGTGGTGATGTAGGTGGGGTCCTCCGAGAGGATATAGCCCACCAGCTGGTTGATGGGGTTATAGCCCTTTTCCTTCAAGGCGCGGTACACGCTGGTGAGAATTTCGCGGATCTCCTTATCCTTGTCGTCATAGATGGAAAAAATAGCGGTGGGTTCACTCATACTACACGCCTCCTTCGAAAAAGAACACCCTTGTGCGCCCAAAGGCGCACCCGGCGATGTTTTGTTCCGTACAAAGGGCATCTTTCCCCTTATACAGTTTACTATTCCTATTGTAACCCAAAACAGGGCCCCGCGCAAGAGGAATTTGCGCAGGGCCCTGTGCGGTTTTGTGCTTTTTCCATATGCCGCGCCGCGGGGCGGGCCCCTTAGCTGCGCAGGGCCACGCCCATTGCCGCCAGCGCACCCAGCACCCTGGCCACGGTGGCCTCGGCCTCCTCGTCCGTCAGGGTGCGGTCCGGCGCGCGGAGAACAAGGTTATAGGCAAGGCTCTTTTTGCCCTCGCCCACTTTCTCGCCGGTGTACACATCGAACAGAGCAAGGCTTTCCAGCACGCCGCCTGCCGCGGTGCGGATAGCTTCGGCCACATCTGCCGCGGGCACGCCCGTTTCCATCACAAGGGCAAGGTCGCGCGTGACGGCCGGGTGCTTTGGCAGCGGGCGGAACACAGGCGTGCCGCCGCGGTGGGCGAACAGAACGTCCATATCCAGATCTGCCGCGGCCACGCGCGGCTTCACGCCATAGTTGGCCGCCGTTTCGGGGTGCAGCTCGCCAATGGTGCCCAGCCTGTCTTCCCCAAGGTAGATATCCGCGCAGCGCCCCGGGTGGAAGGTGGCGCCCTGTGTGTTGGCTACAAAGCGGGGTGCGGGCGTTCTGGCTGCCGCGCACACGGCCTCCACCACGCCCTTCAGGGCGAGAATATCCCACGCGGGGCCGTAGGCGGCCATCACCACGGTCTCCACCTCGCGGGGCAGCTCGTCCGGCCCGCCCTGCGGCAGATATATGGTGGCGTCCTCAAATACGGCGCACTCGGCGGCGCGCGCGTTGTAGTTGCGCGCCACGATGTCCATAATGCTGGGCAGGGCGGTGGTGCGCATCACGCTGGTGTCCTCGCCCAGCGGGTTTGCAATCACCACAGGGCTGCGCAGCGGGCTCTGCGCAGGCAGGCGGATGGCGTCAAACGCCTTTCGGCTGTAAAAAGAGAAGCTTTCGGTCTCGTACAGGCCGTAGCCCACCAGCCAGTCCAGCACGTTCTCGCGGAAGGTCTGGCGCGGCGTGGGCCGGGCCGACGCCACACCCTGCATGATGGTGGAGGGCATTTTGTTGTACCCAACAAAGCGGGCCACCTCCTCGGCAAGGTCGCAGTCGCGCTCCACATCCCAGCGGGAGGACGGCACAATCACGTCGCCGCCATCCAGCTCAAAGCCGAGCGGAAGCAGGATGCCCGCCATCTCTTCGCGCGAGAGCTGCGTGCCCAGAAGGCGGTTAACAGCCTGGGGCCGCAGAGGCACGCGGCGCTCTTCGCGCCGGTGGGGCCACACGTCCACCACGCCGTCCACCACGTCGCCCGCGTCCAGAAGCTGCACCAGCTCCAGCGCGCGTTGCAGGCAGCGCAGGCAGCCGTTCGGGTCCAGCCCTTTTTCATACCGGCCCGACGCCTCGGTGCGCATGCCCAGCTTTTTGGCCGTGGTGCGCACGGACGGGCCGTAGAACATGGCGCTTTCGAAAATGACGCTGGTGGTGTCTTCATATACGCCGGAAAACTCGCCGCCCATCACGCCCGCCACGGCAATGGGGCCCTTTTCGTCCGCTATCACCAGCATTTCTTCGCTCAGGGTGCGCTGCACGCCGTCCAGCGTTTCGATTTCTTCGCCGGCCTTTGCATTGCGCACGGTGATGTGGCCGCCGTTCACATACTTGGAATCAAAGCAGTGCATGGGCTGGCCGTATTCCAGCATCACATAGTTTGTGATATCCACAAGGTTGTTAATGGGGCGCACGCCGCACAGGCGCAGGCGCTCGCGCATCCAGCGGGGCGAGGGCTTCACGCGCACGTTTTCCACCACAGCGCCCACATAGCGGTAGCAAAGCTGCGGGTTTTCAATATCCACGCGCAGCTTTTCGGCTGCGCTGCTGTGGCCGGGCTTCACCTGGGGCACATGGTCGCGGAAGGGCACGCCGAAGGTGGCCGCCGCCTCGCGCCCAAGGCCGCGTACGGAAAGGCAGTCCGGCCGGTTGGGGGTTATCTCAAATTCCACGCTCACGTCGTCCAGCCCCAGCACGGGCGCGATGGGCGCGCCCAGAGGCGCGGGCTCGTCCAGCACCATAATGCCGTCCTCGCGCTGGCCGGGGAAATCGTGCAGGGTGAGGCCCAGCTCGCCAATGGAGCACATCATGCCGTCCGACTCCACGCCGCGCAGCAGGCCGCGGCGTATCTCCTTGCCGCCGGGCAGGCGGCCGCCGTGGCGCGCCACGGGCACATAGTCGCCGGGCTTCAGGTTCGCGGCGCTTGTCACGATTTGAATGTCCTTCTCCTCGCCCACATTTATCCGGCACACAAGCAGGCTGTCGGCGTCCGGGTGCTTTTCTATATGCTCCACGCGGCCCACCACCACGTTTTCAATGGCGTCGGCCTCACAGCTGTATGTCTCCACCTTCGAGCCGGACATCGTCATGCGCTCGGCAAATTCGTGGGGCGTGCAGGTGAAGGCGGCAAATTCTTTCGCCCATTTCAATGGCATTTTCATCGTTTCATTCCCCCTTAGAATTGCTTCAAAAAGCGCAGGTCGTTTTCATACAAAAGGCGCATGTCGTCAATGCCGTAGCGCATCATCACGATGCGCTCCAGCCCCACGCCGAAGGCAAAGCCGGAATACACCTCCGGGTCGATGCCGCAGTTTTCCAGCACCTTGGGGTGCACCATGCCGCAGCCCAGTATCTCTATCCAGCCTTCGCCCTTGCACAGGCTGCACCCCTTGCCGCCGCATTTGAAGCAGCTCATGTCCATCTCGGCGGAGGGCTCGGTATACGGGAAGTGGTGCGGGCGGAAGCGCACGCGCGTATCGGGCCCGTACAGCTTTTTGATGAACATCTCCAGCGTGCCCTTCAAATCGCTGAAGGTAATGTTTTTATCCACCACAAGGCCCTCTATCTGGTGGAAAATAGGGCTGTGGGTGGCGTCCACCGCGTCCGAGCGGTACACGCGCCCGGGGCAGATGATGCGGATGGGCGGGGCCTGCTTTTCCATGGTGCGTATCTGCATGGGGCTTGTCTGCGTGCGCAGCAGCACGTTTTCCGTGATATAGAAGGTGTCCTGCGTGTCGCGCGCGGGGTGGCTTTTGGGCATGTTCAGCATTTCGAAGTTGTAGTGGTCCAGCTCTACCTCCGGGCCGCTTACCACGTCGAAGCCCATGCCCAGGAATATCTCCTTCAGCTCGCCCAGCACCAGCTCAAACGGGTGGCGCCTGCCCTGCGCGGGGCGGCGGCCGGGCAGCGTCATGTCCATGGCCTCTGCGGCCAGGCGCTGCGCCAGCACGGCGTCTGAAAGCTGCTTTGTACGCGCGGCAATGTCTGCCGTAATGGCCTCGCGCACCTCATTTGCCAGGGCGCCTATCACCGGGCGCTCTTCGGCCGAAAGCCTGCCCATCTGCTTTAGAATGGCCGTCACTTCGCCTTTCTTGCCCAAAAAGCGCACGCGCAGCTCTTCCACCTCGGCTGCGCTGGCGGCCCTGGCAATCAGCTCGTCCGCCGTGGCCTTGATGTGTTCCAATGCCTGTTTCAACAAAACCTCTCCTTTTCTTTCCGGGACGAAAAAAGGCTTCGCCCCTGTGTTCTCAGGGACGAAGCCTGTGCGTTTCACAATGCTCCGCGGTACCACCCACGTTTTTGCTTCCAAGAGCAAACACTCTTTGCTTCTGTAACGGGAAGGGCCCGTCCGCGCCTACCAGCAAACGCCTTCAGCCCGGCCGCTCGAAAGTGAACTTCCGCCCGGCGCACCTGCAAAGCGCTTTCAGCCCATGGCGCTTTTCTCTTTTGCGCAGATGCTTCGCCGCGCGTACTCTCTTTGTCGCCGCGTTTTCTGCCTGTTATTATACAACGCAGCCGGGCCGTTTGCAAGGGGCGTTTTGAAAAAGGGCTATTTCCTGCGTTTGCCGGTTTCTTTTTTGCCGGCTGAAATAGAGTTTTGCATGGTTTCTATGCTTTTTTTGAAAAAGCGGGGCATGGGTGCGCCCATGGCGGCGGCATTTTCCATAATGCTGCCAATTTCGGCCAGCAGATACCACACGGCCACCATAGGCAGAAACAGTGCGCCCGGCAAAAACGGCAGTGTGCCGTGCGGCAGGTTTGCCGCCAAAAGTTGCACCGTCATATCCAAAAAAGCCGCCGCCAAAAGCATCAGCAGCGCGCCGCATTTTTTCCACAGCTTTTCGCGCGCTGTTTTCGAGGCCCATACGCCCTGCTTCAGGGCGAGTACTGTGCCGGTGGCAAAGTCGCAGCACATGGCGCATGCATATAACAGCAGCAGCCACCCCACCCAGCCCAGCCGGGCGGAAAGGAACCCGGCCGCCGCGGCAATAAATTTTTTATCATACTGCATTGAAAAAACCTCCTTTTGAAGAATAAGGAGGCAAAGCCCCGCCGTTTGTAAAGCAGGGCCGGAAAATTTTCAAAAAATAAAAGCAAAGAAGAGTTTACAAATTGAGGCAGGTTTTCTCCTTATGATACGAGCGCTCAAAATACTTCACATTTTGGAAGGAGAAAAAGATGTTTACCCATAATAAATATTATGAAATCAAATGCGCCGCTAATGACAAATTTATCAATTTGTACGGGGACCATGAAAACGGTGTTGTCAACAATGGTAATATTGTAAATTTGTATTCCCGAACAAACAATAAAGACCAGCGCTGGGCGCTGGAGCGTTTTGGTTCAGATTATAACGTGCGAATTGTGTGTGAGCGTGGTGATGCTTGGTATGCACTTAATTATAACACACAGAATGCTTCCTGCATTGTATGGCATCTGGATAGTGCTGCCAACGAAGATACTGTGATTCAGATGCAACCCACACAGTCCATGTCGTCAATGTATTATATGAAACTGCTGGGGCGCGATTTGTATCTGACTGCAGTGGGTGACACTCTAAAATGGACAAATAACCCGCGCAGCTATGCGCAGATGTTCTCTTTGGTGGAACCTGGAAGCAGCAGTGGCACAGGTAGCAAGCGCTTGTCCATGCCTGTGAATATCAACCAGAAAGCATATAGCGAGCCGGTTAAGTCTAAAGGATGCGCCCTGTGTTGCGGTGTGGATGTATCCAGCTATTATGGATCTTCTGCCAATAATAACGTTTCGTATTTTCTCAATACATATTGGTCTAATAGTACGGGATATAGTTGGGGTTCGCCCAATGCAGTAATGACGGAAAGCACCTATTCTCTTAGCACAATCAAATCAGAGATATCTGCCGGGCGTCCTGTTGTTGTTCATGGCAAAGGCGGTGGGACAGAGCACTGGGTAGTTGCCTTTGCGTATGATAATGATGCGGCAAGTCCTGCAAATGTTTACGTTCTCGACCCGTATCAGGGTGTTGAGCGCACTTTGAATGAAGCCATGCGAGCAACATGCGGAGAAAATTATATTTTTGACGGCCGTATAAAAAAGACACGTGCTAAATAAACGCGAGGGACGCCCTTCCTATGAGGAAGGGCGTCCTTTATTTTAATAAATCCGATATGTTCTTCCATCCATTACTTTTCCATTTTCTATCCAGCGTTGTGATGAGGGGTCGAAAATACCACCATTTTCAAACACAAGCTGCCCATTTTCCGCACGCAAGATATGTTGTCCATCTGACACAGACGGCAGGAAATAAGCGTTTTGGGGCATGTCCTCATCATACTGTACCCCCATCCAGCGGAACTCTCCATTTGGAAAGAACACCTGAATAAACAGATATTCGCTGTTGCTGTATGCGATGTCACCAAATTTCTGGTCGCCGGGGGCATCTATCCATGGCTCGCCGTTCAGTGTGAGTTGCCCTTTTTCATAGGCGTACGCAACAGAGGCATAAGGAATGTCGGCGAGTGATTCATAAAAAGCAAATTCCATATCATCAGAAACAGCCTGCAGGGAAGAAGCGCCTTCGGAAGAACTTTCCGGCCCCGGTACGGAAGCGGAAGCCTCCGGCGAAGCCGGGGGCGCGGCGGGCCCGCTTTCCGGCGTGCCGTCGGCAGCGCCGCCCGGCGCAGGGGCGCATGCGGCAAGCAGAAGCGCAAGCAGGAGGCAGGCGGCTGTCAGTTTTTTCATAAAAGATGCACCTCGTTTCAAAATATGGCTCCTTTATCTTTTCCGAAAGAAACAGAGTGAAGCAGGCAAGGCCATACCAGACACTAAATTTCAATAAGTAATATGATATTCCGCCAGGCGCCAGCCTTCTTCTGTGCGAACCATACGGATGGGAAAGGCCTCAGTATAGTCATAGCTGTCTGTTATGCCCAAACCATCTTTTCCGGAATTCATATAATAGCCTATCACATGGAACAGAACTTCATCTTCACTTTGAGAGATAAGCTCATAGGAATCTGGAATAGCAGTGCGGCTGCGGTTGGTTCCCCGCGCCCTGTTGCAGACAAGAAGCTGCCCATCCTGTTCCAGATAGCTTGCATAATACAGCCCCCCGGGTTCCTCCGGGGAGGAAAAAGCCGTTTCATAGAACCATTCCAGTGTAAAAACAGAGGTCACTACGGCATAAAAATCATTCCAGGTGCGATACCGTGATGTAGCGGGCGAGAACAAACCAATGTACCCTTCAATAGAGTGAGCTGTGGTAGATAAAACCGGCTCCTGCCCGGGGAGAAGAGGAAATGAGCTGTCGCTCGTGATGAGAAGTTCAGAGGATAATTCCTTTGCACGGCAATACAGATCTTTTTGCTCTGCGTTGAGGAAAGAGGGAAGGTCAGGATAATCCGCAGGGTCATAGGGGGGCTCCTCGGCGGGGTCTATATTAAGGGTATCATAAGAAACAGGCGGAAAATCTTCCGGCCCGGTAAAAGGCGGTATAGCGGGAACAACGGGTTCAGCTTTGCTTTCCCCAAAAGAACTGGAGGCTGTGTTTGTACAAGATGACATACTGGAAGAAGCTGAAGGCGCAGCGGGCCCGCTTTCCGGCGTGCCGTCGGCAGCGCCGCCCGGCGCAGGGGCGCATGCGGTAAGCAGAAGCGCAAGCAGGAGGCAGATAACTGCTGGCTTTTTCAACGGAAACCCTCCACTCATATTGTTATAGATTCTATGGAAAGAAGCGTATAAGGGAAGAATATGTATGTATTGGAATATTGGAACTGATATTCTAAATAACCTATGGTTTCAGGCGGCATGCCGTAATCCTTCCACAATAGCTCTGATACAACGTGAACGATGCCGTCTTTCAAAAAGGCATGCTCCGGTAAAATGCGAATGTCTGTCATCTGGGCACCATACCCATATGGCATTTCCGCCATACCCTCCGGGCATGAGGCCGAAGCAGTGCAGGGAAGAGAAAAGCCGTACATTTCTTTGGTGAGCGTTTCATATTCCTCAATAGGGTAACAAGAAGCACCCTCCGGTGTGCATATGATTTCCCTGCCGGCCTGCTCATACAAAATGCGCAGGCAACCACTGGCGGCTACCTCCATGCAAAAGCTGTTATTATCGTAGTAGTCTTTTGTAGAAGTAAAAGGCTCATTGAGCCAGCCTCCCAGATAGAAGCTCTCTATGTAAGAGATACAACCCGCAATAATCTCATCTTCGCTTAAATTTTCCTGCACTGGCAAAAATGTAAGGCCACTGGAATCTGGCGGTGTAGAGGTGGCATCTTCCAACGAAGCTGAAGGTGCAGCGGACCCGCTTTTTGGCGCGCCGCTTGCAGTGCTACCTGGCGCAGGGGTGCACGCGGCAAGCAGAAGGGCGAGCAGGAGGCAGGCGGCTGCCAGTTTTTTCATAAAAGATGCACCTCACATTTCTGAATATTCAGGCGGCCTGCGGCAGTTCAGCCGCATGGAAGGCTGTGCTCTGCTCCGTCAGAGCTGAATCAGCTTGCAGAATGAGAAGAAGGGGGCTTTCTATCTCAAAGCAGATGCTGTAAACGCCGGAGAAGGCAGAGGCAGCTTCAAAGTCGCTTTCTGAAACAGAAAGCAGAAGCTGGCTGCCGTACCCGGAATAGATGCCGGAACAATGCTGTATACTGCCGTCTTGGGCCGGGCAGGAAAGTGAAAAAGTACCGTCTGCGCGAAGGGCCAATTCCGCATTCTCTGTTTCGGCGCGAAATGTTTTTTCGGATGAAAGACGGAACCCTTCGGCCTGCTGGATATTACTGGATAAAAACTGGTAAGCACAATATGTCTGACGGGGAAGATAACGAAAACTGTAGCTCACATACTGGGCATCCACTACGCCGTGGTCTGGTATATGCTGTTGAATCAGGGCGGTAAAAGTGATAATGTCCCCTTCCAGCGTACAGGAATCTAGCAGTACAGAGGCTTCTGTGAGCGCAAAGTCATATCCGCGCGGCATACCGGCCATACCTTCCGGGGCACCCCAGTAGGGATCCTCCCAATACAGCGAGACGCCGAACATCTCGCTTGTCACCTGTTGGCACAGCTCCAGCGGGTAACAGGGAATATCTCCTTGTGTATAATAAGGAGTTTTGCCCTGCTGCTCATAAATAAGATTTAATTGGTTTTCCACCAGCACCTGAAACGGAAGCTCATAGGCTGGGCCGTCATGTTGCTGCAGGTATTCCTCTACGGAGGCCATGTCGCCGTACAGCCATTTTTCAAAGCCAGTATCGGCAAAGAAAGCGGTGCAGTTTTCAATAATTTCTTCCGCTGCGGCATCTGAATATTCAGAAGATGCAGAAACGGAACCCTCCGATGAGGCCGGGGGCACGGAGGGCTTACTTTCCGGCACGCCGCTGGCAGTGCTGCCCGGCGCAGGGGTGCACGCGGCAAGCAGAAGGGCGAGCAGGAGGCAGGCGGCTGCCAGTTTTTTCATAAAAGATGCACCTCACATTTCTGAATATTCAGGCGGCCTGCGGCAGTTCAGCCGCATGGAAGGCTGTGCTCTGCTCCGTCAGAGCTGAATCAGCTTGCAGAATGAGAAGAAGGGGGCTTTCTATCTCAAAGCAGATGCTGTAAACGCCGGAGAAGGCAGAGGCAGCTTCAAAGTCGCTTTCTGAAACAGAAAGCAGAAGCTGGCTGCCGTACCCGGAATAGATGCCGGAACAATGCTGTATACTGCCGTCTTGGGCCGGGCAGGAAAGTGAAAAAGTACCGTCTGCGCGAAGGGCCAATTCCGCATTCTCTGTTTCGGCGCGAAATGTTTTTTCGGATGAAAGACGGAACCCTTCGGCCTGCTGGATATTACTGGATAAAAACTGGTAAGCACAATATGTCTGACGGGGAAGATAACGAAAACTGTAGCTCACATACTGGGCATCCACTACGCCGTGGTCTGGTATATGCTGTTGAATCAGGGCGGTAAAAGTGATAATGTCCCCTTCCAGCGTACAGGAATCTAGCAGTACAGAGGCTTCTGTGAGCGCAAAGTCATATCCGCGCGGCATACCGGCCATACCTTCCGGGGCACCCCAGTAGGGATCCTCCCAATACAGCGAGACGCCGAACATCTCGCTTGTCACCTGTTGGCACAGCTCCAGCGGGTAACAGGGAATATCTCCTTGTGTATAATAAGGAGTTTTGCCCTGCTGCTCATAAATAAGATTTAATTGGTTTTCCACCAGCACCTGAAACGGAAGCTCATAGGCTGGGCCGTCATGTTGCTGCAGGTATTCCTCTACGGAGGCCATGTCGCCGTACAGCCATTTTTCAAAGCCAGTATCGGCAAAGAAAGCGGTGCAGTTTTCAATAATTTCTTCCGCTGCGGCATCTGAATATTCAGAAGATGCAGAAACGGAACCCTCCGATGAGGCCGGGGGCACGGAGGGCTTACTTTCCGGCACGCCGCTGGCAGTGCTGCCCGGCGCAGGGGCGCATGCGGCAAGCAGAAGGGCAAGCAGGAGGCAGATGGTTCCGAGTTTTTTCACTTTATAACCTCCTTTTCAAATGGGCATAGAATGACTCTGATAAAACAACGAGAACAACAAAAGAAAATAACAAATTATGTGCGCTGCATAAAATTATTCTCTAAAAAATATTCACAAAAAACAATATATTTATCTTATTAGAATATTTCTATTTATACAGATTATTATATTACAAATCTACCTGAGATACAATATTTTTACAAATTATTTGAAAGGGGGGCCCTGCTTGAGCAAAAAATCTGAATATGAACTGGATTATGAACAGATAGGCAAGCGCATTCGATATATCAGGCGCGTTCAAGATGTTTCTCAGGAAGAACTGGTGGCGGCCACCAACTATTCCACATCTCATATCAGCAATATAGAGCGTGCCAAAACAAAGCTTAGTTTGGATGCGCTTGTTAGAATTGCAAAGGCGTTGGATACTACTCCAAACCAGATTTTGGCATATGAACTGGCAGATATGCCGCAGGCAAGGGTACAGCTCTTAACAGAGGCATTGGGCGGCTGCACAAAGGAAGAATTTTTAGACTGCCTTGAATTAGTGCGCCTGTTTACAGCCGCAGTGCGCAGACCCGGAAAGTAAAAACAGGGCGTGTGTAGCACAACACTACTTCCTATATTTGCGGCGCCTTGGGCACTGTTCTGCCCGGCGACGCTTTTTTATTTGATAAGAATTAAAGCGGAGCGTATATAACGAATGAAAAAGGAATGGATTACCCCTACGGGAGCAGATGCTCAGAAATGGGAACATATTTTTCAAAGATATCATAAATTGCTTTACTATAAAGCATTGCAGATGATGCATAACCAACAGGATGCAGAAGATATTTTGCAGGATACATTTGTTAAAATATCGCAAAATTTGGAAAAAATAGAAGAGATTGATAGCAACAAAACTTATTGTTATATTATGACAATTCTGAGGAATAACGCAAGAGACCTATTCCGCCGCCGAAAGCAGCACCCAGAGGTGGAATGGGAAGATAATAAAGAAATTGCAGAACACATAGAAGATAATGATGCCGAGACGATTGCGTTCTCTAAGCTTTCGTTTGAGTGCTGGATGGAGTGTATAGAGAAGCTGAAAGATAAATACCGGCTGCCCTTTTTGTTAAAATATGGTGCCGGTTGCAGTATTGAGGAAATATCAGCAATGCTGGGGCTGGAAAAACCAGCCGTGTCTATGCGCATTTTACGTGCCAAAAGAAAACTGCAGCAGTTGGCCCAAAAAGAAGAAGGGGGCGAGAAAGTTGAAAAATGAAAAAAATGAAAGGCTTTACCAATATATGGCACAGGCATATATAGCAAAACAGCGCGCAGAAGCTGAAGAAGAAATTGAAAGCCTTCCTGAGCCGGAATATTCAGATGTTTTTTGCGATTCTATGGATAGAATTGTGAAGGAATTGAACCAAAAGGAACAGCCAGCTAAAAAGCACACACGTATAAAAAAGAGACTGGTTATGCTTGTTGCCGCGGCAATGGTTTTCACTGCGTTGGCAATATCAACTTGGGCCCTGAAAGCGAAATTTGCAGTTGCATATACCACTTCAGCTTCTACGCATACAGATATTACGTTTAGAGATAACCTGCAAACACCCGAAGGGTGGGATTATGTTTATTGGCTTACGAATCTTCCTGAAAATTATCAGTTAATTGATACCATAGAAAGCAAAGACAATTTGACACAGATTTATGCAAACCCCGCACAGCCTAATTTACCACAGATATTATTTATGCAATATAAAAATGCCCCCGACGCGCTTTCTTTGAATACAGAAAAGGCGGAAAGACACTCGGTGACAATAGGGGAATCAAATGCAGAGCACATTTTCGACGGCGAACAAAACATATTAGTATGGCAGGCAGATAATTTGTATTTTGTTCTCAGCACTAGTTTAGGTTATGATACTGCTTTAGCAGCGGCAAATAGCTTTACAAGGTGAAAGTTGTTAATTTTAAGGGTGTGCGTGCGTTATCCTTTCAGCCCTGATAATGAGGGAAAGAAAGGAGAAAATGATATGAGAACGAAAAAACTGGTAAGCATTCTTCTAATGTTGATTATGGTGTGCGTAGGGGCATCTGCCGTATTTGCAGAGTCATCTCCACAACCCAGGTACACTGGTATAGTAATGTTTTCTGCGTCTTTAACCAAGGAAGGGAATGTTGTATACCCTGAGGCCACTATGATTCTAAAAGATGGTTATGATGGTTCCATTGTTGGTGAACTGCAAGAACGCGCACCGGGCGGGTCTTGGCACACTGTGGCAACTTTCTATTCGCAAAGTAGCTATAGTGTGCGGTCTCTTTTAGGTGATTATACTGGAATATCAGGCTATAGTTATCGTACACTTTTCTCTTTCAGTGCATATGATGCAAATGGTACGCTTGTAGACCATCAGGTGCGTTATAGCAGCATTCAAACCGTATAACCAGAAGGGGCACGGATACCGTGTCCCTTCTGGTTATGGAAGAAACTTCTTTCTTAATTTGGCAAGTGCTTTCAGCTTTGTTTGATTCACAGCCTGACGGGATTTGTGAAGCCGTGCAGCGATTTCAGTAATTGTAAAATTTTCAAAATAAAGCAAATAAATCACAGTACATTCTGAAGGGCAAAGAATTTGTTCAAGGTCATGCAAAAGCAGGCCGTCATATGCTTCATGCTGGCTGCTTTTCTGATTGTACTGAAACAAGTCATAAGGATTCAAATCGTCCAATGCAGTGATTTTTCTTTGCTTTATCTGCCCCTTTATCAGGGCAATATATTTGGAGCGGACAATTTTTTCTATGTATTTCACAAGGGCGCCTTCCGAGGTACTGCGCATGGCGGGCAAGTCCATTTCTTTTACAAGCTTCAGTAATTGGCATTGTATTTCTGACATGGCATCTTCGTCCTGTAACAAAAAAGTATACCGTTTTATAATTGGTGCAAATTTATTCAAAATATATAATGCACTGTCACCACTCCCCATCTGGTAGTCCTTGATATTCCGGAACAATTCGTCACCCATTTTTCTCACCTCTTTGGGAGGTAAAGAGGAAAACAGGTGTATTTTGTAAAACCAAAAAGAAAACGGAAGAATTGGTGATATTTAACAATATATGTGGCTGGAGGACGCTAGTGGAGGAACAGACTGTTCAGTGTTGCGAGATTAAAATGTAAAATCTTAGAAAATAAAAAGCTCGCCCATGGCTTTTTCTGCGCGCGGGGGGTATAATGGAACTGCCGGGGCGCCTTTTCGGCGCGGCGGCATGCTTTGAAAAACGGTGCGCGCAGGGACAGGCGCATGCCGGGAAGGGCGGGACGGCGCGATGATATACGGCATTGGCGTGGACACAGCCAGCGCGGCGCGGCTGGAAAAAAGCATAGCCAGCGCGCACTTTGTGCAGCGCGTGTTTGGCCCCGAAGAGCGCGCGCTGCTGCAAAGCCGCGGCCCTTTGCACCGCGCCCAGACGGCGGCGGCGAACTTTGCCGCAAAAGAGGCGCTGGCAAAGGCGCTGGGCACGGGGCTTTCCGGCTTTGTGTGGGTGCAGGCGCAGGCCCTGCGCGCGCAAAGCGGCGCGCCCTATTTTGCGTTTTCGGGCCAGCTTGCCGGGGTTATGCGGCAAAAGGGCCTTACGGCGCACCTTTCCCTCACGCACGAGGGCGGCTTTGCCACGGCTTTTGTGGTGCTGGAGCAGGCGGCCCAGCCCGCCGCACACACAATGGAGGAAACAGAATGATAACACCAGAGCAGATAAAACAGGATAAACAGATAAAAACGTATATCGAGCGCGCGGACGACACCCTGCAGGCGCTTGGCTACACCGAGCACAGCTTTGCCCATGTGACGCGCGTGGCGCATTTTGCGCAGAAGATACTGGAAGAGCTTGGCTACGACGAGCGCACCTGCCAGCTTGCCTGGATAGCGGGGTACATGCACGACATCGGCAATGTGATAAACCGCATCGACCATGCGCAAAGCGGCGCGGTGATGGCCTTCCGCATTCTGGACAAGCTTGGCATGGAGGCAAACGAGATAGCCACCGTCTGTTCGGCCATCGGCAACCATGACGAGAGCACGGCCTTTCCGGTAAACGCCGTGGCTGCGGCGCTTATTCTGGCCGATAAAACAGACGTGCGCCGCACCCGCGTGCGCAACCGCGACAAAGCGTCCTTTGACATTCACGACAGGGTGAACTACGCTGTGGAAAAGGCCGCCACCACGCTGGATGCGCAGGAAAAGGCCGTGGTGCTCACCCTGACGCTGGATACAGAGATGAGCGCCGTGATGGATTATTTTGAAATATTTCTGGACCGCATGCTGCTGTGCCGCAAGGCGGCGGAAAAGCTGGGCCTTTCGTTCCGCCTTGTGGTGAACGGGCAGGCCGTGATGTAAAGCTGAAACCGGGCAAAAACGCCCCTGTGCCGGCCGGCCCGGCGCAGGGGCGTTTTTTACTGGTCAGCTTTCGCGAAACGAGCCCCCCCCCGGCTGTGCCGGAAAGAGCAAAAGGGCTTTCGCTGCCAGCTTCGAGCGAAGCGGGATGGTATTCAATACCAAAAAGCTGCGGCACGCAGCGGGAGGAAGCCCGTTTGCAGGAGGCGGGGCAGATGATGCAAAAGACAGAGCATTCAGCGCCTCCTGAGAGGCTTGCCGGCAGTATGCCCTTCCAGGGCTTACGCAAACCCACGGCTTTGCCAGGAGGGGGGCCTGACTCACGCACAACAGAGCAGCCTGCACAAAAAAGACGCCTCGAAACCGGCATATTTGACAATATTCTGTCTTGTGCGGGCCTGCGCGGTGTGGTATCCTTTTCTGCGTGTTAAAAACGGGTAAAGGGAGGGCCGCTATGGAAAGCGCGCGCATCGACGCCTCCGGCAGGGCGCTGTTCCGGCTGAGCTGGCCGATTTTCATCGAGCTTATTCTGCAGCTTCTGGTGGGTAATATGGACCAGGTGCAGCTCAGCCATTTCAATGAAACGGCTGTGGCCGCCGTGGGCAATGCGAACCAGATTATCACAGTGGTCATTTTGCTGTTCAACGTCATCACGCTGGCGGCCATGATCCTCATCAGCCAGTACCGCGGCGCACAGGATATGAAAAGCGTGAACAGCATCTACGCGCTTTCCACCGCGCTGAACCTTGTGCTGGGCACGCTGCTGGCCGTGGGGCTTATCTGCCTGCGGGGGGCGCTGTTCCGCCTGATGCATGTGCCGCACGAGCTTTGGGCCGAGGCGGGCGCATACCTTGTCATCACGGCCGCGGCGCTGCCGTTTCAGGCGCTGATGCTGAACTTTTCCGCCTTTCTGCGCGCGGGCGCGCGCATGAAAAGCATCATGCTCATCACCGGCCTTGTAAACGTGTGCAACATTGCGGGCAACGCGGTGCTTATCAACGGCCTTGGGCCGCTGCCCCGGCTTGGCGCCGCAGGCGCGGCGCTGTCCTCCAGCATTTTCCGGGTGGCGGGCTTCCTTCTGATGTACTATGCGTTCCGCCAAAGCTTTCCCGAGGCCAGCGCCTCCTTCCGCCAGCTTCGCCCATTCCCGGGCGGGCTGATGCGCAGGCTTGTGTCCATCGGCCTGCCCAGCGGCGGCGAAAACCTGTCTTACCAGCTTTCCCAGATGAGCTGCCTTGTGTTCGTGAACATGATGGGCACCTATGTGGTCACCACGCGCATGTATGCCGTGATGTTTGCAAACTGCATTTTCATGCTCATCTCTGCCGTCAGCCAGGCGGGGCAGGTGCTTATCGGCTACCTTGTGGGCGCGCGTGACCTGGACGGCGCCTATGCCTGCGGCATGCGCATCCTGCGCGACTTCTGCCCGGTGAACGTGGGCATCAGCCTGCTGATGTACCTTGCCGCGGGCCCGCTGTTCGGCCTGTTTACGCAGGACGCGCGCGTTATTGCGCTGGGAAAGACGGTGATGCTCATCGAGGTGTTTCTGGAAATAGGCCGGGCGTTCAACATTGTGCTGGTGCGCGCGCTGCAGGCGGCAGGCGACGTAAGGTTTCCCGTGGCGGTGGGCATCGCCAGCCAGTGGGCCGTTGCAGTGGGGCTTGGCTATGTGCTGGGCGTGCGGCTGGGCATGGGCCTTGCGGGCATGTGGCTGGCCTTTGCCGTGGATGAAAACGTGCGCGCCGCGCTGTTTTTCATCCGCTGGAAAAGCGGGCGCTGGCGCACGATAAAAACCGTGTGAGAATAGAAAACCGCGGCAAGGCGGGGGAACGGCCGCTTCCCCCCGCCCGGCCTGAGAAAAGGGCTTTCGGAAAAATTTTTCCGAAAGCCCTTGACTTTTGCCTTAATTGGCTATATAGTTAGTTACACAAGTAATGAACCAATAAACGTGGAGCGCAAAAAGCGAAAGAGACCGGTCTTATATCTCTGAAAAAGGAGGCGCAGACATTGACAGGAAATTTCAGCGACGGCACATCCATTTACCTTCAAATCGCAGAAATGATGGAAAATGACATCCTGCGCGGCGTGCTGGAGGAAGAGGGCCAGGCCCCCAGCACGAACGAGCTGGCCCGCGCGTACAGCATCAACCCCGCCACTGCGGCAAAGGGCATCAACCTGCTGGTGGACGAGGGCATTTTGTACAAGCGGCGCGGCATTGGGATGTTCGTTGCAAAAGGAGGGCGGCAGCGCATCATGCAGAAACGGAAAGACGCATTTTTTGAAACCTACGTCAAGCGCCTTGTGCGCGAAGCAAGGGCGCTTGGCATCACACGCGAGGAGCTGGCTGCCATGCTGGCAAAGGCGGGCGGCGAAAAGGGAGGAAACGAAGAATGAACAAAGTATTGAGTGCACAGCACATCATCAAAAGCTATGGCAAAAAACAGGTGCTGCACGATGTGAGCATCGACATAGAGCCCGGTGTCATTTACGGGCTGATAGGCCGCAACGGCGCGGGAAAGACCACGCTGCTCAGCATCCTTACGGCGCAGAACACCTGGGACGCAGGCACCGTCACCTACGGCGGCGCACCCGTGTGGGAAAATGCGGCGGCCCTGGCGGACATCTGCTTTTCGCGCGAGCTTTCGCCCGTGATGATGTTCGGTGAAAACACCTATAAGGTGCGCGATTACCTGAAGGCCGCTGCCACCTATTACCCCCATTGGGACGAGGCCTACGCGCAGCGGCTGGTGCAGCGCTTCGGGCTGGAGACGAAAAAGCGCATCTCGAAGCTTTCCAAGGGCATGCTGAGCATGGTCACCATCATTCTGGCGCTGGCCTCGCGCGCGCCCGTCACTATTCTGGATGAGCCGGTGGCCGGGCTGGACGTAGTGGCCCGCGAAGATTTTTACAAGCTGCTTTTGGAGGATTACACCGAAACAGGCCGCACGTTCATCATATCCACCCATATCATCGAAGAGGCGGCCAACGTGTTCGAAAAGGTCATCATCATGAAGGACGGCGCCATTGCCGAGGTGGCCGAGACCGAGAGCTTTGTGAGCTCGTTCAGCTTTGTGACGGGCAAGGACGAGGACGTGGCAGCCGTGTGCGCGCGGCTGGGCGCTTCGAGGGTGCTGCATACAGAGCATTTCGGCAGGCAGACAGGCGCGGCCCTGCGCGTGCCGCCCAGGCAGGCGCAGGCAGCGGCGGAAGGGCGCGATGTGGACGTTTCGCCTGTGAACCTGCAAAAGGCCTTTGTGTACCTGGCCGGTGAAAAGGAGGATGCGCCATGCTGAAAACCACGCGTTTCTGCGTTTGGTCTTACCGCTTGGCCGTGCCCGGCATGGCGGCTGTCGTTTTTCTCATCTCTCTCATCAACCTTACGGGCTCGCATGCGCGGGAGGCAATGACAGGCTATATCACCAGCATGGGCATCCTATACCTGACGCTTGTTCCGTTTCTTTTTTCCGTTCTCCAGACGCCGCAGACGGTGCGCTTTGCCCTGACAATGGGCCAGACGCGCCGCAGCCTGTGGGCAGAGCTGCCCTGCATCACGCTTGGGCTGGCCCTGTTCGCGGACGCCGGCATGTGCGCTGTGTTCGCGGTGCAGTGCCGCATCTTTCTTGGTCAGTGGCTGCCGGACGCCTTTGTGCCGGCCCTGTTTGCCCTGCTGGTGGCGGCCAGCGTTGCGTTTACGTCGCTGGGCCAGCTTCTGGGCCTTGTGGGCCACCGGTTCGGCGGCTGGGGCTGGGTGTGCGGCTCTGCGGCTTTGCTGGTGATGATTGCGGCGGCGGTGCTGGGCGTCGTGTTTGCGCCCCGCTCCGTACAGCTCGGCCTGGTGCTGCTGTTTTTCGAGCCCGCCAGGGCGGCGGCCGCCGCAGGGGCCAGCGCGCTGGGCGCGCTGGCGGTGTGCGGCGCCGTGCAGGCGGCAAGCTGGCTGCTTTTGCGGCACATTTGTGTGAAATGAGGTGGCTTTGAATGCTGAAAGCAATCAAACGGGAATTGAAGGGTGCTCTGCCCATACTGTGGCTGGCGCTGGGCATCGGCTGGGGGATTGCCCTGGTGGCGGAGGCCGTTGTCAATATCATTACTGCCTCCAGAGGGTTTCAGGATGACGGCTGGCTTTCCATAGGCGGTGTGATGGCGCTGTTTGCCGTGACGCTGGTGTTCTTTGTCGGCGGGGTGGTGCAGTTTTCCTCTTCGTTCCAGCTTGCCGTCACCATGGGCTGCACGCGCCGCGTCTATCTGCTCAGTGCCCTTGTGGCGAATGTGGTGCTGGCGTTTGGCGCCATGCTGGCGATGTGGCCCGTCAACCCGCTGGCGTGGCTGGCAAAGCAGGCGTTTTTTCCCGCCGTCCCGCTGGAGGGCGGCAGCCTGCACAGCGCCATGCCCGCCCTGTGGGTGTTTGAGGGGCACATCTGGATGCTGCCACTTATTGCACTGACAGTGGTGGTCTTCGGCGGCATGATGGGCGGCATGATGCAGCGCTTCGGGCAGGCCGGCTTCTGGGTGGTGTGGGTGTTCAGCATGCTGCTGGGCGCCAGTGTGGGCAAAGTGGCGGATATTATCGCTTCGGCCCAAAACGGCCTGTTCTTCCGCATCAGGCAGTTCTTTGTATCCATTGGCGCGCTGTACGAATGGCAGTGGGCGCTTATCTGGCTGGCCGGCGCGCTGGCGCTGGCCGGGGTGGTGTGGCTGCTTTTGCGCCGCGCGCCTGTAAAATAAAATGAAAAGGCACAGTTTAAGCGCGCTGGCACAAGAACCATTGCCCCTGAAAGGCAATTTTTGCGCATGGCTTTTTCAGATTTCCCGGACAGCCGCAAAGGGTGCCTGCGGAAAGCTTTCCCGCTCTGCATCAAAAGCTACCGCTTCCGGGGTGCCGGGCAGCTTTGGCCCGGCGGTTTTGGAGGCGCGGTGTGTGAAAAAGGCAGGCAAGCCTGACGGCTTGCCTGCCTTTTTTCGTGTATCAAACGCCAAACCGTCAGCCAAAACCGAGGTTTTCTTGCGCCAGCGCGCCTCTTGCCGGGCTTTGGCCGGGGCGGGGGGCGGGCCCTGCGCAAAGCGCGCCCTGCGGCGGCCCAATGGCTGACGCAGGGCGCTTTGTGCTGCGCGGGAAGGGACGCGGCCCCGGCCGGTGCGCCGAAGGAAAAGGGCGCCGGAGCAGCCGGCACAAAACTGCTGCTTTCCTGTGCAGGCATACCGTTTGGCGCCGCTTCTGGTTGCTTCGCGCGGCGGCGTCTGGTATGATAATAAACATATCCATCCGCACGCAGGCTGCGTGCACGGCAGGGAAAGGGGGGCGTGGGGTGGAGCTTTCGTTTCGCGCGCGCATTTCGCATACGGCGGGGGCGTATGCCGCGCTGCTGCTGGCCGCACAGGCGGGCGCCGCACTGTGTGCCGCGCTGATGCGCGCCGTTTGGCCGCAGCTTGTGCAAAGCGGCTGGGGCGTGTGGCTTGCCACAGATATTCCCCTTTACGGCGTTGCCGCGCCCGCGGCCCTTGCGTGGCTGCGCCGCGCCGTACCCGCGGGGCCCCGCCCGGCGCGCGGGCCGCTGCGCCCCTGGCGCGCCGTGCCGTGGCTGGTATGCGTGCTGGGGCTTGCCTACCTTGCCAATTTTGTCACCTGCTGTTGCCCCGCGGCGCAGCAGAGCGGGCAGATAGCCTCGCTGGCGCTGGGCGGCAGCACATGGGCGAACGCGCTGTTCGGGTGCGTGGTAGCACCGCTGGGCGAGGAGTGGCTGTTCCGCCGGACGCTGCACGGCGCCGTGGGCATGTATGGCGAAAGGGTGTATGTGGCGTTTTCTGCGCTGATGTTCGCGCTGTTCCACTGCAATGCGGCGCAGCTTTTATACACGCTGTGCGTGGGCGCGGCGCTGGCCGCCCTGTATGCGCGCACAGGCCGCCTGTGGGCCGCCGTGCTGGCGCACATGGCTGTGAACGCCATGGGCCTTCTGGCCGCGCCGCTCGCCCTGCGCAGCGCCACGGCGGCGCTGTGCCTTTCGGGCTTTGCGCTTTTCTGCATGTTTACGGGGGCGCTTTGGCTCATTTTTCGCCTGAAGGGCTTCTGGCAGGGGCTGCGGCCCGGCCGGCGAAGCGTGCTGCACCCCGTGCACGAGGCGCTGCGCGCCCGCGGCCTTGTGCTGTATGCCGCGCTGTGCGCCGCCATAGCCCTGGCGGCGCTTTTGCCGGGCGTGTAAAAAACGGGAAGGGGACGGTATTTTATGTGGTTTGAAGATGCGGTGGTATATCAGATATACCCCCTTGGCCTGTGCGGCGCGCCCGCACAGAACGACGGCGCGGCGCAGCCGCGCATCCGGCAGCTTCTGGGCTGGGTAGAGCATATCCGAAAACTTGGCGCGGGGGCCGTACTGTTCAACCCTGTGTTTGAAAGCGATGCGCACGGCTACGACACGCGCGATTATTTCACCTTGGACGCCCGCCTCGGCGCAAACGAGGATTTTGCCGCCGTGTGCAGGGCCCTGCACGGCGCGGGCATCCGGGTGATGCTGGACGGCGTGTTCAACCACGTGGGGCGCGGCTTTTGGGCGTTCCGCGACGTGCAGCAGAAAAAATGGCAGTCGCCTTATAAGGATTGGTTCCACATTGATTTTTCCGGCGGCAGCAATTACGGCGACGGCTTCTGGTACGAGGGGTGGGCGGGCCACTACGAGCTTGTGAAGCTGAACCTGCAAAACCCCGAGGTGGTGCGCCACCAGTTCGGCGCCATCCGCGAATGGGTGCGCCTGTTTGACATCGACGGCCTGCGGCTGGACGTTGCCTACTGCCTGCCGCCGGAATACCTGCGCGCCCTGCGCGCCTTTACAGACGGCCTGAAGCCCGGCTTTGTGCTGCTGGGCGAAACGCTGCACGGCGATTACAACCGCTGGATGAATGATGAAATGTGCCATTCCGTCACGAACTATGAGTGCTATAAGGGCCTGTATTCCAGCTTCAACACCATGAACCTGTTCGAGATAGGCTACAGCCTGAACCGGCAGTTCGGCCCCGAGCCGTGGACGCTGTACCGGGGCAGGCCGCTTTTGAATTTTCTGGATAACCATGATGTAGAGCGCATCGCCAGCATTTTGGCAGACAAGGCGCACCTGCGCCCGGCCTGGGGCCTTCTGTTCGGCATGCCCGGCGTGCCCGCCGTGTACTACGGCAGCGAATGGGGCGCGCAGGGGCGCAAGGCGGACGGCGACGCGGCCCTGCGCCCCGCGTGCACGGCGCCGCAGGAGACCGGGCTGACGCAGTATATCGCCGCGCTGGCCCGCGCGCGAGCCCAAAGCCCGGCGCTGCGCCGCGGCGGCTACCGCCAGGTGGTGCAGACGAACCGCCAGCTTATTTTCGAGCGCGCGTGCGCCGAAGGCCGCGTGCTGGTGGCCGTGAATGCGGACGCGGCGCCCTTTGAGGCGCATTTCGACGCGGGCGCGCCCGCCGGGCGGGACCTTATCACCGGCGAAGCCCGGCAGTTCGGCGGCACAGTGACGCTGGCGCCGTACCGCGCATATTACTGGCATATGGGCTGAGCCCGCGTGCCGAAGAAAAGGGGAAGACGATGGAAGCCTATATTGAGACGCCTCGGCTCATCCTGCGGGCCTTTCGCCTGCAGGACGCGCAGAGCATGTTCGACTCGTACTGCGGCGACGAAGAGGCCGCGCGGTATATGCCCTGGTATGCGCACGAAAGCGTGCAGCAGACAGAGCGCGATTTGCGCGAGCGCCTGCTGCCCCGGCAGGCCTCGGACGACTGGCTGCCGCTTGCCATTGCGGAAAGGCAGCGGCCGGGGTATGTCATTGGCAACATCGGCGCGTTTCTGAACGGGGATGTGGCCGAGCTTGGCTATGTGCTGGGCCGCGCCTGGTGGAATAAAGGCTATATGAGCGAGGCGCTGGCCGCCATGGTGGAGTACCTGTTCACCCATACGCCCGTGCAGAGCATTGCGGCCTGGTACGAGTGGGCAAACCCGGCCTCCGGCGCAGTGATGAAAAAATGCGGCTTTGTATATGAGAAGGAGTTTATGGATAAGCGCAAGGCAGATTCGCCCCCGCAGGACACGGTGCCCTGCGCATACTGCCGCCTTTGGCGGGGGCAGTGGGCGGCGCGCGGCGGGCAGGCGGCACACGGAAGGGAAGAATAGGCATGGAGCAGCGCATCCTTCTTTCAGCATCGCAGACGGGCTACGATTCCTATGCGCAGGCACTGCGCCTTGTGGGCGCAGTGCCGCAGGGCGGCTATTGCCCCCGGGCGGACACCTCGTGCGCGGGGCTTATTCTGTGCGGCGGCGTGGATATAGAGCCGCACCGCTACGGCCAGCCCTTTGCGGGCACTGAAGAGGTGGACGCCGCGCGCGACGAGGCGGAATTTGCGCTGGCGCGCGCCTTTCTGGCGGCGGGCAGGCCCGTGCTGGGCGTGTGCCGGGGCCACCAGCTTTTGAACATTGTGTTCGGCGGCGGCATCCGGCAGGATATGCCGCAGGCGCAAAAGCCTTTTCACCGCTGCTCCTCCGGCGAGCCGGAGGACAGGGTGCACGCCGTCCGCGCCGTGCCGGGCAGCGCCCTGCATGGGCTGTACGGCGAGGTGTTCAGCGTAAATTCCTGCCACCATCAGGCTGTGGAAGCGCCTGCGCCGGGCTTTGAGGCCACGGCGTTCAGCGAGGGCGGCGTCATCGAGGCCATGCGCCACACGGCCCTGCCCGTGTGGGGCGTGCAGTTCCACCCCGAGCGCATGTGCGGTGCATGGGCCAGGCCGGACACCGTGGACGGCGCGGCGCTGTTCGCGTGGTTTGTGCGCCGGTGCGGCGCGTGAAAAAGCGGGCCGCGGCGGCCGCGCTGTGAAAGAGGGATGCTCTTTGGATATCAGGGTTTTGGAATATTTTCTTGTCATTGCGCAGGAAGAGAATATCACCAGGGCGGCTCAGAGGCTTCATATCACGCAGCCCACGCTTTCCCGCCAGCTGATGCAGCTGGAGCAGGAGCTGGGCGTCAGGCTGTTCCGGCGGGCCCGTCACAGCCTTTCCCTCACGGACGAGGGCTTCTTGTTCCGCCGCCGCGCGCAGGAGCTGGTGGCGATGGCCGAAAAGGCAAAGGGGGAAATGGCCGCCATGGAGGGGACGCTGGCGGGCGTTATCTCCATCGGCTGCAATGAGCTGCGCAGCGTTCAGGAGCTGGCCCGCGCCATGGCGCAGTTCCAGCGCCGCCACCCAAAAGTGAAATTTGAATTGTACAGCGGGTTCAATGAGGAAATACAGGCGCGCATCGAGCAGGGGCTGCTGGATATGGGCCTGTTTCTGGAGCCGTTCCCCCTTTTGCAGTATACCTCGCTGCCCATGCGCACAAAAGAGCGCTGGGGCGTTCTGCTGCATGAAAGCTCCCCGCTGGCAGAGCAGGGCGTGATCCGCCCCGGAGACCTGGTGGGGACGATGGTGACGACAGTGCACATCAACACGCCGGTGCATGCGGAGCTGGCGCGGTGGTCCGGCGAGTTTGCCGGCGCAATGGATTTTTCAACGAATTACAATGTCCTGCACAATGCCGTGGTCGCTGCACGGGAGCAGCGGGGCGCTGTGATATGCCTGGAGCAGGACTGCCGCTATGACGGCATGCGGTTTCTGCCGCTGCAGCCGGAGCTTTCGGCCCGGTCTGCGCTGGCGTGGAAAACGGGAAAAACATTTTCCAGGGCAACAAGGGCGTTTCAGCAGTTTTTGCAGGCGTCCTGCCTGTGATGCAAAAAATGCATGAATATCTATTTGATATAAGCATTTTACATTTTTTCCGGAAGGAATTATACTGTAGCTGCACCCGAAATGCGGTGCAGCTGCATTTTTGTGTGCAGCGAAACGGGCGCGCCGCCCACCGGCGGGGGCGCGCCAGAAGCGGAAAAGGAGGAAAACGGAATGGAATTTTCACAAGTGGCCGCAAACCGGTACTCGTGCAAAAGCTTTGACGGCAGGCCTGTGGAGGCAAAGCAGCTTCAGGCTATTCTGGAGGCGGGGCGCGCGGCCCCCACGGCCAAAAACCTTCAGGAGCAGCATGTCTATGTGGCGCAGAGCGCGCAGGCGCTTGCAAAAATAGATAAAGTGACGCCGTGCCGCTATGGGGCAGCCACTGTGCTGGCGGTGGCCTTTGACCGCAGCCGCGTGTTCACCTACCCGGGCGGAAAGCGCGATTCCGGCGCGGAAGACGCCGCCATTGTGGCGACGCACATGATGCTGGCGGCGGAAAACGAGGGCGTGAACAGCTGCTGGATCAATTTTTTTGACCCGGACGCTGCCGCGAGGGAGCTGGGCCTGCCGCAGAACGAAGAGCTTTTGATGCTGCTGGACCTTGGCTATGCCGCGCCGGGCGCCGGGCCGCTTGCGCCGCACAGCCAGCGCAAAGAGCTTTGTGAAACCGTAAGCTATTTGTAAAAACGGAGGGACATGCATGGAAAAGACACTGGTCGCTTATTTTTCTGCCAGCGGCGTGACCGCAAAGCTGGCAAAGACGCTGGCGCAGGCCATTGGGGCGGACCTTTTTGAAATAAAGCCGGAAACGCCCTATACGGATGCAGATTTGAACTGGAATAACCCGAAAAGCCGCAGCAGCGTGGAGATGAACGATGAAGCGTCCCGCCCGGGCATTGCAGGCAGGGTGGAAAAAATGGCACAGTACAGCCGCGTGTTCGTGGGCTTCCCAATCTGGTGGTACGTTGCCCCCGCCATCATCAACACTTTTCTGGAGCAGTACGACCTTACAGGCAAGCGCGTGATTCCCTTTGCCACCTCAGGCATGAGCGGCATGGGCGGCACAAACCGCCGCCTGGCGCCCTCCTGCAAAGGCGCAGAGCTTTGCGAAAGTAGGCGCTTTGACAGCCAAACGGGGGCGGCGCAGCTGAAAAGCTGGGCGGACGCCTTCTGAAAAACAGTCAGGCCCCCGGCAAAGCCTGGGGCCTGCGTAAGCCCTGGAAGGGCATACTGCCGGCAAGCCTCTCAGGAGGCACTGAATACTCTGCCTCCTGCATCACTTGCCATGCCCCCGTAAACGGGGTTCTTCCCGCTGCGTGCGGCATCTTTTGGGCGTTGAATACCACCTCGCTTCGCTCGGAGCTGGCAGCGAAAGCTTTTTTACACTCCCCAGCAAAGCCTGGGGCCTGCGTAAGCCATGGAAGGGCATACTGCCGGCAAGCCTCTCAGGAGGCACTGAATACTCTGCCGCCTGCATCACTTGCCATGTCCCCCGTAAACGGGGTTCTTCCCGCTGTGTGCGGCATCTTTTGGGCGTTGAATACCACCTCGCTTCGCTCGGAGCTGGCAGCG
>JBKYIE010000012.1:105359-115841 GCA_047030735.1 Ruthenibacterium sp.
AAAGCCCTTTTTACTCTCCACGGCACAGCCGCGGCTTGTCGTTGTGCGAAAGCAGCAAAAACAAAGCGCCCCGCGGCGCGTCCTGAAAAAAGGACGCGCCGCGGGGCGTTTTATGCAGGAGGCGGCCTGCCTCTGAGGCTTTACATATCCAGCAGGCTGCGCAAGTCGTCTATCACCGGCGCGCCGGCGGCGGCCAGCTTTTCGCGCGGCTGGTGGCCGCCCGAAAACAGCACGCAGCGGATGCCCAGCGCGTTTGCCACCTCAAGGTCGTGGTCTGTGTCGCCCACCATCACGGCGTTCTCTTTTTCAAGGCCGCTTGCAGCAAGCCAGGCAAGGCCGCGCTGCACCTTGCTGCGGCCGTAGAAATCGGTAAGGCCCAGCACTTCTTCAAAATAGCCCGTAAGGCCGAAGTGGGCAAGCTGTTCGTTCAGCATGCCCTGCTCGGACGCCGACAGCACCACCTGCCGCGCGCCGCGCGCCTTCAGCGCCGCCAGCACCTGCTGCGCGTGCGGCTGCAGGGGACATTCCAGCAGGCGGGCAGGGTAAAGCTGCATGTATTCCGCCGCAAGCTGACGGTAAGAGCAGCGGGAAAAATCGAACCCGGCGTCTTTATAATACTCCTCTATGGGAAAGCGGAACACACGCCTATATTCCTCCACGCCGCCCAGCGGCGCGTGGCCATGGCGCTGAAGCTGGCTGTTCAGAAGCTGGCTGCAAAGCGCCACGTCGTTTACCAGCGTGCCGTTCCAGTCCCATAAAAAGATGCCGGGGGCGTTCATAGCATGTCACTCCTCAAACCATTGCTTCAAAAGGGGGCTTTTTTCCACCGTGCGCACCAGCACAAGCCCCAGCCCGCCCGCGCACACAGCCTGCCCGATGCCCACCGTGAGCATATTGAACAGCAGCATGGGCAGGCCCTTTGTGCGCACATGGCGCAGCCTGCGCGTGGCCAGGGCGGCCGCCAGTGTGGCCAGCGTGCCGAACAGCATGTCCCACGGGCTCATGCTGAACAGGTTTGACAAAAAGCAGCCCACCGTCACAGCCCAGACGGCGTCCGGCGTGAAGATGGGAAGCAGCGTGAGCGCCTCGCTGACGCGGAACTGCACCGGACCGTAGGCAAGCGGCTGCTGCACAAGGCACAGGGCTACATAGATGCCGGCGATCAGCGCGGCGCGGACAAGGCGTTTTGTATTGTGTTTCATAAAAGGTACACTCCGGCGATAAGATTTTGGCCCTGCGGCCTCGCCAAACCGCAGGGGTGCCCGCGCCCGCAGGGCGCGGTGGGCACAAAATCGGTAAGTTGCCCAGCGAGGCTATTATAGCACACCGTGTCAAGTGCCCCTGTGGAAACCCGGCTGCCGCCGGGGGGCGCATATCTGCCCCGGCGGCAGCCGGCCTTAATACCGCACTTGCACGTTGGCGCCGGGCAAGGTATAATATATTTTGCCGCCGCGCGCAGGGCGCCCTGCTTTGGGCTTTGCACGCGGCTGCCGCAGGGGGAAATGCTTTGCCGGCCGCCGGGCGGCAGCCGGCCAGGCGGGGAGGGATGCCGGATGAGGGAAAAGCTGTGGCGTGCAGCCTTTGCCCAAACGCTGCCCGTGCTGGCGGGCTATCTGTTTTTGGGGTTTGCCTACGGCGTGCTGATGCGCCATGCGGGCTTTTCGCCGCTGTGGGCCGTGGGCATGAGCATTTTCGTGTACGCGGGCAGCATGCAGTATGCGGCCGTGCCCGTTCTGACGGGCGCGTTCGACCCGGTGGGCGCCCTTTTGCTCAGCATCATGGTAAACGCGCGGCACATGTTTTACGGCGTCTCCATGCTGGGCAGATACCGCAGGGCCGGGAGGTGGGCCCCATACCTTATTTTCTCGCTGACGGACGAGACCTTCAGCGTGAACGTGGCGGCAAAGGTGCCGCAGGGCGTGGATGAAACGGCCTTTTACGCGGCCGCCAGCGCGCTGGACCATGCCTACTGGGTGGGCGCCACGCTGCTGGGGGCTGTGCTGGGCGGCGTGCTGACGCTGGAGGTGAAGGGCATCGAATTTGTGATGACGGCCCTGTTTGTCACCATCTTCACCGACCAGTGGCTGAACGCAAAGCGCCACGGGCCCGCGCTTTTGGGCCTTATGGGCGCGGCGGTGTGCCTGGCTGTGTTCGGGGCGGCGAATTTTATGCTGCCTGCCATGGCGCTCATTGCGGGCGCCCTGCTCATCTGGCGCAGCGTAAACGGCGGGGCAAAGGGGGCGGCGGCATGACGGCGGTGCAGTGCCTTATCACGGCGGCGGCCATCATGCTGGGCACCATGGCCACGCGCTTTGCGCCCTTTGTGCTGCTGCCGAAAAACAGGCCCGTGCCCAGGCTGGTGGAATATCTGGGGAACACGCTGCCCTATGCCGCCATGGGCCTTCTGGTGGTGTACTGCCTGAAGGACGTGGCCTGGCTGTCCGGCGCGCACGGCGCGCCGGAGCTTATTTCCATTGCGCTTACGGCGGGGCTGCATGTGTGGCGGCGCAACACGCTTGTCAGCATTGCGGCGGGCACTGTGTGCTATATGCTGCTGGTGCAGGCTGTGTTCGTGTGAGGCGCGCGGCACAGCTTTGTGCCGCCTGCGTGTAGTGTGCGCGGGGGCTGGCTCGTTGTAAGGGGTGAAGAAGGAGTGATCACCCCATGCAGCACAAAAGCCCCGAGGCCGGCAGCGCGCTGTGCGAGGCGCGCCCGGAATACGGCCTGTCCTGCGAAGAGGCTGCGGCGCGCGCCGCAGCCGGCCTTGCAAACGAGGCGCCGAAGCCCCTGACGAAAACTGCCGGGCGCATCGTGCGCGACAACCTGTTCACGTTTTTCAACCTTGTGTTTCTGGCGCTGGCCGCCTGCTGTGTGGCCGTGGGCGCATACCGCGACACGCTGTTTCTGGGCATCGTGGTTATCAACGCGCTCATCGGCATCGTGCAGGAACTTCGCGTGAAGCACACGCTGGATTCCATCGCCCTGCTGGAGCAGCGGCCCGTGCAGGCCGTGCGCGGCGGCAGGGTGACGCCCGTGCCGCCGCACGAGCTTGTGCTGGGCGACATTGTGGTGCTGAACGCAGGCTGCCAGGTGCCTGCGGACGCCGAGCTGTGTACCGGCGCGGCCGAAGTGAACGAGGCGCTGCTGACGGGCTAGGCAGATAACGTGCGCAAGCGCCCGGGCGACGCGCTGCTTTCGGGCAGCTTTCTCTCGGCCGGGCAGTGCCGCGCAAGGCTTACCGCCGTGGGCAGGGACTGCTGGGCCGCCCGGCTTTCGCAGGAGGCAAAGCGCGATAAAAAGCAGCGCTCGGCCATTATGTCCGCGCTGGACGGCTGGCTGAAGCTGGTGGGCTTTTTTATCGTGCCGCTGGGCGCGGCCATGCTGGTGCGCCAGCTCACGCTGGACGGCGCCACCTTCGGCTATGCCGTCACCAGCACGGTGGCTGCGCTGGTGGGCATGATTCCGGAGGGGCTTTACCTGCTTACAAGCATCGCGCTGGCGCTGGGCGTTCTGCGGCTTGCAAAGCGGCGCACGCTGGCGCATGAGTTATCCTGCATCGAGGCGCTGGCGCGCATCGACACATTGTGCATTGACAAAACTGGTACCATTACTACGGGAAATATGCGTCTGGAGCAGGTGTGCCCGGCGGACGGGCGCCAGCCCGCGGCAGCGCGCGAGGCGCTGGCCGCCTTTGCCGCGGCGCAGACCTCTCAAAACGCCACGGCCTGTGCCCTGCGCGCCGCTTTGCCCGAGGCGCCGCGCTGGGACGTTGCGCGCGAGGTGCCCTTTTCCTCCGAGCGGAAATACTCCGCCGTCGTGCTGGAAAACGGCCAGTGCTGGGCCCTGGGCGCCCCGGAGAAGGTGCTGGGCGCCCCGTGCGGGGACGAAGCCGTAAACGGCCTTTTGCGCCAAGGCCTGCGCGTTTTGTGCCTGGCGCGCGCAGGCGGCGCCGGCGAAGACGGCGCCCTGCTGGGCCCCGTTCAGCCCGTGTGCTGGGCCGTGCTGCGCGACGAGCTTCGGCCCGACGCGCAGGCCACGCTCTCTTATTTCGAACGGCAGGGCGTGACGGTGAAGGTGATATCGGGCGACAATGCGCAAAGCGCCGCGCGCGTGGCGCAGAGCGCAGGCATTGCCGGGGCGCAGAATTTTCTGGACTGCGCGCCCCTGCCCGAGGATGCAGATTTCGGCCCGTATTGCGAAGAGACGGCGGTGTTCGGCCGCGTGAGCCCGCGGCACAAGCAGGCCATCATCCGGGCCCTGCAGGCAAAGGGGCACCGGGTGGCCATGGTGGGCGACGGCGTGAACGATGTGCTGGCACTGAAGCAGGCCGATTGCAGCGTGGCCATGGCGGGCGGCAGCGACGCCGCGGGCCAGACGGCCCAGCTCGTGCTGCTGGACGCGCAGTTTTCCGCCATGCCGCACATCGTGCGCGAGGGCAGGCGCGTCATTGCAAATATTTCGCGCTCGGCCTCGCTGTTCCTTGTGAAGAACATCTTCTCGTTTCTGCTTTCGGCCATTCTGCTTGTGTGGGCCATGCCCTACCCGCTGCTGCCGGGGCAGATCAGCCTCATCAGCGGCGTGCTCATAGGGCTGCCGTCGTTCCTGCTCACGTTCGAGCGCTCGGACGTGCGCGCGAAGGGCCATTTCCTTCGCAATGCGCTGCTGAACGCGCTGCCCGGCGGGCTTTGCGGCACGCTGTTCCTTCTGGGCACGTCCGCCCTAGGCGGGGCGCTGGGCCTGCCGCAGGGGCAGATTTCGTCTGTGTGCACGCTGCTGGCCGGTGTGACGGGGCTGTGCGTGGTGTTCTTTCTGTGCTGGCCGCTCACAAAGCTGCGCGCCGCTGTCATGGCGCTGACGGCGGCCTGCTTTTACGGGGCCACGGCCTTTTTTCCGTGGATGTTCAGCATTGAGACGCTTTCGGCGCGCGCCTGGGCCCTCACCTGCGGGCTGGGGGCCGCGGTGCCTGTGGTGATGGGCTGCCTTGTGTTTGCGGTGAGCTTTCTCAAAAGGCGCCTTGCGAAGAAGGAGGAAACAGAGTATGGCAGTGTGCGTCCTGATACCGGCATATGAGCCGGAGGAACGCTTTGCGGAATATGCCGCGCTGTGCGCACAGCGCGGCCCGCTGGTCGTCGTGGACGACGGCAGCGGGCCCAAATTTGCCCCTGTATTCGAAAAGATAGCAGCCCTGCCGGGCTGCACCGTGCTGCATCACGAGCAGAACAAAGGCAAGGGCGCGGCGCTGAAAACGGGCTTTGCCCATATTTTGCGCTTTATGGCAGACTGCGAGGGCGTGGTTACGGCAGACTGCGACGGCCAGCACGCCCTGCAGGACGTGCAGCGCCTGTGTGCCGCCGTGCTGGAGCAGCCGCAGGCCCTGAGCCTTGGCTGCCGCCATTTCGGCCCTGAGACGCCGCGCCGCAGCATGGCGGGCAACCGCGCCACCAGCACGGCCATGCGCGTTTTGTACGGCATAGAGCTGGAGGACACCCAGACGGGCCTGCGCGGCATTCCGCGCGGCCTGCTGGAGGAGGTGGCCTCCCTGCAGGGCCAGCGCTATGAGTACGAGCTGGAGATGCTTTTGTGGGCCAAGCGCAAGGGCGTGCCCATGAACGTGCTTGCCATAGAGACGCGCTATTTCGACAATAATTCCGGCAGCCACTACGACACAGTAAAGGACAGCCTGCGCATCTGCGTTCCGCTTTTGCGCGGGCTTGCGCAGTATATGGCGGCGGGCGCGGCCAGCGCCGTGGTGGACGTGGCGGCCTATGGCCTGCTGGTAAGCTTTGTGTTCGGCGGGCTGAGCCTGGTAGACAGGCTTATGATATCGGCTGTGCTGGCGCGCATTCTCTCCTCGCTGTTCAACTACCTGTGCAACCGCCGCCTGCCCCAAATGCAGCGCAAGGCCTTCTGGCCCACGGCGGCGCGCTATTATGTGCTGTGGGTGTTCCAGCTTGCGGGCAGCGTGCTGGGCACCTGGGCGCTGTGCGCGGCCTTCGATGCGAACGAGCTGCTGGCCAAATATGCCGTGGACATTCTGCTCAGCCTGCTCAGCTATCAGGTGCAGCTGCGCTGGGTGTTCGGCGGGAAAGGGGAGAAGGCGGATGTATAGCCGCACGGTGCGCGTGCTGCGCGCCTTGTTCCGGCTGGAGGGCTGGCGCGCGCAGGGCACGCCGGCCCCGGCTCCGGCGGTGTATGTGGTGCATCATCAGAATATGGCGGGGCCCATTCGCGCCGTGGCGCACCTTCCTGTGGAGGGGCATATCTGGGCGCTTGTGCCCTTCTGCGATGCAAAGGCGTGCTTTGCGCAGTATTACGGCTATACCTTCACAAAGCGGTTCGGCATGCCGGGGCCGCTTGCCTTTGTGTGCGCAAAGCTTGTCTCCGGCGCAGTAAGCGGCATTGTGCGCGGGTGCGGGGCCATTCCGGTGCACCGCGGCAGCCGCGATATTGTAGAGACCATGCGCCTTTCCCAGCAGGCGCTGGAAAAGGGCGAGAACATCATTCTCTGCCCGGATGTAGATTACGCCAGCAGCGCGGCCGAGATAGGCGCGGTATACGAGGGCTTTCTGCACCTGGAAAAGACGTACCACCGCGCCACGGGCGGCCACCTTGCCTTTGTGCCGGTGGGCCTGCATGCGCCCACAAAGCGCGTGCGTATGGGCGAGGCCATCCGCTTTGATGACGGTGTGCCCTTTGCGCGCCAGAAGGCGCAGGTGGCGCTGCGCCTGCGGCAGGCCATTACCGCGCTGTGCACACAGCCCGAATTTCCGCAGCAAAGCAGCGAAAGCAGTTGCATATAGGGAAAAGGTGTGCTATTATTGATATTGGTTATCAATAGAAGGCTTCGTGCGGAAAGGAAGATATCAGAATGGATATGAAGGCATTTTATTCCCTGAGCTGCGGGCTGTATCTGGTCAGCGCATTGCATGGGGAAAAGGCGTATGGCTGCGTGGTGAACACCGTCACACAGGTGACGGCAGAGCCTGCAAAGCTGATGGTGGCCATCAATAAGGAAAACGCCACCACAGCCGCTGTGCTGGAAAGCGGGCGCTTTGAGGCCGCTGTGCTGTGCGAGACGGCGCCCATGGAGCTGATTGGCACGTTCGGCTTCAAAACCAGCCGCGAGGTGGATAAGTTCGCGCCGTTCCAGACGGCGCAGGACGCGCACGGCGTGCCCTATGTGACGCAGGACACGGCCGCCCGTTTCGGCTGCAAAGTGGTGGACACGCTGGACGCGGGCACCCATATGCTCATCATCGGCCTTGTGGAAGAGGCCGAGACGCTGAGCAGCGGCGCGCCCATGACGTACGCCTATTACCACAGGGTGAAAAACGGCCTTACGCCGCCCAAGGCGTCCAGCTACCAGCCCCGGCAGGAAAAGAAGCCCGGCGGCTGGCGCTGCAAAGTGTGCGGCTATATCTACGAGGGCGACACGCTTCCCGCAGACTACAAGTGCCCCATCTGCGGCCAGCCCGCCAGTGTGTTTGAAAAGCTGTAACAGCGCCGGCGAGGTGAAGTCAGTCCCCCGGCAAAGCCTGGGGCTTGCGTAAGCCCCGGAAGAGTACATTTACCGGCAAGCCTCTCAAGAGGCACTGAATAC
Organism: Ruthenibacterium sp.; assembly: GCA_047030735.1. Taxonomy (GTDB): domain Bacteria; phylum Bacillota; class Clostridia; order Oscillospirales; family Ruminococcaceae; genus Ruthenibacterium. Next base: position 112,960 of record JBKYIE010000012.1, read on the forward strand.
TCTGTCTCCTGCATCGCTTGCCCCGCCCCCGTAAACGGGGCTCTTCCCGTTGCGTGATACATCTTTTGGTATTGAATACCATCTCGCTTCGCTCGAAGCTGACAGCGAAAGCTTTTTACTCCCCCCGGCATGGCTGGGGGGCGTTGTGTGAAAGCATCAAAAGCAGGCGCCCCGCACCGGCCTATCCGGTGCGGGGCGCCTTTTTTATTCACTTCGGAAGCCACCGGCTGTACCGGCACAGGCGCCCTGAAAAAAGGCTTTTGCTTCAGGCGCAGGCAAAGCGGGTGCCGGCCGGCAGCCTCCTGAAAGCAGAGAAGCCCTCGCCAGGGCGGCAGGCCGCCCCTTTCCGTGCCGCGGGGCAGGGGCGGCAAATAAAACCGGCTTCGCTGACTTCTTAAACAGGCCTGCCCGCAGGATCTCCTTTTCAGGCCTTGTGCAGCCCGCGCGCCTTGCGCGCGGGCCTGAAGGGTTCGCCCTCTGCTATTTGATAAAGAGAGGCGGCCCTGATATGCGAAAATACAGCGCGGGCCGGCTTTTTCTGCTTGACAAAAATACAAAGATGAAGTATATTCATAACAGTGTTTCGAAACATTGTTATGAATTGAAAGGGAGGGCCTATGGCAAAGCAGATACAGGGCGTTTACGAGGCTGTGCTGGCGTGCGCCAAAAAGGAATTTCTGGAAAAGGGCTTTCAGGAGGCCTCGCTGCGCACCATTGCACAGCAGGCGGGCACCAGCACGGGCTCTATCTATACGCGCTTTAGGGATAAGCAGGGCCTGTTCGAGAGCATTGTGCAGCCTGCGGCGGGCGAGCTGAAGCATATGTTTGTGGAAATACAGCAGACGTTTCACAGCTTTGACGAGGCTGCGCAAAGGGCGGAGATGGGCCGGTACACCGCACACCACATGGAGGAAATGCTGGACTGCATCTACGCCCATTTTGACGAGTTCCGCCTGCTTCTCACTGCCTCGGGCGGCACAAGGTTTCAGCATTTTGTGGACGAGCTGGTGGATATCGAGGTGGATTATACCTACAAGTACATGGAGGTCATCGGCTGCGAAAGCGTGAAAAAGGGCCTTGTCACGGAGGATTTTATCCACATTGTGGTCACAGCGTACTTCAACGGCATGTTCGAAGTGGTGCGCCATGGTATGAGCCGCAAGGAGGCCGGGCGCTATATCCGTCTGCTGAACCGTTACCATATGGCCGGGTTTGAAACCATCTTTTCAGCATAACAGGCATTGCAGGGGCCGCAGTGCGCACGGCGCGGGCAGCCCCTTTTGAAGCGCAAAAAGTTAGCTAAAACTAACCGAATAAGGAGGAAAGCTTTATGAAGACAAAAAGCCCGCTGCTTCGCCTGTGGGAGCTTGGGCAGAAAGAGCACGGCGGCCTTCTATGCGCCGTGGCGATGGCCACGGTGGGCGTCGTGGCAGGCATGCTGCCGTATTTTGCCGCGGCGCAGGTCATTATCGGCCTCATTTCGGGCCGCGCCGGGGCGTCATTTTATGTGGGCTGGTGTGCCCTGGCGCTGGCAGGCTTTGCGGTGCGCGCCGTGCTGTATGCACTGGCGCTGTCTGTGTCGCACAGGGCTACGTTCTCCATCCTGAAGGACATCCGCGAGCGCATTCTGGCAAAGCTGCCGAAAATGCCGCTGGGCACCATCATTGATGCCTCAAGCGGGCAGATGAAGCAGATTATTGTAGACCAGGTGGAAAGCATGGAGCGCCCGCTGGCCCATCTGCTGCCGGAGATGACCTCGAATATCCTGGGGCCGGTGTGCATTCTGGCCTATCTTTTCGCGCTGGACTGGCGCATGGCGCTTCTTTCACTGGTGTCTATCCCGGTGGGCATGCTGTTCATGATGGCTGTCATGAAAAATTACGGCGCGCAGTATGCGGGCTCTGTAAAAACCACACAGCATATGAACGCCACCATTGTAGAGTACATAGGCGGCATTGAGGTGATAAAAGCGTTCAATCAGGGGCGCCACTCCTACGCGAAGCTTGCCGACAGCGTGAAGGCGAATGCGGCCTATTTCTACAACTGGATGAAAAGCTGTCAGCTGCCCATTTCCATTTCGCGGGCCATTATGCCCACCACGCTCATCACCATCCTTCCGGTGGGCTGGCTGTGGTATGTGAACGGCAGCCTCAGCATGGAGAGCTTCATCACCGCTATCATTTTGTCGCTGGGCATTGCGGGCCCTCTGCTGGCTGCCATGAATTTTGTGGACAGCCTGGCCCGCGTGGGCACCATCGTGGGCTCGATAGATTCCATTTTAGACGGCGCCGAACAGCAGCATGCTGAAACGGCGGCGCAGCTTTCCGGCACGGGCATTGAGCTGAAGAACGTCTCGTTCGGCTACCATGAGGGGGAAGAAATTCTGCACGGGGTAAGCCTTTCCATTCCGGCGGGCAGCATGGCGGCCCTGGTGGGGCCCTCCGGCAGCGGAAAATCCACCATTGCAAAGCTGATTGCTGGCTTCTGGGACGTGCAGCAGGGCGCTGTCACCCTGGGCGGCGTAAATCTGAACGATATTCCGCTTACCCAGCTGTACAGCCAGGTGGCCTTCGTTTCACAGGACAACTACCTGTTTGACGACACTGTGCGTGAGAACATCCGCATGGGCCGCCCCGGCGCCACAGATGCACAGGTGGAGGCAGCCGCCGCAGCCGCAGGCTGCGACGGATTTATCCGCGCGCTGGAGCACGGCTACGACACCGCGGTGGGCGGCGGAGGCGCGCACCTTTCCGGCGGCGAACGCCAGCGCATCGCCATCGCGCGCGCCATGCTGAAGGACGCGCCCGTTGTGATACTGGACGAAGCCACCGCTTCATGTATTTATACACAAAAGGGAAATAAGAAGATTAGAAAACCGCAGG
>JBKYIE010000013.1:0-95056 GCA_047030735.1 Ruthenibacterium sp.
CAGAGGCCGCGGGTGCAAAGGGCGGCGCATACGGCCTGCCCGTGCGGCGCTTCGCAGGCAGCGCGCTGCCTGCGAAGCGCACACACCGGCCCCGGAGGGCACAGCCCTCCGGGGCTGTTTTTTGTATATGTGCGCCGCTTCGGGGCGCTTCCCCTTGTGCGGAGAGATTTTTTTTGCTATAATAAAGTATCTTTGGGCCCGCGCGCCGCGCGGGCCTGTATTCACCGGCAGGAAAAGGGGGGCGTTTCATATGGGCGGCATCGTCGCGTGGGACCGTGTGGCTGTTTATTTTGCGCGCGCGCTGGCGCTGCTTACGGCCATTCCCTTTCATGAGGCGGCGCACGCGTGGGCGGCCGATAAGCTGGGCGACCCAACAGCAAAGCTGTACGGCAGGCTTTCGCTGAACCCGCTGCGCCATCTGGACCCATTGGGCGCGCTGTGCATGATATTTGCCGGGTTCGGCTGGGCAAGGCCCGTGCCCGTGGCGGCCACTGTCCGCTTTGCCCACCCGCGCCGCGATATGGCCCTCAGCGCCGCTGCGGGGCCTGCGGCGAACCTTCTGCTGGCCTATATTTACACGGTGCTGTACAAGCTGGTGGGCTACCTTGCGCCCGCTAATGCGTTCTGGCTGTTTGTGTTTCTGGTGCTGTCCACTATGGTGAACGTGAATATCACGCTGGCCGTGTTCAACCTGCTGCCCGTGCCGCCGCTGGACGGCTCGCGCATTTTCAACCTGCTGCTGCCGAAAAAGTGGTATTTTGCCGTGATGCGCTACGAGCGCATTATTCTTCTGGCGCTGTTTGCCGTGCTGTTTCTGGGCTTTTTAGACGTGCCGCTGGGCTGGCTGTATACGGCGGCCGGGCGCTTTCTCGATTTTACCACAGGCTATGTGGAGCTTGCGCTGCGCGCGCTTTTGCACTGAGAGGGGGCGCCGCGGAATATGGAGCAGCAGCCCGTACAGCTGCATATGGAGCAGTTTACCTTTAAGCTGGCCGACTTTGAGGGCCCGCTGGACCTGCTTTTATACCTTGTCAGCAAAAACAAGATGAGCCTTGCCGATATCGAAATTGTGAAGCTCATAGACCAGTATGTGTCCATTGTGCACGGCGTGCGCGCCGAAGAGATAGACAGTGCCAGCGAATTTATTGAAATGGCCGCAAGGCTGGTGCAGATGAAATCGTTCTTCCTTCTGCCGAAAAGCGAAGAGGCCGAGCGCATGAAGGAAGAGCTCACCGGCATGCTGGTGGAATACAGCCTGTGCAAAGAGGTGGCCGCAAGGCTGCGCGCCATGGGCGAGGGCGTTTACCTTGCCGTGCGCGGGCCCATGCCCATAAAGCTGGACGCCACCTACCGCCTGCGCCACCAGCCGTGCGAGCTGGAAAAGGCCTACAATGCCCTGCAGGGCAAAAGCCTTTTGAAGCGCACGCCCAAAGCCGAGCAGTTCGAGCCGCTTACCGCCGCACCCATTGTGTCGGTGGCCTCGCGCATTATCCATGTGCTGCGCGGCCTTGTTACCGGCAGGGTGAAAACGCTGCGGCAGCTTTTCTCAAAAGACGCCACGCGCGGCCAGACGGTAGCCACCTTTCTGGCCGTGCTGGAGCTGGTGCGCGCAGGCCGTGTGAGCATTGACGCGCACGAGAACCTCAGCGTAAAGCAGCGCAGGAAGGGGGCCTGAGGGCCGTGGAGCTGAACCAACTGAAGGGGGCGCTGGAGGCCGTGCTGTTCGCGCACGGCGAGCCGGTGAGCGCGGCGCGCCTGGCGGATGTGTTTGAAATGGACGAGGCAGAGCTTTCGCGCGTGCTGGCCGCCATGCGCGATGAATATGAGGCCGCTGGGCGCGGCATCTGCCTGCTGCGCCTGGAGGACAGCTGGCAGCTTGCCACAAAGCCTGCCTTTTCCTCGTATGTGAAGCGCGCGCTGGACAACCGCCGCAACACGCCGCTCAGCCCCGCGGCCATGGAGGTGCTGGCCGTCATTGCCTACAACCAGCCGGTGTCCCGCTCGTTTGTAGAGCAGGTGCGCGGGGTGGATTCCACCTCCACCGTGCAGACGCTGCTGCAAAAGGGCCTTATTGAAGAGGCCGGCCGGCTCGATTTGCCCGGCAGGCCCATTTCGTTCCGCACGACGGACGCCTTTCTGCGCTCGTTCGGGCTGGAGAGCCTGGCCCAGCTTCCGCCGCTGCACGGCGGCGACTATATGCTGGAGCCGGAGGTGCAGGCCGCCGCGCAGCCGGAGGACGGCGCACAGGAATAACGCGGGCCGCCGCAGGGCGGCAAGGGGGGCGGGCGAATGTCTATTCTGCTCACGGCGCTCAGCGTGCTGGGCTGGGCGCTTGCTGTGCTGCTGTGCCTGCTGCTTCTGGCGCTGTTTACGCCCGCGCGCCTTGTGCTGGAGCTTCGCTATGATGCGTTCTGCGCAAGGCTGAAGGTGCTGTGCTTCACTTTTACGCTGTATCCGCGCAGGCAAAAGCCGCAGGGCGGGGCGCCCGGCGGCGAAGCCGGGCCCGCCGCGCCGCAGGAAGAGGGCGCGCGGCCTGACGGCGGCAGCGGTGCGCAGGACGGGCAGCCGCAGGCGGGGCAAAGGGCGCCTGCAGGAAAAAAGGCCGCAGACAAAAAGCGCCGCCTGCCAAGCCTTGGCAGCCTTGCGCAGATATGCTCTGCCGCAGGGGCGCTGATGCGCGCCGTGCTGCGTGCCGTGCATGTGCGCGATGTGAAGGCCGTGTGGCCCGTGCACTGCGGGGACGCTGCCGAAACGGCCATCCGCTTTGGGCGCACGCAGGCGTATGTGGGCTCTGCGCTGGGCGTTTTGCAGAACTTTGTCGATTTGCAGTTCAGGCAGGTGGATATCATACCGGATTTTACCGGCGAGCACAAATATCGCAGATATTTCTATTGTAAAATCCAGGCAACACCGTTTATAATAGTGACAACAGGCGTGTGGGCCCTTGTAAAGCTGAAGGCCATGCGCGCCATTTGAGGCAGGGAGGTCTTGCAGCATGAACGAACACCCCATCGAGGGCCTGATGGACGTCACCCTTGAAAAAATAAAAAGCATGGTGGATTCCAACACCATCATCGGCAACCCCATCAATATGCCGGACGGCACGCTGATACTGCCCGTGTCGAAGGTGTCGTTCGGCTTTGCCACCGGCGGGTCGGACTTTCCCAGCAAAACCTCCAGGCAGCTGTTCGGCGGCGGCGGCGGGGCGGGCGTGTCCATTTCGCCCATCGCGTTTCTGGTGGTGCGGGGCAACTCCGTGCGCATGCTGCAGCTGGCCGATACCTCCAACAGTGTGGACCGCGCCATCGGCATGATGCCCGAAATGGTGGACAAGGTGGCCGACCTGTTCGGCAAAAACAAAAAGAACGACACCGGCGCCGCCGAATAGGCGGGCGCATATGGGCCGGGCCCAGCCGCGTGCTGCGCCTTCGGCCCTTTTTGTGAGAAAAGGGGAAACAGAAACATGAGAGACGAGCGCATCCAGAAGGTGCTTGCCGCGCAGGGCATCTGCTCGCGCCGCGTGGCCGAGCAGCTTATTTTGCAGGGCCGCGTGAAGCTGAACGGCAGGCCCGTGGGCCTTGGCGACAAGATGGATACGGACAAAGACGTGCTCAGCGTGGACGGCCGGCGCATCGCCGTGCCCAAAAAGGCGGAAAAATATTACTATATGCTGCACAAGCCGCGCGGCTTCATCACCACCACCAGCGACGAACGCGGGCGCAGAACGGTGATGGACCTGATGGAAGGCGTGCCCGTGCGCGTGTACCCGGTGGGACGCCTGGACAAGGACAGCGAGGGCCTTTTGCTGCTCACCAACGACGGCGAGTTTGCAAACCTGCTCACGCACCCCAGCCACGGCGTGACAAAGCTTTACCGCGTGACGGTGCACCCGCACGCCACGGAGGAGCAGCTGATTGCCCTGACGGACGGCGTGGTGCTGGACGACGGCACCAAGACACAGCCCGTTGTCATCCGCGTGGTGGCGGACGAGCCCGAGCGCACCGTGATGGAGATGACGCTTTCGGAGGGCAAAAACAGGCAGATACGCCGCATGTGTGAGGCCGTAGGGCTGGACGTGGCGCGCCTGCGCCGCACGGCGGTGGGCCCGGTGAAGCTGGGCATGCTGGCGCCCGGCCAGTTCCGCGAGCTGGACAAGCAGGAGGTGCGCGCCCTGCGCGCCATGGCCCAGAAGGGCAGGGCCGCGGCGCAGATAGAAAAAAACACGCGCCGCCGCGCGGCGCGCACGGCGCATGGGCCGCGCGCGCCGAAGGGCGCCGTGAAAAGGGGGAACAGGCCATGATTGCAATGCGCCCCATTTTGGAGCAGGACGTGCTGGACCTTTTGAACGACGGCCGCTTTGACGGCGAGGTGGAGGGCTATGTGGTGATGGACGGGCCCAATTACTTGGGCCATATGCTGTACCGCATTGACGGCGATTTCGTGGACGTGCTGGACTGCGGCGTGCAGGAGAGCGCCCTTGTGGACGGCGGCGTGCGCGCCTGCGTGGCCGCGGGCGAGAACGCGGGCTGCTGCGAATTCACCGTGAATATGGAGGACGCCGCCCTGGCGCGCTGGTACGGTGTGTTTTTCCCGCACAGCGTGCAGCCCGTGGCCATCAAGGCGCTGTTCTCCGGCTGCGTGCACTGAGCCGCCCGCGCCGCGGCGCCCGGCCGCTTTGGGGCGGGCGCTTTTGCCCGCGTGCGGCTTTTATGTGCCGCCGCGTGCAAAAACGCAAATTTTGGCGCATCCGGCCTTGTCATTTTTTTGTCAAGGTAGTATAATATTTATAATTTCGGTTTTCAACCACTACTGGTAGCAGGAGGGCTGTTCATGGCAAAAACAACATCCGGCAGGGAAGTCCTTGCCAAGTTTTTCGATGAAGGCGCCTATCAGGTGCTCTGCGGCGGGCAGGGCGCTGTGACGGCTGCATTCGGCAGCGCGAACGGCACGCCCGTATATGCGGTGTGCCAGAACGGCGAAGCCACAGGCGAAAAGGATATTGACAAAATGGTAAAGGTGCTGGAGATGGCCGCCGCCACGGGCAACCCCGTTGTGACGTTCTATGCCAGCGCAGGCGCAAAGCTGGCCGAGGGCCTCGGCGCCCTGGCTGCGGGCGCAAAGCTGTGCGCCGCCGTTGCAAGGGTGTCCGGCGTGGTGCCGCAGATAGCCGTCGTCACGGGTGTGTGCGGCGCTTCCAGCGCGCTGGCCGCCGCCGGCGCGGATGTGTGCATCATGAGCGAGGAGGGCGAGCTGTTCTTTACGCCGCCCTTCACCGCCGCCGCTGCGGGCGACGCCTGCCCGGGGGCAGGCAAGGCCGCGTTTGCAGCAAGGGCGGGCGTCGCCGCCCTTGTGGTGAAAAATGCAGAGCAGGCGGCCGCCGAGGCGGCGCGCCTTGTGGGCCTGCTGCCCGCGAACAACCTGTGCGGCTCGGCCCTGTTTGACGCCGCCGCGCCCGCAAAGGCGCTGGATATGGCGAAGTACACCGGCGCCGGGGCCGCGGCAGCGCTGTGCGACGAGGGCAGCCTGCTGGAGCTGTGGGGCGGCTATGGCAAAAACGTGTACACGGCCCTTGGCACAGTGGGCGGCAGCGTAGTGGGCGTTGTGGCCACTGCGGGCAACGAAGACGGGCTTTGCCGCACATGCGTTTCCAAGGCGGCGCGCTTTGTGCGCCTGTGCGATGCGTTCAGCATTCCGCTGGTGACGCTGTGCGCCACGGCGGGCTTTGTGCCCAGCGCCACAGAGGATGAGGCCGGCGGCCTGCGCGAGGCCGCGCGCCTTGCGGCCAGCTATGCCGACGCCACCACCGCAAAAGTGGCCGTCGTCACCGGAAATGCCGTGGGCCCCGCCTGGGTGGCCCTGTGCAATGCAGACCTCACCATTGCCGTGGAGGGCTGTACCATCGCCCCCCTGGCGCCGCAGGCCGCGGTGAGCGTGCTGTATAAGGACGAGATAGATGCGTCCGGTAACATTGCCGCCGCCACGCAGAAAAAGGCCGCCCAGTGGGCCGCTGAAACATGCAGCGCCGCTGCCGCCCTGCAGGCGGGTTTGGCCGATTTTGCAGTGCCTGCGGCCGATGCGCGCGCCGCGCTGGTGGGCGCGCTGGATATGCTGAGCACCAAGCGCACCCAGCGCCTGCCGAAAAAGCACGGCAATATGGCGCTGTGACACAAAGCCGGTAGTTTGCTGATATAAGCTGAGACGATATAGGAGGAACTTCCCATGAAAACTTTCAACATCACAGTAAATGGCACCCCGTACAGCGTCACTGTGGAAGAGACAAGCGGTGCGGCCCCTGCGCCCGCAGCACCTGCGGCCCCGCGCCCCGTTGCGCCTGCACCTGCTGCGCGCCGGCGGCGCCCCTGCCGCCCTGCGCCCGCAGCGCCCGCCGCTGCCGGTGCGGTCTGTCACCGCGCCCATGCCGGGCACCATTCTGGACGTGAAGGTGGCCTCTGGCGCCGCCGTAAAGGCAGGCGACGTGCTGTGCATTCTGGAGGCCATGAAGATGGAAAACGAAATCGTTGCCCCGCAGGACGGCACCGTGGCCGGCGTGCACTGCAATAAGGGCGACAGTGTGAACGTGGGCGACCTGCTGGTGTCCCTGAACTGATAGAGAGGTGAGAAGGCTTGGCTAAGAAACCGATCAAAATCACGGAAGTGGTGCTGCGCGACGCGCACCAGAGCCTCATTGCCACCCGCATGACGATGGACGAGATGCGCCCCATCCTGCCCGCTATCGACGAGGTGGGCTATTACTCGGTAGAGTGCTGGGGCGGCGCCACCTTCGATTCCTGCATCCGCTTTCTGGATGAGGACCCGTGGGACCGCCTGCGCATCCTGCGCAAAGAGATGCCCAACACAAAGCTGCAGATGTTGTTCCGCGGGCAGAACATGCTGGGCTACCGCCACTATGCCGACGACGCGGTGGAGTATTTTGTGCAGAAATCCGTCGCCAACGGCATCGACATCCTGCGCATCTTCGACGCGCTGAACGACCCGCGCAACCTGCAGACGGCCATTAAGGCGGCCATCAAGGAAAAGGCGCATGTGCAGGGGTGCATCAGCTATACGCTCAGCCCCGTGCACAACAACGAATACTTCGCCCAATACGCCAAAACGCTGGAAGAAATGGGCGCGCACAGCATCTGCATCAAGGATATGGCGGGCTTGCTCACGCCGTATGCCACCTACGAACTGGTGAAGGCGCTGAAGGAAAAGGTGTCCATCCCGGTAGATATCCACAGCCACTACACCTCCGGCCTTGCGTCCATGTCCATTCTGAAGGGCATCGAGGCGGGCGCCGACATCATCGACACCGCCATCAGCCCGCTGGCGCTGGGCACCAGCCACATGCCCACAGAGAGCCTTGTGGCCGCCCTGCAGGGCACGGACTATGACACCGGGCTGGATTTGAAAAAGCTGAACGTGGTGCGCGCGCACTTTGCAAAGCTGCGCGAGAAGTATCTGGCCGACGGCCAGCTCAGCCCGAAGATGCTGGGCGTGGACGCCAACACCCTGCTGTATCAGGTGCCCGGCGGCATGCTGTCGAACCTGCTCAAGCAGCTGAAGGACGCCGGAAAGGAAGACCAGCTCGACGCCGTGCTGCAGGAGATACCCCGTGTGCGCGAAGATTCGGGCTACCCGCCCCTCGTCACGCCCACCAGCCAGATTGTGGGCACTCAGGCGGTGTTCAACGTCATTTTGGGCGAGCGGTATAAGATGGTCACCAAGGAGTTCAAGGGCCTTGTGCACGGCGATTACGGCAAAACGCCCGCGCCCATCTCGCCGGAGTTCACAAAGCGCATCCTGGGAGATGAACAGCCCATTACCTGCCGCCCGGCAGACTTGCTGGAGCCGGAAATTGAAAAGCTGCGAGCCGAAGCTGCCAAGTATGTGCAGCAGGAGGAGGACGTGCTCACCTATGCCATGTTCCCGCAGGTGGCGCCCAAGTTCTTTGAAAAGCGCAACCAGAAGCTGATGGGCGTGGACGGCGAACACGCCGATTACGCCGGCAAGTCTCACCCGGTATAATGCCGTATCTGCCCTGCCCCGGTTTTCGGGGTAGGGCTTTTTCTTGCCGCGCCTTGCGCGAAATGCCCCCCGGCAGAGCCAGGGCGGGCAAAAGGCTTTGAAAATAAACGGGTGCAGGGCCGGAGGAGCGGCCAAATTATAAAGCTGCTTTCTTACCAGAAGAAAGTTATGGAAAAGAGGAAGCGGCGAAAGAGCAAAGAACGAAGAGTAAAAAGGAAAGAGCCGGTGCGGGCCTTAACAGGCGGGCATGCAGCTATGGCCGGTTTGGAAGCCGCAGGGCGAGAGCAGGGATGATAATTTTCGCCGCCTGTTTCAGAGGCGGCAGGCGCCGTCCCCTGTAATGCCCGAGCAGGCCATTGGCCCGCGTATGGATACGAGCACGCCCCGGCATTTTCAAAGAAGCCGCAGCGAAGGAGAAATAAGCCCATGTGCATGATATGCGAAAGAATACGCGCGATTAAAAACGGCACGAACCCCTACTTTGTGCAGGAGCTGGAGACAGGCTATGTGGTGCTGGGCGACCACCAGCATTTCAGGGGGTATACGCTGTTTTTGTGCAAGCAGCATGCAGCGGAGCTGTTCTGCCTGGAGCGGGCTGTAAAGATAAAGTTTCTGGAAGAGATGTCGCTGGCGGCGCAGGCGGTTTCGGCCGCATTCGGTGCGGAAAAAATGAACTGTGAGCTTCTGGGCAACGGCGACGCGCACCTGCACTGGCATCTGTTCCCGCGTGTGGCGGGCGATTTGGAGGGCTTTGGCAGCAATGGAAAAGGCCCGGTGTGGTGGTACCCTGCGCAGAAGATGTACAGCGACGCCGCCCGCCCCGCCGCCGCAGAGCTGGAGCAGATGAAGGCGCGCCTGCGTGCGGAGCTGCTTCGGCTGCTGTAAAGCGCACGCCGTGAAGGCCGCAGGCGCGTGCCGCGTGCGTATCCGTATCTGCTTTGCACGCAATGGATATACACGGATATAAAGCGCGGCGCGGGCCAATCGCCCACCCGGCAGCACGAGTGCTGCCCGGTGCAAGGCGCGGCACGGCCCGTTTGCCCGCCCGGCGGTGCGGCGTGCGGGGAGGAATGGCTGTGCCGCCACCCGCCGCGCATGAAAAGGCAAAATGGAAGACCGCCTCTGTTTTATTGGGCAAGCCGCCAAAAACACAGGCGTTTTTTTGTGTAAGGCGCCTGTGCCGCGTTGGCGGACAGTGTGGTATGATAAAAACAAGCAGGGCAGGGCGGCTTTCGCCAAAGCAGTGAAAGTCCCGCCCCTTTGCGGCGGGCATGCCGGGCATTTTCCAGGAAATGGGGCCTTTCAGTGAAAGCGCGCCAAGGCGCCAAAATAGGGCCGCCTGCGGGGAGGAACAGCGTATGTGGAGGATACTGAAACGGTATCTGGCAGCTTATCTGCTGGGTACGGTATGCCTTGTGCTGGGGGCCTGCCTGTTTGCGAAGTTTGCGCCAGCCCCCATATTCCCGGGGATTATTATGCCGCCCCCGGCCGGGTTTTTCATTCTGCTGGGCGCCGTGTGGCTGGCCTGTATCGCATATGCCCTTGTTGTGGCGGTGAAGAACGGCAGGCGGTACATGCTGCAAACGGCGCTGGCCTTCGCCTTGCTCGGTGCGCTGCTTTTCTTTTCTTCACTGGTGGCGGTGCTGGTGTGGAGCGCTGCAGGCTCCGGCACAGGCTTTTGGCAGGTATTTGAAGCTTTCTTCCTGCGCCCGGTCTATTTTGAGGATGGAGAGGGCGCGCTGCAGGGCGGGAACCTGAAAGGGGCATTTGCAGTGGTGCTGGGCCTTGCGTCTGTGTGCGGCGTGTTTGCCGTTGCGCTGCAGGCTGTGCTGGCACGCGCGGGCTTTCGGTTCAAAAAAATTGCCGGTGTGCTGCTCGGGCTTGCGGCCATTGTGCTGCTGATAGCCGCAGAAGAACTGCTTTACACACTGATCGGGCGCCTTGTGTTTTTTGGCCAGAGAAAGAATTATGATATCGCCACGGCCCTTCTGATTTTGGCGGGCTGTGCTGCCGCACAATACCGGCATCGGCGCAAAGGCAGACCCTGACTGGGGGGCGGTAAAATAAAATGAAAAAGCCCCTTGCTGGCGGCCTTTGTTGACAAAGCGGGAAAAGCGAGGTATGATTTGGTTAGTTTTAACTAATTCTTCCGCGGACACACCGCGGAAAAGGGGAGGCCCTGGTATGACGAAATATACAGTGGAGGTAGACGGCATGATGTGCGGCATGTGCGAGGCACATGTGAACGAGGCCGTGCGCAAGGCATTTGCGGTGAAGAAGGTAAGCTCGTCCCGCGCAAAAAAGCAGACGGTGGTGATAGCCGAAGAGCCCATTGACGAAAATGCGCTGAAGGAGGCCATTGCCGCCACAGGCTATACGGTGCTTTCTGTGAAAAGCGAGCCGTATCAGAAAAAAGGCCTGTTCCATTTTTGAAGGGGCAGGCAGGGCCGGCGCGCTGTGCGCAGCGCACCGGCCCTGCGCTATTTACCGGGCGGGCCAGATATGGCGCCAATATTTCAGGCCCAGCACACAGGCAAAAAAGACGGTGGCAATATCGGCCAGAAAGTAATTCAGCCCCGTGCTCGCCGTGGGCACAAGGCCCGGCAGAAAAAAGATGGAAAAGAGCAGGGCGGCCCCTGCGGCAAGCTGAAGCCTTTGCAGCCTCCACCTTTTTTGCATGTCCAGCGATGTGATAAGCATCAGCGCCAGGCCCGCACACAGGGTGGCCAGCCAGAGAGCGGGAGGGCTGGTGTACAGCCCGGAGGAATAGCCGTCCCACCCGGCGTTGATAAGCACTACGGCGCCGTAGCGCCCAGCAAGCATGCGGGCGTTATGCCCGGCGGGCTTTGTTTCATCCTGCGCAGGCGCGGCCAATTCGGAAACGCTCATTTCAAACAGGGCGGCCAGCCCGGCCATATTGGCCGCCGTGGGCTCGCTTTTGCCTGCCTCCCACTTTGCAACGGCCTGCCGGCTGACGCCCAGCCTTTCCGCCACATATTCCTGTGAAAGCTTCAGCTGTGTGCGCCGTGCCCGGATATTTTCATGCAATGCCATATCTGCGGCACCTCCTTATGCCTGTATGATAGCGTCCCGGCGCGGTTGCGGTCAACCAACTATCCCGCAACCGGCAATTTTTTCTGTGAAAAAGGGCGGCCTTCCGCGCCGCGCCTCCTGTGCGGCGCAGATGTGCTTTTTGGGGTCTGGCGGCCCGCGCGTGGGAAAGAACAGCCTGTTCGCGGCAAGGCACGGCGCAGCCTAACCGCTCGCCCGGCGGGCGGAGGTGTGCCGCGCGAAGCCCGTTTGAGCGGCAGGGGCGGAATATCCTGCTTACAGGCTGGGGAAAACAACCGTATAATAAAAAAGTTGAAGACACGGCCCAGCGCAAAGGGCCCGGCAGAGAGGGAACCAGTGAAGCATTTTTTTGATACAATCGAAACCATCCCGGCGGGGCTTGGCTTTTCCTATTTCGGCCCCCTGCATCTTGCGTGGCTGGCGGGCGCTGCCCTGTTTGCGGCCGCGTGCGTTTTTCTGTACAGAAAAAGCGTGCCTGCCCGGCGCAGGCACATACGCTGGCTGTTTGCCGCACTTTTGCTGGCGGACGAGGCCTTCAAGGTGGCCTGCCTTCTGGCGGGCGGCAATTACCGCGCCAGCTATCTGCCCTTGCATCTGTGCAGCATCAATATTTTTCTTATCGCGCTGCATGCGCTGCGCCCATCCAGGCTGCTGGATAATTTTTTATATGCCATCTGCATCCCTGCGGCGCTGGCCGCCCTTTTGTTTCCCACCTGGGTTAGCCTGCCTGCCGCAAACTTCATGCATCTGCACAGCTTTACCGTGCATATTCTGCTGGCCAGCTACCCCATCATGCTCACGGCGGGCGGGGATATCCGCCCGCAGGCCAGATACCTGCCCGGCTGCGTGGCGCTTGTGCTGGCGCTGGTGGTGCCGGTATATTTTGTGAACGTTGCGTTCGGCACAAATTTCATGTTCCTGATGCAGGCGGACGCAGGCAACCCGCTGCTGTGGTTCCAGCAGGCCTTCGGCAGCCATCTGGTGGGCTACCCTGTGCTGGCCGGCGCTGTTTTCACGGCGATGTACGGCCTTCCGTACTGCTTCAAACGCCTGCGCGCCCGCTGAATACGCTTGAAAGGCCCCGCCCCGGGCTTGTACCGGGGCGGGGCCTTCGCTCTGCTCAAACACCTCATGCGGCCGCGGGCGCGCTGCCGGAGGCTTCACTGATATAGGCATCCACATTGCGCTGCACCACGTGGAACGGGGCTGCGCCGCTTTTCAGAAGGGCTTCATGGAACCCCTTTTCCGTAAAGCTGCCGCCAAGGGCTTGCTGCGCGCTTTCCCGCATGGCAAGCAGCTCTTCATAGCCCACATAGTACGGCTGAAAGGCACAGGGATTGGCCTGCAGCTGGCGGTACAGCCCCTCGGCGCCCGCCTCGTTCACTTCAAGGCCGTAGCGGCTCAGGCCGTCTGTCATTTCTTCCAGCGTCCAGCCGTCATAGTGTATGCCGATGTCGGCAAGGATGACGGCGCAGTTGGTGAGCATCTCGTTTTCCCTGTACGCCTGCAGCAGCGCGCTGTCCACACTGTCCAGATAGAAGAAGGCTGCATACTGGGCGTAAGTGGCATAGCCCTCTGTATAGGCAGGGCAGTCGGCCAGCGCCTTGCGCCAGGGCGAGGAGATGTTCTCGTAGAGGTAGGCATACTGGTACATATGCCCTGGAAAGCCCTCATGCGCCACGGTGGAATATGTGGCGATGGAGGAAACATCATTTGTAAGCGGGTTCACGCGAAGCTGCCGCACAGCCTCGCCGTCCAGTGTGGGAATGTTGAAATAGGCGGTGATGCCTGAAGTGGAGGCAATCTCTTCATCCAAATCGAAAATGTCATAGGCAAGCCCGCTCACCGCCGGGAAATCTTCAAACATGCGGCTTTGGATATCGTCCAAAATCTCCTCATAGCTGTCATAGCCTGTGGCAGGCAGCTCGCCGTACAGGGTGTACAGGGCGTCCGGGGCCTCTGCCAGCACCTTCTGCAGCCGGAAGATATGCTGCTGCATGGCGCGCTCCATCATGGCGCGCACCTCCTCCACCGTCTTATCGGAGCCGATGGCAGCCTGCATCAAAAGCTCATAATATTCCCGCCCGTGCTCAAACGCTGCAAGGCCCTCTTCGTTGTTTGCGCCGGAAGCCTGCAGCTCCTCCAGCACGCTTACCATCTGCTCATAGGCCGGCAGAAAGGAGGAAGTAAAGGCGTCTTTCAGCTGGCGCTTATATTCCTCTGCCTTTTCCGGTGCAAGGCCTAGCGCGTCGATGCTGCCGTTCATGGCGCGCAGCACAGCGCTGTCTTCGCCGCTTTCCAGTACGCCGCGGCAATAGCCCAGCACCTCATCGAAATCTATCATCAAAAGGCCGCGCGCCTGCTGCTCTTTTGTATATTCCAGCGCGCTTTCCACATAGGGCAGCACGTCCTGCACCACCGCCACCAGGCCCTTCACATCCTCCTCACTGCGCAGCGCCCAATCGGCCAGCAGGGTGGGAAGCTGGTAGTGCAGGCCGCCCATGCTCTCGAACTGCTGCGCATAGTAGTCGAACCTCTCATCGCCCAGCGCAAGGGCAAGCGCCGTCTGAAATTCGTAGATATCATAGGTGTCCTGCTGTTCGGCGGTCAGCCTGCTTCTGTCAAAAGAGAGAAACTGCCCGTAGGCTTCCTCCGCCGCCTGCAGGGCCTGCCGCTGCGAGGCCATATCCGGCCTGCTGCCAAGGCCCGGCTCCACCTTGCTCATGTCAACGCCGAAGGCCGCCGGGTCCTGCAAATAGACGTGAAGGGCGGTGTACTCGCTCTCCATCGTGCTGATAAAATTCTGCATGAGAAAATCGTCAAATTCCTGCTGCTGCGCGGCCGGCGAAAGCGCCGGGGTCTGCCCGGCGGCGCTCCGGCAGGCGGCAAGGGAAAACGCCATAGCGGCGGCCAGCGCGGCGGCAGCCGCCTTTTTCAGATGCTTCACGGAATATCCCTCCTGAAAATGTTGATAAGGCAGGCGCCGGGCGTGCCCCGCCCGGCGCCTGCCTGCAAAACGCGCTGCGGGCCGGGAATTTTATCTATGTTAGGGCGGCAAAAGGTCAGCCGGCGGGCAAGGCGGTATCTACGCACAGGGAGAAACCGTTTTCCGTCACGCGATATAGGCTTGGAAGGCCAGACTGCATAACTTGAGAAATACCGCCTTCAAACAGAGAAGAATATGTTTGACAAAACGCTTCGTCTACAACATAGGCAAGGATATATTCGATGCCGTAGTCATGGGCTGTTTGTAAAAACTCTTCCGGGGTTATGCCTTCTATTGTATAGGGGAGCTCTTCATTAACGCGGGCGGGGTACATCGTATAGTGAAACATATACCAATACATGCCATCGGCGTGCTGTGCGATAAGCCAGATATCGTCGCATGGCGCTGTCTCAGCCCGCATCTGTGCACATACGGAATCAAAGTTTGTCCTGCCGGCTTTTTCACGTTCGGTTCCAATGTTAAGAACATTTCGCTGCATGGAGGTGTTGATGATGAGCAGAACTGCCGCGATGCAGACGGCGGGAGGCAGCCAGCCGGTGCCTTTTATGCGGAGAAATGCATTTCCATGCTCCACACACAGATAAACAGCAAGCATTGCCCACCCAATGAGGAAGGTGGATATATAGCGTTCATAAGAGGCGTTTCTTAATGCTTCGCTCTCACTTACAAAGCACAGATAGGTGTACAGGATGCTGACCAGATAGCAGCAGAAAAACAGAGGCATTACCCAAAGAGCAGCCGCCTGCCCGCGCAGTTTTTTACTGCGCCACAGCCAGGTGCCGAATACGAGAGCAAAGATGAACAACAGGGCACAGAAGACGAAAGGGCTTCCATATCCGTTATAAAACACAGGCTTGTAGAAGAAATTGATTTTAAACATTTCCAATACGCTGGCCGTCACATGGTCTTCACCGCGCAGAAAAGCGGAAAGCTTCGTGATAAAGGTGCCGAAACCGCCGGTAAAGGAAAACTGGTCTGACACTGTATGGGTAGCTGCAAGAAACAGCCGCCAGATGGTGAAAGAAAGAAGCGTACCCGCCATGCTGAGCGTACAGCACAGCCACTTCTTTTTATGGGAAAGCTGTTTTTTGCTCCAGATGCATGCCCAGTGGACTGCAATGCAGACAAGAGCAAGAAGAATGCATATTTCCTTTATTTGCACAAGAAACGCTAAGCCCAGCGCGGCTGGCAAGGCGGTATGCAAACCCGTTTGCGGAAGGACGCAAAGCATCAGGCAGGCGCCGAATACCGCGCCGCACAGCACATCGGTATAAACTGAAATATATGGGTCTGCATACGGGAAAAGCACAAAAAACAGGGGCACCATCAAAAATCCGAATAAACCTGTCAGCGGCGTCTGCCGCCACGTGGTGCTGCCCAGCAGGCAGGCCGCGCATGCGGCAAGAAGGAGGCCGACGGCACAAAAAGTATGCGCTTCTGAAAAAACAGGCGAAAAAAAGGCGAGGAAGTAATAGAACAATGAAAAGGCTTGCGGATATGTGGGATGGATAAAATGATACGGCGTAAATTGAAGAAGCGAATCGCTTTCAAAGATGTTTTTATAGTAAGGCCCCCAAAAGCCATATTCATCCCACTGTGCGTAAAAAGAGCCGTTCCACAAATAGACAGCGCACAGGGCAATTCCGAAAATCAGAAAGCTCAGCACGCCGGGAGAGAGCAGATAGGCGAAAAAACGTTGGATGCCCGCCCGCTTTTCCTGTACCAAATGGAGAGCAAGCACAGCTATGCAGGCCAAATACCAAACGACAGTGCCCGCGAACAACAAGTTGAATATACCTGCCAGCATAAGGAACAGAACGGTTGCGCAAATTGACAAAAACGGGCCGAAGGCCAGCGGCGTTTTCCATTTTTCCGAAAAAAGAAAACCAAATGACGCTGTCAAAATAATGGGAAAGAGTATACAGACAAGCATGGCCGGCCTCCAACGTTTTGTGAATATCACGGTTTCAAATAAAGGATAACACAAAGCCCATAAGCTGGCAAATGAAATCTTCCTGCTTTTCAAGACGTGCGCTATTGGAATAAAACCTTGGCCATTAGTTGCACATTGCCTGAAAAATAGGTATAATAAAACCTATCTATGGGCGACGGAATAAGGCGAAAACAAACGGAAGGCGGGGAACGGCGCATGGTTTTAAGCATGACAGGGTACGGCCGCGCGCGGCTGACACTGCACGGGCGCGACATCACGGTGGAGATAAAAAGCGTGAATTCGCGCTATTTTGAATATTCTTCGCGGATGCCGCGCGGGTATTCCTTTCTGGAGGACAAGCTGAAAAAGCTGGTGAACGGCAAAATTGCCCGCGGCAAGGCAGAGCTGAACCTCACCATCGTGAACGTGGAGGCGCCGGACACCGTTATCACGCCGAATATAGAGCTGGCGAGGCAGTACAGGGCTGCCATGGACGAAATGGCACGGCAGCTTGATATGCGCAACGACGTGTCGCTTTCTGGGCTGTGCCGTTTTCCGGATATGTTCAGCGCCGTGCATGCCGAGGCGGATGAGGCCGAACTTTGGCAGGACGTGCAGGCTGTGGCCGCCGCCGCGCTGGAAAACTTCGCGGCCATGCGCGCGGCGGAGGGGGAAAAGCTGCGCGAGGACGTGCTGGCGCGCCTGTGCACGCTGGAAAAGGACGTGGGCTTTATTGAGCAGACCAGCGCCGCGCGCGTGCAGAAATATACCGATAAGCTGTATGCGCGCCTGAAGGAGCTTCTGGACGGGCGCGACATTGATGATGCGCGCATCCTGACGGAGGCGGCCATCTTTGCCGATAAAACGGCGGTGGACGAAGAGACGGTGCGCCTGCGCAGCCATATCCGCCAGTACCGCGACATTCTGGCCCTCTCTGAGCCGGTGGGCCGCAAGCTGGATTTTCTCACGCAGGAGCTGAACCGCGAGACGAACACCATCGGCTCCAAATGCAACGAGCTGGACATCACCCGCGTGGTGGTGGAGATGAAGGGCGAGATAGAGAAGATACGCGAGCAGATTCAGAACCTTGAATAAGCGCATGGGCCATGCGCCCTTTGCCTATACTTGAAACAGGGATGTTTCCCGGGAGGAACGCAAATGAAACTGATCAACATCGGCTTTGGCAACATGGTCAGCGCAAGCAGGCTCATCGCCATCGTAAGCCCAGAATCCGCCCCCATCAAGCGCATTGTGCAGGAGGCGCGCGACAAGGGCGTGCTCATCGACGCCACCTACGGCCGCCGCACGCGCGCCGTGCTCATCACCGATTCCGACCATGTGGTGCTCAGCGCCGTGCAGCCGGAGACAGTGGCCAACCGCCTGAATGACACCGACGAGGAAGAGGAGGAGCTGGAGGATGAATGAGCAGCGCCGCCTTCTGGTGGTGTCGGGGCCGTCCGGCGCGGGCAAGGACACCGTGGTGAAATATCTGATGGAGGCCCACCCGGAGATAGAGATTTCCGTCTCTGCCACCACGCGCGCCATGCGCCCCGGCGAGGAAGAGGGCGTGAACTATTATTACATGACGAACGCGCAGTTTGAGGAAAAGCTGGCCCGCGGCGAAATACTGGAGCATGTGAATTACTGCGGCAAATATTACGGCACGCCCAAAAGCGAGGTGGACAGGCGCATCGCGGCGGGCACCACCGTGGTGCTGGTGATAGAGGTGGTGGGCGCGGCCAACATCAAGCGCATGTACCCCGAAAGTACGCTGGTGTTCATTCTGCCGCCCAGCATGGAGGAGCTTGCCAGCCGCCTGCGCGGGCGCGGCACAGAGGATGAGGCCGCTGTGCAAAGGCGCCTTGCGCGCGCTGAGGAAGAGCTGCGCGAAAAGGACGCCTACGACTTTGCCATCGTGAACGACGACGCGCGCCGCTGTGCGGGCGAATTGTACAAGATACTGAGGGCCCGCCAAAGCGAATGACGCCCCAAAGCGGGCGGGAAGGGAGGGTGGCGCGTGCCGCTCGTTGCACAGGTGGCCGTCAGTGGCGCCACCATCCATTTCGACAGGCTGTATTCCTACCTTGTGCCGCAGGGCCTTGCGCAGCGCGTGCACACGGGCAGCATGGTGCTGGTGCCGTTCGGGCGCGGCTCGAAGGCGCGCATGGGCGTGGTGCTGGCGGCCGGGGACGAGCCTGCCCCAGCCGCAGGGCTGAAGGCGCTGTATGACGCCGCGCCGGAGGAGGCGCGCCTTTCGCCTGAGCTTCTGGCCCTGGTGCACGCGCTGCGCGAGAGCACCTTCTGCACCTATTACGAGGCGGTGAAGGCCGTCATCCCCTACGGCGCGCAGTACCGCGCTGTGGAGGTGGACGGCGCGCCCCGGCTTCAAAAGCAGCTTGTGCGGCACACCGAATGGGCGTATTCCCGCGCTGCGGCCCCGCAGAAATTCACCCCAAAGCAAAGCGCGGTGTGGCAGGCCCTTGCCGCCGGGCCGCTGGGGCAAAGCGCGCTGGAGGAGGCGGGCTTCTCCAGGGACGTGCTGGAGCGCATGGAGAAAAAAGGCATGCTGGCGCGGGAAAAGCGCGACAAAGAACTGGAGCTTTACGGCCAGTACGGCTTCGGCGCCGCGCCGCAGCCGGTGTGCCTTTCGGCGGAGCAGCAGCGCGCCTGCGACGCCCTGGCCCCCGGCCTTTCGCAGGAAAAGCCGCAGCCCGCGCTGCTGTACGGGGTGACGGGCTCGGGCAAGACGCTGGTGTTCCTCAAGCTTATCGAGCGGTGCCTTGCCCTTGGCAGGCAGGCGCTGGTGCTGGTGCCGGAAATATCGCTCACCCCGCAGATGATACGCAGGCTGAAGGCGCAGTTCGGCCGCCGTGTGGCCGTGCAGCATTCGGCGCTGAACCACACCGAGCGCCTTTTGCAGTGGCAGCAGATACAAAACGGCGGGGCCGATGTGGTGGTGGGCACGCGCAGCGCGGTGTTTTCGCCGCTGGAGAAGCTGGGCCTCATCGTCATCGACGAAGAGCAGGAGCACACCTACCATTCCGAAAACTCGCCCCGCTACGACGCGCGCGAGGTGGCGCGCCGCCGCGCGGCGGCGCACGGCGCGCTGCTGGTGCTGGCAAGCGCCACCCCAAGCGTGGAGAGCTTTTACGCCGCGCGCGCCGGGCGCATGCAGCTTGTGCAGCTATTGCACCGCTATAACGACATGCCCCTGCCGAAGGTATATATGGCAGATATGCGTGCGGAGCTGGCCGCGGGCAACGCCTCGGCGCTGAGCGGCTTTCTGGCGCAGCAGCTTCGGGAAAACCTTGCTTCGCACAGCCAGAGCATCCTGCTTTTGAACAGGCGGGGCTATCAGACGGTGGCCATGTGCACCTCGTGCGGCGAGGTGCTGAAATGCACCTCGTGCAGCGTGCCCATGGTGTATCACAAGGCGTCCGGCAGGCTTTTGTGCCATTACTGCGGCGCGGCGCATTCCCCTGTGCCGCAGGCCTGCCCTGCCTGCGGCGGCAAGCTGAAATATACAGGCTTCGGCACGCAGCGCATTGAAGAACAGCTTGCCGAGCTGCTGCCCGAGGCGCGTGTGCTGCGCATGGACGCGGACAGCACGGCGCATAAAAACGCGCACGAAACGCTGCTGCGCGCCTTTGCAAACGGCGAATATGATATTCTGCTTGGCACGCAGATGGTGGCCAAGGGCCTTGATTTCGAGCGTGTGACGCTGGTGGGCGTGCTGGGCATCGACCAGATGCTGTTCGCCCAGGGGTACAGGGCGTTTGAAAACGTGTTCAGCCTGGTCACGCAGGTGGTGGGGCGCGCGGGGCGCGCCCGGCAGCCGGGGCGCGCCGTCATCCAGACGGTGGACCCGCAGCACCCGGTGCTGGCGCTTGCGGCGAATCAGGATTATGCCTCGTTTTATGAGCAGGAGATATCGTTTCGCCGCCTGAACCTGTACCCGCCGTTCTGCGCCATCTGCATGGCGGGCTTTTCCGGCAGGGACGAGGCCGCCGTTTTGCAGGCTGCGCGCGCCTTTGCCGCCTTTGTGCAGGCCGAGACGCAGCGCCGCGGCGGCGTGCCGCTGCGCCTTTTGGGCCCTGCCCCCATGAGCGTGGCCATGGTGAAGCAGCAGTACCGCTACAAGCTTACGCTGAAATGCCGGGGCGACAAGGCGTTCCGCGCCATGCTGCGCGCCGCGCTGGAGCAGTACGGCGCGGGCGGCTGGGCCTCGAAGGCATCGGTCACCATAGATTTTCACGCGGATGCGGATTTGTGAGCCGTACCCGGCAAAAAGCAGCTTTGAACTTTACAGACAGAACGATTTGGAGGGAATTTGCAATATGGCTTTGAGAACGATTGTGCAGGACGGCGACCCCATTCTGAAAAAGAAATGCCGCCCGGTGACGAATTACGACGCGCGCCTGGCCCAGCTTTTGGACGACATGCGCGACACGCTGGAGGACGCAGAGGGCTATGGCCTTGCAGCGCCGCAGGTGGGCGTGATGAGGCGCGTGTTTGTCAGCGTGGACGAGCGAGACCTGCCGGAGAACGGCGAGCGCCCGGAGGGCTACAAGACCAAATTTCTGGAATTTGTGAACCCTGAGATTATCGCCCAGGAGGGCGACGTGCTGCAATATGAGGGCTGCCTTTCCTTCCCGGGGCACAACGCGGCCATCCACCGCCCTGCTAGGGTGACGGTGTGCGCCTTCGACCGCGACGGCAACCCCTTCACGCTGGAGGCAGAGGGCATGCTGGCGCGCTGCATCTGCCACGAGAGCGACCACCTGGACGGCGTCACCATCATGGAAAAGGCAGAGTATTTCTATGAGGACGTCGAGCACGACGGAGAAGAGGAATAAGCGATGAGGCTTGTATTCATGGGCACTCCGGATATTGCCGCGCAGTGCCTTGAAGCCATTCTGAAAGAGGGGCGGCACGAGGTGTGCGGCGTGTTCACGCGGGAGGATAAGCCCGTGGGGCGCAGGCAGGTGCTTACGGCGCCGCCCGCAAAGCAGGTGGCGCTGGCGCACGGCCTTCCGGTGTTTCAGCCGAAAACGCTGCGAAGCGGCGAGGCGGCAGATATTCTGCGGGGCCTTGCGCCGCAGCTTATCGTGGTGGTGGCCTACGGGCGCATTCTGCCGCCCGATATTCTGGCCCTGCCGCAGTACGGCTGTATAAACCTGCATGTGTCGCTGCTGCCGAAATACCGCGGCGCCGCGCCTATCCAGTGGGCTGTGCTGAACGGCGATGCCGAGACGGGCGTTACGGTGATGCAGATGGACGAGGGCCTTGACACGGGCGATATTCTGCGCACCCGGCGCGTGCCCATCGGGCCGGACACCACCAGCGGCGAGCTGTTCGGGCAGGTGGCGGGCGTGGGCGCCGGGCTTTTGTGCGAGACGCTGGCCGGCATCGAGCGCGGAGACGTGCACCCGCAAAGGCAGGACGGCGCCCTGGCCACACTGGCCCCGCCGCTGAAAAAAGAGATGGCGCAGTTCACCTTTGCCCTGCCTGCGCAGAAGCTGCACAACCATATCCGCGGCATGAACCCGTGGCCCGTGGCGTATTTCGAGCACGGGGGGAAAAAGGTGAAGGTGCTGAAGGCCCGCCCTGTGCCCGGCACAGGCGCGCCGGGCACGGTGCTGGCTGTAAAGCCGCTGACGGTGGCCTGTGAAACGGGCGCACTGGTGCTGGAGACGGTGGTGCCCGAGGGCAAGGGCCCCATGCCGGGCGAGGCGTGGGCGCTGGGCCGCCGCTTCGCGCCGGGGGCCCTGCTTTGAGCGGCGCGCGCGAGGCCGCCGTGCAGGCGCTGGTGCGCACGGAGGAGGGCGGCTATTCCAACCTTGTGCTGAAAAGCCAGCTTGCCCGTTTTGGCGGCACGGCGCAGGAAAAGGCCTTTGCCGCGGCTGTGTTCTACGGCGCGGTGGAGCGGAAAAACACGCTGGACTACTGCCTTGGCAAATTTCTGCAAAAGCCGCTTTCCAGGCTGGACGCGCCCGTGCGGGCCATCCTGCGCGCCGGGCTGTACCAGGCGAAATATATGCAGAGCGTGCCGGTGCATGCGGCAGTGAGCGAATCGGTGGCGCTGTGCCGCCGCATGAGGAAAGCGAGCGCCGCAGGCCTTGTAAACGCCGTGCTGCGCCGCGCCGCGGCAGTGGACGTGGAAAAAGAGGCTTTTGAAAGCGAGGCACAGCGGCTTTGCGTGCAGTACAGTGTGTCGCAGCCGGTGGCTGAACTTTTGCAAAGGCAGCTTCCGGCGTATGCAGAGCGTCTTTTGGCCGCCAGCTTTGAAAAGCCGGCGCTGGCCGTGCGCGTAAACACCCTGAAAACTACGCCGCAGGCGCTTTCGGCACAGCTTGCCGCGCATGGCGTCAAGGCGCGGCCCGGCCGCGTGGCGAACAGCCTTCTTCTGGAGGGCGCGGGCGATATTGCTTCTCTGCCGGAGTTTTGCAGCGGGCTGTTCCATGTGCAGGGCGAGGCGTCGCAGGCGGCCTGTGCGGCCCTTGCGCCGCGGCCCGGCGAAAAAGTGCTGGATTTGTGCGCCGCGCCCGGCGGCAAAAGCGCCACGCTGGCGCAGTATATGGAAAACAGGGGCGCTTTGTTCAGCCGGGATGCAGTGCAAAGCCGCGTGCCGCTGATAGGCGAAGCCCTTGCGCGCCTCGGGGTTTCGTGCGCGCATACATGCTGCGCCGACGCGCGCGTGTACGACGCCGCCCTGGCCGGGGCGGACGCCGTGCTGTGCGATGTGCCCTGCACGGGCCTCGGCGTGCTGGCCAAAAAGCCCGACATCCGCTACAAAAGCCTGGAGGGGCTGGAGGAACTGCATGCCGTGCAGCGCGCCATTCTGGAGACCTCTGCGCGCTATGTAAAGCCGGGCGGGCGCCTTGTGTACTCCACCTGCACGGTAGACCCGCGCGAGAACGAGGCCGCCGTGCAGGCATTTCTGGCCGGGCACCCCGGCTTTTGCCTGAAACGCGCGGGTTGCGCCATCCCCGGCGCATTGGAGGCGGACGGCATGACGGTGCTGCTTCCATTTTTCACACAAACAGATGGTTTTTTTATAGCATCCTTGGAAAGATTGTGGTAGAATGAATCGGATAGGAGTTTCCTCCTATACATTGGAAAAGCTGACGGGCTTCGTCACCGGGCTGGGGCAGCCAGCCTTCCGGGCAAAGCAGATGTTCAGCTGGCTGCATGAAAAGCGCGTGCAGGAATTTTCCGCCATGATGAACCTGCCCAAAGGCTTTTTGCAGCAGATGGAGCAGCAGTGCACCATCGAGACGCTTCGCCCCCTGCGCAGGCAGTGCGCCAAGGACGGCACGGTGAAATACCTGTTCGGCCTGGCGGACGGCAACAGCATCGAGACGGTGCTGATGCGCTATTCCTATGGCAACTCCGTGTGCGTGTCCACGCAGGTGGGCTGCCGCATGGGGTGCCGTTTCTGCGCCTCCACACAGGGCGGGCGCGTGCGAAACCTCACGGCGGGCGAGATAGCGGGCGAGATATACGCCGTGATGGCCGATACGGGCGAGCGCGTGTCGCACATCGTGCTGATGGGCATTGGCGAGCCGCTGGATAACTTCGACAATGTGATGGATTTCCTGTCTATCATCTCCTGCCCGCAGGGCGTGAATATCGGCATGCGAAATATCAGCCTTTCCACCTGCGGCCTTGTGCCCATGATGGAAAAGCTGGCGCAGAAAAAGCTGGGCCTCACGCTTTCCGTAAGCCTGCATGCGCCCACCAACGAGCTGCGCTCGTCCATGATGCCGGTGAATGATGCCTACCCGCTGGAAGAGCTCATCCCCGCGTGCCGGGCATACCAGAAGGCCACGGGCAGGCGCATCAGCTTTGAATATTCCATTGCGCGCGGTGTGAACGATTCCGAGCAGACGGCGCGCAAGCTGGCAAAGCTTATCGAAGGGATGGGCGCGCATGTGAACCTTATCCCCATCAACCCGGTGGACGGCTCGCCCTATTCTGCGGCGGACGCTGCCAATGTCAGGCGGTTTCAGAGCACGCTTTTGTCTCTGGGCGTGAACGCCACGGTGCGCCGCCGGCTGGGAACAGAGATCAGTGCCGCCTGCGGCCAGCTGCGCCGCGAGGTGAACAAGGAGGGAACGCCCGCAAATGGAATTGTCCGCCAGAACTGACATAGGCAACAAGCGCGCGGAAAACCAGGACAGCTACCGCGCCCAGGCGCGCACAGACGGCAAGGCCTGGTTGGCCGTGTGCGACGGCATGGGCGGCGCGCGCGGCGGGCGGCTGGCAAGCGGCCTGGCCGTGGCCAGCATAGAGCAGGCGCTGTGCGCCGGGCTGCCCGGCGTGCAGACAGACAAGCAGGCCCGCGCGCTGCTGGAACAGGCGGTGCGCGGCGCGAACGAGGCCGTATATGAAAAGGCGCTGGCCACACCCGCAGCCCGCGGCATGGGCACTACGGTGGTGTGCGGCGTGTGCCGCGGCGGCATGCTGCAGTATGCGCATGTGGGCGATTCCCGCATCTACCTGTTCCACGGGCACTCCGTCTGCCAGCTTACAAAAGACCATTCCATCGTGCAGGAACTGGTGGAGCAGGGCTCCATCACCGCGGAGGAGGCGGCCTTTCATCCGCGCAAAAACCTTATCACCCGCGCTTTGGGCGTGGGCCCGCAGGTGGAGATAGATTTCGGCGAGATCGTGCTTTCCCCAGGCGATATTCTGGTGCTGTGCACGGACGGGCTGAGCAATTACGTCACGGTGGATGAGATGGAGGAGATCATCCAGAATACCGCATTCTACGATATGGCGGACGCACTGGTAGACCGCGCGCTTGAGGCCGGCGGGCTGGATAACGTCACGGTGCTGCTGGCAAAGTGCGAAGCTACGGAGGAGAACAATGGATAACACTGCGAACAAAATGCTGGACGGCCGCTACCGCATCGAAAAGCTGCTGGGTGCGGGCGGCATGGCCAATGTGTATAAGGCCACGGACATGAAGGAAAGCCGCCCTGTGGCGGTGAAGGTGCTGCGCGCCGAATTCATGAACAACGCCGACCTTGTGCGCCGGTTCAAAAATGAATCGAAGGCTATTTCCGTGCTGGACCACCCCAACATTGTGAAGGTGTACGACATCAACATCACGGAAAAGCTTTCCTATATCGTGATGGAGTATGTAGAGGGCATCACGCTCAAAGACTATATGAACTACCGCAAGCAGCCCTTGACCGTGAAGGAGACTATGCACTTTGTGCGGCAGACACTGCTTGCCCTGCAGCACGCGCATGAAAAGGGCATTGTGCACCGGGATGTGAAGCCGCAGAATATCATGCTCCTGCAGAACGGCTCCATCAAGGTGATGGATTTCGGCATTGCGCGCTTCTCCCGTTCGGAGAACCAGACGGTGACGGATAAGGCCATCGGCTCTGTGCACTATATCAGCCCCGAGCAGGCCAAGGGCGACGTGACGGACGCCAAGGCGGATATTTACTCGGTGGGCGTAATGATGTACGAGATGCTTTCGGGCCGCCTGCCGTTCGATTCCGACAGCCCCGTGTCCATCGCAATCAAGCAGATTGCAGACACGGCCACGCCGCTGCGCCAGGTGAACCCCAATGTGCCGGAGGGCCTTGCCGCCATCACGGCGCGCGCCATGGCGAAAGACCCGCGCAGCCGCTACCCCTCGGCGCGGGAGATGCTGGCAGACCTGGAAGAATTCCGCCGCAACCCCAACGTGAAGTTTGAGTACCACGACGAGCCCGCCCCCATGGCGGAAGAGCCCACGCGGTATATGGACAAGGTGGTGAGCAACACGCCTGAAAGACGTTCTTCCGGCACGCCGGGCAGGCGGCCGGGCACACGCGGCACAGCCGCCAGAAAACCGGGCGCCGCCCGCAGCAACGGCAAAAAGGGCAAGGGCCGCCTTGTGCTGCCCGTTATGGCTGGCATGGCCGCGGCGTTTGCCGTGGGCGCGGCTATCCTTGTATTTGTCATTTTCAAAACGTCCGGCACCACGCTGTTCAGCAATGTGGAGGATGTGGATTTGCCGAACTTTGTAGAGATGTCCTGGGATGAGATACAGAACGACCCGCAGTATGCGTCGTTCAGCTTCGAGGTGCAGCCTGATTACAGCGCCGAGTACGCCGAGGGCGTCGTGTACGATCAATCTCCCAAGGCGCCCAAGCGCGTGAAGGCCAACGCAACCGTGACGCTGTATGTCAGCAAGGGCACCCAGGTGGTAAGCCTGCCGGACGTGCTGGGCAAAGAGCGCTACGACGCGCGCGACGAGCTGCAGAACCTGGGCCTTGTGGTAACCATCCGCATTGAGGAGCGGGAGGACATGGCCGAGAACCTTGTGTTCAAGGTGACAGACGCCGCCGGCCAGGAGCTCACCGCGGGCGCGCAGTTGAAAACGGGCGATTCTGTGTACATCTATGTGAGCCGCGAGCACTACGATAACGAAGTGAAGGTGCCGGACATCACCAACATGACGCTGGAGGACGCCAAAAAGCTGCTGTCCTCCCGCAACCTGCGCCTTGGCGCGCAGACCGAGGTGTATTCAGACGCGGCCCCGGGCACCGTGGTGAACCAGAACCCGAAGGCAGGCGAATCGCTGGTAATCGGCGAGCCGGTGTCCGTGGAGGTCTCGAAGGGCCCGGCCCCCACGCCGGAACCCACGCCCGAGCCCACACCCACCCCGACGCCTACGCCCACACCCAGTGCGACGCCCAGCACAAGCCCCAGCCCCAGCACGCCGCCCGACCCATCTCCGTCGCCTTCCCCGGCGCCTCCGACAGATGAGCCTGGCGAAGGTAGTTGAAGGTGCGTGCAGGCGCATATCATAAAAAGCAGAAAAAACAATGCTGACACAGTGAGGAACGAGCCGTGGCTGAAGAAAAGAATACCATAGAAAAAGAGAACACCGCACAGGCCCCGCAGAAGCTTGCGCAGCCCAAGCCGGCTTCACAGAAAAAACCGGCCAAAAAGCCGCGCAGAAACGCATCTGCCAATGCCGCGCGGCGCGAGGCCGAAAAGCAGCGCCGCGCTGCGGGCAGCGGAAAGAAAAAGCAGGGCGGCGCAGCCGCAGGCCCGCAGCCAAAGCAGGCGGAAACGGACGCAGAGCCTCTGCTGGACGGGGCGGCAGAAGCGGCCCACGGCGCAGCCGCAGGGACGGCGGGCGCGGCCTGTCCTGTGCAGGAGGCCGCAGCGCCGGATGCACAGGCCGCGCGGCCCGCTGCCCCGGCAGAGAAACGGCACGGGCAGCACGCACAGCCCCCTGTGCCGCAGCAGGCGGCCAGTGAGCGTGAGCAGCAGGAGCAGGCCCCTGACGCGCAGCAGGGCGTGCCCGCAGAGCAGGACGCAGCCGCGGTAGCGCATGCTGTGCCCCAAGACGGGCAGACCGCTTCAGAGCAGGCGGCTTTCGGTGAGCGGAAAGAGGCTGACGGCGGCCTGCAGGCCGCGCCGCCGGGCCCCGAACAGGAGGCGCCGCAGGCAGACGGGCCCTTCGGGCTGGAGCAGCAGGCCGCACCGGCGCTGGAAGAGGCGGCGCCCCAGGCTGAAAAGACGGAAAAGAAAAAACGCGTGCGCAGGCGCCATTACTTTGCCTTTTATGTGGCCGTGTGCACGGGTGTGGTGGCGCTGGCGTCTCTCGTCTCCATTTTTGTCATGTTCTTTGCCACGGGCAACCCGCTGTTCAGCACCACACAGGATGTGGAGCTGCCCAACTTCTATAACATGACGCAGGAAGAGATAGAGGCCGATGAGGCATACAGCAGCTTCCGCATTGAGTTTGTGGATGTTTACAGCGACGAGGTGGCAGAGGGCCGCGTGGTAGACCAATCGCCCAAGCCGCCGAAGGAAGTGAAGGAAAACGCGCGCATCACTGTGCGCGTCAGCAGAGGCGTGGAGCAGGTGGAAGTGCCGGATATGGTGGGCTGGACGCGCACCTCGGCAAGTGAAAAGGTCAAATCCATCAATTTGAGCATCCTCATCAAATATGAGACGGACGACACGAAGCCGTATAATACCGTGCTGCGCACGACGCCTGCCGCGGGCACCGTGCTGGAGGCAGGCGAAACGCTTACCGTGTATATCAACCGCGAAGAGCTGGCGGTGGGCTCTACCATCGCCCCCAACTGCGTGGGCCTTGGCCAGAACGAGGCGGGCCGCCTGCTCACCTCGCGCGGGCTGAGCTATTCCTTTATCAAGGTGGACAGCGCCTCTCCGGCGGGCTATGTGGTAAGCCAGTCGCCCCGCGCAGGCGAGAGCATGGCCGAGGGCGGCAGCGTGACGCTGCGCGTTTCGAACGGGCAGGGCGTCAGCGGCGACGGCACGATACAGGACCCGAACGTGGCAGAAGGCTCTGTCACCGGGCATCATCATACCTGGGTGGCCTGGCAGGACGGAAAATGGATATGCACGGTGTGCAATGCGGTGAAATAGGAATGGAAAATACACCTTATATCGTAAAGGGCATCGGCGGTTTTTACTATGTGAAAACCGCCGATGGCATTGTAGAATGCCGCGCAAAGGGCATTTTCCGCAGGCGCGGCGTCACGCCCGTGGCCGGCGACCGTGTGCGGCTGGAGCATGAGGCGGGCACGGCTGTTATTGCAGAAATACTGCCGCGCAAAAACGTATTCGTGCGGCCGCCTGTGGCAAATGTAGACCAGTTCTTCATCGTGGCCAGCACGGTGCAGCCTGTGCCCAGCACGCTGGTCATAGACAAGCTCAGCGCCATCGCGGTGGACCGCGGCGCCCAGCCGGTGCTGGTTATCACAAAGGGCGACCTGCATGAGGCCGGCGCGCTTGCGCAGTGCTACCGCACGGCGGGCTTTCCTGTGCTGTGTGTGAATGCGGCTGCCGGCGAAGGGCTGGCGCCGCTGCGCGATATGCTGGCCGGCAAGCTCAGTGTGTTCAGCGGCAATTCCGGCGTGGGGAAATCTACCCTTTTGGGCGCGCTGATGCCGGGGTGCGAGCTGGAGACGGCGGAAATATCCCAAAAGCTGGGCCGCGGCCGCCACACCACGCGTGAGGTGGTGCTGTACGAGGCACACGGCGGCCTTGTGGCCGACACGCCCGGCTTTGCCAGCCTGGACATGGCCCGCGCCGCCGCCATCCCCAAAGAAAACCTTGAGCTGGCCTTTCCGGACATTGCCCGCCTGTTCGGGCAGTGCCGCTTTACAGGCTGCTCTCATTTATCTGAGGTGGGCTGCGCTGTGCGCGAAGCTGTGCAAAGAGGCGAGATAGCCCGCACGCGGTACGAGAGCTATGCCGCGCTTTATGAACAGGCAAAGGAGCAGGAGAAGCGATGAACCGGCGCTGTGTGATATTTGCGGGGCTGCCCGTGCCCCCGAAGCTGTGTGAAGGCATTGGCCCGCAGGATGTTATCCTTGCGGCGGACGCAGGCTGGAAAACGGCGCAGGCGCTGGGCTTTTCCCCGTCGCTGGCGCTGGGGGATTTCGACACGGCGCCCGCCCCCGAAGGGCCGGACGTGCTGCGCCTTCCGGCGGAAAAGGACGACACCGATACTTTTTTTGCCGCGCGAAAGGCGCTGGAGATGGGGTGCGGCGAGGTGCTGATATTGGGCGGCATAGGCGGCAGGCTGGACCATACGCTTGCCAATATCTGTACGCTGCTGTTTCTGGAGCAGCACGGCGCGTGCGCCTGGCTGCGCAGCGAAGCGGCAGCCGTGCGCGTGCTTCTGCCCGGGCAATATGAGTTTCCCGCGCAAAAGGACGTATATGTCTCTCTGTTTCCCATGAACGGGGATGTGCATGGGCTTTGCCTGCGCGGCTTTCGGTATCCGCTGGAAAACGCAGTGCTCAGGGCGGCGTCCACACTGGGCACCAGCAATGAATTTGCCGCGCGGGAAGGGTATGTCAGCTTCACCTCAGGCAGCCTCATTTACATGCAGTGCAAAAAGGACAGGTAACCCGCCGCCGTGCAGGCGCGCCCGGCTTTTTTGAAAAGCGCAGCAGAGGCAAATGGAGGCGGACGGCGAACGCGCCGGTTATGCTGCCAAGCTCTGCCCGGCATGCTGCCGCCTGATTTTCAGAAGCCTGAAATTTTGAAAACAGCGAACGGGGTTTGAAAAATCCTGAAGCAAAAAGGTTCTGACCTGGAATAAAAGTGAACTGCACCCCATTTGTTAGACAGTATGGTATACTGAATAACAAGTGGGGTGCTTTACTATGCCAAAAGGAATAGCAAACAAACGATACACGCCTGAATTCAAGAAGCTAGTGATCAAGACCATGCTGGAGGAAAAGCTGAGTTACAGTGAAACAGCAAGACGGTTCGACATAAGCGATCATCATCGCATTCAGGATTGGGAACGCATCTATTTAACCGAAGGTGCGGAAGGCTTTGCAGTGGAACGACGCGGCAGGAGGCACAAAGGCAGCCCGAATAAGCAACTGCCGAAACAAGTAGAAGAGGATTTGCTTGCTGAAGTACAGCGGCTTCGTGCGGAGAACGAGTACTTAAAAAACTTGCAAGCCTTGGTTTTGGAGAGAGAGCGACGCCAGGGGAAAAAGCCCAGGTAGTCCAAAAGCTGAGGCCGAGATATCCCTTATGCCTTCTGCTTGAAATCGCTCACTTACCTCGTGCTACTTTCTATTACCATCTGAAGCGAATGGGAAACCCGGATAAATACGCAGAAGCAAAAGCAGAGATTTCCTCCATTTACCACGAAAACAAAGGCCGGTATGGTTACCGACGTATCACCGCGGCATTACACAACAAGGAGATATATCTGAACCACAAGACAGTGCAGCGACTCATGAAGGAGCTGGGATTGGTTTGCCGTGTCAGAGTCAAAAGATATCACTCTTACAAAGGAGAAGTGGGGCGGATTGCACCGAATCTGCTCAACCGAAACTTCTATGCGGAAAAACCAAACCAGAAATGGGTCACCGACGTGACAGAGTTCAGTCTATTTGGTCAGAAGCTCTATCTTTCTCCCATTCTGGATTTACACAACGGGTATTTGGTGAGCTATGCCATCTCTGAGCGACCGGTTTTGAGCATGGTAACAACAATGCTTGCCAAAGCTTTTTCAACCATACCAGATGGGACAGGTCTCATTCTCCACTCCGACCAGGGCTGGCAATACCAGCACAAGCAGTACCAGCGTATGCTCAACGCAAAAGGCATTCGGCAAAGTATGAGCCGCAAAGGAAACTGCCTGGACAATGCAGTAGCAGAAAACTTCTTCGGCCTGCTCAAGAGTGAATTGCTTTATCTGCAAAAGTTCCACTCCATGCAACACTTCAAACAAGAACTTATTGACTATCTGGACTACTACAATAACCGACGGATTAAGGCAAATCTAAAGGGCCTGCCGCCTGCGGTTCACAGACAACAAGCCCTTTCGGTTGCTTGAACAATTTTTATTTGGAATTATTGTCTAACTTTTTGGGGGCACTTCAAAGCCCGGGCCGGGGCCTTTTTATTGATTTTTTGAGAAGGGCCGGGAGCCCCCGGCGCTTTCCCCGCAAATCCGGCGGGGAAAAGCGGCGGGACAAAATCGGGCTTTGCCGGGAAGGCCCGCCGGAATGCCCGCTGCCCAAAGCGGCAGAGCGCGGTAGCCGCGTCCGCACCGCCCCAAAGGCAGAGCCGTATCCTTTTTATTGCTTCCTGCGCCTGCGGCGTGTCACATTTTTGCCCGCTGCGGTATACGATACAGTAAGCCCTGTGCGCGGGAAAAGCAGTTTTTCTGCACACAGGAAGAAACGGCCCCGCAAAAGGGCACATAGAAGGGGGAAGCGCCGTGCAGATCATTGTATGGAAAAGCCCGAAGCTGCTGTCGGGGCTGCTGCGTGCCATTTTCAAAATCAAATAAAAGCAGCATGCCCTGTGCAGGCAGGCGCCGCCCGTGCTTTGCGGGCGGCGCCTGCCTGCTTTTTGGGGCTTTCTCGAAACGACACGTCCCGGCTGTGCCGGGGAGGGTAAAAGGGCTTTCGCTGTCAGCTTTGAGCGAAGCGGGATGGTATCCAATACCCAAAAGCTGCAGCACGCAGCGGGAAGAACCCCGTTTGCGGAGGACAGGGCAAGCGATGCAAAAGATAGAGTATTCAGTGCCTCTTGAGGGGCTTGCCGGTCCGTATACCCTTCCAGGGCTTACTTATGCCCCCGGCTTTGCCGGGGGAGGCTGACGCAGCCGTGCGCCCCGGCTGCGGGCCGATATTCTGCCTGCGGCGGCCAGAGGGCAGAATATCGGGCGCATAGCGCGAATATAGATACATCAGAACAGCGAAAGGGGCGACGAAACCGTATGGAAATTAAGGTGTACCAAGACACCGTCACTGCGGGGCAGGTCATTTGCGATACAAAGCAGGAACTCAGCGTGGAGGCGGAGATCCTCATTCCCGACTATCTGCCGCAGGTGTTCAAAATCGTGAAGTGCTTTGTGTCCTGCGTGGTGCTGCAAAAACAGTTTTCCGCGGGGCGCCTCACTGTGGAAGGGTACCTGCGCTGCGTGGTGCTGTACCAGTCGGAGGAGGCGGCCAGCCTGTGCCGTGCTGAACACAAGCTGCCCTTCACAAAGCAGGTAGAGCTTTCGGGCGAGAACACGGGCGCCGCGCATGCGTGGGTAAGCGGCCAGACGGAATATGTGAATTGCCGCGCAGTAAGCGGGCGCCGTGTGGATGTGCGCGGTGCGTTCCTGATGAATATTTTGGCGCTGTGTGCAGCGCAGCAGCCTGTCCTCACAGCGCTTTCGGGCGAAGGCGTAGAGCAAAAGACACAGGCCCTGCAGCATGTGGAATTTTTGTGTGCGCCGGAAAAGCTGTGCACAGCTCAGTGCCAGGTGCCGTTTTCCGCCGCGCCGGATATGGTGCTGGACACCCAGTGCGCCGTGACGGTGGAGGAAGTGAAGCTCACAGAGGGCAAGGCGGTTGTGAAGGGCGGCGCCCGCATCACCGTACTGTACCGCACGGGCCCCGGCCACGATGTGCAGCAGGCGGAATGTGAGGCGCCCTTCAACGAGGTGCTGGATGCCCCCGGTGCAGACGAGGCCTGCCGGGCCTGCGTGTCTGTACAGCCGGCCGGGTGCACCATTGCACAGAATGAGGACGGAGAGGACGGCGCGGAAGGCTATGAGCTTTCTGCCACACTGGCGCTGTGCGTGCGCGTATTCCGTCAGGAAGAGACGATGGCTGTGTGCGATGCGTTTTCCACCCTGCAGAAAACAGTGCTGACAAAGCGCGACGTGGTGCTGGATGAGACCTTCGTGCCCTGTGAACAGGCTGTGACAGCTGCCACAGGGGGCGAATTGCCGGATACCCAGGCGAAGATTATTACCGCCATGGCGACCGCCCTGCCGCCGGAGGTGCTGGAGGAGGACGGCAAGGCCACGCTGCGCGGGCGCGCCATGGTGCACCTGCTTTGCGAGAATGCCGTGGGCGAGGTGGACTGCTACGACAAGGCCTGTGAATATTCGCTGGCTCTGCCGCAGGCGAGCGGCGGCGTAACGGCGCTGTGCGAGGCCCAGGTGGAGCATGTGAGCGCCCAGACGGCGGGCGGCGAGACAAGGGCGGATGTGGCCCTTACCGTGCGCGGCGCGCTGCTGTGCCGCGCGCATCATACCCTGCTGGAAAATGTAGAGGCTGCGGGCCCGCGCGAGGAGGAGGCCGGAGACATCGCGCTGCGCATCTATTTTGCGCACGAGGGGGAAGAGGTGTTCGACATTGCACGCCGCTATGCCTCCAGCCCGCAGAGCATCGTGCAGGCGAATGCACTGGAGGACGATGTGCGCCTTGATGCAGCGCGCAGGCTGCTCATCCCTTGCGCGCGGTGAGAAAAAAAGAGGAGGAAAGCACGATGGAATACTCTGACCTTTATGCCGACATTGCCGAGCGCACAGGCGGCGACATCTACATTGGCGTGGTGGGCCCGGTGCGCACGGGCAAAAGCACGCTTATCAAGCGGTTTATGGAACTGATGATCCTGCCGGAGATCAGCGACGAGGCCTTTGGCCGCCGCGCCAGAGACGAGCTGCCGCAGTCTGCCGCGGGGCGTACCATCATGACAACAGAGCCAAAGTTCGTGCCGGAGCAGGCGGTGCGCCTGGAGCTGGACGGCGGCATTGAACTGCGCGCCCGCATGATAGACTGTGTGGGCTACCTTGTGCCCGGAGCCATGGGCCATGAGGAGGGCGAAAAGCCCCGTATGGTGAAAAGCCCCTGGTTCGATGAAGAAGTGCCGTTCGACACCGCGGCTGAAATGGGAACGCGCAAGGTGATATGCGAGCATTCCACCATCGGCCTTGTTGTCACGACGGACGGCTCTATCAGCGACATTCCGCGCGAAAATTATCTCGAGGCCGAACAGCGCGTGGTGGAGGAGCTGGAGGCTATCCACAAGCCCTTTGTCATTCTGCTGAACTGTGTGGTGCCGCAGGCGCCGGAAAGCCTGGCCCTTGCCGCCCGGCTGCAGGAAAAATACGGCCACGCCGTGCTGCCGGTGTCGTGCGCCGAGATGACGGAAGAGACCATCCATGAAGTGCTGCGCCAGGTGCTGCTGGAATTTCCGGTGAAGGAGCTTGCCTTTGCCATGCCGAAATGGGTGACCATGCTCTCGCCCGAGCACTGGCTGCAGCAGGAGCTTTACTCGGCCGTGCGTGAGTACGCCGAAGGCATTTCGACTATGCGCGACCTCACGGGCGGGGCGGGCCCGGCCTGCCCCAGCGTGCAGGAGAGCCGCGTGCGTGCGCTGCACATGGGCACCGGCTGCGCAGAGGTTGCCCTGCGGCTGGACGACGGCATTTTCTACACCGTGCTCAGCGAGGAAACAGGCCTTGATGTGCCCGATGAAGAGAGCCTGCTGCCCTGTGTGCTGAAGCTGGC
Source organism: Ruthenibacterium sp. (assembly GCA_047030735.1). Taxonomy (GTDB): domain Bacteria; phylum Bacillota; class Clostridia; order Oscillospirales; family Ruminococcaceae; genus Ruthenibacterium. Next base: position 34,862 of record JBKYIE010000013.1, read on the forward strand.
GCGGGTAAAGGCGCAGTACGACAAGCTGCAAAGCGCCCTGGAGGAGGTGAACGCCACCGGCTACGGCATTGTGATGCCCTCCATGGACGAACTGCGGCTGGAGGAGCCTGAAATTATCCATCAGGGCGGGCGCAGCGGCGTGCGCCTGAAGGCCAGCGCGCCGTCTATCCACATGATGAAGATAGAGACACACACCGAGGTGTCGCCCATTGTGGGAAGCGAAAGGCAGACGGAAGAACTGGTGGCAAGCCTGCTGCAGGAATTTGAAGAGGACCCGCTGAAGCTGTGGCAGTCGAATATCTTCGGCAAAAGCCTGCACGAGCTGGTGAACGAGGGCCTGCAGGCAAAGCTTTTGAACATGCCCATGCCCGCCCGTGCCAAAATGCAGGAGACGCTGGAGCGCGTCATCAACGAGGGCTGCTCCGGCCTTATCTGCATCCTGCTGTAATAAAAACAGAGCACAGCCCTTGCAGCGGCGCGCGTGTGCGCCTGCCGCGCAGGGCCGAAAAGCAGGCACGGGAAGGGCCCGGCGCCCCGCACGCATTTTTACGGTGCGTGAGGGGCGCCGCTTTTTTCTTCAGAAAACGACAGGGAATGCGGCTGAAAGATTGATTATTACCCCCAAATATTGTATTATAATAAAAATATCATGGATTCGTGCGCGTTCGGGGCCGCCGGGGCGGCAGCGCGCTTCGTTTCGGTTTCAGGTGATGAAGGTTTGTCCAGCTTTCTGTCTGCATTTGCCCAGAAATACCGCAAGCAGATATTGATTGTGTTCGATATTCTGGTGGTGTCGTGCTCATATCTGCTGCCGTGGATATTGATCTCGGGGCGCACGTCGTTTTCCGAATACAACAGCCTGCTTATTTCCAGCTGCTTTTTCTTTGTGTGCTGCTACGAGATTGTGTATGGCCTGATGGGCATGTACGACAGCCTGTGGCGCTATGCCGAAATTGTGGAATTCTTCCGCCTGTGCGTGGCCTCTATTGCGGCGGTGGTGATATTCATTGCCTTCACTCTCGTCATGTTTCAGGAAAGGCGGGTGCCCATTTCCGTATATTTCCTCAGCGCCATGTTTGCCTCCTCGCTCACGCTGTATTCGCGCCTCACCTACCGCATGTACCGCAACACAAAGCTGGCGCAGCGCGCGCGCAGCCGCCGCCGCACGCTGGTAATAGGTGCGGGCGATGCGGCCAGCACGCTGCTGCACGAGGTGTTCAAAAGCAACAGCCGCGACATGAACGTGGTGTGCTGTGTGGACGACGCGCCCGAAAAGGTGGGCCGCCGCATCATGGGCGTGGAGATTATGGGCACCACCGAGGACATCCCCGAGCTTGTGGAGCGGTGCGATATTGAGACTATCCTGCTCGCCATTCCCACGCTGGACGAGGCGGGCAAGCGGCGCATCCTGCGCATCTGCAACAAGACAAAGTGCAATGTGCGCATCCTGCCGGACATCGTTCAGCTTATTGCCGGCGGAAAAGACCTGCTCTCCCGCGTGCGCGACGTGCGCGTGGAGGACGTGCTTGGCCGCGATGAAATAGAATTATCGAATTATTCCAGTGCGCTTGTCAACAATAAAGTGGTGATGGTGACGGGCGGCGGCGGCTCCATCGGCTCGGAGCTGTGCAGGCAGATCGCCGCCAGCATGCCCGCAAAGCTCATCATCGTGGATATTTATGAGAACAGCGCCTATTCCATCCAGCAGGAGCTGCGGCGCAAATACGGCGGCGCGCTGGATATGGATGTGTGCATCGCCTCGGTGCGCGACTCCCGCAAGATGGACGCGCTGTTCGCGCATTTCCGCCCGCAGGTGGTGTTCCACGCGGCGGCGCACAAGCATGTGCCCCTGATGGAATACGCCCCGGAGGAAGCGGTGAAGAACAATGTGTTCGGCACCTACAACGTGGCGCAGTGCGCCGAGCGCTACGGCGCCGAGCGCTTTGTGCTGATATCCACCGACAAGGCGGTGAACCCCACCAGCGTGATGGGCGCCACCAAGCGCCTGTGCGAAATGATTGTGCAGGCGCTGGCGCAGAAGAGCAACACCAAGTTTGTGGCCGTGCGCTTCGGCAACGTGCTTGGCTCGAACGGCTCGGTGCTGCCCCTGTTCAAAGAGCAGATCGCCGCAGGCGGCCCGCTTACCGTGACGCACCCGGACATTGTGCGCTATTTCATGACAATCCCCGAGGCCGTGCGCCTTGTGCTGGAGGCCGGGGCCATGGGCAACGGCGGCGATATCTTTGTGCTGGACATGGGCAACCCCGTGAAGATACTGGATTTGGCCGAAAACCTCATCAAGCTCTCCGGCTTTATTCCTTACCGGGATATCGAGATAAAATTTACCGGCCTGCGCCCGGGCGAAAAGCTGTATGAAGAGCTGCTGATGGACGAAGAGGGCGTGCGCAAGACGGACAACCGCAAAATTTTTGTGGGCTCGCCCCTGAAGCTGAACAAGGACACCTTCTTCGACCATTTGAAAACGCTGAAGGAAATTGCCTATTCCAACAACAGCGAAAACCTGGTGCAGGCGCTGATAGACCTTGTGCCCACGTTCCACCACGCGGAGGACATGCCCGGCGCGGGCACATGGCATTCGGCACAGTAGGCATTTCTGCGCCGCTGTGCACAACAGAACAAAAAAGGGGGATGGCCCGCGGTGGTGTACCGTCGGTTTGGAAAACGCGCGCTCGATATCGTGTGCTCGGCGGCCGGCATCGTGCTGCTGAGCCCGCTTCTGCTGGCGCTGGCCGTCTGGGTGAAGCTGGATTCGCCCGGCCCCGTCCTGTTCCGGCAAAAGCGCGTGGGCAAGGGAAAAACGCTGTTCAGCATTTTGAAGTTCCGCACCATGTATGCCGGCACGCCAAAGGACGTGCCCACGCATCTGCTGCAGGACCCGGACGCCATGATCACGCGCTGCGGGCGGTTTCTGCGCCGCACCAGCCTGGACGAGCTGCCGCAGCTCTTTAATATTTTTGCCGGGCAGATGAGCGTGGTGGGCCCGCGTCCCGCGCTGTGGAACCAGGACGACCTTATTGCCGAGCGGGACAAATACGGCGCCAACGCCCTTGTGCCCGGCCTGACGGGCTGGGCGCAGGCAAACGGGCGCGACGAGCTGCCTATCCCGGTGAAGGCGGAGCTGGACGGCTACTATGCGCAGCATCTCGGCTTTGCGCTGGATGTGAAAATACTGCTCAAAACAGCGCGCGGCGTTTGGAAGGGCGACGGCGTGGTGGAGGGCGGCACCCACGGGGTGTGAGCCCGGCATGCTTTTCGGGAAAACAGGCGTTTTGAAACAGGGAGGATGTTGTGTATGAAACGTGTGGGTATCCTTACGTCCGGCGGCGACTGCCCCGGCCTGAACGCCACCATCCGCGGCGCGGCCAAGGCGCTGTACCAGCGGTTTGGCGACGATGTGGAGATAGTGGGCATCCTGAACGGCTATGACGGCCTTATCAAGGGCGAGTGGCGCGAGATGCAGCAGTACGAATTCTCGGGCATCCTCACGGTGGGCGGCACCATTTTGGGCACCAAGCGCACCCCCTTCAAAATGATGAAGGTGGTGGAGGGCGACAATATAGACAAAGTGGCCGCCATGAAAAAGACATACCGCGACGCCAGGCTGGACTGCCTTCTGTGCCTGGGCGGCAACGGCACGCACAAAACGGCCAACCTGCTGTGCGAAGAGGGGCTGAATATCATCGGCCTTCCCAAAACCATCGACAACGATATTTACGGCACAGACGTGACGTTCGGCTTTCATACGGCGGTGGACATCGCCACCGAGGTGATAGACCGCATCCACACCACGGCCTCCAGCCACCGGCGCTGCATGGTGATAGAAATCATGGGCAACAAGGCCGGCTGGCTGACGCTGTATTCGGGCATTGCAGGCGGGGCGGACATCATCCTGATTCCGGAGCTGCCCTATAACATCGAGAACGTGGTGAACGCCATCAAGCGCCGCAGCGAGCAGGGCAAGACCTTCTCCATCATTGCCGTGGCCGAGGGCGCCTACGACGTGGCCGAGGCCGCCATGAAGAAGAAAGAGCGCGCGGCAAAGCGCGCCGAGCGCGGCGAGCGCACGGCCACGAACCGCATTGCCGCACAGGTGGAGCAGATGACCGGCTTTGAAACGCGCGTGTGCGTGCCCGGCCACATGCAGCGCGGCGGCAGCCCCTCGGCCTACGACCGCGTGCTGGCCACAGAATTCGGCACTTATGCCGCCAAGCTGGTAGAGGCGGACCATTACGGCGTGGCAGTGGCCATGCGCAACAACATCGTCACCTCAAACCCGCTGAAGGACATTGCGGGCAAGACGAAGTTCGTGCCGGAATCCTGCGATATGCTCACCGTGGCGCGCCGCATGGGCATCTCGCTGGGCTGAAGCGGTCTGTGCGCCCCGGCGCCCGCCCGGCGGGTGCCGGGGCGTTTTCCTGTTGCAGGCGCGCGGTGCGTATGATATACTTTTACAGTCGAAAAATGCGGCGCAGCCCTCTTCTGCGGCCCGGGGCCTCCCGGCTGCAGGCCGCGGGGCGGCCGGAAAGGGGGCGGGCCCATGCTGTTCAGTTCGCTTTTGTTCCTGTGGCTGTTCCTGCCGCTGGTGGCGGGCGTTTATTATCTGCTGCCAAGGGCGTGGCGCGGGGCAAGAAACGGGCTGCTGCTTGCGGCCAGCCTTTTCTTTTACGGCTGGGGCGAGCCGGTATACATTTTGCTGATGCTGGCCTCCATCACGCTGAACTGGGGCGCAGGCCTGTGCGTGTGGAAGCTGCGGCGGGGCCGCGCTGCGGCGCTGGCGTGCGCTGTGGCGGCAAATCTGCTTTTGCTGGGCTATTTCAAATATTTTGATTTTGCGGCGGGCGCGCTGAACGCCCTGCTGGGGCACGAGGCGGTGCCTCTGCGCAGCATCGCGCTGCCGCTGGGCATCAGCTTTTACACCTTTCAGGCGCTGAGCTATGTCATTGATTTGTACCGCGGCGAAATCAGGGTGCAGAAAAACTGGTTTTTGCTGGCGCTGTATGTCAGCTTCTTCCCGCAGCTTATTGCGGGGCCCATCGTGCGCTATGCCGATGTGGAAGAACAGCTTGCAGGCCGGACGGAAACGGCCATGCAGGCTGCCGTGGGCATCAAGCGCTTTCTGTATGGCCTTGCGAAAAAAGTGCTGTTCGCCAATACGTTTGCGCTGGCGGCAGACGAGATATTCGGCCTTGCCGCGCACGATGCGTCCACGCCTGTGGCATGGGCGGGGGCTGTGTTCTATGCGCTGCAAATCTATTACGATTTCTCAGGCTATTCCGATATGGCCATCGGCCTTGGGCGCATCTTCGGCTTCCGGTTTATGGAGAATTTCAATTATCCCTACCTTGCCGCCAGCGTGCAGGAGTTCTGGCGGCGCTGGCATATCTCGCTGTCCACCTGGTTCCGCAGCTATCTGTACATTCCGCTGGGCGGCAACCGCAGGGGCAGGGCGCGCACTCTGGTGAACCTGATGGTTGTGTTCCTGTGCACGGGCCTGTGGCACGGGGCCAACTGGCAGTTTGTGGCCTGGGGCGTATATTACGGGCTGTTCCTGATTGCAGAGCGGCTTTGGCTGAAGCCGGTTCTGGAAAAGCACCGCATCGCGGGGCATGTCTATACGCTGGTGGTGGTGCTGGCGGCCTGGGTGATTTTCCGCGCGCCGGGCCTGCGGGAGGGCGCCCTCTGGCTGAAGGCCATGTTCCTGCCCACGGCGGGCAGTGCGGCTTTTCCGCTGGTGCGCTTTCTGGATGCAAAGCGCCTTGTGTTTGCAGCGGCCGGTATACTGCTGTGCGGGCCGGTACAGGCGCTGTTTCCCAAATGGAAGGCCATGCTTTACCGGGAAGACCGCGTGTATGCGGCCGAGTGCGCTGTGCAGCTGGTGCTTTTGTTCCTGTGCGTGATGAGCCTTGTGAGCAGCACCTATAATCCGTTCATCTATTTCCGCTTTTGAAAGGGGGAGGGGCTATGCGCCGCCGCGTGCACATCTGGTTCATCGCGCTGTTTTTTGCGGCGCTGGTGCTGCCGTTTCCCCTGTTCTGGCTTTTGCGGGGCGGGCTGGATACCTCCAACCATGAAAACCGCGCCCTCACCACATGGCAGGACGTGGCTGAGGCCCCGTGGCGTGGGAAAACGGCTGTGTTTGAGGATATGCTGGGCGACCACGCGGCCTTCCGCAACCAGTTTATGACGCTGAACGCAGCCTTCAATTACCGTCTGTTCGGCACCGTGCAGAGCAGCGAGGTGCTGCTGGGCAGGGAGGAGTGGCTGTTTTATAAAAACGTATCCGATTCCCGCAGCCTGGACGATTATCAGGGCCTGAACCCCTATTCACCCGGGCAGCTTGGCCAGATTTCGGCAGATCTTTCGGCCCTGCAGCAGCTTCTGGCGCAGCGCGGCGTGCAGCTTGTGCTGCTGGTGGCGCCGAATAAAGAGGGCGTGTACAGCGAATATATGCCGGCCGGTGTGCCGCAGGTGGGGGCCACAAAGGCACAGCTGCTTGTGCAGCACCTGCGGGAAAATACCTCGGTGCCGGTGGTGTTCCCGCAGGCAGAGCTGCGCGAGGCCGCAGGGCAGGTGCAGGTGTATTATAAGCAGGATACCCACTGGAACGGCGCGGGCGCTCTGGTGGCCAGCCGCGCCCTGCAGGCCGCGCTGGGGCAGGACGTCTCTGCCTTTGACGGGGTGCACTTTGTGCCCGGCGGCGCGCCCAAGCGCGACCTTGCCGACATCTCCGCCACTTATACTGTGCTGAAGCCGGACGCAGAGGTGGAGGTGCAGGGCTTTCTGGAGCAGAATACCCTGCAGGGCCCTGTGGCCGAGGACGAGATGGGCTACCGCATGTCGGCCGCATGCCCGCAGGCGCAGGGCAGCCTTGTGATGCTGCGCGACAGCTTTGGAGAGGGAATGATCCCATACCTTTCCAAATGCTATGAGAGCAGCCTGTATCTGCATATCAACGCCTTTGACGAGGCGGCGATGGACGGGCTGGAAAACTGCGTATTTGTATTCGAGCTGGCAGAGCGCAACACCGACCGGCTTTTAGATTACCTGCCCCGCATGCTGGAATGGGCGGCAGGCTGATGCGGGTGCCGCGCAGCCTTTGCGGGCTGCCATTCTGATGGAGGAGGGGAACGCCATGAAGCAGCGGGACGATGCGCTGGACCTTGTGCGCCTTGTGGCCGCGGTGATGATTGTGGTGTTCCATTTCAACAGCATGTTCGCGCCGAAGGGCGATGTGTCCGCCGGGCCGCTGCGGTATGCGAACGGCTCGTTCGGCAATTTCGGCGTGGCGCTGTTCTTTCTGCTTTCCGGCTATGCGCTGATGCTGCGCTACGGTGAGGCGTGCCCGCTGAAGGCCTTTTACAAACGGCGGTTCCTTTCTATTTACCCGCTGTACTGGCTGTGCTTTTTCAGCCTGTTCCTTTACAGCGACATCCTGCACGGCAACCTGCCCGCAGGGGTGCCGGGCTGGAGTATCATCTGGTCTGTGCTGGCGCTGGACGGCTACCTCGCCGGGGTTGTGCCCACCTTTTACCTGCTGGGCGAATGGTTTGTGGGCTGCATTGTGCTTTTGTATCTGGTGTTCCCGCTGCTGCGCGCGGCGCTGCGGCGTGCGGCGCGCCTTTCCGTGTGTGTGGTGCTGGCTGTGTGGGCCGTGTGGCTGGCGTTTTACCCGGGGCCCTTTGCGCGCGAGCACGATTTTATCACCTGCATTCCCATTTTCATGGCGGGCATGGTGCTGGCGCATACGGGGGCAGTACAGGCGCAGGCCCGGCCCGTGCGGCTTTGCGGCAGGCGGGGCGCCTCCGCACGCCCGCTGTGGGCTGCCGGGCTTGTGGCAGCGGCAGTGCTCTTTTTGCCCCTGCCCCTGCCGCAGGAGGTGTGCGACCTTTTGCTGGGTGTGGCTGCGTTTCTTTTGCTGCACGCCCTGGGCCGCGCGCTGCCAAAGGGGGCATACCGGGCCATCCGGCCTCTGGCCGGTGCGGCGTATGCTGTATTTCTCATCCATCATGTGCTTTTGTTTATTGTGTTCCGGCCGCGCGTGGCGCTGCCGCTCACAAGGCCGCGGGCCCTTCTGCTGTGCGCTGTGTATTTGGTGGTGACATTTGCCGCGGGCACCCTGCTGAACACCGTGTGGGCCCGCGTGCTGGCCCTGCTGCAGCGGCGCGGCGGGCGGCCTGACACTTGACAAGCGGGCGAAAATGACATATCATTTTGGTAACGTTTTTAGCTGTGGGCAAAATGCAGTGCGGAAGAGGGCGCGGCGAAGGCCACCGCAAGCGAGCCGGGGAGGGTGCGAGCCCGGCGGGTGTGCGCGGCGCGCTGTCGCTTCCAAGCAGGCGGGGGGAAGGCGAGTAGCCCCGCCCGGGGGCCTGGCCCCGTTATCAAGGCAAAAGAGGCCGCCGTGCGCGGCAATTTGGGTGGTACCGCGGTTTTGAAGTGTAAAGCCGTCCCATGGGGAATACATGGGGCGGCTTTTCTGTTTTTTGAAGGAGACTGGGAATGGCAAGAGAACGTTATAACTGGCTGGACATCATGAAGCTCATCGCCATCTGGCTGATGTATATTACGCATTACGACGGCATGGGGCGCTTCGGCATCCTCGGCTTATATTCGGTGCTGGGCATCCTGTTCTTTTCTTCGGGCTTTACGGCCTTTACAAGAAAGGACCGCCCGCTGCCCGAGTTTATAAAGGGCAAGTTTATCAGTATTATGGTGCCGTACTTTGCCTTCTGCTTCCTCACGCTGGCCATTCGTGCCTTCATGCTGGAGATGTCCATGGGCGAGATTATTACCTGGACGCGCGGCATCCTCAGCGGCGTGCGCAACCAGGTGCCGCTGGCGGCCATGTGGTTCATGCCGTGCCTGTTCTGCATGGAGATATACCATCATGTGCTTACAAAGCTGCTGAAAAACCGCTGGCTGGTGCTGGCAGTATGCGCGGCCATCAGCTTCTGGGTGAAGATGGTGCACGAAGGGCCGGAATACCTGTGGGGCGTAGAGGTGGCAGGCCGCTACCTTGTCTACTATGCCATGGGCGACGTGTTCTCGCATTGCTGGCGCACAAGGCAGGGCAGGCCCTTCGGGCTTGCGGCAAAGGGAGCGTTCGCCGCTGTTGCCGCGTTCAGCTTTTATATTTTATATGTCAATTTCTATTTCGGCCTCACCTATTTTCCCAGCCTGGCCGGCATGGAAAATGCGCCGTACTGGATGCTCAGCCTGCTCACGTTCCTGTATCAGTGCAGCGCCGTTGTATGTGCCATGGTGCTGGGCTTTGCCTTTCAGAACGTGCCGCTTTTGTGCGCTATGGGGCGCATGACGCTGGTGCTGTGCGGCACAGAGCAGATCGTGAAGGTGCTGGTGCCCATGGCCTTTGAGGCCATCGGCCTTTCCATTCCGGCAGGCGGCGGCTCCATGATGGTGCTGCAGGCCTTCGGCATGATGCTGGCCGCCTATTTCTGCTTTGCAAGGCCCATTCAAAAGTATTTTCCCTGGATGCTTGGAAAGTTTTCGAAGCCCGCAAAACCACAGTGACGGAAAAGAGAGGAATCGCTATGAAACAACTGGAAAAAGTGTACGACCCAAGCCAGGTGGAGGACAGGCTGTACCGCGCCTGGCAGGAAAGCGGCGTGTTTCACACGCAGCGCGACGCGCGCAAAAAGCCCTATACCATTGTGATGCCGCCGCCCAATATCACGGGCCAGCTGCACATGGGCCACGCCATGGACGAAACCTGGCAGGACATCCTCATCCGCTACAAGCGCATGCAGGGCTACGCCGCGCTTTGGGTGCCCGGCACAGACCACGCCTCCATCGCCACCGAGGCGAAGATAGTGGCCAAAATGAAAGAAGAGGGCCTCACCAAGGCGGACCTTGGCCGCGAAAGGTTTTTGCAGCGCGCGTGGGACTGGAAAAAGCAGTACGGCGGGCGCATTGTAGAGCAGCTGAAAAAGCTGGGCTGCTCGTGCGACTGGCAGCGCGAGCGCTTCACCATGGACGAGGGCTGCTCAAAGGCCGTTTTGAAGGTGTTCAAAAAGCTGTACGACGAGGGCCTCATCTACCGCGGCGAGCGCATCATCAACTGGTGCCCGCACTGCAAGACGTCCATTTCCGACGCCGAGGTGGAGTATGAAGAGCAGGATGGCTTTTTCTGGCACCTGAAATATCCGGTGAAGGGCACGGATGAATTCGTGGAGCTTGCCACCACCCGCCCCGAAACCATGCTGGGCGACACGGCCATTGCCGTGAACCCGGCGGACGGGCGCTATACGCACCTGCACGGCAAGACGGTGATCCTGCCGCTGGTGAACAAAGAGATCCCCGTGGTGACAGACGGCTATGTGGATATGGAGTTCGGCACCGGCGTGGTGAAGATAACCCCCGCGCACGACCCGAACGACTTCGAGGTGGGCGCGCGCCACGGCCTGCCTATCGTAAAGGTGCTGACGGACGACGCGCACATGAACGAGGCGTGCGGTAAATATGCCGGCATGGACCGCTATGAGGCCCGCAAGGCCATTGTGGCGGACCTGGAGGCCCAGGGCTTTCTTGCCTTCGTGGAGCCGCACAGGCACAATGTGGGCACCTGCTACCGCTGCGGCACTACGGTGGAGCCCATGGTGTCCAAGCAATGGTTCGTGAAGATGGCGCCGCTGGCGGGCCCGGCTATCGAGGCCGTGCGCAGCGGCAGCATCCGCTTTGTGCCCGAACGCTTTGACAAAAACTATTTCTTCTGGATGGAAAACACGCGCGACTGGTGCATCTCCCGCCAGCTCTGGTGGGGCCACCGCATCCCGGCCTATTACTGCGATGCCTGCGGGGAAGTGACCGTATCGGCTGAGCATATCGGCACCTGCCCTGTGTGCGGCGGCGCCGTGCATCAGGACGAGGATACGCTGGACACCTGGTTTTCTTCCGCGCTGTGGCCGTTCTCTACACTGGGCTGGCCCGATGAAACGGAGGACCTCGCCTATTTCTACCCCACTGATACGCTCGTCACAGGCTATGACATCATCACCTTCTGGGTGAGCCGCATGATATTCTCGGGCCTCACCTATACCGAAAAGGCCCCGTTCAGCACCGTGCTCATCCATGGCCTTGTGCGCGACGCGCAGGGGCGCAAGATGTCTAAAAGCCTGGGCAACGGCATCGACCCGCTGGAGATTATCCGCGACTACGGCGCGGACGCGCTGCGCCTGACGCTGGTGGTGGGCTCCACGCCCGGCAACGACATGCGCTTTTCGGACGAGAAGGTGAAGGCCAGCCGCAACTTTGCCAACAAGCTGTGGAACGCCGCGCGCTTTGTGCTGATGAACCTGCCCGAAGGCTTCGAGCTTGGCCTGCCCGCCTCGCTCACCATGGCGGACAGGTGGGTGATGTCCCGCCTGAACACCCTGGTGGCGGATGTGACGGCCAATCTGGATAAATTCGAGCTGGGCCTTGCCGCGCAGAAGGTGCAGGACTTCATCTGGGACGTGTACTGCGACTGGTACATCGAGATAGCCAAGCTGCGCCTGAATTCGCAGGATGAGGCCGAGGCCGACAGCGCCCGCCAGGTGCTTGTCAGCGTGCTGATGCAGGCGCTGCAGCTTCTGCACCCGTTCATGCCCTTTATTACGGAGGAAATCTATTCCGCCCTGCCGGGCGCCGAAGGCTCTATCATGGTGCAGAAGTGGCCGCAGTACGAGCCGAACCTGCACTATGCCGAAGAGGAGCGGGCCTTCCAGAAGGTGATGGACCTTATCAAAGCCGTGCGCACCGTGCGGAACGACATGGGCGTGCCGCCTTCCAAAAAGACGAGCATGGTCATCGAAACGCAGAACGCAGCCCCCTTTGAGGAGGGCGCGGCTTACCTTGCCAAATTTGCCAGCGCCGAGGCGCTCAGCTTTACGGCGCAGTACACGGGCCAGGCGCAGGGCACTGTGCAGGTGGTGACAAACGACGCGCGCGCCTTCATCCCTATGATGGAGCTTATCGACAGGGAAAAAGAGCTGGCACGCCTTGCGAAAGAAAAGGCAAACTGCGAAAAAGAGCTGGCGGCAGCGGCGGCCAAGCTGGCGAACGAGGGCTTTACCTCCAAAGCGCCTGCGGCGGTGGTGCAGAAAATACGCGATACGCACGCGGCGGCCGCGGCAAAATTGCAGAAGATAGAGGGCTCTATCGCCGCCTTGAACTGAACAGAAAAGGGAGGGCCTGCCTTATGAAAAACATCGTTCTGCGTCCGCTGCAGGCCGGGGATGCCGGGCGGATGCTGGCCTTTGCGAGAGCCGCAGGGCAGGAGACAAAAAACCTCACCTTTGGCCCGGAGGGCCTGCCGCTGGGCACAGAGGCCGAGCGCGCATACCTTGCGGCCCATGGGCAGGGCGCAGACACCTGCGAGCTGGGCGCCTTCGACGGCGAAACGCTGGTGGCCGCAGGCAGCGTCTCGCGCGTGGCGCGCCGCCCGCGCATGGCCCACCGCTTCAGTGTGGCTGTCAGCGTGCGCAAAAGCTACTGGGGGCGGGGCATCGCTACCGCAATGATAGAGAGGCTTATCGCAGAGGCAAAGGCGAGAGGCGCCGAGGTGCTGGAGCTGGAGGTGCTCTGCACCAATGCGGCTGCCATTCACGTGTATGAAAAGCTGGGCTTTTGTATCGCAGGCACATACCGCAAATTTTTCCGCTATGGCCCGGGCGAGTATGCGGACGCCTACTGGATGAACCTGTATCTTTGAGCATGAGGCCCGTGCAGGCGTTTGCCCTGTACGGGCCTGCGGCGTGCTGAACGGCGCGCCGCGCAGAAAGGGGGGCGCCTTGTGCGCAGCGACATATTTTCCACGTGGGCCCTGTCGGTGATGGGCCTTGCCGTGTTCTGGCTTGTTGCCGGCAGCCTTACGGCTGAAACAGTGCGGCTGTACCCGTTTGTACTGCTGTTTTTTTATCAACTGTACTATTTCTCCGCAGGCCTGTTCGCGCCGTGTGGCGATATGGAGGCAGGCGCGTGGGCGCTGCGGCGCGGCAAGGTGCTGCTTGGCCTGTACGCGGTGTGCGGGCTTGTTGGCCTGGCGCTGTATCTTCTGTGCGGCGCGCCCGGCACGGAAGGGCCTGCCGCGCTGGCCGCACAGCTTGCTTTCGGCCTTGGCGCCGCGCCCTTTGGCGGCGGGCTTCTGTGGCTTTTGCCCAGCACATTTTTGGCGGAATTTTTATTTGTCCTGTTGCGCCGCACCTTTCCGGGCAGGTGGTTCCTGCTGTTTGCCTGCGGCCTTGTCAGCCTTGGCGTCAGCATGGCGTACGGCCTGCCGGGCCAGGTGGCATACGGGGCCGACGGTGCGCTGCGCTATCTTGTCTATTATGCGCTGGGCGCCGGCACGGCGGCCTTTGTGCGCCAAAAGGGGAAGGAGGGCGCCCCGCGCGGCCTGCGGCTGTGCGCGCTGGGGGCGGGCGGCCTTGCCCTGGCCCTGCTGGCGTTCTGCTTCTGGTTCGGCACCGGGTGGGCTGCAGGCCGCCTGGGCGGGCAGTTTTTGCTGGTGCAGGCGTGCGCGTTTTTATTTGCCCTTGCGGGCATTGCGGGCATGGCGTTTGCCGCCTTTGCTTTGGCCCGCCTGCGCCTGTGCGCGGCCTTGGGGCGCGCTGCGGCAGCCGTGCTCGGCCTTGGCGGCGCGGTGGCGCTGTGTGTGGACACAGCCGCGGCGGCCCTGGGCGTGCCGCGCAAGCTGGAAAACCAGCTCGTGACGCTGGCGCTTTCTGCGGGCATCTGCGCGCTGTGTGCGGTGCTGTGGCATTTGTGCCGCAAAAAGCTGCCTGTGGTATTCGGGGCTGGTGAATGAGTATGCATTATGAAGAGGCATTGGCCTGGGTGCACAGCCTTCCGCGCCTGTGCAGCGCGCCCGGCCCGCAGAACGAGCGGGCCCTGCTGGAGGCGCTGGGCCGCCCGCAGGATGCGCTGAAGTTTGTGCATGTGGCGGGCACCAACGGCAAGGGCAGCGCCGTGCTGATGCTGGCCAGCGTGCTGAAGGCCGCCGGCCTGCGCGTGGGCGCCACCGTGAGCCCATTTGTGCTGGATTTCCGCGAGCGGTTTCAGCTGAACGGCGAAATGATAGGCAAGGAAGCCTGTGCCGGCATCCTCACACAGGTGCGCGCCGCCATGGAGCGCATGCTGCCCGCACAGCGCGGGCAGATAGCGGAATTTGATGCCGTTACGGCCGCGGCCCTTCTCTGGTTCGCACAGCAGGGCTGTGACGTCGTGTGTATGGAGACGGGCCTGGGCGGCAGGCTGGACGCCACCAATGCGGTGGATAACACGCTGGTGGCCTGCATCATGGCCATCGGCAGGGACCATACCGAGCTTCTGGGGGATACCTATGCCCGCATCGCTGAAGAAAAGTGCGGTATCTTCAAGCCCGGCTGCTCTGTGGTGGCATACCCGGCCCAGCCGGAAGAGGCCATGCGCCGCATAGAGGCCTGCGCGGCGGCCGCGCACTGCCCGCTGTGCGTGCCCGAGCTGGAGGACTTTCATTTCCGCCGCGGCGGCCCTTTCGAAAACCGTGTGAGCTATGGCGGGTACGATTTGAATGTCCCGTTTGCAGGCAGGCATCAGGCTTATAATGCCGCGGTGGTGGTGCATGCGGCGCTGGCCCTGTGCGGGCGCGGGTTCGACATTTCAGACGACGCCATTATGCAGGGCATTGCCGCCGCGCGCAACCCTGCGCGCATCGAGATATTGCAGCGGCAGCCGCTTGTCATTCTGGACGGCATGCACAACCCGGACGGCGCGCGCGCCCTGGCGGCCGTTCTGCGGGCAGAGCATGTGCAGGGCCTGACGGCGGTGATGGGCGTCCTGCGCGGAAAGGATGAGGCAGAGATGCTGCGTGCCCTTTCGCCGCACCTTGCGCGCGTTTATGCCGTGCAGCCGCCGTCGCCGCGCGCCCTCGGCGCGGAAGAACTGGCCGCGGCGGCAGGGCGCGTGTGCAAAGATGTCTCTGTCTGGCACGACGTGCGGCAGGCCGTGCAGCATGCGCTGCAAAGCAGCCGCGGCGGCGTGCTCATCTGCGGCAGCCTGTATCTGGCGGCCCAGGTGCGCCCGATGCTCCTTTCCTGACGCCTGCGGCGAACTCTGACAAAAAATACGAAGCATACAGTTTATGATGGTTTCATAAGCTGTATGCTTCTTTTTTTGCCGCTTTGGGCGGAATGGCGCTTCTGTGCGGCAAAAGGCCAGGCATGGGCGGCTGGGCAATGAAACGGCATATGCAATTTAAGCCAAGGAGATCATGACTATGACACAAGTGCAGCTGCAACAGAATGGAAAAACACTGACCGCAAAGCTGTCCGGTGAAATAGACCACCACTGGGCGGGCATTCTGCGCGAAAAGATAGACGAGCATATCCAGGCCGCGAGGCCCGCGGTGACGCTGCTGGATTTTTCCGCCGTCACATTTATGGATTCGTCCGGCATAGGGCTCATTCTCGGGCGTTACAGGCTGGCCAGAGAGCTGGGCGGCACCGTGGTGGTGCAGCGTGTGCCGAAGGACATCCGCCGCATGCTTGCTTTGGCGGGCATTGATTCAAAAGAGGAGGAAGCATGATGAAAGCTTTGAACACCATGAAGGCGGCCTTCCCCAGCCGCAGTGCCAACGAAGGCTTTGCGCGAAGCGTGGTGGCGGCCTTTGCCGCCCAGGCGGACCCCACTATGGATGAGCTGGCAGACATTAGAACGGCTGTCAGCGAAGCAGTGACGAACTGTATCGTCCACGCCTATCCGGACTGCATCGGCCCTGTCACGATCACCGCCGCTCTGCGGGAGGACGGCGTGCTGCGCGTCACCGTCACAGACAAGGGGCGCGGCATAGAAGACGTGCCCAAGGCCATGCAGCCCATGTTCACCACAGGCGGGCCCGAGCGCGCGGGCCTTGGCTTTGCCGTGATGGAAAGCTTTATGGACAGCGTGAAGGTGCGCTCTGCGCCCGGAAAAGGCACGCGGGTGACGCTGGAAAAGAAGCTGGGCCGGCGCTGAGTACATAACCGGTATGGAAAGGGAGGGGCCCCATGACGGCCACGGCGCAGCAGCGCGCAGAATTCATTGAAAAAAACCTGGGGCTCGTGCACGCCTGCGCGGGCCGGTTCCGCGGCAGAGGAATCGAATACGAGGATTTATATGGCGCAGGCTGCGTGGGCCTGGTGAAGGCCTGCGACGGCTTCGACGAAAGCCGCGGCCTGTGCTTTTCCACCTATGCGGTGCCGGTGATACTGGGCGAGATAAAAAAGCTGTTCCGCGACGGCGGCAGCGTGAAGGTGAGCCGCGGGCTGAAAGAGCTTGGCATGAAGGTGGCGGCTGTGAGGGAAAAGCTGCTCAAGCAGACAGGGCAGGAGCCGACTGTCATGCAGATAGCCGCCCGGCTGGAGGTGACGCCGGAGCAGGTGGCGGACGCCATGACGGCAAGCCTGCCGGCGCTCAGCCTCACGCCGGTGAACAGCGAAGACGGCAGCCGGGAATTCGACATCCCGCAGGAGAGCTGCGAGGAGGCTCTGGCAGACCGCTTGAGCCTGAAAAGCACGCTGCACACGCTTGCCCCGGAGGACAGGCGCCTGATCTACCTGCGTTTTTTCAAAAATAAAACGCAAAGCGAAACGGCGCGCATCCTCGGCACCACGCAGGTGCAGATTTCGCGCCGCGAGCGCAAAATCATCCAGGCCATGCGCAGGCAGATGCTTCAATAGCGCGCTGATGCCGTAAAATGAGAGCATAAGGTATAGAGGCACACGGCATATTTTATACGCCGTGTGCCTCTATCAGAGAACGGCACAGGTCCGCGCCAAATCCGGACAAGGCAGGGCAGCCGGGCTTTCGCACAGGCATATCGCGCCGGTTTTATGGTTTCAGTAAATTATTCTCAAAAAAAGACGCAAATGTCAATAGTAAATGCGAAAAAAATTGAAAATTTATTTTTATAGTGTGTCAAGGCATTCGCGGAAGCACATTGCAGAAGTTTTCCAGCCCAATATTTCACGCGGATAGTTGTTGATCCATTGTTCAAGGTCTTTTATTGCGGCGGTTGATACTTTTCCGAAGTCTGTTCCTTTCGGGTATCGCCGCCGTATCATTCTATTTTGATTTTCGTTTGATCCCCGTTCAAAACTGCTGTACGGGTGACAATAGTAAAAGCGTGTCCGCTTCCCCTTGCGGATCACGGATTGTTCCAACCTTTCCACATTGGAGAATTCCCCGCCATTATCAACGGTGATCGTTTTGAACACTTTGCGGAATAGCGCGCCGAACCGCCGTTCTATACGGTCAAGTGCCTTTATGGTGCTTTCCTCCGTCCGATCCGGCATACGCTCTATAATTTCTTGTCGCGTCTTCCGCTCCGTCAGCACAAGAAGGGCTTTCTTTGAAGTCTGCTTCCCGCTGTAAACGGTATCCATTTCCCAATGTCCGAAGACTTCGCGCCCCTCCACTTCGGCGGGGCGTTTTTCTATGCTCTTCCCGCGTGGGGCGCGTTTGGCCGTCTTCACTTTGCGATATTTCCGCTTTCGTTTTGCCTTTTCCGGCAAATCCTTGTTTGTCAGCATAAGAAACACACCCTTTGTTATGTAGCCGTAAAAGGTGCTTGTGCAAATTGTGGTTTTGAATTCCAGCCCCTCTAAAGCAATGTCGGCAAGTGCGGCGGCGGGGGATCGGCCTTCTTCAAGCACTTTTCTTTCCAGATATTCCGCAAGGGCGTAATCACGGCCAATTTTCAGCGGCGCGCCTTTTGCCGAAAGGTTTTCACGGTATCGCCTGTGTGCTTCGTCCGGATTATACCTTTCTTCCTCCGTCCAATCCGAATTACGGTGAACCATGCGGGCGCGTTTTACTTCGCGGTAAATAGTGCTGATATGCACATGAATTTCCGCGGCGATCTCCTTTGCCGAATGGCCGTTATTCAATAACGCTTCGATCTTGTAACGGTCTGCCTTTGTCAAATGGCTAAAACAATGCCCCATGCTCCACGCCCCCTATAAACAAAAACAAGGGGCGGTTTCCCGCCCCCTGCGCCTGAAATTAACTCCTTCTTTTGTCGTATTCGTCCAGCCCTTCCAGCGTGGCCGGATCGGTGAGAATATCCCGCAAGCTACATTCAAGGGCGTTGCAAATTTTTAATAGTGTCGCCAACTTTGCCCCGTTAATATCCCGCGCGCCTCTTTCGTAGTCTTGCAGGATACGCACGGAAATTCCCGCCGCCGCCGCAAGCTGTGATTGTGACATACCAGCCGCCAGCCGCGCGGCCTGCAATTTCTCGTTTCTATATGCTATTTTAACGCTAATATCCACGCGCCGAACCTCCCTTGACATTTTCGTGTTTTATCGGTTATAATAAAGGCAACGGGTGGGGATACCCGCCGCCGTATCTGTTAGGACTGTTTGTTCTTCTTGTTTGGCTTTATGCTGATTGTGATACGCTCCACCGTTTCACTCTCCAAAGCCTTTTTAAGAAGTTCAAGCAGTTCTTTTATTTGCTCTTCGGTCAATCTTCGCACCCCCTTTCCGGTGGTGTTGTCTTCTCCTTTCGTTTTACTCGGCTTCCCCTTGCCTGTGATTTTATTATACGGCATTTGCCGTATAAAGTCAATAGCTTTTCAAAAAATAATTGCGAAAAATAGCAAAAGCGGCGGGAAATTCCCGCCGCTTCATTCGTTTTCATCGTCAAGCAACCAAAGAGGGGACACGCCCAACACTTTAGCAAGCACTTTCAATTCATAATCGGTAACAAACCGTGTTCCGATCTCAATTCTTGAAAGGCTGTCCCGCTCCATCGTCACGCCTTCAATTTGCAGTTTCGCGGCTAACGCCTCTTGTGTAAACCGCTTCTTTTGCCGTGCTTCTCGCACTTTGTCGCCGCATATATTCTTCCGGCCTTTATAGTCGTATATCTTCACCCACGATCACCCGCGCCCCTCTCGTTGTGCTAAACATCAGCACTTTTCTTGGATTGTGCTTGTTTGTTCAGCAAGCGTAATACTGACATCACAAGCAATATAGCAAAATACAGCATTGAGTTTCACTTTTTGCAAGGTAGAAAAGGTCAACAAAGTATTGCAGTTAAAAGCTTTTATGACAATTACTGCTCATACTGCACAATGCAAAACTGAACAAATGAGTTTCAGTTTATTTGCCCTTAAATTTCTTTGTATTTTACAGATAATCAAAACAACTTTATACTATTCTATTACTGTTTATTTAAGAGGTATTATCAGAAGTTCCCAGATAATCCAGAATTGAATTTTAGGAATAGGATATATAAAATATAGGTTAATCTATTAAAATCAATCTGGGGTCAATCTGGTTAATCTGAGGATTATATATAAAAATGACCTCAAGAAAATTGTCGGAAAAATAAGGAAAAAAGTTTATTTTACCTATGTACTTTCAGAAAATAATGTGGTATAATATATACAGGTCGGAAAAGACCAGTTAATTTAATATTTTGAATGCTTAGAGAAGCAAAGTTACCTTTAGACGAGGTTTAACTGGCTTCTCTTTTTTGTTGCCCAAAATCAAATAGCAAATGAAAGGAACAAGGAAAATGGATAACAAAACAAATAAGCATGAATTTGCGTGTAATGCTGGTAAGGTTACCGAATACGAAGTAAAGGAACATATTGACACTATCATGGTGGGCTTTCGTGGATTCTCAAAGGAAGTGTCGATTGTAAAGTGGAACGACAAAAAGCCTGTGTTTGATATTAGAGCGTGGCGAGTATCTGACAGAGACGGATTGCAATATCCTTTGCGTGGTATCACTTTCTCTAAGGAAGAGTTTATCAAGTTAAGGGAAATCTTGAACAGCATTGATGTGGATTGCATTGATGAATATATGTGAGCAAAGAATGTGAGGTATTGAATATGAACGGAGCAAGGAATGACGAAAGAAACTATTATGCAGAAAGCTACATTGCTTTAATTGAAGAAATTATCAAAGAAACCGCTTCACTGATTAAAGATATAAAGAAAGCAATGGGTGAGGTGTGAAAATGGGAACGAAGAAATTACAAGGTGCAGACGGAATGAATTTTCAACTGCAACTTACAATAAAAGGCTTAGAGAGTATAAATCTTCCAGAGGAAAATCTTACGAATGAATCTGGAAATGACATTATGAAAATATCATGTTGGGGTGGCAAACTGTCTGCTTATGTGAATTTGCCTAATGCAATCAGGCCAAACAATGTGCAGCCATTTCAATTATCTGATTGTATCAAAATCGAATTGGTAAGAAACCAAGTCATTGAGCACATGAGGTCATATCTGCAAAAGCACTTAAAGGATAAGTATTCGGATGAATTTCTTTCAATGATGAGTGTCACAAAAATGGAGTGCAATCTAACGATAAAATGCGTTGGTAATTGCAAACCAAAAGATGTGATTAGGTTGTTTGAGAGGTCTTTTGCAAAGGTTACTGTGTATAAGGAAACCGACCCAAACGGAAAAACACACAGGAAACCAGAACGAGGAATCACAACAACTAAACCCCATGAATGGGTGTTAAAGGTGTATGACAAAACCTTTCAGCAAAGACAAGCAGGTAATCTTAAAGTTGAGTCAAATCTGATTCGTGTGGAATTGGTATTCTTAGACAGAATGCTTGACCGTATGTATTCAACCAAGAAATCATTAGAGGATATTCTTACGAGAAAAGCAATCAAAACGCTGATTGACCAGTATCAAGTGACATTTGATGAAATATGCAAAAAGAATATTACCCCTATGCTGAATGCCTGTGTGCAAGAGATATTTGAAAGTTTAACTTGCTCTACTCCACGAAAGGAAGTAAGCGAAACTTTGATTAAGTGTAAGGAACTCATTGTAGATACCGAGGTATTACGCAAGGCATTAAAGAAGTGGTATGTATTTAAGAAACAGCCTGATAGCTCAAAACGCATTGTTTCATTTTATCGAGAGAAAAATATGGGTTTTCCAGAAGATGTGCTTAGAACGCTCAAACTCATGCACAACTCTTTAGGATAAAATAGGTCTGAAAAGTAACATTCGATGTTACCCTGTGACCCCAAACTTGAAAAACTGAAAATCTCATAAATTGAGCATAAACCACTATTCATTGGGGTGTAAAAGGTGTTTCACAAAGTATTTGAGCAAATTGCAAAAATCAAATCTTGTCCATAATTATATGGGACAGAGATACAAACAGCTAACAGTACATTTACAATAAGGGGGTGTTCACTAATGCAGGTAGAACGCATATCAGCAGACATTACATTGAAGCACAAACCAAGCACAGGCAAGCAAGCCTATAATATGCTGATTGAATCTCTCAAAGCAGAGATACAGGAAAAACAGGAGATTTTATCTCATCTCACACAGGACAAAGTAAAACAGAAATTCATAGAGAACTGGAATCCTACAACAAGGAGCGTGAACATCTATGATATGTAGGAAGGAGTGATTTTCTATGCCTTATGCTAAAGGACAAAGCGGTAACCCAAAGGGCAGACCTAAGCAAACCGCAGAGCAGAAATCACAAAAGGAGCAATTTCAAAGGTTGCTTAAATCTTCTACCGTTGAAGCTCTGCAAAGCATAATTCAGATTGCCAGTGACAGATACAACAAGGACCGATTCAATGCTTGTAAGTACATCATTGACAAGGCTTATGGTGCAAATACTGCTTTTCTTTTAGACGGTACAGAAGATACTGCTCCTACTGTGATTAGGATTGTTCCATACGGTAAAGAAAACGAGGACTGGGACGAAGACGACTGGGAAGATGAATGGAACAATGCCCCAGATGAAAATGAGGACGAATAACTATGATTAAGATTACAAACGGAACAGTTACCACAGAGGTAACGCAAGGTGCGTATGACCTATTTTACAAAGAGCAAGGATTTGTGATTGTGTCAGACGAAAATGAAAAATGGGAGGAAGAAGAAAATGGCTAAAATCAATACTGTTGCAAACAACGGACTGACTATCATTGAGAACTACAATAAACTGCTTGAACAGATCAGAAAAGCAAAGACCATTGATGATGTGCGTATTCTGGTTGCAAGTACAAGAGATTTTATTTCTGTGTATAAGCGTGTTGATAAGAACATGGTAAATGAAATCTATGAAAAGCTCCAGGGCAAACTTCACGATATGGTTGCTGAAAATGCTTTTGTGTATGACCGTATGAATAACAGGGTTGAGGAAATCCGCAATCGTGGTTATGACTATGCAAATGAAAAGGACGATACACAGGCAGTACAGAGCAAAGCACTTCAGCTTATGTCTCAGATGCCTAAGGTAATGAACAGCAATCATGCAAACCGTATTACTAAGGTTTTGACGGATTCTATCAATTCTGGTGTTATCGGTAGCAAGGCTGTTCTGGAACTGCTTAAATATCCTGCTTATGCTGATGTGGTATCTGCAAAGATTAGAGAGCGTGCTTTTGAGGGTAGTAAATCTTCTGCTGAACAGGCTTTTGACAGATTGAAAGAATCTGAACTGAAAGAAGCCGAACAGGGACTTGCTTCTGTGTATTTGCAGGGATTCCACCTTAGAAACATTGAAAAACAGGTCAATGCGTTTAAGAAGCCTTCTGCATGGAGTCCAAACGAAGAGACAGCATAAAGGATAATCCCAGAATAACACAGGATAATCCAGATTGAATCAGAAGTCATAAGGAATGTATTCCTATGGTATAGGATAAAAGTTCACCAGAAGTCAACAGAGAACCTCTGGGGATAAACATAAAATTGAGAATAAAATAAATCGGTCACTAAAGAATAGTCCAGTTGTCCAGACGGAGCAAACACAAAAATATGGACAACAATACAATAGTTCAGATGAATTTGTATTCGTGTCCCTAATCGAAAGGGAGAATACAAAATGGCAAAGAAAAATAACACAAACACTTTACCAGAGCAGGAGTTTAACTTTATTGTATCAGATGTACGCATCCCTCGTATGGTGCCTTTACAGACTCTTGCAGATGAATCTGGTATTTCATATAAAGCACTTTGGCAGATGTGCAAACAGAACAAAATCGTGCATATTAAGTCCGGTAATAAGTTTCTTGTGAATGTGGATAAATTCATTGAGTTTCTCAATGCCGGCGAAACGGAGGTTGAGGACGATGACAAAATCGAAACGAGAGGTAGAAAATCTAAAGACACAGCATAAAAGTAATATTCCTATTGAATGGGAGCAAGCCGAGGGATTTTCAAAGTACCTTATTTCTACTGACGGACAAGTTTACAGTCTTAAGAGTGACAGACTCTTACCACAAGGTTTTACATATAGAGGATATAAACAGGTTGATGTGTGCAATGATGAGGGAATCAAAAAACACATGAGAGTTCATAGGCTCGTCTATATGGCTCATATAGGTGCTATTCCAGAGGGTATGCAAATCAATCATAAGGACGAGAACAAAGCAAATAACTGCATTGACAATCTGGAACTTATGACAAATAAGGAAAATTGTAGCTATGGCACTCGTAACGCTCGAATCAGCAAAGCCATGAAAAGATACAGAGCAAAACAGCGTGCAATGGCCATTTGTTGATGTGGTATCAGAATTTATAAAATTTGATACTATCTCTAAAGGCTTAAAAATAGGGTTCAAAAAGTACAAGATAAAACTTTTGATTATTCTCAAAAAAGAGGTGTACTTTTTGATACCTGCCTGATATTATCAAATCAGAAACGAACAGTTGTTCGATAAAGAAATGAGGTGTTCAGATGAACGATAAGTTTAAGAATGACAAGCTAAAGTTTGAGCTTATCAGAAACGCTGATTTGGTGTGTACGGATTGCCTATACAAATATGACGATACGAATATGCCATGCAATGTTTCTAAATGTGAGATGTACGAAGAAAAGCCCTCTACCGTTATTGATGGTGGAAACTGCGATTTATACGATAAGGGGGTGTCGGAATGAAATATGTTGCTTATCACAGGACAAGTACAAAGGACCAGCACTTAGACAGAGGAATTGCAGAACTTACCAAGTATTGCAAAACACATAATATCCAGTTGTATAAAAGCAAAGTTTATACAGACCAGAGAACAGGTAAAGACTTTGACAGGCCACGATATATTATGTTGAAAGAGGAAATCCTTGAAAGTGGTGATGTGCTGATCGTCACAGAACTTGACCGATTAGGGCGAAATAAGGAAGCCACACTAAAGGAATTACGATTCTTTAAGGACAACGGTATTCGTGTTATGGTGCTAGAATTACCCACAACATTGATTGACCTATCAGCTATGGAAAACTCAATGGCTCGTATGATGTTAGAGACTATCAATAATATGATGATTGAGTTGTATGCAAGCATGGCACAGGTTGAAATTGAGAAAAGAGAGAAAAGACAGCGAGAAGGTATTGAACAGAAAAAGGCTCGTGGAGAATGGGACGATTATGGTAGACCAAGAGTTATGGACCTTGAAGAATTTGCTATCCACTACCGCTTAGTACAGCAAGGGGAAAAGAAACCATTTGAACTGATGAAAGAATTAGGTATGACAAAGCCTACCTTCTATCGTTACAAAAATCAAATTGAGAAAGGGTGTTAAGAATGGCATCTGTTAAAAGAGTTGAGTACAAAAGCGGTAGAGTTGTTTATCGCATAGTTATCTGTCAAGGATACGATAAAAAGGGAAACAAACTGGTTAAGAATCTTACATATTCAGTCAATCAGTCAGCAACACCCAAACAACAAGAACGAGAAGCGAAGAAGTATGCCATGGATATGGAAGATAAACTGAAATATGGCTACGACTACAACGCAGAAAAAATGTCATTTGAAGATTTTGCATACAAATGGCTTGAGAGTGTTAAAGATAACATTGCTTATGGTACCTATGCAGGATATAAACAGGTTTTGGAAAGCAGAATCATTTCCTACTTTAAGGGAGACAAAATTGCTCATATCAAAACACCACACATTGAAGCCTTTTATAGAACTCTGGTTGATGATTATTCCGCAGGTACAATAAAGAGATTTGCTAATGTGTTGAATCTGATTTTTAAGACAGCCAAGCGTTACAGCATGATTGAGAACAATCCTTGCCAAGACGCACAAAAGCCAAAGAGAAAAAACGAGGACGAGGGCTTAAAGTTCTTTACTCCAAAGCAAGCATTGATGTTTATGAAATCTCTGGATATGTCATACGAGGTAACCTACAAAGGCCATCAGCGTATTGATGATACAGGCAAACCATACTATGTGAATGAGTACACAGAATCCTATACTGTGCCTACACAATACAAAGTGTTCTTTACTCTCTCATTGTTCTGTGGATTCAGAAAAGGCGAAACACTTGCTTTGCACTGGAATGACATTGACTTTAAGGAAAAGAAAATCTCTATTTCAAAGTCTGTGGGTATGACGGAAAACGGATTTGATTATAAAGAACCTAAGACAAAGAAATCTGTCAGAAAGGTATCTATCCCAGATGATGTAATCCCACTTTTGAAGCAGTATCACTTTGAGTACATACAGACACGATTTAGTCATGGTACTGCATGGCAAGGCGATTTGAGCAATGGCGGTAATCTATTCATTCAAGCAGACGGAAAACTTATGGGACATACAACACCTTATCAGTATTTCACAAAGCATTTACACCGCTATAATGAATGGGTGCAGAATAATCCAGATAAAGCAAAGGCCGAGGGATTAGAGGAATTACCGATTATTCCGCTTCATGGGTTGAGACATTCATGTGCTACCCTGCTCAATTATCTGGAAGTCAACATCATTGAAATATCAAAGACATTAGGACATTCAACCTGTTCCACTACAATGAACATCTATGCTCATAGCTTTGAGGAACAGCAAGAGGAAGTAGCAACAAAGGTAAATGAGTTCTTACGATTGAACGCATAAATAATTGAGAGCCAGAGGACAAAATCCAAAGGCTCTCATTTAGTCATCATTCATCTTTCAATTCCATGTGGTCAAGGGCATATTGCAAAGCCATGCTGATTAGTTCATTACGAGAACGATTCGTCTTTGCTGATAAATCGTTATATTCCTCTTGCAAGGCTCTATCTATGCGTATCGTCATGGTGACAGATTTATCTTCTTTAGGTGTTACGATAAATTTCTCCATAATGCAATTCCTCCATTGATTTTAATTACATTATAGTATTGACAAGGCACATAAAACTATGACACAATAGTGAGTTAAAATTATACTGTACTTTTGTGTTACACTCTGCTATAATGCTAATATCAACCAAAACTTGGAGGTATGGCATTATGAAAGATAAAGCAACCAAAAACGGAGTCAAAAAGCCGATTTTCAAGAAGTGGTGGTTTTGGGTAATCATTGTCGTTATTCTGGCCGCTATCTTCGGAAATACTGGAACAAAAGACAGCGTTGAGGACGGAGCAAAGGACACTATCAGTTCAGCAGAACAGCAGACAGAGGAAAAGCAAAACGAAAGCACAGCAAAAGATGATATTTCCTTTGTGGTTACCAATGTTCCTAATGATGTGACAGGTAATTGGAGAATTGCCTCAATCGCAGAAAACATTGAAATGCAGGACTATGCTTTGGACTACTACAAAGAGTATTTCAAGAGCGATGATGAAATCCATGCAATAGTCAACTTCAATTACAAGACAACAACTAAAATCTCTGTCATGGGAAATCTGCTCGATGTGTCTGTGTATGAATATGTTGACAAAGAAGAACATGACGCAAAATTGCTTTTCAGCGGTATGCTTCTTAAAGAATACCATGTAAACAAAGATACTGGTGAAATAGAAGAAATACAGTAAAAACGAAAGCCTTGACCACGAATGAATGGTTAAGGCTTTTCTTTATACTATCGTAATACTAAACTTACGGAGTGCTGTGGAGTGATAGGCCGAGTTAGGGAAAGTAGAAATCCCAAAAAGGTAATACGGGTATCACTTAGGGAGAGTTATGGAGAGATACGGCGAGTGCCTGTTAATCTTTCTTGACTTTAACACAAAAATCCTGCATAATTGTGTTAAAGGTCAGAATACGAAAAGTATTCTTCCCTCGTTGCCATAATTTAAGCACACGAAAGGAGTTATTCAAACTATGAAGCAATCGTTTTTATCTTCTGCCCTGTCAATGTTCGGGCGCGGCAAGAAGGAAGAAAATGGCGCGGCGTTGGACACACCAAAGGAAACAAAGGTCTATTTTGAAGAGGGCGGCGCAAAGTACCACACAAACGCGCATTGTTCTGGAATGAGAAAACCGCAATATATCCCGCTTTCCGTCGCAAAAAAACGCGGCCTTTCTCCGTGTAAGAAATGCGCGCCGTATGGTGTCGCGCCGACTGTCCGGTCAGCTCCCGCCGCTCCGTTGTTCGCCTCTGCAACCACAAATGAAACAAAGCCCGTTTTTGAATTTCTTTCCGTGAAGGTTGCGGGCGTTACCTTCAAAAACGGGCGCAAAAGCCGTCAAACCATCTTGCGAAAAATCCACTTCAAAGACGAACCTTTCGACAAGGGCACAATGGAATTGACTTTGCAACGGGAAGAATGGGAGGGCAAGCCTGCTTTCGGTGTCTATGTCAACGGCGATCAAATCGGGAATATTCCCGCCGAACAAGCCGACTATGTAAACGCCAATTTTTCCCGCCTCGACGGGATCGTAAACATAGAAGTTTATGGCGGCGGTGACGGCCAGAATTACGGCGCGGAAATAACATTGCGCTTCCGGAATGAGTAAACCCCGCAAAACGACAAAAAGCCCCCACGCCAGCCATTAAGCGGCCAGCGTGGGGGCTTCTCTATGTTCTGTTACTCTTTCCATGTTCCACCAAGCGCGGCGATCGTGTACCTGTCCGCGCGTCCGTTGACAATCAAGCCTTTTGACGCTTGAAAGCACCGCACGGCGTAAGCGGTCAACCTTTTTCCGCGTGCGCGTGGTTTTGCTTTCCGTATCCTTCTTCGGCGCGCGCTTGTGCGTGCCTGTGGTTTTTCTCTGTTCACTCATGCGTAAAACCTCCCGTAATGAAATAAGCCCCCGCCGCCGCGGTTCAGCGGAAGCGGGGGCTTCGTGGTATCAGGCGGGCGGCATGTGGCCGCCGCCTTCATCAAGCCGCGGGCGGTAAAGGAGTAAACCCGCGCGCGGCGCAATGGCAATTAAGTATTCAGGGCTTCCGCGGTGTCGGTATGCGTCTTCGGAAGCGCAAAAACAGCGGCTTCGATCGCACCGTCAACAATCTTCTTCAAATCGTCGTCGATTTCAATTCCCGCCGCTTCGATGAACTGATAGACAAGTTTTGTTGCCTCTTCCTTCCGCTGTCCCTCTTCAATTTTGCTTGTTTTATAGAGCTGTTCGGCGGCTTCTGTCGCCTTCTGCGCCCACCCAATCACCTTGTCAATAACAGTGATTACGGGAACTTCGGGGAAGAACTCTTGCAGGGTATCGACCACATGATCCGCGGTGTCAAGAACGGTTGTCGTTCCGGTCAATACGCCGGAAACATTGATCCCCTTCTTTATCAGATAGGGGATCAGCACGATCAGCCCCACAAAAACGACCGCGACGACGGCCACAACCACAAGAACAATTACCATGTTATCCATTTTTCAAAGCCTCGCTTTCTTTTTTGTCGGTGTTTATATTTGTTACTCCTTTACAAGCGTGAGATCGGAAACGCGCACGGCGGCCACGGTCACGCCGCCGTAGGTGATAACGGCACGATCGCCGTTCAGCTCCGAAACGACATGATCGCGGCTATACACGAAAGAGGCCAGCCCGCCGCCTGTGTAGGTCTTCGCGCCCTGCTTTACGCGCACGACGCTTCCGGCCTTGATTGTGCCGCCCGCGCCGCTTCCATCTGCAAGAACAAGATCGGAAACGCGCACGGCGGCCACGGTCACGCCGCCGTAGGTGATAACGGCACGATCGCCGTTCAGCTCCGAAACGACATGATCGCGGCTATACACGAAAGAGGCCAGCCCGCCGCCTGTGTAGGTCTTCGCGCCCTGCTTTACGCGCACGACGCTTCCGGCCTTGATTGTGCCGCCCGCGCCGCTTCCATCTGCAAGAACAAGATCGGAAACGCGCACGGCGGCCACGGTTACGCCGCCGTAGGTGATAACGGCGCGATCGCCGTTCAGCTCCGAAACGACATGATCGCGTTCATACACGAAAGAGGCCAGCCCGCCGCCCGTGTAGGTCTTCGCGCCCTGCTTCACACGCACGACGCTTCCGGCCTTGATTGCGCCGCCTGCGCCCGCTCCGGTGTCCGGTTTGTCCGGCTGAACGGGGGCGGCATTGTCGTATTCGATATACGGAAGTTTGCCATGCTTCGTCCATGTGCGGGCGTTATACCCGCTCTTTGTCCCCATGTTTTTAACTGCCGTGATCTGCACATCGTTTTCAAAGGCGGGGGAACACTCCACGGCCAGCCCGCCGCCGATATAAACGCCGATATGCCCGCTACACCAAAGGGCTTCGCCAACCTCCACATTGGAAAAGTTGGTTGAAACGCCCTTGCACTTTGTAATCATGGTATCTGCGCCAATATCCGGAACGCCGTTCACGGCATAGGACGCGCCGCCGTAGGTTTTGGACGCGTCGCCGCGCCAGCCCCACAAAATGCCTTTAATCAGGCATACGCAATCGAACCCGAAAACAGGCGGGTTCTGGTTTGCGGCGGCCTTAATCATCTTCGTTCGGGCGGCCTGCTTGTTGTATGCGTGGTTATTGCAATACCGCGATACATTGCCGCCCGTCAGAGGCGCACCAAAGCACCCCATGACATAAAGGGTTTTGTAATTCTGCGCAACATCTTTCAGTTTCGCAACAAATTCACTTGCTTTCATAACTGCCATTGTTTTTCGCTCCTTCGCTATTATTCTTCGTGTGCGCGTTCCAGCGTGTCAATTCGCTTGTGCGCCTGCTTTGCGGACGCTTCAACGGCAACAAGCCGTTCTACAAACTCCGTGTTCGTCTTCCGCTGTTCCCGCTGTTCGGCCTTAATATCATCAATGCCGCCTTTGATATATCCGATCTCTGTTAATACCGTTGCGTCGCTCTTTGCTTCGTTCGCTGTGTCGCTCTTCTTATTGCGGGCGAAGGCGGCATAGCCGAAGGCGATTGCG
This sequence comes from Ruthenibacterium sp., assembly GCA_047030735.1. GTDB lineage: Bacteria > Bacillota > Clostridia > Oscillospirales > Ruminococcaceae > Ruthenibacterium. The sequence continues at coordinate 64,947 of JBKYIE010000013.1, forward strand.
CAAACGGTACTAACCGCCGAAAGTACCGTTAAAATCTGTTCCATGTTTTCACCACCTTTACACCTTTTCCCATTGCCACAAACCCGCCGTGTCGGGCGGGTAAACGCAATTCGGCATATCGGCCTTCGCCAGATATAGCGCGCCTTTGTAGCTGTAATAAAGCCCCTCAACCACATTTACGACGATCCCCGCGGTTTCCGGATATGGTATCGGATCGTCAAGCGTCCCCGCGTGTTCCAGCTCGACAAGACGGTAATATGCAAAGGTGGTTTGCACGGGATACGCGGCGGCGTTGGAAGTGTGCGGCGCGACGATCTCATAATAAAGGCCGTCGCACCTGATAATTTCGCCTTTTGTCTTGTATTCGTGGTTGTCCTGATACTCCGGATAATCCACAATATCCGTTGACGCAAGGATCATTTTATCGGCGATCGCGTTCGTTCCCGCGGCGCGGTCTGCGACAATCTGCGCTTTGAAAGAAAGGGAAAGAAGGGCGGCGGTGCTTTCGCCCGCCGCCTTCACAGTTTCAACTTCCTTCTTCAATTCCTCTGTTTCGTTTGGCTTGTCCGGTCTGTATGTCACGCTCATTCAAAATTCCCCCCGATCGAAGATACCCAACACGCGGAAATAGCGTCGCCGCGCTCCACCGTTACCCGAATATTCATGCCGAATTTAACGGCGGTGTTTATTGTGTTCTCGAAGACATGCGCCACGCCCTGAATTACGGCATTTGTGCAATCCTCCCACGCGGGGGAAGGATCAAACGGATTGTTCGTTGCCTCCACTTTGAAAGTTGCGCCCGCTGGAATTTCCCGCGTTACTTTCACATTTGCGCGCGTGGGCTGTGCCTGCGCTTCCAGCGGTGCGGCCAGCGTGATAACAAATCCGCTGATCTGTTTTGTGAAAGTCAGCGTGCGCACCGCTTTATTTCCCACGGTGTCCGTTGCGGTAATGGTGATTGTGTGCGCGCCGTTGGAAAGGGCGGTGAAGTCGTGCCCCGTAACATTCATCGTGTTTTCTTCTCCAAGCGTGGGCGTGTAGCTCCGCAAGGTGGTTTCGTCCACCTTTTCAACCACTGTCACCGTGTCGCCGTCCGGATCGGTCACGGTGTACTTGTAAGAGAAGTCGCCGCTTTTCGTTCCAAGATCGGCGTTTTGTCCGGAAATGACGGGCGGTTGATTGTGAATTACGGGAACCGCGGAAGAAGTCACATACGCACTTTCGTTTCCGTAGGTGTCCCGCGCCTTCACGCGGTACTTAATCGTGTTCCAGCTTGTAGAAACGACTTCCGTAAAGGTGCGGGCGGCGGTTTCCGTTACTTTCGTATAGCTCCCGTTATTCACCGACCGTTCCAGAACATAGGTGATCGCGTCGCCGTCCGGATCGGTGGAAGCTCCCCATGTTACGGTTATGTTCTGCGTGCTGTAACAGCTTTCCGGCACGGAAATTCCGTCCGGCGTACTCGGTGCGGCGTTCCACTGGAATTCATAGTTTCCGCGGCTGTTTGTGCTATCAGATACCAAAATATCAGATTTCAAATTACAAAGCGGACGCACGCCCCTGAGGCCGTCGTACGCGTCGCTGTAGTTCAACGCCCCCGAAGTGTTGACATTGCGCACATAGTACGAGCTGCCGGAATTCGGCGTGCGAAGCCACCAATACCACGCCTGCGAAGTCGTCGGATCGCTCCCGTAATTACTTTTGTCAATGGCCGCTTGCGTACAATAGGCAAGGCGGCTTGTGTTGTCGCTGAACAAGGCCAGCTTTGAACCCTCTGCAATCCCGTTTTCGTTTGCAAGCCCGACTTCCGTTGTGCTTGCAAGGAACATTTTTGCGGTGAAGGTTTCATAGCTCCCGCCGTCTGTAACGGTGTTTTTGGCAACGGTAAGCGTGGTTGTCATAAGTGCCGCTACAAAATCGTCGTCAAGCATAGCAAGGAACCCCGCCCATGTGTCATAGGGGTTTACATTGTCCCATACATTCGCGCTTGACGGCGGCGCGTCCTGCCCGTGCTTCGCGCTGTACCATTTTCCCGCCGCGGCGTTACTGTTCAGCCATTGAAGGATATTGGAATGAATGTGCCTGTTGTTGCCGTAGCTTCTCCGGTTGCTGTCGCTGTTGTTTGGCTCTTTTGCGTCGGAACAAAGCAACGCTATGATCTTGTCGGTAATCAGGGTAATAGCTCCGGACGGATAGCCCGAATGGTTTTTGTCTGCCATTTTGAAAACGACATAATCACCCAAGAACGACCGATAAGCCGACTTTACGGGCACTTCAAAGGTTGTTCCCACGCCAAGCGTGCTTAACTTTTTCGACATTCTTTGCCTTCCTCCTTTTCTTCGGAAACAGCAACGCCGCCACGGTTGCCCGCGGCGGCGTACTGCCCGAATAATTTGTTGTAATGCTGATCCATGTTCCGGATCAGGTGATAGCAATTTCCCTTCGACGCGTGGCCGCGCCAGCTTTTATAGGATTGTTCCACCTTTTCCGGCGTGATTTTTCCAGCTTCCAGCAACCCGCGCATTTTGGTTAAACGGCGGCGGGCGTTGTTCTTTGACTTCCGGCGCACCTTGCGGATCACCGCGCCGCTTTCGGTCAAATACGAATGGAAGCCCAAAAAATCAATTCCGTTTTTCAACGGGTAAATATTTGTCTTCGCATTCAGCGAAAGCCCTAATTCGTTTACATGTCTTTCAATCTCCTTCCAGCAATAGCGCAAATATTCTTTATCTTCGTGGATCAAATAAAAATCGTCCATGTATCGGCCATAAAATTTTATGCCTAACTTCTCTTTTACCATGTGATCCAGCGAAGAAAGATAGAGAAGGGCGAATATTTGTGAAGACTGGTTGCCGATCGGAATTCCTACATTGCCTTCGGTGCTGTCTATTATCATATCCAGCAACCAAAGGCAATCAGGATCGGAAATATACTTGCGGATTAAGGATTTTAACGCGTCGTGCTTGATATTATAGAAATACTTTGATATGTCGCATTTCAATACCCAACCGTCAACACCTCGTACACGGTAAAACCTCCGCATAAATCCTTCCAGCCGTTCAAGGCCGAAGTGCGTTCCTTTTCCAACCTGTGAAGCGTAATTGTCTTTTATGAAGGTGCTTCGCACCCTCGGTTCAAGTACATTATCACAAAGCGCATGTTGCACAACCTTGTCTTTGTAGCTGTTCGACATTACAACCCGTTCTTTCGGTTCGTAAACCTTGAATGTGTTGTAGGGCGAAAGCCGGTATGTATGGCTCTGTAACTGCACGCTTAACAGGTTCAGGGCTTCCAGCAAATTAACTTCAAACTTCGCCGCCGCTCCTTTCCACCTTTTGCCGCGGCGCGCCTTCCGGTACGCGCGGTATAGGTTTTCAAAATTATAGACTTTTTCAAAGTCGGTCATGTCAAAAAATCTCCTTGCCGTGTATAACCTCGGCCATGCCTGCGGGCAATGCTCCGGTATCGGCAATCCTGTATTTGTCCCCGCTGTGGATAGCAGGGGACGGGAAACGCCTTCCTTTGATGGTGGTACATTGCTTTCGGCCTGTGGCCTACTCGATCGAGTGATCCACCGAAGCGGACGCACGCCCCTGTTGCCGTTGTACGCGTTGTTGTTGTTCAACGCCCCCGAAGTGTTGACATTGCGCACATTGTACGAGTTGCCGGAATTCGGCGGCGGGGCGGGCAGAAGGCGAAAAGAAAACCTACAAGGCGTTCCCCAAACGGTTTTTATACTCTCGCTTTGTCCCGCTTCTTCCACGCGGCGATCATGTACTTTACTTCAAGGGCAAGTTTCGACCAATATTCGCAACTCTTCATAGAAATAAAGCTCATTTCCTGCGAAAGCTCTATAAAAAATAGAAGCTCCTTGCAATAGGTCAACGCCTTTGCTTGTAGCCTCTGCCGTTGTCTGTGTTCGTCCGCTTGCCGCAAATCTAATTCGTTCGCTTCAAGCGTCATTTCGTAAATATCAACCGCTTTTTCCTGTATGCGGTTCACCAGCGTAAAGCGGTATTTCTTCGGGTAACGCTCCGTGCTGTTCGTGATCGTGAAGGTATGCTTTACAAGGTCTTTCGCCTTCACAATCACATTGAATTCGGACGGCTCTTTGCGTTCCCTCTCTTGTCCCTGCATAAATGCACCTTGCCTTCCTGATCCTCTGCAAAAGCGCGGTATCTTCCGCGCACCCCTCAAAATCAAAGCCCGCCGCCGTCAAAGTTATTGTTGCTTCGTGGCCTGTGGGCGTGATCCCGTGGATTGACACCGCCTCGCCGCCGCACATGTCGCACGGTGGGCGAAGCTCCGTGAAGATATTCCCGATAATGCACGACAATTCCGCGCCCTTGCAGGCGCACCGCGTCAACATTCGATCCGTTGCAACGCCGCGTTCCAAACGCCCGTTGCGGTCACGCCGTCCAAATCGTCAAAGAGGATCAAGAACGGGTTTGTTGTAATGTCATTGAAAAGCACGGCTTCCAGCATTTCAATTCGCGCGGTGTTGTTCTGGATCAGGTTCAGCAAATGCCCCGCGGCGTCTTCGTCAAGGACATTTTGCAAGGTTGCGAACCATGCGTTGAAGTCGTTTTCTGCGTCGGTCTTAAAGTCGTTCATGTAGGCTTCAAGGGCGGCGTACTGCTGATCGCCCAAAAGCTCCAAACTTTCCATATAGGAAACAAGATCGTTGAATTCGTCAACGCTCATTTCCTTATAGTCAGCAAACCACGCTTCAAGTTGCGCGTTGAATGCGTCGGTGTCTATCTGATCCACCACGCCCGCAACCACGCCGCACAAGGAACCATCAAGGCGGCGATCCGTTATGTTTGCCTGTGAAATGGCCGTAACGCCTGCGCCTACAAGCACATCGGCAAGGCATAATTCGTATGCGTCCGCGTCCCTCTGCAAAGCAGGGGCGACGGGGGAAGTTGCAGGCGCGGAAGACTTCACCGCAACGGAAATTTTGCGTTCGGTCAAATCCCACCGCACAACAATTCGGTCAATGCGGTTCAACACGCCGTCCGCGGTTGCCAGCGTTACGGGCAAATCGCTTGTGTTGTAATAAAAATAGCCGTTGATCCACGCTTTACCCGTTTTCACGGCGACGGCCATTCCTGAACCCGCTACCACTTGAAGGCTTGTGGAAGGGACAGGGAACACGCCGTTTCCAATGAATGAAGCAAAATATTCAGCCCATTCTTCCGCGCGGTACACGCGATCGCCGGAAACACTGTTGAAAAAACTTGATTTTTCCATATTTGCACCCCTTTACTTTGTAATCTGCCTGATCTGTGTAATCAGGGCGGGCAAACTCTCCCCGAAAGTAATGTCTATTTCCTCCATGTTCTGTTGATAGGTTTCCGCAACCTCCGTTATCCGGACATTGATTTTTATACCCCACCGTTTATTAACGCATGTCACGCGATCTCCCAAGTCGTAATCTTCCCTGTACTTCAAATTCGCGTGCGTGTTGATCGTGCTGGAAAAGCTCAATGTTTCGGCGTATTGTTCCAGCTCCGACGCGCCGCGCTCTTCAAGACAGGCTAAATATTCTTCATCGGTGCGCGTGATCTCTTCGTCGTTCTCGTTGGTGTATTTCTTTGTAATGTCCGTTGCGTTCACAAAGACTTCTTCACGGTCAAGGCCAGCCGCGCCGCCTCCAACTTCGGCCACAACGCGCGGTTCGGCTTCTTCGCCGCCCACATAAGCCGTTGATTTCAGGTTTTCAATGCTGTTTGTGTATTCCTGTTCCGTGATATTATCGAATTCCTGTGAAAAAATGCACGGCGGGTTTTCGGTTTGGTCTGCGGTTAAATCTCGGCCTTTATACACACTGAAATAGTGTTTTCCGGTCTTCACATCGGTTCGCAACCGGAAGCCCAATTTTGCCGCCTTCGCCGCGGTTTCCACGGCAAGAAGGGCGTTTATGAAGGCTTCGGAAGTATAGTCTATTTTCCCGCTTCCGGTGTCTTCGTCCGTGGGATCAATTAAGACATTCGGGATCGCGCGGGCGGCCACTTTCGGGGAAACGACCGTTTCGCGGACAATCCGGTATAAAATATCCTGCGTCCCGCTCGTTGCGGCGATCTGATCGCGTATAATGCGCTTCCCGATCCATTGCGTGATAAACTTCCCTTGCACTTCGATTTCTTCAAGCCCCTGTGAATTCTTGCTAATGTGAACATACCTGATTTCTGCCGCCTCGGTGTCCCCGCGCTTCATTATCAGGTTGTTTTTTACCAGAAGGGAAACATGCTTGCTTGTGAATGGCACAAGCAACTTGAATTCGCCCGCTGACCAATACCGCCGCGTCCAGATTAACGAATTGATTTCGTCAATTACGCCGTGCAATATCATGTCGCGGTCATAAATATATAGCTCCATTCGTCACACCCCCAAATAAAGATCGTCGTGATAAATGGATACTTCCAGATTTTCAAGGTTTTCTTCCGCGGAATACCTGTAAAGGTTATCACCGACCGAAAGTTGAAAGTATGTACTGTCCACATCAAGATAACGGAACGCGTCAGAAGTCACGCCGTCGCGTTTCAAGGTCACTTCTTTTTCCCCGTATCCCGTGGATACACTCAAAATGTCGCCAGCTTGAAGCGTGATATTCAGCTTTATAAACTCCTGTGTGTCCACATTCAAAAGGGAAGGATTTTTGACAACGCCAAGCGCGCGGAACTCTACGCGAATACCCGCTTGAACATCACCTTCGTTATAGACATTCACGATCAAGGAAGGCTGTCTATACCCGATTTCCCAACCTTCCTCAAGGGGGATTTCAACGGGAAATTCAAGGCCGCCGATCCATGTCGCTATATCGTCCCGCGTCTTTGCCTCTTTTCTCCAAAACGGATTAAGGCAAAGAAGCTGTATTGTGAAGTCCTGAAAAATAGCCTTTCGCGTGAAGGCGGGCGCGTTGTCGATCTTGCAATCAATCACGCGCCGGAAGTCGCCGTATTCGTATGTCAGCGTCGCGGAATACTGCGGGTTCAACACGCGGTTCATTTGCCTTCGGTAATCCCGCATTCTGTCCTTGTCCCGCTCCCTGATACTTCCGACAATCTCAATTTCGCGGGATTGAATGCGGTTGCCTAAATAGGTGTCGCCGTCCTGTCCCATGCTGTTAATGCTGTAAATCTCGTTGCGCACATCGGAAAGGCCGCTAACCTCGTTTGTGTGAAAAATAGAAGCGTGGGAAAAGGTGATACTTTCCCCACGCTCATTCGTATAAATCAGCTTTTCGATTTTCTTTGCCATCAGCCCATAACCTCCCGTGCAATCAAGCGGAATTGCTTTGCCGCCTCGCGCTGTTGTTGTGCATAGCTCGTTTCGTTCGCATAGATATTTTGAACCACTTGCACGCCGCGGGCGGCGTTGTCGTTCCTGCTGATCCTTCCGGACGGTCTTTGCGGCTCCGGAACGGTTGAAGCCGTCGCCCTGCGGATTGTCTTTTCAACATTCTGCATTTCACGGGCGAAGCCTTCGCCTAAACCTTCGGCCATGTATGCGCCGATCCCTGCAAATACCTTCGACGGGGAAGCAATCTGCATTTCCGCTTCTACGGCGGCGACAATTTCGCGCATCATAGAACGCACTTTGCTTTCCAGCCACCCCGACATATTTTGAAAGCCCTGCCAGATACCGCGCACCATTTCTTCACCCGCCGCCGTGAACTGCGATACAAACCCGTTGATCGTTGTCAAAATCGACTGTATGATCTGCGGGATTTTCGCCGTAATCTGCGGCGTGCCCTGCACCATGCCGGACGCTATGGCCTTGTCAATATCAACGCCCGCCGCGGTGAACTTCGGTTGTTGCGCGGTGAAGGCGGTAATAATCGACTGGACGATCTGCGGGATAATGTTTGTAATATTCGGCGTTCCCGTTGTCATGCCGGAAGCAATATACTTCGTCATGTCAACGCCGATCTGATTAAGGCGCGCCGCCTGCGCTGTAAGCCCTGCTGTTACCCGCTCGACAATGGCCGATACCGCGCCGTCAAGCGCGCCGATATTCGCTATAATGCCATCGTTTACGGCTTGCACGGCTTCTTGTGCTGTAAGTGTGCCCGCGCTTCCCATTGCGCCCTGCATGTCCGCGGAAACGGTATCCATACCGCCGCCGAAGCCCTCGCCAACGCCCGCGGCCATGTTGCCGCCAATGTCAGCGAAAACCGTTGAAGGGGAATGAATGCCAAGAAAATTCTTGATACCGTCCACAATGCCGCCAAAGAAGCCCGTTACCTGATCCCACAACCAGCCCGCGGCGTTCTGGATACCCTGCCAAATGCCGGAAACAATATTGCCGCCGATCTCTACGATCTGATATGCAAGGCTTCCGAACGCCTGCACGATACCCGTTACAATCTGCGGAACCGCCTTCACGATTTCGGCAATAATTGTCGGAAGGTTTTGGATCAGGGAAACGAATAGTTGAACGCCCGCTTGAATGATCTGCGGGATATTGGAAACAACGGCGTTCACCAACGCGCCCACAATCTGCGGGATCGCGGGTACAATGGTTTGAATGATCTGCGGCAACGCCTGAATAAGCGCAACCAGCAAATCAATTCCGGCTTGCACGATCTGCGGAATGCTCCCGATCACCGCCGTTACAATTCCGTCGATAATCTGCGGAATAGCTGTAACAATGGTTTCGATAATCTGCGGCAACGCGTCGATCAGCGCGGTTAATAGGTCAATTCCCGCTTGAATGATCTGCGGGATAGAGGCAAGCAGATTTTCGACAAGGCTTGTAATAATCTGTGGAATGGCCGCAATTAGAACGGGGATCGCGGCAATCAGCCCTTGCGCAAGCCCTGTTATCAACTGCAACGCCGCGTCGATCAGCATAGGGATCTTTTCAACCAGCGTTTGCACCATAGCAACGACCACTTCAACGATTTTCGGTAACAACTGCGGCAACGCCTGTCCGATCCCGTTTGCCAGCGCAAGGACAATTTGCAACGCGCCTTCGACAAGCAGGGGAAGGGCGGCGATCAACCCGTCAATCAGGGCAAGAAGAATTTGTGTTGCGGCCTGCGCAATCGCCGGAAGCGCGGCAACCAGCCCTTGCACAAGCGCGGTTATCATGTCCACCGCCGCCGTTGTGATCTGTGGTAGGCTTGCTACAAGCCCATCGACCAGCCCTAACACAATTTCGGTTGCAAAGTCCGTTACTTGCGGAAGGATTGTCGAAAAGTCTTCAATCAGCCCCGCAAGGGCTGTCCCGAAGGTGTCGGACATTTTGGAAATATCGCCGTTCGCGGAAGCTGCGCCCGCCGAAAGCTCGTTGACAAAATCAGAAAGGGCGGGCAACGCTTCTTCGCCAATCGGAAGAACAAAATTCGTTTTCAGCACGCGGCCAAGCCCCGACATAGCGGAACCGAAGTCGTCATATTTAACGGCGTTGATTTTGGAAAGCGCGTCGGTTGTGGTGCTGATCTCCCCGTTAAGGTTCGTCAACGCCTGCATACCTTCAACGCCCAAATCTTCCCACATCGTACCGAACAAGGCCACGCCCGCGGTATTCTGCGCTAAAGGATCGTCCATTGCGAAAAGGGCGGTTGTCACATCGTCAAAGGCTTTCGCGGCCTGCTCCCCGCCTGCGGCAAAGGCCGCCGCGGTTTCACCGGCGTTCAAGCCTATATCCTTGAACGCCTGCATTGTGCCGTCTGATCCGTCTTTAACCCTGATCCCGAATTCCTTTACCGCGTCGCCCAGCTTGTCAACGGAAAAGGTGCCAGCGTCCGCGCCGTTTGCAAAGCTGTTGAACATGTCTTCCGCGTCCAGCCCTAACGACTTGAAATGCACGGAATATTCGTTGATACTGTCCAGCAAATCCCCGTTTTTATCAAGGCCGTTTTGCGCTCCCTGCGCAATCAGGTTGAACGCCTCTTCACCAGATAGCCCAAACTGATCCATAAGCATATTGACGGCGCGCATTTGCTCTTGAATATCAAAGCCGAATGTATCGCGCAACATCAAAGCGTTTTGTGTCAGCTCTTCAATTTTCGTCGGATCAACTTCGCCGGAAGTCTGCGCCACGGTTGCCATTGACGCGGCTATATCGTCCATGTTCTCCCCGAAGTTGTTGTTGTAGATACGCAACATTGCGTCTTCAAAGCCGTTCGCGGCGGCCTCCGCAATGCCTGTTGACGCTTCAAAATCGTTCATTGCGCCTTTGACTTCATCAGCGAAGCCCACGGCGTACCCGATCCCCGCAACCATAGCCGTTCCAATGGCGGCCACGCCTACGCCGATCGTTTTCAAACCTTTTCCAAGCGCGCCAGCTACGGAAGAAACTTTGCCGCCCAATCCGTCCAGCGCGCCGCCTGTGCTTTCGGCTTCCTGTGAAATATCCTCCAAGCCGTCCGAAAAATCGTTTGAAGCGTTGCGCGCCTCTTCTAATCCTGCGTCAAGGTTTCTGATCTCGTTTTCCGTTTTAATCATTGCGGCGCGGGCGTAATTCAGGTTTGTTTCCATCTTTTTAGCCGCTTCGGAAGTCCCTTGCCCCGCGTCCTGATACTTTTTCAAGGCGGCTTCCGCTTCGGCAACCTTCTTTTTCTGCTCTTCAAGCCGCTTGTTCAAAACATCTTGCTTCGCGGTCATTGCCTCTATGCTGTCGGCGTTCCCCTCGAAAGTTGCCGAAACAACCTTCATTTCGGACGCAATGGCCTTCAAAGAAGCGTCGATTTCTTTACAAGCCTTCTTGTATTCCTGTTCGCCGTCAACGGCAATTTCGGTTTTGATCTGGTCTTCTTTTCCGGCCACTTATAACCCCCCTAACACATCGTCAATGTCCGCTTCTTTTTCCTCCGGTTTGAAGCGATCCGGATTGAATTCTCTGTGAATTCGGAACAAAGCAAGGATTTTATACGGTGTCATGCGCCACACTTCGCGTTCCGGCCAGTGTAGAAGCGTAACGCCGATATAAAGCAGGCGGGCAAGGTCTATTACTCCTTGCCCGCCTGTGCGTTTTTTCTCTCTTCTTCCGCGTATTCCGGTTCGTCGTCTTCATCGTCCTGCGGCGGCTCCGTTGTGCCGCTGTTTCCCATTGCAAACGCCTTGAAAATCGCGGTTTTAACCTCGTTGAAGTTGCCTGTGTGGATCATTTTTCCTACCTGTTTTTCGGTCAACTGCTCTTCGCCGTCGTCTGCGCCCTCATTCAGAAGCAGGGTAAGAAGCCAGCGAAGATTTTTAATGCCGTCTTTGCCTTTCAGCATTTCGGCCAGCTTGTCAAAGCCCCCGAATTTGTCTTGCATTTCGTCAATGACATTCAGGGAAAACAGCAAATGCCGTTCTTTATCAAGGACGATCGGCAAACGCCCGTCTTTAATCGCACTCATAACAAAATAGGGGAAGCCCCGTCAAAGGGCTTCCCCGTGCCTCCTTTTCATATTTTGTTTTGTGACAGGCGGCCAGAATTAGCCGCCCGAAGTGTTGTTCTGTTCACGAACCTTCGTAAACCAGCCTTGCGCCGCGGTTTCTGTGGGAAGTGCCACATGCTCCGCTTTCCAAAGGCCGTCAGGCCGCTTGATAAACTGCCCTGTGATCTCCGGCGTGGTGAATTCGATACTATCGCCCTTCGTCTGGTAACTCTCCGAAGGAATAGCAAACTTCACCTTGTAAAGCCAAATATACTTATACATGCCGTTCGCCTTCTTCGCGCGGAAGCCGATTGCCATATACGGGGGATCGTCGTTTTCTCCCGCATATACAACCTGATCGTCGTCCTGCGTCTGCCCCAAAATGGCCGCAAGATCGGCGGGCATAAGATCGTTTACATTCAGCGTCAGCTCTCCGGAAACGAATTCTTTTACCACTTCGTCCGCGCCGTCGTCCGCATAAAGGATCGCTTCCGCTACCTCTACGGACATTTCCGCACTAATGGCCTTCGCCATGCGCACGGGCGTTCCGTATTTCTCTTCGCCGCTCTCTTCAACCGTGATCGGCGCACGGTAAAGATCGCGCAAACCAATAGTTGCCATAGTTTTTATACCTCCGTTTGTTCGTAATATTTCGCTTCAATCGGGACATGGTAAAACCCCGTGTCCTGCTCGTACACTTCCGGATCAATTACAAGCCCATAAAAGCCCGCCGCCTTCAACGCCTGCTTCACACGGCGCAAAAGGGCGATATAATCGCGTTTCGAGTAAATATCAACCCTGTATGTGTATTCCGTGCCGTGCGTTTCGTCGTCTGCGGCGGCCATATCTTCCGAAGAAACAAGCTGATATGTGATATATGTACCAGCCTTCCCGCGGAAGAAGAGGCGCGCCACATTCGGGCAAAGCGCGTCAAGCGTGGATTTTAACAGGCAGTCAACTGTATCTATCATTCCTGTTCGTCCTCCCATGCCTGCCGCATAGCCGCTTGAACTTCCGGCGTTGCCTTCTGGTGCGAACGCGTGAACCACGGGCGCGCGGGCATGTTGGTTCGCCCGTATTGGTGGACAAAACCAACGGTTGCGTTCCGCTCCCCGCGGCGGTTTTTCCCGTGCGGGTACACTTCCACGCATTGCCCCGAACCCCGCTTCTTTACGGCGGTGCATTTGATAGAATTTGCAAGATCGCCAGTAACACGGTTACTTGTAAATGTGCGCCGTATTTCCTCCTGTTCGGCCTTCACAAGCACCGCGCCGCCAGCTTTTAACATCTTCGGAACGGCCTTCGTCGCCCGCTCGCTCCGGCGCAAAAACGCTTCCTGCGCCGCTTCAATTCCGGATACCTCAAACCGCGCCATTGCCGCCGCCTCCTTCCGCGCCGCTGTCCGGTTCTTCGCTTTCTTCGACCGGAAGATCGGAAAGCGTCAATTCGGTAATTTCTCCGCTTTTGTTGACATAGGTTTTCAAAACCCTGTACCGCTTCCCGTTCAGCTCCGCGGCCTGTTGCCCCTCGTATTCTTCCGTGTAAACATCAACCTTCAATTCCACTTGAAAGCCCGCTTGCGCGGCCTTGTAGAACTCGGAATAACCCGCGGATTTCACATTGCAAAAAATGGATTTCCGCGCTTCTTCCGGCTCATTCTGGAACCCGTTTGCGTTTACCGCTTCGTCGGGCGGCTTGTGCGCGATCAAGGTAATTTCATCACCCCAACGCATGATAATCACCCGCCAAACTCAAAGAACATTTCAAGTAATCATAGGCCGCGCGGTATTTCTCGCTGTCTTCGGAATATCCGAAGTTTGCCTTTGCGTAAAGGACAATCGCCCGCGTGATAAGGGGATCGCCCGCCGCGGCCTCTTTGCCTTCGGCGGGCGTATCCTCCGGAACATTCACACCGACAAGGCGCAAATCTGCTTTGCAAGCGTCGATCAGGTCTTGTATTTCATCGTCGAAAGCCGCCGTTTTTACGCGTAAGGCGTTTTTCACCTTGTCAAGCATGGTTTATCCCTCCCGAATTACGCGCCTGCGGCCTTTGCGACGACAACAAGGGAATTCTTGTCAATCACCTTGCCGTCAACAAGCATGATCGCCTTCGTTACCATGTCGTCCGTGTCGTTGTCCTCGTACTTCTTCACGGTCATGGTGTAATTGGTGTTCAGCACATAGTCCTTGAAGTTGAACAGGAACGCATACGCGCCGCCCTTCGCCGCGGTTGCCACGGAAGGCACATAGTCGCAACAAATGACGGGGCGGCCAAGCAAGGCGCGTTCCGGCTTGCCTGCAATGCCGTAATTCACACGGCCTATGGGCTGTCCGGTTTCATCGACAAGGCCGTAATACTGCATAAAGGTTTTCTTTGCCATGCACCACACCGCGCCGTTTTCGTATGCCTGCGGCAATGCGGCTTCGGCGTTCACAAGGTCTTCGTATGTGGGCGTGTCGCTCTCGATCTTCTGCCCCTCGTTCGGGGTTTCGGTAAGAATGCCCTTCGGCTGTCCGCTACCCGTGCCGGATACAATGGCCTGTTCGGTTGCCTTCGTCATAGCCTCGACAACATTGTTGACAAGGGTATTTTCAAAGGCCGAAAGTGCCATTGTGTCCACTTCAAGGGATACGGCCACGGCGCAACGCAACTTGTGGTAAGCAAAAGTAATGCTTCCCGTGGTCTTCTTCTGCTTGTCGCTCCCTGCGCCTTCCGCTACCCAAGAGGCAACGGGCTTCGCGCTGGAAGTAGGGATAGAAACGCCGCCCTTGTACGCGGTGCGCGTCACAAGGGGAAGGATCATTCCCACGGCCTCCATTTTCTCGACGATCCGGTTAAGAATGGTTGTCGGGATCACCGCGCCATTGTCCGCGGTTTTGGAAACAGCGTCCGTGCGGAACTCTGCGGGAATAGGCGTGCCGCGAAGGGCGTATGCCATAAATGCGCGGCGATATTCCATGCTGTCCAGCGGATCAGCTTCGTTCCTCTGTTCACCGCCTGCGGGGGAAGAGGGGGAAGGGAAGGTGCGGACAACCGCGCCGCCGCTTCTGCCCTCCGCAATGGAATTCAGAAGGTTGTTGCGCTGTTCGGCGGCGGCCATCAGCCCCGCCCGCTCGGTTTTCAGGTTGTTCACTTCGGTTTCAAACGCGGTCAACTGCTCCGCGGTCAGCTCCGCGCCTCTCTGCTCGATCTCGTTCGCAATCGCGGCAAGGCGGGCTTCAATTTCCTGTAATCTGTTCATAGTGTCATACCTCCAACATGATTTTTAGTTTTAATAGCTGTGCTTTCCGCGCTAACGCCTCCCGCCTCTCTGCTTCGATCACTCCGTCGAAGAAAGAACGCGCGGATATTTCGGTATCGCTGTTTGCGGGGTAAGATACCGCCGAAACATCGTAAACCTTCTTGATCTTCAAAATGGTTCTTGTGTGCGTGTCCCTGTCGTATGCGTCTTCTAAAACCTTGAACGCCCACGACATTTTTGTAATTAAGCCGTTGTTGATCTCTTCGTAAAGGTCTTGTGCGGCACGGCTTTTCGATAAATCGGCAAAAGTAAAGAGGCCGCTTTCGTCGGCCTCTATTCCAAGCGTTTTATTCGATTGTCGGGCAAGCACCTTGCCTTCGTGGTTGTATTGCATGATAACATCGGACATGTCCGCGCCAACAAGCGCGTTCCGGTCTATGACTTCAAAGTATTGCACCCCGTCGAACTCATAGAGAAGATACGGCTTGTTGAAGGTGGTTGCATAACCTTCTACATAGAATTCGCTGTCAAACCTCTTCGTCGCCTTCTTCGCCGCCGCCGTCAACGGAAGCACCATCGACCGATATTCCCGATCCTTCATTACCGGCATTTGTGTTCGCCTCCTTTCCAAGCTGTGAAACTTCGGTGTATTCCTTGCGGATATAGTATTTTTCGCCGCCCTCCACATGCGCCATGTTCCAAATGTCCATAACGCCGTTTCGGTTCAGCAACCCGCGATCGAAAAGCTGTGTTGAAATGTTCAGCTTCGTTTGATTGCTTGCATATTGAAGCCTGTTCGCGGTGAACACGATTGCGTTTCCGTGGGCGATTTCCCGCGGCGTAAAGGTCATGTTTGACATGACAAGGGATAATTGCAGGGCGAAAGGCTCTATTTTCCCTTCGTAATACGCGTTCCATTCGTCTTCGGTGTATTTGTTTTGAATGATCCCCGCCGAAGTGCCGAAGTAGTTAAACACATTTTCGTTAATCTGCCCCATTTGAACCGCGTTGACGGTGAAGGGCTTGCTATCAACCTGTTTTACATCTGCGAATTTCTGATCGTAGATAATCATTCCGCTTTGATTGTCCGCGGAAAGGTTGTCTTCGGTGAAGCGTTCCCGCTCCTTCTTTATGTCCTCCGGCGAAAGCATGTTAGCGATACGGGCAAGGAACCGGATCGAAGCCGAATTTTTAACGCCGTTTATAATGCCCTGATTGTTCGCATGGATCAACTGCATTGTTGGCCGCAAGGCGCGGTTGTCCTCTCCGAAAAAATCGTCTGAATATTGAAATTGCGTCAAAATCCCCACGCGGTCAAACTCGATCGCCGCCCGCTGTCCGTTGGAAAAGGTGTAACGCAAGAAGGGCGCGCCGCCGACCTCTAAAACCTCGCAATTCTGCGGCAATAGGGGATAATAACCCGCTATGCCGCCGAATTCGTCTTCAAGAGGCACAATAAAAGCCGTGTTATTCACGGCAAGGATTGTCGCCAGCCTGTAAAGAAACTTTGTCGTGTCTTGAAACGGGTTCGGCCTGAACTGCAATGTTCGTTCAAGGTGCTTTTTCGCGCTCCCCGTAATTTCCGGCTTCAATTTGCTACAAAAAGTAGCGAATGAATGAATAGCCGCCCGCGTGATCTCCATTTCGTACACACTTTCGGGCGCGTTTGTGAAAACGGGCGTGTACCCGTTTAGCATTTTGAAGTAGCCCGTTGGAACAAGGTTGTTCCGCGGCCTTCGGAAGATAGTTTCAAACACTCCCATTTTTCAAATCACCCCGCATTTTTCAGCATTACGCCGATTTCGTTATAGTATTTTTGCCGGACGGTCATTGCGTCAATGACTGATACAAAGCCGTCGATCCGCGCCCGCTGTTCAATCTTGACAGGCCGGAACTTGCGCGTTTCCATGTTGTGCTTTAAGGCCACATTCAGGAAATGCGACTTTAACAAGCTGTTATCCGGTATTTTGAAATTGCCATCAAGCAAAATCCCTTCAAACTCGCGGATCACGCCCGCAAGGTTTTCACCCTGAAAAACATCGTCCATGTGGAAGCCGTATGCCGCCATGTCGTCAATCAGGTATTGCGCGCTGTAACGGTCATACCCGACTTTCAGCACATAGATTTCATATTTTTCTTTCAGCATGACGAACCAGTTATAAACATCTTTGTAATCTACATAGTTTTCGCCGGAAAGGGTAACAACGCCTTTTTTCACAAATATGTCATAGGGCACGCCGTCGATCGCCGTTGCCCGCTCGACGCGGTTTGCAGGCATAAAGAATTGTGTGAACGCGTATAGCTTGCCGCCGCGCTCCACAATGACGGTTGCCGCGGTAAGGTCTGTTGTCTGCGAAAGGTCAATGCCGCCCACGGCGTAAGAATGCCGGAAGTCTTCAAGCGTGATTTCTGCCGTTGCGCCTTCTACTATGTGCGCGTCAAGCCACGCAATAGAAGAATTCTGCTTGATATTGCAATACTTCGTCAGGAATTCGGCCTTTTTGCTTGCGGACATTTCCGCAACCGCTATTTCCTCGCGGAAGAAGTCAGGGAACACGGAAACGCCCATGTTCGGGTTTGCCTTCTTCAGCTCTTCAATATCGTTCCATTTTTCTACATCGTCGATCATGTAGAGGAACGGCAAAAGGCGGCGTTCCTTGCTATTGCCTTTCAAGAAAGCCGTGCTTCGCTTCATCAATTCATCGTAAATGCCGTCGTTCTCGTATCCCGCCGTGGAAATGGACAGGATCAGCGGTTGCCGCCGTGCGCCAAGCGCGGATTTCATAACCTCGTATTGCTTCAAACCACCGTCGCCGCGCCAGCTTGCAACCTCATCATTGACGACCAAATGCGGGTTGAAGCCGTCGCTTTTCTTTGCATTGAACGCCAGCGGCTTAACAACCGTGTTCGTGTCCTCTATGTAAATATCGGAACGCCGCTTTTTCGCCAGCTCCGCAAGCTCCGGTTCTTTCTTCAACATCTGGTAAAAGTTATCGTAAACAATGGCCGCTTGATCCAGTTTCGGCGCAAGGCAATATATTTTCGCGCCGTATTCTCCATCAAGATACGCCATATATGCGATAATGGCCGACGCAAAAAGTGTCTTGCCGTTCTTCCGGCCTATGACAATAAACACTTCACGGAAGACGCGCAAGCCGTCCGCGTCCACGATCCCGAAGATAACGGAAACACAAGCCTTCTGCCATACTTCCAGCTTCAAAAGGTCTTCGCGGCCTTCGCAATGGTGACAGAAGTTTTCTATAAACTTGATCGCTTTGTTGGCCTTCTTCGCATTGAAGAAATATTCGCCCCGTTCAAGCCCCGCTATGATGATTTCATAAATCAGCCGAACCCATTTGCCAACCGTATATTTCCCGCTCTGAATACCTGAAAAATATTCGTAAATGTAATTCGCAAAGGGCATTATTCGTCCCTCAACGCCTGCAATTTACTTTCTTTTTTCTTTTCAGGCGGCACAAGATCGGTCAACTGCTTAATGATTGCGGCATGGTTTTTCGTCATTGCTATATGGGTTTTCACCGCGTCGCTCTGCTTCGTGCCTTTCTGGTTTTCGCCGTTCTGGTACTCCACAACATATCCTTCGGCGTTGATGATTTCTTGTAGCTCTTCCAGCGAAACGGCCATGAACGCGGCGTTTTTTATCAGGCTTTCCACGGTCTGCAACTTGTTTTTGTCAAGGTCTTTGAAAACCCGCTTTAATCGGGCAATCTCTTTTTTGATCTTCTGTTCTTTCGTAAGCTCCTTCTTTGTCGCCACAAAAAACGCCCCCTTTCTGCACCGTCAACCACACCCCCCCACGGGTACACCCGTTATGCGCGCGCCTGCGGAGTTTTTTTAACCTCCCGCCCTCGGTGTTTCGCCCTCCCTAATTCGGCGGCGAATGGGGGGGATATACAAGATTGCCGTTTGCGTCGAAAGAATAACGCTTCTTCCGTTCGCCTCTGTGGTGTTCCTTGTTGTGGCAATCTTGACAAAGTGCCTCCAAGTTATCCCATGAAAGCGTAATGTACGGATTGTTTATATTCTCCTTCGTCAAATAGATTTTGTGGTGTGCAATCTTCGCAACAACCGGATTGTCGGGCGTGGAACATCGTTCGCAAAGATAACCCTTCGATTGCAAGAAGCCTTCACGACACGCGCGCCACGCGTCCGAATTGTAGAACTGTTCAGCCCATGCCTTCACGCCTGCCGCCTCCTTTCGGACAATAAAAAAAGCCCTCACGGGCGAACCCGCGAAGGCTTGTGAAGTGTGCTGTTTATTTGCATTTAATCAGCGTAATAATTATAGCATATATGGACGGTACACACAAGGGCGCGAAACGGGCGCGAAACGGGCATTTTTCGGCCTGTTTTAATCCGTTGCTTTGTCCCGCTCCTTCCGGTATGTACCCACGCCAACCGCCGCGGGCTTGCCGAACATGCACACGGCCATGTCATTCACGATTTTGTTTCGCCATCTGCGCGCGCTCTTTGCGTCGCGGATCAGTCCCATTCCTTCCAGCTCTGCGGCTATGGCTTCCCATGTGTACGGCTCCGCGCCTGCCGGACGCTCGTTGCCCTGTGCGTCCTCCCCAAAGTAATACATGCGGATTACATGGAATTCTTTTCGCTCTGCAAACAGCTTTACAACGCGGTCAATCTCTTCAAAGCGTGCCCGCGTCCTGTGGTAAGATATGATTTTATCCCGCTTCATTTCTTCAAGTATATCTTCCTCCGTGCGGTATGTGTACCCGCTCGAAGGGGAATAGCTTGAAATACTCGCGCTTCGGCCTTGAAGCTCCACATGTGTATAGGCTTCATAATCGGCCACCAGCGCGGCCAGCTTTTTATAATTAAAAAGCAAACTTTCCATTGCGCGGAAATAATTTACTTCGCCGCCCATGCCGTCAATATAGGCCATAGAAGCGGTTTCCCGCGCAACCTCGTTTATCAGCTCCCGCACTTCGTCGGTAATCAAGCCCGTTTTTTTCTTGCCCATGTCTGAACCCTCGCTTTCCGTTTACTCTTCGTTGCCGCCATCTTCGGGCGGCGCGTCCGCTTCGTCCGACAACACGCGGACGATTGCGGCCACTTCGTCAAAATCCAGATATACGGGCTTGTTTTCGGTGATCCCGCTGATATTGTATCCCGTCACCTGCTCAAGCCCGTTTCTTTCCAGCGTGAATTTATCGCATTTCACCGTAAATTCCGCGCCGCTCTTCAAAATCACCCGCATAGACATTTTCGCCATGTTTAACCCTGCCTTTCTTCTGCCTGCGGCTTGCTGTAATTCGGGTTCGGTGTCTTTACCCACCAGCGCGCCGCGGTGTTTTCCTCTTCGGGCTGTGCGCCCGCTATGATTTCATGCGTTGACGGCAAGAACACATTTCCCGCCGCCGAAAAATCCGCTTGTTTCTGTTCCCGCTCCTTCGCGTCGTCAACATACCCGCGCAAAGCAGGGGAGAAGCAGGCGGCAAGGGCTGTCCCCATTGCGGCGAACATATCGCCAAAAGCGCGGGCGGCCTGCCAGATCGTCCGGCCAGCCTTGCGCACCGCCGCGCCCATCTGCCAGAATGCCAGCGACGGGCGCAAAGACAAAAACAGGGCTTCATACGATCCGAATTTGCCAACGCGGGCGGCCATGCGCGCCGCTTTGTCCCGCTGGATACCGTAAGACATAACCAGCTTCAAAAACCGCTTCTTTTTCAACCTTCTTCGCCTCCCATTGTCAAATACTCTGTAATTACCTTTGCGGCGGCCTCCCACCCTTTGCACAAGGCCACAAAATAGCCTTGTTTTTCAAGGTTTGACAACCACGCTTTTTGATCGTCGCTTGTTTTACTGCCTTTCTGCCGCTTTAGCTCTATGTAAAGGCCGTGAAAACCGCCGCGGGCGACGGGCAAGCACAAATCCGGCACACCCGCCTTCACGCCTTCGGCGCGGAAGCGTCCGGCCTCTGCTTTCTTCCGGCTCCCGCCGTTCGGCACATGGTAAAGCAACGCCAATTCAGGGAAACGCCCGCTTTGAAATGCCGCCCACCTGAAAAGGCATTGTTGTTCCACGCTCTCCGTTGGAACCGGAAGGGAAGGGGCGTTATTCTTCAAGATAATTCACCGCCTTTTCCACATATCCACACGGCAAGGCGTTTCTTCTTCGACATTCTGCCGCCGCGCCTGCCCGTGTTTCGTATAGCTCGTTCGGCCACACGCCTTCGTATTGCTCGAAGTATTCGCTTTCGCCAATATCCCAACGGACAAGGAATGCGCCGTATTCTTCGTTCACGGCAACGATTGTCACGGGGACAGGGCAGAAGCGTTCCCAAATGTCCGTAACAAACCAATATTGCCCGCCAATCTCCGGATTTTCTACCACCGCGCGCACCCCCTCAAAGCTGGACGATCCCGCCAACGCGTGCAATGGCCGCGGGCGTTACGGTTCTTCGCTTCAAAACCGCCGTGATCGTATTCCCGAAGCCTTCATAATGCGCTTTTGTCGTGACAAAGTATTGCAATTCGGGGTTCAGGCGTGCGCGAAGCCTCAATTTGAAAATCAGACTTTCGGTTACTTCGGTTTCAATCCGGTAAACCGCTATTTTGCCCGTTGCGCGGTCAACTTCGCGGCAAATTACCATCATTTCCGTTGTGTTCATTGCGTACCCTCCGTTTCTTTTTCTGCTTCTGCGGCGGCGCGGCCTTCCGGTGTAATTTTGCGTATATGTACGCGCCTGCCACAAAATTCGAATACCGCACGGCGCATTCGTTAAAGCTGTATTCAGGGAAAAGCGCGGCGAAGATCGCGGCGGGTTTCGCCTCGAAGTCTTCGGCCATCTGCTCCACCTTGCGGCGGCTTATTTTAGTGTCGGCCTCCGTGATTTTCGGATCAACAAGGTTTTTACTTGCCGCCCACCGTTTGCCGCCGTTCGGCTCCTTCGTCATATAGCGCGCAAGGGCTTCTAATCCGTAATCGTCCGGTTGCAGGCGGCGGGCATTTGCATACCCGCGGCCATTCCAAAGGGCTTCGGCTTTGTCCCGATCCATGCCGGACATAATGACATGGTGGTGAACACGCTTGCGCCGCCCGTCTTTCCCGCCGAACTCGATCACATAGGCATATTTCAATTCGGGAAGGCCATTCTTCCGGCGATACTCCCGCACCCTGCGAAGGTAATTCCGAATATCGCGGCGCGCCTGCTCTTCGTCCGGAACAAAGTTGTTTGAATATGTCAGCGTTACGCAAAGGTCTTCTTCCGTGAAATTCGCATTGATCTTCCGAATGAACTTCTTTTTTGCGTTTTTGTCATTCAGGTTCTTTTGTGCTTCCCGTGTTGTGTGCTTCTTTGCCTCTCGAACCTCGTTTTGCGTGTTCCATATCGGGAATATCTCAACTTCAAGCACATTTCCCGCCTTGATCGTGCGGGTACGATAACGAAAAACATTCCTGTGCCGGAACCGATCAAACGCCCTTTCGGTGTTCTCTCCGGAAAGGTCGAAGAGGAATTCATATTTTGCGCTGTTGTACGGCATGTTGTTTCCTCCCTGCTCGTGGTAAAGGTTTCACCCCCTCCCGTCCCCCTAAAGGGGGAAGCAGGCTCAAAGGAATTGAACACGCAAGGCCGGAAGGTTTGCATTTATCCCCGCCGCCTTTCCTGCTTCTATCACTCCGGCAACAACCCATCAAGGGCAAGCCGCTTTCGCGGTGCTGTCGCACCCTTGACAGCTTGCCGCCTCCGTGATCCTGATAAAGCAGGCGACGGGGAATTGAATACAAACCAGCACTTCCGGAATTCTGCTTTTCCGTCCATGTGTTAATACCCATTACAAGCCCGTAATACGCCGTGTTCCGGCGTTTCTTGACATTCTGTCGCCGCGGTGTTATACTGTCGTTAGTTTGAATAGCTCTTTTCGCGGCGACGCGAAGGGGGGAAGGCGGCTTGCAGGCAACGCAAGCCGCCTTCTTCTTTTCTATCCGTTATTGAAGCCCGCGGCCTCCGTGTACTCTTCGCAAGGCTTTTCTTCCTTCGGCTTGAACCGAAGGCCATTCACGCACCCGATACACGGAAGCGGGCGCAAGCCGTCCGGCTGTGTGCCGTCGCGGTGCTTTTCGCATTCTTCCAGCCTGCCGCATGTATCGCACCAGCAACGGCGGCAATCCTGAATATCCGTTTTCAACTCCGGTTCTTCGTCTTCTTCATCGTGTACCAGCTCAACGCCGCTGTTTTCGGCGGCCAGCTCTTGCGCATAGGCGGTGAAGCCATCGGCCACGCCGCGGGCGAATGCGTCAGCCGCCGCCGCGCACGCGTGCGCAAGGTCAAAACCCATCGTGTGCGCCATTTCAACAAGGGCTTCTTCGTTGAAGGTTTTATTTTCTGCCACGGTGTCCACCGCCTTTCAATCCTCTATAAATGCCTACCACAACGGCATACGCGATCACGACCGCCACGGAAAGGCAAACCACGCCGACAAGCGCATAAAAGGCGGCAACCATAAATTCAAACGCCGTCATTTTGAACCCGTCCTTTCATATATATAATGTATGGGGGATAGGCCGCCCCATCGTGTGGGGCGGCCTTTTCTGTTATCCCTTGATAAGCTCGAACGCCTGTGCGTCGGTAAATCCGGCCTTTTTCAGCTCCGAATACCAGCCGAAAAGCTGTTTTGCTTCTTTTTCCTGCTCTTCCTGTTTGACTTCTCCGATTGTGGCCGGAATATCGAAGGCGGCGGCAATGTGCTTCATCATGTCCACCGCGTCCGCGCGCTTCTGGTCTTCGTCTTCCTGCTCCTTTTCGCGGGCGGCCTGCGCCTCCGCTTCGGCAAGAATGCCCTTCGGCTCTTCTCCTTCCCCGAAAATGGCCTTGTTCAGCCCTTCCGCAAGGGCTTTCCCGATCATTTCACCGAACGACGGCTTGCGCTCGTTCACTTCGCCTTCGTCATAGGATACCAAAATATCAGATTTCAGAGCGCAAAGCGGACGCACGCCCCTGTAGCCGTTGTACGCGTTGCGGCCGTTCAACGCCCCCGAAGTGTAGACAAAGCGCACAAAACTTTTATAGCCGTTCCGCTCGGTTGAAAACGGGGTACAAGTCCAATAGTCTTCCGACGCTTTCGGAATGATTTTGCGGAATGCACGGTACATCTGATCCGTGATAAGCCCGATCTTTGCGCTGTCCGTGCCGTAATCGTCTAAACCATCGTCGGAAGTCAGGTCAAGGACGATCGGCACAAACGCTTCTTTGTCCGCGCCCGCGGCGGCCAGCTCTTCCAGAAAATCACCGTTCAGGAAAGCGCGGACGGAAGAGGCGGCAAAATCGTTCTTGTTGTCCGTGTCGAAAGCCATGTACCGAACTTCGCCGTTTTCGTCCTTCAACACATCTTCCGCAAGGCAAAGCGACATATTCGGGCGTGCGTCCAGCACAACCCACTTCACACCGCCGTATGTAATGCGGCTTTCTGTGCCAAACTGTCCGATCTTTCCGGTTTTCAAAGTCTTTTGCATTTGAATAGCTCCTTTCAATTTTTCCAGCACCGCCAACACAAAGCGGGCGGCGCGTGATTGTGATATATCGGCTTTCAATTTTTCAAACGCAAGGGAAAGCCCCTGCGCCGTTTCTGCAATCGTGGGATCGTGTGCGGCCTGCTCCCGCTCGTTCAGCATGGTTCTTCGCCGCCTTCCCCGAAAAGGTCTTGCGCGATCCGGTTGTATTCCTCAAAAATCCGGTCAAAGGCGGCCTTCCACGCTTCGCCATGCTCCCGATCTTCCGGCGTGGCGACATGCGCCAATTCGTGCGCGAATATTTCAACGCCTGCCGCAATGGGGATTTCTCCGGATACCTCCACAACGGGCGGCGATCCGTCTTCCGGAAAGGTTGTCACCCCGCAAGCCGCGCCGCCGCTTCCGTCTTCTACCTCCGGCGCAAAATAGGCCGCGTATTCCCGTTCGGGGTAAAGGTTCTTGAAGGCCAGTGCAACCAACGCGAACGGATCGTTTGCAAAGGGCGATACCAGCCGCCCCGCTCCCGCGGTCAACATTTCTTCCCGCCGTGGCGATATGGGCGGGTTTTGTTATATTCGTGTTTGATCCGTATTGCCTCTTCAATATCAATTCCGGCGTGCCCGCAATAGTCCAGAATGCGGATCATGCAATCGGCCAATTCCACCGCCACGCCTTCCGGCTTGCGCCGCTCGTGCTTTTCGCACGCCTCCCCGTCCGCATAAAGTATTTCTTCGCCTTCGACATTGTAATAAATGTTCGGCTTTCCGGCGCGGTACTCTTCCAAAGCCTCCGCAAGCTCCGAAACGCAAAGCATAAGGATTTCGGGCAATTCCCGTTCCTGCTCCCACCAGCCATGCGCAACGGCATTTTCATGTACCGCCGCGGCAAGCTCGTTCAATCCCTGTTTTTCCATCGTCTGAACTGCTCCTTTCAAATTCGGCGTGTTTCATACGCCTTTTTCAACGCCTCTTGCCCTCTGCTCATAATAGAAGGGGAAGCAATACCCAAAAGGGCATTTACAAGCGTTCGGCACGCTATGTATTCGTTATCCCGCTTTTCGATCCAAAACGCCGCGGTTTTGAACTTGTCTGTTTTGATCCTTCGGATTTTCAGCATTGCGCACCCTCTCTTCCTGTTCGGCCTCTTTCACGCATTCGCATGTTTCGCCATAGTCAAGGTGACTTCCGCACCGATCGCAAACCTTGTATTTCACGATTTCACCGCCTTTCCGTTATAAATCACCAGCATAGAGGGGAAGGGCGCGGGATCGGCGGCGTTGCCGTCGTCGTCCGTAAACCGAAGCCGCCCACGAATAAAGCGAATTTCCGCTTTGTGGTATATAAAATCGTGGAAATAGCTTGTATCGGTACGCGCTGGAATGAGAAGAACAATCGGCGTTCCGGCCTGCGCCTCTTCGTATGCCTTTTGAACCCACTTGCCGATTTCGCGCCCATACGGGGGATTGCAAAATACTGTACCCCCCCCCCGCAACCTTCCAAGAGGATTTAAGCCCGTCCGTTTCCGGCGTGAAATATAGCGAGCATTTTGCCGTTTTGTCTGTGGCCGCCGCGTCCAGCGTGAAGGAAAATTCTTCGTTCAGCTTGTCGAAGAAGTCTTGCGGCGTACACCAGCACATATTTTTAGAGGATAACAAAGCCTTGTTCATTCGCCCGCCCTCGCTTTCTGCAATTCCCGTTCAAGGCGTTCGATCTTCCGGCGCAAGGCGCGGTTGTCAGCGTTTACCCGCTCGATCTCTGCGGCCAGCTTGTCCGCGGCGGTGTCCGTTTCCTTTTGATAATCGCAAGGGCGCACAACTTCGCAAATATAAACCGTTTTGCCCGATCCGGAAAAATTGCTTTTCGTTTCCTCCGTCTGCAATACAATGTCCCGCGTGGCGCGGATTTCATCAAGCGACATCAGCACAAAGCGGGAATGCCTCTGCGTCCTAATCATCGTCGCCCGCCTCGCTTTCCGGTTCAATGATTGCCCCCGTTTCCGGATCAACCTTGAATTGCCCCGCGCTCTCTGCGGCGGCCTGCCGCTCCCGCTCCTGTTCCCGAAGGTCAAGAGAAACGGCGCATTGCCGTGTCAGCTCTTGCAGGCGTTGGACGAATTGCGCGCTTATAACATCACACGGCATAATTACCGCTTGAAGCAGGAAGCCCGCTTTTGCTACGATATACGGCGCACCGAAAGGCGTTACCCGCTCGTAAAGCTCCAATACATCAAGCACATCTGAAACGGGCGACAAATAGCGGCTTTCGATGAAAACCAGCCCGCGGCGCGTCTGCAATGGTTTCAAGGTCTTTCCGCTATACACAATCGAAAGGTTGCCTTGTTCAATGATCTTTTCGGTTGCGTCGGTGTCCTCGAAGCTGATCCCCTCCGGAATGTCACGATACCGCACAAGCCAGTCTTCGCGCTGTTTCTCCGGCACATCGAAGATCGTTAAAATGCTTTCTTCGTCCAGCTCCGGAAGGCCGGAAATAGGGTAAACCGCGTTTCCGTCGCCTATGTACTGCGATAATGTGCCGCTATCGCTGTATCGGTTGAACAAAACAACCTGTTTGTTTTTCTTGCATATCGCGGCAATGCACTTTATCTTCATTTGCGGCGGCCTCCCTTCCGGAAGTCCCGCACGGTATCGCGGATCGTGGTTTCCGTCAGATACCAGAACAGCGGCAACCCTAAAAGCAACGCTTCACCGCCGATCGCCTTGTATCCGCGTTCGGCAAGGGCGTACCCCTGCCCCCAACGGAAGAGAAGAACGCCCGCCGCGGTAAGGGCGGCGTATTTCAGGACGGCAAAGGCAACATTCGCCGTCAATGTGCTTCCCGCTACCCGAAGAGGGCGGGAACGGCGGCGCGTGGCCGCCTGTGTGTTTTGAATAGCTCTTTGCATGTGTGATCCTCCTTTACTCGGTTTCGCCCGCGGCAATGGCCTTGCGTAATGTGTGCCGCTCCATTCCCTCCATCATCAAGCCAGCTTTCAAAACCTTTTCTCGTTCTTCCGGCGTAAGGTCTTTAATGCTCTTCGGCTTCACTTTGTCTTCGGAGGGAAAAAGGTGGTTTTTGCTTGAAAATGCCGTATAGAATATTTCAAGCTCCGCTTCCATAGCAACCTTGAAGAATTTGTAATTTGCTTCGATCTCCAACCGTTCCGCGGCTGTGCAATTCACGCCCGTTTCCTTCCGCTTGCGCCCGCTATACGATCCTACGCAACCGAAGCCCGATCTTCCCGTTACCATGTAAATAATCTGGTTCAGCAAGCGGCGTTCGGTTTCTTGACTGTACCGGAACCACGCCGTTTCGCGGCGTTCCTCTTCAAGATCGGTTTCGCTGATCCCGTATTGCTCCATCAGGCGGGCAAGAAGGGTTTGTGCGCTCTCGCGCTCTCCGTCAACGCCCCGATCGGCAAGGGCTTTTATTTTCTTCAAAAGCTCCGCTTTGTTTGACATTCCCGCCGCCCCCTTAATATTTGCCGTAAACAATCACGGCCATATAAGGGCGATCGGTTTTCGCGGCGGTTACAATGGCCGTATTTATCCACGATACCCGCAAGAAGTCGCGCGCCGCCCGCTTTGCCAGCCTCCACACTGTCCGCGCGTCGTCGTCGCCAAACTCTGCGACGGCTTCAAGGCTGAATTCGCACACCTTGACGATCCTTCCGTAAGGCTTGCGTGCGGGGCGTTCCTTCATGTATTCTTTGTTGCCCTCTTTGCACTTGATAATTTCGAGCGGGCGGGGGAACTGCCAGCCGCCGCCCTGCTTGTCCTGTTTCTGCTTCGACATAGTTTGAATGGCTCCTTTCACTTAACTGCTGTACGGATTTTTCAAGCTCCAATCCCAAAACATGCCGCCTTCGTATTCCGTCCGGAAATGGTTTACTTCTCCGTCACCCGTGAAGAAGACATATTCAGCGGGAAGGACGCGGCCAACCTCGCCGCCTTCCCGTTTTTCCCGCTCCCACCGTATCAGCACATCGGCGGCAATCGCCTTGAATTCCTCTGTTGCCGGATAGTCCGGCGAATATCCGGCGAATTGGTGCGGCTGTGTTACCACTTCGGCCACGGTGTCCGGCCAGCCTTCCGCGTCAACGCGGTTCAGGGCGCACCACACAACCGCCGCTTTGTGCATATCCGAAGGAATGCCGCGGGCTTCGCCCCATATCAGGCGCGCCAGCATTTCAACTTCCGCTTCGTCCGGTATGTATGGGGCGGGCGTAGGTGTCGGCGTTGCCGCCGCGGGCGCGTCCAGCTTGTCCCGCTCGGCCTCTTCAAGCGTAGGCGTTGGCAACGCTTGATCCTGCCCGCCGGGGCTGTCGGCCTCCATCGGAACCACTGCCGCAACCGCTACGGCGAAGGCGCACCCGACAACCGCCACGGCCAGAAGTAGGAAGGGAAGAGGCGAACGGCGGCGCGGCCTGTGTTTCACGCCCCGTTCCATATCTTTTCGACCTCTGCGCGGCACGCTTCAACCCCGTTTGTTCCAACCCAATCTTGCAGGGCTTCGCGCCGTTCTTTTCGCAATCTCTGTTCTTCTGCCTCGAAGTCTTCTTGCAGGGTTTCCGGATCGTGAAGCTGAAAGGCGCGCCCGTATCCGCTCAAGCGAACTTCAATCAGAATGCACCCCGTCCCGCCGTAGGTGTCCGGCGCGATCCGCACGCGCATATTGCCAAGCCGCATTATGTAGTAGTCCGGCAATGTGTTTTCTTCCTGCTGAATGCCCTTCGCTGTTCCGAATTCCTGCAAAGCCAATTCCCGCGCCTTCTTCAAGGTCAGCTTCACGCCACCGCGCAACGGGCTTTTTCGGTGTTCCCGCCTAAAAATCGCCGCTTGCACTTCGGCGGTTGTCTTTTGTTTCTTTTTCATAGTTTGAATAGCTCCTTTCGCGCCTATCACGCTTTCAGGTTTAGCCACCATTCCGGATTATTCCGGAACTTCTCATGCGGACAATATGTGCAATCCGTAGAAGAGCACTTACGGCAATATCGTTTGTGAAATTCGTCGTCCCACGGCCCTTCTAAAATCGGCAATCCCCGAAGGAATGCCCCAAACTCCGCGGGGGATTGCGTCAGCTTTTCAAAATTAGTCACCGCCAAAACCTCCCGCCGTTTCTCGTTCTCTCCCTATCTCAATTTCAAGGTTCATCTTCCAATAATGGAAATGGTTATACATTTCTTGCGTGTAAAGAAGCCCGTCCGCTCTCCGAACATCAATGCCCATTGTTATTTGCAGGAATTCGGCAAGCCCGCAAAACCGCCCGCAAAGGTTTGTAATGGTGTTCAATTTTTGTTCTTCGGTGTAATCCCCGTTTTCGTATGCCGCTTTACCCTCTGCAACATACTTTTGCATACGGTCGATTAACTCGATAACGATTTCTTCTTTCGTGTCCTGTAAGCCCTTGTCGCTTACGGTCAGCGCGCCCAACTGATATTTTTTCATTACTGAACAACCTTTCCTTTCGCTCTATTCTGTCACCGCACGGCGGCCTCTGCGCTTGAAGTTTTCCCGAACCACCGCTTGCGCCCGCTCCGCGCTGTAAACCTCGCGTTGCGCCGCGTCCACTTCTCCGGTATAGCCTCGTTGCAATTCGTGGTAGATCGTCGCGGTATGCACGCCAAGTCGCGCGGCGATTTCAAGCGGGCGATCCCCGCGGGCGTGCCACGCCTCGATCTTCTTTCGATCCTCAAAATCCAGATACCTATAATTTCCCGCCATGTCTTCACCCCGTTTCTATTGCGGTTTATCGTGGTTTGTGGTATAAAAAAATAAATGCGGAAGGCTCGAAGCTCCCCGAAAATAGGGGGCTTGTCCTTTCGCATTTAATATTACAACCCGCAATTCTCAAAAAAAGATAAAATTTATCTTGACATTGAAAACAGGACGTGATATTATATGAAAGCTGTCCGGCAGGGCAGCGCGCGAACCTTCAAAACTGCAAAACAGCTTAAAAAATCCCGAAAAAAAGTTCTTGACAAAAGGGGACGGATGGGATATAATATAA
>JBKYIE010000014.1:0-37352 GCA_047030735.1 Ruthenibacterium sp.
CCGGGCACCCGGCGCCCTGCGGGGGCGCAAAGGCCGCCCCAGCGGCCCGGCAGCGCGCCTGTGCGCCGCGGCCAGCCGCCGGGAAAAAGAAAGAAAAAGGCGTCCTTTGCGGGCTTTGTGACGGCTAATTTTGCCGTTATCCTGCTTTTGGCGGGCGTCATCACGCTGTTTATCGAGCAGCCGTGGAAAACGGCGGGCCTGCCCGGCTCCGGCAGTGCAGCGGCCTCCTCCGGCAGCGGGGGCGGCGCCCAAAGCGCGGCGCAGGGCCAGCAGGGCGGCACATCTGCGGCCCAGCCCGCAGGCATCGGCCCGGTGCAGCAGGCCCAGGGCACCCTGCCCGCCATCAGCGCCTCCACGTTGGCCCTTGCAGAAAACGGCCGCGTGGACATGAGCTATTTTGACGATGCGCTGTTCATCGGAGACTCTTTGACGCAGGGCTTTCAGGTATATACCAGCGGCATTTCAAATGCCAGCTATGCGGCGTATATCGGCGCCGGGCCGCGCACCTTTATTGAGGGCACCGTGACGAATATCGACGGCGAAACGGTGAAGCCCATTGACGAGATTTTGGCCGCCAGCCCCAAAAAGGTGTATATCCTGCTGGGCACCAACGCCATGGAGACGCTGACGGACGAGGCGTTTTTGGAGTATTACGCCCGTTTCCTTGAGTTCCTTGTGCCGCAGCTTCCGGAAGATACGGTGTATTATATCGAGGCCATTCCCCCTGTGACGCAGGCAAAGGCGGCGGACGAAAGCTTCACGCTGGAGCGCATCCGCGGTGTGAACGAAAAGCTGGCGCTGCTGGCCTATCAGCACGGCATGCATTATCTGGACCTCTATGGTGCACTGTGCGGCGAGGACGGCTACCTGAAGGCGGAATATGCAGCCGACGACGGCATGCATTTGAACAACGAGGGTTACAGCGCCTGGCGTGAGATGCTGATCACGCATACGGCTTACAGTGCCTCAAACCCCTATCTGCCCGGCTCGCCCTGCTATAAGGGTTGAGGCGCGGCGAACATACGGAGGAGACCATTTTGGCAGATTTCAGGAAAATGAAAGCACAGGCGAAAAAACGGCGTGCAAAAAGCCTGCTGGCGCAGGCCCTTCTGGCGGTGCTGGCGGTGGCGCTGGTGTTCGGCAACGCCTATTGTGTGGTGAAGCTGGTGCACGGCGAGGCGGTGTTTGCACTGCCCGCCGCGCGGCAGGCAGGCAGCAGCGGGCCGTCCGCACCTGAAAGCGGCGCTTCGGCGCCGGCCCAGCCCGCGGCGTCGGGCAGCGGGCAGAGCACGGCGCAAAGCGGTGCGGCCTCTGCCTCCGACAGCGCGGCGCAGCCGTCAGACGGACGCGCCTGGAACACGGCCGCCAGGGCCGAGCGCACCCTGTATTCCGAGCGCACCGCCCAGGACGCGCGCATGCTGTCTGTGCCGGAGAACGGCATCGTCAGCCTGGAATATTTCCGTACGGCCCTGTTCATCGGCGATTCCCTGACAGAGGGCTTCGGGGAATATAAGCCCCTGCAGGGCATTGCCACAGTGTACGGCTTTCTGGGCGCGTCCCCCAAGGTGTTTGCGGAAAACGGCGCTGTCAGCAGCAAGGGGCTGAACCTTTCCTTCCCGGCGGTGTGGGATGCCATCAGCGCCCAGCAGCCGGACAGCGTGTATGTCCTGCTGGGCGCCAACACGCTGGTACACGCCGAAAACGGCGACGCCTATCTCACCTATTACGGCCGCTTTATGGATATGCTGGCCGAGCGCTTCACCTCCATGGGCGTGCCTGTGTATATTCAGGGCCTGACGCCTGTGACGGAGGAATACAGCCAGAAGCATGTGATGCTCTCGCGCGAGCAGATCACCGTCATGAACAACGAGCTTGCAAAAATGGCCACGGACCGCGGCATGTATTATATCGATACGCATGATTTTCTGGCGGATAATGCCGATTATCTGGACGCGGCCTATGCGGGCGGCGACGGGCTGCACATGCGCGACCAGAACGCCTACCGCGTATGGGTGGAATACCTGGCCCGCCATACGGTGGACAACCGCATCTCGCGCAATTTTCAGACCACAAACGAAGGCTTTACGGCTGAGATGGAGGCCATCTTCAACCCGCCTGCCGAGCCGCAGGCCTGAAGCCGCAGCACTGACGCATGGGCCGCCGCGGGCATATGTCTGCGGCGGCCTTTCGAAAGGACAGGAGGGCGCTATGCCGCAGCCGAAAGCAAAGAAGAGCGTGTTTGCAGCCCTTGCGTGCGCCGCGGCGCTGGCCGTGGGGCTTTTGTGCGCGCTGGTGGGCAGGGCGCTCACAGCCCCCAAAACCATCCGCGTGGCGGATTATGCAGAGCCGGTGCCCAGCACCTTTCGCATGAAGGCGGACGTCACACAGGCGGACGGCATGCTGCTGGTAGATGGCTATGCCTGCATCGAGGGCGAACGCTTTGAGCATATCGACACCTTTGTGGCGCTGTACCCCGGCACGGGCGGCACGGCTCTGCGCCTGCCCACAAAAATGGTGCTCAGCGAAGAGGCCTATGAGGCGGGCGGAAGGCTTGCCATCGGCCAGCTGGGCGGTTTTACCGCGCGCATCCGCGAGGAGGCGCTGCCTGCGGGCGAATACAGCGTATACATTGCCTACCGCACCGACGGGCATGATATTTTGGCTGACACAGGCCGGAAAGTGCAGGTGGGCACATGAAGAAATGGGCGGGCCGCCTGCGGCCTCACGCGCCCGCGCTGGTGTTCGCCGGGCTTTTTTGTGTGCTGCTGGCCCTGCACGCCGCAATGCCGGTGGAGCTGGGCGATGACCTGATGTACCGCGATATGCTGCGGCGCATGAGCCTGTGGGAGTTTTTAACAGACCATTATGCCACATGGTCTGCCAGAAGCCTTGTGGAGGCCGTATTGTGCACAGTGGCGGCCCTGCCGCCGGTTGTGTGGCGCGTGGCGGATGCGCTGCTGGCCGCATTGTGCGCATTTCTGGCCGCGCGCACGGCCGGGGCAGAGCAAAGCGTGCGCGGTGCGGCCGCGGCGGCGCTGTGCTTTTTGTGCTATGACTGGACGGCCCTTTCCACCGCGGGGTGGATGTGCACCACACTGGTATTCGTGTGGCCGCTGGCGGCGGCCCTTGCGGCGGCGCAGCCGCTGGTGCAGCTTGCGCGCGGCACAGCGCCGGGCCCGGCGCTGTGCGCGGCAAGTTTGTTTATGCTGGCCTATGCCGCCAATATGGAGCAGGTGCTGGTGGTTTACACAGGGTGCCTTGTGGGCGTGCTGCTTTGGCACGCGGCGGCGCGCCGCCGCGTGCACTGGGCCGTTTGGGCACAGCTTGCCGTATGCGCGGCCAACGCGCTGTATGCCGCCACCTGCCCCGGCACAGCCTCGCGCATGGCGGGCGAGACGACCTCCTGGTTCACCGATTTCGGCATGCGCACTGTGTGGCAGAACGCCGAGCTTGGCATTTCGAACGCCATGTATCATGTGCTGTATCAGAAAAACATCCTGTTCTTTGTGTTTTGCACGGCGCTGGCGCTGGCTGTGGCGGTGCAGCACCGCGCATGGTGCGTGCGCCTGTTCGGTGCGCTGCCCGCGGCGGCGGTGGCCGTGCTGGGCGTGGGTGCCCCGCTGGCGGAAAAGCTGGTGCCCAGCCTTTCCTTTTTTGCAAATGTATTCACGAAGGACGGGTATCTGAGCCTGCTCACCGTCTATTCGCCCAAATACTGGCTGGCGTTCCTTGTGCTGTGCGCCGTGCTGGCCGCGTGCGTGCTGAGCCTTTACCTGGCCCTGGGCCATACGCGGGCAGCCTTCGGCGCCATAGTGCTGTTCTGCGCAGGGTTTGCTTCTTACGCCATGCTGGGCTTTTCGCCCACGGTGATGGTGTCGGGCCAGCGCACAGGCTTTTTCTTCCTGATGTCGGCGCTGGTGTGCACGCTGCTCTTGTGGCGCGCCATGGCCGCCGCGCGGGCGAAATGGGCCTGCCGGGTATTTCTGGCCGTGTGCGCCGTGTGCGCGGTGTGGTCGGCCGCCGGCCTTGTGGCCGCACTGGTGCAGCAGTGGGCCTGAAGCAGCAGAAGGGGGGCATGGCACGATGAGTTGGGCGGACGAATACCGCAGGGCGCAGCGCGCAGGGCAGAAGAGCTTCCGCGCCTGTGTGGCAAGGGGCGCATACCCGTATTTGCAGGTGCTGGACGATATTCTGGAAAACAGCGCGGCAGACACGACGCAGGCCCTTGGGGTAAAAGAGATACCGGCAGAGCTGTTCGCTGGCACCAAGACGGATGGGCGGAAAACGGCCTTTGCGCCGAACTTCATGCCGCTTCTGGATGAAAAAACAGAGTTTGCCCGCAAGTGGATGGAGCTGTGCCGCGCCCAGCAGGAAGAGGGCATCCGCGAGCCGGTGCAGGCGTTTGAATTCATGAACCGCTTTTATGTGCAGGAGGGCAACAAGCGCGTATCCGTGCTGAAATATTTCGGCGCGGGCTCTATCCGTGCGCAGGTGACGCGCATTTTGCCCAAGCGCACCGGCACGCTGGAAAACGAGCTGTACTTTGAATTTCTTGATTTTTACCAGGCCACGGAGCTGAACACCGTGTGGTTCTCGCGCCCGGGCGGCTATGCCCGGCTTTGCGCTGCTGCGGGCCATGCGCCGGGCGAGGCGTGGCCGCAGGAAGAGCGCATCACGCTTGCCTCGCTGCAGCTGCGCTTTTCACAGGCCTATGCCGTGTGCGGCGGGGCGCGGCTTGCCGCCACCCCGTCGGATGCGCTGCTGGCGTTTGTGAGCGTGTACGGCTACAAGGAGGCGTGTGCCATGACGCCCTCTGAAATGGTGCCTGCCCTGCAGCGCATCTGGGCAGAGGTGCTGGCGCTGGGCGAGAAGGACGCGCTGGAGCTTTCCATGCAGCCGCAGCCGCAGCAGGCGGGCCCGCTGTGGAACCGCCTTTTGGGCGCGGCGGGCGTTGGGCCGCGGCTGCGCGTGGCCTTTTTGCACGAGCGCACGGCCGAGACCTCTGCCTGGACCTATGCGCATGAGATGGGCCGCGGCGAGGTGCAGCGCGTGTTCCATGAAAGGGTGGAGACCTGGGCCTGTGAGGGCGTGCGGCCGGGGGAGGATGACGCCGCCCTGCTGGAGCAGGCGGTGGCCCGCGGGGCGGACGTGGTGTTCACCACCACGCCGAAGCTGATGCCCGCAACACTGAAGGCGGCCGTCACCTGGCCGCAGGTGAAATTTTTGAACTGCTCGCTGCACATGACGCACCCCTATGTGCGCACCTATTACGGGCGCATCCACGAGGCAAAGTTTATTTTGGGCGCCATTGCGGGCAGCATGGCGCAGGACGGCAGGCTGGGCTATATTGCCAGCTACCCCACCTATGGCATGACGGCAGGGGTGAACGCCTTTGCGCTGGGCGCTCAGCTGGCCAACCCGCGCGCCGTGGTATATCTGGACTGGACGGCGCGCCGCGGCAGCGATATTGAGCGCGATTTCCGTGAAAAGGGCATCCGCGTCATTTCAAATGTGGATATGAACCCGCCGGCCG
The DNA here is from genome assembly GCA_047030735.1 of Ruthenibacterium sp. Taxonomy (GTDB): domain Bacteria; phylum Bacillota; class Clostridia; order Oscillospirales; family Ruminococcaceae; genus Ruthenibacterium. Next base: position 5,534 of record JBKYIE010000014.1, read on the forward strand.
CCGCGCGCGAGCGCTTCGGCCTGTACGAGGAGACGCCGCAGGGCGTGCGGCATTTGGCCATGCCCCTGTGGAACTGGGGCGAATTTTACACAAAGATACTGCGCAGCATCTTTGACGGCACCTGGAAGCAGGCGGAAACACAGCCCGGGGCGCATGCCGTGAACTACTGGTGGGGGCTTTCTGCCGGCGTGGTGGACGTGCTGTGCTCGCAAAGCCTGCCGCAGGGCACGCTGCGCCTGGCCGGGCTTTTGAAAAACGCCATTGCCCAGGGGCTGCTTCAGCCATTTTCCGGCCCGCTGCGCGCCCAGCAGGGCACCGTGCAGCAGGCGGGCGGCGCTTTGGCGCCGCAGGCCGTCATCACCATGGACTGGCTGTGCAGCAACGTTGTGGGGCGCATCCCTGCTTATGACGAGCTCATTGATGAGGCAAAACCCATGGTGCGCCTGCAGGGGGTGGATGCCACGGAAAAGCCGGTGGCGCTGATATGACACACCCGGCCGGCATGGCGGAAAGGAGGGCGCGATGTGAGGATACTGGCAGTGGCAGACGAGGAATCCAAATACCTGTGGGATCATTTCAGCCCGGACAAGCTGCGCGGGGTAGACCTGATCCTCTCCTGCGGCGATGTGTCGCCGCAGTACCTTTCCTTCCTGGCTACCTTCAGCAGGGCGCCTGTGCTGTATGTGCACGGCAACCATGATGCGGTGTATGAGCATACGCCGCCGGAAAGCTGCATCTGTGTAGAGGATACCATTTATGAATACGGCGGCGTGCGCGTGCTGGGGCTGGGCGGCTCTATCCGGTATAAGCCGGGGCCCTTTCAGTACACGCAGCAGCAGATGGAGCGGCGCCGCAGGCGCCTGTGGCTGGCGCTGCGGCGGCACGGCGGGTTCGACATTCTGCTGACGCATGCGCCTGCGCTGGGCCTGAACGACGGGCCGGACCATGCGCACGAAGGCTTCGGCGCCTTCACAAGGCTGCTGGATGAGTACAGGCCCGGCTACTTTGTGCACGGGCATGTGCACATGAACTATGGCGCCCATGTGCCGCGCACCTGCACCTATGGCGCCACGCAGGTGGTGAACGCCTACGAGCGGTTTGTGTTTGATATATAAAAAGCTTAAAGTGAAACGGGGGCCCCCGTTTCGTACCAACCCAAGGTTGGTACGAAATTTTCTAATGGAGGAATTCGCTCATGGACAAAAGAAAGTTGTCAGTGGATATATTAAAAGCCGTATGCGCAGTTTGGGTGATTTTGCTGCACACAATTTATGGCAATTGGTATGACAAATTAAGGATGGTATTTTGGGCACAGATGGCGGTGCCGATATTTATGATTCTAAGCGGATACACTTATACATCTTCCATCCGGAAAAAAGAAATTATTGGGTCTATACAATGGTTTTCGTTCGATAATATGGCGCCTAAGATTCGTAGAATATTAATCCCTTATTCTATAATGTTTATTGCGGAAGTCATTTTGCAAGCACTTACGAAATCAGAAAAAATGAACTTTATTTTTGCATTTTTGACAGGCGGATGGGGACCAGGAGCATATTATATACCGCTACTTTTTCAGTTGTTGCTGATTTTTCCAATTTTGTATCGTACATATCAGCATAATGCAATGGAAGGGTTCTGCAAAGTTTTTGCGCTTAGCGTTGCGGTCGAATACATTTTTTCCGTAATAAGTCTTTCCGACTTACTTTATTCCCGATGTATTTCCAGATATATTGTAATGATTTATTTAGGAATTGTATTATATGAAAAGGGTGCAATAATTCTTAAAACACTTCTTCCACAAATGATGTTTATACTTGGTGCAGCATTCATTTTCTTTGCGGGATGGTTATATAAAGACTACTCTGCAAAACTGTTTAATGAGGATTGGTTTGTAACTACTGCGCCTTCGGCTCTTTATGTGTTCCCGATTGTATTGTGGTTCATTCAATGTGAACCATGGTTCCAAAACAGAAAACTTGCTGTATGGTGTGCTGCGCTCGGGAGGGCATCTTTCCATATTTATTTAGTGCAGAAGGCGTATTTTGCATTTGTTTATACCCGAATTTTAGAGATTATGAGTCAGTACTTGCCGAATAATTTACTGAGTGCGTGCATAGAATTGATTGTTAATATGGCGATATGCGTTATAGTTGGTGTGATTTTTTGGATGATTAGCAGGAAAATAGAACAATGCTTTTTCGGAAAATCGCTAATCGGTAAAAAGAAATACAAGTAATTATGAGAATATATTGTGTTAGGATGAAGTAGGGGGCAGACAGATGCGGCAGGTGGTAATGGACTGCATCGGCGCATTCGGCTACTGGGGCGTGTTTGCGCTGATTGCGGTAGAAAATATTTTCCCGCCCATCCCAAGCGAGGTCATTCTTACATTTGCGGGCTTCTGTACGGCGGTAACGGCTCTGCGCGCGCCGGGCGTAGTGGCGGCGGCCACTCTGGGCAGCCTGGCGGGCGCGCTGGTGCTGTACGGCGTGGGGCGGCTTTTGCAGCCCCGGCGGCTGGACGCCCTGCTGGCAGGGCCGGTGGGGCGTGCCCTGCATATGGAAAAGCAGGATGTGGAGAAGGCCGCGGCATGGTTTGCAAAAAGGGGCACGGCCAGTGTATTTTACTGCCGCTGCGTGCCCATTGTGCGCAGCCTCATTTCCATTCCGGCGGGTATGGCGGGCATGCACCCTGTGCCGTTCTTTTTATACACTGCGGCGGGCAGCACCCTGTGGAACATTCTTCTGGTGGGCCTTGGCGCCGCCGCGGGGCAGAGCTGGCCGCGTGTGGCCGCGGCCATCGCCTCTGCGTCCGCCGTGCTGAAATGGGTGCTGGGCCTTGCGGCTGCTGTGCTTTTGGCCGTGGTGCTCATACGGCGCCGTGCGGTTGACGCAAAGCGGCGCCGCACGCTATAATAGGCCCATAGCAGCCTGCCGTGTGCGGCCCGCACAGGGTGCGGATGCGCGCCGCGCGGCACACGCGCGTTTGGAAATGAGGCTTGTAAAATGGAAGAAAGACATCTGCGCACAGCGCAGCTTCTGGGCGAAGCAGGGGTGCGCCGCCTGCAAAAGGCGCATGTGGCTGTGTTCGGCCTTGGCGGCGTGGGCGGCTATGCCGCCGAGGCGCTGGCGCGTGCCGGCGTGGGTGCCCTGAGCCTGTTTGACGCGGACGTGTTCAGCCCTTCAAACCTGAACCGTCAGCTGTGCGCGGCGCAAAGCACGCTGGGGCAGCCGAAGGCGCAGGTGTTTGCCGCGCATATCGCCGCGATAGACCCTGCTGTCCGCGTGCAGGCGCACCGCGTGTTCTACCTGCCGGAGACGGCGCAGGCATGGCCCCTTGGCGCTTACGATTATGTGCTGGACGCAGTGGACACCGTGGCCGCCAAGCTGGAGCTTGCCGCGCGCGCCTATGCGGCCGGGGTGCCCATCATCAGCGCCATGGGCTGCGGAAATAAGCTGGACCCCACCGCCTTTGCCGTGACAGATATTTTTGCCACGCACACAGACCCGCTGGCCCGCGTGCTGCGGCGTGAGCTGAAAAAACGCGGCGTGCCGCGCCTGAAGGTGGTGTACAGCACCGAGGCGGCGCGCACGCCATGCCTGCCGGGCGAAGAGAAGGGCACGGCGGGCCGCCCGGCCCCGGCCTCCGTCAGCTTTGTGCCGGGGGTGGCCGGGCTCATCATGGCGGGCGAGGCGGTAAAAGACCTTTCCGGCGTGCGGTGATTTTTGGCGCTGTACGGCGAGGGAGGGGAATATAAAAATTCAGGGAGGAAAAGGTGCATGAGCGGCGCGGCGCGTATTCTGGATGACCTGGGGCTTGCTTATGATTATTATGAGCACGAGCCTGTGTTAGATTATGAGACGGCCAGAAGGGTGGACGAAAGCTTTCATCTGACCGGGGTGGAGAGCAAAAACCTGCTCATCAAGACGAAGTCCGGCCGGTTCTATGTGCTGGTGACGGTGGAGGGCGTGAAAATGGACGCAAAGTTCATGCGCGCGCTTTTGGGCGAAAAGGTGCGCGTTGCCACGCGGGAAGAGCTGAAGGAGCTGTGCGGCTATGAGGCAGGGTGCGCCGCCTCGTTCCCATACCCGAAAGAGGTGGGCTATCTGGTAGACAAGCAGCTGTTCCGCCATGAAAAAATGATTTGTTCCGCAGGCGTGCCCACCGAGAGCTTTGAGATGCCCACCGGGAACCTGAAGGCCGTATACAGCCATGTGGAAAACGAAGTGCGGTATATCGACCTGCCGGCCTTGCCGGATAAGGAATAAAACAAAACCAGCCCCGCGCGCAAAACGCACGGGCTGCACAAGGGCTGAAAGGGCATATTGCGTGCAAGCCTCACAAGGCGGCGAAATGGCTTTTATCCGCACCGCTTGCAGCACCTGCCCTGCAGCCTGAAAGGGGGAGGCTTTCTGCACTGGTGGAAGCTTTCCTGTTTTCAAGGGCGATGCTGTCAGCAGCACCCTTGCCCTGCGCCGGAGGCGAAGGCTTTTTACAGGCTGCCGCCACCGGCATGGACGGTAATTTTCGGGGGCAGGCCTCCGGCCAGGCCGGCGGCCTGCCTGAGCCCTGTAAGGGCTTGTTACCGGCAGGCGCCTCAATACATGCGGAACCTTCTGTCACCAGCGGCACCCGCCCCACAGCCTGCAAACGGGCGAAGCCCCGCTCTGGCGAAGCCTTTCTGCCTGGCTGGCAGCGGCTCGCTTCGCCTGATGCCGGAAGCAAAAGCTTTTTATGTGATAGCTTCGCCCGCCTTCAAAATGAATAAGAACACCCGTGCTCTGCCCGGAAGGGACAGGGCGCGGGTGTTTTTATCACGCCAAAGGTTTTTCGTTGACATTTGTAAATGAATATGATAGATTAAATTCAGCGACATATGTAAATGAAAGACGTGAAAGAGAATGAAAAAGGCACCCAAGCTTCCGGAGGCCGAGCTGGATGTTATGCTGGCGCTGTGGGAATTTACACAGCCGGTGCGCACGGCATGTATTCTGGAAAAGGTGCAGACGCGCCGTGCGTGGGCGGCATCCACCCTGAAGGTGGTGCTGGGGCGCCTTGTGGAAAAGGGCTTTGTGGAAGAGACGCGGCAGGGCCGGTTCACCCTGTACCGGGCGCTTGTGCCGGAAGAGGAGTACCGCCGCAGCGAGACAAGGCATATGCTGGGGCGCTTTTACGGCAGCTCTGTGAAAAACCTGGTGGCTGCGCTGGTACAGGACGAGGGGCTCTCGCAGGCCGATATTGCAGAGCTGGAGGATATTCTGCGCCGCGCTGGCGGAAAATCATGACCGGCGCGCTGCCTGCGGCTGCGCGCGCCGTGGCCGCCGTGGCGCCGTGGGCCACGGTGCTGGCGCTTGTGCTTCTGCTGGGGCGCAGGCTGGCCGGGAGGCGTGTGGCGGCTCGCACGTTCCGCCTTGTATGGCTGGTGCTGGCCCTGCGGCTGGCCCTTCCGGTGGATGTCAGCCTGCCCGCTGCGCCCGTGCAGATAGAGCTGCCTTTGGCAGCATCCGCACAGCAGGCGCCTGGCGTGCAGGCGCCGCCCGGGCAGCAGGCCGAAAGCGGTGCGGCGCAGGCGGCGCCGCAGCAAAGCGGCGCGGCAGCCCCGTTTTCCTGGCAGGAGCTGGCCGTCGCCCTGCCCTATGTGTGGGCGGCAGGGGTGCTGCTGTTTCTGGCCTTCCATGCAGGGGCTTATGCCGTGTTTCTCTCTCAGCTGTGCGCCCGGCGCAGGCGTGAAACAGACGATGCCGTATGCAGCGCCGTATGGTTGTCCTTTGGCCGCAGGACACGCGTGTACCGCGCCGCGGGCCTTGCAAGCCCCATGCTGGCCGGGCTGTGGCGGCCGGCTGTCTATCTGCCCGAAGAAGCGGGGGTGGACGAGCTGCCCTATGTGCTGGAGCACGAGGCGGGCCACCGCGAGGCGCGCGACATTTTGTATGTGTTCCTGCTGATGGCGGCAAACGCGGTGCACTGGTTCAACCCCGCTGTGTACTGGCTGGTGCGCACGGCGCGGCGCGATATGGAGCTGGCGTGCGATGAGGCCGTGCTGGAAGGCCGCCCCATGGAATACCGCGTGGCCTACGGGCAGGCTGTGCTGGACACGTTGAAGCGCGGCCGCCTGCAGGGCCCGCTTGCCCTGAATTTTGCAGGCGACAGGCGCGCGCTGAAAGAGCGCTTTGCGCGCATGGTAGAGCAGGCCCCGCGCCGCCGTGCCCGCGGCCTGGTGGCCGCAGCGGCGTGCTGTGTGGCGGCGGCCAGCCTGTGTGTGGCCCTCGCGGTGCCGGCCCCGGCACCGCAGGCGGCCGCAAATGCAGCCGCCCAGGCATGGGCCGACGGCCAGTGGCAGTGGCCGGTGCCGGAGTACGGCGCGCTGGACGGCACCTTTGAGGAAACCGCAGTGGGCATTGTCATCCGGGCGCCGGCGGGCGCCCCTGTGGTGGCGGCCCGCAGCGGTACAGTGGCTTCGCTTCAGATGCTGGGCCTGCCGCCTTCGGACGGGGCCTACGGAAATGCGCTGGTGATTTATCACGGTGACGGCAGCGGCTATTCGATGTATGCGAGCTGCGGCGATATCTATGTGCAGCTTGGCGATGCAGTGACGGCCGGGCAGCCTGTGGCGACCGTGGGTGGCTCGGAAAGCGAAATGCTGTTTGCGCTGTGGGCGCAGGGCGAGTGGGTAGACCCCATGGAATACCTGGCCTCTGTGCAGCCGCAGGGTGAAACGGACTGGGCGGTACTGGCGCGGCTGAAGGCAGAGATAAGCGGCCTGCGGCCAGAAAATGGGTTGGGCCAGCTTCAGGAGGAGAGCGCGCAGGCGGCAGAGCAGGGCAAGGGCACAGGCCAGACACCGCGGGCGCAGGCCCAGGCAGGCGAGGCAGCGCGCGGGCTGCAAAGGAAATTTCTGGCCGCCCAGCAGGAATGGATGCAGTGGGTAGCTTCGAATTCTGCATCCCCCGGCGCTTTGCAGCAGGGCGGATAAAACATACATGTATCGGGAAAAGAGGAATATGCCGTGAAACGCACGTTTCAAAAGGGCGCAGCCCTGATGCTGGCGGCGCTTTGGTTCCCCGTAGCCTTTTTTGCCCTGGCAGAGACGCCCAAGGAGGCGCTTGACAGGCTGAAAGAGGAGCAGGAACGCATAGAAGAGCAGATAGAGCAGGCCGGGCAGCGGCAGGAGGATGCCGCAACGCTGAAAACATTGTACCAGCAGAAGGCGAACAGCATTTTGGCACAGTTGGACGCCTTAAACGGGCAGATAAGCCAGCAGCAGGGCGAGGTGGAAAAAGCGAACGAGGCGCTGGCCCAGGCACAGCGCCGGGTAGAGGATGGGCGCGAGGCCTTTGAAAAACGCCTTGTGGCCATGTATGAAACAAGATATCAGTCCAGCCTGGCGGCCCTGCTGGGCGTAGGAGATATTTCGCAAATGATGCGCTTTGCAGAAAACCTCACCCGCATTTCCGTGGCGAACAAGGCCCAGGTGGACAGCTATGCACAGGCAAAGCAGGAGATAGAGACGCAGGCTGCGGCCCAGCAGGCTGTTCTGGACGAAATGCAGCAGGCCAGCGCACAGCTGGAGCAGACGCGGCAGGAATATGCGGCCGCCATCCAGCAGGCAGATACGGCGCTCTCTCAAGCACAGGCAGACCAGCAGTCTTACGAGGCCGCCTATGAGGACAAGGTGCATGAGGTGGAGCAGGCCACAAAGGAATATCTGGAGTGGATTGCACAGGACGATAACCCCGGCGGCCAGCCCCCGGCGGACGGAAGCTGGCTGTGGCCCCTGCCGGGCTACCAGCCGGGCAGCGGCTACGGCTGGCGCACCCTGAACGGCAAGCCGGATTTTCACCGCGGGGTGGACATACCCGCCCCTGCCATGACGCCCATCCGCGCGGCAGTGGGCGGCGTGGTAAGCGTGCAGCGGCACTCCAGCTACGGCAACTGTGTGAAGGTGAGCGTGGGCGGCGGCATGGTTGTTATCTATGCCCATATGACGTGCTGGGCCTCCGACCTTTCGAACGGCATGACAGTGGAGGCCGGGCATATCCTTGGATATGTGGGCACCACAGGCAACTCCTTCGGCAACCATCTGCACTTCGAGGTGGACATCAACGGCCAGCCCGTGCAGCCGCTGGATTATGTATCGCCCGCGTGAGGGTGCGGGCGGCACGCGCTTTACATTTGCAGCCCTGCGGAAAACCCCGGCCGGAGAGGGGGCGGCGCCGCAGCGTGAGATACGGCATAAAGAAAAACCCGGCGCTCTGCCAAGAGCGCCGGGTTTTGTGCACAGTCCCTGCAAAGCGGCGGCCATGCCCTTACGCCGGCATATCCGTGCAGCCCGAAAGGCGCGTGTGATACTGCGGCATGCGGGCATCGTCCTGCCAGACGATGCGGTTGGAAAGAAAGCGGAAGGTGCCGTCCCCGCCGGGCTGCACGGTCAGCTCATGGGTAAACAAGCGGTCGGTGCCGCGGCGAAGGCAGGCCACGTCCACAGCCAGCGTCAGCGTGCCGTCCGCATTTTCGCGCACCTCCGTCACTTCGGGCGCCATCTCCGGCAGCACGGCCCAATATGAGACGCTGTACGGCAGGTAGGCATAGCCGTCTGCCCCGGCGTCGTATACGGCCTGTGCGCGCACCTGCGCAGATGTGACGGGCAGATACCGGCATACGGCCTGTTCGAATTCTTCCGCGGGCACGAGGCTGGGGGCGGCCGGGTCTGCCGGAATATAGTCCTGCCCGGCGGCAAGGCGCACCATGGCGTCAAAGGCGTCGTTCAGGCACACGCCGCCCATATCGCCCGCCTGCCAGCTTTTTGAAAAGAGGTCGTTGTCGCGGTAGCCGACAGGCTTCAGGTACTGTGCGGCGGCACTTTGAAGGGCCTGCGGCAGGGGCTGTGCGCGCAGCATGCTGTGGCCGTCCTCGTGCAGGGGAGCAAGAGCCAGCTCAAAAAGCAGATTGCCCTTTTCTGTGAAATGCCAGCTCTCGATGGCCGTCTGCCCCGGCCCGCCGGGGCGCGCGCCGCCCGCCCCGTCATATTCCAGCCGCGCCTGCGCGCAGAAGGCGCGGCCCTCCAGCAGGTAATAGCTGACGAGGTATACCCGCCCGCTGTCCGCGACGCTGGCGGCCTCCAGCCGGGCGTCGCGGCCCTCCATGGCCGCCTGGCGGAAGGCCTCGAAGGCGCCGCCAGGCGCGCTTACGGCCGACACGCTGCCGTCTTCTGCCACAAGCAGCGTCTCGCCCGCCCCGGCCAGCGCGGCGCGCAGGGCTTCGGCTGCGCCCGGCTGCGGCTGCTCCAGCTAGGGGCGGCACACGTCCGCCAGGGCGGCGGCGCGGCGCTGCAGGTCTGCCAGAACGGCGGCGTCCACGGGCTCCAGCCCGTTTTTGGGAGCAGCCTGCATGCTGCCCGGCTCAGGCGCGGCGGAGGAGGGTACAGAAGACGGCGCGCCCCCGCGCTGGGTGCAGCAGCACAGTATAAGGCCGCACAACAGCACGGCCAGCAGCTTACAGGTGTGTTTCATGTCCATTCTCCCTTCCAAAGCGGGCGTATGTAAGCATGAGCGGGGCGGACGGCTTTGCGCGGCAGACGCTCGGGCGAGCTGCGCCGGAACGAGCAGCGCATGATGGAAATGGAGCTGAGCCGTGAGCCGCCCTGCTCCGGGCACGGCGGCACCGGCTGCCGTGCCGCCTGTTCAGCATACGCCGTTTCACGGCCCGGCGCAACCCACGCGCCGTCGACAGGCTCTGCGCAGCGTAGAGTTTGCCGGAAAGCCGGGCCCCCCGGCAAAGCCTGGGGCCTGCGCAAGCCCTGGAAGGGCATACTGCCGGCAAGCCTCTCAAGAAGTACTGAATACACTGTCTTTTGCATCACCTGCCCCGCCCTCCCGCAAACGGGGGTTCTTCCCCTTGCGTGATACATCTTTTGGCTGTTGAATACCATCCCGCTTCGCCCGAAACTGACAGCGAAAGCCTTTTTGCTCTTCACGGCACAGCCGCGGGTTCTCGTCTCGCGAAAGCAGCAAAAACACGAAAGGCCCCTTCAAGCGAAGGGGCCTTTTGCATGCGGTAAAACGGCGAAGCGCCGGATTTATTGGCCGCAGGCGGCCTTGAACTCCGTCCACACCTGCACATGGGCCTCCTCGGCCTCGGCGGAGATGTTCTGAATCATTTCCGTCTGGCCGGAAAAATCCTCCGGCAGAGTGAGGAAGGGCTTGTATTCCTCTTCAATCAATTCATCTGCGGCCTGGTTCGTGCAGTAGTAGCCAATGTATTCATAGCACTGCTTGGAGACCTCCGGGCGCAGGATATAGTCGAGGAAGGCGTATGCGGCCTCTTTGTTGGGGGCGTTGGACGGGATGAACTGCGCCATGATGCCGAAGCCCACGCCCTCGGACGGGTACACCACCTTCAGCTCGGGGTTCGCCATGCATGCCATGGTCACCTGGCTGGTATACATCACCGCGGCGGAGACCTCGCCGGAAATAAGGTCGTCCTGCACGTTGTCGTCCTTGATGAGGCGGATGTTGGGCGCCAGCTCCAGCAGCTTTTCGCCCGCCTGTTCAATGACGGCAACGTCCTCGGTGTTATAGCTTTCGCCCAGCACCTTCAGGGCCATGCCGTTGATGACGCGGTAGTTGCCGATGATGGCGAGGGAGTCGGCCAGCGCGGCGTCCCACAAATCGGCGTAGCCCTGAATGTCGAGGTCTACGGCAGAGGGGTCGTACACGATGGTCTGCACGCCCGCGCCGTAGGGCACGGTGTAGGCGTCCTCGGGGTCAAAGAACTGGCCTTGGTAAATGGGGTTCACATTGCCGATATTCGCCAGCTTTGTTTTGTCCAGCTCGGTGACGAGGCCTTCGGCAATGGCGGTCTCAACGATATAGTCGTCGGCAATCACCACATCATAATCGCCGCCTTCGGCAGCCTCCAGCTTTGCAAGCATTGTCTCATCGGTGTCAAAGCTGGAATAGTTCACCTTATAGCCCGTCTCCTCGGTGAAGGCGTCCAGCACCTCCTGCGGGAACATGCCCTCCCAGGTGTACAGGTTCACTTCGCCCTTTATTTCGGTGGACGGTGTGCCGCCGCAGCCGGAAAAAAGGGCCAGCACAAGGCACAGGCACACGGCCAGGGAAAAAATTTTCTTCATAACGTTCCTCCTGTTTGCTTGGCGCGGGCGCACAAGGCCGCCCTGCGCGCGGATATGATGGATGGGATGCGGGCACGGGCCGCGGCGCGGCCCGCTGTATACCGGTGCGCACGAAAGGCCGTGCCTTGCGCGCGCCGCGATACCTCAGTTTTTTCTGCGCCCTACCAGGGCGGAAACGGCCACCACTGCAATGGTGAAGGCCAGCATCAGCGTGCAAAGGGCGTTAATCTCAGGCGTGACGCCCGTTTTCAGCGAGGTATATACCTTGATGGGCAGGGTATTTACGTTTACGCCTGTGACGAACAGGCTGATGATAACATCGTCAAAGCTCATGGCAAAGCTGAGCAGCATGCCGGAGGCGATGGCCGGCGCGATAAGCGGCAGCGTGATGTCAAAAAACACGCGCGCCTCGCTGGCGCCAAGGTCCCGCGCGGCCTCGGGCAGGCTTTTATCCAGCCCCACAAGGCGCGCTTTCACCAGCATGTAGATATATGGGATGCAGAACACAGTATGGGCGAGAATAAGCGTCGTCATGCCGAAGGGCAGGCCCAGCAGCGAGAAAAACGCCATGAACACCATGCCGAGAATGATCTCCGGCGTCATGATGGGCAGCATAGAAACATACTCCACCACATTTTTGGTGCGCGCCTGTATTTTGGTGAAGCCCACAGCCCCCAGCGTGCCGATGACGGCGGCCGCCAGCGAGGAGGAGAGCCCCAGCACGATGCTGTTCACAAGGGCCTCGAACATGGCCCTGTCTTTGAACAGCGTCTCATACCAGCGCAGCGAAAAACCACCCCACACGCTGGATATTTTGCTCTCGTTGAAGGAGTACACCACCACCAGCACGATGGGCAGGTAGATAAGGCACAGGATGACGCCCAGATAAATATTCGGCAGCTTTGTGCGGTTTTTCATAGCAGGCCCTCCAGTTCGCTGGAGTGGGTGACGCGCTTGTACAGGCTTATCATCAGCGTGGTAAGCACCATCAGCACAAGGCTGAGCGCGGCGGCAAAGGGCTGGTTGTGGGCCTTCATCAGCTGGTCCTGTATCAGGCTGCCCACCAGCACCACCTTGTTGCCGCCCAGGATGTCCGCAATGAAGAACAGGCCCATGGAGGGGATAAAGGTGAGGATGATGCCGGACAGCAGCCCCGGCAGCGTCAGCTTCAGCGTGACAGTGCAGAAGGCGCGCAGGGGCGAGGCGCCAAGGTCCCGCGCGGCCTCCACAAGGCTCCAGTCCATTTTTTCGGCGCTGGAGTACACGGCCAGAATCATGAACTGCAAAAGCGCGTACACCATGCCCACCACCACGGCGGGGTAGGTATACAGCAGCTTTAGGGGGGAATCCGTCAGGCCCAGGCCCATCAGGGCCTTGTCCAGCGTGCCGTTGGCGCGGAAAATGATAATCCAGCCGTACAGGCGGATAAGCGAGTTCGTCCAGAACGGGATCATGATAAGCAGCATCAGCCTTTTTTTCCATGCGGCGGAGAGCTTTGCCATAAAATAGCCGAACGGGTAGCCGATGAGCGTGATGAGCGCTGTGCTGGTGAGCGCCAGCTTGAACGACTCTGCAAACGTCTGAAGATAGACGGGTGTGAGGATGTTTTTGTAATTTTCCAGTGTGAAGGCGTGCACCACGCCCCACACCTCGGCGCGCTGCTGGAAGCTGAGCACCACCATGTAGACGAGGGGCCCGGCCACAAACACAAGTGTAAAGATGTACAGGGGCGCCAGCATCAGCCATACGCCCGTGCGTTTGCGCCGCTTCATGCCTGGGCCTCCGTGTGGGTATCCACCGGCACGGCGTTCTGCGCGGCCCAGCTCACACGCACGCCGTCGCCTGCGGAAAGCGCGATGTCGATGCCATGGCGCGAGGCCACCAGCTCATCGCCGTTTTCCAGGGCAAGCGCAATGCGCAGCATGCCGCCCGCAAACGTCTTTTCCTTCACCGTGGCGGGCATGCCGCCCTCTGTGCAGAACTCCACATGCTCGCTGCGCACGGCCAGCGTCACGCTGTCGCCCGCCTTTTTGCCGCAGCCGCAGCAAAGCGCGGGCACCTGCCCGCCCGCGGCGCGCACGGTAAGCACGCCCTCGCGGTTTTCGGCCACCTGCCCCTTCACGATGTTGGCCGTGCCCACAAAGCGCGCCACAAAGCTGGTGCGCGGGCGGTCGTACACTTCGGCGGGCGTGCCCACCTGCTCGAAGCGGCCCTCGTGCATCACGGCAATGCGGTCCGACATGTTCAGGGCTTCCTCCTGGTCGTGCGTGATGTAGATAAACGTCAGCTCCACCTGCTTTTGCAGGCGCTTGAGCTCCAGCTGCATCTGGCGGCGAAGCTGCAGATCCAGCGCGCCCAGCGGTTCGTCCAGCAAAAGCACGCTGGGGCGGTTCACGATGGCGCGCGCTATGGCCACGCGCTGGCGCTGCCCGCCGGAGAGCTCTGCCGGCATGCGCGCGCCGTAACCGGAAAGCTGCACCAGCTCCAGCGCGGCGTCCACCTCTCTGGCAATCTCGGCGCGCGGCAGCTTTTTCAGCCGCAGGCTGTAGCCGATGTTCGCCGCCACGGACATATGCGGAAACAGCGCGTAATTCTGGAACACGGTGTTCACATCGCGCTTTTCCGGCGGCGCGGCCGTCACATCCTTTCCGCGCAGCACAACGCGCCCCGCGTCCGGCGTTTCAAGGCCGGCAATAATGCGCAGCGTAGTGGTCTTTCCGCAGCCCGAAGGGCCGAGCAGCGTCACGAACTCGCCGTGCTGCACGCTCAGGCTCACGCCGTGCAGCACGCTCGTGCCGCCAAAATGTTTTTCAATATGCTCCAGTTCCAGAATGGTGTCGCTCATGGGTTCTCCTTTTTGCTTTGCGGTGTGTGCGGGCACAGCCTGCCGCGTGCCAGCGGCCCCGCCGCACGCGGCAGGCCGGCCGCACATACAGATACATGTTAAGTATAAACAATTTTCACATTTTAGGCAAAGGCTTTTTGCGCAAAAGGCGCCCCTTGCAGCGAAAAGTTTTCTGCGCCGCAGGCGGGAAAGTTGTATAATTCCACCAAAATAGTATAAAAACGGTGCAAAGGCCCCGCAGCCGGGCCCTTGGGGCGCTGTGCATGAGGGGCTGTTATTTTCCGGCGGCATATGGTAAAATGAAAAATACCTGCAGGGGACCTTGCCCGCCTGTGCGGGCCCGCGCGCGGCGGCGGGGGCAGGGCCGCGCGGAAAGCGCCGCGGCGGGCAAATGCGCGCACCGGCGCGCGCCGCGCAGATGGGAAAGAGGGGGCTGTGCATATGGAAAAGCTTCTTATTCTGGGGGCGGGCGGCTACGGCCGCACCGTGGCAGAGGCCGCGGCAGGGCAGTTTGAAACGGCCTTTTTGGATGACGCGTCGCCCCTGGCGGTGGCCCCGTGCGAAAGATACGCGGAGCTTGCGGGCGAATATGCCTTTGCGTACCCGGCCTTCGGCGACAACGCCCTGCGCGCGCGGTGGCTGCAAAGGCTGAAGGCGGCGGGGTTCCGCCTGCCGGTGCTGCGCCATGCGCAGAGCTTTGTGAGCCCCAGCGCCGTGCTGGAGCCGGGCAGCGTGGTGCTTGCCATGGCCTGCGTGGGCGCGGCAAGCGTGGTGGAAGAGGGCGCCATCGTGAACATGGGCGCCATTCTGGACCATGACTGCACGCTGGGCGCGTGCGCGCATCTGGCGCCGGGCGCTGTGGTAAAGGCGGGCAACCGCGTGCCGCCGCAGGCGAAAATAGATTCCGGCTGCGTGCTGGCACGCGCGGCCATGCCTGGAAAGGGGAATGGTTTACATGTCTGAGCTGCTGATCGTGGGCTGCGGCGGGCTGGGCCGCATGGTGGGCGAGGTGGCGCTTGCCACCGGGAAATGGAGCGGCGTGCGCTTTCTGGACGACGCCGTGCGCGGCGATGCCGTGGTGGGCAAATGCGTGGATTACACCGAGCTCACAGGCAGCTACACAGACGCAGTGGCCGCCTTTGGGGAAAACCGCCTGCGCCTTGCCTGGGCGGAAAAGCTGCTGGCCGCGGGCTACCGCGTGCCCAGCGTCGTGCACCCCACGGCCATTGTCAGCCCCTCGGCAAGGCTGGGCGAGGGCTGCCTTGTGCTTCAGGGCGCCATTGTAAACACGGCGGCCCGGCTGGGCCGCGCCTGCCTTGTGAACGCGGGCGCGCTGGTAGACCACGACGCCGTGCTGGCCGACGGGGCGCATGCGAACCTGCACGCCACGGTAAAGGGCTGGGCGCGGCTGGAGGAGTGCCGCCACACCGAGGCCGCCGAGGTGGTGGCCCCCGAGCGCCGCGCCATTCCGGGCGTAGAGGCGGAAAGCCCGCTGGAAGAGGCGCTGTACGCCTTCAAGCTGGGGGAAAAGGCAAGCTATGTGAAGCCGTTCGGCGCCGGGCACATCAACGACACCTATGCCGTGTATGTGGGCGAGGGCGCGGGCGAGCTGCGGTATGTGATGCAGCGCATCAACACGGCGGTGTTCAAAAAGCCGCTGGAGGTGATGGAGAATATCTTCGGCGTCACCGAATACCTGCGCAGGCAGATACTGGCGCGCGGCGGCGACGCGGACCGCGAGACGCTGAGCTACCTGAAAACAAAGGCGGGCGAGCCGTATTATGAGGACGCGGACGGCAGCCCGTGGCGCTGCTATAACTTCATTGCGGATTCCGTGTGCATCGAGAGCGTGCGCACCCCGCAGGACCTTTACAATTCCGGCAAAAGCTTCGGTGCTTTTCTGTGCGCGCTGGAGGCATACCCGGCGGAAACTCTGCACGAGACCATTGAAAAGTTTCATGACACGCGCAAGCGCCTGGCGGATTTTGACACGGCCCTGGCGCGCGATGTGAAAAGCCGCGCGCGCCGCGCCCGGCCGGAGATCGCCTTTGTGCAGGCCCGGCGGGCGGACTGTCCCGTTCTGATGGAGCTGCTGGAAAAGGGCGAGCTGCCGCTGCGCGTGACGCACAACGACACGAAGCTGAACAACATCCTGTTTGATGAAAAGACGGGCGAGGGCCTGTGCGTTATCGACCTCGATACCATCATGCCGGGCCTTGCGCTGAACGACTACGGCGATTCCATCCGCTTCGGCGCCACCACGGCCGCCGAGGATGAGCCGGACCTGTCGAAGGTGCATTTCAGCCTGGAGCTGTTCGAGGCTTATACAAAAGGCTACCTGGAGGCCGCGGGCAGCGCGCTGACGCCCAAAGAAAAGGAATACCTGCCCTGGGGCGCAAGGCTGATGACGCTGGAGTGCGGCATGCGCTTTCTGACGGATTATCTGGAGGGCGACACCTATTTCCGCGTGACGCACCCCGCGCATAACCTGGAGCGGTGCCGCACGCAGTTCAAGCTGGTGGCGGACATGGAGGCCCACTGGGCCGAGATGCAGGCCATCGTGAAAAAATACAGCTGAGGCCGGGCCGCCCTGCGGCGCGCCGGCCCAAAAGAAGGGAATGTTGAATATGGCGCATATTGAAACGCAATGCCTGCACGAGGGCTACAAGCCCGGCAACGGCCAGCCGAAGGCCCTGCCCATTTACCAGAGCACTACATATACATACGACTCCACCGACCACATTGGCCAGCTGTTCGACCTGACGGCCGACGGCCATATGTATTCGCGCATCTCAAACCCCACCGTGGCCTGCGTGGAGGAAAAAATAGCGGCCATGGAGGGCGGCGTGGGCGCGCTGTGCACGACATCCGGCCAGGCGGCCAGCCTGCTTTCCATTTTGAACATCGCCAAGGCGGGCGACCACTTCATCTCGGCCTCCACCATCTACGGCGGCACGGTGAACCTGTTTGCCGTCACGCTGAAGAAGTTCGGCATCGAGTGCACCTTTGTGGACGCCGGGGCGCCGGAGGAGGAGCTGCACAAGGCCTTCCGCCCGAACACGAAGGCCGTGTTCGGCGAGACCATTGCAAACCCCGCCATTGCGGTGTTCGACATTGAGAAGTTTGCAGGGCTGGCGCACGCGCACGGCGTGCCCCTTATTGTGGACAATACGTTTGCCACGCCCGTGCTGTGCCGCCCGTTCGAGTGGGGGGCCGACATTGTGGTGCACTCCACCACGAAGTATATGGACGGCCATGCCGTGCAGGTGGGCGGCGTGCTGGTGGATTCCGGCAATTTCAACTGGGAGAATGGGAGGTTTGAAGAGCTCTGCACCCCGGATGAGAGCTACCACGGCGTGACATATACAAAGCAGTTCGGCCGCGCCGCCTACATCACCAAGGCGCGCGTGCAGCTGATGCGCGATTTCGGCATGTACCCCGCGGCCCATACGGCCTTCCTGCTGGACCTTGGCCTGCAGACGCTGGCCGTGCGCATGGAGCGCCACTGCCGCAACGCGGAAAAGGCCGCGCAGTACCTGGCCGCGCGGCCCGAGGTGGAGTTTGTGAACTACCCCACGCTGCCGGGCAGCCCGTACCGGGCGCTGGCGGAAAAATATCTGCCGCAGGGGTGCGCGGGCGTCATTTCGTTTTCCATGAAGGGCGGGCGCGGGGCCGCCGTGAAATTTATGGACAGCCTGGAAATGGCCAACAACGTGGTGCATGTGGCGGATATCTGCACCTGTGTGCTGCACCCGGCCTCCTCCACGCACCGCCAGCTCACGGACGGGCAGCTGGCGGCGGCGGGCATCACGCCGGGGCTCATCCGCCTGTCCGTGGGGCTGGAGCATATCGACGACATCCTGGCCGATTTGGAAAAGGGCTTTTCATCGCTGAAAAAATGAGGCGCCCGGCCGCAGGCTCTGGCAGAAAGACGAAAAAAACAAGAAAAATATAGTGAAACCTCCAAAAAAGGGAACGGCCCTGCACTTGGCCGTTCCCTTTTTCTCGCTCTGTGATATAATCGTTTCCATAGTTTACAGGTTACGTTACATCACGGCCTGTCTTATCCGGGCGGCCGGGGCGCCGTGTTTATTTCACCACAGGCACCGTCTGCACCAGGCTTGCAATATCGTTCTGCAAAGCGCGCAAAAAGTCCAGCCCCGGCTGGCCCAGCGGCGTTTTCCGTATGGCGATGTCGCGGTAGCAGTTTTCTGTGCGGCAGGGCTTTTGCACCAGCTCTTCCCGCGCCAGCACCTCAAAGGGCATGGGGCTCACCCACATATAGCTGCCCTGCACGCGGCGCAGCAGGTCGAACTGGCTGCCGCGTTCGTACACCGCAATGCGGTTGGCGCTGTGCAGCGGGCTGCTGGGCGTCTGCTGCTCGGCCGGCAGCACGGGGGTGAGGTCTCCGTGCACGATTTCGGGGTATTTGCGCAGAAGATGGTAGGGCACCTCGCCCAGTGCGGCCAGCGGGTGGTGCTCGCTCATCAAAAGCACCATGGAATACTGCCAAAGCACCTCTGCGTGCAGGCCGTTTTCCTCGCACAGCGTTTCGAAATAGCCCGCGTGCTTGTCCTGGCAGCGCAGAATGCCCAGCTCGGCCTCGCCGCTGGCCACGGCGTGCAGGATATCCATGGAGTTGGTCTCGCGGTAGTCAAGGTCCAGCGCGGTGCCGGTGGCGGAAAGCTGCGCGGCAAAGGCGCTGAACGCGTTTGAAATATAGCTGGCCCGCGGCGCCGCCATGTGCAGGCGCGCTGCGGGCGCGCCGTCCCTGCGGTAAAGCTGGGAAAGGCTTTCCACCTGGGAGAGGATGCTGCGCGCATAGCCCAGAAAGTCCTCCCCGGCGCGGGTGGGCTGCACCCCGCGCGCCGTGCGGGAAAACAGCGTCTGGCCCAGCTCTGCCTCCAGCTCCTTGATGCTTTTTGAAAGGTTCGGCTGGCCCATATACAGGTTTTTGGCCGCCTTTGAAATAGAGCCCACGCGCGCGATTTCCACCGCATATTTCAACTGCTGCAAATTCAAGCTGGCACGCCCTTTCCGTATCGCCTCGGTTTCATTCATAAAAGATATGGCCGGTATTCCTATTATACATTACCCGCGCGGCAAAGGAAAGTGATAAAATTTTAACGAAGGCAAAACTCGAGCATTTGCCTCAATTTTATCAAGAGATCGGGGCGCAGCCCCGATACGTTGTAGTGGAGGTTGTGTACAATGGGACGTTTTACTTTACCGCGTGACCTGTATCACGGCAAGGGCTCTATGGAAGAGCTGAAGAACCTGAAGGGCAGCAAGGCAATGGTCGTCGTGGGCGGCGGCAGCATGAAGCGCTTCGGCTTTTTGGATAAGGCTGTGGGCTACCTGAAAGAGGCCGGCATGGAAGTGGAACTGTTCGAGAATGTCGAGCCGGACCCTTCCGTCACCACCGTGATGAAGGGCGCCGAGGCCATGCGCAAGTTCCAGCCGGACTGGATTGTGGCTATGGGCGGTGGCAGCCCCATTGACGCTGCGAAGGCCATGTGGGCTTTCTATGAGTATCCCGAAGTGACGTTTGAGCAGCTGTGCGTGCCGTTCGGCTTCCCCACGCTGCGCCAGAAGGCGCATTTCTGCGCCATCCCCTCCACCTCCGGCACGGCCACCGAGGTGACGGCCTTCTCTGTTATCACCGACTATGACAAGGGCATCAAATATCCTCTGGCCGACTTCAACATCACGCCGGATGTCGCCATTGTGGACCCCGAGCTGGCCGAGAAAATGCCGCCGAAGCTGACGGCCCACACCGGCATGGACGCCATGACGCACGCCATCGAGGCGTATGTGTCCACGCTGCACTGCAATTACACCGACCCTCTGGCGCTGCACGCCATCAAGATGATTCATAACGATTTGAAGAAATCCTACGACGGCGATATGGACGCGCGCGACCGCATGCACGACGCGCAGTGCCTGGCCGGCATGGCGTTCTCTAACGCACTGCTGGGCATCGTGCACTCCATGGCGCACAAGACGGGTGCAGCGTTCTCCGGCGGGCACATCATCCACGGCGCTGCCAACGCCATGTACCTGCCGAAGGTTATCAAATACAACTCGAAGAACGCCGAGGCTGCCGGGCGCTATGCTGAAATTGCAAAGTTCATCAACCTGCCGGGCAGCACCACGGAAGAGCTGGTGGACGCGCTGATTGCCGAGCTGCGCGAGATGAACAAGCAGCTGAACATTCCTCTGGCCATCAAGAACTACGGCGAGGGCGGCGTGATTGCCGACAAGAGCATCATCGACGAGAAGGAGTTCAACGACAAGCTGTCCGAGGTGGCCGCCAACGCCATCGGCGACGCCTGCACGGGCTCTAACCCCCGTCAGCCCAGCCAGGAAGAGATGGAGAAGCTGCTGCTTGCCGTGTACTACGACAAAGAGATCGACTTCTAAACAGCAAAAGGCTAAAAACTTCACATGCGAACGAATGCAGGCGGTGGCGGGGCACAGCCCCGCCGCCCTGCATTGGCTTTTCGGGCAAAGGAAGCGGAGCCGCCGCGGACGGCTTCGCTTTTTCTGAATAGAGTAAGGAGTGAAGAACGTGTACAAGATCCTTGAGAAAAAGGCTCTGAACCCCACCGTGACGAAGATGGTTGTGGACGCGCCGCTGGTTGCCCGCAAGGCGCAGCCGGGCCAGTTTATTATCTTCCGCGCCACCGAAGACGGCGAGCGCATCCCCCTCACCATAGCGGATTACGACCGCGAGAAGGGCACCGTCACCATCATCTTTCAAATTGTGGGCGCGGGCACCATGGAGCTGAACGCCCTGAACGAGGGCGACTGCATTGCGGACTTCGTGGGCCCGCTTGGCACGCCCAGCCATCTGGAGGGGCTGAAAAAGGTGGCCGTGGTGGGCGGCGGCGTGGGCTGCGCCATTGCCTACCCCACCGCCAAAAAGCTGCACGAGCTGGGCGCCGAGGTGCACAGCGTCGTGGGCTTCCGCTCGAAGGACCTCGTCATTCTGGAAGAGGAATTCGAGGCGGTTTCAAACCGCGTGGTGAAAATGTCCGACGACGGAAGCTGGGGCGAAAAGGGCCTTGTGACGAACGCGCTGGAGGCCCTTATTAAAGATGGCAACCAGTACGATGAGGTCATCGCCATCGGCCCGCTGGTGATGATGAAATTCGTGTGCAAGCTCACCAAGGAGTACGGCATCAAGACCATGGTTTCCATGAACCCCATCATGATAGACGGCACCGGCATGTGCGGCGGCTGCCGCCTGACGGTGGGCGGCAAGACGAAGTTCGCCTGTGTGGACGGCCCCGATTTCGACGGCCATGAGGTGGATTTTGACGAGGCCATGCACCGCGGCGGCATGTACCGCGATTTTGAGGCCCATGCCCGCGAGGCGGAATGCAACCTTTTGAAAAAGGAGGTCGAATAAGATGCCGAATATGGACCCGAAAAAGTGCCCCATGCCCGTGCAGGACCCTGAGGTGCGCAACAAGAATTTTTCCGAGGTGGCCCTGGGCTACACCGCTGAAATGGCTGTGAACGAGGCCAAGCGCTGCCTGCACTGCAAGAATAAGCCGTGTGTGTCCGGCTGCCCGGTGGGCATCGACATTCCCGGCTTTATCGCTAAAGTGGCCGAGGAGGATTTCGAGGGCGCCTTCGAGGTGCTGTCTGCATCCTCTGCGCTGCCCGCCGTGTGCGGCCGCGTATGCCCGCAGGAAAACCAGTGTGAGGGCAAGTGCGTGCGCGGCATCAAGACGGAATCTGTGGGCATCGGCCGGCTGGAGCGTTTTGTGGCCGACTGGCACCGCGAGCACTTCAAGGGCGAGCCGTCCATGCCCGCCGCCAACGGCCACAAGGTGGCCGTCATCGGCTCCGGCCCGTCCGGCCTGACGGCTGCGGGCGACCTTGCCAAGATGGGCTATAAGGTCACCGTATACGAAGCCCTGCACACGCCCGGCGGCGTGCTGGTGTACGGCATTCCCGAGTTCCGCCTTCCCAAGGACATTGTGCGCCAGGAGATAGACGGCCTGAAGAAGATAGGCGTGGATGTGGAGACAAACGTGGTTATCGGCCGCACGCTCACCATCGACGAGCTGTTTGAAATGGGCAACGAGGCCGTGTTCATCGGCAGCGGCGCGGGCCTGCCCCGCTTCATGGGCATCCCCGGCGAAAGCCTGAACGGCGTGTATTCCGCCAACGAGTTCCTCACCCGCATCAACCTGATGAAGGCTTACAAGGACACTTCGAAAACACCCATCCAGCACGCGAAAAACGTGGCCGTGGTGGGCGGCGGCAACGTGGCTATGGACGCCGCGCGCTGCGCCAAGCGCCTTGGCGCCGAAAACGTGTATATCGTGTACCGCCGCGGCATGGAAGAGCTGCCCGCCCGAAAGGAAGAGGTGGAGCATGCCGTGGAGGAGGGCATCATCTTCAAGACGCTTTCGAACCCCATCGAGGTGCTGGACGACGGCAAGGGCTATGTGAAGGGCATGGTCTGCCAGGAGATGGAGCTGGGCGAGCCCGACGCCTCCGGCCGCCGCCGCCCTGTGGCAAAAGAGGGCTGCACCTTCACGCTGGACGTGGACTGCATGATTATGTCCATCGGCACCAGCCCCAACCCGCTTATCCGCTCCACCACGCCGGGGCTTGAGACGAACAGCCACGGCTGCATCATCACCAACGGCGACGACGGCCTCACCACCCGCGAGGCGGTGTATGCCGGCGGCGACGCGGTGACGGGCGCGGCCACCGTCATTCTGGCCATGGGCGCGGGCAAGCACGCCGCCAGGGCCATTGACGAGTACATCAAAAGCAAAGCGAACTGAATGAAGCCGGCGCATCACCGCGCCGCTTTCCGCAGGGCCCCGGCTGCACAGGCAGCCGGGGCCCTGCCGCAGTCAGCGAAACGGCAACCCACGGCTGCGCCGGGAAGAGCAAAAGGGCTTTCGCTGCCAGTTCCGGGCGAAGCGAGATTGTATTCAATACCAAAAAGCTGCAGCACGCAGCGGGAAGAATCCTGTCTACGGGAGGTGGGGCAAGCGATGCAGGAGGCAGAGCATTCAGCGCCTCCTGAGAGGCTTGCCGGCAGGATGCCCTTCCAGGGCTTACGCAAGCCCCCGGCTTTGCCGGGAGGGGGCTGACTATCCCCCAAGCGCGGGGCGCGCGCTTTTTCAAATGCCGCAGTGCTGCCCGGCGGCAGAAAAAGTGCAAAATGCGCATATCCTGCCGGGGGCCGCGCCCTTTTGGCATATTTTGCAGCGTGCCTGCGCCGGAAAGCAAAAGGCGGCAACGCATTGCCGCAGCACAGGCGCCTTTACAAAGGTGCAAAGCCTCTGGCGCGCACCGGCTGAATGTGGTATCATGAAAGCCGTAAGGCGCGGGGGCGGCCCCGCGCCGCACGGAAGATACGGGCGCGCATGGCATAGCGCTGCGCGCGCTGAAAACAGGGGGCTATGTGATGGCACAGTATAAACTTGCGTTCCTCGGCACGGGGAACATGGGCGGCGCGCTGGTGGCGGCCGCGGCAAACGGCGGCCACGGGGCCGCGTGCATCCTTTCGAACCGTACGCCGCAGAAGGCGCAGGCGCTGGCGCAGAAGTACGGCTGCGCAGTGGCGGCCTCCAACAGCGAGGCCGCCGGGCAGGCGCAGTATATCCTGCTGGGGGTAAAGCCGCAGATGATGGCGGGCCTGCTGGCCGAGATAGCCCCTGTGCTGCGCAGGCGGCAGGCGGAGGGCGACGCCTTCTGCCTTGTCAGCATGGCGGCGGGCCTTTCGCTGGCGCGCCTTGCTGAAATGGCAGGCATTGCCTGCCCTATTGTGCGCATTATGCCCAACACGCCCTGCGCCATCGGCAAGGGCATGACGCTGGTGGTGAAAAATGAGCGCGCCGGCGAGGCACAGGCGGACGAGCTGTGCGCCCTGCTTGCGGCGGCGGGCGAGTTCGATGCGATAGAGGAGAGCCTGATGGACGCCGGCAGCGTTATCTCCGGCTGCGTGGGTGCATGGGCGCAGATGTTCATCGAGGCGCTGGCAGACGGCGCGGTGGAGGCCGGCGTGCCCCGCGCCAAAGCGCAGAAGTACGCCGCGGGCGCCGTGCTGGGCGCGGCGGCGCTGACACTGGAAAGCGGGCGCCACCCCGGCCGGCTGAAGGACGAGGTGTGCAGCCCTGCGGGCAGCACCATTGCGGGCGTGCACGCGCTGGAGCGCGCGGGCCTGCGCGGCGCGGCCATGGACGCCGTGGCGGCGGCCTTTGCCCGCACAAGGGAAATGGGAAAGCAGTGACAAAAAGGGCGCCCGGCCGGGCGCCCTTTTCTATTTGATATCGTTCTCCGGCTTATGCGCAGCGCGGGGGCGCGCCCCCGCCATGCGCCACAGGGTGCACACCGCGCCCAGCAGAAGCGCGGGCAGCACCATCAGCGCGCGGCGTGCGGCGGCCTCCATCAGGAAGAAGTACAAAAACAGGCCGAACACGCAAAGGCGCAGGAAAAACCGCACGTCCCATTCCTTTTGGCGCAGGCAGGCCAGCGCATCCGCAAGGTTCAGGCCGTACAGCATCACCAGATATGCGTTGCACCACACCCAGAACCCGCGGCACGAGCCGGTGAACACAGCATTGAAGGCGTTGGCCTGCAGCGGCCATTTCAGGTACAGCAGCGCCTCGTAGCTGCCGTCGCACCACACGGTGGCCGTTTTCAGGGCGGAAAAGCGCACATATTCCGGCAGGGAGTAGCTTTGATAAAGCGCCGCAAGGCGCGCCCGCATGGCCCCGGTGCGCGCGGCCATGGTGGCAAAGCTGCGGGCATAGTCCACACAGTCCTGGCAATAGGCGCCGCCGCCATGCACAGACATGCACATCCACGTCTCCACCGGCAGGCCCAGCGCGTCATAGCGCGAAAAATCCACAAGGCCGCTGTGCATCACCAGCCACGCGGGCACAGCCGTGCACAGCGCGAGGGCCCCCAGCAGAACGGCCAGCCCCGCAAGGCGCTTTTTCACAGCCAGGCCGCCCATGAAGCAGATGGAAATGGCAAGCGCCACCACGGGCACGGCCAGCGTGCCCTTCATCAGCACGCCCAGCCCGGCCGCAGCCCCGCAGGCGGCGGCAGCGGGCAGGCCGCCGCCCTGTGAAAAGCGCAAAAGCAGCCATGCCTCGGCCACAAGGAAGAACATGGCGAAGGCATCCGTGTAAAAAACCGGGGTGTAGAAATAGAAGGGCAGGCACAATGCGCACACCAAAAGGGCCAGGGCCTCCACGCGCCTGCCGCCGCGCCCGGCTGCCTGTGCCGCCAGCTTGCACAGCAGCATCACTGTACAGGCCAGCACCGCCGCCGAGAACACCACCGCAAGCCCCATGGAGGCATTGCCCGCAAACTCAAGGCCGAACAGCCCGGCAAGGCCGTACAGGCCGCTGAGCAGCAAAAGCAGAAAAAGATTGTTGTAATAATAGATGAAATAATCGGCATAGGCGCCGTTCAGCACAAAATCGTCCAGCACGTCGGGAACAGAGCCGTACACAGCCGCAAGGTCTGAATGAGGGCTCGGCAGGGCCAGCAGGCCGAACACACACAGCAGGACAAAAAACAGCGCATAGCCTGCGCGCAGCGGCCATTCCAGCGCCTGCGGGCGCTGGAGGGCCGCAAGGTGCCTTGCGGCCCAAAAGAATATAGCGGCCAGCACTGCGGCAAGCGCCAGCACGAAAAGAATATCCTGCATGGCAAGCGCCGAGCAGGCAAGAAAACCGGCCATCAGGCATGCAAAGCATGCAAAAAACGCCTTTTTCAGATACAGCAGCACACGCCCTGCCCCTTTCCGCAGTTTTATCTTCTTTCTATTCTTCCAAAGCGCACGCTGCGTACCGTGCGGCGCATCACCATGCGCCGCCGCCCCCGCCGCCGAAGCTGCCGGAGGAAAAGCCCCCGCCGGAAGAGCTTCCGCCGCCGCTGCCGGAGCTGTGCGCCTGTGCGGCATAGGCCTCGCGGATGGCGGTGTTGAAGCCCTCGTGCATGGCGCGGCCCATATGCGCGGGGCCGTGCAGGCCCCAGCCCCAGGCGCACAGATACCATGCCGGGGCACAGTCCGCCTCAAAGCGGGCACAGAATTCCTCTGTCATGCCGAACACATAGGCGTAGGGCAGCAGAGCCCAGCCCTGCTCCGGCGTCAGCTTGCCGCCCGCCGCGGCGTCCTGCTCGATATATTCGCGCAGGCCCAGAAGCTGTGCGCTTACCTCGTTGTTATAGGCCGTGGGCTTTACAATGCGCGGCGCCAGCACAGCCGCGGCCAGCACAAGGGCCGCGGCGCCCAGAACGGCCCACATGGGCAGCAGGGCCGTTGCCGAGGCGAAAAACGCGCACACTGCCGCGCCCAGCCACAAGAGCCCCGCCCCCACCGAGAAGGCAAGGCGTGTGCCGCGCGAGGCAAAGCGCCAGCGGTATACGCCGAAGTGCGCCACCAGCGCGGCGCCCAGCGCGCACACGCCGCTGGCAGCCCCCAGCGCGGTGCCGCCCGCCAGCAGAAGCCCGCCGGCCAGCACCATGCCGGCCAGGAACAGGCCGGCGGCCAGCAGAGGCAGCGCAAGCGAGGCGGCCGCCGTGCCGGGCTGGTACAGCTTGTTCTCACCGTCAAAGTGCTGGGCAAGCTGCGTTTTGGCTTTGGCAAGGCCCTGGGCAAAGCGCTCGTCCGCATGGGCAAAGGAGAAGCTTTTTCTGTTGCGGAACAGCGCATGGAAGAAGGTGCGCTGATAATCCGGCGCGGCTTCAGGGATGTCGGCCTCTTTGTGCAGCACGGCCTCCGGGGCCTCCTCGCTGCCCCGCATTTCAATGGAGAGCAGGCCCTGCTGGGCAAATTCGTACACCAGCGCAAACAGGTCTCTGTCGTCTGCGCAGCTATCCACGATATAGCCTACCTCAGCGGCACTGACGCCCCGGGGCGGGGCTGCGCAAAGCTGCGGCGAGACGCCTGTGCGCTGGGCTGCAAGCGCGCGGGCCAGCGCCGCCGCAGCCACCGCAGCAGCAAGGCCCAGCAGAATGGCGGCCGCGGCCCACGGCGCCTGGCGGGCGCCTGTAAAATAGCCCTCGGGCAGTATGGTGCTCAGCACAATGTCCTGCCCGGGCTGGATGGGCTGGCCGCACACGAAGCTGGCGGCGTCCTGGCTCACCGTCACAGAGACGGCCTGCTGCGCCTGCGCGGTGAAGGCCTGCACGGCGCTATCCGGCAGGGGTTTTTCAAACTGCACGCGCCAGCTTGCCTTCTGAATGGGCACCTCCCAGTTTGCACCGATTGGGGAATAGGTGAATTCGTCGTATTCGGGCACGCGGTCTGCCCCGAAATCGTAGGAATAGTGCAGGGTATATACCTGCGTGCCGGTGACGGTTTCGTCCTCGTCCCCGATGCGGATGAAGAACACGCCGTCCTCGGTAAAGGTCTCGAAGGGCACGCCGTCCACCTGAACGTCCGTCACGCGCGCCTTGTAGGGCATCTGCACCGTCTCGCCGCCGGTGGTCTTTTCCTGCACAAGCGAGGTCTGCAAGGCGCGGTAAATGCCGTGGCTGGGCGAAGAAAAATCCACCACGATAGTTTCTGTCACATCCAGCACGGCGTTCTCGTGCAGCACGGCGCTGCCCTCGAAGCTGGTGATGGAATAAGCGGCGGCCCCGGCCGCCTGCGCCCTTATGGCAGGCGCGGCGCACATGGCCAGAGCCAGCACGGCGGCCAGCGCGCAAAACAGGCGTTTCAAGTTGTTTCCCCCTTTTTCTGCGCACCGGTGCACAGGGCGGCGCCGTATGCACCGGCACAAAGCATCATATTTTACAGTATACCACATTCGGAAAGCGCATGCACCACCTTTCGGCGCGTGCTTGCAGGCGATGCGCTTTTTGCCGCGCAAAGCGATTTCCCGCCGTACAAAGCGTTTCCCCGCTGTGCAAAGCGCCTTCCCGCCGCGCAAAACGCCTCCCCGCCGTGCAAAGCGTTTCCCCGCTGTGCAAGGAGCCTTCCCGCCGTGCAAAGCGCCTTCCCGCCGCGCAAAGCGCCTCCCTGACGCGCAAAGCGTCTCCCCGCCGCGCAAAGCGCCTTCCCGCTGCGCAAGGAGCCTTCCCGCTGCGCAAGGAGCCTTCCCGCTGCGCAAAGCGCGCTCCGCGGGCCGCCGGGCAGAAAAGCGGCCGCACAGCCGGCGGCATCGCTTTTTTATCCGGCCTTGCAAATAAAGCCGGGATACGGTATCATAATAAAATGTTGTGTGCTTTGCGCGGGCGCGCAGGCACCTGCAGGCCGAAATGAAAACCAAGATGAAAAAGGAAGGGGCTTACCGAACATATGGCAGGCTTATTTGGAAAATACTTCTGGGTGTTCTTTGTTTCGATGATACCTATTATAGAGCTTCGCGGCGCCATTCCCATCGGCGTGGTGGGCCAGCAGCTTCCGCTGCTGCCCGTTCTGGCAGTGGCCGTGCTGGGCAATATGCTGCCTGTGCCCGTCATTCTGCTGTTTGCAAAGCGCATCCTTTTGTGGTGCTGCACCTGGCCGGGCGTGTGGGGGCGCATTTTTTCCAAGATTCATGAAAAGGGCATGAAGGCCGGCGCAAAAATGCAGGAGAAGGCCGGCCGCAGCGTGTATGTGGGGCTGTTTTTGTTTGTGGCCATTCCGCTGCCCGGCACGGGCGCGTGGACGGGCTCGCTGGCCGCCACGCTGCTGGATTTGAAATTCTGGCCCAGCGTGCTGGCCGTGATGCTTGGCGTGGTGAGCGCCGGGCTCATCATGCTCACGCTTTCGCAGCTTGGCGTGATGGCTATTTATTGACAGCGCGGTTCATCCGGGGCCGGGGAGGGGGATGCCTTCCCCGGCCCTTTTTGCTTGCGGGGCGCACGGTAAAACGAATGTGCTGAAAATTTTTATGAAATGTTGAAGAAACGGCGCAGCCCGCGCCGTTACATAGGTGCAGGGCGGAAAAGTGCGGGCCGCCTGCCGCAGGGGCAGCGCCCCTGTGCCACACCCCGCACGCATATAAAACGCCCCCGCCCGCACGGGGGCGCGTGTGGAGAGGGGGCAAGCGCGCGGCGCGGCACGATGACGCAGCAGGAATTCACAGTGCTGATAGGCCGGTATGAAAAGCTGGTGTACACCATATGCCGCCAGTTCGTGGGCGACGACGCGCTGGCCGAGGACCTTGCACAGGAGACCTTCCTCTCCGCATGGATGCACCGGGACGACTGCCCGCCGGGCAGCTATAAGCCGTGGCTGGCGCGCATTGCGGCCAACAAGGCCAAGGACCATTTGAAAAGCGCCTATCACCGGCGCGTGCATGCGGAGGAGGATGAAAAGCTGCCCGTGCTGGCCGGGGCGGACCCTGCGCAGGGCCCCGAGCAGCAGGCGCTGGCGAAAGACGGCGCGGCGCGCATAGAAGCCGATATCCGCGCGCTGAAAGAGCCGTACCACCTTGTGAGCGTGGCCTACTTCTTAGAGCAGAAGCCGCCCGAGCAGATTGCGCAGGAGCTTGGGCGTCCGGTGAAAACAGTACACACGCAGCTTGCCCGTGCGCGGCGCATGCTGCAGGCGAAATTGAGAGAAAGGGGAATGCAGGATGGAGCTGTTCCATGAAAACGGCCATTTGACGCCCGAGGGGCTGAAAGCCCTGGCGGAAGGCCGGCTGGACGAGCTGGCGCGGCTGGAAGCCGCCGAGCATCTGAGCTTTTGCGATGAATGCCTTGTGCGCTATACGGCGCTTTTGGAAGAAGCCCCGCTTGCGGCCCCCAAAGCGCCGCTTGCACCGGGCGTGTGGCAGCGCATCCGCCGCCGCACCTGGCGCATCGTCACAAGCCGTTACGCCACGGCAGCCGCAGCGGCGGCGTTTGCCCTTATCATCTGGGGCACGGGCGTGTTTCAGAATATGGGCACGCTGCGCGAGGCAAGGCCCGCCCAGCCGCCCGAGCCGAAGGCGTACAGCACCGTCACCTCGCGCATGAATGAATTTGTAAGCGAGACGGGCCGGCAGATAAGCGCGGCCGTCACAGACTTTTTCGCCCGCTTCCAAAAGGGCGCACAACAGTAAAAGGAGAGAATTACCATGAAACGGAAAAGCGGCTTTTTCACCTTCTGCCTTGCCTTCTGCCCCGGCGCGGGCCAGATGTACCAGGGCTATATGAAACGCGGCACCTCGCTTGTGGTGCTGTTCATGCTCATCATCATGCTGGGCACACTTCTGAACATGGTGCCTGTGGCTTTGTTTTCGCTGGTGGTGTGGATGTATTCGTTCTTCGACACCTTCAATATCCGCAGCCGCTTTTTGTCGGGCGAGGCCATGGAGCCCGACGCATGGCTGGTAGACCCTGAAAGCCTTGCAGGCGGCAACTGGAAAACGCTGGTGGAAAAGCGCCACCGCGTGCTGGGCATTGCCCTGGTGGCCATTGGCGTGTATGCGCTGTATTCGAACTTTATTGCGCCCGTGCTGTGGGGCCTGGTTTCGGCATATCACCTGCACTGGCTGAGCACCCTGCTGAACAGCCTTACCACCACCCTTGTGGCCGTAGTGCTGATTGGCTTCGGCGTGTTCCTGATGCGCGGCCCGGCGGGCAGGCAGGCCCGCCAGCCGGAGGACGACTATGTCGCCTTCAAGGGTGCAGGCAGCGGGCAGAAGGTGCAGGAAGGGGAGAACGGCCATGAACACGAAGAATGAGCTGGAGCATGGCGTGAGCCCCGCCCCTGCAGAAGAAGCCGTACCCGCGGCCCCGGCGGCACAGCCGCCAGCCGCGCCGGGGCAGCCTGCCCCGGCGCCCACGCCGCGCAGGGTGCGCCGCGTGGGCACGTTCACCATGGGGCTGTGCCTGGTGATTGCAGGCATCGCGCTGGTGGTGGGCATGCTCCGCCCCGGATGGGATATGCTGAACCTGTTCAAGCTGACGCCGCTGGTGCTGGTGGCTCTGGGCATTGAGCTGCTGGCGGCCTCGGCGGCCAAGGGCGACACAAGGCTGAAATACGATTTTCTCTCTACCGTGATGTGCTTTTTTCTGCTGCTGGCCGGTTTTGCGGGCGTAGTGGGCATGAAGGTGGCGGAATATGCCTCGCCTGAAAACATGCGCCGCATGGAGGCACTGGAGAGCGAGTGGAATACCGCTGTGGGCACAGCACTTGCAAAGGACAAAAACGTGGAAAATGTGAACGCCTATGTAAATTACGGCTTCAGCTGGCCCGAGCATACCTTTGTGCCCGAAACGCTGGCCGGGCTGAATGGCGACGCGGCCGCAAGCATCACCCTTGCGGGCGAATATGAAGACGTGCAGGCCTTTCTTGCGGCGGCGCAGCCTGTGGTGCAGGCTGTGAAGGGCTGCGGCGTGGAAATGCCGGATATCTACCTTGAGGCCGGCGGCCCGGAGGGGGCGCTGTATACGCTGGACATCTGCGGCGCATTCGACCACCAGCGCGCCGTGACGGACCTTGCGGGCCAGGTGCAGATGCAGCAGTGGGTGGAAGAGGCAGGCTGCTACATGGACGCGGACGAGGCCGAGCGGTGGAGGGCCGAAAATGCCGCTGCCGCCCGCGAAGAGGCGCTGGCCCAGCGCGAGGAAGAGCTGATTGCCAGAGAAGAGCAGCTTGCAGAGCAGCAGGCCGCCCAGCAGGAGCGTGAGAGCGAGCTGGCCGCGCTGGAAGAGGAGCTTGCCGCATGGCAGGCGGAGCTGGACGGCGCTGCCGCGTAAAGCGGCCCCGGCCCTAAACATAGAAACCACAGAGCCCCCGCGGCGGCCGTCAGGCGCGCTGCGGGGGCTCTGTCTGTATAATGCGCTGGGGGCGGACGGGAAGGGGGAACGCCGTGCTTGCCCTGCGGCTTCGGCATGCCGCACAGGAAAGTCCTGCGGCGGCCGTC
>JBKYIE010000014.1:37452-66973 GCA_047030735.1 Ruthenibacterium sp.
AGGCGCGCCGCGGGGGCTCTGTCTGTATAATGTGCCGGGAGCGGATGGGAAGGAGAACGCCGTGCTTGTCCTGCGGCTTCGGCATGCTGCGCAGAAAAGCCCTGCGGCGGCCGTCAGGCGCGCCGCGGGGGCTCTGTCTGTATAATGTGCCGGGAGCGGATGGGAAGGAGGACGCCGTGCTTGCCCTGCGGCTTCGGCATGCTGCGCAGAAAAGCCCTGCGCACAGCGCTTTTCGGCGGCGCTGTGCGCAGCCTTTACGCACACTTTGCACAGAATATACGGGCCCGCGCTTGTGGTTTGGCCGGTTCCATGGTAAACTAAAAGCAAGAATGTGCGGGCGCCGCAGCGCCGGAATGCGGCCGGGCGCGCCCGAAAGGAAGTGTGCGGGAGTGCTGAAAAACTTTACAAAGCAGGAAAAGAGCTGGATGATGTACGACTGGGCCAACAGCGCCCATTCGGTGGTGGTGGTCACCATTCTGCCTATTTTTTACAACACTGTGGTGGAGTACATGGCGGATGCCGCCTCGGGCATGACGACGTGGGGCTATGCCACCAGCGCGGCTATGGCCATCGTGGCGCTGCTGGCGCCGGTGCTGGGCGTGTTTGGAGATTTCAGAGGCATGCGCAAAAAGCTGTTTACGGTTTTTATGCTGGTGGGTGTGGTGAGCTGTGTGGGCCTTGCCGTCACCCCGCAGCTTGACTTCATGGCCCCCGGCGTGGCGGAAAAGGTGGGCATGGCGGTGCTGGCGCTGTATATTCTCTCCACCATCGGCTTTGCCGGTGCGAACCTGTATTACGACAGCTTTTTGAACGATGTCACCACCGAAGAGCGCATGGACAAGGTGTCCACCATGGGCTATGGCCTGGGGTATATCGGCGGCTCCACCATCCCTTTGCTGGCGTTCCTCATCATGAACCTCATTTTGGGCAGCGACGCCATGCTGTTCTGCCTTTCGTTCGCGTTCGGCCTCACGGCAGTGTGGTGGTTTGTGTTCAGCTTCCCGCTTTTGAAGAATGTAGAGCAGGTGAGCTATGTCGAGCGCGAGAAGGGTGCGGTGGGCAAGGCCCTGAAGGGCCTGTGGGCCACTGTGATGGAGATTTTCCACTATAAAGAGATGTTCGTGTTCCTCATTGCGTATTTCTTTTATATCGACGGCGTGAACACCATCATCCACATGTCCACCAGCTATGGCGACACTCTTGGGCTGGATTCCACCAGCATGCTGCTGGCGCTTTTGCTGGTGCAGGTGCTGGGCCTGCCGTTCTGCCTTCTGTACATCAAGGCCAGCGAGCGCTTCGGCGCGCGCGTGATGGTGGGCGTGGGCATCTGCATTTATATGGGCGTCACCGTGTTCGGCTTCTTTCTGCGCGAGGTGTGGCAGTTCTGGGTGATGGCCGTGATGGTGGCCACCAGCCAGGGCGGCATCCAGGCGCTGAGCCGCAGCATGTTCGGCAAAATGATACCGGATAAAAAGCGCAGCGGCGAATTCTTCGGCTTTTACGATATCTTCGGCAAATTCTCGGCCATCATGGGGCCGGCGTTGGTGGGCTGGTCCAGCGCGCTGGCGGCGGGCATCATGCTGAACAATGCGGGCGAAACGCGTGCCACGGCAAGCGAGGCCCTGCTGGCGCAGATAAACATGGACGCCGCGCCCTGGGGCATTTTGAGCGTGCTTATCATCTTTTTCATCGGCGGCGGGCTGTATTTCTTCGTGCTGCCGAAATACCGCAAAAAGAAGGGCTGAACCATGCCGGAGGCATATACCCATATCCGCACCGCGCGCCGCACGCTGGCGCAGAGCGGCGCACAGGCGCCCGATACACCCGCCTACGAGATGGGCGCCAACGGGCCGGACCCTCTGTTTGCCTACCATGTGCTGCAAAGCGCGAAAAAGCGCCCGTATGACCTGGCCGCGCTGGGCGAGCGCATGCATGAAGAGCAGACGGGCCGGTTTCTGCGGGCCATGGTGTTCCGCGCATGGAGCGAAGCGCAGCGCAGCTATACCCTCGGCTTTCTAAGCCATTATGCGGCCGATTCCACCCTGCACCCCTATGTGGAGGCCCTGTGCGCGCCCGGCGGCGTGTTCAGCGGCCCGTACGGCCACGGCTTCTGTGAAGCGGCGCTGGACAGCGAGCTGCACGAGCAGGACGGCCTTGGCCGCGCTGTGCCGCAGCAGGACGCCGCGCCCGCCCTTTCACCCAAGGCGCTGGCAGAGGTTTGCGAGCTTCTGCACGCGTGCATTCTGGAGGTGTACGGGCTGGAGGTGTCGCGCGAGGCCCTGGCAGATTGCTTCCACGATTTTGCCTGGCTGCACGGCATGTTCTGCGCAGGCGCGGGCAAGCGCCTTCTTATCCGCGCGGTGCAGCTTTTCATGGGCAGGCCCGGCTGGGGCATGAGCCATGTGACGCCCGCCCCGGCGCCGCAGGGGGGCTTTCCGGAGCAGTGGGAAAACCCCTTCACCCACGCGCAGCAGCAAAGCGGCCCTCAGGCGCTGCTGGCGCAGGCGCAGGAGCTGGGCAGCCAGTACCAGAAGGCCGCAGCTGCCTACTGGGAGGGCGTGCTGGACAAGGTGCAGCTTGCCGCCGTGCTGGGCGACAGAAGCTACCTTTCCGGCCTGCTCAGCCGCGGCGGGCCGGAAGGCGGCGGGGACGTGCCGGGCGAATGAGCCGCCCCCCTCCCGCGGGAAGTGCTGCTTCAGAAAAGCCGCAGGGCCTCTTTGGCACCTGCGGCTTTGCCATTCATATAAGAACCACAAGCTATGCTTGCAGGCGAATCTGGCACGAGCGTTGAATAGAAAAGAATACCGGTTTTAACGGAATGAACGATAGAAAGCAAGAAAGCGGGTGCGTCACCGGCATATGAATTGGCAGTGAATACCCAATCGTTTATGCTTTCGGTACGGGAAATGCGATATAAGAGACAGCTTGCGGCGAAGGGCAAATAGAAATAAGACTGCGGTAGAAGAAAAAACGAAAAAGCAGCGGCAGGTGCGGTTGGCGCTGCCCATTACGCACCTTTTGCTGCGGCTGGAATAATGGCCCTTACAGGGCCGTTCTGCAACCCCCACGTTCAACATGGGGGTATGACTGCACGCGCTGCGGGCAGGGCGGCTGAAAAACAGGCCGCAGCCGCTTGCAAAGCGGGCCGAAATGCCGTACAATATAGGCCGGGCAGGGCGGCGGGCCGTTTCGCCCCCGCACTGTCCTTTGGTGAGAAACACGGTTTTCTGCCTGTGCGGCAGGGCCCGCAGAGGCATGCGGGGCCGGCAGAGCAGAGCGCGCCGGGCCGCCTGCGGCAAGGCTGCGGGCGGCGGCCGCAGCCCCGGTACAGCATACAGGCGAGCCCCCCACGGCGGCCGCGCGGCCTGCCATGGAGGCATGCCTGTCTTTTGCATCCGGGCGCACGGGGCCCGGCGCCCTGCGGAAGGGCCGCCTTTCCCGCCCCGGCGGGAAAAGCCCGGCGCGCACGGCAACACAATACCGGCCCCGCAGCCGCGGGGCCTTTCTGGAGGAAAAGGCTTTGAGCGAATTCACACTGGAAGAGCAGATAGCCCGGCGGCGCACGTTCGCCATCATTTCGCACCCGGACGCGGGCAAAACCACGCTGACGGAAAAGCTGCTTTTGTACGGGGGCGCCATTCAGCAGGCGGGCATCGTCAAGGGCAAAAAGGGCGCGCGTGCCGCCGTGTCGGACTGGATGGAAATTGAAAAGCAGCGCGGCATTTCGGTCACGTCCAGCGTGCTGCAGTTTGAGTACAACGGCTGCTGCATCAATATCCTCGACACGCCCGGCCACCAGGATTTTTCCGAGGACACCTACCGCACGCTGATGGCGGCGGACGCCGCGGTGATGGTCATTGACGCGGCCAAGGGCGTGGAGGCACAGACGAAAAAGCTGTTTCGCGTGTGCGCCATGCGCGGCATCCCGCTGTTCACCTTTGTGAATAAGATGGACCGCGAGGCGCGCAGCCCCTTCGACCTTCTGGAGGAAATAGAGCAGGTGCTGGGCATCGAGACCTACCCCATGAACTGGCCCATCGGCTGCGGCAGGGAGTTCAAGGGCGTGTATGTGCGCGATAAAAAAGAGATACTGGCCTTTGAGACGGTGGGAAAGACCGGCACCCAGCAGGCTGCGAAGATACAGGCGCACCTGGGCGACGCGAACCTGGACGAGCTGCTGACCCCGGCGCTGCACGCCGTGCTGTGCGATGATATTGAGCTGCTGGACGGCGCCGCCTACGAGTTTGACAGGGCAAAGGTGGATTCCGGCAGGCTGACGCCGGTATTCTTCGGCTCGGCGCTGACAAACTTCGGGGTAGAGCCGTTCCTTGCCGATTTCCTGCGCCTTTCGCCTCAGCCGCTGGCGCGCATGTCCTCGGCGGGGCTTATCAGCCCGCACAGCCCCGATTTCTCGGCTTTCGTATTCAAGATACAGGCCAACATGAACAAGGCCCATCGGGACCGCATCGCCTTCATGCGCATCTGCTCGGGCCGCTTTGAGCGCGGCATGGACGTCTACCACGTGCAGGGCGGCAAAAAGGTGAAGCTCAGCCAGTCCACCCAGTTGATGGCCTCCGAGCGCGAGACGGTGGACGAGGCGTTTGCGGGCGACATTCTGGGCATTTTCGACCCGGGCATCTTCTCTATCGGCGACACCATCACCACGGCGAAAACGCCGTTTGCCTACGAGGGCATCCCCACCTTTGCGCCCGAGCACTTCGCGCGCATCACGCAGGTGGACACCATGAAGCGCAAGCAGTTCGTGAAGGGCATGGAGCAGATTGCCCAGGAGGGCGCCATTCAGATATTCAAGGAGCTGGGCGGCGGCATGGAGGAGGTCATTGTAGGCGTGGTGGGCGTGCTGCAGTTCGAAGTGCTGGAATACCGCCTGAAAAACGAGTACAATGTGGACGTGCGGCGCACGGCCCTGCCGTATGCCTTCATCCGCTGGATAGACAACGAGGACGTAGACCCCAAGGCCCTGAACCTCACCAGCGACACCCGCCGCGTGGAGGATTTCAAGGGCCGCCGCCTGCTTTTGTTCACAAGCGCCTGGAACATCACCTGGGCCGAGGAGCACAACCCCGGCCTGCGCCTTTCGGATGTGGGCAAAAACTTATATTGAAAAAGGGCGGGGGCCCCGGCACAGCCGGGGCCCCCGCCCTTTTTTAACCGCATATGGCAGGAAAAAGCCTTGCAAATGAGCGCAGGGCCGGAAGAAAGGCAAGGAAAATGCAAAGGCTTCGCTGAAAAGAAAATGCGGAAAGGCGGCGGGCAAAAGCCGGAAACCGCCGCAGGCTCTGCGCGGGCAGGCGCGCCTGCCTGAACATCCGCCAAGAAGTGAAGGAAATCATTTTCAGCGCCCCGCTCAAAGGCGGCAGCCGCCGGTTGGCGGGCAGCCTTGCCCGCCGTGCGGCCGGGAGGCCGGTCACGGCGTCATATAGTTCAGCGGGTCTGTCAGGCTGGAGTAAGAGCCGGAGTTATCCAGCCACAGCTCCAGATGGCAGTGGTTGCCGGAGGAATTGCCCGTGTTGCCCACAAGGCCCACAAGCTGCCCCTGCGCCACGGCCTGCCCGGCCGAGACGGAAAGCTGCGAGCAGTGCGCGTACAGCGTGTAATAGCCGCCTTGGTCGATGCGCACATAGTTGCCCCAGCTGTAATGCCAGCCGGCCTCCACCACGGTGCCGCCCGCGCATGCGTAAATGGGCGTGCCGGCGGGCGCGCAGATGTCTGTGCCGCGGTGGCGGCCCTGGCCGAAGCGGGTGGTGATGTAGGAATAGCCCGGCACGGGGAACGACAGGCTGCCGGAGCCCACATGGCCGATGTTGGTGGCAAAATCGTAAGATTTTGTGCCCACCACCACAATGCGGGGCGTCATTTCCTCCAGCACGGTGGTCTCCACCACTTCACGCGCAACCTCCTCGCCGTTCACGCGCGTCACGTCCGCCACTACATGCTGGCGGCCGTCCCGGCCGCGCTGCAGCACGCGCTGCGTGCCTTCGTAATAATCGTCCGATTCCTGCGTGATGGTCTCGTACGGCTGCACGTCGTCATATTCCTCGCGGTCTGTTATTTTTACCTGAAGGTAGGTGGGGTCTGCGCGAAGGGTGTCCGTCACGGCGGAGATGTCCTCGATGGACGAGGTATAGTAAATGCCGGGCACGAGCTCTATCTCCTGCGCAAAGGCCACACGGTGGAACTCGCCGCCCGTCTCATACGGGGCAAGGGTGTCATCCAGCATCTGCTGCAGCGCCGCGCCGTCCGTCACAACGCCCACAAGCTGCCCGTTTACGTGGATGCCGGTGGCGTTCTGTATTTCGTCGGAGGAATTTTTGACGATGGTATCCGCCAGATAGCTGGCGGAGGAAAGGGCGGCCTCATCCACGGCGCGGATGGTGAACACGGGCTCGGCGTTCCAGGTCTGGTCTGTCTCGTCCGAGGCGATGATGCGCTCGCGCACAAGATTGTTGGCGGCCTCCCACACGTTTTCATTTTCTACAAAGCCGATGATATCGCCTTTATATTCCACCGCGAGGGAATAATTTGCGCCCAGCACCTGGCTTACGGTGAACACCAGAATGGCCAGCGCGCCCACAGGCAGAAGGTAGCCCAGCGCGCCCGCCAGCACGGCGCGGTGCTTTTGCACGCCGCTGCGGATAAAGGCGATGCTGCTGGTATCGCTGCCGGCCTGCTTTTCCGCCTTCAAATGGCGCAGGCCGTGCGCCAGATGCACGAAGGGGGCTGAAAGGTCGCGCCACATGGAGCGGAAAAACAGCCCGAAGGGCGCCGCCACCGTTTTTGCGGCCAGCACGGCCCAGCGCCTTGCCCCGGCGGTGGCCCTGCGCAGGCCGCGCCAGAAGCAGCGCACCACATATTCTGTTTCAAAGCCCACGCGGTATAAAAGCTGCCCGAAGGCATTCACCACAAGGCGCAGCGGTATGGGCCCGCGGTGCGGCACTGCCACGGCGTCGTTGGCGCCGCGCTGCAGGCTGGCCACCACGCGGAACGAGACGGTGTCCGTATTGGCCTTTTTCGGCGCGCGGGGGCGCTTGTCCTGTTCGTTGTTTGCCATTGGAAAAGCTCCTTCGCTGAAAAGAGATGCGCGGCCCTGCGGCCGCGCGGCACGCCCTGCGGCGCGCCGCGCACAGCGGCCCGCAGGGGAACAAGTATTCATATTATAGCACAAACGGCCGCAAAGGGAAAGCCCCGGCGCGGCGCGGCGCCCACGGCGCACCGCACAGCGTGCATAAAAATGTAATTTGTTTTGCGCACGGCCCCTTGTGTGTGATATAATACAACATATTACAACCACAAAGGGGCGAAGCCGCGGATGGAGACGCTGGAGGCACTGCGCAAAAAGATAGATTCCCTGGATGAAACGCTGCGCGAGGCATTTCTTGCCCGCATGGAGGCTGCGGCGGCCATAGCCGGGTACAAGGCGCAGCACGGCCTGCCTGTGCTGGATGCGGCGCGCGAGGAGGCCGTGGTGGAAAAAAACCTTGCGGCGCTGGGTGCGCGCGAAAAGGCCATGGCCCCCTATTATGAAGATTTCCTGCGCCACAACATGGCGCTTTCCCGCGCGCTGCAGCAGGCGCTTTTGGGGCGCGGCGCGGTGGCCTATCAGGGCGTGGAGGGTGCGTTCAGCCACATTGCGCTGTGCAGGCTGTTCCCGCACGCGCGCGCCGTGGGCTTTGCGGCGTGGGAGGAGGTGTTCCGCGCGGTGGAAAGCGGCGAGGCCGAATACGGCGTGCTGCCGTTTGAGAACAGCAGCGCGGGCGATGTGTCTGAAGTGCTGGACCTTTGCTTTTCCCACCCGAAGCTGTGCGTGTGCGACGTGTACGATTTGCCCGTGGGCCAGAACCTGCTGGGCGTGCCGGGCGCGGCGCTGGGCGATGTGAAAACAGTGCTTTCGCACCCGCAGGCCCTGCGCCAGTGCGCGGGCTTTTTGAAAATGCTGGGCCTTGCCCGGCGCGAGGCGGCCAATACGGCGCTGGCCGCGCAGGAGGTGGCGCGCCGGGGCGACAAGGCGCTGGCGGCCATTGCCTCAAAAGAGACGGCAGGGCTGTACGGCCTGCATGTGCTGGCGGAGAATATCAACGGCAGCGAGGACAACACCACCCGCTTTATTGTCATCGGCAGGGTGCGGCGGGCAAAGGGCAACCGCTTCAGCCTGCTGTTCACGGTAGACCACAAGGCCGGCGCGCTGGCGCGCGTGATGCGGGTGATAGGTGAAGAGGGCTTCAACCTCGAATGCATCAAGAGCAGGCCCATGCCGCACGCGGCCTGGGAGTATTATTTTTATGCCGAGCTGGTGGGCGACTGCAGCGGCGCGGCGGCGCAGGCCCTGCTGGAAAAGCTGGGCGCCGTGTGCCGCACGGTGCGCGTGCTTGGCGTGTACAGCCGCGGCGCGGCGGAAGGAGAGTGCGTATGAAGCTGACGATGCGGCTTGGCCCGCGAAGCTACGACATCATTCTGCGGCGCGGCGCGCTGGGGCGCGTGGGGCAGCTTGTGAACCTGAGCCGCAAGGTGCTTGTGGTGACGGATTCCGGCGTGCCGCAGCAGTATCTTTCCACGGTGCTGGCGCAGTGCCCGCAGGGCGTGCCCGTGGTGCTGGAGCAGGGCGAGGGCTCGAAGAGCCTTGCCGTGACAGAGCGCCTGTGCACCGCGATGCTGCAGCACGGCTTTGCCCGCACGGACGCGGTGCTGGCCCTGGGCGGCGGCGTGGTGGGCGACGCTGCGGGTTTTGCCGCCGCATGCTATATGCGCGGCATCGATTTTATCAACTGCCCCACCACCACGCTTGCGCAGGTGGATTCCTCCATCGGCGGCAAGACGGCCGTGAACCTGGCGGGCACCAAAAATATTGTGGGCGCCTTTCACCAGCCGCGCCTTGTGGTGGCAGACCCGGACACCCTTGCCACCCTGCCCCCGCGCCATGTGGCGAACGGGCTGGCCGAGGCGGTGAAGACGGGCCTCATCGGGGACGCGGCGCTTTTCGAGCTGTTTGAAAAAGGCGGCGCGCAGCAGAGCCTTGAGGAAATTCTGTACCGCAGCCTTGCGGTGAAAAAGGCCATTGTGGAGGCGGACGAGCGCGAGGCGGGCTGCCGCGCGGCGCTGAACTTCGGCCACACCATCGGCCATGCCATCGAGGCCAGCCGCGGCCTTGCGCGCCGCCAGCTTTATCACGGCGAGTGCGTGGCGCTGGGCACGCTGCCCATGCTGGAGAGCCCCGCCGTGCGCGCGCGCGTGCGGAGGGTATACAGGGCGCTGGGCCTGCCGGTGCGCATCCGCTACGACGGGGACGAGATATATTCCCACCTTGTGCATGACAAAAAAGCCGCGAACGGCGCCATCACGCTGGTGAAGGTGAAGCAGCCGGGCAGCTACCGGCTGGAGAAGGTGCCGGTGGAGGCGCTGCGCGCCGTGATAGGGGAGGGCATTGGATGAACGACACATACACGGGCGCCATCTCGCTTTCCATCTTCGGAGAGAGCCACGGCCCGGCGGTGGGGGCCACGCTTTCGGGCCTTGCCGCGGGCGTGCCGGTGGACGAGGCGTATATCGCGCGGGAGATGGACAAGCGCCGCGCCGCGGGCAGGCTGAGCACAAAGCGCACAGAGCCGGACAGGGTGCGTTTCCTGTCGGGCGTTTACAAAGGCTTTACCACGGGCACGGCGGTGACGCTGGTGATAGAAAACACCAATACGCGCAGCGAGGATTACGAAAAAACGCAGGACCTTCTGCGCCCCGGCCACGCGGACTGGACGGCGCACCTGAAATACCGCGGCTTTCAGGACGCGCGCGGCGGCGGCCATTTTTCGGGCCGGCTCACCGCGCCGCTTGTGGCTGCGTGCGCCATTTTGAAGCAGCTGCTGGAAAAAAGGGGCGTGGTGATCGGCACGCATCTGGCGCAGTGCGCCGGCGTGGAGGACGAGCCCCTCGCCTTTGGCGGCGAGGCGCTGGCGCGCCAGCTTCGCGCGCTGGGGGCCGTGGCATTCCCTGCGCTTTCCAGCGTGAAGGCAAAGGCCATGCAGGCGGCCATAGAGGCCGCGGCCGCCGGGGGCGACAGCGTGGGCGGCGTGCTGGAGACCGCCGTGCTGGGCCTGCCCGCAGGGCTGGGCGAGCCGTTTTTCGGCAGTGTGGAAAGCACGCTGGCGGGCCTGCTGTTCAGTATACCGGCGGTGAAGGGCGTAGAGTTCGGCGCGGGCTTTGCCATGGCGGGCATGCGCGGCAGCGAAGCAAACGACGCGCTGCGCATGCACGCGGGCCGCACCGTCTCCACCACCAACCACAACGGCGGCGTAAACGGCGGCATCACAAACGGCATGCCCCTTGTGTTCCGCACGGTGGTGAAGCCGACGGCCAGCATCTACCAGGTGCAGCAGACGGTGGATTGGGCCGCAAAGCGCGACGCCACGCTGCTGATACACGGCAGGCACGACCCGTGCATCGCACACCGCGCCCGCGCCGTGCAGGACGCCGTGACGGCCCTTGCCCTGGCGGATTTGTGCGCGCAGCATTTCGGGAAGGACTGGCAGGTGGCACAGGCATGGAATATGGGCTGATTGGCAAAACGCTGGGGCACAGCTTTTCAAAGCCCATCCACGAGGCGCTGGGCGGCTACCCCTATGAATTGAAGGAGCTGCCGTGCGAGGCGGATGCGCGCGCATTTTTTGCCGCGCGCAGCTTTCGCGCGGTGAACGTCACCATCCCCTACAAGGGGCTGGCGCTTGAAGCGTGCGACGAGGTGAGCGAAGAGGCGAGGGCTATCGGCGCCGTGAATACGGTGGTGAACCGCGGCGGCCGGCTGTTCGGCTACAATACCGATTTCGGCGGCTTTCGCCTTCTTGTGCGCCGCAGGGGCGTTTCGTTGGCGGGCAAAACGGTGCTCATCCTGGGCACGGGGGCCACGCAGCGCACGGTGCGCGCGGTGTGCGCCGCCGAGGGCGCGGCGCAGGTGCTTTGCGCCTCGCGCAGCGCAAGGCCCGGCGCGCTGCGCTATGAGCAGGCCGCCGCGCGGCAGGATGTGAACGTCATTGTCAACGCCTCGCCCGCGGGCATGTACCCGGACAACGGCACCTGCCTGGTGGATTT
Source organism: Ruthenibacterium sp. (assembly GCA_047030735.1). Lineage (GTDB taxonomy): Bacteria > Bacillota > Clostridia > Oscillospirales > Ruminococcaceae > Ruthenibacterium. Next base: position 48,547 of record JBKYIE010000014.1, read on the forward strand.
GGCCGCGCCCGGCGCTTTTCCGGCGCTGGAGGCCGTGTTCGACGTGGTATACAACCCCCTGCGCACCCGCCTTGTGCAGATGGCCGGGGTGCGCGGCGTGCCGTGCGCTGGCGGGCTTTTGATGCTGGTGGCGCAGGCCAAATATGCCGCCGAGCTGTTTCTGGGCGTGCCCATTGAAGAGCGGCGCATCCTTGAAATATACCGCAGCCTTCTGGCCGAAAAGGCGGGCCTTGCGCTGGTGGGCATGCCGTCGTGCGGAAAAACAGGCGTCGGCAAGGCGCTGGCAAGGGCGCTGAAAAAGCCCTTTGTGGACGCCGACGCCGAGCTTGTGCGCCGTGCGGGCAGGCCCATATCCGAAATTTTGAGGCCCGGCGACGAAGAACCCTTCCGCCGGCTGGAGGCCGCCGTCACGGCAGACCTTGCCAAGCGCGGCGGCGCCGTGCTGGCCACGGGCGGGGGCGTGGTGCTGCGCGAAGAAAACGTGCGCGCTTTGCGCCAGAATTATGTGGTGCTGTACCTCGACAGGCCGCTGGCGCTTTTGAAGCCCGGCGGCGGCAGGCCGCTGAGCGCCACGCGCGAGGCGCTGGCGGGGCAGCTTGCCGTGCGGCGCCCGCTGTACGAGGCGGCGTGCCACGCAAGGGTGGAAAACGCAGGCAGCTTCGAGGCGGCGGTGGCCGCCGCAAAGGAGGCATTTTATGAAGTTCTTGATCGTGAATGGGCCTAACATCAATATGCTGGGCGTGCGCGAGCCGGATATCTACGGCACGCTGACGTACGAGGGCCTGTGCAGCCATATCGCACAGGCGGCGCGCGGCATGGGCGTGGAGGCGGAATTTTTTCAGTCCAACTGTGAGGGGGACATCGTCACGGCCATTCAGGGCGCGCTGGGCCGCGCGGACGGCATCGTCATCAACCCTGCGGCCTACACGCACACCTCGGTGGCCATTCTGGACGCGCTGAAGGCGGTGGCGCTGCCCGCCGCCGAGGTGCACATCTCAGACGTGACAAAGCGCGAAGCCTTCCGCCGGCAAAGCTTTGCGGGCATGGCCTGCCGCTATCACTTTGTGGGCGAGGGCAGGGACGGCTATGTGCACGCCATGGAGACGCTGAAGCGCGACATCGAGGGCAGCCTTGTCATCCTGCACGGCATGCGGCGCAGCGAATGGGAGGCCTGCAGGGCGGCGGGCGCCGTGGGCGCGCAGCTGCCGGAGGGGGGCTTCCTGCACTGCTCGCCCGTGGAATATTTCTGGCGCGTGGCGCCGGGCCATTATGCGGACGGCGGCGACTATGTGCTTTTGTGCATCGATGTGAAAAAGGTGCCCGCGCCCATCAAATGGGAGGCCGGGCCCCACAACCCAAGCCGGTATTACCCGCACATTTACGGCGCGTGCCCCGTGGAGGCCGTGACGGCCGTGCTGCCCCTGCGCACGGACAGCCGCGGGCAGTTTGTGAAAAATCCGGAGCTTTCCGGCTATGAAAACCGCTGAACAGCAAAGCGTACAAGAGGGGAGAAACGAACCATGATCATCAGCACAAAGCGCGGCACGCCGCAGGCGGAGCTGGAGCGCATCATCCGCGAATTCGAGGCGCAGGGCCTTTCCGTCACCATGATACGCGGCACGGATTACAACGTGTTCGGCCTTGTGGGCGACACCACCGTGCTGGACGAAAAGCGCATCCGCGCGAACCCGTATGTGGAGAGCGTACAGCGCGTTTCCGAGCCGTACAAAAAGGCGAACCGCCTGTTCCATGAGGCGGATTCCGTCATCGACGTGGCGGGCGTGAAGGTGGGCGGCAGAGAGAAGATAGCCGTCATCGGCGGCCCGTGCAGCGTAGAGAGCGAGGCGCAGATGATAAGTGTGGCCAAAAAGGTGAAGGCCGCGGGCGGCACCATGCTGCGCGGCGGCGCCTACAAGCCGCGCACCTCGCCCTATGCCTTTCAGGGCCTCGGCACCGAGGGCATCCTGGATATGGTGGCCGCGCGCGGGGCCACGGGCCTGCCCATCGTCAGCGAGCTGATGAGCGAGCACGAAATAGACGAATTTGAACAGTATGTGGACCTTGTGCAGATAGGCGCGCGCAACATGCAGAATTTCCGCCTTCTGAAGGCGGTGGGCAAAATGAAAAAGCCCGTTCTGCTCAAGCGCGGCCTTGCCAACACCATTGAGGAGTGGATTATGAGCGCCGAATACATCATGGCGGGCGGCAACGAGAACGTCATTTTGTGCGAGCGAGGCATCCGCACCTTCGAGAAGTACACCCGCAACACGCTGGACCTTTCGGTGGTGCCCATCATCAAGGAAAAAACGCACCTGCCCATCATCATAGACCCCAGCCACGCCACCGGCGACTGGCGCTATGTGGAGAGCATGAGCCTTGCGGCCATCGCCGCGGGGGCGGACGGCCTTATCATCGAGGTGCACGAAAACCCGGAGGCCGCGTGGAGCGACGGCGCCCAAAGCCTCAAGCCGGAGCGGTTTGCCGCCGTCATCGAGAAGGGGCGCGCCATCGCGCGCGTGATTGGGCGCGAAATGTAAGCGGGGCACGGGTCGGCGTCCCGCAACAACAGCAGCAGGAAAGGGGGCGGCGGCATGCGCGCCGAACTGACAGGGGCATGGCGCGGCGGGCGCGTCGCCGCGCCGCCCAGCAAAAGCATGGCGCACCGCGCGCTTGTCTGCGCGGCGCTGGCGCAGGGCGAAAGCCGCATTGAAAATATCGCCCACTCCAGGGACATCGACGCCACGGCGGGCGCCCTGCGCGCCTTTGGCGCGCACATCAGCTTTGCGGGCGGCACGGCGCTTGTGCGGGGCACAGGCGGGCGGCTTTGCACGCCGCAGGGGCCGGTGTGGTGCTGCGAAAGCGGCAGCACGCTGCGCTTTCTTATTCCGCTGGGGGCCATGTGCGGCGCGCCGGTGCAGTTTTCCGGCGAGGGGCGCCTGCCCCAGCGCCCGCAGACGGTGTATGAGCGCCTGTTCTGCGAAAAGGGCGTGGCGTTTTCGCAGAGCGGCACGGGCGTGTGCGTGAACGGGCGGCTTTCGGCGGGCCGCTTCTGTGTGGACGGCGGCGTGTCCAGCCAGTTCATCAGCGGCCTTCTGTTTGCGCTGCCGCTGCTGGAGGGCGCAAGCACCGTCTGCGTGCGGCCGCCGTTTGAAAGCCGCAGCTATGTGCAGCTTACGCGCAGCGCCCTGGCGGCGTTCGGCGTGCAGGCTGTTTGGCAGGATGAAAATACACTTTTTGTTGAGAAAAACCAAAAATATACAAATTGTAATTATACGGTGGAGGGCGACGCCTCGCAGGCGGCCTTTTTCGGCGTGCTGGGCGCCGTGTGCGGCGGCGTGCGGCTGACGGGCCTGCGCCCGGGCAGCGCGCAGGGCGACATGGCCTTCCTCTCTGTGCTGCGGCAGGCGGGGGCAGCCATTGTGCAGGAGCCGTGCGGCGCCCTGCGGTTTGAGCGGGCCCGCCTTCGCGGCGGCGAGGCCAGCCTTGCCGACTGCCCGGACCTTGGGCCCATTCTGATGGTGCTGGGGCTGTTCTGCGAAAATGGCCTTGTGTTGCGGCAGGCCCAGCGCCTGCGCCTGAAGGAAAGCGACCGCATTGCCGCCATGGAGGAGGAGATACGCAGGATGGGCGGGCGCATTGAATCGGACGAAGGCACCGTGCGCGTATACAAAAGCGCGCTGCACGGCGCGGCCCTGTGCGCCCACAACGACCACCGCGTGGCCATGGCCATGGCTGTGGCGGCGCTGGCGGCGGGCGTGCCTGTGTCCATCGAGGGCGCCGGATGTGTGGAAAAAAGCTGGCCCGAATTCTGGCAGGTGCTGCAGGCCAGTCTTGGCGCGGAGGTGACGCTGCTGTGAACAAGCTTTTGGAACGGCGCTTTTGCATCGTGGGGCTCGGCCTTCTGGGCGGCACCTACGCCATGTGCCTGAAGCGGCTCGGGTGCAGGGTGACAGCTGTGGATATTGATGAAAAGGCCATTCTCTGGGCAGAAGAGCACAGCGTCATCGACGAGGGGACGGCGCGCGCGCCCGAAGCTCTGCTGGCCGGGGCGGATGTGGTGGTGCTGGGGCTTTACCCCGGCGCCATGGTGGAATGGGTGCGGGCGCATGCGGGCAACCTGCGCCCGGGCACGCTGCTCACCGATGTGTGCGGTGTGAAGGGCGCCGTGGTGGGCCCTGTGCAGGCGCTGCTGCCGCCCGGCGTGGAGTTTATTGCCTGCCACCCCATGGCCGGGCGCGAGGTGGGCGGTGTGTGGAACGCAGACCCCGCCATTTTCAGGGGAGCCAATTTCCTTATCACGCCCACCGGGGCCAATACGCCCGGGGCCGTGGCGTTTGCAAGAGCTTTGGGGCAGGCGCTGGGCTTTGCGCACATCTCGGTGCTGAGCTGTGAAGAACACGACAGGCTGATCGGCTATGTCAGCCAGCTGACGCACGCCATTGCCGTCAGCCTGATGAATGCCAACGCGGACGAGCACCTTGTGGATTACACGGGTGATTCCTTCCGCGACCTCACCCGCATCGCCAACATCAACGAGGCCCTGTGGAGCGAGCTGTTTTTTGCGAACAAAGACGCCCTGATTGAAGAGATAGGCCAGTTCGAGCGAAGCCTGAACGACGTGAAGCGCGCGCTGGAGGCAGGCGACGAGGCGGCCCTGAAGGCGCTGATGCGTCAAAGCGCCGCGCGCCGCAGGCTGTTTGACAAAAAGAAATAGCGCAGAAGGCCGAACGGCCCGCCGCTGGAAAGCGGCGGGCCGTTCGGCTGTGCAGGCGCATCTTTTTCTTTTGTGGCGGGCAAAGCCCGCGCGCAACTGGAAATTGACGGATAGTTGCTGGACGGGGCCCGGCTTCCGTGCTATGCTGAAGGACAGACGGGAGGGGCGGATATGGAGACGGGAGAACGCATCCGGCAGCTTCGCACGCAGAGGAATATGCCGCAGCAGGCGCTGGCGGACAGCCTGGGTGTGACGCGGCAGGCCGTGGCAAAGTGGGAGAGCGGCGCCTCGCGCCCCAGCGCGGCCAACCTGGCCGCGCTGTGCAGGCTGTTCGGCGTTCGTGGCAGCAGCTGGCCGCCGGGCGGCGCCCGCAGCGGGCCGCCCGGCGCTCCTGCCGTCTGTGCGCGCGCTGGGGCTGCTGGCCGCTGCACTGGCGGCTCTGTGCGCCGCGGCCTGGCTGTGGGAGCGCGCCCGGGCCCTGCCGCCCGGCATCATCGGCTATGCCGACGCGCCGGCAAAGCTGTTTGTGGCGGGCACACCGGCCTGGCTGTATGTGCTGCCGGTTCTGGCGGGCCTTGCGGCCCTGGCGGCCGCCGCAGTCTTTTTGCATTTGAAATACAGGGAAAGAAGGGGCGGAAGATGAGGCGCATGCTGCTTGCGGCGGCTTTTGTTTGCTGCACTGTTTTTCTGTGCGCCTGCACCGCCGGGCGGCTGCCGGCTGCCGGCAGTACGGCGGCGCCGGTGCGGGAGGAATTGAACGGATGGCCGGAAAATGAATATACGGCTCTGGTTCCGCAGCCGGAAAACGGCACGCCCGCCTGGGCCCTCTGGTATGAGGAACAGGGCGTTTACGCCGTGTTTCTGACGGATATCACCCGCGCCCAGGGCGAGCAGTATGTGCAGGCTCTGCGGCAGGCGGGGTTTGAAGAGGGCGAAGCCGGTGCGGAAGACGCTTCGGCGGGGTATCTGCTTCACAAGGGCAGCACCGTGCTGAGCGCGGCGGTTTCAGAGGGCCAGCTCGGCATCTATATTTCGCCGGGCGCCGCGCAGTGAGGCGCCCGCAAAGGCGTGCAGCCCCGCGGCGCATATTGCCGGCTGCGCGCTGCTTTGCCTGCGGAGAAAGGCGGATAGGCCGCCCGCACAAGGGCGCGGCCTTGCGCCCGCAGGCTGTCAGGCCGGGCTTTGGGCCTGCGCTGTGCCCCGGCGGCCCTTTTTGTTTTTCCCCCGGCAGGGGCGCGCGCCAAAACTGCGCGCAGCCGCCTGCGGCGTGCACAGGCGGGTGCGCATCCGCACACTTGCATGCCCTTGCACACTGTGGTATACTTTTCATCATACAGCCCGCCGTGCGGGCTTAAAAGGGAGCATAGCAGCCAGATGAAACAGTCCATCTAAAAACAGAGCAGATGAATGCAGGTTCGTGGCAGGGCCGCGGGCCGCTGTTTTGCTACTGTTTTCAGGAAGGGACTGTTTTTTGTGTTTTGGAAAAAAGAGGGTCGCTGTGTGGCCCTGATGTGCCTTGCGGCCTTTTTGCAGGGCATGGTGTTCTACGGCCCGGTGGCGTCGCTGTACCGTACGCAGGCAGGGCTGTCCATGGGGGATATCGCCCTCATCGAAAGCGTGTACTATCTGCTGGTGGTGGCGCTGGAGCTGCCGCTTGGCGCTATGGCGGCAAGGCTGGGCTACAAGCGCATGCTTGCCGTGTGCAGCGCGGTGTTTTTTCTCTCAAAGCTGGTTTTCTGGCGGGCGGGCAGCTTCGGCGCCTTTCTGGCCGAGCGCGTGATGCTGGCCTTTGTGGGCGCGGGCCTTTCCGGGTGCGACACCGCCTATTTGTATGTGGCGGCCGGGCCAAAGCGGGCGCAGCGCGCGCTGGGGCTGTACGGTGCGGCAGGCATGGCCGGGCTTTTGGCGGCCACGGCGGCCTTTACTCTGTTTTTTTCTGCCGGCTACCGGCAGGCGGCGCTGGCAACGGCGGCTGCCTACGGCCTGGCGGCTCTGTGCACGCTGGCGCTGCCCGCGGTGCCCATGCAGGCCGAGGACAGGGCCGCATTTTCCGCGCAGATACGCGGCATGTGGCGCAGCCTGTGTGCCGCGCCGCGCTATGCCCTGATGCTGGCCGCGGATGCTCTGGTGGATGTGACGGGCCAGACGGTCACAGTGTTTTTAAGCCAGCTTGCCTATGTGCGCTGCGGCCTTTCGGGCGCGCAGCTTGGCGCGGCTTATCTGGGCATGACGCTGGTGGGGCTTATGCAGGGCGTCTCTTATAAGGCCACGCACGCGCTGGGGCGCCGGGGCTTCAGCATTGCCGTGTGCATGCTGATGGCGGCCGCCTGCGGCGGGCTGTGCCTTGCGCGCGGGCCTCTCTGGTGTGTGGCGTGCGTGTGGTGCGTGCAGCTTTGCTGGTGCCTGTGGCAGCCCTTTGCCCAGACGATGCACAACGACAGTGTGCGCCTTGGCGCGCGCAGCGTGGTGCTTTCGGGCTATTCCATGGTGCAGAGCCTTGCCATGAGCGGGCTGAACCTGGGCCTTGGGCGGCTGGCGGATGCCAGGCTTCCGCTGGCCTTTGCCGCAGCGGGCGCCTTCTGTGCGCTGGCGCTTGTGCTGGCGGCGCTTTATTTCAGGCAGAACAAGAAAGGGTGCATTTCATGAACTTCAAACTGACGGCCACAAAAAAGACATATTACATCGTGGGCGGGTGTTCGGCGGCGCTGGCCCTGGCCGGGGCGGCGTTGTATCTGCCGGGCTATTACTTCGATTTCCTGTTCACGGTTTCCGCCATTCTGGCCGGGGCCATGTTTCTGCTGCTGGCGGCAGGCGAAGGCGTGAAAACGTCTGAGGGCAGGGCGGCGCTGGCCGCGCTTCTTTTGCAGCTTGTATATTTTTTCCCCGGCGTGCCGCAGAAGCTGGGCGGCGCGCTGGCATGGCCCGTGTTCGCCGTGCCGCACTTTATGGCCGCGGCAAAAGAGGGCGACAGCCTGCGCACGCTCTCGTTTCTGGTGATGCTGGCGGGCGGCGTGCAGCTTGTTTTCAGCTTTGTCCCGCTGGAGGCAATGTTCAAGGGTGTGCTGGCCGTGGTGATTGCGCTTTCCCAGTTTCTGCTTTGCGCTGCGCTGGCCGGGCGTGAAAAGCACGGCGCCGGAAAAGAGGAATAAGCGGCCGGGCCGCCCGCATATGGATTTGTGGACAAGAGGGGGGGACACAGCCATGACAAAAATGAAAAAGCTGGCGGCGCTGGCGCTGGCCTGTGCGCTGGGGCTTTCGGCCTGCGCCGGGCCGGGCGGGGCGGCGCTTTCGCACAGCGCCCCAAAGCAGGATTTTACAAGCGTGCCCTCCGGCACGGGCAGCGCACAGGGGAATGAAACGGCGCAGCCCATGCGCTACCGCAGCATGTGGTTCAGCTATCTGGAATGGCCCATGCTGGATACCTCCAGCGCCGGGGCCTTCGCCGCCAGCGTGGACGCCGTGCTGGATAACTGCGTCTCGCTTGGGCTGAACTGCATCACCGTGCAGGTGCGCCCCTTTGCAGACGCCACCTATGAGAGCGAGTTGTTTCCATGGAGCCATGTGGTGACGGGCACACAGGGGCAGGCCCCCGGCTTTGACCCGCTGGAGATATTCATTGCCCGCGCGCATGAAAAGGGCCTTGCCTTCGAGGCGTGGGTAAACCCCTACCGCGTGCGCCTGAACGAGACGCGCCCGCCCAACGCGGCCGAAAACAGCCTGGAGAATACCCACCCTGAATGGGTGAAGCAGGCGGCGGGCGGCGCTTACCTGGAGCCCTCGAACCCGGATGTGCAGGCCTATATCTGCAAGCGTGTGGAGGAGCTTGTGAAAAACTACGCCGTGGACGGCATTCAGTTCGACGACTATTTTTATCCCACCACAGAGGAAGCGTTCGACGCGCAGGAATATGCTGCGCTGGGCGGCGGCCTCTCTTTGGCGGAATGGCGGCGCCAGAATGTGAACACGCTGGTCAAAAGCGTGTATGACACCGTGCACGCGGCCGCAGCCGAGGCCGGGCGCACAGTGGTATTTGGTATAAGTCCGCAGGGTAATAATGACAACAATTACAACGTTCAGTATAGTGATGTGGGGTTGTGGCTCTCCACACCGGGCTATGTGGATTATGTGATGCCGCAGGTGTACTGGGGCTACGATTTCCGCCTGCAAAGCGGCTCAGACCGGTTCGCCTTCGAGAATATCGTGGCGGAATGGCTGGCCATGCCGCGCAGCGAAAGCGTGGCGCTGGCTTTCGGCCTGGGCGCGTGGCGCATCGGCGCGGGCGACGGCTCCAGCGCCGAGACGCGGGAGTGGGAGAGCGGCCACAACCTTGCCGATATGCTGGGCACGCTGGAGGGCGCCGGGGCAGACGGCTATGCGCTGTACCGCTATGCCAGCCTGTTTGATAACCCCGAGTACGCCCAGCTTGCCGTACAGGAGGCAGAGGCCCTGCGCCAGCGCGCGGCGTGAGAAAAGGGGAACACCCCATTTTTGCATGGAAAAGGAAAAAGCCCCGCGGCGCCGCATGCAGCCCAAACCCATACATAAAATATGCGGCATGCATAAAAGGTAAAGGGGCATAAGAGGCGGCGGAATTGACTTCATCTGCATCACCCGCCCCGCAGCACGGAAATGGGCGGCTTGCCGTTTTAACGAAAGCCTTCCGGTTTTCGGGCGGTTTCTTTCGGCAGCTTACTCCGCTTTCTGATGGAAGCGAAAGCTTTTTGCGCGGCATCTTTACCGGAACAGGCGCTGGGGTCCGAAATGAAAAAGAAAAAATCCCCCATGCCGGGCCTTGTGGCCGCCATGGGGGATTTTTGCATGATATGCCGGAACTATAAAGGCAAGACGCCTGCTTTTTTACCCTGCCCCGGCCAAAGCGGGGCATACTGCTTTATATGGGGCGTGCGGCTTCAGCGGAAGAAGGAATCCTTCCATTCCTCGCACGCATAACCCTTGCTGCGCAGGGCGGCGCACAGCCTTTTGCCGTTGCCGCCGGTGCCGGGGTTTTCCTCCTCGGCATAGTGGTAAGGCACCACAAGGCCGGGCTTGTGCTCCATTTTTTCAAGCTCGGCGGGGATGCGCGTTTCAAAATCGGGCATATTCCACACGCCGTCGCAGCACACGAACAGCACATCGCATGCAACGTCCTCATCCAGCACGTCGGTGTCGCCGGAAATATAATACCGCACGCCTCCCAGGTTCAAAAGCAGCCCAAAGCCGAACCCGGCCGGGTGGTTTTTGTTTTCCGCCACCACGGGCGTCACCATGGCGCCGCATTCAAACACGGCCGAGGGCGAGCCCGCGCTCACAGAGGTGAAATAGTCGGGGTTGATGTCAAAGGCCTCCATCAGCATGGCGCCCACACTGAGCGTAGAGACATAGCAGGTGTCATCCTTTTTCACCCTGGCGATATCTTCAGGGGAAAAATGGTCGCCGTGTGGGTGCGTAATGATGACGAGGTCTGCGTCGTGCGGGGAATCCGGAACGAGGTACGGGTCCACATACACCACGACGTCGTCCACTTTAAAGCAGATGCAGCCGTGTTTCACAAAGCGGACAGATGAGAGGGGGTCCATAAAACAGCTCCTTACAGAAATGTTACGTTTTTTGCGGTGTTTTCTATTTGTATATTCGCATGGGATGTAGTATAATATGCCTCGACGGAACCAGAAGATATCCAAAGGGCGCCGCGCATACAGGATATATGTTATTGTAGCGTCTTTTGATAGAAAAGTCAAAAACCGGAGGAAACTTTTGATGAAACACAGCGTTTTGAAACGGCTGCTCGCCCTTTGCCTTGCCCTGGCGCTCTGCCTGTCGCTTGCCGCGTGCAACTCGTCATCCAGCGGTGACGGGGAGGATGTGGCCGAGGACGACCAGATAAAGGCCGAGGCGGGCGGAAGCGTCAGCCTGCCGGAGGGCTTTACCGTGCCCGAAGAGGCGGGCCGCATCGCCACCCAGGCGTCGGGCGACACCCTGTACGGCGCCTTTACCCTGACCAACTACAACACCACGGGCTATTTTGTGCAGAACGGCTCTGTCACCGTGACAGTGCAGGCTTCGCTGTGGACGGACGGCGTGGACACCCAGTGGACAGACGCCTATTTTGATTTGTGGAAGCAGGGCAGCGGCGAGACGCAGTATGTGGGCACCGTGCACTTTGTGGCGGACGACACGCCCCAGAGCTACACCTTCAGCGGGCTGGAGGCCGGCGCGTCTTACCGGCTGAGCTTCGGCTACAGCGATGTGCCCCGCTATAAGCTGTCGGGCAAGTTCTCGGTGTCCGGCATTACGGGCGAGGGCACTGCCGAAGAGCCCGTAGCCAACGAATGATACTACACGCCTGCATGCCGCGCGGCTGCCTGCCGCGCTGCCGGGGCGCTTTGGCTGCGCGCCTTTCCCCGCGGGGAAGGGCGCGTTCGTATAAGGCGCGCCCCGCTGCGGGCAAGCCCGTATGCGAATACTGAGGAAAGGACAGGGTCTTATCTATGGAACAAAACAGCCGCAGCGCAAAGGTGGAAAAGAAGATACCCTCTGCGCTGCCCATCTACCTTGCCGCGGGCACGTTTCTGCTTTGCGCGCTGGCGCTGCCTATTTACCGGCTGTGGGCGCTGGTTGCCGCCGCCTTTATTGCAGCGGCCGCCTATGTGCTGGGCCAGAAGCTGTTTCGCCCGCGCACCGTGCTGGTGGACGCCCCAGCCGCCGTATATGCCACAGGCGCGCAGGAGGTGGACCAGCTGCTGCAAACGGCCCAGAGGGATGTGGACTCCATTGCCCGCCTGAACGAGGCCATTGAGGACGCCGGGCTCTCTGCCGCCATGGCCCGCATGGAGCAGGCGGGCCGCGCCATTCTGGCCGAGGTTGCCAAGGCGCCCGCCAAGGCAAAGGATATCCGCAAATTTACGGCCTATTACCTGCCCACTGCGGTAAAGGTGCTTACCGCCTACGCGAGGCTGGACGCCTCCGGCGCGAAGGGGCAGAATGCGCAGGCGCTGATGGCCGAGGTGAAAAAGAATGCGGACACCATTGCCGCGGCCTTTGAAAGTCAGCTGGATGCCCTGTTTTCGGGCGAGGCGCTGGACGTGAGTACGGATTTGAAGGTGCTGGACGGCATTGCGCGCGGCGACGGCCTTGTGGACGAGGGGCTGAAGGCGCAGCTGGCCGGCGCGGCGGCAGACCTTGGCGCCGCACCGCCGGACGGCGGCCCCACGCTGACACTGTGAAAATGTGAAGCATGTGCGCAGACGATGCCGCGCGGGTGCGCCCGGCGGCCTGCTTTTGAAAATTTTGAGAAAGGAACTGATGTACCATGACAGATAACATCACCCCGAACCTGACGCTTGACGAGCCCGCCGCCCCCAGCCTCACGCTGGAGCAGGAGGCCCCCGCGGCCCCGGGCCTTGCGTTGGAGCAGGAGGCTCCCGCACAGCCCGATGGGCAGGCGCAGGCCGCCGAGGCCCCGAAGCCGCGCGGCGCGGACGCCCTTGCCGAAGAGAGCGGCCTGTCCGCCGAGGAAAAGCAGCAGGTGGAGGATTTTGCAAAGAAGATAGACCTTTCCAACTCTACCCAGATATTGCAGTACGGCGCGGCCAGCCAGAAAAAGGTGGCTGATTTTTCCACCTCTGCGCTGGAGAATATCCGCACGAAGGATTTGGGTGAGGTGGGCGATATGGTCACCGGCCTTATTACCGAGCTGAAGGGCTTCGACGCCACGGCCGAACAGCCCAAGGGCATCTTCGGCTGGTTCAAGAAGGCGGGCAACCAGGTGGAGGAATTGAAGCTGCGCTATTCGAAGGCCGAGACGAACGTGGATAAGATAGAGGGCATGCTGCAGGACCATCAGGTGCAGCTTTTGAAAGACATCTCCATGCTGGACACCATGTACGAGCGCAATCTGGTGTACTTCAAAGAGCTTACCATGTATATCATCGCGGGCAAGAAAAAGCTGGAGCAGGTGCGCGCCGAAGAGCTGCCCAGGCTGGTGGAGAAGGCCCAAAAAAGCGGCCTGCCCGAAGACGCCCAGGCCGCGAAGGATTTGGAGGACCAGTGCACCCGCTTTGAGAAAAAGCTGTACGACCTGGAGCTGACGCGCAATATCTCGGTGCAGATGTCGCCGCAGATCCGCCTTATCCAGTCCAACGACACCATGATGGCGGAAAAGATACAGACGTCCATCGTGAACACCATCCCCCTGTGGAAAAGCCAGATGGTGCTTGCGCTGGGCCTTGCGCACTCGCAGCAGGCCATCGACGCGCAGCGCGCCGTGACGGACATGACCAACGAGCTGCTGAAAAAGAACGCCGCGGCCCTCAAGCAGGGCACCATTGAGGCCGCGAAGGAGTCTGAGCGCGGCATTGTGGATATTGAGACCCTGCAGCAGACCAACCGCAGCCTGATTGAAACGCTGGACGAAGTGGTGAAGATACAGACAGAGGGGCGCGCCAAGCGCGTGGCCGCCGAGGCGGAGCTGGGGCGCATAGAGGGCGAGCTGAAGGCGAAGCTGCTTGAGATGGCGAAATGACGGCGCCCTGCAAAGGAGCATGAAGCAATGGATACGAAACCGACACTGAAGGAAAACCGTCTTGTGGCGTGGCTGGTGCTGGCGGCGGCCGTACTGGTGGGCGTGCTGGGCATCGGCACGGCCAAGGTGCGCGGCGTGGCTGATGTGGCGCTGGATTATTACCAGCAGAACATGGCGGCGGATTTTACGGCCCGTGAGACCGCCGCGCAGACCCTTCTGGGCATTGCCGGGCAGGAGCTTGGCGAGGCCGACGCCAAGGTGCAGACGGCTGCCGCCGCCCTGGCGGAAAGCCAGGCCGCCGGCAGCCCCGGCGAAAAATATGCGGCGGGCACCAAGCTGGAAACAGCCGTGGGCATTGTGTACAACGCGCTGCCTCAGGCCGCGCGGGACCCGCAGAAAAGCGCCGCCCAGCTTGCGTGGAGCGAATTTGTCAGCCGTACAGACATCCTTTCACATTCCATGGAACAGTATAACACCTATGCGCAGGCTGCGGAAAAAACGCTGAAGGGCTTTCCGGCCTCGCTTCTGGCAAAGCTGGCTGGTGTAGAGATACAGGCCATGGCCTGATGCAGTGCACACAACAGGAAGGGAGGCGCAGGATGAGACGCTTTTTTCTGAAAAAAACAGCGGCGCTGGCCGTGCTGCTGGCAGCGGCGCTGGCGGTATTCCCCGCATTTGCCGAAGTGGATATCACCCCTACATCGGATTTTTACGTTTATGACGGCGCAGATGTCCTTTCGGAATCAACAGAAAGTGATATTATAAATAAAAACGACATTTTGTATAATGCCAGCGGCGCACAGATTGTGGTGGTGACGGTGCAGAGCACCGGCCGCATGACCACAGAGGAATATGCCTATGAGCTGGCAAACAGCTGGGGCATCGGCTCGGCTTCAGAGAACAACGGCGTGCTTTTGCTGCTGTCTGTCGGGGACGAGGATTATCAGTGCATACAGGGCTCCGGGCTGGAGAAATCGCTTCCCACCCCGACGCTCAGCCGTATCCTGAACGAATACCTTGAGCCAGATTTTGCCGCGGGCAGCTACGATGCCGGTGTGCAAAAGACGTTTGAAGCGCTGTACGATGAGGTGTGCGCCATTTACGGCGTCACCGGCAGCGTAGGCGTGGTGCAGGGCGGCGGCGCCGCAGCGCCGCGGCCTCAGCCCCAGCCTGAAAGGGAAAGCGGCTTCGGCGTGCTTACTCTGGTGGGCCTGCTTGTGTTTCTGGTGGTGGTTATCGTGCTCATCAGTGTGGTGTCAAGTGCTGCGCGCCCGCGCAGGCGCTACACCTACGACCCCTATTACCGCCGCAGCTCCGGTGCAGATTTTCTCACCGGCATGTTCGTGGGCAGTGCCCTGCACAGCTCGCGCCGCAGGCGCCCGCCAAGGCCCCCGCGCGGCCCGTTTGACGGCCCGGGCGGGCCGTTTGGCGGCGGCTTTGGCGGTTTTGGAGGCTTCGGCGGCTTCCGCGGCGGCGGAGGCGGCTCATTCGGTGGCGGCGGCTTCCGCAGCGGCGGTGGCGGCAGCTTCCGCGGCGGCGGCGCCGGGCGCGGGCACTGAGCGGCCCTGTTCAAAAAATAGAAGGCCCCTGTATGGCGTTGCATCCATACAGGGGCCTTTTTGCCGCCGCGCCGTTCTGAACGGCACGGGCGCTTTTTTACCGGGCCATTGAAAAGGCGGCGTCTCTGTGGCGCTGTACAGCGGCCCGCGGCCTTTCAAGGCGGAATGCCTGCGCGTGGTGCGGGTCCGCCGCTTTGCGCGCCCTGTTGGCTGCAAAGCGGCCCGCGTTTTCCGAAGCGGCGGGCGCGCAGGCCCCGCCGCGGGGGCGGCCGGAGGCACTCCCGGCCTTTGCGGCCCGGCTTTCTGCTTCAGAGGCATCGGCCTCCCGGCGCCAAAGGGGGAGAGGCTTTTTATTCAGAGCTTTTTGCGCCGCACAGCCCTGTGTGCCGGCGGTATACTTCGCACAGGCCGTCCAGCAACAGGTGCGGCATCACGGGGATGCTGCGCCGGCAGTGCGGAACCACCAGCCCTGCTAGGCCGCCTGTGGCCACCACGTCTGCCGGGCCGCCCAGCTCTGCCTCGAAGCGGGCCAGCATGCCGTCCAGCAGGTCTGCCGTGCCCAGCACGATGCCGCTTTGGATGCTTTCGGCCGTGTTTTTCCCAATGGCGTGGGCCGGGGCCTGTGTGGCAACGGCAGAGAGCTGGCTTGCGCCGGAGATAAGCGCATTCAGGCTCACCATCATGCCGGGCAGGATGCTCACGCCCTGCACGGCGCCCGCGGCGTCCAGCGCCGTCAGCTTGGTGGCCGTGCCCATGTCGATGACGACGGCGGGCATGCGGCAGCGCGCACGCGCGGCAATGGCCCCGGCCAGCAGGTCGGCCCCAAGCTCGTCCGGGTTATCAATCAGAATGGGCAGCCGGGGGCACAGCGCGCGGCTCAGCACCAGCGGCTGCGCGCCGCATAAAAGCTGCAAGGCTCCGCGCAGCGCGCCCGTCACAGGCGGCACCACGCTGGAGAGGATAGCCCCCTGCGGCTTTGCCGCGCCGTGCAGGGCCAGCACTCCCTCAAGCTGAAGCGCATACTGGTCTGCCTCCAGCGCGGGCTGTGTGGCGATGCGGGAGAGAAAGACCAGCGTCTGCCCCTCGTACCCGCCCAGCACGATGTTTGTATTGCCTGCATCCACACATAAGACCATGCGGCGCCCCTCCTTTGCCCTGCCGCGGCCGCCCGCGCATGGCTCCCTTGCCCCGGCGCGAAAAGCGCGGGGTTACCCCCTCATTATAAAAGCTGTGTTGGGCTATTGCAAGTGTGTGCTGCCCTGTGCGCGCGTTTTTCCCGCGGCGGCATGTATAAACCGGCTCGCCCACTCATAGGTATTAGCAAAAATGCCCGGCACGGAACGCCGCGCCAAGGCGCAACAGGGGAAAGGGGAAATCATACCATGTTCGTATTCACATTCCGAAAAGGCGGCCTGCGCCGTCTGGCTGCGGTGTGCCTGTGCGGTGCAGCCATTGTAGGGGCGGCGGCCGCGGGCATTGCGTGGAACAGGGCACAAAGCACGCCTGCAAACGCGGCTGCGGCCGGCCTTACCCAGCAGATAACCGGCTCGCAGGACCTTGCCGCCTTTCTGGCAGGCTACGGCGTGGAGGTGGACCCCACCAGCGCCGAGGTGATGGCCGTGAAGGTGCCCCGCAAATGGGATGAAAGCTTTGAGGCATTCCACGCCGTAGTGCAGCAAAGCGGGCTGAGCCTTGAGAAGTGCAAGGGCAAGCAGGTGGACAAATGGACGGTGCCTGTGCCCGCGATGTGCGACGACGCGAAAAAGACGTACGCCGTGGTGCTGGTATATAAAAACGAGCCCAAAGGCGCCTACCTGTTGGAAAAGCCGTCCGGCGAGGTAAAGCCGCTGGTGTCAAGCCAAAGCGGCACGGCCCTGACAGACCAGGAAAAGGCCGCGGCAGCCGGTTTCGGTGCGGGCAGCACGGCGCAGAGCACGCCGCCTGCAGCCAGCGCCGGGGCTGATACGCAGCAGCCCGCCAGTCAGGTGAACACCGACACCCAGCAGCCGGCCAGCGAGGTGACAGCCCAGCAGCCCGAAGAGCAGCAGGCCGCCGACGTGCTGGCACAGGACGCCGGCGCGTGGCCCACGGAATAAGCCTGCACCGGAAGGAAGCGAAAATCAGGCCTCCGGAAAACCGGGGGCCTGAGCAAGCTATGGCCGGGCATCATACCGGCAGGCCCTGCAAGAGGTGTGGAAAAACGTCAGTTGTATCGCTTGCCTCACGGCCCGCAAACGGGTGCTTTGTGTGCGAGGCAGGGCCTTGCGTTACAAGAAGCTTTTGACTATCTTCCTCCCGCTTCGCCTGATGCTTGAAGCGAAGGCTTTTTACTCTCCCCGGCAGAAAGGCGCGCGGCCGCAAGAAAGCATCGCCCCTGAAAGGCAATTTTTGCGCACGGCTTCTTCAGATTTTATTGATAGCCACAAAGGGTGCCTGCGGAAGGCTTCCCTGCCCTGCATCAAAAATTGCCGCTTCCGGGGGGGCTTCGCAGCTTTGGCCGGGCAGTTTGGGATGAATGATGTGCAAAAAGGCCCGGAGTCAGGCTTGCCGGGCCTTTTTGTGCACGTCAGACGCCAAAGCCGCCAGCCAAAACCGGTGGCTTTTTGCGGCAGTGAGTCTAAAAGGGGCCTCTGCCTCAAAACGGCCCTGTTCCTCCCTTGGAAAAGACGGCGCCGTGCGGGGATACGCTCATTTTGCCCTGCGCGCCCGGGCGCATCCTCAGGTCCCCGGCAAAGCCGGGGGCTTGCGTAAGCCCTGGAAAAGCATACTGCCGGCAAAGCCTCTCAGGAGGCACGGAATGCTCTGCCTTTTGCATCACCTGCTCCGCTTCCCGTAAACGGGGCTCTTCCCGCTGCGTGCTGCAGCTTTTTGGTATTGAATACCGTCCTCACTGTACTCGGAACTGAAGGCGAAAGCCCTTTTACTCTCCCCGGGGGCGTTTCGATAAAGCCCAAAAAACAGAACGGGCGCCTGCCGGGCGCCCATTTTGTATGCTGGAAACCAGTTGCCGAAGGGAGGGGAACGGTTTGTGCCGAAGCCGGAAAGCCCGGAAGAAGCCCGGCGAAGGAACAAAGGCGCAGCCGGAAAAGCACAGGGGCCGTTCGGATATATGGCGTGAACCCTTTGCTGCGGGAATTTGCCGTACGCGCGCGGAAGGCGCCAAGTCCGCACCGCGCCGTTCAGCGCGCTTGAAGCAAGGCGGGCCTGTGGGCCTCTCAAAAGGGAAAGGGAAAATCATATTCCGTAGGTTTCCTTCCCCGCCGCGGGGTGTGCAGCTCAGATAAGCCTGACGCCTGCACCCAAATACGGCGGGGAAGCATTTTACAGGGAGAAGCGGCGGGGACAGGAGGTATGGAAGGGAAGGAAAAGAAAATAAAAGAGAATGGGCGGAGGTGTGCCTGCGGCACGCGCAGGTGCCATCAATATAGGGCCGTGTCCGCATTTGAAAAAGGTGCAGGCGGGGGCTGTGAAGCGCGCCGGAGGCGGCGGTTCCCCTTTTTCGCGTTATGTGGTATAATGTCTCCGTTTGACGGACGGATACTGGCCTGCAGGTGCGGCACAAGCCCGGCGGGGCAGATGCCCCGCCTTCGGCAGGCGCGGGCCGCAGGGCAGAGGGAAGGCATGGTGAACGGA
>JBKYIE010000014.1:67274-86460 GCA_047030735.1 Ruthenibacterium sp.
TCGGCAGGCGCGGGCCGCAGGGCAGAGGGAAGGCATGGTGAACGGATGCCATGCCCCCGCCTGAAGCATACAGCCTGAGGGCCGGGCAGAAAAAGGAGGGAGCAGCCGTGCGGCTGGACAAATTTACCGCAAAGGCGCTGGGGCTGAGCCGCAGCGAGGCGCGCGCGGCCATCCGCGCAGGGCAGATTTGGATGGACGGCGCCGTGTGCCGCGCGCCGGACGCGCGCGTGCCGGAGGGCGCCGCCGTCTCGCACGCGGGGCGGCTTCTGTGCGCGAAGGAGTTTGTGTATATCATGCTGGACAAGCCCAAGGGCGTGGTGAGCGCCGCCGAAGATGAGCATGACACCACCGTGGTAGACCTTGTGCGCGGCGAATACCCCCGCCGCAGCCTGTTCCCCGCCGGCAGGCTGGATAAAACCAGCACCGGCTTTGTGCTGCTGACAGACGACGGCCCCTTTGCGCACGATATTCTGGCGCCGGGGCGCCATGTGGAAAAGGTTTACAGCGTTCTGCTGGATACGCCTCTCACACAGGAAATAATTTCCGGCTTTGAGGCGGGTGTGTGCCTGGCGGACGGCAGCCGCATGCTGCCCGCGCTGGCGCGGCCGGGCGCACAGGGCCCGTGCAGCGCCGAGGTGGTGCTGCGCCAGGGGGTATACCACCAGATAAAGCGCATGTTCGGCGTGTACGGCGCGGGCGTGCGCGAGCTGCGGCGCACGGCCATCGGCGGCGTTTTGCTGGACGGCGCCCTTGGCCCCGGCGGCTGGCGCGAGCTCACCGCGCAGGAGCTTGCGCTTTTGCAGGCCAAACGTTCATGAAACGGACAAAAAATTTTCACATCTGCCCTGTACAATAGGCTTTCAAAGAGGGGCCTGAACGCCATTTTGGATGCCTTTTTCCAAATTACACAATAATCGCAATTAATTTTTGTGTAAATATGTTGCAAAAGCCAGAATCATTGTGTAAAATAGAGAGTACAGCGAACCTGGATTGTTGAATTTCACAATGGCAGACAGCGGCGCGGCTTTTTGCGCGCCGCCGCATGCAGAAGGGAAAAGGGTTATCTATGGCGAACAGAGTGTTTCAGGGCGTGATTTATCAGATGAAGGATGCCATCGACCGCATGGCAGGCGTTGTGGACGAGACGGGCACCATCATCTCGTGCACCGACCTCAACCGCATTGGAGAGGTGCGCGACGGCGTTGCATCCGAGCGGCTGGCCGCGGGCGACAGCTTCATGCGCGACGGCTTCACCTATCATCTGTTCACTGCCAACAAGCGCAACGACTACGCCGTGCTGGTGGAGGGCACGGACGAAGCGGCGGGGCGCTATGCGGCGCTTCTTGCCATCAGCCTGCAGAATATCAAGCAGTACCATGACGAGAAGTTCGACAAGGCGAATTTCATCAAGAACGTGGTGCTGGACAATATCCTGCCGGGCGATATTTACGCCAAGGCGCGCGAGCTGCACTTTGCCACCGACGTTTCCCGCGTGGTGCTGCTTATCCGCGTTACGTCGGGCACGGATATTTCCGCATACGACGTGGTGTCCGGCCTGTTCCCCGACAAGCAGAAGGATTTTGTATTCAACATTTCCGAGAACGACACCGTGCTGGTGAAAGAGATCAAGCGCGGCATAGACCAGCACGACATCGAGAAGCTGGCGCTTTCCATTGTGGATACGCTTTCGGGCGAGCATTATATCAAGGCCGTGGTGGGCATCGGCACACCCATCGCCAACGTGAAGGACCTTGCCACCAGCTTCAAGGAGGCGCAGATTGCCATGGAGGTGGGCAAGGTGTTCGACACCGAGCAGTCCATCATCAGCTACGACAACCTTGGCATCGCGCGCCTTATCTACCAGCTTCCCACCACGCTGTGCGAGATGTTCCTCAAGGAGGTGTTCAAGCAGGGCGGCATTGAAAGCCTGGACGCCGAGACGCTGTTCACCATCCAGCGCTTCTTTGAAAACAACCTGAACGTTTCCGAAACCAGCCGCGGCCTGTTCGTGCACCGCAATACGCTGGTGTACCGCCTGGAGAAGATTAAAAAGCTTACCGGGCTGGATTTGCGCGAATTTGACGACGCCATTGTGTTCAAGGTGGCGCTTATGGTGAAAAAATACCTTTCGTCGAACCCCGCGAAATATTGACCGTGCGGCCCTTTCGGGCCGTCCGCACAGAAAAAAGCATACGGCGCGGCCAAAGGCCGGGCCGTGCTTTTATGGCAGGGGCTTTTGCCCACATTACATAGGAGACTGGTTGCATGATCCGATTCGAACATGTCACGAAGGTGTATGAGAGCACGGGCGACGGCCCCGACATCACAGCCCTGCACGATGTGAACCTGCACATCCGCAAGGGCGAGTTCGTGTTTGTGCTGGGGCATTCCGGCGCGGGCAAAAGCACGTTTCTGAAGCTGATCCTGCGCGAGGAGGTAGCCACCGAGGGCCGCGTGCTGGTGAACAAGAACGACCTTTCCACCATCCGCCAGCGCGACATCCCGTACCTGCGCCGCGGCCTCGGCGTCGTGTTTCAGGATTTCCGCCTTATCCCCACCATGACGGCATATGAAAACGTGGCCTTTGCCATGCGCGTCACCAATATCCCCGAGCGGCAGATCAAGCGCCGCGTGCCCTATGTGCTGAACCTGGTGGGCCTTGCGGGCAAGGCCCACAGCCTGCCGCAGGAGCTTTCCGGCGGCGAGCAGCAGCGCATTGCGCTGGCGCGCGCGCTGGTGCACTCGCCGCCCATCATCATTGCGGACGAGCCCACCGGCAACATAGACCCGGAGCTGAGTGTGGAAATTATGGAGCTTCTGCAGGCCATCAACAGCGTGGGCACCACCATTGTGGTGGTGACGCACGAGAGGGACCTGGCCCAGCGCTTCCATAAGCGCATGATTGTCATCGACCACGGCGAAGTGATAGACGACGGCCTTGCAAGGGTAAGGGGGGCGCGCGTATGAACTGGTCCAGCTTCAAATACCTTGTCAAGCAGGGCTGGCACAACATGGTGGCCAACCGCCTGATGACGGTGGCCTCGCTTGGCGTTTTGACGGCCTGCCTTGTCATCACTGGCATCGCGGGCATCCTCAGCGTCAGCGTCAGCAATTTTGTGCAGAGCCTTGGCGACAAGGACATGATAGAGGTGTTCATCTCCGACGAGGCCACCGACGAGCAGATAGACTCCTGGCGCGGGCAGCTGCCGCAGCTTGCAAACGTGGCCTCGTGCGAGTTTATCTCCAAGGCGCAGGCCGTGGAGGATATGAAAGAGGAAATGGGCGAATACGCCGACGTTTTGCAGGATTACGAGGGCGAGGGCAACGAGGCGAACCCGCTGCCCGCCTCGTTCCGCATCTATGTGACGGACATCGCCCTGCTGGACGATACCGTGGCCGCCATTCAGCAGGTGGGCGGCGACATGTTCTACCGCATCAATTCGCCCACAGAGCTGGGCGACATTCTGGTGCAGATGCGCCGTGTGGTGAACGTGGCGGGCTGGGGCCTTGTGGCCGTGCTGGGCATCGTGAGCGTGGTTATCATTTCAAACACCATCCGCCTGACGGTGTTCGCCCGCCGCAAGGAGATTAACATCATGAAATTCGTGGGCGCCACCAACGCCTTCATCCGCATGCCGTTTTTTGTGGAGGGCATGACGGTGGGCGCGCTGGCGGGCCTTATCTCTACCGTGCTGGTGGGCGGGGCGTATTTTGCCGCCCTGAAGGCGCTGGCGCAGCCCGGCGCCATGTGGCTGGATGAATTCACCCAGTGCCTGTACCCGTTCCATGTGGTCATCCTGCCGCTGGCCGGCATTTTCATTCTGTTCGGCATGTTCATCGGCTCTGCCGGGTGCGCCTTCAGCATCCGCAAGCATCTGAAAGTGTAACGAAAGGGAACCTACCATGGCAAGACAGAAAAAACTGGTGCGCGCTGTGTGCGCCGTGCTGGCGCTTTTAATGCTGGCAACACTGGTGCTGCCCGCGCTTTCGCGTGCGTTTGCAGACGACGAGACGCCCGCTGAAAAGGTAGAGCGCCTGCGCAAAGAGATATCCGCCCTGCACGAGCAGATAAAGGACAGCGAGGCAAGCGAGAAAAATGCGCAGCAGACAAAGCTGTATTACCAGCAGCTTTCCAACACGCTGAGCGCGCAGCTTGCCGCCCTTCAGGAGGACATCGAGGTGCGCAAAAGCGACCTTGAAAAGAAAAACCTGGCCATTGCCCAGGCTGCGGAAGAGCTGGAGGCTGCAAGGGAGGCCTTTGAGACGCGCCTGCGCGGCATGTACGAGATGCGCTCTTCCAGCAACCTTTCCATTCTGCTGGGCATCGACGACATCAGCGACGCCATGCGCTTTGCCGAAAACCTGCAGCAGATAGCCGTCAGCGACAACCAGCTCATCACCGAAATGCATGAAAAGCAGCAGAAGCTGGAAAGCCAGCGCGAGGAGATAAACGCCGCGCTGGACGAGCTGAACGCCCAGCAGGCCGAGCTGGAGAGCACGAAGGAGTCTTACCAGCAGACCATCCAGAGGGCCGATGAAACCATCACGGCCGAGCAGGCCCAGCAGCAGGTGTTCGAGGAAGCGGACGCCGAGCTGCAGGCGCAGTTCAAGCAGGCCCAGAAGGAGTGGGCCGCGTGGGCGGGCTCCAGCACGGGCAACAGCTATGTGCTGGGCGACGGCAAGGGCCAGTTCCAGTGGCCTATTCCGGGTTACACCACGCTCTCCAGCGATTTCGGCACCGTGCGCTGGATATACGGTGTAAAGGACGTGCACCGCGGCATGGACGTACCCGCCCCTGCGGGCACGCCCATCTATGCGGCGGCGGACGGCGTTGTGTCCACCACAGCGCACTGGAGCTACGGCACCTGCGTGAAGATAAGCCACTCGCCCAGCCTTGTCACCATCTACGGGCACATGTCCGCCCGGGCAGAGGGCATCACGGACGGCGTGTTCGTCACGCAGGGCCAGCTCATCGGATATGTGGGCTCTACCGGCAACTCTACGGGCAACCACCTGCACTTTGAGGTGAACGTGAACGGCACGCCCGTGTCGGCTTGGCCGTATCTGAACGGAGGCTGAACGCCCGCCCTTTTGGGGAAAGGATGAGTTTATGAACAAAAAGATAACGGTGAACCTGGCGGTGGCCATTGCCATCCTTGCCATGACCGTCACGTTCGTCGTCACCATGATTTTGTCCACACAGATATTCAACTCTACGGTATCCAGCGTGCGGCAAAAGCAGGTGATGTACAACAATATTGCCGAGATAGACAAGGCCGTGCGCGCCAACTACTACGGCGAGATAAACGACACCACCCTGTATGACATGATGGGCGCGGGCTATATGGCGGGCATCGGCGATGCGAACGCCCTGTACTATACAGCCGCGCAGTACACCGAGTACAAGGGCATCCAGTCCGGCAAGGTGGTGGGCGTGGGCGTGGACGTGGTGAAGGACTCCGCCACGGGCAGCGCGCGCGTGGTGCGCGTCTACACCGACAGCCCCGCCCAGCAGGCCGGGTTTGAAAAGAACTGGATGATAACCAAAATAGGCGATACCGACGTGAAAAGCCTGACCCTTGCGCAGGTGAACAGCCTGCTGCGCGGCGAGGCGGGCACCACCGTCACGGTGACGGGCACGAACCTGGCCGGCGAGACGCAGACGGCAGAGCTGCAGCGCCGCCAGTACGATATGCCCAGCATCGAGTACACAGTGCCGCAGGGAAAGACAGGCGGCTATGTGCGCATTTACACCTTCAACGCCAACACGGAAAAAGAGCTGGAGGCCGCGCTGGAGGATATGCTGGGCAGGGAGACGCCCATCGACAGCCTTGTGCTGGACGTGCGCGACAACGACGGCGGCAGCCTGACGGAGGCCATGGATGTCATTGACATGCTGTGCCCCGTGGGCACCATTGCCAGCCAGGAAAAGGGCGGCGAGGTGACGGTGTTGGACACCTCCGACAACAAAGAGGTGGAGCTGCCCATTGTGGTGCTGATGAACAAAAACACCGCCGCGGGCGCCGAGCTTTTGGCCGACAGCATCCGCATTTTTGAAAAGGGCAGCCTTGTGGGCGTCACCACGGCGGGCAAGGGCAGCATCACCTGCGAGCCCGTCGCCATGACGAACGGCACGGCCGTTTCGTTCACGGTGGGCAAGCTGCTGGACCATAACGGCCAGAGCTTTGACGGCACCGGCGTTGCGCCGGACGTGGAGGTGCCCCTGACTGCGGAGGAGGAGCGCAGCTATTACACCTATACGGTGGAAAACGACCCGCAGATAGCCAAGGCCTTCGAGACGGCGGCCCTGCTTTTGAACCGCCAGCAGGGCGGGGCGGCCTCCTCCGGGGCAGAGAGCGCCTCCTCCGGCAGCGAGGCGGCCGCGGCCAGCGGCGAATGACGCCGCCGGAATAAAAACGGCATATGCCGCGCCATGCGCAGAGGCCCTGCGGCCCCGGCCGCAGGCGCGGCGTTTTTTTGCGGGCGGAGGCCGCCGCAGGCGGCTTCAAGCTGCCTGCGCGTGGGGAAACAGCCCGGCGCAGGCATCCCTGCGCAGCGCGGCCCGCTTCAAAAGGCTTTTGCGCGGTGAAAAAACCTCTTTTTCAGAAAATGGAGGCCGTCCGGCCGCCGCAGAAGGCCGGGGCACAAAGCCGCGGGGCGGCCTGACGGCGCCGGGCTTTGGCGTGCCCGAAGGCGCGGCCTGCAGGGGCCTGCCCACAGGGCTGGCGGTGCGCCGCCCGCCGGGGCCTTCATGCAGGGCGGATAAAAGGGCCCCTCTTCCGGGCGCGCCCGAAGGCGCCCCGCGGATGGCGGGGTATTTACAGGCTCTGCGCGGGGCGTGCCCCAACGGGGCCCGTGCAGGCTGCCGGCACGGCCGGTGGCGGTGATTGGAGGGAATGAGGTGCCCATGGAGCTGACGGACATTGCCGTCATCCGCCGCCTGTGTGCGGCGCACGGCTTTTCTTTGTCGAAGGGGCTGGGGCAGAATTTCATCGTAAACCCCGGCGTGTGCCCGAAAATTGTAGAGGCCAGCGGCATCGACGGGACATACGGCGTGCTGGAGATAGGCCCCGGCATCGGCGTGCTGACAAAAGAGCTGGCCCTGCGCGCGCGCAGGGTGGTGGCCATAGAGCTGGACGCCCGCCTGCCCGCCCTGCTGGCCGAGACGCTGGCGGGCTTTTCCAACGTCCGCATTGTGCAGGGCGACGCCTTGAAGCTGGACCTTGACGCCCTTATCCGGCAGGAGTTTCCGGGCATGAAGGTGGCGGTGTGCGCCAATTTGCCGTATTATATCACAAGCCCGCTTGTGATGAAGCTGCTGGAGGACAGGCTGCCGCTGCAGCACATCACCGTAATGGTGCAGAAAGAGGCCGCCCAGCGCCTGGCCGCGCTGCCCGGCACGCGCGGGGCGGGCGCGGTGAGCTATGCCGTGCACTACTATGCGCGCCCGCAGGTGCTGTTCAGCGTGCAGCCAGGCAGCTTTTACCCGCCGCCCAAGGTGACAAGCGCGGTGCTGCGCCTTTCGCTGCACGCGGCGCCGCCGGTGGCGCCGCAAAGCGAAAAGGCCATGTTCCGCACCATCCGCGCGGCGTTCAGCCAGCGGCGCAAAACGGCGGCCAACGCCGTCAGCGCGGGGCTGGGCCTGCCGAAGGCGCAGGTGGCTGCCGCGCTGCAGGCCGTGGGGGCGCCGCCCGCCGCCCGGCCGGAACAGCTTGGGCTGGAGCAGTATGCCGCGCTCAGCAGCCTGCTGCTTCCCGCAGAATAGCGCCGCAGTACACATGCAAAAAACGCCCCGCGCCGCCTGCGTATTCAGCAGGCGGCGCGGGGTGCTTGCGGTATGAGGCCGCCGCGTGTGCGCCCGTTAAGAGACGGCGTAGGGCGTTTTGGGCGAAATGGCAAGGCCGATGTTTTCCAAAATAAGGTCGCCGCTGCCGCTTTCCGGCAGGTAGTATACCTCCAGCGGCTGGCCGTCTTTCCCGGCAAAGTTGGCCTGCAGGGTGCGGGCCACGCTGTCCAGAAAGGTGAGGCACATCTGCTCTGCGTCATACATGTGGAATTCGTCCTTCTGCGGCTCCGGCGGGCCGGCAAACAGCGCGCTCTGCTGTGCAAAGCGCACCTTTACAAAGCCGTCGCCCTGCTCCACCGGGCCCGCGAGGGTGCAGTCCCACCCGGTCAGCCCGCCAATGGCGGCTATCACCCCGTCCGGCTGCGCGGGGGCGGGTACGGAGGCGGTGTATTGGGCATAGGAGTTCCCCATGCCGATATACAGCAGCACTTCGGCCTCTTCGCTGCCGCTGGCGGCGCTTTGGCTTTGAGGCGCGGCGCCTGAGGCAGAGACGCTCTGGGCCGCACTTTGGCCCGCGGGCGCGCTTTTGCCGGAGGAGGACGGCGCCGCGCTGCACGCGGCCAGTGCAAGGGCCAGTGCCGCAGCCAGGGCCGCGGCGTGAAGCAGGTGCTTTTTCATTTCTGTTACCTCGTTTCCCAAAGGCGCGCGCAGGGGGCGCAGCGCCCTTGCTGTGCTTTTATCATATGCCATATGCGGCCGGAATGCAAGGCCATGCGGCAAATGCGCGGCGGTGCGCTGTGCGGCGATACAAAACAGATACATGGCGCGTATAGTATCATCATGGGCAAAGGCCGCCGTGTTCGGCGGCAGCATTATACAGGAAAGGCGGGCGGCACATTATGAACCGCATTTTGATTGTGGAGGATGAAGAGGCTATCTCCGGCCTGATTGCCATGAGCCTCGAGCGCGTGGGCTATACCTGCGAGGCGGTGAACGACGGCCTCACAGCGGCGGACCGTATTGAGCAGAACGCATACGACCTTGTTTTGCTGGACATCATGCTGCCCGGCCTGGACGGCTACGAGCTGCTGGAATACCTGCGCCCCACGGGCACGCCGGTAATTTTTATCACGGCAAAGGGCAGCCTGGGCGACCGGGTGAAGGGCCTGCGCCTTGGCGCGGACGACTATATCGTAAAGCCGTTTGAAATAGCCGAGCTGGTGGCCCGCGTGGAGAGCGTTTTGCGGCGCATGGGGCGCGGCGGGCGCATGCTGCGCGCGTGGGATGTGCAGCTTGACGCAGTGGCGCGCACGGTGACAAAGGCGGGCGAGCCCGTGGGGCTCACCCCGCGCGAGTTCGACCTTTTGGAGCAGCTTTTGCGCAACCGCGGCGCGGCGCTGTACCGCGACGCCCTGTTCGAGCGCGTGTGGGGCGGCGAGATGGACCCGGACACCCGCACGCTGGACCTTCACATCAACCGCCTGCGCAAAAAGCTGGGCTGGCACGATAAGATAACCACCGTATACAAGGTGGGCTACAAGCTGGAAAAAGAGGAGGCCGAGCCTTGAAATTTGCACAGAGGCTCTCCTGCGCCATGCTGCTTTTGCTGGCGGGCGTGTTCTCTCTGGGCGGCTTTGTGCTGGTGTATGTGAACTCCGCAGACATGCTGCGCCAGGCTGCGGCCCAGGCCGAGCAGTGGCACCGCATGCAGTACTATACGCTGGAGACGGAAGTGCTGGGCCTGATGGCGCGCGGCGAGGAAGTGACGGACGACGCGCTGACAGAGCGCGCCATGAAAATAGCCGATTTCGGCGACGACGGCAGCCAAAGCGGCATCTGGCTGGGGAATGCGGACGGCGCGATGCTGTTTTCCTCGCTTGGCGCGGCGGCCGCCGAGGCCAGCGCGGGCGTGCAGGCCATCGGCGGGCAGGAATATTACCTGCGCCGCGCGCAGGGCAGCACCTATCTTCTTTTAGAGAGCACCGTCTCGGCCCCGAACAAAAGCTACCGCCTGCGCACGCTGAGCGATGTGACGGGCGTATTTACAGCGCGCGGCAGGCAGCTTGCGCGCTTCTGGTGCATGGAGGCGGGCGCCCTCGGCGTGTGCGCGCTGGCTATTGTGCTGCTGACAAAGCGCATGACGCGCCCGCTGGATGAATTGTACGGCGCCTCGCGGCGCATCGCGCGCGGCGACTACACCGCCCGCGCCGAGGTGGCCACGCAGGACGAGATAGGCAGCGTGGCCGAAAGCTTCAACGCCATGGCCGAGGCCGTGCAGAAAAATGTGGATGCGCTGGCGCTTTCCGCGCGCCAGCGTGAAGAGTTCATGGGTGCGTTCACCCATGAACTCAAAACCCCCATGACGGCCATCATCGGCTATGCCGACACCCTGCGCACGCTGGAGCCGGACCCCGAAAGCCGCCGCCGCGCCGCGGGCTATATTTTCAGCGAGGCAAAGCGCGTGGAGGCGCTGAGCGGCAAGCTTTTGTCCCTGCTGGGCCTGGCCCAGCAGCCCGCGGCCCTGGCCGCCGTGCAGATGGACAGGGTGCTGCGGCGGCTGTCCGCCTCGCTGGCGCCCGTGCTGGGCGCTGTAAAGCTGGATATGCGCGGCGAAAAGGGCCTGGCGGTTCTGGGCGACGAAGACCTGCTGGTGGACCTTCTGTACAACCTTGTGCACAACGCCCAGAAGGCAGCCCCAAAGGACGGCATGGTGCATGTGCTGTGCACGCGCGCGCCCGGCGGCGGTGTGCTTTTGTGCGTGCGCGACACGGGCTGCGGCATCCCGAAGGAAGAGCTGTGCCGCGTGACAGAGCCGTTTTATATGGTGGATAAATCCCGCGCGCGCAAAGCGGGCGGCAGCGGCATGGGCCTTGCCCTGTGCCAGAAAATAGCCGCGCTGCACGGCGCGCAGCTTCGCATCGAAAGCCAGGCGGGCGTGGGCACGCGCGTGTCGTTCACACTGAAAGAGGCAAAGGAGGCGCAGGACGCATGAAACACCCTCACCCGCGCCTTGCGCGCCTGCGCGCCGCCGTGCACAGCCGGGCGGTGCGCACGGTGCTTGCCACAGGGGTGCTGGCGCTGGCCATCAGCGCGCTGCCCATGCTGGCTCTGCGCCTGACGGACATCGGCCTGCTCACCGCGCCGCATGCGCGTACACAGGCCACGGGCGCGCTGAGCCCCAAAGGGGACGACCTTTACCTTGTGCGCGCGCTGGCCCAGCGCAGCAGCCAGGCGGGCGGCACGCAGGAGCCGCTGTACGGCGAAGTGGATATGGGCTATGACGGGCAGATGCTGATAGCCTCGTATCTGGAGGAGATGCGGGCCGCGGGCGTGCTGCCCGAGGCGCTGGGCGTGCCGCTTGTGGACGGGCTGGAGGCGGACGGCGCTTACCAGTGCACCTATCAGGCGGACACCGCGGGCTTTCTGACGTTGGCGCTGACACAGCAGCAGACGAACAGCCGCCTGTGCGAGCTGACGGTGGAAAGCCGCACCGGCAAGGTGGTGAGCGCGCGCCTGTACCTGCTGGACGCCGGGCCTGTCGGCGCGGCGGGCGCCAAAGCGGACATGCTGCGCGCCTACTGCGAATATCTGGGCCTGAATATGCTGGAGGACTGGGCCCCGTGCAGCGGCACCGGCTATGGTGAAGACGCCGTCTATTCCCGGGACGGCGAGGTGCTGCTGGCCGCCGGCACAGTGCAGGACGACATGCTGGGCGCCCGTTACCTTCTGCTGAATGCGCGGGTGCTGCCCGCAGACACCTATGCGCAGATGGAGCAGGCGTTTGATGCCATGCAGGCGTCCGGCGGGGCGCTTGCCGCGTGCGCGGGCCTGCAGAAGCTGGACGGCGGGCCCCAGCCGCTGGACGAGACGCGCTGCATGCTGCCGGTGAATGCCGGGGCGGGCGTGCTGCTCACCGTGCTGGATAAAACCACCATGGAACAGGGCGTGCTGTGCCGGAAACCGGGCTGTGCGCACAGCCCGAAAAGCGAATGCCCCGCGCTGGTGCAAAGCCCGCTTGGCGTCTTTGCGCGGGGCGGGCGCGTGTACGATTTGCAGTATGATTTGCCTGCCGAGGGCGTGGACGGCGCGCCCAGCCTTGTGCTGCGCGGCATGACGCAGGGCCTCGCCGGCTGGGAAGAGCTGGCGCGCGTCTCTCTTGCGCCGTACGAGGCCTGCGGCCAGATGGAATGGTACGCAGGCGAGGACATGCTGTACCTTTTTTTCACAAGCGAGGCCCGCGGCCCGGAGGCGCCCTGCGCCCTGCTGGCGGTGGAACTGGGCGGCGGCACGCCCCAGCCGGTGCCCGTCTCGCCGGGCACCGAGGTGCTGGGCGTATGGGACGGCCTTTTCGTATGCGGCCGCACCGTGCTGCCTGCCGCGGTGGGCGCGCTTGAGCCCTATGCGCCCTACCGCGCGGCGGAATACAGCGCCGCCGCCACAGAAATATTTTTGAAATCGCCCGCCACCGGGGCCGAGCGGCTTGTGGCGCGGGCGCCGTGCCTCGCAAACGGCGACTGTGCGGTGGACGGCGGCATGCTGTACTTCACTGCCGGTGAGCTTTATCAGGACGGCGAGAACGGCCAGGTAATGCGGCAGGGGTGCACTGTGTGGGGCGCAGACCTGCGCCGGCGCACGGTGCAGCCTCTGGCAGCGCTGGAGGAAAATGAGGCTTTGGATTTGGCGCGCGCGTGCGGCGGCTGGGCGCCTTTATACGGTGCCCGGCAGGAGTGGATGCAGCTTTCCACCACAGAGCGCGTGCAGGTGGACGCGCAGTATACAGACGGGTACGGCGAGCTGCGCGGCTGGCAGGTTTACGGGCAGTGGGGTGCAGACCTGCTGGTGGTAAACCGCGCCGGCCTGCTGGACAGCGGGACGTACTGGGAGGGCTATGCCCTCATCCCGGCCGACCTGTTCCGGGCAGGGCATACTGAGGCGGCCCGGCCCTTCCGCGAGGGGCCCGTGCTGGGCGCGCTGGCCGCAGCGCGGGAGGGCTGGTGGTGACGCCTTCCGCCCGCGCCCTTATTCTTTCAGGCCGGCGGCCTCCGCGGCGCCCTGCCGTGCGCGCGGCGCGCAGTGCGGTGCGGCAGGGGCCGCTTTTCTGTGCGCTTTTCGTTGCACACGGGGGAGAAACTAAGTATAATAATGGAAAATGGTACATTGTGAACAGGGGAGAAGCCGGGTTTGTTCAATAAGGTTTTCGTTTGAGAAAAGAGAATTCCATGTCATGCATTTTTTACAAAAATAATAATGATTGCAGTTCTCATAGGAAATCTAAAAGGGATGTGAAACTTTTGAAGACAGTGAAAACATTGTGGTGTAATCTGGAAGAAAAACAGAAATGGTGTGCTGCTGCGATAGCAATCTGTTTTCTGTTTCAGCTGCTGTATTATGGCGTTGTTCTGGACGGATGGACACAATTTCCAGACACTGAAAGCTATCTGAGCTTTGATTCCATGTTGCAGGGAGGACGGACACCCGTATATGTGCTGTTTTTGTGGTTGTTTTCTCCGCTAAAGCACAACATGCAACTGTTTGGTACAATGGTGGTGCTGGTACAGAGTGTACTATCGTTTTTATGCATCCCGATGTTGTTTGAGATTGTTTTTCTTATGACAAAAAGGAATATTCTATCTTTTTTCATTGGCGTGTTTTATGGATGCCTGCCCGGCATCCTAAATTTCAACTATGTTTTGTTGACGGAATCTCTATCCATTTCGGGATTTGTACTATTGGTATTTTTGCTGATTAAATTTTTTCAAAAGAAAACAGCGGTGCTTGCTTTTTCAGTTGGCCTGACTGCGCTTGTGCTGGTTCTTCTGCGCCCGTCCTATTTGTTCTTAATAGTATTGCTTGGTGGTTTTTGGATTTTGTGGTTTTTTCTGGGGGACGGGGATATGCGTCCAAAGCTGTTTGGCCTATTAGGTACGGGATTAGCTCTGGCAGGTGTGTTACTGTACTGCGGACAAAATTATATCCGCAACGGCTTTTTCGGGCTCAGCAGCGTGGTATATACTAACCAGATGTGCATGCTGGTTCAGGCGGATGCTTTAGAGAACGAGAGATATCCGGATATCTCTTCTTTTGCACAGAGTGCAAAAGAAGCTTCTGGTGGTGATATGTGGGCAGTGAGAGATGTTGTTTGGGAATCGTTCCCGGATAAATATCGAGAATATGTCAGCGATACCATGAGTGTCAATTTTGTAAAATTTCTGTGCGACCGAGTAGAAAGAACACTTGCAGGATTGCAGCTCTCTTTTCCTACATGCTATGCGCAAGCCAAATTTTGGGGCGTTAACAGCGCTTTGAATGAGATGCTGTTTCCGTGGAGCCTTATGAGTGTGATTATGCTGGTGATTATTGAATTCCTCTATGGAACATTTCAATGGGTATACCGCAAGAGCCTCTGTTGGCCAGGGTGGGGCCTCGCGCTTTGCACTATGGGTATTGTAGGAACAACCGTTTTAGGGGCACAAGAGGAATGGCAACGCTTGTGGTCTGCGGCGATTCCTTGTATATTGATTCTACTTGCTATGGACACGATGCGTATCTCAAATCTGCTTAATAGAAAGAATAGTTCATTATCAAAGAGAGAAAAAGGGTTTCGCTTTTCTTGGTTGTAAGGCCTTCTTTAGTAGTGGCTTGTATGGTTGGAGTTGGGCTGAAAAACAGCTTCGCCCCATTTTTTAAGCCGGCGGCCCCTGCGGCGCCCTGCCGTGCGCGCGGTGCGCGGTGCGGTGCCGCAGGGGCCGCTTTTCTGTGCGCTTTTCGTTGCACATGGGGGAGAAACCTAGTATAATAACTATATATGTCTTTGTGAGCTGGGGGCGAAGCCGTGCATTATCTGGACAATGCGGCCACCACCGCCGTGGCGGATGAGGTGGCGGATGTTGCGTGCCGTGTGCTGCGCGAGCATTTTGCAAACCCCTCTTCGCTGTATGGGCCGGGCGCGCGCAGCGAAGAGGTAATAGAAACAGCGCGCGAGGCCGTGGCCGAAAGCCTGGGCGCGCGCCCGGGCGAGGTGGTGTTTACAAGCTGCGGCACCGACGGCGACAACATGGCCGTGTTCGGCGCGGCAAAGGCCCGCAGGGCCTGGGCGGACCATATTGTCGCCACCGGGTACGAGCACCCCGCCGTGCAGAACGCCGTGGCCGCGCTGGAACAGGAGGGCTGGCGCGTGACGCTGGTGCAGCCGGACGGAACGGGCTGCGTGCCCATGCAGGCGCTGGTGGACGCAGTGGGGCCCAAAACGGCGCTGGTGACGGCCATGCACATGAATAACGAGGTGGGCAGCGTGCTGGACGCGGCGGCCCTGGCCGCGCAGGTAAAGCGGAAAAACAGCCGCACCTTTGTGCATGTGGACGGCGTGCAGGCCTGGGGCAAGCTGCCGCTGCGCCTGCGCGAAACGCAGATAGACAGCTATGCCGTGTCCGGCCACAAGGTGCACGCGCCCAAGGGCGTGGGCGCTTTGTATGTGCGCAGCGGTGCAAACCTTGCGCCCGTGTGGCGCGGCGGCCATCAGGAGCGCGGCCTGCGCCCCGGCACAGAGAACACGGCCTTTATTGCCGCGCTGGGCAGGGCCGCCCAAATGCTGGACGCCCCGGCCATGACCGCGGCGTGCGCCGCGCTCAGCGCGCGGCTGTGGCAGGGCCTTGCCCAAATAGAGGGCGCCGTGCGCAACAGCCCGCAAAGCGGGCACCCGGCCATTGCCAATTTTTCCGTGCCCGGCATCCGCAGCGAGACAATGCTGCATTTTCTGGAGGCGCGGGGTGTGTATGTCTCAAGCGGCTCGGCCTGCGCCAGGGGCGAGGCTAGCCACACGCTTTCCGCCATGGGGCTTGCGAAAGAGCGCATCGACAGCGCCGTGCGCGTGTCGTTTTCCTCCCACAGCACCCCGGCGGATGTGGACGCGCTTTTGGCCGGCGTGGCCGAGGGCGTGAAAAGCCTTGCGCGCGCGCGCCGCTGAGGGCCCGCCGCGCGCACGCAGACGTAAAACAGAAAGAGGAAGCTTGCATGAGGGAACTGATACTCGCCTATCAGGGCGAGATGGCGCTGAAGGGCCTGAACCGGGCCACATTCGAGAGCATACTGGTAAAAACCATGCGCCGCAGGCTGAAAAGCCTGGGCGATTTCAGGGTGTACAAGGCGCAGAGCACCATGTATGCCGAGCCGCAGGACGATGCGGCCGCCGCGCATATGGACGAGGCGTTCGAGCGCGTGAAAAAAATATTCGGCATCGCGGCGGTGAGCCGCGCCGCCGTGTGTGAAAAGACGTTCGCCAGCATTTCCGCCACGGCGGTGGAATACCTGCGCGGCGCGCTTTCGGGCGCGGTCACCTTCAAGGTGAGCGCCAAGCGCTCGGACAAGGCCTTTCCGCTGAACAGCATGGAGATTGGCCGCGAGCTGGGCGGCGTGCTGCTGGCCGCCTACCCGCATTTGAGGGTGGACGTGCACGCCCCGCAGGTGAACGTCACCGTAGAGGTGCGCGATTTTGCCGCCTATGTGCACGCGGGCAAGCAGCCGGGCGCGGGCGGGCTGCCGGTGTCCACCTCGGGCAAGGCGGCGCTGATGCTGTCCGGCGGCATCGACAGCCCCGTGGCGGGCTATATGATGGCAAAGCGCGGGCTCTCGCTCACCTGCATCCACTTTGCAAGCCCGCCCTACACCAGCGAGCGCGCCCGCATGAAGGTGCTGAAGCTGGCGAAAGAGCTTACGCCCTACACGGGCAACCTGAACGTGTATGTGGTGCCCTATACGAAACCGCAGGAATATATCCGCGACAACGCGCCGGACGTGCTGTTCACCGTGCTCATGCGCCGCAGCATGCTGCGCATTGCGAATATCCTGTGTGAAAAGGAGCAGGCGAAGGCCATCGTCACCGGCGAGAGCCTGGCCCAGGTGGCCAGCCAGACGCTGATGGCCCTGGCCTGCACGGACGCCGCGCAGGGCCTGCCCATCCTGCGCCCGTGCATCGGCATGGACAAAACCGAGATAACCGATATTGCGCGGCGCATCGGCACGTTCGAGACGAGCATCCTGCCCTATGAGGACTGCTGCACCATCTTCACCCCGCCGCACCCCAAGACAAAGCCCACGCTGGCAGAGATAGAGGCGGCCGAGGCCGCCATGCCCGCCCTGGCGGAATTAGAGCGCGCGGCAGCCGCCGAAACGCCTGTGGAGGCCGTGTGCCTGTAAGCAAGGGCAAAACGCACAGCGGGCCGCGCGCCGCGGCCCCGAAAAGGGGGAGAAGCCGTTGACGGCAGAAATCATCGCCGTGGGCACCGAGCTTTTGCTTGGCGACATTTTGAACACGAACGCGCAGTTCCTTTCGCAGCAGCTGGCGCAGCTTGGCGTCACCGTGCACTTTCAAAGCGTGGTGGGCGACAACCCCGCCCGGCTGGAAAGCGTGGTGCACCTTGCCATGCAGCGCAGCGATTTGCTGGTGTTTTCCGGCGGGCTTGGCCCCACGGACGACGACCTTACGAAACAGACGGTGGCGCGCGCCTTTGAAGACGAATTGCGCCTTGACGGGGAAGAGCTTGCCCGCATCCGCGCATTTTTCACCGCCTGGGGGCGCACCATGCCGCCGAACAACGAAAAGCAGGCGTATGTGCCCGTGCGCGGCAGAAAGCTGCACAACGCCAATGGCACGGCGCCGGGCATGCTGTTCGAGGCAAAGGCGGGGGGCAAGTGGGCTGTGCTGCTGCCCGGCCCGCCCGCCGAGCTGCAGCCCATGTTTCTGAACGAGGTGAGGCCGTGGCTGGCCGGCCTGACAAACTGCGCGCTGCACTCGCTTACCCTGCGCGTGGCGGGCATAGGCGAAAGCCATCTGGAGGGGAAGGTGGCCCACCTGCTTTCGGGCGCAAACCCCACCGCGGCGCTGTATGCCAAGACGGGCGAGGTGTTCATCCGCATTACGGCAAGGGCGCGGGATGCCGCCGCTGCCGCGGCCATGTGCCGCGCGCTGGCGGGCGAGTTTTACGCCGTGCTGGGCGACGCCGTGTACGGCGAGGACGGCGAGACGCTTGCGGCCGCCGTGGTGCACGCGCTGCAGAAAACAGGCGCCACGGCCGCCACGGCCGAAAGCTGCACGGGCGGGCTGGTCAGCGCGGCGCTCACCGGTGTGCCGGGCGCAAGCGAAGTGTTCGGCTTCGGGGCGTGCACCTATTCCAACGGGCAGAAAATGCGCGTGCTGGGCGTTTCGGCCGAAACGCTGCGGCAGTACGGCGCCGTTTCGGCCGAAACAGCCGCCGAAATGGCCCGGGGCGTGCGCCGCGCCGCCGGGGCAGACTTCGGCATCGGCATCACCGGCATCGCCGGGCCGGGCGGCGGCACAAAAGAAAAGCCCGTGGGGCTTGTATTTCTGGCCGCGGCATGCGAAAATAAGGTGTATGTGCAAAGGCTTCTCATTGAAAACCGCACGCGGGACACCGTGCGCCGGTTTTCGGCCAAATATGCGCTGGAGATGCTGCGGCGGCTGGCGCTTTCCCTGCCGCAGCCGGGGTGCGAGGCGTTCGAGGGCGGCGCGCCCGCGCATATGGGCGGCGCAGGGGCGCCGCGCGACGCCTGACAGGAACGTTCAAATTCTCGTTTGGAGGACGCTACTATGGATAAAAATGTGGAAAAGCAGTTGATTGTGCGCACGTTCGAGCCGGATATGGCCGTGCTCAAGCAGGTGGCAAAGCAGATGAACGGCATGCAGGACGTGGCGCTGAACCTGTTCGGCCAGGCGGGCGAGGTGCTTATCGTCATCACCGCGCGCGCCCACGCGCCCGCGGCGGCCACCGAGCTTACCGAGCGCATTGCCGAGCGCTTCGAAATGGCCCTGGGCGATGCGGCCTATGGCCGCGGCAAGGGCAGCGTGGCCTATTTTGCCGCGGGCGAGCTGATGCAGGCAGAGGCGCTGGTGGCGGCGTCCGACCCAAAGACGGGCGGCCTTCTGGGCGAGGAGTTCTCGCACACGAAGCGCGGCGCGAATGTGTTCGATTTCGGCGATTCCAGCTATCAGGATTCCCGCGTGGCCGCAAAGATAAAGGCCATGGCGGCAAAGAACTGTGACGCCACCTATCCGCCCCAGGTGGCGGCCGCGCGCGCCGCGGCTGCGGCCAAGTGCTCAAAGGCGGAGTTCGGTGTTTCCGTCACGGGCCTTGGCAAGGCCGGGCGCGATGTGTATATGGCGGTGGCCTACGGCGGGCAGGTGTATGTGCGCCGCTTTGCCCAGACGCCGGACGCGGGCAAGCGCTGCGCGCTGGCCGCGCTGGACACCATCCGCCGCCTTCTGCAGGGGGCGGATACGCCCGCCATGCGCGTGTTCAGGGCCAACAGCGATTTTGACTGGGACGCCCCCGAGGCGCCCCGCAAAAAGGGCCGCCCCGCGGCGGGCGGCGCGGGCAAAAAGAACAG
>JBKYIE010000015.1:0-85639 GCA_047030735.1 Ruthenibacterium sp.
GATTCGAACCCCCGACCTGCTGATTACAAATCAGCTGCTCTACCAGCTGAGCTATGCCAGCACGAGAAGTGCGTGCCTCGTATCAGAAGAGTGCTTGATTATTATAGCAAAACCCTTTTGCAAAATCAAGAGCTTTTTGAAAAAATCTTGCGCGGGCCCGCTTGACGGAAAAAGCCGGATGCTTCATAATAAAAAAGCGGAGAGAACCGCTGCGCGCAGGCGCGCGGCCTGAAAGAAGGAGGATGTGTTCTGATGGAACCTTCGAAAGTATATTTTACCGATATGCGTGCCCGCCCGGGCACGAACCTGCAGCAGAAGCTGGAAAGGCTGATGCGCCGCGCAGGCTTTGAGACAATCGACTTCAAGGACAAATACGCCGCCATCAAAATCCATTTCGGCGAACCGGGCAACCTTTCCTTTCTGCGCCCGAACTTTGCCAAAACAGTGGCCGATATGGTGAAGGCGCAGGGAGGCAAGCCCTTTCTGACAGACTGCAACACCCTGTATGTGGGCCGCCGCAAGAATGCGCTGGACCATATGGACGCCGCCTACGAAAACGGCTATTCGCCGTTTTCCACCGGCTGCCAGATTATCATTGCGGACGGCCTGAAGGGCACGGACGAGGTGGCTGTGCCGGTGCGGGGCGGCCAGTACATCAAAAACGCGCTGATCGGGCGCGCCGTGATGGACGCAGACGTGTTCATCGCGCTTTCCCATTTTAAGGGGCACGAGTGCACGGGCTTCGGCGGCGCGGTGAAGAACGTGGGCATGGGCTGCGGCTCGCGCGCGGGCAAGATGGACATGCACTCCTCCGGCAAGCCCTCGGTGGACAAGGCGCTGTGCCGCTCGTGCGGGGTGTGCATGAAAAACTGCGCCCATGGCGCCATTTCGTTTGATGAAAACCGCAAGGCAGGCATCGACCATGCAAAGTGTGTGGGCTGCGGGCGCTGCATCGGCGCGTGCAA
This sequence comes from Ruthenibacterium sp., assembly GCA_047030735.1. GTDB lineage: Bacteria > Bacillota > Clostridia > Oscillospirales > Ruminococcaceae > Ruthenibacterium. The sequence continues at coordinate 966 of JBKYIE010000015.1, forward strand.
CTTTGACGCCGTGTACGCCGCCAATGACGCGGCCAACGACGAGCTGAACTGCAAAATGGCCGAGTATGCCAAGGCTGTGGTGGACGGCCGCCCGGCGTTCTATATCAATATTGTGAACCAGGTGTCGCCCTACTGCGACTGCCACGGGGAAAACGATGCGGCCATTATCCCGGATGTGGGCATGTTCGCCAGCTTTGACCCCGTTGCGCTGGACGTGGCCTGTGCCGAGGCGTGCAACGCCATGCCCGTGATACCCGGAAGCCTGCTGGATGAGAACCTCAGCCGGGAGGGCGCGTGCGACCACCACGACCACTTTACCAATACCTCGCCCGAGACCAACTGGAAAAGCTGTATGGAGCACGGCGAGAAGATAGGCCTCGGCACGCAGACGTATGAGTTAATTGTGGTGAAGTGACGGCCGGCGCCGCCTTTGGGCGGGTGCATACGATGAACTGAAAAAAGCGCAAAGCCCCCGCGGTATGCCTGCCGCGGGGGCTTTGCCATGCCGCCGGGGAAGGCGGCGCGGCCCGGTTTTTCCGGCACGCGGCTGTGCTTTGGGGCGGCGGCGCCCGCGGTCGGCTTTTGAAAAGCATTTTTCGCATTTTGCACAAACACCTATGGAATTTGTGAGAATAATGCCGAAAATAGAGCGGAAAATGAAACTAAAATCCATACAAGAAAACAAAAAGCTATATTCAGGAATAAATTGGAATAAATTACAAAGCGGCAAGCTTATTTTTGTGAATATTAGCTAAACTTGTATAAAATTTATGAAATAATGGTATCAAATAAAACTTTTTTGTTGACATTTTTGCGGGGCAATACTACAATGGGATACAGAAAGGGCAGGAAAAACCTGCCGGCCGCAGGGGCGGTTTCTGCAAAAATAGTCCATGTTAAAATGCTTTTGCGCAAAAGCGGAGAAGCAGCGGGCACACGGCCCGCTGCAACCGGTTTTACCGGCACAGGCCTGTACGGACTGCTTTGGGAAATGCCTTTGCGGCAAAGAATGAAAAAGGAGAGAACCCCAATGAAAAAATTGCTTGCTATTGTATTGGCAGCCTGCCTGGCCCTGACGCTGGTGGCCTGCGGCAGCGCGCCGGACAGCACGCCCGCCTCCACGCCCGCATCTGTGGCCGGAAGCGTGGCCGCTTCTGTGCCTGAAGGCGGCACAGTGGGCATCTGCATCTACAAATTCGATGACAACTTCATGACCACCTACCGCGAGGCGCTGGAAGCCATCCTCACCGAGAAGGGCTATGAAGTGACCGTTGTGGACGGCAACAACGACCAGGCCAAGCAGACCGAGCAGATCAATACCTTCATCACCCAGGGCGTGGACGCGCTGATCATCAACCCCGTTATGACCAGCGCCGCCTCCTCCATCATCAGCGCCGTGAAGGACGCCGGCATCCCCACCGTGCTCATCAACCGCGAGCCGGAGGCAGCCGACATGGCCGCCTACGACAAGCTGGTGTATGTGGGCTGTGACGCCGCGCAGTCCGGCACGTTCCAGGGCGAGCTGATTCTTGAGACGGAGAATAAGGGCGACATCAACGGCGACGGCAAGGTTTCTTACATCATGATTCAGGGCGACCCGGAGAACATCGACGCACAGCTGCGCACGGAATATTCCGTGAAGGCGCTGGAGGATGCCGGTGTGGAAGTGGAACAGCTTGACCTGCAGCGCGGCGACTGGGACCAGAACAAGGGCCAGGAGATCTGCGCGAACGACCTGAGCCAGTTTGGCGACCAGGTGGAAGTGGTGTTCTGCAACAACGATGCCATGGCGCTGGGCGCCCTTGAGGCTATTAAGGCTGCGGGCCGCACCGTGGGTGAGGACATCTACCTGGTGGGCGTGGACGCGCTGGACGCCGCGCTGGATGCCGTTTCTGCCGGCACCATGACGGGCACCGTGCTGAACGACGCGCAGAGCCAGGCCGAGATGGCCGTGCAGTGCATGGAAGACCTGCTGGGCGGCAAGACGTATGCCGAGGGCGAGCAGTCTATCTATGTGGACTATGTGAAGGTTACGCAGGACAACGTGGCGGACTTCATGTAAGACGCCCGTTCCCGGCAGCGGAACACGGCGAGTGCAGATAAGGAAGGGTGCGTGTGCGCAGAACGCACACGCACCCTTTTCTTTCATGAGGGAAGCCCGCCGGCTGCGGCCGGCACGGGCGCCCCGCGAAAGGCTTTTGCTTCAGGCGCCGGGCGGGGCAGGCTGCCGTCAGCCGGGCTTACAGAGCGGAAGGGCTTTGCCTGTTTGCGGGCCGCGCGGCAGGCAATGCAGAGGAAGGAAGCTGCAGCGCGTCCTGAGACGCCTGCCGGTAATAAGCCCTTACAGGGCTGAAGCAAGCAGCCGGCTCGGCCGGCGGCTGTGACGCAAAAGCGGGGCTGCCTGCTTTTAGAAATGCAGTGCGGGAACATGCGCCCGGCACTGTGTTTGTGAAGGCAGGAGCCGAATGATGAATAGCAAGGGGGCCAGTGAATTGTCGGAATATCGTTTGGAGATGCGCGACGTAGTCAAGTCGTTCCCCGGCGTGAAGGCGCTTGACCATGCGCAGCTGAAATTGCGGCCGGGCACCGTGCATGCGCTGATGGGCGAGAACGGCGCGGGGAAATCCACGCTGATGAAGTGCATGTTCGGCATCTATCACATGGATGAGGGCGAAATTTATTACGAGGGTCAGAAGGTGGCCATCAAAGACCCTCTGGACGCACTGCACAAGGGCATTGCCATGGTGCATCAGGAGCTGCAGCCCATTCCCGAGCGCAGCATAGGCGAAAACATCTATGTGGGCCGTTACCCGCTGAAACGCATAGCAGGCGTGAAGGTGGTGGACCACGCGAAGATGTATGCGGACGCCGCCCGTGTGCTGAAGGAGGTGCACATGAGCTTTGACCCGAGGGCAAAGCTGGGCACGCTGAGCGTTTCGCAGATGCAGCTGGTGGAGATAGCAAAGGCCGTCTCGGCAGACTGCAAGGTGCTGATTCTGGATGAGCCGACCTCCAGCCTGACGGCGAATGAGGTGGAGGCGCTGTTCACCATTGTGAACGAGCTGCGTGAGAAGGGCGTTGCCATCGTTTATATTTCCCACAAGATGGACGAAATTCTGCGCATCTCGGATGAAGTGACCATCATGCGCGACGGCCAGTATATCGGCACATGGAGCGCGAAGGAGCTTACCACAGACGCCATCATTACAAAGATGGTGGGCCGTGAGCTGACGAACCTTTACCCCAAGCGCGAGAATGTACCCGGCGAAGTGGTGTTCGAGGTGAAGGATTTCACCTCCATCAACCCCAAAAGCTTCCGCAATGTGACGTTCAGCGTGAAAAAGGGCGAGATACTGGGCGTGGCGGGCCTTGTGGGCGCGCAGCGCACCGAGCTGATGGAGGGGTTGTTCGGCCTGCGCTGCCACGAAAAGGGCACTATTACCTACAAGGGCCAGGCCATCAGCGTGAACCAGCCGAAGGACGCCATCAAGCACGGCATCGCCATGCTGACGGAGGACCGCCGGGCCACCGGCATCCTGGGCGTGCTGAGCATTGCGGACAATGTATCCATCGCCTCGCTGAACCAGTACCTCATCGGCGGCTTCATGCTGGACGATAAAAAGATAGAAAAGCTGGTGCAGGACAACGTGGCCAAGCTTTCCATCAAAACGCCGTCCTCCAAAACGCTGATACAGTCTCTTTCCGGAGGCAACCAGCAGAAGGTGCTTATCAGCCGCTGGCTTGCCAACGACCCGGATGTGTTCATTCTGGACGAGCCAACCCGCGGCATCGACGTGGGCGCCAAGTACGAAATATACTGCATCATTGCAGAGCTTGCCAGGCAGGGCAAGAGCATCATCATGATATCCTCCGAAATGGGCGAGCTCATCGGCATGTCGGACCGCATCATGGTCATGTGCGACGGGCGTGTGACAGGCTTTATCGACGGCGATAAGGCCAACCAGGAGAACATCATGGAACTGGCAACGCAGTTTGAATAAGGAGGAACCGTACAAATGGAAAAAACGAAAAGCCCGCTGACGGCCAAAACCGTCACGAATTTCCTTTCCAACAACGCCATTATCATCCTCATTGCCGCGCTGGCCATCGGCGTAGGCTTCTGGAAGGAAAATTTCTTTTCATTCAGCAACCTTTCAAACCTGATCATCAACGTGTCGCCGCGCTTTATCATCGCGTGCGGCGTATCCGGCTGCCTCATCACCAAGGGCACAGACCTTTCCGCCGGCCGCATGGTGGGCCTCTCGGCCTGTATTTCCGCCATGCTGCTGCAGCGCACCGACTATGCCAGCCGCGTGCTGCCCAACCTGCCGGATATCCCCGTTTTCGTCGCCCTTCTTGCGGTCATGGCCATCATTGCAGTGTTCGGCGCCATCAGCGGCTGTGTCATCGCGTTTTTGAAGGTGCCGCCGTTCATCGCCACGCTGGGCATGCAGACCATCGTGTACGGCCTGTGCAGCGTTGTGACGAACAATCAGCCCATGGGCGGCTATAAAGAGAGCTATACGGCCGTCGCCAATGGCTCGCTGTTCAAAATAGGCGATTTCAAGCTGCCGTACCTGGCCCTGTTTGCGCTGGCTGTGGGCCTGTACATGTGGTTCCTGTACAACAAAACGCGCCACGGCAAGTACATGTATGCCATCGGCGGCAACGAGAACGCAGCCCAGGTGGCCGGTGTGAACGTGCCCGCCACGCTGATCCGCATCTATATCCTGGCGGCCATGCTGTATGCGCTGGGCGGCTTTCTGCTGGGCGCGAAGGCAGGCGGCGCCTCTACTGCCACGGGCTTCGGCTACGAGCTGGAGGCCATTGCGGCGTGCACCATCGGCGGCGTTTCCACAAACGGCGGCGTGGGCAAGGTGAGCGGCGTGCTCATCGGTGTGCTGGTGTTCGAGGTGCTGAAGATCTGCCTGCAGTTCATGGGCGTGGACCCGGCCTATACCTTTATTGTGCAGGGCTTCGTCATTATCGTGGCCGTTGCGCTGGATCTGCGCAAATATCTTGCGAAGAAGTAAGCATATGCGTTCCGGCAGAGGGCCGCTGCGGCGGCCCTCTGCCCTTTGTGAAGGAAAGGAGGGGGCGCGCGTGGGTGCGCAGCAGGAAAAAGACGGGGCGCCCTGTGCTTCGCAGCAGCCCGCGCCGGAAGGCGGGGCGCACGAAGAGGAAAAGGAAATCATCATCCGCCGCAGCCTGAAGGAGCGGCTGTATGAACACTTCCGCCGTGTGCCGGTGAAATATATCGACTGGTTTATCGGCGCATGCGTGGCGGCCATTGTTTTGTTCACCATACTGGGCATGCTGAAGGGGCGCGGCTATTTCTAGCCATGGAGGCAGGCCGCAGGCCCCGCGCACAGCGGGCCGGAGGGACGGCCCGCTGTTTTTTACTCCGTTTGTAAACCTGAAATGATATTTTGGTTTACAAATGGGGCGGAAATGTGGTATGATAGCCCTGCATTACAGGCGCAGGCCGGAGACGGAGCAGGCGTTGAGTGGACAGATGCCGCGCCTTTGACAAACAGGAACCGCAGGGCGGATTGGGGCGAAGCGGTGCTGATGCGGTGCTGCCGTGCGGTAAACGCAGGCCGGGGCATGGGCGCGCCCGGCGCAGAAATGATATATATGGAAGGCGGCGGAAATATGGCTGTGAAAGAAAACGTGCTGGCGGCGCTGCTGGCGGCACAAGGGGCGCCGGTGTCCGGCCAGCGGCTGGCGGACGTGCTGGGCGTCTCCCGCGCGGCGGTGTGGAAGGCTGTGAAAGAGCTGCAAAAACAGGGCCATGCCGTGCACAGCGAGGCGGGGCGCGGCTATGTGCTGGCCGGGGCGGGCGGCGAGGTGCTGTGCCGCGAGGGCGTGCAGGCATTCCGCCGCAGCGCGGGTGAAACATATGTGCTGCCCTGTGTGGACTCCACCAACCTTTACGCCAAAAAGCTGGCCGCGGGCGGCGCAGGCCACGGCACGCTGGTGGCCGCGGGCATGCAGACGGCAGGCCGCGGGCGGCGCGGGCGCAGCTTTGCCTCGCCCGAGGGCGCGGGGCTGTACCTCTCTGTCATTTTGAAAACGGGCCTGCCCATGCAGGACGCCGCCCTTGCCACCTGCGCCGCGGCAGTGGCCGTGCGCCGCGCGGTGAAGGCTGTGTGCGGAAAAGAGCTTGCCATCAAATGGGTGAACGACCTGTACTGGCAGGGAAAAAAGTGTTGCGGCATCCTCACCGAAGCGGTGACGGACGTGGAATCCGGCGGGCTGGACTATATGGTGGTGGGCGTCGGCATCGACCTTGTGCGCCCGCAGGGCGGCTGGGGCGAGGGCCTTGAGGACGTGGTGGGCGCTCTGTATGCGCCCGGCCGGCCTGTGCCGCGCTGCGAGCTGGCAGCCGCCGTGACGGATGAGCTTCTCGCGCTCAGCGCGGCTCTGCCGCAGGCGCCCTTCATGCCGGAGTATATTGCACACAATTTTGTGCCCGGCCACGATGTGACGCTGCTGCAGGGCGGAACGGCCATCCCCGCGCACGCCGTGCGCATCACGCAGGCCGGGCACCTTGTGGTGCGCACGGCGGCGGGCGAGCGCGAGGTGTCGTTCGGAGAGGTGAGCCTGCGCATAAAAAAGGAAGAAAAGGAGAGCTTTGTATGAAGAAAAGCATGAACCTGAGCATGGCCCTGCGCGCGGCGCTGCTGGCGGCGCTGACGGCGGTGCTGGCGCAGCTTCAGCTTCCCATTGGCCCCGTGCCCTTCAACTTGGCGGTGCTGGGCGCATTTCTGGCTGGCATGCTGCTGCGCCCGGCGTGGGCGGTGTGCTCTATGTGCGTATATATGGCGCTGGGCGTCATTGGCATCCCGGTGTTCGCGGGCTTTCTGGGCGGGCCTGCCGTGCTGGTGGGCAAAACAGGCGGGTATGTGCTGGGCTATGTGTGCATTGCCTGGTGCACGGCCATGGCGCGCCGCTTTGGCCGCTGGTGGCTGACGGCCGCAGGCATGGTGCTGGGCCTTGTGCTGTGCTATGCGCTGGGCACGGTGTGGTTTATGGGGGTAACGGGCACCTCTCTGGGGCAGAGCCTTGCCTTCTGCGTGTGGCCCTTTGTTCTGCCGGACGCCTGCAAGGGTGCGTGCGCCTTTGCCGTGGGGACGGCGGTGGAGCGGCGGCTTTTGAAGGGCGCGGCGCGCTGAGTGTGTGCTATTGACACAGCAAAGCCCCCTGCGGCCGGTGGCGGCCGCAGGGGGCTTTTGTGCATGCAGATGAGGGCCGAACGCCGCCCGGTGCGTGCGCTGCGCATTTGCACTTTCCGCCCGGGCGTGGTAGTATCAGTATGCGGGCCGCGCAGGGCGGCGGCCCGCCGGAGCTGAGGCAAAACACAGGAGGGCCGGGAATGAAAAAGCTTTCGCAAAAGGTGTTTGGGCGCATTGCGGTGACGGCGGCGCTCATTCTCATCCAGGCGGCGTGGCTGCTGGTGTGGTTTACAAGGCTGGCGCACTATGCGCCGTGGGTGGGCGCGGTGTTCACGGCGCTCAGCATCCTCATCGTGCTGTATATCGTGCGCAAGGATGACAACCCCGCCTATAAAATCGTGTGGATTATCCTCATTCTGCTGGTGCCGCTGCTGGGCGGGCTTTTGTATGTGGTGTTCGGCAACAAGCGGCCGGAGCGCCGCATGCGCGAAAAATTTGCCCGCGCCATGAAGGGCACGCGCCCGCTTCTGGCGCAGGACGGCGCTGTGCTGGACAGGCTGCCCGCGCGCGAGCGCGCCACAGCGCGCTATGTGGCGGAATGCGGCGGGTACCCCGTGTGGGCGAACACGTCGGTGCAGTATTACCCCATCGGGCAGGATATGTATGCCGCCATGCTGAAGGAGCTGGAGGCCGCGCAGCACTATATTTTTATGGAGTATTTCATCATCCGGCAGTATTCCGGCATGTGGCAGAGCATCCTGGCCGTGCTGGAGCGCAAGGCGCGCGAGGGCGTGCAGGTGCGCCTGATGTATGACGATTTGGGCAGCGTGGCTCTGCTGCCGGGCGGCTACTGGCGCGAGCTGGAGCAAAAGGGCATCCGCTGCCTTGCCTTTAACCCGTTCGTGCCGCTGGTGAGCCTTGTGATGAACAACCGCGACCACCGGAAAATCCTTGTCATAGACGGCCACACGGCGTTTACAGGCGGCATCAACCTGTCGGACGAATACATCAACGTCACACACCCGCACGGCGTGTGGAAGGACACGGGCGTGATGCTGCGGGGCGACGCGGTGTGGAACTTTACCCTGATGTTTCTGGAGACATGGAACGCCATGCGCCCCGAGGACACAGATTTTTCACCCTACCGGCCCGGGCTTCACGCACCCGCCGGGGACGCGGGTGAGGCGGGCGGCTTTGTGCAGCCCTTTGGCGATTCCCCGCTGGACGCGGAGCCCGTGGCCGAGAACGTGTATATTGATATTCTGGCGCAGGCGAAGGACTATGTGTATATCGCCACGCCCTACCTTGCCATTTCCAATGAGATGCAGACGGCACTGTGCCTTGCGGCAAAGCGCGGGGTGGACGTGCGCATCCTGACGCCCGGCATCCCGGACAAGCCCACGGTGTTTCAGCTGACGCGCTCGTACTATGCCTCGCTGCTGCGCGCAGGCGTGCGGATATACGAATATACGCCCGGCTTCGTGCATGCCAAAAGCTACATTGCCGACGGCGCCGTGGGCGTGGTGGGCACCATCAATATGGATTTCCGCAGCCTGTACCTGCATTTCGAGTGCGGCACGCTGCTGTACGGCTGCCCGGCGCTGGCAGATTTGAAGCAGGACATGCTGCAAACGTTTGCCGCCTCGCGCGAGGTGCATCTGGAAAACTGCCGCACCGGCTTCTGGGGCGCTTTGTTCAGCGCGGTGCTGCGGCTGTTTGCACCGCTTTTGTAAGGTGCAGGCGCCCGGCGCCCCTCCCGCGCCCGGTGCAGGCATAAACCCTCTCGCCGCATGCACAGCGCCCGCGGCGGGGGCGTGCCCGTGAAGAAGAAAAAGCACGGGCTTTGCCGGTGAAGGCGGCCCGCAGCAAGGCCTTTCCTTTCGGCGCCGGGCGGGGCGGGCCGCTGACAGCGGGATATTTACGGACGAACAGAGCACCCGCAGCCTGTAAACAGGCTGCGGGTGAAATAAATTGTATGCGTGCAGGGGCGCAGGCCTGTGCCGGGCCCCTGCAGGGCGGACGCATGCCGCCCGGTTAAGCCGGCTTTTATGCATGCGGCGCTTCGCACGCCTTTGCCGCACTGGCGCCCAGCGCGCGCGTATAGCGCGCCATCAGCACGGCGGCGGCCGCCGCCACTACGGCCTCGGTGACGGGCATGGCAAGCCACAGGGCGTCCGGCGCCGCAAGGGCGGGCAGCAGCAGGATGAGAGCGCCGCTGAGCACGAGGCCGCGCGCCACCGAGACGAAGAACGCCGCGCCCGGCTTCATCAGCGCCTGGAAGTAGTAGGTGGAGAAAATATTCAGCGGCAGAAGAAGGAACGAGATGCCGTAGCTGCGCAGGATGAACGGCGCGATGCGCAGGATTTGAGGCGTGGGCGCCATGAAGATGCGCACAAACCCGTGTGGGAAGGCGAACACCAGCGCCGTCCACACAATACTGAAAAAGGCGGCTGCGCACAGCGCGCAGTGCAGCGTCTGGCGGATGCGCCCCCACTGCCGCGCGCCGAAGTTCACAGAAATAATGGGCTGGGCGGCCTGGCCCACACTGTAGGCGCAGCACTGCACAAAGGTGCTGACGTTCACAATCACGCCGTACACCGCCAGCGCGTCCGCACCCAGCCAGCGCATGATCTGCCGGTTGAACAGCATGGTGAGCAGTCCCATGGCGATGTCGATGAAAAAGGTGGAAAAGCCCGCCGTCACGATTTGCCGCAGCTTGCCCGCAAGCCCCGCGGGCCGCACAAGGCGCAGCGTGTTCTTTTTTGAGAAAAAGTGCCCCAGCATGACGGCAAAGCTGATGGCCGCGCCCAAAGCCGTGGCAAAGCCCGCGCCCCATGCGCCGGTGTCCAGCAGGAACACAAAGGCGTAATCTCCGAATATATTGAAAACACCGCCCGCCAGCACCGCCGCCGTGGCAAGGCCGGGCGCGCCGTCGTTGCGCAGCCAGGCGGCCAGCAGCTGGTTGATGAGGAACAGCGGCACCGCAAAGCGGATGGGCTGCAGGTATTGCTGCGCGATGGAGAGCAGCGTGTCGTCCGCCCCAAAGGCGCGCAGCATGGGCGCCTGCCAGAGCAGCACGGCGGCCCAGCTCGCGGCGGCCAGCACGCCCGCGCAGATGCACGCGGCGGTGAAATATTCGTTTTTGGTGCGTTCGTCGCCGCGGCCCTTTGCGGCGCTGCCCAGCACACAGCCGCCGATGCCCGCCAGAAGGCCAAGGCTGTAAATGATGTTCCACACCGGCGCCACCACGGCCAGCGCGGCGGTGCCGTCCGGCCCCTGATACTGCCCCACCATGGCCATGTCCACCATGCTGTATACAGAGCTGATGAGCGCGCTGCCGAATGCGGCGCGCAGGTAGCGGAAATAGCAGCGTTTCACGTTTGCCTGTAAAAGGTTCATTGCAAAGCCCCCTAAGGTAAAGATGAAAGTCGGCACCATTGAACAGAGGCGGCATCGCCGCCGGGGCGCGCCCCAGCACGCGCTGGCCGCGCTGCCCGGCTTGTCTGGCGGCACAGGCCGCCGCCCTGCGGCCCTGAAGCTCCGTGCCGGGGCCGCCCTGGCGCTGCTTCGCAGACTTCGGCCCATGGCCGGAAGGCAGGGAGGCCGGTGCGGCCGGAGACGGTGCTGCGAAGCTGAAAGCGGATGCTGCCCTTGTTCCCTGATGCTGTGCGAAGGGCCGAAAAAAGCCGGATAAGAGAGCAGGCGTCTCAGCCTGCCACCTTATCCGGCTTGCTGTTTCCAAAGCGAACAGCTCACCCTCCGAGTGAACGGTATGTAGTATAGCGGATGTGCAGGGGGATGTCAAGCCCTGCTGTGCAAAAAGCCCGCAGGGGGGCTTACACCATGCTTTGCACGGGCACGGCGCCGGTTTGCAGCAGCACCACGGCCAGCATAAGCGCCAGCAGCACGGCGGCCAGCACCACGCCCGCAAGGCAAAGCGCGGCGCGCGAAAGGCGGCGCTTTTCTTCGCACACATGCCCGCTGAAGGCCCACGCCACCATGGGGATGAGCCCCAGCACAGGAATGCAGAACAGCACAAGGCACAAAAAATATTCCCGCACGCACATGCCGCCCTGCGCTTGGGGCTGTGCGCTTTGCGCCGGTGCTTCGCTGCCGCTTTGGGGGGCGTGCGCCGCGGCCCTGGCAGCCTCCGGCGCCCCGCCCTCCTCCGGCTGGCAGAGGGCCTGTGCGCCGGGCGGGCCCGGTGCGCAGGCGGGCCCTGCGGGGGCCTCTTCGGGTGCAGAGCCTTCTTGCGCAGGTGCGGGTGCGGCGGGCCCGGGCAGGCTCTGGGCAGGCGCAGGCGCGGCGGCGCCGCAGTAGGGGCAGAATGCGGCGCCCAGCGGCAGCTTCTGCCCGCAGACGGTACAGGTCATGGCAGTTCCTCCTCATATTCCGGGGGCGTGTGCCTGTCCACAGGGGTGGACAGGATGATCTGGCTGGAGGTGTGGCCCAGCTGCTGAAATGTGGTGATAAGTTTTTCCAGCGCCGCAATGCCCTCACAGTTCACCTTCACAAGAAAGCTGTGGCTGCCGGTGACGTGGAAGCACTGTGCCACGCGCGGCTGGCGCTGCGCCATGGAAAGGAAGGCCTCGCGGTCCTTCGGCTCTACCGAGACGCTTATCAGCGCCTCAATGGCCCCCGGCCCGCCCTGCCTGCCCAGCAGCACTGTGTAGCCCGCAATGGCGCCTGCTTTCTCCATGCGGCGGATGCGCTCTGACACAGCGGGGCTCGTAAGGCACACGCGCCGGGCAATCTCCTTCACTGTCATGCGGGCGTTTTCCGAAAGGCAGCGAACGATTTTTTTATCCAGCTCGTCCATAAAAGTGTTCCTCCCCAAAAGACAAAATACGAATATTTTTAAGCACCGGGCCAAAAGCGGATGCTTTTCCAAATATATGGCAGGGCAAAAAAGAGCTTTTCTTAATTATATTATGAGAATTTCCGGATGTAAACAATAAAATAAAGATTTTTTTGCGTTTTTGCATTTGACAATGAAGCGGAATGGTGTAAACTAGAAGTGTCAAAAAGAATTCCCAACCTTTTGATACTTTCCCACCCCTCTAAGCAGAAAGGGCCGCCGCTGGCGGCCCTTTTTGCGTGCAAAAAGGCCGGGCGCGGGGTGTTTCCCGGCATTTTTCCCCGTTTCGCGGCGAAGCAGGCGCATTTTCTAGGGCATTTTGCAGATGGCGCCGCGCGGTGATTCATGCTATAATATTACCCGCAAAAAGCGCAAGCCGCAGACGGCGCCCGCGCGCAGGGCATGCCCTGTGCGCGGGTACTGTCTGCCATTCTTTTGATAAGGGAGAATACCGTCAATGAAACACATACGCAAGAAAATTGCCGCTGCTGTGCTGTGCGCCGCGCTGTGCCTGGCGCTGGCCGGGTGCACGCCTGCGGGTGAGGCATACCCTGTGAGCCTCGGCGGGGTGGACGTCATCGTGGGCGAGACCACAGTGGGCGCCCTGCTGGACGCGGGCTATACCATCCGCGCGCTGGATGAAAACGGCGTCATGGGCGATGTGGATGCTGCTGCCCAGCTGAATGCAAACAGCTATTACAGCGGGCTGTACCTTGCCAGGGACGGTGTGAACTGCGCGGGCCTTGAGGTGACGGCGGACGAGGCCGTGCCGCTGTCCGGCGGCACGGTTGCCAGGGTGTATGTGGCCGCCGCCGAGGGCCACACGCTGGAGGGCGCCGCCTTTGACGGCGTGGCACTGACCGAGCTGACGCCCGATGTGCTTACACAGCATGTGGAAGGCTGCCGGCAGGCGGAAAACGGCGCGTACGAGCTTGCCGGGCGGGACTACACCGTGCGGGCAGGCTATGAAAACGGCCAGCTTGTGCTGCTTGATATGAGCCGCAATTACGCTGTGAACGGCTGACGCGCTGCACAGCGGAATAAAAGACAGCCCTGCCGGGTGCGGGCAGCGCCGCCGGCAGGCTGAAAGGATATGACTGTATTCATTATTTTATACTATCCCCTGAAAGCAGGGGGGCTGCTGTAAGGACGGCAGAAGGCGAAGCCGCCGGGGGCCTGAGGATATGTGCGATATTTCAAAAAACTGATATGCTTGGCGCATGGAGAAGCAATGCTGCTCTGCTTATCTGCCTGTAATTCGCCTGCTGATAATTTGTCAGTAGCAGAGGAGGAACAGAAATTTCGTTTTGCCGCAGCTGCGGAAGCTGTGGCAAGAATACCCTGTACGCATTCCGGCGAAAGTGATGGCTGGGAAGTTTTATTGCAAGTGCGAGAAGCCACAGACAGCGAAAAAGCGTTTTTCCAGCAGGAGCTTGAAACTGACCGGGCGGCCATAGAAGAAAACTACAAGGTACATCACATAATGCCAGAAGAACGATATGAACCGTCTATCGAGGACTATATCGCACGAAAAAACGGCCTTTCAGAAAATCCAGCCTATATTTCCACGCTTGTGGGACAGTACACGGGAGAGCCGGATATTCATACGGCTGCAAAATCTCTGACCTGTAAAATGTTAACCGAAGACGGTAAAGGCCTTTTTGCAGAAGGACGGGACATCACCTCGTTAAATGCACCGTGGTATTCAGCACGCAGCACCGAAGGCGGCGATTATGCAGGCGGGATGTTTGTTCCGGCGCTGGAGGGCTGCAAATTGGTATTGCAGTATGAAGATGTGAAGGCGGAACTTCCGCCGGCTTTGAAACAGGAAGCATTGTAGTACACACAGGGGCGACCGGGAAACCGGCCGCCCCTTTTTTGTTTTATTTGTTTTATCGAAACGATACCCCCCGGCTGTGCCGGGGAGAGTAAAAGGGCTTTCGCTGCCGGCTTCGAGCGAAGCGAGATGGTATTCAATCCCCAAAAGATGCAGTACGCAGCGGGAAGAACCCCATTTACGGGAGGCGGGGCAGATGATGCAGGAGGCAGAGCATTCCGTGCCTTTTGAGAGGCTTGCGGGGTAGTATGCCCTTCCGGGGCTTGCGCAAGCCTCTGGCTGTGCCGGGGCCTGACTTCTGAGACAAAGCTGCCGGTGGTTTCAAAAGCCTTCTCCGTGGCCCGCAGGAGGCCGGACGTGGAGAAAAGAGGAGGAGAAATAAAAGGGCAGCAAGCGGATGCGCGGCGGGGCAGAGTGGAAGCGGTAATCTCCCGGCCTTTGAACGGCAGCAGGGCGCCGCATACAGAGGTGCCCATGGCATGCGCCGGGGCGGCGCGGCGGATGACGGCCCGCGCCGTGCGCGGCTTATTCATCAGCCAGAAGCCAGGGCAGAAAGCGGTGCACGTCCGACGCCTTCACAATGCCCTCCAGATACACGCCGTCCGGGCGGTATTCCTCTGCCAGCACGGTGCCGCGCTGGCGCATGGGCGCGGCCTCGCCCAGCTTATCGTAGGGCAAAAGCATGCGGATGCGCCGCACGCGGCCCGCCAGCAGGCTGTCCAGCCTTGCCAGCAGGGCGTCCACGCCCTCGCCGGTGGCGGCGCTGGTGCGCAGGCTGTCCGTCATCAGGGGCACGGCGCGGGGGGCTTTGTCGCATTTGTTGTATACGGTGACGGTGGGAATGCCGCCGCAGCCAAGGCTCTCCAGCACCTCGTCCGTCACGGCGAGCTGGCGGGCGCTGTCCGGGTCCGACGCGTCGCACACGCGCACCAGCACATCGGCATAGGCGGCCTCCTCCAGCGTGCTTTTGAACGCCTCTACCAGGTGGTGCGGCAGGCGGCTGACAAAGCCGACGGTGTCCACGGCCACGCAGGCAAGCCCGCTTGGCAGGGTGAGCTGGCGGGCGGTGGGGTCCAGCGTGGCGAACAGCATGTCGGCCTCCAGCACGCCCGCGCCGCACATGCGGTTCAAAAGGCTGGATTTGCCCACATTCGTGTACCCCACAAGCGCCACCACGGGCACGCCGCTCTTCTGGCGGCTGCGGCGGGCCTGCCCGCGGCGGCGGCTCACCTCGGCCAGCCTTTCGCTCAAGGCATCAATGCGCCTGCGCACATGGCGGCGGTCATATTCCAGCTTCGATTCGCCCGCGCCCCGGCGCGCGCCCGCGCCGCCGCCCCCGCCGCCGCCCTGGCGCGAAAGGCTCTGGCCAAGGCCCGCAAGCCTCGGCAGGCGGTAGCGCAGCAGGGCCAGCTCTGTCTGCAGCTTGCCCTCGCTGGTCACCGCGCGGCGCGCAAATATCTCCAGGATGAGCATGGTGCGGTCCAGCACTTCCACCTCAAGAAATTCCTCCAGATTGCGGATCTGGCTGCCGGAGAGCTCTGCGTCAAAAATGGCACACTGGGCCTCCAGGTTGCGGCACAAAAGCTTTCCCTCGGCAAGGCGCCCCTCGCCCAGGTAGGTGGCGGTCTCCGGCACGGCGCGCTTCTGTACCACCTCGGCCACGGCCTCCATGCTGGCGGCTTCGGCCAGCGCGGCAAGCTCCTCCATACTTTTTTCCATGTCGTATTCACCCAGGTCAAGGCCGAACAGCACGGCCTTCACAGGTGCGGTGTTGTTTTGTGTTTCTGTCATAGCTGTGTTTGAAACTCCTCTTTGGTCAGCAGGTAATGGCGGCGGGGCGCGGCCGTGCCGCCGTATTTATGGTATGCGCCGCCGCGCACAGGGCAAAAGCCGCACTTTTGCATCGCACGGCCGCTGGCGGGGTTTTCATGCGAGTGGCAGCAGGCCGGCGCCGCCTGCCCCCGCTTTCAAACAGGCAGCGCGCCGCGGCGCCCGGCGGCCCCCGTGGCGCACCCCTGCCTCCGGCAGGCCAGCGGCGTCCGCAGCGGGCACAGCGCCGCCAGCACTCATCCGTGCGCCGTCCGCACGGCGCGCGGCAGCCCGGCGGCCAAAGCCGCGGCGCGCATACTGCGCGGCCCGGCCCACTGGCAGGCGGTGCGTTTCGGGCGCGCTTTGCGGCTGCCGGCGCAGAAAGCGCGCGGCGGCAGCGCCGGCCAAGCGGCGTGCATGGCCATGCCCCTGCGGGCACAAAACGGCGAAGAAGGCGCGGCGCCGCCGGGGCTGTGCTCCGTGCATGCCGTGCCCCCTTCTGCGGAGCGCGCCGTATTTTTTCCATGATAGCAGGCTTGGGGCATGCATGTCAAACCGGCTTTGCTTTCCGGCGTGCTTTATGCTATACTATTACAGAATATTCCCGCCGCTTCCGGCCGCAGGCGCCGGGGCAAAACATTTTTTGAATGGGGGCTTTGCATTGCGCATTGTCGTGAAGGTGGGCACGTCCACGCTGGCGCACGCCACGGGCGCGCTGAATATCCGCCGCACGGCCGCGCTGTGCCGCGTGCTGGCAGACATCAAAAATGCCGGGCACGAGCTGGTGCTGGTTTCCTCCGGCGCCATCGGCATGGGCGTGGGCAAGCTTCATCTGCCGGGCCGCCCGGCGGACATGCCCACAAAGCAGGCGGCCGCCGCGGTGGGCCAGTGCGAGCTGATGTACCGTTATGACAAGCTGTTTTCCGAATACGGGCACACAGTGGCTCAGGTGCTTGTGACAGGCGAGGACGCGCGCGACGAGGCACGCAGCGCCAACATTGAGGCCACGTTGAACAGGCTGCTGGCGCTGGGCGCGCTGCCCATTGTGAACGAAAACGACACTGTCTCTACGGCCGAAATCGCCGTGGGCGACAACGATACGCTGGGCGCCATTGTGGCCGTGCACCTGAGGGCGGATTTGCTGGTGCTGCTGACGGACATCGACGGCCTGTATACGGCGGACCCGCACACGGACGCCGCGGCGCGGCGCATCGAGCGCGTGGACGAGGTGACGGACGCCGTGCTTGCCCTGGGCGGCGGCGCAGGCAGCGCGCAGGGCACGGGCGGCATGGCCACGAAGCTTTCCGCCGCGCGCCTGGCCACGCGGCACGGCGTGGAAATGGTGATTGCAAACGGCAGAAAGCCGGAGCTTTTGTATGATATTCTGGAGGGGAAGCCCGTGGGCACGCGCTTTTCCGCCCAAAGGAGGGCCCCCGCATGACTACACAGCAGCTTTTAGAGCAGGCGGCCGCGCACAAGGGCGCCGCCGCCGCCCTCAGCGCGGCGCAGCGCGCCGCCGCGCTGGAGCAGATGGCCCGCGCGCTGGAAAGCGCGCAGGCGGATATTCTGGCCGCCAACGGGCAGGACCTTGCGGCGGCCAGGGGCAGCGTCAGCGACGTGATGCTGGACCGCCTGCGCCTCACCCCCCAGCGGGTGGCCGATATGGCAGCGGGCCTGCGCAGCGTGGCGGCGCTGAAATGCCCGGTGGGCGAGACGCTGGCCGAGGCCGTGCTTGCAAACGGCCTTTTGCTGCAAAAGCGGCGCGTGCCGATGGGCGTGGTGGCCATTATTTACGAAAGCCGCCCCAACGTCACGGCGGACGCCGCGGCCCTGTGCCTGCAAAGCGGCAACGTGTGCGTGCTGCGCGGCGGCAAGGAGGCCATCCGCTCCAACACGGCCATCGTGGCCGCCCTGCACGCCGGGCTTGCGGCTGCCGGGCTGCCCGCGGCGCTTGTGGGCCTTGTGCAGGACACCTCGCGCCGGAGCGCGGGCGAGCTGATGGCCGCGCGTGGCCTTGTAGACCTTTTGATCCCCCGCGGGGGCAGGGGGCTCATCCGCGCCTGTGTGGAGCAGGCCAAGGTGCCCTGCATTGAGACGGGCACGGGCATCTGCCATATTTATGTGGATAAAGCGGCAGACCTTGATATGGCCCTTGCCATTGTGGACAACGCCAAGACAAGCCGCCCGTCCGTGTGCAATGCCGCCGAGGTGTGCCTGGTGCACGAGGCCGTGGCCGGGCAGTTCCTGCCCATGTTGGCCCGGCGCATGGCCGAAAAGCACACCCAGCTGCGCCTTTGCCCGCGCGCGGCGGCAGTCATCCCCGGCACGCCCGCCGGGCCGGACGATTTCGACACCGAATTCCTGGACTATATCCTGGCTGTGCGCGTGGTGGGCAGCCTGGAAGAGGCGGCGGCCCATATCGCGGCCCATTCCACCGGCCATTCCGAGGCCATCGTCACCGCGGACGAAGCGGCGGCGCAGGCCTTCTGCGCCGCGGTGGACAGCGCCGCGGTGTATGTGAACGCCTCCACCCGCTTTACAGACGGCGGCGAGTTCGGCTTTGGCTGCGAGATGGGCATTTCCACCCAGAAGCTGGGCGCGCGCGGGCCCATGGGCTTGCCGGAGCTCACGAGCTACAAATATATCATCCGCGGCGCAGGCCAGACGCGCTAGCGCCCCGCGAAAAGGAGAGACGAACCCATGGCAGTGAACGATTCCCAGAAAGAAAAAAGCGCCCTGCGCCGCCGGCGCCGCTGGCGGCAACTGCTGGGCGCGGTGGTGTGCCTTCTGGTAGTCATCGGGCTGGCGAGCGTGGTGTCCGGCGGTGTGCGCCTGACGGCCGCGCTGTTTGACGACAGCGACTTGAAGGCCGAATATGTGCTGCGCCTGCGCAACCTTGTGGCGCTGGACCCCGTGTCCTTCGACAGCATTGAAGAGGCCAACCAGAGCACGCTTTTGAACGCATTGATCTGGAGCAGCATTTCAGAGGACAAAGACTATGAGCGCGACGAGGTGGGCGCCATGTACCTGCCCACGGCGGATATCGACGCCGCCGCGGCTGAGCTGTACGGGCCGGACGTGCACTTTACCTACCAGACGTTTGAGGACCGCGGCCTCACCTACCAGTATGTGGAGGAAAAGCAGGCCTACCTTCTGCCCATCACCAGCGTCATCACCGATTATTACCCCCAGGTGGAGAAAATAAAGCGCGAGGGCGACACCGTGCGCGTGACGGTGGGGTATCTGTCGCAGTTCTCCTCCGGCACGGATTTTTCGCCCGACATGCAGTATGCCCCGGTGAAATATCAGGATTACCTGTTCCGCCGCGACGGCGACAAGACCTACCTGTATGCCGTGACGGAAAGCGAGATGAAGCCCGCGTCCTCCTCGTCCTCTTCGGCCAGCGCGCCGGCTGTGCAGGCCCCGCAGGAGGTGCTGGACGATATTGCCAGCAGCCTGCCCACAGCGCCCGCAGCTTCTTCGCAAAGCGCGGCGGCGGAATAAAGCCGGGCTGTGCGGAAACCCGGCGGCCAGTTGTGCGGTGCCGCAGGGAGGCATCTGCGGCGCCGGCGGGCGGCCTCTTCGCCGCATATGCCGGCGTTGTCGTGGTGTCGGCGCTCTGATGCGGCGCGGCCCCCGTATCTGCTGCAAGCGAAAGCTCCCTTTCCAGGCGGAAAGGGAGCTTTCTTTTGATTTCGGAAACCACCGGCGGGGCCGGTGGAGGCCCCCCATGTCCCGGCGTCGCGCTCTTATCCTGCGCCGGCCTTCCGCGGCGCGGTGCCTGCACGCCCCGAAAAAAGCGCGCCCTGCCCCGAAAAAGCGGGGCAGGGCGCTTTTGTTTTCCGTGCAGCCCGCGCGGCACAGCTGCAGCCGCGCGTCAATCCAGATAGCCGAAGGGTACGATGTCCGTCACTTCCACAATGCCGTCGCGCATCAGCAGCTCGGGCGAGGCCTGCACAAGGTAGCCGCAGCCCGCGTCCGCCATCCAGTGCTCGGGCGGGTATTTCGGTATGCCGCGCTGGGCCAGCATGCTCATGATAACGCCGCCGTGCGTCACGCACGCGGCCTCCTCAATACCCGCCTTCATCATATACTCCAGCATCTGACGCAGCACCCCGGCGCAGCGCGCATGGAACTGTGCGGGGGCCTCGCCGCCCTCGGGCACATAGCGGGCGGCAGGGTCCAGCCAAAGCTTGAAGTGCGCGTCTGTGCGCAGCTCGTCAAAGCTGCGGTTTTCAAATTCCCCGAAATGGCTTTCGCGCAGGTCCTCCAGTATGATTTTGTTCCCCGCGCCGGGGAAAAGCACCTCCGCCGTGCCCAGCGCACGCTTCATGGGGCTGGAAAATACCGTGTCTGCCCAGGGGTAGCGGTACTGCGCGGCCAGCGCCTTCAGCTGCGCCAGGCCCTGCCCGCACAGGGGCTCGTCCGTTCCGCCGCCGATGTAGCGGCGCTGCAGGTTGCCGGCTGTGATGCCGTGGCGTACAAGGTACAGGCGGTAATTTTTCATGCGTTTTCGGTTCCTTTCCGTGCGGCTTTTGCGCTTTGCGGCGTATTCTGCGGCATTTCGGCACAAAAAGCAAAAAATTTTTCTTTCTCTATGCTACAACATTTAGATGCCGCGCGCAAGGGGCAACACAGCACCTAGCCGCCCGTGTCGAAATGTACATTCCGGCGGCTTTTTTTCGGTATTTTTCATATTTACAAATGGTTTTTGTTGATTTATAATTTACCGTACGTAAACATTACAGGGGGCAGTATGCCCTTGAAGGGGTAGCAGGTTCATGTCGTCCGATTTCAGCAGGATCATCACCTTGCTTCGCAAGGAAAAGGGTGTGACACAGCGCAAAGCCGCGGAGGACCTTGGCGTTTCGCAGGCGCTTTTGTCGCACTATGAAAAGGGAATACGCGAATGCGGGCTTGATTTTGTGGTGCGCGTGGCGGATTATTACAACGTCTCGTGCGATTATCTGCTGGGCCGTTCGGCAGACCGCAGCGGCCTTACCCTGCGCGTGGACGAGATACCCAGCCCTGAGACGGCGAAGGACAGCATCTACCATGGCAGCGTGCTGCCCACCTTCAATAAAAAGCTTATCTCCAACAGCCTGAATATCCTGTTCGACAAGCTCAACGCCTGCCCGGACAAGGGCCTTGTGGGCGAGATATCGGCCTTTCTGATGCTGGGCGTGTACAAGATGTTCCGCCTGCTATACAACGCCGGGCCGAAAAATGCGGCCAGCCTGTTCAGCGTGAAAAAGAACGTGTATTCCGGTTATTCCGACGCGGCCATGCATGTGGCCGAAGCCAATGTGAAGGCCATTCTGGCGGGCGAGGACGTGGGCCTGGGCGCGCCTTTGAAGGACACAAGCGCCTTTGCCATGACCACCGAGAGCCTTTCGGCCGATTACCCGCTGTACGCCACCAGCCTGTTCAACCTTATCCGCACCAGCGAGGCGCGCATCGACGGGCGCGAAAAGGACGAAAGGAAAAAGTGAACCGCTGTGCGTGCGGCGCCTGCGCGCCGCACGCCGCCGGAAATGCATCTTATGCGGCAGCCGCCCGGCTGCCGCATTTTTTTACACCTGCGGAAAACAGCGGCGCAATGCCTGATGAAATTTAACCGCTTTGTGGAAGGCTGAAAAATATTTTTTAACTCATTCCCGCCATCACTGGCCGTGGGCTGAAAAACTGAGAAGCACCGCCGCGGAGAGGGGGTAGCAAGGCCCGGGAATGCCGCCGCCGCGCGCCTGAGCGCCCCGTGGCGGCGGTGCTTTCCTTGTCCATTGAGGCTATGTTGGCCTAATTGCTTTTCTTACTCAGCGTTGTGATTTGTAAATAAGGCCTGACTGACCGGGCTTGAAAATCAATAGAAGGAGGGCGAAAGCCCGAAAAAGCTTTCCAAGCCTGTGCATGGATGGCTGCAGGCCGGTGTTTGATTCTGGCAGGGCCTCACTCAGCTGCATGATCATGCGCACATGCCGTACCCATTCGCATCATTATCTGCCGGAGCCATTTCATTGGGTAACGGGCTCTTGCCTTCTGGCGGGGCTTTCTGTCTTTTCATAGGGGGCAGCTCTGTCACTCAGAAAGTGAGCAATTCATTTGTGAAGCGTTTGTCGGGGCTGCCATTATGTTATATATCCGCATGACAGGATTTCCCATGCCTGCGTTGGCGAATTCAGACAAGGCCGCCCGGCGGGGTGAGGCATCTGTGCCGGAGCCGTCCCCGAATATCGAGGTGAACGAAGCCATGCCTTTGATAACATGCATATTGTCATACAGGGGAGACGAGGAAGCTCCAATGACCAGAGGGAAGCCCCGGAAAAAGCCCCCGCACAGAGCCGGAAACGGCCCTGCGCGGGGGCTTTCTTATATACGGGAAGGCCGTGGCTTATTTCAGAGCGCCGATGGCCTCGCGGCACGCCCTGCAGATGTTGCGGCCCGCGTAGGACGTGAGGTCTTCTGCGTTGCCGCAGAAGATGCATGCGGGCTGGTATTTCTTCAGAATGATTTTGTCCTCATCGACATACACCTCGAGGGAGGTGTCCTTTTCAATGTCCAGGACGCGGCGCAGTTCGATGGGCAGTACCACGCGGCCCAAGCTGTCCACAGGGCGTACGATACCGGTAGATTTCATAGTGCTCTCCTTTTCTGTGTTTCAGGTGGATACAAAATCTAGCGAGAAGCGAGTGGTTTTTTCACAGATTTTGTGTTCTCGCGCTTATTATAGACGCTTTTACAATTTTTGTCAATCCTTGGCAAATACAGGAAGCATAAAATTCACAAAACTGACATTTTTCGGCGCTGTGCAGGCCGGGCCTGTGCGGGCTGTGCCAACAGGCGGCAGGCCGCTGTGCTCAAAGCTGCAAAAAGCCAATTTTTTTATATACCTTTGCCAGAGTGCGCCGCGCCATAGCCTCTGCGCGCACGGCGCCTTCCGCCAGCACGCCGTCCAGGTAGCCCTTGTCCGCCAGCAGGCGGGCATATTCCTCCTGAATGGGCCGCAGGGTGTCTATCACCGCCTGGGCGGCCGCCTGCTTGAACTCGCCGTAGCCGCGCCCGTCAAACTCGCGCTCTATCTCGGCAAAGCTCTTGCCCGTCATCACGCCGTAAATGCTCATCAGGTTGGTGACGCCGGGCTTGCCGGCCCCGGCGCGCACGCAGCCGTCCGAGTCGGTCACGGCGCGCTTGAACTTGCGCAGGATGGCGTCGGGCGTATCCAGCATGCGCACCACGGCGTTTTCGTTCGCGTCCGATTTGCTCATCTTCTTCTCCGGCTCCTGCAGGCTCATCACCTTGGCGCCCACCTGCGGGATATAGCCCTCCGGCATGGTGAAGGTGGGCGAATATACGCCGTTGAACCGCTGGGCGATGTTGCGCGCCAGCTCCAGATGCTGCTTCTGGTCGATGCCGATGGGCACAAGGTCTGTCTGATACAGAAGGATATCGGCCGCCATCAGGATGGGGTAGGTGAGCAGGCCGCCGTTGATGTCCTCGGGGTGCTTTGCGCTCTTTTCCTTGAACTGGTGCATGCGCGTCAGGTCTCCAAAGGGGCAAAAGCAGCTCAGCACCCACGAGAGCTGCGCGTGCGCGGGCACATGGCTCTGCACGAACACCACGCTTTTTTCGGGGCTGATGCCGCTTGCCAGCAGAAGGGCCGCCGTCTCGCGCGTCTGGCGGCGAAGGGCCGCAGGGTCCTGCCGCACGGTGATGGCGTGCTCGTCCACCACGGAATAGATGCACTCGTATTCGTCCTGCAGCTTCGGCCAGTTGCGCACGGCCCCCACATAGTTGCCCAGGGTAAACACGCCCGTGGGCTGAATGCCGCTGAACACGCGCTTTCTGCGCGGTGCGGCGGCGCACTGCGCGCCTGCTTCGCTCATGTTATTTCCTCCGTTCCGCCTTTTCCCGCGCCGGAAAGCGGCGCGCGGCCCTGTGCCGCCCGCCCCGGCCGGGGCAGGGCGGCTCTTTATTGAATGCAATGTATCCATGATAGCACAAACGGCCCCTGCGCGCAACGCCGCGCAGGCCCGCGCAGGGGGCTTTTCTGAACTTTGCGGCGCGCAGGGCGTGAAATCTTTCGCCCGGCGCCGCAAACAGACAAAATATGCCGCGCCCCGGGCCCTATCATAAAGGCAGATATCCTATGCGCTGTGCGCGCCGGATATGCCTAAAACAGGGAAAGCATGGTGAAGATACATGAGCGTGAAACTTCGCGAGGCAGCCGCGGCAAAGCTGCCGCTGGGCGCGCTGAGCCCCGCGCGTCTGTGGCCGCTGGCCGGGTATGGGGCGGCGCTGGCGGCAGGCTTTTTCGGCGCGGGGGGCCGCGTGTTCGGCAGCATGCACCCGTTGGGCCTGTGCGCCGTGGTGGCGGCCCCGGGCCTGCACTGCCTGCCCGCTGCCGCCGGGGCGGCGCTGGGCTATGCGCTGTGGCTGCCTGTCGACGCGGCTGCACCCTACCTTGTGGCGGCCGCCGTGCTGTGCCTTTGGCGCGTATTTGCCCGTGCTGAGGACAACGCGGGCCAGATTACAGCCGCGGCTGTGGGGGCTGTGGCCTTCTGCGCTGTCCGCATGGCGGCGGCGCTGGCGGGGGGCGAAGGGCTGACGGCCATTGCGCTTGCGGCCGCCCAGGGTATGCTTATCGTGGGCCTTGGCGCGGCGCTGGGCGCCTGCGCGCGCTGGGTGCGCACGGCACAAAGCTATGCACAGGCGCAGCGTGCGGCTTTATGCATCCTGTATATGGCGCTGGTGGTATGCTGTGCGCCCTATTCGCTTTTGGGCCTTGCGCCGGCACATGTGGCGGCGGGCTTTGCATGTCTGGCGCAGGCCAAGCGCCATGGGGCGCAGGGGGCGGCGCTATACGCCGCCGCAAGCGCGGTGGCCCTGTGTGCGGCGGACGGTGCAAACGCCCCCGCCGCTGTGGGGCTGGCCGCAGGCGCACTGGCCGCCGGGCTTTTGCGCCGCGAGGCGCGCGGCGCAGGGGCGCTTGCCTTTTGCGGCGCTGGCTTTTTGGGCGCCGTGTGCGCCGCGCTTCCGCAGGACGGCTTTTCTTTTATGGCAGAGCTTTGCCTAGCGGGGGCCGTTTATACGCTGGTGCCCTCCACCTGGGTGCTGGCGCCCGCCCCGCGCCTGCTTGCGGGAGTACCCAGCTCTTTTACGGCGCCGCTGCCGGGCCGCGTGCAGGCGTCGCCCGGCATGGCCGGGCGGCGGGCCGCGGGCACTGTGGCGCGCACCCGGATGGGCGAGCTTGCCGACGCCCTGGGCGAGGTGGGGCGCACCCTGCAGGCCGTATGCGAGCACACGCCGCAGGAAAAGGAGCAGGACTTCATTGCCGAGCTGGGCGAGCGCTGCTGCGCCGGGTGTGAAAACGCCTGCCGCTGCTGGGTGGAATTTGCAGACGATACCTACGACGCCTTTTCCAAGCTGGAGCAGACGCTGGCCGGCGGTGCTGTGGTGACAGCGGACGATATTGCCCGGCCTGTTCTGGCCCGCTGCAAGATGCCTGTGCGCCTTGCGGGCTGCGCCAACGCCGTGTATGCGCTGCGCACGGGCCGCACGGGTGCAAAGGCACAGAAGGCGGCCGCGCGCCGGGCCCTGACAGATGAATACAGCGTTATGGCCGGCGCGCTGGCGCGCATTGCCGCGCAGGCCGCACAGGACACCCTGCCGGACAAGCCCAAAACGCGCCGCCTTGCCGCGGCGCTGGCCGCCGCAGGCATGCCCCCGCTGGAGGTGAGCGTGTTTCGCGACGGGACGGGCCGCACGCAGGCCGGCGTTTTGCTGCCTGCAGCCGGGCTGGGCGAGGCGGATATCGCCGCCCTTACCCCGCAGGCGGAGGCCGCCTGCCGCAGGCGCTTCGCGGCGCCTGCCGTACGCTATGAGCAGGGCCTTGCCAGCCTGTGCTGGGCCGAGCAGCCGCGCCTTGCCGCCAGCTTCGGCACGGCAAGCGCCGCCGCCAGCGAGGGCGTATGCGCCGATGCCGTAAAAACGGGCAGCACGGCGGCAGGCGGCGCGCTGGCCGTGCTGTGCGACGGTATGGGCACCGGCAAGGCGGCCGCGGTGGACGGTACCCTGGCCGCCACCCTGGCCGCGCGCCTGCTGGCGGCCGGCTTTTCCGGCAGCGAGACGGCGCGCATGGTGAACACGGCGCTGGCTGTGCGGGCTGACGGCGAGGCCAGCGCCACGCTGGACGCCTTTACGGCAGACCTGTACAGCGGCGAGGCGCTGCTGTACAAGGCGGGGGCCGCGCCCAGCTTCCTTGTGCGCGAGGGCCGGGCGGAGGTGTACGAGACGCAAAGCGTGCCCATCGGTATTCTGGGCGAGGTGCTGGGAAAGGCTGCCCGCCTGTATGTGAGCCCGGGCGATACCATGGTGCTGTGCTCGGACGGTGCGCTGGCCGCAGGCAAACGCTTTCTGGCCTGTGTGCTGGCGGCGAACGGCGAAAAGCCGCCCAGTGAAATGGCGCAGGCGGCGGTGGACGCCGTGAAGGAAAAGCTGCGCCAGCCGGACGACATCACCGTGCTGGCCGTGCGCTTTACCGCCGCAGAGGGCGCCTGACGGCGCACCGGCGCTTTGCCTTCTGCACCGGCGGCCTGTGCCGCCTGCATACATTCATTTTGCAAAAAGCTTACAGCTTACAGATAAAGCCGGGGCCGGGCAGGGGAACAGCCGCATTGCCCAGAAATTCCGGCGCATCCTGCATCCAGGCTCCCATGGCAGCCGCCAGGCTTGCCATGGGGGCCTTTCTAGCTTCTGCATCCGAATTTGCGGCGCAAAACCGCCCTGCACCGCTGAATGGGATGCTTTGTGTGCCGCAGTAATCGGGCTCTTGCTTTGTAAAAAACACACGTGGAGCATGGGTCTGCCTGCTGTAAGCAGGCACCTTGCTTTGTAAAACCGCGCGCCTCCGGCCGGAGCCTGCTTGGCCGCGGCAAGCGGGTATCTTTGTAAAATCGGGCCTGCGTTCGGCAGAGGCCCGCCCGCTGTGAATTGGCATTTTACTTTGTAAAGCCGCGCCTGCCGCAACCGGCGGGCTTTTTTGCTTTGTAAAAAACACATCTGGGGTACGGGCCTGTCCGCTGTGAGCAGGCACTTTGCTTTGTAAAACCGCACCGCCTCCGGCCGGAGCCCGCTTGGCCGCGGCAAGCGGGTATCTTTGTAAAATCGAGCCTGCGTTCGGCAGAGGTCTGCCCGCTGTAAATTGGCATTTTACTTTGTAAAGCCGCGCCTGCCGCAACCGGCGGGCTTTTTTACTTTGTAAAAAACACACGTGCGGCATGGGCCCGCCTGCTGTGAGCAGGCACCTTGCTTTGTAAAACCGCACCGCCTCCGGCCGGAGCCTGCTTGGCCGCGGCAAGCGGGTATCTTTGTAAAATCGGGCCTGCGTTCGGCAGAGGCCCGCCCGCTGTGAATTGGCATTTTACTTTGTAAAGCCGCGCCTGCCGCAACCGGCGGGCTTTTTTGCTTTGTAAAAAACACATGTGCGGCATGGGCCTGCCTGCTGTGAGCAGGCACTTTACTTTGTAAATCTATACCCGCTCGCTGCGAACCGGCCATTTTGCTTTGCAAAACCGAACAACGCCTTGTTTTCAAAGGGAATGGAGGCCGCTGCGCTTGCAAATTGCCTATTCGGCGGAAATGTATCTCCGCCCGGCCTTAGCTGAGGCGCCACAGTCCCTTGATTTTACATATTTTACATTGCCTTTACAAAAAGAATACTGCCGATTTTACACTTGAATACTAGTATCAGTGTATAAAGGCGGGCAGCGGCCTGCGGCAGGGCGGGCCCGGACTGCGCGCCGCCCTGTGTGAAGTGTGGAAAGGCGGCGCGGCGTGCGCTGCGGTGAAAGGAAGGAAAACGGATGGACATTTTCGGTGTGCTCACGCTGGTGGGCGGCCTTGCGCTGTTCCTGTATGGAATGGAGACCATGAGCTCGGCGCTGAGCAAGGCCAGCGGCGGAAGGCTGGAAAAGATACTGGAAAAGCTCACCTCCAACAAGCTGAAGGGCGTGCTGCTGGGCGCGCTGGTGACGGCCGTCATCCAGTCGTCCTCGGCCACCACGGTTATGGTGGTGGGTTTCGTGAACTCCGGCATCATGCGGCTGTCGCAGGCGGTGGGCGTCATCATGGGCGCCAACATCGGCACCACCGCCACGTCGTGG
The DNA here is from genome assembly GCA_047030735.1 of Ruthenibacterium sp. Classification (GTDB taxonomy): domain Bacteria; phylum Bacillota; class Clostridia; order Oscillospirales; family Ruminococcaceae; genus Ruthenibacterium. The sequence goes on from JBKYIE010000015.1 coordinate 28,806, forward strand.
ATCCTCAGCCTTGCAAGCTTGGAGGGTGACAGCCTGCTGGTGCAGCTTCTGAAGCCCAGCACCTTCACCCCGGTGCTGGCGGCAGTGGGCGTCGTCATCATCCTGTTTTCGAAAAAGGATAAGCAGAAGGACTGGGCGCAGATCCTGCTGGGCTTTGCCGTGCTGATGTTCGGCATGGAGACCATGAGCACGGCCGTAGAGCCGCTTGCCAGCGACCCGGCCTTTATGCAGCTGTTCACCATGTTCCAGAACCCGCTGCTGGGCCTTGCGGCCGGCGCAGTGCTCACGGCGGTCATTCAGTCGTCCTCGGCCAGCGTGGGCATTCTGCAGGCGCTGGCCGCTACGGGCGCCGTGGGCTGGAGCGCCGCTGTGCCCATCATCATGGGCCAGAACATCGGCACCTGCGTCACGGCGCTGCTGTCCAGCGTGGGCGCACAGCGCAACGCCAAGCGCGCGGCGCTGGTGCATTTGTACTTCAATATCATCGGCACGGCCATCTTTATGGCGGCCTTCTACGGCCTCAACGCGCTGATTCAGTTCCCGTTCATGGGCCAGGCGGTGAACGCCGCGGGCATTGCCGTGGTGCACAGTGTGTTCAACGTGTTCGCCACGCTTATTCTGCTGCCGTTCTCGAAGGTGCTGGAGAAGCTTGCCTACCTCACCGTGCCGCCCACCCAGGCGGAGAAGGCCGCCGCGCGCGAGAGCGCGGGCCCTGCGAAGCGCCTGGACGAGCGTTTTCTGCAAAGCCCCGGCATCGCGCTGGAGCAGTGCGGCGTGGCTGCGCGCGATATGGCCGCCCGCGCCGAAAAGGCGCTGGGCCTTGCAATTGGGCTTTTGAGCCGGTATGATGAAGAAAAGGCCGCGCAGGTGGCAAAGCTGGAGACACAGGTGGATGGCTATGAGGATGCCCTGGGCACCTATCTTGTGAAGCTGAGCAGCTGCGAGCTGTCAAGCGAGCAAAGCCGCGAGGTTTCGCTGTACCTGCACTGCCTGGGCGATTTCGAGCGCATCAGCGACCACGCTGTGAACGTGATGGGCTCGGCCAAAGAGCTGCATGACAAGGGCCTCGCCTTTTCGAAACAGGGCATGGCGGAGCTGGAAGTGTACACCGGCGCGGTGACGCGCATCCTGAACCTGGCCGTCACGGCCTTCGACGCGCAGAACGAGGACGCCGCGCGCGCCGTAGAGCCGCTGGAGACGGTGATAGACGAGCTGCGCGAAGAGCTGAAGGACCGCCATGTGCAGCGCCTGCGCACCGGTGCGTGCACCATTGAGATGGGCTTTATCCTCACCGATGTGGTGACGGACTGCGAGCGCGTGGCAGACCATTGCTCCAACATTGCGGTGACGCTGCTGCAAATGCAGCAGGACGAGAGCTCTGCGCCGCACGCCTACGCCAAAACGCTGGAGGCTCAGGCGCCGGAATTTTTCCACAGCAAAAGCCGCCGCTTTGCCGAAGAATACGCGCTGCCGCCGCAGGCCTGACGGCGCGCACAGAAGGGGGCCATTACCATGCCGCTTATTTATATCGTGGAAGACGATGCCAATATCCGTGAGATTGAGCAGTTCTCGCTGGAGAGCGCGGGTTATTCAACGCGCGCGTTCACCTGTGCCAAGGATTTTTACGCAGCCCTGCTGGAAAAGGCACCCGCGCTGTGCCTTCTGGACGTGATGCTGCCCGACGAGGACGGCCTCACCATTGTGAAAAAGCTGCGCGCGGGCGCGGCCACAAAGCATCTGCCGGTGCTGATGGTGACGGCCAAAACGGCCGAGCTGGACAAGGTGAAGGGCCTTGACGGCGGCGCAGACGATTATATGACCAAGCCCTTCGGCGTGATGGAGCTCATCAGCCGCGTAAAGGCGCTTTTGCGCCGCGCGGGCGGCGAGGAAAAGCTGCTGTGCTGCGGCGAGGTGGTGATGGACGAGACGGCCCGCCGCGTGACGGTGGGCGGCACGCCGTGTGAGCTGACGTACAAGGAATATGAGCTTTTGAAATACATGCTGGCGAACGCGGGCCTTGTGCTGCGGCGCGAGGCCATCCTTGAGCGCGTGTGGGGCACAGACTACGAGGGCGAGAGCCGCACGCTGGACATGCACATCAAAACGCTGCGCCAGAAGCTGGGCAGCGCGGGTGCGCATATCCGCACGGTGCGAAGCGTGGGCTACAGCTTTGAGAAGGTGCAGGCGCCATGAAGCGCAAGCTGAACCGCAGGTTCTTTCTGGTGACGGCGCTGGCCGTGTGCCTTACCCTGGTGCTCACCGCGGGCATCTGTTACGAGATGTTCCGCACGCAGGTGATGGAGGACCTTGCCGCCTGCGCGCACCTGCTGGCTGCCGAGGGCACCGTGCTGCCCAGCGAGGAGGCCGTGCTGGGGCAGGACGGCCTTCGCGTGACGCTGATAGGCCCGGACGGCGGCGTGCTGTACGATACCGACGCCGCAGCCGCCCAGATGGAGAGCCATTCAGACCGCCCCGAGGTGCGGCAGGCCCAGCAGGCGGGCGAGGGCAGTGCCGTGCGCCGCTCATCCACGCTGGGGCAGAACACGTTCTATTATGCTGTGCGCACCGAAAACGGCAGCGTGCTGCGCGCCGCCAAGGATGCGCACGGCATTCTGCTGGTGTTTGCAAAGGCCCTGCCCGCGGCGCTGGCAGCCGGCGCGGTGCTCATTGCGCTGGGCATGGTGCTTTCGCGGCGGCTCTCGCGCAGCTTTGTGGCGCCCATCGAGCGCCTTGCTCACGATATGGACGGCGCGGGCGAGCAGCAGACGGCTGCCTCTTACCCGGAGCTTGTGCCCCTGATGGACACCATCCGCAGCCAGCATGAGGCCATTGTGAAAAACGCCGATATGCGCCAGGAGTTCACAGCCAATGTCTCGCACGAGCTGAAAACGCCTCTGGCCGCTATCTCCGGCTATTCCGAGCTCATTGCCAGCGGCATGGCAAAAGGGGAGGATGCCAAGCGCTTTTCGGAGGAAATCCACAAAAGCGCCGACCGTCTGCTCACCCTTATCAACGACGTTATCCGCCTGTCTGAGCTGGACGCGCAGGGCGTGAGCCGCACGGAGGAAACGGTGGAGCTTTTGGCCGTGGCGAAGGAATGCGCCGACCTTTTGGATTATTCGGCCGCAAGGCGCGGCGTCGCCATTGCGGTGCAGGGCGGGGCTGCCTTTGTGCGCGCGGCCCGGCGCGACGCGGAAGAGCTCATCTACAACCTATGCGACAATGCCGTCCGCTATAACAAAGAGCACGGCAGCGTCACCGTCACGGTTGAAAATACGCCCGGCGGCGCGCGCCTGTGTGTGCGCGACACGGGTATCGGCATTGCCGAGCAGCACCGCGAGCGCGTGTTCGAACGCTTTTACCGCGTGGATAAAAGCCGCTCGAAAGAGACGGGCGGCACGGGCCTCGGCCTTGCCATCGTCAAGCACATCGCCGCAGGCATCGGCGCGCAGCTTTCGCTGGAAAGCCAGGTGGGCGTGGGCACGGCTATCACTGTGCAGTTCCCGCCCCTGCAAAGCCAGGCACAGTAGGTGCCGCCGCCCGAAGCCTGCCTGCCCGTGCCGCCATGAGGGCGCCCTCCTGCCGGGGAGGGCGCTGTTTTTTTGGCCGCCCTCAGGCGGCCGGCCCGGTCTGCTCGCGCCGGGCATGCGGGGAAAGGGCAAAACGTCCCGGAAAAGCATCGGGCACACAAAGCTGCACAGGCACGCAGGCCGCGCCGCCAAAGCGGGGCCGCCCCTGCCTGCCGTGCGGGCGGCCCGCGCCGCCTTTCCCCCGGCCGGGCCGCCTGGTGCGCATATTTTAGCACAGCCGGGCCGGACATACCGGACATTCCGGACAAAGCGCGCTTTCCCTGCACCGGCGGAGGAAGGGCGCAAAAAGAAATCCGCGCCCCTTATGCCTGCAAATGCCTCGAATAAAGGCAGGCTGCACACAGACGTATTTCTGTGTGCAGCCTGCCTTTTCTTGCGAAAAATATTTCCATGGGGGAAAGCGCCTATCGTGCGGGGCCCTTTCGGCTTTCAAAACAGCCTCCGCCAAACGGGCGGCCGGGACGCCCAGGGCGGCGGAAGCACATGGACGGGCATGGACGAAAGGCCAAGCGGAAAAAGCACTCCCCAGCACAAGGCGCGCTGCCGCAGGAAAGCATTGCCCCTAAACGGTAATTTTTGCGCACAGCCTCTTCAGATTTTTTTGACAGGCACAAAGGGTATCTGCGGAAAGCTTCCCTGCTTTGCATCAAAAATTGCTGTTTCCGGGGTGCTGTGCGGTTTTGGCCGGGCGGCTTTGGAGGAAGGATGTGCAAAAAAGTTCAGCAAATCTGACGGCTTACCGGGCGTTTTGCGTGTGCTAGGCGTCAAAGCCGCCTGCCAAAACCGGTGGCTTCTTGCGTCAACGCACCTGGTGCAGGGGGCTGCTTTTTACACCTTGCGCCGCGCGAAAAAAGGCGGCCCCGTGCACCTGGTGTGCACGGAGCCGCCTCGTCTTGTAAAAAGCATCCTCCCGGCTCTGCCGGTGGAGATAAAAAGCCTCAGCTATGGACAAAAAAGAAGCTCCCCGGTAGATGAAGCTGAAGGCTTCCACCCCAGCTGAGAATACCGGAGAGGCCTTTTCCATGACAATTTCGCTGTACTGCCCTGCGCCCGCGCTTACCGGCATGCGCGGCACGCGGCGCAGCCGCCGGGGGCTGCGCCCTGCGCCGCAGGGCCGAACACCTGCTCGAACAGCGCCTGTGCCGTGGGGGTGGCCGCGAGGCCGCCCTCGGCCGTCTCTTTCAGGGCGGCGGGCATGCTGTCGCCCACGCGCTTCATGGCGGCCACCACCTCGTCTGCCGGGATGGCGCTTTCCACCCCGGCCAGAGCCATTTCAGCGCAGGCGAAGGCAATGGCCGTGGCCGTGGCGTTGCGCTTGATGCAGGGTATCTCCACAAGGCCGGCCACTGGGTCGCACACAAGGCCCAGCATGCTTTTCAGCGTCATCGCCACGGCGGAAAGCGCCATGGCGGGCGTGCCGCCGCACAGCTCTACCAGCGCGGCGCTGGCCATGGCAGCCGCCGAGCCGCACTCGGCCTGGCAGCCGCCCTGCGCGCCCGCAAGGCAGGCGTTGTGCGCAATCACCAGCCCCACGCCCGCGGCGCAGAACAGCGCCATCACGCAGGGCTCTTCCGCAAGGCCCAGCGCCTCTTCGGCGCCCAGCACAGCAGCGGGCAGAATGCCGCATGAGCCCGCCGTAGGCGCCGCCACAATGCGCCCCATGGCGGCGTTCCATTCCGCCACGGCAACGGCCTTTGCCAGCGCGCCGCACAGCGCGGGCCCGCACAGCCCGGCCCCGCCGCCCGCAAAGGCGGCGGCCATGCGGTGCGCATCGCCGCCGGAAAGGCCGCTGGCGCTTTTCACGCCGGGCGCAAGGCCCTGCCGCACGCTTTCGCGCATTACCTCCAGGTTTTGGCGCATCTGCTCGTACAGGGCCTGCCGGCTGCGCTCTGTGCTGCGGGCCTGCGCCACAAGCACCACGGCCGAGATGGGCGCCTTCTGCGCCTCGGCTTCGGCTGCCAGCGCGGCAAGGGAATCAAAATGAAGCTCTGTCAAAACGGGCATCTCCTTTCGCTCACACAGGGGCCAGCAGCGTCACAGCCTGCACGTTGGCCAGCGCCCGCACACGGGCAGCCAGTGCGTTATCCAGCGCGCCGTCCACCTCGATGGTCATCACGGCGGTGCCGCCCTTTGCGGCGCGCGCCAGACGGAAATTGCAGATGTTTGCGCCCGCGCGGCTCACTTCCTCCGTCACGGCGGCAATGGTGCCGGGCGCGTCCACATGCACCACGATGAGCGCCGCGTGCGCGCCGTCCAGCTCTGCGGGCAGGCCGTTCACCCGTGTGACAAGGATGTTGCCCCCGCCCACGCTGGCCCCCTGCATACTGGCGCGGCCGCCGCCCTCGCCCCAAAGCTCGATGCGCGCCGTGTTGGGGTGCGCGCCGTCTATTTCGCCGGGCGTGATGGAGACGGCCAGCCCCGTCATCTGCGCCAGCGCAAGGCTCTCGCGGATGCGCGCATCGTCCGGCGCCATGCCCAGCACGCCCGCCACAATGGCCTTGTCTGTGCCGTGGCCGCGGTAGGTTTTGGCAAAGCTGCCGTGCAGAAGAATATCGGCCCGCACGGGCCGCTGGCCCAAAAGCGCGCGGGCGATGCGCCCCAGCCGCGCGGCGCCCGCCGTGTGGCTGGAGGAAGGGCCTATCATCACCGGGCCAATAATGTCAAACACGTTCATAAAAGCACTCCGTTTCGTGCATGTTTATGCGGCGCAGCCGGGCAGGGCCTGCCGCTGTGCGCCCTGTGCCTATTGTACCACATTTGCCCGGCGCATGCATCGTCCCGCGCCGGGCAAGGCCGGACGCCGCATTTCCGGCGCCCTGCCGCGCCCCCAGGCGCGGTGAGGCGGAAAAGCGCCGCCTTCTGAAGCAGGCATTGGGGCGCGCGGCATCGTCAAAGCGCCCTGCGGCTGCAAAGGGCACCGCAAGGCACAATATCCGCTTGCGGCGGGCAAGCGGAGGCAATGCCGGGGCAGGCGGGGCCCTGCAGGGTAAAATACATGCCTGTAACAGGCGGGCAGCTCTCTGCCTTGCTGTACCGGCGTGCCCTTTCGCCTGTGCCTGCGGAACAAAGGCCCCATTCCGCATTTTTCAGCTGCACGGCACACCTTGCAGCCAGCACCGCTGCGGGCGCGCCGTCCGTTCGGCCGGGTTCATGCCGCACTCTCGTATGCATTCGCCGGGCGGACACATTATACCAGAAAAACAGCGCAAAGCCCACTGCCTTTTTCAGACGGGGAGCAAAGCGGCGCGCGCTGAAAATATACTTGACGCACAGCGCCCGGCGCGGTACACTGAAAGCAGCGATATTTTATATCTTTTGGGAGGGCTTATCATGAGTGAAACTATCGTGGTGGTGGGTGCAAACCACGCGGGCACGGCCGCCATCAATACCATATTGGACAATTACAAGGACAAGCATGTGGTGGTGTTTGACCGCAGCAGCGCCATCAGCTTTCTGGGCTGCGGCATGGCCCTGTGGATAGGCGGGCAGATAAGCGGCCCCGGCGGGCTGTTTTATGCCTCGAAGGAGGCCTTTGAGCAAAAGGGCGCCACTGTGCATATGGAGACGGAGGTGACGCATATCGACTTTGCCGCAAAGCGCGTCACCGCGCGCACGAAGGACGGTGCGGCCATGACCCAAAGCTATGACAGGCTTATCCTCTCCACGGGCTCGGTGCCCATCTGCCCGCCTGTGCCGGGCATGGAGCTGGAGAATGTGCAGTTCGTGAAAGAGTACAGCCATGCACAGGCTGTGGTAGACAAGCTGGCCCGCAGCGGTATCCGCCGCGTGGCCGTGGTGGGCGCAGGCTATATTGGGGTAGAGCTGGCCGAGGCCTTTGTGCGCAACGGTCGCGACACCACGCTGATCGACTGCGCGCCCACCTGCCTTTCCAGCTATTATGACGAGGACTTCTGCGCCCGCATGGCAGATACCCTGCGCCAGGGCGGCGTGAAGCTGGCCTTCGGCCAGACGGTGCAGCGCATCGAGGGCGAAGGCCGCGTGCAGCGCGTGGTGACGGACAAGGGCGCCATAGAGGCCGATATGGTGGTGTTTGCCATTGGCTTCCGTGCCAATACAAAGCTGGGCGAGGGCCATTTGGACCTGTGGCGCCATGGCCCGTATCTGGTAGACCGCTGCCAGCGCACCAGCGACGCGGCTGTGTTTGCCATAGGCGACTGTGCCACCGTATACAACAATGCCACCCGCGGCACAGACTATATCGCCCTTGCCACCAATGCCGTGCGCACCGGCATCGTGGCTGCGCACAACGCCTGCGGCACGCGGCTGGAGGGCAGCGGCGTGCAGGGCTCGAACGGCATTTCCATCTGGGGCTGGAATATGTTCAGCACCGGCCTTTCGCTGAAAAAGGCGCGTGCGCTGGGCTATGACGCCGCGGCCACCGACAGGGAGGACTGGCAGAAGGCCTCTTTCATCGAAAGCGGCAACTATAAAACCTGGCTGCGCGTGGTGTACGACAGGGCCACGCGCCGCCTTCTGGGCGCCGAGCTGGCCAGCAGCCAGGACGTCTCTATGGGCCTGCACATGTTCTCGCTGGCTATCGAGCAGGGCTATACCATCGACCAGCTCAAGCTGCTTGATATTTTCTTCCTGCCGCATTTCAACGCGCCGTACAACTACATCACCATGGCCGCCCTGGGCGCACAATGACGCATGCGGCACAGCGCGGCCGCAGACAGGCTGAAAAGGGCAGATAAGCAAAGCCCCCGTTTTCCTGCGAAAACGGGGGCCTTTTTGCGAAAAAAAGCCAGCGGCAGTGCGGATGGCCCCCGCCCGCTTTCGCTGCGCCCGGAAAAATACCCGGGCAAAGCGGGGAACCGCCGGCGAGCCGGGCCAAGAGCAGGGAAGGAAGGCCGGGGCTGCATGCAGTGGAAGAATGAGATACACCCGGCTGATAAAAGGGGCGAAAGAGGCACCAACCGCCGGCGCGCGCCGGCGGCTGTGAGGATGCCCGGCAGCGCGCCTTACGCCTTGCCTACAGAGCCGAACAGCTCCATTTTTTCCTTCACGGTGGCCTTGATGGCCTCTACGCCGGGGGCCAGCAGCTTGCGCGGGTCGAAACCCTTGCCCTGCTTGTCCTTGCCGTCCTCCACATATTTGCGCGTGGCGGCGGCGAAGGCCAGCTGGCACTCGGTGTTCACGTTGATTTTGGAAACGCCCAGGCTGATGGCCTTTTTGATCATGCCGGCCGGGATGCCCGTGCCGCCGTGCAGCACCAGGGGGATGTGGTCCGTGGCCTCATGGATGCGCTGCAGCGCGTCGAAATCAAGGCCCTTCCAGTTGGCGGGGTACACGCCGTGGATATTGCCGATGCCAGCGGCCAGGAAGTCCACCCCAAGGGCGGCGATCTGCGCGCACTCGGCGGGGTCCGCCACCTCGCCTGCGCCGATTACGCCGTCCTCTTCGCCGCCGATGGCGCCCACCTCGGCCTCGATAGAGGCGCCCTGCGCGTGCGCAAGGGCAACAAGCTCCCGGGTCTTTTCCATGTTCTCTTCAATGGCGTAGTGGCTGCCGTCGAACATGATGGAGGAGAAGCCCGCCGCAAGGCACGCCTTCGCGCCCTCGTAGGTGCCGTGGTCCAGATGCAGGGCCACCGGCACGGTGATGCCAAGGCCGTCCACCATGGCGTCCACCATGGCCGTCACCGTCTTGAAGCCTGTCATGTATTTGCCCGCGCCCTCGCTCACGCCAAGGATTACCGGGCTCTTCAGCTCTTCGGCCGTCTGCAGAATGGCCTTTGTCCACTCCAGGTTGTTGATGTTGAAGTGCCCCACGGCATAGTGGCCGTCACGGGCCTTTTTCAGCATTTCCGTTGCGTTTACCAGCATAGTATGCATCCTCCATTTTCTGTGGTGAGGGCGGGCGGGGCCCCTGCGGGGCACGGCGCCTTTGTCACAAAATTAACTAACCCTAGTATATCGCACGGGCGGCCCAAAAGCAACTAAGAACCGCGCGTGTTTGCGTGCGCTTTTTTGTACAAAATGTACGAATATACAAACGGCACCAGCGCCAGGGCCAGAAAAACCGCAAAGCTGGCGGCAAACATGGCCGCCTCCGGCAGAAGAAAGCTCAGCACGGCAATGCCCAGCCCGCCCCAGAACCACAGCGGCCCTGCAAAGCGGTGGGTGCGCCGCCAGTTCTCTTCATCCGCCAGGGCCCAGGGGCTTTTGATGCCGCAGAAATAGTTGTGCCGGAACTTGGGCATAAAGTTGCCCATCACGCAGAACACAAGCCCCAGCGCGGCCAGCAGCAGCCGCGAAAACGGAAGCTGCCGGAACACCTGCGGGAAAAACGCGGCCACCGGCACGGTGCACACCGCCAGCAGGTAAAACAGTGCAAGGGCCAGCCGCAGCACGCGGTAGCCCTTTGCAAACTTGCGGTAATTTTCGCGGTGCGGGTCTATGCGGGGCAGAAACGCCAGCAGCGCCGTCAGCGCCGGGCCTGCGGCGCACATCAAAAGAAATTCCGCCTTGCCGCCAAGGCGGTTTACCTCGCCGTCCAGCGAAAACTGCATGGGCAGCTGCTGCGGCAGGCTGCGCCACAAAACGGCGCACAGCACAAGGGGCGCAAAGGCCAGCGCCCATATCACATATTCCGGCCCGCGGCCGGGCATGCCGCGCGGGCCTTCTCCTCGCCGCCCCTGCGGTGCGGGGGCGGCGTGCAGGCCGCCTGCGCCGCTTTCTTCACACACGCGTGTATCGCGTGTGTGTGTATTGTTTGTACTTTGTTCCATTGTTGCCCTCCGTTTGCCCTCAGCTTGCCCTGCGCAGTGTTTCAGAGCGCCGGAAAATGGCTGTGCCATGCGCTTTTCCGGCTATTTTTCACTTTGCCCTGCGGCGTGTTTGCCGCGGTTTTGCCGCGGGCCCGAAGCCCCGCCGCCGGCGGCACCGGCGGCCTGCCCCCGCGCGGGGGCAGAAGGCGCCTTTTGCTGCGCGCCGCCCTTGGGCGCGGCCCCTGTGCCGGCCTGCTGGGGGCCGCACAGCCCGGCCAGCCAGGCGAAGATGTCCTCCATCACGCTGGTATCCAGGGAATAATAAATATACTTGCCGCGCTTTTCATCGCTGACAAGGCCCGCGGCCTTCAGCACAGAGAGGTGGTGCGATATGGTGGCGCCCGTGGCGTCGAACTGGGCGCCCAGCTCGCCTGCGCTCATCTCGCCGCGGCGCAGAAGCTCCAGAATGCGCCGGCGCGTGGGGTCTCCCAGGGCCTTGAACGTGGCCTCGAACAGCATGCCGCGCACCCTCCTTCCACAGTTTGATGGGCTTCTAAATATCAGTATAGCGCAAGCGGCTTCCGCCCGCAAGCGTGCCGGGAAAAAATACACGAAAAACACGAAAAAAGGGCGCTGAAAATCGTCAAAACAGGCCCTTGACACACAAAATTCAACACACAGTTTTGTGGAAACATTTTCAACACCTTGTGGAAAACCCTGTGCAAAACCAGGCCCTTCGGGGCCGCAGAACGGCTTTTCAGGCGGGTTCTCCACACTTTCAACCGGGTTTTCAACATTAAAATGGGATAAAATGGCATTTACAAGCCGTATAACCGGCCTCGGCCCCCTGCCTGAGCCCGGCGGTGCGGAAAGCGCGTGGCCTGCCTCGTTTGAAGAGTGAGGCGCGCGCCGCGACGCCCGCTTTCCTGCGCGCGCGGGAAGCTTTTGCCAGCGCCCAAAACGAAAAAACAGGGGAAAAAGATAGAAACCGCGCGCAGGATGTGATATAATAGCAAAGAACATAAAGTGGAGTATTATGCGTCCGCACACCGGGCGCGGAAAGGCGGGGCGCATGGCGGCACAGGCGGCACAGCAGGAGGGCACCGGGTTCATCTACGGCAAAAATGCCGTGGCCGAGCTTTTGAAAAGCGGCGCCGGGGCGGACACTGTGTATATTCAGGACACCATGGCCCCGCGCGAGGCGGCCTATTACACGGCGCTTGCAAAGCAGGCAGGGGCCGTGGCAAAGCGCGTGCGCGCCCAGAAGCTGGACGCCATGTGCGGTACGCAGAGCCATCAGGGTGTGGCGGCGCGCACGGCCAGCATCAGCTATGCGCAGCTTCCGGACATCCTTGCCGCGGCGGCCGCCGCCGGGCAGCCGCCCCTTCTGGTGCTGTGCGACGGCGTGGAGGACCCTCACAACCTGGGCGCCATTGTGCGCACGGCGCTTTTGTGCGGCGCGCACGGCGTAGTGATACCAAAGCGCGGCGGCGCTGCCGTGACGCCCACGGTGATGAAGGCGTCGGCGGGCGCGGCGGCGCGGCTGCCGGTGGCGCGCGTGGCGAATATCGGCGAGTGCATCCGCAGGCTGAAAGAGCAGGGCGTGTTTGTGTACTGCGCCGATATGGGCGGCACGCCTCTGGAGCAGCAGAACCTCACGGGCCCCGTGGCCCTTGTGCTGGGCAGCGAGGGCAAGGGCCCCTCGCGCCTTGTAAAAAGCCTGTGCGACGGCGTGGTGAGCCTTTCCATGGCAGCCCGCGGCACAGGGGTGGACAGCTTCAACGTGTCTGTCGCGGCGGGCATTGTGCTGTACGAGATTATGCGCAGGCGGGCCTAGGGGCCCGCTGCGCGCGCCGCGAATTGGGAAAGGAATGGAGGGCTGGCTTTGAGCGAGCAGCAGAAAGCGCCGATCCGCGATACGCAGGTGGACGAGATCCTTGCGCAGGTGGAAAAAAAGCGCGCTTCGCACGGCGGCAGAACGCCGAAGGCAAGCGAGGCGCAGCTTGACGCAATATTAAAAAGCATGGGGCTGGGCGAGCGAAAGCGCCCGCGTTATTCCGAGCCCATCCTTCTGCCAAGCCCCGTGCCCGGGCAGGCGCCTGCCGCCGCCCCGGCCGCAGCGCCCGCACAGGCGGCGCAGCAGGGCGTGCAGGCAGTGCCCCGGCAGGCCGGCGCGCCGCAGGAGGAAGAGCCGGCGGAAGGGCCAACGCAGCCGCCCGCGCCGGAAACGGCGCAGCAGGCAGAGCCTGAGCCGGAGAAGGAGCCCACGACTGTGGAGCTGCCCACCGCAAAATCGTATGCGGTGATAGAGGATAAGAAAAAAGAGGCCGAGCGCCAGCGCATGCTGGAGCAGGCCCGCCTTGAGATGCGCCGGCGCGAGCAGGCCGAGCGCGAGAAAAAGCTGCGCGCCGCACAGGCCCAGCGCGTGCGCAGGATGGAGCAGGCCCGGCGCGAGGCCGCGCACACCATTCACAATTCGGCGCAGTTCGCTGTGCAGGACGCGCTGGCCGCGCACATGCGCCAGAAGGCCAGCGAGGCCGCGGCAGCCGCGGGCGAAAGGCCTGTGGAAACGCCCGCCCCGGCGGCGCCGGCGCCCGCTCCGGTGCGCCAGAGCGCGCTGTTCGGCGAGGTGGACGACCAGTTCCGCGCCTTTTTTGCCACCACCGTGGCCACGAACCGCGAGGACGTAGAGCGTGCGCGCCGCAAAAAGAAGGGCGGCGGCCTGCTTGCCCGCCTGCGGAAAAAGGAGCCTGCCGATACGGCCGAGCTGGCCGCCCTGTGGGGCGAAGAGGCCAGCGAGAGCTTCACGCAGGAGCTTGGCAACCTGGGCGCCATCCGCGACGCCATCGACCAGCGCAGGGCCCAGCCGCCTGAGCAGGCGGCCCCCGCGCAGGAGCCTGCCCCCGTGCAGGAGGCGGCCCCGGCCCGCGCCGCCCGCCCGCAGGCGGAGGAAAAAAGCGCCCAGTTCAGCTTTGGCGCGCCCGCGCCTGAAAGGAAGGGCGGCGTGCGCAGCGCCTTCGGCAATATCCAGGTGCAGTATGACGACCTCACCGGCGCCGCGCCGAAAAAGCAGCCCATCGACATCACTCTGGGCGGGCAGGAGGGCGAGGTACAGGCCGCGCAGCCGCCGCGCCGCAGCGTCTCGGTGGCGCGCGAGGAGATGGACGAATACGTCTCGCTCAGCGATGCGCCCGCCGTGGCCGAAAACCTGGACGACATGCGCCGCACGCGCCTTCTGCGCGCCGTGGCCTGCGGCCTTTCGGCCGTGCTGCTTTTGTATCTTGGGCTTGCGGGCCGCGCGGGCGCCGTGCCGGCCCTGCTCTCTCCGCAGGAAAAACCGCTGGTGTTCCTTCTGGTGAACCTTGTGCTGCTGGCCGCCGCGGCGCTCATCAGCCTTTCCACCATGATTACCGGCGTGCTGGGCCTTTGGGGCGAGCCAAGCACCGACTCCTTCTGCGCTGTGGCTGTGCTGGCCGTGCTGGCGCAGAATGCTGCATGGCTGTTTGCACCCGCAGAATTTGACGCGGGCACCGCCACGCTGTACGCCCCGGTGGCGGCCTTCCTTCTGTGCGCCAACGCGGTGGGCAAGTGGATGCAGATGAACGTGGTGTGCCGCAATTTCGACCTTATCAGCGCCAGCGACGAGCAGGCGGCGGCCTTTGTGCTTCCGCGTGAGCAGATGGTGCGCAGGCTGTGCAGCGGCCTTGCCGAAGAAGAGCCGGTGGTGCTGGTAAGCCGCCGCACCGCCCTTGTGAAGGATTTTCTTGCCCAAAGCTTTTCTGTGCGCCTGAACGACGGCATGGCGCAGAAGCTTTCGTGGGTGATGGCCGCGGGTGCGGCCGTGTGTGCCGTGGTGGCGGGCGTGAAGGCCCAAAGCCCCATTGACGCCATGGGCGCGCTGGCCGCCTCGGCATGCCTTGCGGCCCCGCTGGCGTGCACGCTGGTGTATGCGGTGCCCGCGCGGCTGATGCAAAGCTATGCGGCGCGGCACAAGGCCGTCATACCCGGCCCCAGCGCGGTGAACACCCTGCAGTATACAAACACCGTACTGCTTTCTGCCGAGGATTTGTTCCCCGTGGGCAGCGTGCAGCTGCACGGCATCAAGACGTTTGAGAAAGAGCGCATCGACCTTGCCATCCTGTACGCCGCCAGTATTCTGGAATCGCACTGCGAGACGCTGCGCGACATCTTCATGGCCATTCTGCAGAACGACAAAAAGCTTCTGCTGCCCGTAGAGGGCGTGAAGCCGGAGGCCGGCTACGGCTTCACCGCATGGGTAGACCACAACCGCATCATTCTGGGCAACCGCGCCATGATGGCGCGCCACGACATCGAGCTGCCCAGCATGGATTACGAGAACCGCTACACCAAAAACGGCGCGCGGGCGGCCATTTATCTGGCCGTGGCGGGCAAATTGTACGGCATGTTCCTTGTAAGCTACCTGCCCAACCGCAAGGCGGCCTCTATTCTGGAACAGCTTACGGGCAGCGGCACCAGCGTTCTCATTCGCTCCAGCGATTTCAACGTCACCAGCGAGCTGGTGGCCGCCACCTACGGCGTGCCCCGCAATATGGTGAAGGTGCTGACGCAGACCGAGTGCGATTTGCTGGAAACAGAGACGGCCTACCGCCCCGAAAGCGAGGGCGTGCTTATCCATTCCGGCTCGTGCGCCTCGTTCCTGGGCGGCCTGCGCGCGGCGCTGTGCGCGGCGCAGGGCGAGCACATGGCCCGTCTGGTGCAGGCTGCGGCCATCATCCTGTCGGCCCTTCTGGGCGTCATTCTGGCCTTTGCGGCGGGCCTCGGCGCGCTGAGCCTGGGCGCCGTGCTGGTGTATCAGCTTGCCTGGTGCGTGCTGACGCTGGCCCTGCCCGTGCTGAAAAAGCCCTAGCGGCGGGCAGGGGGCGGAGAAGCCTCCCGCCGTGGTCCGCAGGCTGTGCCGCATGGCGGCGCAGGGCGGCTCTGCCGCCATGCATTTGCCGCTTTGCGGCAGAGATGTGTCGAAGGGCAGCCGCCAGTAAGGTGCAAGGCATCTCCGTCGCGCTGTACGTTTCCGTATCCGCACTTCAAATCACCATGCTGCTTGCTTGAAAGGCGCTTTCTCTTTTCATGGCCAAAGTGAATTGTCGAACTAAGTGCAACAGGAATTGAGCTGGAAATCCCATAACTCCTGAGCAGAATGGAAATTCAGAACCTTGCGAGGCCTGGCGTTCAGCAACGCCAGGTTTCGTTTTCATGCGGCGGGGGCGGCACGGGAAAGGTTCCTGCCCTTGGGATAAAACTCCCGGAGCAGGCCGTTCAGCTCTGTAAGGGCTTATTGCCCGAAGGCGCCATAAGGCGCACGGAAGCTTCTTTCACCCGCAGCACATGCCCCGCCGCCCGCAAATGGGCAGCGCCCCGTTCTGCCGGGCGCTCTCCTGTCCGGAAGCTCTGGCCGGCCGCGGCCCGCCCGCCGGATGTTTGAGGCAAAGGCTTTTTACGGGGCGCCTTCACCGGCACAGCCGGCAGCTTCTCTGAGCAAAAGGAAAAGGCCCCGCAGGCCAATGTGAAGTGCCCCCAAAAAGTTAGACAATAATTCCAAATAAAAATTGTTCAAGCAACCGAAAGGGCTTGTTGTCTGTGAACCGCAGGCGGCAGGCCCTTTAGATTTGCCTTAATCCGTCGGTTATTGTAGTAGTCCAGATAGTCAATAAGTTCTTGTTTGAAGTGTTGCATGGAGTGGAACTTTTGCAGATAAAGCAATTCACTCTTGAGCAGGCCGAAGAAGTTTTCTGCTACTGCATTGTCCAGGCAGTTTCCTTTGCGGCTCATACTTTGCCGAATGCCTTTTGCGTTGAGCATACGCTGGTACTGCTTGTGCTGGTATTGCCAGCCCTGGTCGGAGTGGAGAATGAGACCTGTCCCATCTGGTATGGTTGAAAAAGCTTTGGCAAGCATTGTTGTTACCATGCTCAAAACCGGTCGCTCAGAGATGGCATAGCTCACCAAATACCCGTTGTGTAAATCCAGAATGGGAGAAAGATAGAGCTTCTGACCAAATAGACTGAACTCTGTCACGTCGGTGACCCATTTCTGGTTTGGTTTTTCCGCATAGAAGTTTCGGTTGAGCAGATTCGGTGCAATCCGCCCCACTTCTCCTTTGTAAGAGTGATATCTTTTGACTCTGACACGGCAAACCAATCCCAGCTCCTTCATGAGTCGCTGCACTGTCTTGTGGTTCAGATATATCTCCTTGTTGTGTAATGCCGCGGTGATACGTCGGTAACCATACCGGCCTTTGTTTTCGTGGTAAATGGAGGAAATCTCTGCTTTTGCTTCTGCGTATTTATCCGGGTTTCCCATTCGCTTCAGATGGTAATAGAAAGTAGCACGAGGTAAGTGAGCGATTTCAAGCAGAAGGCATAAGGGATATCTCGGCCTCAGCTTTTGGACTACCTGGGCTTTTTCCCCTGGCGTCGCTCTCTCTCCAAAACCAAGGCTTGCAAGTTTTTTAAGTACTCGTTCTCCGCACGAAGCCGCTGTACTTCAGCAAGCAAATCCTCTTCTACTTGTTTCGGCAGTTGCTTATTCGGGCTGCCTTTGTGCCTCCTGCCGCGTCGTTCCACTGCAAAGCCTTCCGCACCTTCGGTTAAATAGATGCGTTCCCAATCCTGAATGCGATGATGATCGCTTATGTCGAACCGTCTTGCTGTTTCACTGTAACTCAGCTTTTCCTCCAGCATGGTCTTGATCACTAGCTTCTTGAATTCAGGCGTGTATCGTTTGTTTGCTATTCCTTTTGGCATAGTAAAGCACCCCACTTGTTATTCAGTATACCATACTGTCTAACAAATGGGGTGCAGTTCAAATGGCCTGCGGGGCCTTTTTGAGTGCTTTATTTAAGGCAGGGCCGCTGCTTTCTTGTGCTGTACCGGCCTTTGAAGCGGCTTTTCCTGCAGGGGAAAGGTGCGCTGCGAAAGCCTCCGCCTTCGGGCCGCGCGCGAAGCGGGCCGCCCGAAGCGCCCTTTCAAAAACAGGGGCCGCGCCGGGGCGGCGCTCTGCCCGTTTACAGGCCGCAGAGCAGGCGGTGCGGCGGGGAACAGAGGGCGCGCGCCCTTGCGGCACATACACCCCTGCCGGAGCCCGTACAGGCCGCCCGCGAAGCGCGGCAGAGGCGCGCTCAGGCGCGGAAGGCGCGCTGGGCCTCGCTGCGGTACTGGTGTGTATAAAGGCTGTAATAGCGGCCCTTTTGGGCCATCAGCTCATCGTGGGTGCCCGCCTCGGCAATGCGCCCCGCGTCTATCACCAGAATTTTATCCGCCGTGCGCACGGTGGACAGCCGGTGCGCCACCACAAAGCTGGTGCGGCCCCTGAGCACGGTGTGGATGGCGCTCTGGATAAGCTGCTCTGTCTCGGTGTCGATGCTGGAGGTGGCCTCGTCCAGCACGAAGATGCGCGGGTCCGCCACCAGCACGCGCGCAAAGCACACAAGCTGCTTCTGCCCGGTGGAGAGGCGGCCGCCGCCCTCGCCCACCTGCGTGTCGTAGCCCTGGGGCAGGGCGGCAATGAAGTCGTGCGCGGCGCACAGCTTTGCCGCGCGCACCACGTCCTCCATGGAGGCGTCGGGCCGCGCAAAGCGGATGTTGTCGGCAATGGTGCCGCTGAACAGGTGCGGCGTCTGCAGCACATAGCCCAGCGCCGAGTGCAGCCAGTGCTGGCTGCGGGTGCGGTAGTCGGCCCCGTCGATGCGCACACTGCCCTCGGTGGGCTCGTAAAAGCGGCACACAAGGTTCACGATGGTGCTTTTGCCCGCGCCCGTCTCGCCCACAAGGGCAATGGTCTGGCCGGGCTGTACGGTGAGGTTGAAGTGCTGCAGCACGCGCTCGCCCGTCTTGTATTGGAAGCCCACGTCGCAGAACTCCACCCTGCCCTCAATGGGCGGCCAGTTCTCTTTGCGCGGCGCAAAGGCCGTGCCGAAGCGGGCCGTCACCTCGGGCGTATCCACAATGTCGGGCTTTGTGTCCAAAAGGTCTATCACGCGCTCGGCCGAGGCCTGCGCGGCCTGCATTTCGGCCAGGATATTGGCAAGCTGCTGAATGGGGTCGAACAGCTGCGTGGTGTAGCTGATGAAGGCGGCCAGCGTGCCGAAGTCCAGCACGGCGGCAAACACAAGGCCGCCGCCCCGCACAAGGGCCAGCGCCGTGGAGATGCTGCCAAGGCTCACCACCAGGGGCAGGAACAGCGCGCTCCACAGGGCGGCGCGCACGCTGGCGCGGCGCATGGTGCCCGTAAGGGCGTAAAACTCTTCGCAGCTTGCCTCTTCGCGCACCAGCGTCTTGGTGGTCACGGCGCCCATGATGCCCTCATTGAAGGCGGCGGTGATGCGGCTGTTCGCCGCGCGCACAAGGCGCTGCTGGCGCAGGATGCGCCGCTGGAAGAACACGCACAGCACGGCCAGCACCGGCGTGATGCACAGCACCAGCAGGCCGAGCTGCCAGTTCATCCACAAAAGCACCGCCACAATGCCCACCACAAAAAAGCCGGACCAGCACAGGTCCACAAGGCTCCAGGCTATCATGTCCGAAAGGCGCGCCACGTCCGAGCCCATGCGCGCCATCAGCCAGCCTACGCTGGTGGTGTCGTAGAAGCTGAAGCTCAGCTCCTGCAGATGGGTGAAGGCGTCCTGCCGGATGTCGTAGCAGATGTTCATTTCCAGCCGCCCGGCCCCGCGCACGAAGAAGAACACGCCCAGGCCCTGCACGGCAATGACGGCGGCGTACAAAAGCGCAAAGGCCCAAAGCCCCTGCGTGGTGCCGCCCTCGATAAAGTGGTTGATGGCATAGCGCGTAAGCTGCGGGTACAGAATGTCGATGGACGACACCACCAGCAGCACGCACGCAAGGCGCGCCACCTCGCTTTTGCGGCGCATGGCATAGGCAATCAGGCGGCGCCACACGCGCAGGTCTATCTTTTCGCTGGAATACTCCTTCTGGTCCAGCGGCTTTGTCACAGCGTCCATATTCAGCGCCCCCCTTCCTGCGGCGCGGCCTCGTCCAGCTCGGCCTGCAGTTCGCACACGCGGCGGTACATGCCCGCCTCGCGGCTCAGCGTCTCGTGCGTGCCCATCTGCACAATGCGCCCGCCGTCCATCACCAGAATCAGGTCTGCCCGGCGCACCGTGGCAATGCGGTGGCTGATGAGCAGCATGGTACCCCCGGCCCGCGTGCACAGCGCGTCGCGGATGGCGGCGTCCGTCTCTGCGTCCACCGCGCTCAGGGAATCGTCAAAGATAAGAATGGGCGCCGCCTGCAAAAGCGTGCGCGCAATAGCCACGCGCTGCTTCTGCCCGCCCGAAAGCGTCACCCCGCGCTCGCCTACCACGGTGGAATAGCCGTGCTCGAAGCTCTCTATCACGTCGTGCACGCTGGCCGTGCGCGCGGCGGCGGTGATGTCGTCCATGGCGGCGCCGGGCCGTGCAATGGCAATGTTTTCGCCAATGGTGCGGCTGTATAAAAACGGCTCCTGCAGCACAAGGCCCACGCTGCGCCGCAGATGGTGGCGCTCGATGTCGTTCACATCCACGCCGGAAAGGCGCACATGCCCTGAGGTTGCCGTGTACAGCCGCTGAATCAGCTGCACCAGCGTGCTTTTGCCAGAGCCGGTGGAGCCCAGAATGCCCACTGTCTGCCCCGGCTGCACGCAGAAGCTGATATTCTGCAATACGGGCACGCCGTCGCCGTAGTCAAAGCACACGTCGTCGAACTCGATGCTGCCGTCAATGGCGGGCGCAAGGGCCCGGCCGGGCTCCGCCTCCTCCGGCGCGCACAGAATGTCCTCAAGGCGCGTCAGCGCCACGTCGGCCTTGCCCAGGTCTGCCAGCACGCGGCCAAGCTGGCGCATGGGGAAGGTGAGCATGGAGGTATAGGTGGAAAACAGCATCACCTGCCCAAGCGTCAGCCCGCCGTTTACGGCAAACCACACGCCGCAGCACAGGCTGAGGGCTATTTGCAGATAGCCCAGCGTGTCGGTGGCGCCCCAGAACATGCCCATCAGCGTGTTCAGGTGCGTGATGGTGCGCCGGAAGGTTTCGTTCTTTTGGGTAAACACGGCAAGCTGTGCGCGCTCGGCCGCAAAGGCGCGCACCACGCGCATGCCGGTGAGGTTTTCCTGTATCACGGTGGAAAGCTCGCCCTCGGCCTGGTCCGCTTTCAGAAAACGGGCCTGCACGCGGCGGAAATACACAAAGCTGCCCGCAATGAGAAAAGGGAAGAAGCACGACGAAAGCGCCGTCATCCGGCCGCTGATGGGCAGCATGATGGCAAAGGCCGTCACGGCCATGCACACGGTACGCACCACCTGTACAAGCTGCATCTGCACAAAGCGGCGCACCGTCTCCACATCGCTGGTGCAGCGCTGGATGATGTCGCCTGTCTGTGCGTTTTTATAATAGGAATAGGGCACAGCCTGCAGGTGCTGGAACAGCCTGTCGCGCAGGCGGCGCGAGAACCCCTCGCCGAAAAAGGCCATGGCGTGGCCGCGCAGGTAGGAAAACGCGCCGTTTACAAGGCTTACGGCCACCACGGCAAGGCCCATCAGCCACAAATTGGCCGCAAGGCCCGCGCGCCCGCCGAGGGCGTCCGCCAGCGGCTGCAAAAAGCCGGGCAGAGCCATGGGCTTCGTGCCGATGACGCTGTCCACCGTGAAGGTGATGACAAGCGGCACAAGGTACGCCGTGACGGTAGAAACGGCGGTGGCCGCCACGCCCAGCGCCAGCCAGCGCCAGAGCCCGCGGAACAGCCCGGCCAGCAGTTTTTTGCGGAAGCCGGGCGGTATTTTTTGTTTTAACTGTGCTGTGTGCTGTGTCGGTTCCATAATTCCCCCTCAAAAGCTGCAAAGGCAGCGCGGCCGCATGCCGCGCTGTGTGCCGGTGTGTAAAAAAGGGGGCACGCCCCGAAAAGGGCGTGCCCGCGCAGGAAGGCGCCGCCGGCTTTTGCGCGGCGGCAGGCATGCTTTCCTTTAGGCCTTGGGCGCCTGGTCCGGGTGGTACTGGGCGCAGGTGCACTTTTTCCACTTCAGGCCGCTGCCGCAGGGGCATGGGTCGTTGCGGCCTATTTTCACCGCCTTTTTCACGGGCTGCTTTTTGGCGGGGGCCGTGTCGCCCGCGCCCGCCTCGCCCGTGGGCTTTGCCACCTGCTCGCGCTTGGGCTGCTCGTCGGTCTTTAACTCCATCGTCAGCAGCATGCGCGTGGTGTCCTCGCGGATGGCCTCCACCATCTCGTCAAACATATTGAAGCCCTCGAAGCGGTATTCCACCACCGGGTCGCGCTGGCCGTAGCTGCGCAGGTAGATGCCCTTGCGCAGCTCGTCCATGGCGTCGATGTGCTCCATCCACTTCATGTCCACATTGCGCAGCAGCACCACGCGCTCGAACTCGCGCATCAGCTGCGCGCCCCAGCGCTTTTCCTTATCCGCACACACGGCCCCGGCGCGCTTCACCAGCACGTCCGTCACGTCCTGAGGCGTCAGGCGGTTCAGCTCGTCTGTGGAATAGCGGAAGTCGTCCGGCTTTGCCAGCCAGCCCATGTAGTGCTGGCGCAGGCCCGCGAAATCCCACTCGTCGGGCGCCTCGCCCGCAAGGAACAGCTTTGCGTTCGCCTCGATGGATTCCTTCATCATGCCGCGCACGCTGGCAGAGACATCCTCGCCCGCCAGCACCTTCTGGCGCTGGCCGTAAATAATTTCGCGCTGGGCGTTCATCACGTCGTCGAACTGCAGCACGCTCTTGCGGATGGCGAAGTTGCGCGCCTCCAGCTTTTTCTGCGCGTTCTCAATAACGCCGGTTATCATTTTGTTCTCAATGGGCATGTCTTCCTCCACGCCCAGCGTATTCATCAGTGTCTGCACGCGCTCGCCGCCGAACAGGCGCATCAGGTCGTCCTCCAGGCTGATGAAGAAGCGGCTGGCGCCGGGGTCGCCCTGGCGGCCTGCGCGCCCGCGCAGCTGGTTGTCGATGCGGCGGCTTTCGTGGCGCTCGGTGCCCACAATGAACAGCCCGCCCGCGGCGCGAACCTTCTCCGCCTCCTCGCCGATGGCCCCCTTGTGCTTTGCCTCCAGCTCGGCATAGCGCCTGCGCACGGCAAGGATATCCTCGTCCTGCGTGTCGGCGTGGCCGGTGCTCTCGGCCACCAGCTCTTCCGAAAAGCCCTCGCGGCGCAAATCTGCTTTGGCCATGTGCTCGGCGTTGCCGCCCAGCATGATGTCCGTGCCGCGGCCCGCCATATTGGTGGCGATGGTCACGGCGCCGAGCTTGCCCGCCTGCGCGATAATTTCGGCCTCTTTTTCGTGGTATTTCGCGTTCAGCACCTCGTGCTTTACGCCGCGCTTTTTCAGCATGCCGCTCAAAAGCTCGCTCTTCTCGATGGAAATGGTGCCCACCAGCACGGGCTGGCCCTTTGCGTGGCATTCCAGCACCTGGTCTATCACGGCGTTGAATTTGCCGCGCTCTGTTTTATACACGGCGTCGTTCAGGTCCTGGCGCACTACGGGCTTGTTTGTGGGCACCTCCACCACGGCAAGGCCGTATATCTCCTGAAATTCGGCGGCCTCCGTCTGGGCGGTGCCCGTCATGCCGGCCAGCTTGTCGTACATGCGGAAAAAGTTTTGGAAGGTGATGGTGGCCAGCGTGCGGCTCTCGCGCGCCACGGTGACGCCCTCTTTGGCCTCAATGGCCTGGTGCAGGCCCTCGTTGTAGCGGCGGCCCACCATCAGGCGGCCGGTGAACTCGTCCACAATAATCACTTCGCCGTCGCGCACCACATAGTCCACATCGCGCTTCATCACGCCGCGCGCCTTGATGGCCTGGTTGATATGGTGCTGCAGCGTCATGTTTTCGGCGTCGGCCAGGTTTTCTACATTAAAGTACGCCTCGGCCTTTTTCACGCCCGCCGCGGTGAGGGTGGCCGTTTTCTTCTTCTCGTCCACCACATAGTCGCCGTCCACCTGCTCGTCGTGGTCCTCCTTGTCGTCCAGCTCGGCCACCACCACGGGCTTCAGCGTGCGCGCAAAGTTATCGGCTATCTTGTAAAGGTCTGTCGATTTGTCGCCCTCGCCGGAGATGATAAGCGGCGTGCGCGCCTCGTCGATGAGGATGGAGTCCACCTCGTCCACAATGGCGAAATAGTGCCCGCGCTGCACCATCTGCTCTTTATACGTCACCATGTTGTCGCGCAGGTAATCGAAGCCGAACTCGTTGTTCGTGCCGTAGGTGACGTCCGCCGCATAGGCGGCGCGGCGCTCCTCGTTGGTGAGCCCGTGCACAATAAGCCCCACCTTCAGGCCCAGAAAGCGGTACACCTTGCCCATCCATTCCGAGTCGCGCTTGGCAAGGTAGTCGTTCACCGTCACCACATGCACGCCCTTGCCCGTCAGCGCGTTCAGGTAGACGGGCAGGGTGGCCACCAGCGTTTTGCCCTCGCCTGTTTTCATCTCTGCAATGCACGCGCGGTGCAGCACAATGCCGCCCACCACCTGCACGGGGAAATGCTTCATGCCCAGCACGCGCCACGCCGCCTCGCGGCAGGTGGCGAACGCCTCGGGCAGAATATCGTCAAGGCTTTCGCCCGCGGCAAGGCGCGCCTGCAAAGCGGGCGTCATGGCGCGCAGCTCGCCGTCCGTCTTGGCGGAAAACTCGCTGTCCAGCGCCAGCACCCTGTCGGCAATGGGCTTTATTTTTTTCAACTCTTTAGAAGAGAACGTTCCGAACATCTTTTCAAAAAGGGACATGTCTCGCACCTCGTATGTTTCATCTGAAAGCGGCGGCACACCGCTGCCCGCCGGGGAAAACGGCGTTTCCCGCGGTGGATACCATATTATACTACTACTAAAAGGCAAAGCCTGTCAATGAACGGGGCGTGAATAAATGCGCGGAAAAGGCCGGGCGCCCTCCCGAAGGAGGGCGCCCGGCCCGTGCGCTCAGTGTATTTCCTGCTCTATTTCGGCAAAGATGTCGCTGGCAAAGAACTCGGTGATGGTGATATTCAGCCCGTCGCACACCTTTTGCAGGGTGGACACCGTCGTGCTGTGGTTGCGGCCGCCCACGATATTGTTCAGCGTGGATTGCGTCACGCCGCTCAGCACTGCCAGCTTGTTCACAGTGATGCCGCGCTCCCGGCACAACTGCAGGATCCTCTCGCGCACAGCCATACCGACCGTCATGACGTTCCCTCCTTAACACGATTCCAGCCCGCGAACACACATAAAATTTCTATTTTTAGAATAGCAGGTATCGTGCGCAAAATACAACCGCTTTTGGGATGAATTTTGTTCCGTTTTGTACGAATCTGCCGAAACAGGGGGAATCGTTTTATGCCTATTGCTGAAAGCTTTGCCGCAAAGGGCGCGCATTATGCGCGCGGAGGTACAAAATAAGCCGCGTTGCGCGCGCCGCCGGCGCGAAAAAAGGCGATGCGGCACCTTGAAAAACATGCCGGAAAAAGCTATAATAAAAAAAGCCTGTGTTGTTAAAAAACTATCAAAGCAAACACCCGCAAAACATCGGAGCAAAGGAGAAGGAGCATCGCTATGACTTATTCACATGAAGTAGAGCAAATGTGTCCCATCGCGAAAGGCCCGCACCACGGCCCGGCACCCATTCCGGAGGAAGGCCGCTGGGTAAAGGCGTATGAGATCAAGGACATCTCCGGCCTCACGCACGGCGTGGGCTGGTGCGCGCCGCAGCAGGGCACCTGCAAGCTGACGCTGAACGTCAAAAACGGCATTATTGAGGAGGCCCTGGTGGAGACTATCGGCTGCTCGGGCATGACGCACTCTGCCGCCATGGCGGGCGAGATTCTGCCGGGCAAAACCATCCTCGAGGCCCTGAACACAGACCTTGTGTGCGACGCCATCAACGTCGCCATGCGCGAATTGTTCCTGCAAATCGTGTACGGCCGCAGCCAGACGGCCTTTTCCGAGGACGGCCTGCCTGTGGGCGCCTCGCTGGAAGACCTGGGCAAGGGCCTGCGCAGCATGACGGGCACCATCTTCTCCACAAAGGCCAAGGGCGTGCGCTACCTTGAGCTGACGGAGGGCTACATCACCAAGGTGGCGCTGGACGAGAACAACGAGGCCATCGGCTATCAGTTCGTGCGCCTTGGCAAAATGATGGAGGACATCCGCCACGGGGTAGACCCGAAGACCGCCTATGAGAAAAACGTGGGCACCTACGGCCGCTTTGCGGACGCGCCCAAATACATCGACCCGCGTGAAGAGTAAAGGAGGACGAAATCATGGCTACATTTGAAAGTCAAGAACGCCGCATGCCCAAAATCAATGAGTGCCTGGCGGCCAACGGCCTCGAATCTCTCGACGCCTGCCGTGCCATGCTGCTGGAAAAGGGCATCGATGTGGAAGCCATCGTGAAGGGCGTGCAGCCCATCTGCTTCGACAACGCCGTGTGGGCCTATACCCTCGGCACCGCCATTGCCGTGAAGCGCGGCCTGAAAAGCGCCGCCGACTGCGCCGCCGCCATCGGCGAGGGGCTGGAGGCCTTTACCGTGCCCGGCTCTGTGGCCGAGCAGCGCAAGGTGGGCCTGGGCCACGGCAACCTGGGCGCCATGCTGCTGCGCGACGAGACCGAGTGCTTCGCCTTCCTGGCCGGGCATGAATCCTTTGCCGCCGCCGAGGGCGCCATCGGCATTGCCCGCACCGCCAACAAGGCCCGCAAAAAGCCCCTGCGCGTCATCCTGAACGGCCTTGGCAAGGACGCCGCCTATATCATCAGCCGCATCAACGGCTTCACCTATGTGGAGACGGACTACGACTTCAAAACCGGCGAGCTGACCGTCGTGCGCGAGAAGGCCTTCTCGGACGGCGAGCGCGCCGCCGTGAAGTGCTACGGCGCCAACGACGTGCTGGAGGGCGTTGCCATCATGAAGAAGGAGGCTGTGGAGGTCTCCATCACCGGCAACTCCACCAACCCCACCCGCTTCCAGCATCTGGTGGCCGGCACCTATAAAAAGTGGGCTATGGAAAACGGCAAAAAATACTTCTCCGTGGCCAGCGGCGGCGGCACCGGCCGCACCCTGCACCCGGACAACGTGGCCGCGGGCCCCGCTTCCTACGGCCTGACGGACTCCATGGGCCGCATGCACGGCGACGCCCAGTTCGCGGGCTCGTCCTCTGTGCCTGCGCACGTGGAGATGATGGGCCTTATCGGCGCGGGCAACAACCCCATGGTGGGCATGACGGTGGCCTGCGCCGTGGCCGCCAGCCAGGCCTGATTTGGCGGCTTTTGCGCGCATCGGCGCGCGCCGAGTGCGTCAAATTCTGCACAACTGAAAAGCACAGAAAAGCCGCCGCGCCTTCGGGTGCGGCGGCCTTTGTATATGTCGGCGCCTGCTTTGCGCAAAATCCATTCAAGCAGGCATGCGGGCCGCTTTGACATTGGGCGCGTTGACGAAAGAAAACACTGGTTTTGGGCTGACAATTTTTTCGTTTAGCGCATTCAAAAAAGCCCGGCAATCCGTCAGGAGTGCCGCTTTTTTACGCTGCTGTTCATGCAAAATTTCCGGGCCGAAACTGCTTTGCACCTCTGAAGCTGAAATTGGGGCTGCAGAGCAGGGAAAAGTGCCGCAGGCGTCCTTTTTGGCTGTCAAGGCACTTTGACGGTACTGTGCGCCTCAATTCCTGTTTCAGAGGCAGTGTTTTCTTATGTCAGCACGCCTTTTGGGTGCGGCGGCTTTTGTGTGTACCGGTGCCCGCACTGCACAGGTTCTACCCAGATAAGGTGCGGTTTTCCGAAGCGAGGCGCGGCGCTGTTTCGGCAGAGCGTGCTGCTTTCCCGAAAGAAGGCTTGCTTTTTCGTTTCGAATAGGGTAATATAAAGTTATATTGGATGCCGCTGTATGCGGCGCAAAGAAAGGGGCCCCTTTCTTGTTCTCCGGCACGCCGGAGAACAGGCTTGAGGGCCTGCATTCAAAAAAGCAGGAGGATGATAAAGTTGAACAGAAAAAGATGGATCTGCGTTCTGCTGGCGGCCCTGATGGCCATGACGCTTTTGCCCGCGGCGGCCTTTGCGGCGGGTGGCGTCACGGTCACAGTCGGCGGCACGCCGCTGAGTGAGGGCGCAAACAGCATCGGCGGGGGCACCGCCACGCTGGACAGTACGGCAGGCACGCTGACGCTGGAAAATGTGGCTGTGAACGGTTATGTGAAAATTGATGCCTCCGGTGCATTTGCGGTAATTGTAAAAGGGCAAAATTCTGTTACATCTGACGGGCCAGACTCTGCCATGTTCGCATTCGGTATGTCTGCACTGAATGTGCAGATACAGCAGGGCGCGTCGCTTGCGCTGAGTGCACAGAACGTGAATGCCATTTACTGTGCTGACGGGGCGCTGAATGTTTCCGGCCCGGGCAGCTTGAAAGCTGTCACCGAACAGTCGGGTGAGGGAGATATGATGCCGGCTGTTTGTGCACAGGGAGATATTGTGCTCAGCGGCGGGCTTGAGGCCGAGATAGATTCCGTTTGGCACGGAATTTGTTCTCTTCACGGCAATATTACGCTGGATTCCGCCAAGGCCGCCATCCGGGCGCAGGGATGCGGCTTGTACGCGGAAACCTATGACAGCGCTTCAGATGCGGACATTCTCTCCTCTGTCACGCTGAAGAACAGTACGGTGGATATTGACACCACTGCAGGCGAAATGCAGGGGGTATACTGCGGCACAGGCGGCATTCTGGTGGAGGACACCATGCTTGCCATCAAGGCCAACAAATCGGCCGACTTGGAGGGGTACAGCCTGTACAGTGCAGGCGGCATCACCATCCGCGGCGAACATACCCGCGTGCAGTCAGATGACGGCATGGGGATTGTTGCAGAGGGCGGAATTTTGAAAATCGAGGGCGGCAGCGTAGACGTTTCCTCCACAGACGTAGCTCTGCTTGGCTGGGATGGTGTGCAGATTACGGGCGGCACGGTGAAGGCGCACTCTGCGCAGAACAGCGCCATTCTGGCCCGTGACGGCGCCTTTTGCGCCACCGGCGCGCAGACAAGCGTCACAGCCACATCGGATGCAGAGCTTGCAGAGAATAAAGCCGTTATCCGCAACCTTAGGGACGGTGGTATTTATCTGGGCGCCGACGTCACTGCAGTGAGCACAAAGGGCGGCAGGCCGTTTGAAGGCGTGATGAAGGACGAAAGCACCGGCATCACCTTTGGCGAGGGCGTCAGCGTGCTGGGCGCAGATGTGGAGACAAAAGACGGGAAATCGTATTTTGTCTCTGCGGACGGCCAGCCCCTGACGGGCACCGCTGCGGCGTGCCTGCACAGCTGGGGCGCCCCGGCATGGAGCTGGGCGGCAGACCATTCCAGCGCCATGGCTGTTTTCACCTGTACAAAGGACGCATCGCACACCGTTGAGGTGAAGGCGGCAGTTGACAGCGCAAAGCGCGGCAATGACACGGTGTATACGGCCAGCGCCGTGTTCGGCGGAAAAACCTACACCGATGAAAAGGTAGTGGCAGGCCAGACAGACAGCACGCCCGCCCCGGCGCCCGCCCCCGCGCAGAAGCAGAACCCCAAAACCGGTGTGTGACAGTACACCCGCACCAGATGCAAAGGGCCCCGGTGTTCAGCACCGGGGCCCTTTGTACTGCAAATGACAGTGTCAGCTCAGATATTCCTTTTTTACATAGTTTATCATGTCGGCGCTGGTGACGAGGCAGCTCAGCTCCTTCTGCTCTGTTTTTCCGCTGTTGTATAGCCAGTTCAGCGAACCGATGAATAAATACTGGTCGTCTACCAGCAGCAGCTTTACATGAGAGGGCGGGGCATACTTCAAATTGTCACCCAAAAGGGCCCTCAATGCACGGATAGCCTGGGCGGAGCTCGCTTTATTCCATGGAATATCTTTTTCCACAATGGCGTCTATATCTTCTAAAGAATAATGGCTGGCCCGGTATCCAAACGTGATGCGGACGGGAATGCTGTGTGAAACTTTGTCCTTGATGGTTTCCAGCATCTTGCTGTCGACTACGTTTCCGCCGATCCAGGGGGAGATGATAGATACGCTGACGGACGCCCTGCAAAGCAGCTCGTTCAATATCTGGTTGTGCAGCCGGGGCGAGTCGATAATATGATGCGGTATCACTTCTTTTAGATATTTGTCAATATCACCGTTGCCTTTTTGCTCTGCTCTGGCCCCGGCGAGGACGCAGAGAGCATCCGAAGGAAAGGAGGCTATTTCGAGGGAAGCGTCGAACAGGCTGAACACTTTTCCAATTTTGCGTATGGTGTCTGCTGCGTTCGTCAGGTAATTATTGGCCTGTGCGGCTGCCTTCAGGTTCCCAACATAGATAAACTGCTTTTTTGCACGCGAAAAAGCGACGTTCAAAAGGTTCCCTTTTCCGCCTACAAATTGAGACAGGCCTTTGGACCCCGCCATTCCGTCCAGTACGCACGAAAAGAGGATATAATCCTTTTCCGCGCCCTGGAAGACATGAACAGTGCCGGCGTCAATTTCGGGGATAGCCGCCTTCAGCTGTTTGGCCTGCTTTGCAAAGGGGGTGATGATGCCGATTTTTTGCTTTACCGCCGGGCCCTCCCGGCGCACCAGCATATTGACGATTTCTTTGCAGGCGTCTATCTCGGCCTGATTATAATGCTTTAACGCTTTTGTCCCCCGGATATCAAAGGCCACCAGATTGGCCCCGAACAGCTTGTTATTGTCATCGTCCACTGTAAATTTCAGCACACCATGATAGATATATTGGTTTGAGAACGCCATAATTGAACGCTCGCAGCGCCTGTGCTCATCCAAAATGACGCCGCATCTTTTTTCGCCGCGCATTTCGTAGTGCTCGCTTGCCAGGGCCGCATAGCTTTGGGCGCTGGCGGCATCTAAGCAAAAGCGGGAGTATGTGCCCCCCAACAGGTTGGAGTATTTTTCCTGAAAAAGGCCGTCGGGCACGTTTTTGATAGGCTCTATCTGGTTGACATCCCCCACAAAAACCGCCCTGCGTGCACGGTAAAGAGGGGCCAGAACGTAATATGGAATGATTTGCCCGCTTTCATCTACCATAAGCGTATCAAACAAATTTGGAATCAGCGGGAATGTGCTTTTTCGGAAGGAATGCAGCGTTGTTGTCACCACGGGAAAGCACAGGAAGAAGGTTTCCCAAAGGGCCCTTACCGAAGCTGCCCGCTGTTCGGGGTAGGGCTGATCGCCATTATACAGCTTTCTGCACCAGAGAAAAGAGCCGCTTCCCCGTTCTTCCAGAATATAACGAAGGTTGTTTCGGATAGGGCCCTTGTGTAAACAGATATACGCTTCAAACAGGCGAAGCGAGGCGCGGAAAATTTTTCCGCGCAGCTGCAGCAGGACATTGTCATTATACAGCCTATGGGCATCTGGGGGCAGAATACGTTCAGGCGAAAAGCCGGCGTCTTCCAGCTCATGAACGATGTCTTCGTAACGGCAAAGAGACTGGTGCCAGCCGGCAGCGCGCTGGGCGGCATCGTTGTTCTTTTCCAGTTTACAGCTTAGAGCAGAGAGCTGGTTCAAGATATCTGTGGCTTCCTTGTCTAACTGAGCCAAAAGCTGCTGCGTCCCTTCCAGCTCAGAGCGATTTGCGTGCTGCTGTGCCTTTATATCCTGAAGCATATCTCTGATTTGCTGCGCAGAGCCGTATTTTTTCAACAGCCTTGCCGCTTTTGGAAACAGGAAGCAAAACCGTCTTTTGAAGGAGGAAAGCTGCTCGTATTCCTCCAAATCGCGATAGAGCGTATGAAGCTGCTGCTCCATGTGCTGCTGCAGCTGTTCATACTGAGACAGCTCTTTCTGAAGGCGCTGAGATTCGTTTTCCCGAGCGCGCTGCTTGTCCTTCCAGGTGCGGAGGCACGCTTCCAGCTCGCGGCCTGTATCTTGCAGCTGCCGGGCCTTTTGCTCTGCTTCCTTTTGGGCCGTTTTCAATGCAGCAAGCGTATGGAATTCCTGAAACTGAGGCCGAAGCTCCAGCAGCTGCGAGATGGCGCGAACAATGCCGTCCTGTTTCTTCCGCAAAGAGCAATAATCCGCCCTGGCAGCATCGGCGGCTTCCGGCGCTATGGAACAGTCGGCCAGGTAGCGGTAAAGCGGAAGAAAAAGGTTTTGATAAAAGCTCTGCACATATTCGGCTCTTCCAAGGCAGGCACACAGCGAGCCTTTTATTTTTACTGCTTTGCGGATTTCTGTATTGGAATACAGCTCGGAAAAGAAGGGGATATCCTGCAGCAATTCAAGGCCGATATTATCAACCGCCTTATTGTTCGTGCTGCTGATTACAATGGAATACCGGTTTTCCCCATGAAGAGGGGAATAGTATATCTCGCTTTGGCTGGCGTCCTCTGCCTGCCATTCCTTTCCCCAGACGGCTGACAAGGCATCGGCCTTTTTCACAAGGGTGTCTGCAATCATCTCCTTCAGAAGGGTGGTCTTTCCCGTGCCCGGCGGCCCCTCCACGCACAGCAGGGTGTCGCTTGCCGCCTGAAGCAGCTTCCACTGTTTCAGGTTGACCGGTTTGACCGATTTGCCCGAATCATCAGAGCAATAGCTTCCCAGATGGGTTTTTGTGAAGTTTACGGTGCTGAAATTGATGGGCGTATATTCCGCAAGCCCCAAATAGCGCCGTACCGTCTGCGGCATAATGTGATCTTGAAGATAAAACTTCTTCACACAAAGCATTTCGTCTCTGAAATTATTGCTGCTCATATTTTCTGCGGCTTCAAATGAAACAGAGGCTTTGTCTGACTGGCGCCACCCCTGCATGGCGCGGAAGGGCTTCAATTCCATGCCGAAAATTTTGTTGAATTCATCGTGCGCAAGCTGAAGGAAGCGGGCGAGGCTGTCTGGGCAATGAAGCTCTCTGACCGACGCTGTGGCCTCATCAAGCTGCTGGGCGTACAGTGTTCTTACATCGGCCGGTTCAAGGCCCTGCTGCTGTGCAATAGTAAGTGCGAGCATGTCTTTGTTCAAATAGGAATGGGAGATATGGAAGGAATCCTGCTCCAGCACACACTCAAAGGTGATAAAGGGGTACTCTCTGTCCTGGCTTCCTCCAAGCTCCCTGCTCTCTGAAAAGACGGGGGAATAAATAAAAAAGGTGGAATTTTTCTGTATCGTGCCCACTTCTTCCTGCAGGCTGTCCAGGTGCTTTCTGTTTTTGAAGCAGAGCCGCGCAAAAAGCTCCGGAAGGCTGAACTCATTTTTTACATATTGTTCGATAAGGTCTTTGCGCAAAGGCGGGGCAGAGGGCAGCAGGTTTTTGTGCAATAGATGCTGTATTTTGCGCACTTTGTGTTTTACCATATTTGTGCGGATAAATTCAAAATCACAATCCGCCAGAGCAACATCCAGACGGCTGCGGTCTTTGATAGAGCTGGAAAACATGGCGCTGTAAAATTCGTATTCGCAAAAATAAGAAATCAGGCTTTGAAACATATCCATATATGGCCCTCCGTGTATACGACAGCAATACAGTAAAAATATCTGTAAATCATATTTTACTATATATTTCCATAATTCTCAACAAGCGCAAAGGGCGGTAAAACGGCCCGGTGCGTTTGGCGCTTTGCTTGCCCCGTATGCGGCATGTATGGTATTATGAACAAAAGCCGGGCGCCGCCGTGTGCGCGCCGGGCGGGGGAGGGCATTGCATGAAGGCATGGAAACTGGCGGCGGCAGCCGCCGCGGCAGGCGCGGGGCTTTGCGCGGCCGGGCTGTGGCTGGGCGCGAACAAAGTGTTTGACGCGGCCATTTTGAGAAAGCAGACAAGCCCGGACGGCGGGGAGGACGCGGCGGACGTGCGCCTGCGCGCCGCGCTGCGCGCTGAGGGGCGCGCTTATCTTGACAGTGTGCCGCACGAATTCTGGCGCATGCAAAGCTTTGACGGCCTTTCCCTTGTGGCGGAATATGTGCCCGCAGCCGTGCCCACGCCGCGCACGCTGCTGTGCATCCACGGCTACACCTCCACCGGCAGGCGGGAATTTTCGCCCGTGGCCCGCGCTTTGCGCGAGGCGGGGTATAACCTCATCCTGCCGGACGGCCGCGCGCACGGCCAAAGCGAGGGGGAATATGTGGGCTTTGGCG
This sequence comes from Ruthenibacterium sp., assembly GCA_047030735.1. Classification (GTDB taxonomy): domain Bacteria; phylum Bacillota; class Clostridia; order Oscillospirales; family Ruminococcaceae; genus Ruthenibacterium. The sequence goes on from JBKYIE010000015.1 coordinate 62,227, forward strand.
CCACGGACCGGCGGGACTGCCTTGCCTGGGCCTATGAGGCGCAGCGGCGCATCCCTGCGTGCGAGCTGGCGCTGTACGGCATCTCCATGGGGGCCGCCACCGTACTGCTGGCAGGCGGCAGCGAGGCCTTGCCCGCGTGTGTGCGCGGCATTGTGGAGGACTGCGGCTATACCAGCGCCGCAGATGAATTCCGCTATCAGGCGCGCACTTTGGCGCATGTGCCGCCCTGGCCGCTTGTGCCGCTTACGAACCACATATGCCGCCGCAAAGCGGGCTATGACTACCGCGAGGCCGACGCGCTGGCCGCCGTGCGGCACATCCGCGTGCCGGTGCTGTTCATCCACGGCGAAGCGGATACCTTTGTGCCCGCCTGGATGGGCCGTGCGCTGTATGAGGCCTGCGCCGCGCAAAAGCAGCTTTGGCTGGTGCCGGGCGCGCGCCACGCCATGAGCTATGCCGTAGCGCACGGCGAATATGTGCGCCGTGTGCGCGCCTTTCTGGCCTCGCTGCCTTGGCGCGGCGCGCAGGCCGCAGCCGTGCAGCCGCAGGGCGCCGTGCGGGTGTAGCGCCGGGGCGGCGCGCGCAGGCCCTGAAAAGGAAGCCGCCGGCAGCAGCCCCGGGCTGCATGCCCCCTTCGGCTGCATCGGCCGCCCTGCTGGCCGCAAGCAGGCGGGGCCGCTTTTACAAAAGTATTTTCGAAAGGGCGCCGCCGGAGGCCCGCCTCGCCCGGCGCCCGGCACCAAGGCTTTTTACAGGGCATGCAGGCTGGCGGCTTCTTTCCGCAAGAAAAATAAAAAGGCGTCCGCCGTCTGGCGGACGCCTTTTTTTGTATCCTTTCGAAAAACAAGCCCCCGGCTCTAATGGGGCGAGTAAAAAGCTTTCGCCTCAGGCGTTAAGCGAGGCGGGAAGAACAGCATGGCAAGCTGCTTGCAGCGGAAAGGCCGGTTTCGCGCACGCAGCGCCTGCTTATGGACGCTGGGCCGTGGGGCAGGCGTGCAATGGCTGCTTTTCAGCGCCTCGCGTGGCCTGCCGGTATAATGCCCCCTCGGGGCTTACCCAGCGCCCGGCTTTGCCGGGGCGCCCGAGCTTATTCCACGGCGGCGCGCAGGGCGCCCGTCTGCTCTATTTCGCTTATCATGTCCACACGCGTCTGGTGGCGTCCGCCCTCATAGCTGGCCGCCAGCCACTCGTCCACAATCATCTTGGCGGTCTCGATGCCGATGACGCGCGCGCCGAAGGCAATGATGTTGGAGTTGTTGTGCTGTTTGGAAAGGCGGGCGGTGTACGGCTCGCTGCACACACAGGCGCGGATGCCATGCACCTTGTTTGCGGCCAGCGAGATGCCCACGCCTGTGCCGCAGATGAGCACGCCGCCGTCCACCGCGCCGTCCGCTACCAGCCTGGCCACGCGGTAGCCGCTGATGGGGTAGTGGAAGCGCTCGGTGCTGTTGGTGCCGGCGTCCAGCACCTCGATGCCCTTTTCCTCCAGATATGCCTTTATCTCCCGTTTCATCTCCACGGCCACATGGTCGTTCCCGATTGCAAGCTTCATGAAAAAACCTCCTGAAAAATACAAGCTTCAAAAAACAGCCGCATGCCCCCGGCGCAGGCCCGAAGGCCGGGCGCGCCGCGCCTTTTGCCCTGCGGCGCAGGGCCGCGCACAGCGGGCGGGCCCGCGCTTACAGATACTGCGCGTCCGCCATGCGCTTGCGGGCATAGATGGCCGCGCCCACAGGGCCGTTTTGCTGGTTTGGGCGCGAATAGCACAGCCGCAGGTTCCGCTCCGGGTAGGGCTTGCGGGCATAGCGGTGCACCAGCGCCTCCAGCTGTGCGCGCGGGAAGCCCTCCATCTGTAAAAGCCCGCCGCCCAGCACCATGCAGTCCGGGTCGAACAGGTTCACCTCAATGGCCACCACCTGCGCCATGCCCTCAAGAAAGGCCTGCATCACAGGGGCGTCCATATGCCGGGCAAACAGCTGCTTGATGGGCGTGTGCGGGAAATGCCCGGCCTGAATGGCCTCCAGCGCGATGCCGGAGACGACGGTCTCCAGGCAGCTGGGGTTGCCGCACTTGCATATGCGCCGGTTGCCGTACACGGGCAGGTGGCCCAGCTCGGCCGCCGCGCCGTTGTGCCCCAGCAAAAGCTTTCCGTCCACCATCACGGCGTTGCCGATGCCGGTGCCGAAATAGATGCCCGTTATGCAGCCGCACCCCGTCAGGCCAAGGTCTTCTACGTCAAACAGAAGCAGGTTGTTCACATCGCGGTTGATATATACGGGCAGGCCCAGCGCGCCGCCCAGCTCCTGCACCACGGCGTAATCGTCCGGGATGCCCGCGATGTTCGGCGTCTGCACCACCACCGTGCGCGCGCGGTTGATAGTGGAGGGAAACCCGATGGACACCGCCGACGGCATGGCGCCCGCAAGGTGCCGCGCACAATAGGCGCGGATATGCTCTGCCAGCTTTTCCGTGGGCGGGGCGCCGCCGCAAAAAACGGCCTGCGTGCCGAGCTGTTCATATGCCTCCAGGCCGAGCATGCCGTCCACCAGGGCAAACCGCATGTTGGTGCCCCCGATATCAATGCCCAGCACAGGGCGCTGTAATGTCGTCATGAAGACGCCCCCTTGTTTCAAGGCTTCACGCCGGTTTCCTGCGCAAACTGCTCTTTCATTGTATCACATGCGGCCGCAAGGTCAACATCCAGCGAGAACAGCCCGGAAGAGCCAAGCACAAACACGTCCGCCCCGGCCTCGTAAAGCCGGCGGAACGTCCTTTTGTTACACGAGCCGTCTATCATGATTTTGTAATGCCAGCCGTTCTCCTCGCGCATGCGCGCCGCCTGCGCAATTTTTTCCAGCATCTCTTCAATGAAGGGCTGGCCTGCATAGCCCACATCCACGGTCATCAGCGTCAGCACGTCGATGCGGTTCAGATAATGCCTGCAATAAGAAAGCGGGGTGGCGGGGTTCAGCGTGACGCCCACCTGGCAGCCGGCATCGCGGATACGGTTCAGCGTGCGGAAGCAGTCGGTATTGATGGTCTCTGCATGCGGGCTTATCATGGCGGCCCCCGCTGCGGCGCAGGCGTCTATCCAGTCGTTGGGATTTGTGGTCATCAGGTGCACGTCCATGGGCTTTTTGGCCGCGCGGGCGCACGCCTTCATGAAATCGGGGCTCAGGGTGATATTTTTGCAGTAGTGGCCGTCCATAATGTCGATATGGTAGCCGTCCAGCTTTTGGTCCAGCACCTCTATCTGGCGCTTGATATCCAGAAAATCCATGCACATCAGGCTGGCGGTGAATTCAGGTCTCATAGAAAGCAAACCTCCTTGGAATGATGAAAACGGGCCCGGCTCAATTCTTGCGGCTGGCGCCGAAGAAGCGGTCCAGCGTCACGGCCAAAATCAGCAGGCAGCCCATGGCAAGCTGCTGGTAATAGCTTGAAACGCCCACCATGTTCAGGCCGTTGTTGATAACGCCGATGATCAGGCCGCCGATAACTACCTTGGGAATTTTGCCCACGCCGCCAAAGAACGAGGCGCCGCCGATGATAACGGCCTCGATGGCATAGGTCTCATAGCCAGTGCCCGCATTGGGCTCGGCCGCGGCAAGGCGGGCGATGTTCACCATGCCGGCCAGCGCCGCGCACACGCCGGAAATGGCAAAGGCGAGGATGGTGTGCTTTTTTACCGTGATGCCCGCATACCAGGCAGACTGAGAGTTTCCGCCCAGCGCGTACAGGTTGCGCCCGGCCTGCAGCTTTGCCGTGAAGAACGTGAGGATAAGCGCCGTCACCACGGCCACCAGGATAGGCACGGGGATAAAATCGAACAGCTTGCCGCCCATGGTTTTTGAAAACGATGCGGGCAGCCCGGAAACGGCGCGGGCGTCCGTGATGATGTACACAAGGCTGCGCAGAATAGCCTGCGTGCCAAGCGTGATGATGAAGGGCGGCAGGCCCGTTGCCGTGACAAGAAAGCCGTTTACCATGCCGATGGCCGCGCCGAACACCAGCACGCCGAGAAAAATGGCCAGCAGGGGATGCAGCCCGCCGTTCACCATCAGCTGTGCGGTCAGCGCGCCGGAGAGCGCCATGGTAGAGCTGACGCTCAAATCAATGCCGCCCAGCAGAATGGCAAAGAACTCGCCCAGGCCCAGCAGAATGGTAATAGAGCTTTGCTCCATAATTTTGATGAGGTTGCTGCCGGTGAGAAAGCTGCTGGGGCGCAGGGCGCCGAACACGGCAATCATAATGACGAGAATGGTGATGGTGCTGTATTTGTCCCAGTAATCACTGAAGGTGAACTTTCTTTTCTGCAGTGTTTTCAATTTCCGTTCCTCCTATCTCATCAGGCGCTTTGCACGGCTTCCGCCGTGGCGGCTCTGGCCAGCTTTTCTTCGGTGGCCTCGGCGGCGTCGTAAACGGCGGTGATGCGGCCGTCCGCCATCACCGCAATGCGGTCGCACAGGCCGAGCAGCTCTGTCATTTCGCTGGACACCACGATGACACCAATGCCGTTGTCGGCCAGGCCGCGCATCAGCTTGTATATCTCGCTTTTGGTGCCCACGTCGATGCCCTTGGTGGGCTCGTCAAAAATCAGCAGCTGCACGTTGGAGGCCATCCACTTGCCCAGAATAACCTTTTGCTGGTTGCCGCCCGAAAGCTCTGATGTAAGCTGCTTCAGCGAGGCGCATTTAATTTGAATATCCCCGCGCTGCTTTTCGGCAATGGCCTGCTCGCGCTTTTCGCTGGTGAAGCCGCCAAGGCCGTCCAGCGAGGAGTTTTTGAGCTGATAGGCGATGGAGATGTTGCGCTTGTTTGAAAAGTTCTGGAAAAAGCCCGTTTCGCGGCGGTTTTCCGTCACAAGGCCAATGCCCTGGCGCAGCGCCGAATACGGGTTTTTGATAGAGAGCTTTTTCCCGTGAAGGATGATGTCGCCCGAAGCTTTCGGCGCGGCGCCGTAAATGGCGCACATGGCCTCGCTTCGCCCGGCCCCCACAAGGCCGGAAAAGCCCAGTATCTCGCCCCGGCGAAGCTGGAACGAGACGTCGCGGCAGCGCCCGTCTTTGCGCGTAAGGCTGCGGCATTCAAAGATAACCTCGCCAAACTGAAAGTTCTCTTCCGGCGCGTGCTGGTAGGTGCCTTTTATCTCGCGGCCCACCATCAGGCGTATCATGTCGTCGGTGGTAAGGTCCGCCACCTGGTATGTGCCCACATAGCCGCCGTCCTTCATGATGGTGATGCGGTCGCCTATCTGGGCTATCTCAGACAGCTTGTGCGAGATGAACACGATACCCTTGCCCTCGCTGCGAAGCTGGCGGATGATGGCGAACAGCCGCTGCACCTCTTCCTCCGTCAGGCTGGAGGTGGGCTCATCCATCACAATAACTCTGGCGTTGAAGGCCACGGCCTTGGCTATTTCCACCATCTGCTTTTCGCCAATGCTCAACTCGCTCACCGGGGTGGTGGGCTTTCTGTGGCCGAGGTTCACCTTTTCCAGAAGCTCGCGGGTGCGCGTATCCATCAGGGCCCAGTCCACCATGGGGAGCGGGCCGGCCTTCTTTACAGGCAGATGCCCCATAAAGATGTTTTCGCGGATATCCAGCCAGTTTACCACGCTCAGCTCCTGATAAATGATGCTGATGCCGCCCTCGGCGGAGATATGCGGGGTAAGGCGCTTGTATTCCCGGCCTGCCAGCCGTATTGTACCCTCGTCCGGCGTATAGACGCCGCTGAGCACTTTCATCAGTGTGGATTTTCCGGCGCCGTTTTCCCCCAAAAGCACATGCACTTCGCCCGGGCGCACATCAAAATTGATATGGTCCAGCGCGACCACGCCCGGAAACCGCTTGGTGATGCCGCACATCTGTACGATAGGCTCCATCGCTTTTCCTCCTTTTCCGTGTTCTGCAATACGGGCGAAGATGCTGTCAGCAGGATGAGCGCCGCCTTTATCCGACGGTGCCCATCGCTCACAGCACCTTGTTACAGGGCCCGGCCATGCGGCGTGCGCCGCATGGCCGGTGTGTGCCCAAGGGTATATGCGAAAATCAGGCAAGATATTCAGAGGCGTTCTCTGCCGTAATAAGAATAGCGTCTATGCCGGTGGCGGGCACCTCTGCGCCCGGCTCCATGGCGGCGTCGTTCTCCACGGCCTCCACCATCAGCTCAAGGCCTTTGGCGCCCACGGCCGCGGGGTCCTGCGCGACGGTTGCGCACAGCTTGCCGTCTGCAACAGACTGGATGGCGTCGTCATTGCCGTCTGTGCCGCACACCTTGATGTCCTTGCCGGAGGCTTCCACGGCCTCCTGCACGCCCATGGCCATGGTGTCGTTGCAGCAGTAAATGGCCTTCAGGTCGGGGTGAGCGGTGATATAGTTGGTGGCAAGGTCGTAGGCCTTCGTGCGGTCCCAGTCGGCGGGCTGGCTTTCCACAATGGTGAGGCCGGCCTCTTCAAAGGCAGCCTTTGCGCCGTCGCGGCGGTTTTCGCCGGAAACAGCGCCGGCCTTGCCCTCTACAATGGCTACTTCGCCCTCGCCGCCAATTTGCTCAATGAGGTATTCGGCGCCCATCCGGCCCACCTTCACGTTGTCGGTGGCAACGTATGCGCAGCATGCGCCGCCCAGCTCGGCAAGTGCCGCCATGTCCACCTGCTCGTCGATGTTTACGATTTTGATGCCCTTTTCCGTGGCGTCGGCAATGGCGTTGTTCAGGTTCACGTTAGAGATGGGCGCCACGCCAATGGCCTTGTAGCCTTTCGAGATGGCGTTTTCCAGCAGAGTGACCTGGCCCTCCACGTCCTCTTCCGTGTTTGCAGCATAAATGTCTACTTTGATGCCCAGCTCTTCGGCCTTGGCCTCAATGCCGTCGCGCATGCTCTGCCAGAACTGGCTGGACAGCACCTTCAGGACGACAGCGTACTCGGCGCCGCCCTCAGTGGTGCCAACGCTGGCCGCGGGGGTGGAGGCAGAGCCGGAAGCGGGTGTGCCGGAAGCGGGGGCGCCGCCGCAGGCCGCCATTGTCAGGGCCATGGCTAACGCCAGCAAAAGTGCGAATGCTTTTTTCATGTTGTATCCTCCCGTTCAAAATGTTTTTCCGATTGATTTGGCCGGCCACGATTCCCGCCGGAGGGCGAGTAATCGTTTTCTCACTTGCTATGATATTGTTCTGACAAATAAAAGTCAACACAGGCGCTCTATTTTCATCACAATGATGGGTAAACGATTGCTCAAATTGTGCAAAATACCTGCAAATAAAAACAATTTGGTGACAAAATGCCCTCTGCACCCCGCGGCGGAGCAAAAAAGCAGGGCGGCCTGCGCGGGCGCTGCCCCCAAAAAAAGAAGGCCCCGCGCGGGCCGTACAAAGGGCGCGTGCGGGGTGGAAAGCAGAGAAGCGAAAACACAAAAAACGCATTACCGGCAGGTAGAGCAGCGGCGCGTCAGATAAACGGGAAGCTGATAATAGTGCTGGCGCGGCTGGTCGCCGCGCAGCATCTGCATCAAAAGCTCTATGGCAAGCTGGGCCATGCGGGCTACGTCCTGGTGCACACTGGTGATGCCCGGCCCGCAGGCGGCGGCAAGCTGGCTGTCGTCAAAGCCGGTGATAAGCACATCGCGCGGCACCTGCAGGCCGTGCTCCCGCAGGGCGATAAGCGCGCCTGCGGCGATGGTGTCCGTGGTGCACATGACGCCGTCGAAGGCGAACCCCTGTGCAAGCAGCTGGGATACGGCGGCATGGGCCGTTTCGGCAGATACCTCCGTGAGGTTCACGAACATGTCCTCCTGCTCGCTCAGGCCGTATTCCGCCAGCGCGCGCTGGAACCCCGTGTAGCGGGCCAGCTGGTTTGTATCGTTGCCCAGGCATTTCAAAATCACGATGCGCCGGCAGCCGGCCTCCAGCAGCTCTTTTGTGGCAAGGTAGCCGCCCTGCTCGTTATCCGATTCTATCATGATGCAGCCGGTATCCATGCTGCGGGAGGGCCTGTCCACATAGACAACCGGCAGCGTGTCCAGCTCGGAGTAGTTGCGCGTGCCGGAGATCAGCACAATGGCGCTGACGTTCTGGGCGGAAAGAGACTGGATGTGCTTGCGCTCCAGCTTTTCCGATTCATTTGTGTTGCAGATAAGGCACGAATAGCCGCGCTGGAACAGGTTGATCTCCAGCTTCAGCACAAGGCTGGCAAAGTGGGGGTTGGTGATGTCCGGCACAATAATGCCCACCACGCGCGTGCGGCTGGTGCGCAGGCCCTTGGCGCTCATGTTGGGCACATACTCGGTCTCGCGGATGATGCGCCGCACGCGCGCCTCCGTCTCTTTGGAAAAACGCCCGTTCTGGTTGATCACGCGCGAGACGGTGGCCGTGGAAACACCGGCCATGCGGGCAATGTCCTTGATGCTTTTTACCTTTTCCAAACAAAAGCCTCCCCTTGGCGGCGCCCCGGCGCGCGGCGGGACGGCGCCGCGTCAAACAGCAGACTGTCCCTCCGGAATGCTTTCGCCGCCGTGCTGCAGGATGATGCGCTTGCGGAACATGGCGGGCGTCATGCTTTTCAGCTTCACGAAATTGCGGCTGAACGTTTTCACCGTGTTGTAGCCCACCTCTATGGCGATATCCGTAATGCTCATTTTGGTGGAAAGCATCAGCTCGCACGCCTTGTTCACGCGCAGGTAATTCAAAAAATCTTCAAAATTGCGCTCTGCCTGGAACAGAAGAATGCGGTTCAGCTCCACCACCGTCACACCGAACTTGTCGGCCACGGCCTGAATTTTCAGGTCCTCCTGGAAATTGTGGTAGATGTAGTTGAACACCTCAAAACTCACGCTTTTTTCGCGCTCTTTGAACAGGTTGTTGGTGCCTGCGTAAATTTTGCGGTACTCCTTGGGCGTCACGCCCGTGCGCGCCGAAAACACCTTCAGCACGTGTGAGGCGTCCACAAAGCCCGTCAGCTCGGCCAGCTCGTTCAGCGTCATGTCGGTGTACATCAGAAGGTCCATCATCTTTACAATGCGCATCTCGTTTACAAGGTCGCTGAAGGTGAGGCCCGTCACGTCCATCACATATTTGCTGATGGACGACTCGCTCATGTAAAACAGGCTGGAAAGCTCGCTCAGGGTCTGCTTCTGGTTCAGATGCGAATGGATGTACTTGAAGATGGCGCCGCGCTCGTCCAGCTCGATGGAATCGCCCTTTTCATTGCGGCAATCGCGCTTGCGCGAAAAGCGGGTGAAGTGGATAAGCAGCTCCATCAGCTTGTTTGTCACATACACGTTCGAAAGCTCGCGCTCTTCGGGCACATCCAGAATGGACTCAATGCCCGTCTCGCTTTTTATCTCGTTCAGCACGCGCAGGATGACGGCGGCCTCCTCTTCCGTGCACTGCACGATGGGGGTGCTTTGCACACTGGAGAAGATATTGAAAAAGTTGTTGCCCGTGTTGTAGCCGAACTTGATGGTGTTGTTGATGAAATCGGAGTTGTAGATGATTTTGAAAAACTCCAGCGGCGCGTCCACTGCGGTGATTTCGGTAATCTCCCACGGAAGAATGGCTACGAACGTATGCGGGCATATTTCATAGCTTTGGCTGTCCACCGTCATGCGGCCATGCCCCTTTGTGAAGAACAGATAGCGCGCCGCCTGGTGGATAAGGGGCTTTGTGGGCGTGTCGATGTATTCGATGTCGAAGCTGCACAGCTTTCGCTTGTCATAGCTGGAGCAGTACTGGTCCTGTATCTCGGTAATCTGATTGCCCATTGCAAAAGGGCCTCCTTTGCGCATGGATGTGCCTTGGGTGCACAGGCAGGGCAGGGGGGCGCGGCGCCCCCCTGCCGCAGTGCCTGGCGGGGCTGCGCCCCGCGGGAACGGCTGTGCCCCGCCCGCACCAGCGGCCGGGGCACAGAGGGGCACGGCAGGGCCGCGCTGTTACATTTTTTCAGGCGCGCTCACGCCGATGAGCTCGAGGGCGTTGGCCAGCGTGATTTTGGTGGCCTGCAGAAGGGCAAGGCGCTGGTTTGTCAGCTCTGCGTCGTCGTTGCCCAGAATTTTGTGCGCGCCGTAGAAGCTGTGGAAATACTGCGCCAGCTTCTGCACATAGTTGCAGATTTTGTTGGGCGCGTAGGTGGCGGCGGCGTCGGCCACCGTGTCGGTGAAGGCGGCAATGTGCTTGAGCAGGGCCGTCTCCTTCTCGCTGCCCAGCAAATCGTATGTCTCGCGCGGCTGCACCGCGGGCGCTTGGCGCAGCACCGAGCAGATGCGCGCATGGGCATACTGGGCGTAGAACACGGGGTTTTCGCTGGTCTGCGAACGGGCAAGGCCCAAGTCGAAATCCATGTGCGTGTCCACCGCGCGCTCTACAAAGAAATAGCGCGTGGCGTCATTGCCGATGTCCTCGCGCAGCTCGCGGATGGTGACGGCGTTGCCCGTGCGCTTGGACATCTTCACCTCCTGGCCGTTCTCCACAAGGCGCACCATCTGGATAAGCACAATGTCAAGGCTCTTGGGGTCATGGCCCAGGGCGGCGATGGAGGCCTTCATGCGGGGGATGTAGCCGTGATGGTCTGCGCCCCACAGGTTGATGAGCTTGGTGTAGCCGCGCTCGTATTTGAACATGTGGTTGGCGATGTCCGGCGTGAGGTAGGTGTAGGCGCCGTCCTTCTTTTTCAGCACGCGGTCCTTGTCGTCGCCGAATTTCGAGGTGCGCAGCCACACCGCGCCGTCCTCTTCATACATCAGGCCCTCTTTTTCAAACACGGGCAGCACTTCGTCCACACGGCCCTCGTCCACAATCCACTGCTCGCTCACCCAGCTGTCGAAATCGCAGCCGAACTCGTGCAGGTCCTGCTCTATCTTCGCAAGCTGGATGTGGTAGCCCTCCAGCTTGAAGAACTTGACGGCGTCGTCCTCGGCGGCGTTCAGCCACTTGTCGCCTTCCTTCTCCTTTATCTCCCTGGCGATGTCGATGATGTCCGGCGAGTGGTAGCCGTCCTCGGGCACGGGGTAATCCGTCCTGCCGAACAGCTCGCAGTAGCGGGCGTACACGCTCTGGCCGAACACCCACATCTGGTGGCCGGCGTCGTTGATGTAATATTCGCGCAGCACGTCATAGCCGCTGGCCTTCATCAGGCGGCACATGCAGTCGCCCCACACAGCGCCGCGCGCGTGGCCCAGGTGCAGATTGCCCGTGGGGTTTGCGGAAACGTACTCCACCAGCACGCTTTCGCGCTTGCCGGAATAATTCTGGCCGTATTTTCCGCCCTTCTCCAGCACCGTGTTGATAATGCCGGAAATGGCCGCCTTCTTCATGCGGAAGTTGATAAAGCCGGGGCCTGCGATTTCAATCTTGTCCACATTGTCAAGGCTCTGCTCCAGCTTTTCCACAATGGCCTTCGCAATTTCCTGGGGGGCCTTGTGCACAAGCTTCGGAAGCCTCATGGCGATATTTGTGGAATAGTCACCATTCGCGGTGTCCTTGGGGATCTCCACCATCACCAGGCCCGCCTGCGGCTCCATGCCGTAGACGTCGTTCACAGCCTTGGTAATCGCGCTTGTCAGGCTCTGTTCAATGTTGTTCATGTGGCTTCTCCTCACTTTTGTGTTTTTCGCCTGCCCCTCAAAGCAGGCGGCGCCGCGTTTTCTGCCATTGCGACACGTTTTATTTATTATACTCATTATAATGAGAAAACACAAGGCTTAAATGCCTTTCGCCGCATATGGGGGCGAAGGCTTCCCGCCCTGCGCGCCTGCGGCGCAGGCATACGGCAGGCAAAGCGGGGAACCATACATTTTGGCGCACATGGCAAACATCTGAGGCCTGGTTTGTATAGTTTGAACAAAATTCCCTAAAATCTATGCACCTGATATAGAGAAAATAGGGTATATTTACAATAAAAATGGCGTCAAAAATCCCTTTTGCCAAACTGGATGCGCTATAATGGAGTCAGAAACTCAGGAACTGTGGAAGAGCGCGGCGCCATGAGTGCACGCGTGGCGCGCTGCTTTTTCACACAGTGAGTCGCAATGCCTGCGGCTTTTGACAGGGGCCGGGGCAGAATATATTCATTTGACAGGAGGACAAGACAATGGTTGGTATCCATGTAACGAGCGAGATAAAGCCGCTCAAAAAAGTACTTCTTCACAGGCCGGGCAAGGAGCTGCTGAACCTGACGCCCGATACGCTGGAGCGTCTTCTGTTCGACGACATCCCCTTCCTGAAGGTGGCCCAGGCCGAGCACGACCGCTTTGCCGAAATTCTGCGCGAGAACGGCGTGGAAGTGGTGTATCTGGAAGACCTGATGGCCGAAGTGCTGGACGCAGACCCCGCCGTGCGCAAGAAATTCCTTGAGCAGTTCATCAGCGAGGCCGGCATCCGCACCAAGCACTGGCAGAAAATCGTCTACGACCATCTGGACAAAATCAAGGACAACAAAGAGCTTGTGCTGAAGACGATGGAAGGCGTGAACCTGAACGAATTCGACGTGGACGCCGAGAACTCTCTGGTAGACCTTGTCAGCGAGCCCAGCAAGCTGATTATCGACCCGATGCCCAACCTCTACTTTACGCGCGACCCGTTCGCCTCCATCGGCAACGGCGTCAGCCTGAACAGGATGTATTCCGTCACGCGCAACCGCGAGACCATCTACGCCGAATACATCTTCAACTATCACCCCGACTTCAAGGGCCATGTGACGAAGTTCTTCGACCGTTACAACCCCTTCCACATTGAGGGCGGCGACATTCTGAACCTGAACGACAAGGTGCTGGCCATTGGTATTTCCCAGCGCACCGAGCCGGACGCCATCGACATGATCGCCCGCAACATCTTCGCAAGCGAAAATTCCACCATCAACACCGTGCTGGCGTTCAACATTCCCAACAGCCGCGCGTTCATGCATCTGGATACCGTGTTCACCCAGATCGACGTGGATAAGTTCACTGTGCACCCGGGCATCCTTGGGCCTCTTCAGGTGTTCGAAATCACGCCGGGCGCAGATGACGAGCTGAAGGTGCGCGAGATAGACGACACGCTGGAGAACATCCTGGCCAAGTACCTGGGCCTGCCCAAGGTGACACTGATTCAGTGCGCGGGCGGCGACACCATCGCTGCCGAGCGCGAGCAGTGGAACGACGGCTCCAACACGCTGTGCATCGCCCCGGGCGTCATCGTTGTGTACGAGCGCAACGACGTCACCAACGAAGTGCTGCGCAAGGCCGGCCTGAAGGTGCTGGAGATGCCCTCCGCCGAGCTGAGCCGCGGCCGCGGCGGCCCCCGCTGCATGAGCATGCCGCTCATCCGTGAAGACTGAGCAAGGGCTTCGCGGAAAACATCGCTTTGTCCTGCCGTGCGGGGGCTTCGCGCCCCCGCCGGCTTTGGGCTTTGAAAACAAAGGAAAAGAAAGGAAAATGTGATTATGGCTGTTAGTTTGAGTGGGAGAAGCTTTCTGAAACTGCTGGATTTCACCCCGGCGGAAATTCGTTATATGCTGGAGCTGTCGAAGGAGTTCAAGCGCCTGAAGCTCACCAACACCCCGCACCGCTACCTGCAGGGCAAGAACATCGTCCTGCTGTTCGAAAAAACCTCTACCCGCACGCGCTGCGCGTTTGAAGTGGCCGGCATGGACCTGGGCATGGGCGTTACCTTCCTGGACCCGGGCTCCAGCCAGATGGGCAAAAAGGAGAGCATTGAGGACACCGCCAAGGTGCTGGGCCGCATGTATGACGGCATCGAGTACCGCGGCTTTGACCAGGACCTTGTCGAGCAGCTGAGCCGCGATTCCGGCGTGCCTGTGTGGAACGGCCTGACGGACGCCTTCCACCCCACGCAGATGCTGGCTGACATGCTGACGGTGGAAGAGAACTTCGGCAACTGCAAGGGCCTGAAGTTCGTGTTCATGGGCGACGCCCGCAACAACGTGGCCAACAGCCTGATGGTGGTGTGCGCCAAGCTGGGCGTGAACTTCGTGGCCTGCGGCCCGAAGGAGCAGATGCCCGCCGCGGATTTGGTGGAGACCTGCAAGGCCATTGCCGCCGAGAACGGCAGCACCATCACCCTCACCGACGACGTGAAGGAAGGCACCAAGGGCGCCCACGTCATCTACACGGACATCTGGGTGTCCATGGGCGAGCCCGACAGCGTGTGGGCCGAGCGCATCAAGCTGCTGAAGCCGTACCAGGTGAACAAGGAAGTCATGAACAATGCCGACCCGAACGCCATCTTCATGCACTGCCTGCCCTCCTTCCACGACCTCAACACCTCCATCGGCCGCGACATCAACGAGAAGTTCGGCATTCCCGAGATGGAGGTCACCAACGAGGTGTTCACGTCCAAGCAGTCCAAGGTGTTCGATGAGGCCGAGAACCGCATGCACACCATCAAGGCTGTTATGTACGCCACGCTGAAATAAGGTTTTAAGGAGCTGTGCGATAGACCATGAGCAATAAAAAGTTAGTCATCGCCCTCGGGGGTAACGCCTTAGGCAATACCCCCGAGGAACAGCTGGAGCTTGTAAAAGAGACTGCCAGCACCATTGTAGACCTCGTGGAAGAGGGCTACGACGTCGTGGTGGGCCACGGCAACGGCCCGCAGGTGGGCATGATCAACCTGGCGATGGAGTTTTCCGCCAACAACGGCGGCAAAACGCCGGCCATGCCGTTCCCCGAGTGCGGCGCCATGAGCCAGGGCTATATCGGCTATCATCTGCAGCAGGCCATCCAGCGCGAGCTGGGCAGGCGCGGCATCGACAAGGAGTGCGCCAGCGTTGTGACGCAGATGGTGGTGTCGGAGGACGACCCCGCCTTCCAGAAGCCCACAAAGCCCGTCGGCTCGTTCTACTCCAAGGAGGACGCCGATAAAATCGTGGCCGAAAAGGGCTACACCTTTGTGGAGGACGCCGGCCGCGGCTGGCGCCGTGTGGTGCCCAGCCCCCTGCCCACGCGCATTGTGGAGCTGAAGGTTGTGGAGCAGCTGGTCGCGGCTGGTGACGTTGTCATCACCGTGGGCGGCGGCGGCATCCCCGTTGTGGAGACGGCCGACGGCCTGTGCGGCGTGGCGGCTGTGATTGACAAGGACCGTTCTTCCTCGAAGCTGGCCCTTGACATCGACGCCGACATGCTGGTAATTCTCACTGCGGTGGACCGTGTGTGCATCAACTTCAACAAGCCCAACCAGAAGGAGCTTGCCGAGATGAACGTGGAGGAGGCCAAGCAGTATATTGCGGAAGGCCACTTCGCGCCCGGCAGCATGCTGCCGAAGGTAGAGGCCTGCCTCGACTTCGTGCAGAACAACAAATCCGGCGGCACTGCGCTGATTACCTCTCTGAAGCGTGCCAAAGAGGCGCTGAGCGGCGCCACGGGCACCATCATTCGCAAATAAGGCGCAGCAATATTTTTTA
The DNA here is from genome assembly GCA_047030735.1 of Ruthenibacterium sp. Taxonomy (GTDB): domain Bacteria; phylum Bacillota; class Clostridia; order Oscillospirales; family Ruminococcaceae; genus Ruthenibacterium. The sequence continues at coordinate 77,612 of JBKYIE010000015.1, forward strand.
TAATCTTCTTATGAGGAGGAGAGAAAAATGGCTGATACCAAGAAAAAAGCGAAAAAGATGCTATCGTCGTTTACCATCCTGTTCATCATCCTGCTGATTGTGGCAGTCGCATCGTGGATTGTGGCCGCCATTGCGGGCGAGGGCAGCGGCGTCGTGGGCGCCACCTTCAGTGACTTTACCATGGCCCCGGTGCGCGGCTTTGCCGACGCGCTGGACGTGTGCGTGTTCGTTATGGTGCTGGGCGGCTTCCTGGCCATCATGACGAAGACGGGCGCGCTGGACACCGGCATTCAGGTGCTGGTGCGCAGCCTGCACGGCAAAGAGCTGGTGCTCATCCCCGTGCTGATGACCATTTTCTCCATCGGCGGCACTACATACGGCATGTGCGAAGAGACCGTGCCGTTCTACCTGCTGCTTGCGGCTACCATGTTCGCGGCCGGATTCGACCCGCTGGTGGGCGCCGCCATCGTGCTGCTGGGCGCCGGTGTAGGCTGCCTGGGCTCTACGGTGAACCCGTTCCTGGTGGGCGCCTGCGTCGACTCCCTGACGGGTGTGGGCATTGAGGTGAACCAGGCCATTATCATCCCGCTGGGCGCCGTTCTGTGGATTGCGTCCCTCATCGTGGCCATTGTGTTTGTGATGAGCTATGCCAAGAAGGTAAAGGCCAACAAGGGCTCCACCATTCTGTCTCTGCAGGAGATGGAAGACGCCAAGGCCGCCTACGGCAACAAAGAGATTGCGCCCGATGCGAAGCTCACCGGCACGCAGAAGGCATGCCTTATCATTTTTGCCATTGCCTTCGCCGTGATGGTCATTGGCTTCATCCCCTGGGGCGATTTCGGCGTTACCGTTTTTGAAGGCTGGTCTGCTGTCATCACCGGCACGGCCCTCGGCGGCTGGTATTTCCAGGAGGCCACCACATGGTTCCTGTTCCTTGCCATCCTCATCGGCATTGTGGGCAAGCTGAGCGAGAGCGAAATCGTGAATACGTTCCTCTCCGGCGCCGGCGATATGATGAGCGTTGTGATGGTAATTGCCGTAGCTCGCGGCGTGTCTGTGCTGATGGGCAGCACCGGCCTGCGCGACTACATCCTGGCTTCTGCCGCAAACGCGCTGCAGGGCATGCCTGCCATCGTGTTTGCTCCGCTGAGCTATCTGCTGTATATTGGCCTGAGCTTCCTCATTCCGTCGTCCTCCGGCATGGCTTCCGCCTCTATGCCCATCATGGGCCCGCTTGCCCAGCAGCTGGGCTTCAGCCCTGAGGTCATGATTCAGATTTGCGGCGCCGGCAACGGCCTTGTGAACCTGTTCACCCCGACCAGCGGCGCCATTATGGGCGGCCTGGCCCTGGCGCGTGTGCAGTACACCACCTGGCTGAAGTTTGCGTGGAAGGCGATTGTTGTCCTGGGCGTTATCGGCATGGTGATCCTCACCGCCGCTATGATGCTCATTCATTAAGCTCCCTCTCAGACAGGCCCGGTTCTCCGGGCCGGCAGCTGAACAGGGCCCGGGAAACCGGGCCCTGTTTTTTTGCAAAATGCGGGTTCCGGCTTGCCCGGGGCCGTTTTTTGTTTTTCTTTGCGCCTCTGCGCCCCGCCGTATCCATGCGCCTGCGGCGGAAGGCCGCGGCGGGCGCAGAGACGCGCGGCGCAGGGCGTAAAGGACGCCCAGATAGAAGGCGCTGGGCCCTGGCTTTCCCCCGGCCCAGCTTTGAAGAACGGCATTTGTATGCTTCGTTCTATATGCGGAAGACATCCATGTGCTGCGGCATGCCCCAGCACATGCGGAAGGAGAAAAGAATGATGCAAAGTCAAAATACTGTATGCGCCGGGCGGGCCCGGCGCCTTTCCACGGGCAGGGCGCTGGCCTCGCTGGGGGCGCTTGTGGTTTTAGTGGCGGCACAGCTTCTGGCGCTGGGGGCGGGCGAGCTTCTTGTAAGCGCCGGGCTGCCCCCGGCTGCGGGCAACGTGCTGGCGGGTGTGCTGTATGCGGCGCTGGGCTTTGGCGGCGTGGCCCTGCTGTGCACAAAGGGGCTGGGCCTTTCTTTGGCGGCCTGCGGGCTGGGCAGGCCCTTTGTGCGCCCCGTGTGGGCTGCGGCGGCACTCCTGATGCCCGCGCTGGTATGCGCCGTATTCTTCTGCCTGCCCGGCCGCTGGGTACAGGGGGCGGCGGGGCAGCAGGCCGCCGTCTGGTGTGCCGCCGTGGCATTTTTCGGCTTCGGCACAGGCATTGTGGAGGAAGCCGTGTTCCGCGGCGCCGTCATGCATGCGCTGGAATACCGCTGGGGCCGCCCTGTGGCGGTGCTTCTGCCCTCGGTGCTGTTCGGCGCCGTTCATATCATTGGCGCGCAGCTCAGCCTTGGCAGCACGCTTCAGCTTATGGCTGCGGGCACCATGGTGGGGGTGCTGTTTTCGCTGACGGCATATGAAAGCGGCAGCATCTGGCCCGGCGCATGGATGCACGGCATATGGAATATCGTGATGGTGGGCGGTGTGCTGAACATCGGCCCGCAGCCGCAGGACGGCGCCCTGTTCAGCTATGTGCTGGATACGCGCTCGTTCCTGCTGACAGGCGGCGATTTCGGCGTGGAGGCGTCTGTGCCCGCGCTGGCGGCTTATCTGCTGTTTGCCGCGCTGGCCCTGGGCCTGATGCGCCGCAGGAAAAGTTGCTGACGGGCTGGCCGCCTCCCGGCCTTGCGCGGAACAGGCCGTTAAAAGACTGGATAAACATGCCAGAAGGGAAGGGGACAGGCGGACGCCTTGCCCTTCGGCCTTTTTGCGCCGCCCCAAAGAATGACAAGGGCGCCCGCCCGTTCGGGCGGGTGCTTTGCGTTCCGGCCCTTTGTGCCGTCCCCTAAGAAATAGCAAGGGCGCCTGCCCGTTCGGGCGGGCGCCTTGCCCTTCGGCCTTTTTGCGCCGCCCCAAGAAATGATAAGGGGTGCCTGCCCGTTCGGGCGGGCGCTTTGCCCTCCGGCCCTTTGTGCCGTCCCCTAAGAAATAGCAAGGGCGCCTGCCCGTTCGGGCGGGCGCTTTGCCCTCCGGCCCTTTGCGCCGCCCCAAGAAATGACAAGGGGCGCCTGCCTGTTCAGGCGGGCGCTTTTCCCACCGGCCTTTTTGCGCCGCCCCAAGAAATAGCAAGGGCGCCTGCCCGTTCGGGCGGGCGCTTTTCCCTCCGGCCTTTTTGCGCCGCCCCAAGAAATGACAAGGGGCGCCTGCCCGTTCGGGCGGGCGCTTTTCCCTCCCGCCCTTTGTGCCATCCTCAAGGAATGACAAGGGCGCCTGCCCGTTCGGGCGGGCGCTTTTCCCTCCGGCCTTTTTGCGCCGCCCCAAGAAATGACAAGGGGCGCCTGTCTGTTCAGGCGGGCGCTTTGCTCTCCGGCCCTTTGCGCCGCCCCAAGAAATAGCAAGGGGCCTGCCTGTTCAGGCGGGCGCTTTTCCCTCCCGCCCTTTGTGCCATCCTCAAGGAATGACAAGGGCGCCTGCCCGTTCGGGCGGGCGCTTTTCCCTCCGGCCTTTTTGCGCCGCCCCAAGAAATGACAAGGGGCGCCTGCCTGTTCAGGCGGGCACCCTTACCCCATTTGGCGTAGAAGCAGCAGGCGGCACGCCCGTCTGTGCCGTCCTTTTGGCCGGTACGGCAGAGATGGGCCCGGCGCACCCACAGCATGCCGCCGGGTATATACACCGCTATGGGGCTGCCCTGTGTGCACAGCCCCAGCGCGCACGCACACGCCCGCCGCAGAAAAAAGCCCCGGAGCCATATGCTCCGGGGCTTTTTGAGTATTCTCGGTTGAGCGTAAACTGCCGTTTAGCGCTTGCTGAACTGAGGCGCGCGGCGGGCTGCCTTGAGGCCGTATTTCTTGCGCTCCTTCATGCGCGGGTCGCGCGTGAGGAAGCCGGCTTTTTTCAGCTCGGGGCGCAGGTTCTCGTCGTACACCAGCAGCGCGCGGGAGAGCCCGTGGCGGATGGCGCCGGCCTGGCCGGACACGCCGCCGCCGGACACACGCACAACGATGTCGAACTTGCCTTCCACGCCTGCCACGGAAAGGGGCTGGCGCACAATGAGCTTCAGCGTTTCAAGGCCGAAGTAATCATCAATATCGCGGTCGTTGATGATAATCTTGCCGGTGCCGCTGTATACACGAACACGGGCAACAGAGTTTTTTCTGCGGCCGGTGCCGTAGAAATAAGGTTTCGTCTCGTACATTCTTATTGCCTCCTGTTACAGTGTATAAGCTTCGGGCTTCTGGGCTGCGTTGCTGTGCTCGGCACCCTTGTAAACGCGCAGGCGCTTCAGGGCGGCGGCGCCCAGCGTATTGCCCGGCAGCATGCCGCGCACGGCTTCCTTCATGGCGAAATCCGAGCGCTCGGCCATCAGCGTGCGGTACTGAATGGCCTTCATGCCGCCGATCCAGCCGCTGTGATGGTAATAATACTTTTTCTCCAGCTTCGAGCCCGTCAGCACGGCTTTGTCCGTGTTGATGATCACGACATGGTCGCCGCAATCGACATTCGGGGTGAAGGTGACCTTGTTTTTGCCGCGCAGCAAAACGGCGGCCGTGGCGGCGACGCGGCCGAGGGGCTTGCCCGCGGCGTCGATCACATACCACTTGCGCTCAACTTTGCCGGCTTTCGCAAGCGTTGTGCTCATGGTGTATCCTCCTAAACTTTCCTTTGAAAATGAAAAACAAAACAGGGCCCGTTTCTGCCGGGCGCGTATATCAGTATAAACAAAACTTCGCCGCCCGTCAAGCAGATTTTTTAATTTTTTTATTTAGCACGCTGCAATCTCTTGAAATCTCTTGTTTTCTCTCTTTATCTCGTTATAGCTCGCTTTCTATTTTTGGCTTTTCACAAGCTTTTTTGCATCCGCCCGCGCGAAGTATGCTATAATAAAACCGGCCTGCGGCGCGCGCCGCTGTGGGTGCTTTTGCAGAACAGCGGCGCTGCGGCGCCGCGAAGAACCTGGAGGGGAATATATGCTGCTGGAAAAACACTGCTGGGCTGAGGTGAGCCTGGACGCACTGCGTGAAAATTTCCGGCTGGTGCAGGCCGCGGCGGGCGGCACGCCCGTGATGGCCGTGGTGAAGGCCAACGCCTACGGCCATGGCGACGCGGCTGTGGCGCAGCTGCTGGAAGCCGAGGGCGCGGCGGCGTTTGCCGTGGCGGATTTTGCCGAGGCGCTTCGCCTGCGGCGCGCGCAGATTTCGCGGCCCATCCTCATCCTCGGCTGGACGGACCCCGCCTGCGCCGCCGCCCTGGCCGTGAACACCATCACGCAGGCCGCCGTCTCGCTGGAGCATGCCAAGGCCCTGAGCTATGCGGCCCTGCATGCGGGCGTCACGCTGAACGTACACCTCAAGGTGGACACCGGCATGGGCCGCGTGGGCTTTTCCGCGCGCGACGATATGGAACGGGCCGTGGCTGAAATGGAGCAGGCCTGCCATCTGCCGAACCTTGTGCCCACGGGCATTTTTACGCACTTTGCCGCGGCGGACAGCACGGAGGAGGAAGACGCCGCTTACACCGCTGCACAGCACGAATGCTTTTCGCAGGCGGTACAGCGCCTGGCTGCGCTTGGGTGCCGCTTTTCCTGCGTGCACTGCTGCAATTCTGCGGGCACATTTTTGCACCGGGAGTATCACCACGACATGGTGCGCGCGGGCATCATTCTGTACGGCCAGCAGCCCTCGGCGCAAACACAGCTGCCGGGCCTGTGCGGCGCCATGAAGCTGAAGGCGCGCGTGGCGCTGGTGAAAGAGCTGCAGCCGGGCGACGCCGTCAGCTATGGCCGCACCTTCCGCGCGGGGCGGCCCATGCGCGCGGCCACCCTGACGGCGGGCTATGCGGACGGCTACCCGCGCCTGCTTTCCAATAAGGGCGTCGTGTCCATCCACGGCAGGCCCGCGCCCGTGCTGGGCCGCGTGTGTATGGATCAGATGGTGGCGGATGTGACGGATATTCCCGAAGTGCGCATGGGCGATGAGGCTGTGCTGCTGGGGGGAGAGGGCGGCGACAGCTTTTTTGACGCGGCGCAGAAAACAGGCACCATCAGCTATGAGCTGGTGTGCAGCGTGGCGCGTCGTGTGCCGCGCGTTTACATGCAGGGCGGCGAGGCCGTCTCTGCCACAGATTATCTGGAGGGGGAATAAGCCGTGAAGCATGTTTTAGTGGTAGTGGATTATCAGAACGATTTTGTCACGGGCGCTCTGGCGAACCCGGCCGCACAGGCGCTGGAGCAGGGCATTGCGCAGAAGGTGCAGGCCGTGCTGGCCGCGGGCGGCAGCGTGCTGTTCACACGCGATACGCACGGGGAGGACTACCTCTCCACACGGGAGGGCCGCTTTCTGCCTGTGCCGCACTGCGTGCGCGGCACACAGGGCTGGCAGCTTTACGGCGCCCTGCACGCCTACGAGCAGGACGCGCCGCAGGCGGGCGTGGCATTTCTGGATAAGCCCACCTTTGGGGCCGAGGGTCTGCCCGCGGCGGTGAAGGCGCTGTGCGGCGGCGAGCCGGACATGATAGAGGTGTGCGGCGTGGTCACCGATATCTGCGTTGTCTCCAACTGCATCGTGCTTCACACGGCCTTTCTGAACGCGCAGGTGCGCGTGTGCGCCGGCCTTTGCGCCGCCGGTACGCCGGAGGGCCACTGCCGCGCGCTGGAGGTGCTGGCCGGAATGGGGTATGAGGTGGTGTAAAGCCATATGCCGCTGCGCGGGATGCAGGCGGGCATGAAAAAATTACTAATTGTATAACATGGAGTAAATAATACAGAAAAAAGAGGGCTTTCCGCAGGGAAAACCCTCTTTTTTGCCGTTAGATACGGCAAGGCAAAATGCTTTACACTGAGTCCGCCCGGTGCGGCGCATGCAGCTGCGGCATATGGGGCGCGCCTTTGAGTGTGCGGCTGGCTGCCGGGCGGTGTTCGCCGTTTTGGGCCGTCCGCCTTCGGCCCGCCGCGTGCCGTCTGCCGGGGCAGGCCCATCGGCAGAAGCCGTGCACGGGCGCCCGCGCGCACGGCCGCTATTTTCTGCGAAGGAAAATAAGGACGGCAAGCTCTGCCGACAGCCCGGCCGCCCCCAGTGCAAAGCAGCAGGCGGCCGCTGCGCCGCGCCCCTGCCCGGCCAGATGGCGCCCCGCCAGCAAAAGCCCGGCCCCCGCGGCAAAGCTGGCCGAGCGGGACACTGTGCGGAACACGCGGCTGCAGTTCCATGCGCTGTTAAGGCCGTTGTCCAGCTTGGCGGCTGCATGTTCCACCCTCTGTTCAAACCGCTGCGCCGCGGCCTCTACCTTCTGGTCAAATTCATGTTCTGTCATTCTTCATTACCTCCATCTTAATAAACATACATTCAGAATGAATGTATTTTGAGAAAAATATATGCCCGCCCCAATACCCGGAAAGAAAAGGCGCCGCCGGAGGGCAGGGCACCGTTGGAAAGGCAAGGCGCCGCCGGAAAGGCAGAGCGCCGCCGGAAGGGCAGGGCGCCGCGGAAAAGGCAGAGCGCCGCCGGAGGGCAGAGCGCCGTTGGAAAGGCAAGGCGCCGCTGGGAAAGGCAGAGCGCCGCGGGAAGGACAGGGCGCCGCGGGAAGGCAGAGCGCCGCGGGAAGGACAGGGCGCCGTTGGAAAGGCAAGGCGCCGCGGGAAGAGCAGGGCGCCGCTGGGAAAGGCAGAGCGCCGCGGAAAAGGCAGGGCGCCGCCGGAAGGGCAAGGCGCCGCCGGAAGGGCAAGGCGCCGCCGGAGGGCAGGGCGCCGTTGGAAAGGCAAGGCGCCGCGGGAAGAGCAGGGCGCCGCTGGGAAAGGCAGAGCGCCGCTGGGAAAGGCAGAGCGCCGCTGGGAAAGGCAGAGCGCCGCGGGAAGGACAGGGCGCCGTTGGAAAGGCAAGGCGCCGCGGGAAGAGCAGGGCGCCGCTGGGAAAGGCAGAGCGCCGCTGGGAAAGGCAGAGCGCCGCTGGGAAAGGCAGAGCGCCGCGGGAAGGACAGGGCGCCGTTGGAAAGGCAAGGCGCCGCGGGAAGAGCAGGGCGCCGCTGGGAA
>JBKYIE010000016.1:0-61854 GCA_047030735.1 Ruthenibacterium sp.
TCATAGGGGCTGTTTAATTGTCTTTAAGATAGTGGAAAGCCGCATGGTTACGGCAATTTCCGTGTTGTGCATATATTGACGGAGCAGTGCCGCAGGCAGGTACGCACCCACCAGCCCCAGCACGATAAGGGCAAGCCCATATGCCGTGCTGCGGCTGAGCACTTTGCCCGTTTTGTCGTACAGATACACCTGAACGGCCTCGCCCAGCATGCGGAAGGCCGTAAACACCAGCCACAGCGCGGCCCCTGCCGCCGGGCCGGCCCCAAGCAGGCAGGCCGCCGCAATGAACCAGAAGAGATAATAGGCCAGGAACGGCACATAGCGCAGCAGCAAGGCCGCCTGGATGTAGCGCCGCGCATTGACGCGCATGTATTTCAAAAAGGTGACCTTTTCGCGCGTGACGGAAAATACGGTGCTGTCCCCAAACGAGCCCAGAATACAGTTCAGAAAAAATATGATGGAGACAAACAGCGCAAACGGCTGCCCGGCGGCCTGCGGGGGCCCGGCCTGCAGCCACAGCACCGGCAGCCCTGCAAACAGCAGCAGGTACAGCGGTTTGCCAAAAAAGCCGGAGAGCTGCTGCACCGCCACCGCCACATAGGAAAGCACCCTTTTCAAGGCCGTGCCGGCATAGACGCTCTCTGGCATCAGGCGGCCCACCAGCCACAGGCGGCGGAAATAATAAAAGAAGCTGTTCAGCCACAGCGCGGCCTTCATTTCAACTATTTTAACTAGCATGTCAGCCATTGGCGCCCTCCTCTTTCCTTTCCGCCGGGGCGTCTTCCTCTGTCAACAGCTCGATAATCTGCTCTTCAAAATCTTTGCTCTGCAAAAGCGCATGGTCTACCTGGCTGAGCCGGCCGTCGTGCAAAATGACAATCTCGTCGCACAGGTCTGTGGCAAGCTGCAAAATGTGGGTGGAGAACACGATAACATGGTCGTGCTTGATCTCCCGCAGAAGGTTTTTGATTTCCAGCGCCACCACCACGTCAAAAGAGGTGAGCGGTTCATCCAGTAAAATAACCGGCGGCCGCGCAATCAGAAACAGCAGCATCTGCACCTTGTTTTTCATGCCGTGCGAATAGCCTTTAATCAGCTTATGCCGGTCTTCACGGTCTATCTGCACCATGTCGAAATAATCATCTATCGTTTTGCCGGGCGCGCAGCGTGCGGCATTGATATCCATATAGAATCTGACGAATTCATAACCGGTGAGAAAGTCCGGCAGAATTGGGGTGGAAAACACATACCCCACCTCGCTTGGCACAAGCGGGCACCGCGCGCCGTCCGCCTGTATGAGCTCGGCCGTGCCGGAGTCTGCGGGCAGCTCGTCTGTAAGGCAGTTGAACAGTGTTGTCTTGCCCGCGCCGTTGCGGCCCAGCAGGCCGTATATCTTCCCCTTTTCAAAGGTGAAGGAGCAGCCCTTCAGCACCTCTTTGCCGCCATACGCCTTTTTTATTTCATTTAACTGCAAATTCAAGGTTTTTCTTCCTTTCTGTGTGTCATGTCATTCAAAGCGGTTTCCGGCGGCGGGCCGGAGGCCCCCGGCCCGCTGCCGTGGCGGCCGGACGGCCCGCCATGCCCTCAGAAGTAAAAAAGGCAATGCCGCCGCCCTTGTGCAAAAGGGCGCAGCAATGCCTTTGTTCCGCTTCACCTTATTCAAAAACATGTCACGCGGGGCAGCGTCACTGTCGTCGGCGTCCTGCATGGCTCCTCCTTGTTCAATGCATCCAGTCAGTTTATGAAATGGATTATAACAGAACTCCCCTGCTCTGTGCAAAGGCGAAAAAAAGGCATAATCTTCCGTTTTGGGGCAAAAAACGCTGTCCTGCCTGCGCAGGGCAGCCCGCAGGCCGTCTTTCCCCTTCGGGGCGGCCTTTCTCTCTCTTTGCCGCATATACGGCCTTTTGCAAGGGCACTTTATTAAGTGGACTTTTTCTTCAAAAACAAGAGGTTTTTGCAGCATTCCGCGCAGCATTTGAGGCATCGCATGTGCATGTGCACAATTTGTTAAGTGATATATTGATTTCTTTGTTCATAAAGAGCATAATTTTAGTCGGAAACTTAATAACAATTATTAAGTTATATTTTGTCGAAGGAGCTTTTGCCATGCAGAAAATCGCCGGCACCCCCTCTGTCATCAAGCAGGCAAACCAGCTTCTTATTTTAGAGCTGATTCAAAAGCAACCCGGTATTACCAAGCCGGAGCTTGCCCGCGCTACAAACCTGAGCCTTGTTACGGTGAGCCGCGCGGTGGATGAGCTTGTGCAAAGCGGGCAAATAGCCCACAGCGGCTACCAGCCCTCCAGCGGCGGGCGCAAGGCGAAGCGATATTGCATCAACAACAATGCCGGCGTCATTATCACCATTCTTATTCGTTCAGGCAGTTATCACATCACGCTTTGCGATATCGTAGGCAATGTGCTGCGTGAATGGACAAAAAAGCATGCCGCCGCTCACTGGACAAAGGAGCTGGTCAGCCTGATCCGCCAGCTTCTGGAGCATATAAAGCAGGACGTGCTTGCCATAGGTATCGCCGTACCGGGCACAGTGGCGCACGGTGTCGTAAGTAGTATTCCCCTTATCCCCGAGTGGGAGGGCTACGGCCTCGCCGATGCTCTTGCCCGGCATTTCCATACTCTGATTGTGGTGGAGAACGACATCAATGCCTCCACCATTGGGCTGCACGAAAACTACACCAGCAGCCAGGTGAAAAATATGTTGTTTCTGTATCTGGATGACGGCATCGGCGCCAGTGTGGTGATAGGCAACAAGCTGTATAAATCGCGTCGCAATTTCTCCGGCGAGCTGAGCTTTATGGACATTGGCCGCTGGGAAAAAGAACGAAGCGCAGCACACTCACTGGAGGGGCTTGTAAAGCGGCTTCTTGCAGAAGGGCGGCGTGAAGAGCTGCAGGACATCGTGGCGCGGCTTTTGCTGAACACCTGCTGTATTCTGGACCCGGACCTTGTGGTGATAGATTCCACCCATTTGAACCAGCAGGATATTGATGTGATACGCCAGCGCTTTGAACGGCTGCTGGGCACCGGCGCTTATACCCCGGACATCGTGGTAACACAGGTGGGCAGCCTGCTGTATACCAAGGGCCTGTTTTCCCTGTGCAAAAGCAGGATGCCGGCCGCCCGTATTTACACCTGAGGCAAAAAACGGAAAAGAGAGGAATGCCTTCATGCAAAACAAGCATAACCCAAGCAGCCGCTATCTTGGCATCGACATTGGCGGCACACGCATCAAGTGGGGCGTGATTGATGCCAAAGGCACCATTGTGCGCCGCGGCCTGGCAGACACCTGCCCCGAAAAAGGTGCAGAGCACTTTCTGCGCACGCTGTGTGCCCTGGTGGAAAATGCCGGGCCCATAGAGGGCGTTGGCATCTGTACTGCCGGCATCGTGGACAGCCGTGCGGGCACTGTGCTGGGTGGTATTGAAAATATTCCTTTTCTGAAGGGCATGCCTCTTCAGGCCCTTCTGGAGCAGGCTTCCGGCTGCAGAGCGCGCCTTTTGAACGACGTGAACGCTGCCGCCTTGGGCGAGCACTGGGTGGGCGCCGGAATGGGTTGCCGCGTATTGTTCTGTGCCACCATAGGCACCGGCATCGGCGGCAGCCTGATGATAGACGGGGCCATTCACAACGGGGCCCACTTTCATGCGGGCGAGATAGGCTATATGCGCTATGGCGGCGGCGCATGCCTGGAGACAGACTATTCTGCCAGCGGGCTTGTGCGCATGGCAAGGGCGAAACTGAATATCCCCGGCCTTGGCCCGGATGAGTTTTTTTCCATGGTTTCCGCGCAGAACGCCGCCGCGTGCGAAATATACCGGCACTGGCTGGGCGGCCTTGGCAGCGCCCTGGCTGACGTACTTATCATGCTGGACCCGGAAAAGCTTATCATCGGCGGCGGTATTACCGAGCGAGGCACGCTGCTGCTGGAGCCTTTGCGCAGCGCCATTCTCTCGCGGCTGCCGGAGGAAATGCGCAGCCATTACGACATCGTCCTGGCACGGTGCCAGAACAGCGCAGGCATGCTGGGTGCAGTAAAAAACTTTATCCAGTGCGCCGCCCCCACCGTCTGAATTGGCATTCGTGCCTATTTATAGAAATTAAATCATCAAGGAGGACACTACCATGAAAAAACGTTTGCTCGCATTTGCCCTTGCCGCAGCGCTTGCGCTGTCGCTCATCCTCGCCGGATGCAGCCCGGCCTCCCCCTCTTCTGCCGCAGGCAGCACAGAAAGCGGCTCCGGCACTTCTGCCGCAGGCGGCGAGGCCGTAAAAGCTTACTTTGTAGGCCCCATGTCCGGCGGCGCTGCCTGGGGGCAGGCGGAAAAGGGCTTTATGCAGGCCTGTGAGGACCTCGGCTGGGAGGGCCAGTATCTGGCGCCCCAGAGCTCCAACTCCAACACCGACATGGTGAACCTGGCCGAGACCGCCATTACCAATGGTGCCGACGTGCTTGCCATCAGTGTCAACGACGTAGAAATGTTTGCCGATATGCTGGACCGCGCCAGGGAAGCCGGCGTCACCGTCATTGCCGTAACTGGCGACGACCCCGACCGCTGCGATGCACAAATAGGCACAGACCCCAGCACAATAGGCGAGAGCGCGGCCGAAGCCCTTGTGGAAGCCATGGATGGCAGGGATATCTATGTTGCCACCATGCAGACGGCATTGACCAATACCATGCAGAACACGGCCCGTGCCGCCTTTGAGGCAAAGCTGGCCGAGCTTGCCCCGGATGCCACTATCGTAGAAAACCTGGAGTGCAATTCCAATGCCGCCACAGCCAGCAGCAACCTGGCGGCCCTGAAGCTGGCGCACCCGGAGCTGAACAGCATGATGTCCATTGACAGCTATGCCGGCCTTGGCGCGGCCTCTTATGTAGAAGAAAATGGCCTGGAGGATGAATTCGTCGTGATAGGCATGGACGATGCGCCTGAAATTTTGCGTGCCGTCAAGGGCGGCACCATGACCTGCACCGTCGCTATGGAGTGGTATGCCACAGGCTATGGCGCATGCACGCTTGCCCAGACTATCCGCGAAGGCGGCAGTGTGGAGTACAATAACGATGCCGGAGCCCGCGTGCTGTTCGCAGACGACGTGGATGCCTGGTGTGAAGAAAAAGGCATTGATATCAACGGCTGAGCATCAGTTCAGTTATCCCCTCCTTCGGGAGCCCTGACACCCATGCGGGCAGAGCTGTGCCGGTAAGGCCGGTCTGCCCGCATACCTGTGCCAGGGCCTGTTTCCAGGCTTATGTTTCGCATCGCATGCACCATTTGCAGCCGCAACGGGGCGCACCGGTGCATCCACGCCCCGGCCCGCTTGGGGCCGCCTTGGGCATACAGCCGCCAGAACAGCCTGCGGCCATTCTTACACAATATCAGGAGAACGACTATGAATCAGAACAAATCCAAATCGCACTGGCTTCGCCGCGTGCTGCTGGGGCGGCCTGAAATGGGCACTCTGCTTCCCCTTGCCCTGCTGCTGGCCGTGGTGGCCTGCATCAATGCCAGCTTTTTCAATTTGAACAATATACTTGATATTCTCCGCACGGCCAGTTTTTCCTTTATGATTGCCGTGCCGCTCACCTTTCTTATCGCAGGCGGCGGCATGGACCTTTCCGTGGGCGCTGCCACCAGCTTTGGCGGCGTTATCTGTGCACTGTGCCTGAAGGCCGGTGTGCCGCTGGTGCCCGCCATTCTGCTGGCAGTGCTGGCGGGCGGCCTTGTAGGGCTTGTGAACGGCCTTATCATCGTGCGCGCCAAGCTGCCCGGCTTTCTGGCCACACTGGGCACGCAATATGTGGTGAACGGCATTATCCTTGTGGTGACGCAGGGGCTTGCCATTTCAGGCTTTTCGGACAGCTTCAAGGTGCTGGGCCAGCACCGCCTGTTCGGTGTGGTGCCCATGCCCATTCTGTACGCGGCGGCCGTGGGCATTGCGGGGCACATTCTGCTGGTATACACCAAATTCGGCCGCTCTGTGCTTGCGATTGGCGGCAATGCGGAAACCGCCCATCTGGCAGGCATCAACGTGACGCTCAAGCAAATCATCCTGTATACCGCCACCTCTCTGTTCGCCGCACTTTCCGGCGTATTGATGGCCTCCCGCTTCGCCACAGCGCAGCCCGGCGCGGGCACCGGCACCGAGCTTACCATCATGGCTGCCGTCATCATTGGCGGCACCAGCATCTATGGCGGCACGGCCACCATCATCGGCGCTGCGCTTGGCTGCATCCTTCTGTCCACCATTCAGAATGCACTGATTGTCATTGGGGTATCCACCTTCTGGCAGAACCTCGTGTTCGGCGCTATTCTGCTGATTTCTCTGTTCGTGGACAAATACCGCCGTCAGGCCAGCAGCGGTACCTGATGGCAGAAAGGGGCCCGATATGAGTAAAACCATTCTGGAAATGAACCATGTCACCAAGTGTTTCCCGGGCGTGATTGCCCTGAACGACATTTCCATCACCCTGAATGAAGGCGAGATACTGGCCATCTGCGGCGAAAACGGTGCAGGAAAATCCACGCTGATGAAGGTGCTGAGCGGCAGCTACACCAGCCGGGATTACGACGGACAGATTTTGATAGATGGAAAACCCGTGGAGTTCACCAGCGTCAAGGTGGCCGAAGAAAACGGCATTGAAATGGTGTATCAGGAGCTGAACATGGTGCTGGAGGCAAGCCTTGCCGAAAACCTGTTCATTGGCAACCTGCCGGGAAAAGGCGTCTTTGTGGACTATAAAGCGCTGTATGCCCGCACACGCGAAGTGCTGAAAGAGATAGAGCTGGATGTAGACCCTCAGGTAAAAGCCGCCAGCCTTGGCAGCGGCCAGCTTCAGATGCTTGCCATCATGCGCGCCATTCAAAAATCACCGCGCATCCTGGTGCTGGACGAGCCCACCAGCGCGCTAGACGACAATGAGGTGAATATTCTGTTCCGCTTTTTGGAAAAGATGCGCAGAAAAGGCGTTTCATGCATTTTCATCACCCACAAGCTGGACGAAGTATTCCGCATTGCGAACCGCGTTGTTGTGATGCGCGACGGGCAGTTCGTCTCTGCGCGCGGCGTAGCAGATGTAACGCAGGAGCAGCTTATCGAAGAGATGGTGGGCCGCAAGGTGGAAAACCTGTACCCGCAGGGCCACGCCGAAATTGGCGAAGTGGTGATGACGGTGGAAAACCTGAGTGTCCCCCACCCTACTATCCGCGGGCGGAACATTGTAGACAATATCTCGTTTCAATTGCGCAAGGGAGAGATACTTGGCATTGGCGGCCTTGTGGGCGCCGGGCGAAGCGAGACGCTGGGCGCCGTTTTCGGCCAGCTGACACAGGGCGTGACAAAAAAGATAACGGTGAACGGAAAGGAATGCAGCATCCAGTCGCCTCGTGACGCCATTCGGGCGGGCATTGCCCTTTTGACGGAAGAGCGCAAAAAATCCGGCTTTGTCGGCGTGTTCAGCATCCGTGAAAACCTTACCTTATGCAGCCTGAAAGACCTGCCCCATAAATATTTCATTGACAAAAAAGCGGAAAAAGAGCAGGCGCAGGGCATCTTCAACCGGCTGCGTGTGCGTGCGCCCTCGCTGGAGACGCTTATCGTGAACCTTTCCGGCGGCAACCAGCAGAAGGTGGTGCTGGGCAAATCGCTTTTGGCAAATCCGCAGATCCTTTTGATAGATGAACCCACCAAGGGCATCGATGTGGGCGCAAAAACGGAAATCTATAAGCTGATGAACGAGCTTGTGGAAAGCGGCGTCTCTATCATTATGGTATCCTCCGATATGCCCGAGCTTGTCTCTATGTCCGACAGATGCATCGTGCTGAGTAACAGCCATATCACGGGCGAATTCACAGGCAGCGACATCACGCAGGATAATGTGATGCGCGCCGCCATTGCCCAGTAATAGTAGAAGGAGTGTACTATGAAATACGGTTATGTAGGGCGTTCCAATATGATAGCCAGTAAAATATGCCTTGGCACCATGCATTTTGGCGACCGCACCCCGAAGGAAGAGGCCTTTGCCATTCTGGACAGAGCATTCGACCTTGGCATCAACTTTCTGGACACGGCCAACGTTTACAATGACGGCCGCAGCGAAGAGATTATTGGCGAGTGGCTGGCACAGTGCCCCTCGCGGCGCGACAAGCTTATCATCGCCACCAAATTCTACGGCCATCTGGAGCCGGGCGAGCCAAACGAAGAAGTGGGCGTTTCACTGTATAAGTGCCGCCGCAGCCTAGAGGGCTCGCTGCGCCGCATGCGCACCGACCATATCGACATTTATCAATCTCATCATATCGACAAGCGCATCACCCCGGAGGAATACTGGGAAATGATGCATATGAACATCATGAACGGCAAAATCCTGTATGCGGGCGGCTGCAATTCCACCGGGTGGTCTCTGGCAGAGCAGCAGATGGCCGCCCGGCATCTTGGATACTTCGGCCTTGTGTCGGAGCAATCGAACTACAGCCTGCTGAACCGTTTTATCGAGCTGGAAGTGATTCCAGCCGCCCAGCGGTACGGCATCGGCATCCTCGCCTTCATGACGCTGGCCGGCGGCATCCTTACGGGGAAAAAGAGCGCCGCCCCCGGCTCGCGCACAGAGTTCGTCACAAAGGAATACGAATACGACATGAGTGAAAACGGCCAGCTTGCGGCCTTTTCGAAGCTGTGCGCCGAGCTTGGTGAAAAAGAGAATGTGGTGGCCAGCGCATGGACACTGCACAACCCCGCTGTTGCCGCCGCTATTGTCGGGGCGCGCACCGTGCGCCATTTGGACGATGTGCAGCGCATTGTAGAATTGAAGCTGCCGCAGGACTTTTTGGATGAACTGGATAAGCTGTTCACCTATTCAAACGGCAGGCCCCTGCGCCCCGCTACGGATGCCCCCTTCGCCTATTCCGGCCTTGGCTCGAAAGAAGACCACTTCATTGAATATTACCGCAACGATAAAAAATACGAGCATCAGGCGCTGCACCTGGCGCTTGAATAAGGAGACGCCTATGAAAAGCAAACACTCGCTGTATGATTTGAAGCTGCTGCCGTTCAGCGCGCAGGGCTCGCTTTCCTCCATCACTACAACACGCGACGTGCCCTATGAGCAGCGCAACGACGATTTATACCTCAGCCTCACCAAAAGCAACGGCGGCAACCTCACCCGCTCGGGCCTGGCGCGCATCAGCCTTCTGCACGACGGCAAAGAGGTTCCCTATGAATACACAGCCACCTTCACCACCCTGCGGCTTGAGAGCAGCTTCGGCTTTGTGGAATTCTGTATGGAAAAAAGCCTGCTGCATTTTCGCGGGCAGGGCGTCACCCTGCGCTTTGCCTGCCGCATGGACCAGCACGAAGGCGGCTGCTCACGCGAGGACGGCAGCTTTGAAGCAGGCTTTGCCCTGATGGGAAAATTTCTGTTCGTGCCGCTTTCCGGCCGCTTTGTATATGATGCGGCTTATAACTGGCGCCTGTTCAAGCCGGATGACATGACATTCGATTTCTGCCCGCAGGACGGTGCGTTTTCCGGCGTGGTGCACAGCTATATCTCGAACGAATTGCGGCTGGAGCATTACACCCCGTTCGAGGAAGTGGTGCGCGCCAACGAAGCCGCGCTGGCGGAATGGGCAAAAAAATACCCCAAGGTGGCCCCTGAATTTGAGCAGACGGCCCGCGTGGCCGTGTACACCATCTGGTCGCATGTGATGGAGCCGGACGGCCTTTTGAAAGACCGCGTGGTGTATATGTCCCGCAACCATCTGGTAGATGCGTTCGGCTGGCAGCAGAGCTATCAGGCCATGGCCGCCTGGCGCGATGTACAGACAGCCTGGCAGCTTCTTCACAACATGTTCGATTACCAGCTTCCCGCGGGGCAGCTGCCAGACTGGATCAACAGCATGAGCGCCATGTACCTTTGCACCAAGCCGCCCTTTCAGGGGTTTGCCGCAACGTGGATACTGGATCATGCAGACCTTTCCAGCCTGACGCGCGAGCAGTGCCAATGGCTGTACGAGCCCTTGGGCAAATGGACGAACTGGTGGCTGGACTACCGCGACAGCGACCACGACGGCGTGCCGCAGTATAACCACGGCGATGAATCCGGCTGGGACGACGCCTCCATTTTTGCCAAGGGTGTGCCGCTGGAATCTGCCGATTTGTGCGCCTACCTCTGCCTGCAAACAGAGGTGCTGGCCCGCCTGGCAAAGCGCATCGGCCTGCATTCTCAAGCAAAGATGTGGCAGGAGAAATCGAGCTTTCTGTTCAGCAGCATGATGGCCTTCTGGGATGGCGAGCGCTTTGTTCCCACGCTTTCCACCACGCACGAAAAGGTATACTCTGACTCCATCGCCGTGTTCCATCCCATTATTATGGGCAAGCGTCTGCCGCCGAACGTTATTCAAAGCATTGCGCGAACGCTGGAAAAAGACTATGTCACAGACTTTGGCATTGCCTCGGAAAAGCTGGGCAGCCCGCTGTTCGCTTATACGAACTGCTTTTTGCGCGGCAACCTTGTCTCTCCCGTGCAGCTGATGATGGCAACGGGCCTGTATGAAGCCGGTGAAAAAGGGCTGGCGCAGAAGATAGCCCGGCGCTTCTGCCGCAAGGTGGTGCGCGACGGCTTTGCCTTGTGTCATTACCCCTTCGACCGTGAGGACCTCGTTCTGGAATCACCTGATTTCAACCTGGCCTTCGGCTCTGACATCCGCCTTGCCACCTCATGGACGGCTGCCATCTTCCTGTTCCTTGCAGGCGACATCCTGGAAGGAAAGTGAACAGGGCCCTTCACCCTGCTGGGCAAAAGCACGGCCCTGCCAGATACACGGCTTCACAAAAAAAGCGATGGCGCAAGCCATCGCTTTTTTGTTTACGCAGCAGGCTTATTCCGCAGGGGCAGGGCTGCAAAGCCCGACGAGCTGCTCAAACCGTTCCAGACGGTATGCTGCCTTCGCGTTGTCTTTGGCCGGGCCTATGCCTGCCGGGAGGAACCCGCCTGCGAGGGCGGCCTCTATTCCGGCGTCGGCATCCTCCACAACCATACATTCCCCCGGCGGCAGCCGCAGCCTTTCCGCCGCCAGAAGAAACACCTCCGGGTCCGGCTTGGAGCGTTTGATATCATTCCCGTCCGCCACTGCATCGAACCAGCCTTCAAGCCCCAGCCTCTGCAAAATAAGCGGCGTATTTTTGCTGGAGGAGCCCACCGCAAGCCGCAGCCCCCTTCGCCGCAGCTCGTCCAGGGTTGCCCGGACGCCGCCGGGCAAATCTGCCGGCGTCAGCTTCATAAGAAGCCTGCGGTACCGCTCGTTTTTCCGGGCCGCCAGCGCCTGCTTTTCCCGGCTGCTGAAGGCCCGGCCCGCCGCTTGAAGAATGATATCCAGGCTTTCCATGCGGCTTACGCCCCGAAGCCGGCGGTTTATGGTTTCATCGAACGGGATGCCCAAAGAATCCGCCAGCTCCTTCCAGGCAAGGTAGTGGCACTCGTCTGTGGAGCACAGCACCCCGTCAAGGTCAAATATGACGCCCTTTATACCCAATGCTCCACCTCCGCCCCGGCCAGCGCGTCGGGAAGCGAAACGCCGTTTTTATCCCATTCTATTTTCACCGGGGCCCCGCCCGGCTCTGTGCGGTACAAATAGGCGCCGGCCCCGCCGGCCACAATCAGCCGGAGCCCCGCACCGGCCTCCATACTGTTCCCCACGTCTGTGCCCAGCGGGCGCCCGGCAGGCAGATGAAGCGGCAGCGCATGGCCTGCACGCAGGAACACGGGGAACCTGTCCCTTTCTTCCGTCTGTACCACCTGCCCGCCGTCAAAGGCTCTCTGCGAAAACAGCGCGTACCAGCTGCCCTGCGGAAGATAAACGCTGCGCACGCTCCGGCCCTCTTCCAGAAGCGGGGCCACCAAAAGGCTTTCGCCCAAAAGGAACTCATCCTCCCAAAGCAGCCCCTCTGCATCCTGCGGATATTCATAGGCAAGCGGACGCATCATGGGGCGGCTTTCCTCCACACAGCGCAGCGCCTCGCTGTAAAGGTATGGCAGCAGGTTCATGCGCAGCCGGTGCCAGAAGCTCATCTCCTCTGCAAAGCCGCGGCTGCGCCAGGCAGCCTCCATATTCCAGGGGCTGCGCTCGTTGTTTGCCTCCCCGCCGCCGGGCATCAATTCGCGGAACTGGCCACCGTCCGGCTCGGAATGCCATTGCATGATGGGGCAGAAGCAAGCCAGCATCGTGGCCCGGCGGTACAAATCCACAGTGGGCAGCGGCCCGGCAAAGCCCGCAATGTCGAACCCCCAGAACGGGATGCCCGTCATGGCCGCCGAAAGCCCCGCGCACAGGGCGCTGCGCAGCTCGCTGTTTACCGACTGCTGGTCGCCCGCCCAATGGCAGGGCGCCGTATGCTGGCCGGAATAGCCCGCGCGGCTGAACAGCACCCGCCCGCTGCCGATAAACTGTGTATATGCGGCCGTGTAGCTCTGCGCATAGCGGTTCACACCCTGACGCCCCGTGCTGCCATCGGCAAAATTCACCCCTTCGGAATAAATGAATTCACCGCCGTCCGTCTTAAAGCCGTCCACGCCCATATCCAGAAGATACTGGCGCTTGGCAAACCAGGTGCGCACTGTCTGCGGGTTTTCAAAATCCGGTATCATGGAGCCTGCAAACCAGTGCCCCTCGGGAATGGTGTAGGGCGTTCCGTCCGCATTGTGAACGCAAAGCCCCCGCCGCACGGCGTCCTCTCTGTCCAATTCGTTCTGCGCGCACACCGGCTCACCGTCCCCTGTCTTTTTGTAAACAGGGACCTGCCACAGCACCAGATGCACGCCCGCGCGGTGCAGCTTTTCCAAAAGGGCCTTTGGGTCCGGCCAGCAGGGACTGGCGGAAAAGTCAAAGTCCTCACAGCGCAGGGGCTGGCCGCCGGGCCTGGGCGTATAGCCTGCCCCGCGGAAGATATAGAACGTCGCCTCATCGCTCCACGCTTCGGCCACCATCACGGTGGCCGGGCAATGATGCCTGTTCAGCTCGTCCAGCGCCTGCTCTATTTTCTGCTGGCTGTCCCAATGATTGGCGGAGGCCCATGGGCCGAACGCCCATTTCGGCGGCAGCTTTGCCAGGCCGAAAAGGCCCATATACTCCCGAATGATCTGCGCAGGCGCGCCGGAAAACAGAACGACGTCGCAGCTCTCCGGCATGGTGATTTCTATTTTGTCCTTCCCGAAGGTAAATTCCGTCGGCTCCAGCGTGTCCACATACACGCCCACCCCGGCATCCGTCCAGAAGAAAGGGGCCGGGCAATAGGTCTTTTCCCCCTGAAAGCAGAATTTTTCCTCCACGCGGTTTGCCGCCGTTCTGCCCTTCTGGTTGACGGCATTATACTTTTCCCCCATGCCGAACGCCGCACGGTAGGCAATATGCACCGTCAGCAGAGAGCGCCCGCCGCCCAGCCTCTCCTGCACGATATTTGCCGTGCCGGAGGGCACCTGCCAGGCCAGCGCCCGGTTTTCTGCATTGAATCTTATCCGTTTCATAAGCTTTACCCTTTTATGCCGCCTGCCATGAGGCCGTTCTTGAAATATTTCTGCGCAAAGATATAAATAAGGATAATAGGTATCATCGAAATCAGGCTGCCGGCCATCAGCACATTATATTCCGTGTTATACTGCCCGTTCAGCGTGGAAAGCGCGATGGGCAGCGTCATTTTGGCGCGGTCCGTCAGCATCAGCAGCGGCCAGAGATAGTCGTTCCACGACTCCATGAACGTGGTGATGGCCAGCGTTGCCAGCGTAGGCACGCAAAGCGGCAGAATGACGTTGCGGTAGATGCCAAAGACGGAAGCGCCGTCTATGCGCGCGGCGTCCATGTAATCGCCGGGGATGGTGCGCATCTGCTGCACCAGCATGAACACGGCAAAGGGCTTGAAAACAGAGGGCAGGATAACGCTGGCATAATGGTTGATAAGCCCCATCTGGTTCATGACTACGAACAGCGGAATCATCGTGACCTGCGTGGGAATCATCATTGTCGCCAGATACACGCCCAGCAGAAAGCCAGAGCCCTTAAACCGTATTTTTGTGAAGGCATATGCCGCCAGCGAGGCAGAAAACAGCGTGATCACCGTATAGCTCACGGAAATAAACAGGCTGTTGAGGATGGTTTGAAAAAACGGGAACCGTTCAAACACTGTTGTATATGCATCCAGCGTCGGCTCTGCCGGAATCCACTCGATAGGGATGGACATAAGCGCCCCGCGGCTTTTCAGAGAGGTGGATAGCATCCAGAAAAACGGCACCAGTGCGATAAGTGCGAGCAGAACGGCCACAGCATAATAGCAAAGCGTGCCCCATGTGTGTTTACGAGTCATAGTTCACCCACCTCTTTTGCCCTTTCATCTGGATAAACGTGCACACCATAATAATAACGAACAATATCCAGGAGAACGCCGAAGCATAGCCCATGCGGTAATAGCGGAAGCCGTATTTATAAATGCGCTCTACCATAACCTGCGTCGCCCCATTCGGCCCGCCGTCCGTCATAATCATGATTTGCGGGAAAAGCTGGAACGCGTTGATGAGGCTGACAATCAGGACGTAAAAGATGGCGGGCGTCATCAGCGGCAGGGTGATGCGCCGGAACTTTGTCCAGGCGCCGGCGCCGTCCAGCTCCGCCGCCTCATAATAGCCGCGGTCTATGCCTATCATGCCGGACAGCAGAATAAGGCCGAAAAAGCCCATGTCCTTCCAGACGGAAACAAGCACGACAGCGGGCATGGCCCATGTTTCATCCAGCAGCCACCCCGGGCCTTCAATGCCAAAGACGGCAAGCAGGTTGTTGAGCGCGCCGTATTCCGGCGACAATACGGTTTTCCAGATAAGGGACGCAGCCACCCACGAGGTCAGCACGGGAATATAATAGATGATGCGGAACGCCGTCACACCCTTGCGGCTCTGGCTGAGAAGCTGTGCCACCGAGAGGGATGCCGCCAGCATGATGGGGATGTATAGAACGATATAATAACAAGTATTTCCCAGCACCTGCCAAAACTCGCTGCTGGAAAGTATATTCTTAAAATTGTCCAGCCCTATAAAATGCTCCTGAAACATCCCCGGGGCCAAAAGCTGGTCCAGGCCGTTCCAGTCCGTCAGGCTGATAAACGCGGAGATAACAAGCGGCAGAAGTGAAAACACAAGCATGCCAATCAGGCTTGGCAGCAAAAACGGCGCCGCCAGCTTCAGCCCGTCCTGCTGCAAACGGCTTTTCCTGCGCTTTACACGGGAAGACATTGCGGTCCCTCCTTCATAAAAAGAGGGGGAGGCTGTGCCTGCCTCCCCCTGCTATTCCGGATTTACGAGAGAGAAATTTGTGCTTCGCACTCGCTCTGCGCTTCATCCAATGCCTCCTGCACCGTCATGGACCCGGAGGCTGCTGCTGACAGCTTCTGGCCGATGATGTCGCTCATCAGGCTGTAATCCTCGATGGTCGGCGGCAGCACCAGATATTCCAGAGAATCAAACACGGCCTGGCGGTTCTCCGGCGGTGTCTGCTCCAGATACGGGGCCAGTGCCGCTTCGTCGTTGATAGCGGGCAGGTCCCAGCCGGCGTCGATGCGAAGCTGCGCCGCGGCTTCGCTGGAGCACAGCCATGTAATCCACGTTGCGGCAGCTTCCTTGTGCTCGCTCTCTGCGTTGATAACGCACGCATTGCTGAAGAACGCGGTCGCCTTCTGGTCTGCGCCGGGCTCTACTACAACGTCCCAGTCAAAATCACAGCCGTCGGCAAAGCTGCTGAAAGCCCAAATGCCGGTGGGGATCATGCCCAGACGGCCGCTCATGAACAAATCCCAGTCGCCCATGCCGCCCAGCTGCACTTCATTGGGCTGCACATTGCTCACCAGAACGCGGTCCACCATCATCTGTGCAGCTTCCACGTTTTCCGGCGAATTGATGGTAAACTGCGTGCCGTCCTCACTGAGCAGGCTGCCGCCGTACTGCGCGGCTACCTTGTAGAACTCGTTGTAAGTAACGGGCTGATAGATGCCGTAAATGTCGTCGCCCAGCGCGCGGATGGCCTCGGCAGCCGCCTGCACATCCTCCTGCGTCCAGTCACTGGTGGGGTAATCAATACCCGCCTGGTCAAACAAATCTTTATTATACACAAGCACAACATTGGAGAAGTTGCCCGGCAGGCCGTACTGCTTGCCGCCCACGTTGAACGCGCTCAGCGCAGTTTCGTCGATGCGGCTCAAATCCACATCTGTAATTTCGGCCAGAACGCCCTTGTTGGCATACGCAGAAAAGTTTTCGATATTCAGCTCATAGCAGTCGGGCGCAGTACCGCCGGCAACGCGCGTCTGCATCTGCGTAAAATAATCGTCAAAGCCGATGGTCTCAATCTCCACTGTGATATTCGGGTATTCCTCATGGAACGCCTCATACATCTTCTGAAGCGTCTCTTCATTCCCGCCAGAAGAATTGAAGTTGCAGTATGTAATGGTGACGGGCTCTGCCCCGGCAGACTGAGAGGCCGAGCCGCTGGCGGGCGGCGTGCTGCTGGCCGGGGCCCCGCCGCAGGCTGTCAGAGCCATTGCAATGGCCATAAGGCCGGCGACAAATGAGAAAATACGCGACTTTTTCATCTTATTTTCCTCCTTTATTACGTTGCTTTTCCGGCCCGTTTCCCCTATAATAAAATATTGGAAAGAGCCAAGGTGCCTTTCTAATGGGGCTTGCATGTGTTTTTGACCGGACTCATGCGGGCCCCTTTTTAATATACAGTCATCCCCCCTTATCCCAGCTTGCGAACGGACCCGCGCTCTATCAGGCGCAGCGGAAGTATCTCTTCCTGCTTTGTAAGGTCCGGCTGTGCAATATGCTTCAGCAGCAGCTCCACCGCGCGCTGCCCCTTCAGGGAAATTCGCTGCTTGATGGTGGTAAGGCCCGGCGTAAGGTACCGGGATATCTCTAAATCGTCAAACCCCACAATAGAAATATCATCCGGCACGCTTCGCCCCAATTCATAAAAGCCCTTCATGGCGCCTATTGCCAATATGTCTGCCGCAGCTACAACTGCTGTCGCGGGAATATCCTTTCGAACCAGCGCCTCGGCCATCTGAATACCGCTTTCGTAATCAATCTGCCCCTCGAATACATACTGCGTGCGGTACGGCACGCCAAATTCACTCAGGGCCTTCTGGTACCCCGCCAGCCTTTTTTTCATAACGCCGTTCTCGTGAAGCTGCCCCACGAAAAAGGCCACGTCCCTGTGCCCGCACTGCAAAACATGCTGCGTGGCCAGGTAGCTGCCATATGCGTCATCAATGCGGATATTGTGATAATAATAATCGTTGCAGTAGCTGTCAATCAGCACAATAGGTATTTTGGTTTTCTTCATCTGCTGGTAAAACTCGCTTGGATACATTCCAATGACGATAATGCCGTCCAGGTTTCTCTGCTTGGCAAGCGTCAGATAGCTCTCGTTTGCGTCGGTGGCAGAGATAAGAATGTGATAGCCCTGCTGGCGGGCATAGTATTCAATGCTGCCCAAAACCTCGCTGTAAAACGGGTTTTGAAGCATCAGCCTGTCACCCGGCTCTGTCTGGGGGACAACCACACCTATCAGCTTGGAATCCCGCATGCTCAGGCCGCGCGCATTCAAATCGGGCACATAATCCAGCTCTCTCACCGCGTCCATCACGCGGCTGCGCGTGGTTTCTGAAATAGAGCATTTTCCATTCAGGACATAAGACACGGTTGCGGAGGACACCCCTGCAAGCTGAGCAACATCCTTCAGTGTAGCGCGCATGGGGGGCCCTCCTTTCGCGGATTTAATTTAAGCGGTTAACTTGTTTCTGATTTCATCATAGCTTGGTTTTTCCGGTTTGTCAAGGGTTATTTTCACTTTTACAACAAAAATTATTGACTTTTATTTATTTTCTGATACACTTTTCTTAGATAATCAATTAACCGTTTAAGTATCGGAGGCCTTTTTATGAAAAAGTATCTGCCAACCGGAAATGAACAGCTCTCTCTTCCCAAGCTCAACGAAGAAAGCATCGGGGTGGAGGACGTCACTTTTCTTCATATGGGCTGCAAGGGGCTTATTGAGATACGCGGCGGTGAAAGCCTGCCCCTTATGCAGCCTTTTGCAGAGGTGGACGGGCAGAGCTTTCCTTTGAAAAGCATCCGCTGGCAGAGGCTTGGCTTTTGGGTGCCCTCCTTTACCTGCTCGGCAGGCCCTGTTGAATTGGAGGGCAGCGTGCTGGCCCCCTGCGGCGAACGCGGGTTTGCCTTTCAGCTTCGGCTGCGCAATTCCGATGCAAGCCCGCATCAGGTTTGCTTCGGCCTGCACGGCTGCTGGGGCTCTGCATGGCATTGTGTAAATGAAGACAAGCAGATCACCGGCACACAGTGCTGCCATGAAAGCCTGTGGAACAACAGCCTTATTTTTGAAATGAGCTGCGGCACGCCGCTGTTTGCCTTTGCGCCCATGTCCAGCGACAGCAGCTGCCAGTCTGCCTTTGCCCGGGAAAAGGACGGCCTTCACTACAAGCTGTCCCATCTGTACAGCTTTGAGCCGGGGCAAAGCCGGGAGGCCGTGATATACTGGGGCTTTGGCTATGAAGAGGTGGCGGCAGCCACCAGCGCCAAGGAGATGCTGCGCCAGGGCTGGCAGCACGAGCTGGGCCGCACGCTTCAGTGGCTGGCCCAAAGAAGCGCCGACCTGAAGGATGCAAAGCTCACCGCGCTTTATAACACCAATCTCTTTTTCTGCATCTTTTTCTCAACCGGCGTCACGCTTGACACAGAGGAATTCGTCATGGTAACCAGCCGAAGCCCCCGCTATTATGTAAGCGCCGCATACTGGGACCGTGACAGCCTGCTTTGGAGCTTCCCCGCCATTTTGCAGGCCGACGCCGGCATCGCCAGAAAAATGCTGCTCTATGTGTTCGGGCGGCAGCGCCGGAATATCGGCGTGCATTCCCGCTTTATTGACGGCACCGTGCTGGAGCCCGGCTTTGAGCTTGATGAGCTGATGGCCCCCGTTTTGGCGCTGGAGCGGTATGTTTCCGCCACGGACGACCGTTTGCTTCTGCAGCGCCCGGAGGTGATGCAGGGCATTGAAGAAATTCTGGAAAAGCTGGGGAAAAAGCGCCACGCCCATATCCCCCTGTACGAGACCTTTCTGCAGCCCACGGATGACGAGCGCGTGTACCCCTACCTCACCTATGACAATGTTCTTGTCTGGCGCGGGCTGTGCGCGCTGTCGAAGCTGTACCCGCAGTATGCGCATCTGGCTGCCGAAGCGGAAAAGACCAGGGAAGCCATTTACAGCCACTGCGTCAAAACCAATGCGGACGGCAGGGCATATTTTGCATGGAGCGTAGACTTAAATGGGCACAGCGATGTTTACGATGAGCCGCCCGGAAGCCTGCAGCTGTTGCCGCACCTTGGGTTCTGCGCTGCGGATGATCCTGCTTATACGGCTACGGTTCAAATGATTCGCTCCCCTCAGTATCAATACAGCTTCTCCGGCTGCCCCATTGCCGAAATAGGCTGCCCGCATGCGCCGCACCCCTGGCTGCTCAGTATTGCCAACAGCCTGATATGCGGCCGTGTGGAGCATTGCACCAGCATCCTGCGCCGCATTCAGATGGATAACCTCATTGCCTGCGAAAGTGTGGACGAGTACTCCGGCGAATGCGCAACAGGCGAGGCGTTTGCCACCTGTGCCGGTTTTTTGTGCTATGCACTTCGCCTTGCATTGGAAGGAGGCGCACACCATGCGTAACGATGTCCGTCTGGACGGGTGGCTGCTTCATGCCGACGGCCCCTGTCAGGATGATTTTCTGGAAAGCATCTTTTTTACAGGAAACGGCCGTATGGGCGTGCGGGGCTATGTGGCCGGTGACCCTTCCCCCCGCCCTGTAAAGCAGGGCCTGTTTCTGGCCGGAATGTTCGACGAGATCAAGCCCGGCATTACCGATTTCATCCATCTGCCCACCCCCGTCTGGCACCAGATATTGGTGAAGGGCCGGCAGGCACGCCTGTGCGGCAGCGTCAGCCGCACACTGGACATGGCGTGCGGGCTTCTCTCTATCCGATACGACCTGCAGCACAATGGCGGGAAGCTTCACGTTCTGGAAGAACGCTTTTTTGACCCGGAGGCGCCGTCCGCCCTTTACCAGAGGCTCACCATAGAAAGCGCCGCGCAGACGGAGGTGCAGGTGCAAAGCGGCATCTACTGCGCCAGCTGCAACTGCCCTGTGCCGGATGACCAGGTAAAAGAAAACCACGAGACCATTCAGCTCATGACAGAGCAGGCACCCGGCATCTCAGGCACGGCTATTACCGGCCGGTGGCGCAGCCGCGTCACAGGGCTTGACCTGAAGATACACCTTCAGCTAAAAGCGCCGTGCGGGGCCGTGTGCAGCCCTGTACAGCGGGCGGGCGAAGCCTGCGGCATATGCATTTCCGGCGAAGCCGCACCCGGCAGGCCCTTTACCCTTGAAAAGTGCGCGTTCATTTTTACCAGCCGCGACAAGGACCCGCGCATTGCCGGGGTGGAGCCGCCGGTTTCCTATCAGACAGCCTTGCAGCAGGCAAGGCTGCACTGGCAGAAAAAATGGGCGGTCAGCGATATTAAAATCAAGGCCGGGGGCGGCAGCTCCATACAAACAGCTCTGCGCTATTCCATCTACCAGCTGATGTGCAGCTATTCAGGATATGACGATACTGTCAGCATTGGGGCAAGGGGCCTGACACACACGCGGTATAAGGGCTGCTACTTCTGGGATACCGACCTGTTCATGATGCCGTTTTTCCTGCTCTCTGCCCCAAAAGCCGCGCGCAGCCTGGCGCGGTACCGCATCAGCTGCCTGCCTCAGGCCCGGGCGCACGCGGCCAAAATGAACAGCGCAGGGGCGCGCTACCCCTGGATGGCCTCTTATGACGGCACCGAGCAGTGCGAAAGCTGGGATATTGGGGCGAGCGAGCTGCATGTCACTGCGGATGTTGTATATGCCCTCAATCAATATGTGCAAATGACAGGCGACCATCAGTTAGAGGCAGAGGCTGCCGATGTGTATATTGAAACCGCCCGCTTTTGGAAAAGCCGCTATTCCCCCGACCCGGGCACCGGGATGGTAAATCTTCTGTTCTGCAAGGGGCCAGACGAATACTGCGGCATCACCAGCAATAATTTGTTCACCAATGTCATGGTGCGCCACAATTTGCAGCTTGCCGTCGCCGCGGCCCGAAGAATGCACCGGGAAGCCCCCCGGCATTTTGAAGAGCTGGGGCTCTGTGAAGCAGAGATAGCGGGCTGGGAGGCTCTGTATAAAGCTATCAAAATACCGCGCGACCCACGCACGGGGCGTCTGCGCGCAGACGATACCTTTCATCTTCTTGAGCCCGTCCGCATATGCGATTTGAAGAACGGCGCCGAGGCAAGCTACCACCGCGCCTGCTTTGACAGACTGCAGCGGTATCAGGTGATAAAGCAGGCAGATACGCTTTTGGTCATGTCGCGCCTGCCTGCGCAGTTCACACAGGAGGAAAAGCAAAACGCCTGGCAGGATTTTGAGCCGAAATGCCTGCATGATTCTACCCTGAGCTTCGCCAGCCACGCCTTGTTCGCAGCCCAGAACGGCATGCCGCAGGAGGCGCTGAATTACTTTCAAAAGGCAGCTTATCTTGACTTGCATGAGATTATGGGAAATACGGGAAAAGAGGGGCTGCATCTGGCCGGTGCCGGTGAAACGTGGCAGACGGTGGTATTCGGCTTTGCCGGCCTTCATTTTACCGAGGACGGGCCCGCCCTTGCGCCCTGCCTACCCGAAGGATGGGCAGAGCTTCAGTTCCGCTTTTTCTGGCATGGAAAATTGTTTGAAGCCCGCGCCGGGCAAGACGGGGCCTGCGCTGTCACTCCGGTACAGCAATAAGGCCGCCCGGGCTTTTAACCGCTCCACTCACAGCTTATCTGAAAACGCGGGGGACACGCCTTTGTGTCCCCCGCGTTTTTCGCCTGGCTGAAGGCGAAATTGCAATGCCGGAAGCGTCAAAGCCGCGCATAACACACGCGGTATGCGCAGGGGCTGAAAGGGTATAAACTTAAAACTGCATCCCCCTTCCCGCAGGCCCGTAAACGGGCGGGCGCTGTTCTAACGGTGCTTTTTTATTTTGGGCAACCTGCTTTCAGCAGCCCGTCCGGCCCGCTTCTGGAAGCAAAAGCCCTTTATGGGGCACATCTCCACCGGCACTGCCGGTGGTTTTCGTTATACAAAAAAACGTCCATGGCCCTGAGCCATGGACGTTTCTATGCAGCCACACCTGCGGCCATGCTTTTTTCGGCATCATATACGGATGCAGCGGCGGCGCACTGTTCTTTCAGCTTGCATGGGCATACTCTCGCGCTGTTTTGCCCTGCTCACTCTGCTGCAGTTCTGCCTGCCCGTATTTTCAGCTTTTCAAAGCTTTCCTCGCTGATGCCGTGTTCCATCCGGCAGGCATCCCGTTCCGCAAGCTTTGGGTCTACCCCGGCATCTGTGAGCAGCTTTCTGAAAAAGCAGTGCTTTTCATAGGTCTTTTCCGCCACCTCCCGGCCAAGCGGCGTCAGCATCCAAAAGCCTTCATAGTCCTTTCTTAGAAAACCGCCCTCGCGCAAAAGGCGCGTCGCATTTGTCACGCTGGCCTTTGTCACATTCAGGTGCCTAGCAACATCCACAGACCGCACCATGCCCAGCTGCTGCTTCAAAACGAGAACAGCCTCCAAATAGTCCTCGCCAGAGGTATGAAGCGCCATTGCCCGCCTCCTCTCTTTTTATCGTTCCAGCCGCCATTGACGGACGCGCTGGCGAATATTCCAGAAGCTCTGGTAGAGCCCCTTCTGCCCTGCCAGCTCTTCATGCGTGCCCTGCTGCACAATACGCCCATTGTCCACCACCAGTATCTGGTCTGCCTCCCGAATCGTCGACAGCCGGTGCGCGATTACAACCAGTGTTTTATTGCGGACCAATGCGCTGATAGCCTGCTGCAGATGCAGCTCGTTCTCCGGGTCTACCGATGCCGTGGCCTCGTCCAGCAGGATGATGGGGGCGTCCTTCAGCATGGCGCGCGCGATGGACACGCGCTGCCTTTCCCCGCCCGACAGCGTAGAGCCGCCCTCGCCTATCACCGTGTCGTATCCGTTTGGCAGCGCCGCAATAAAATCATGACAGCAGGCCTTTTTCGCAGCCTCCACCACCTGCTCATGGGTGGCCTCCGGGCAGCCAAATTTAATGTTGTTCTCAATGGTGTCATGGAACAAATATACGTTTTGAAAGACCATGCTCATATTTTTCAAAAGGCTGTCACAGGTGAATTCCCTCACGTCATGCCCGCCTACTTTTACACTGCCGTTCTGTACGTCCCAAAAGCGGGCAATCAGCCGTGTAATGGTCGTTTTCCCGCTGCCGGAGGGCCCCACGATTGCCGTCATACTGCCCTCCGGGGCCTTGAACGAAACCCCGTGGAGGATCTCGTTCTCTCCGTAGCCGAAGTGGACATCGTGAAGCTCCACATCAAACCGGGCGCAGTGCTTTGGTGTCTCCGGCGCCGGCAGCTCTTCCATACTTAAAAGCGCCTGCACCTGTGGCTGTATCTCGTAAAGCACCGCCATATTTTCACGAAACTCCATCAGCTTCTGCATAGAGCCGGCAATGCCCAAAGAAAGGATGATACACAAAATTATGTCGGATGCCGCAATAGCTCCGTGGGAGAGCAATGCCATCCCCACCGGAAGGGTAAACGCGATTGTAGACGGCATAAGCGCCTGCCCGATGCTCATAAACGGCCAGCAGTGCTTATACCATTTGGTTGTGATGTCCCGCACCTTAAGGACAACCGCCCTGAACCGCCCCATGGAGGACGCCGTCTGGTTGAACGCCTTGATAACCTCCATCCCATTGACATACTCTACAATGGTTTCGTTCATCTGCGCATTGGCCATCATGTATTCCATCATGGTTTCGCCGCGCCCCAGCATCATTCCGTTATATACCAGCGAACCCAGAACAGCAGACGCCAGCGCGGACAGCGCCATGCGCCAGTCGATAAAAAGCAGATATAAAATCACAAACGCCGGTACAAGCAGGCTTGCTGTGATTTCCGGAATCGCATGTGCCAGCGGATATTCCAGCCGCTCCACATCGTCAATGAGCAGCTGCTTGAATTCTCCGGACGATTTTCCCTGAATCGTCCCCATAGAGGCCCGCGCCATTTTCTTCATGACTTTGCAGCGGATGTTTCGAATAATTTCAAAAGCAGCTTTATGCGAACAAAGCGTCGATTTTGCATAAAGGAATTCTTTGAGCAGATAGCCAGCCAGCGCCGCAGCGGTAAGGCCCAACGCCCAGCCCACGGACAGCGTCCCCGCAAGCGCACGGCGCAGCAGCAGCGCCACGGAAATATAGGGCACGATGCTGAATGCAGTAGACAGAACCGACAGGGCGGCTGCAGCCGCCATTTGGCCTTTCTTTTCCTCCGCAAACCGCAGGATGCCTTTCAGCGGGGATTCCCTTTTTTGCTTCTCCATATCTTCACCTTATCTTCTGAGCAAAGCTCATGACCTCATCATAAATGCCGTCCAAAAATTCCATATCATGGGTGACGACGAAAATCAGCTTCCCCTGCTTTTTCAGCGCCAGAATCGTTTCCTTCAGCCGCTGCATATTCCTTCCGTCCAGCCCGCTGGTCGGTTCGTCGAGCACCAGAATATCAGAGCCGGAAGCCATGGCGGCGGCTATTGTAACACGCTGCTTCTGCCCGCCGGACAACGACAGCGGGTGGCGTTCTGCCGCCTGCGACAGCCCCATGCGTTCCAAAATCAGCTCCATATCGCACGGCCTGTGATTTTTCCGTTCAGCCAGCTCCAGCTCATGGCGGACGCTCTCGGTAAAAAGCTGGTAATCTGTATCCTGCATTACAAAATAAGTCTGCCTGAGCCTCTCTTTTGCCGCGGCCGGTTTGCCATCGAACAGAAGGGCACCCTCAGACGGCTTCAGCAGGCCGCAGAGCATTTTGGCAAAGGTCGTCTTGCCGGAGCCGTTATTTCCGGTGATGCCGACCACCTTACCTGCCGGGCCCCATTGAAAAATGAAAGTCAACCCGCGGAATACCTCTGTTTTATCCAGCCGAACCGCCAGGCCGCGCCCCTCTATCCTTTTCCCCTGTTCCGCCGGGGCGCCCTCCTTTGCAATATCTGCCAGGCTGATGCTTTGAAAGCTCCGCAGGCCCAGTGCTTTTCTTTCTGCCTTGCTCAGTTCTTCTGCCTGCCGGGGTGTCCAAATCTGTTTTATCTCGCCATCCTGAATATAGACGTACCGGTCTGCAACGCCCATCAAATAAGAGAGGCGGTGCTCTGATACGATAATGGTTTTGCCCTCGCGCTTCAATTCCTGCAAAATGCCGCGCAAAACCTCCATTGTCTCTAAATCCAGATTGGCGGAGGGCTCGTCCAGCACCAGCACGGGTGTGTCCATTGCATAGATAGCGGCCACGGCCAATTTCTGCCGTTCCCCGCTGGAAAGTGCGAACAGGCTGCAGTCCTTCAGCGCCTCAATGCGCAGATTATGAAACGCCTTTTGTATATTCTGATTGATTTTCTCTGTGCTCATTGACAGGTTTTCACAGCCAAAAGCCACTTCGTCGGTGGAATCTACCGTAAAAAACTGAGAGCGCGGGTCCTGAAACACTGTGCCGACATGCCTGCTGATCTCATACTGCGGCATCTCCAGCAAATTCTTTTCGTCCAGAAGCAGCCCGCCTGTCAATTCACCCTCGTAAAAGCTCGGCACCAGCCCGTTCAGGCAGCGCGTAAGCGTCGTTTTGCCGCAGCCGCTTTCTCCTGTGAGGACGACACATTCACCGTCCTGTATTGTCAAGTCAATGTGCCGCAGGGCCTGCACTGTGGAGTCGGCGCTGTATTGAAAGCAAACATCTTTTAATGTAATCATCTGAGCCTCCGCCCCTATCCCAAGTGGTCGTATAAGAGGATGCCCACGTCTGCCGCAAGCACCAGCGCAAGATAAACGATATCCTTCGGCCGTATCTTCGTGGGTATGCGTTCCCCGCGGGGCGCCGGGCTTTCGATAGCTCGTGTCACCGCAGAGGCGGACAGCTCATCTGCCACCCGAACGCCGCGCATCATAAAGGGCACCAGAATGTATTCCGTAGTCAGTACCGGCGCTTTTACAAATGTCACAATATTCAGAGGGACGCCCCGTGTTTTGAGGGCGTCCCGAATCTGCGACAATTCTTGACTGATGGTGGGAATAAAGCGCAGGGCAACGGCCACGGTCAATGCCATTTTTCGGGGACAGTGCAGCTTCTGCATACCTGTGACCAGCTGGCTGACGCTGATGCTGCGAATCGACAGAATCATAATACCCACCATGGGCGAAAGGCGGTGCAGCAAAAAGCAGAGCCTCTCAATGAACAGCGGCACCGGGTAGAATGCTGTCAGCTCGAAAAGCAGGTCGGCCACAGCAAAGTATACAGCCAAATGCAGCGCCTGCCCCGGAAGCCGCAGGTACAGCAGAAAGAGAAGCAGGCTGCAAATTTCAAGGAATATCCCCATGGGGGAAGATATCCAAAACATACAGACAGCCGTGATCAAAACCTGTAAAAGAATCATTCGGGGATCAATCCGGCACATATCAGATAACTCCCGCTTTTTCAAAGTGCTTGCGCAGCATTTTCTTTGCGATAAAGGCCGCCAGAACGGAAACAACCAGCATGGTGGGAATGGCTACATACGCGGCGGTTGTATGCGCGGCATTGATCAGGCCCTGAGTGGCCTCCTCGGAATAGCCGTGAGTATAGTAATAGGAGGAATAGTAATACAGCGGTGCAAGGGCGCCTAGGTAATATGCCGCCACATACAGGACAAAGGTAACTGTCAGCGCCTTATAACTCTGATACTGCGTTTTGCTTGCAATTACTTCACCGACAATACCAAGGACGAGCATCCAGATAAGCACAAAAATACCGCCAAACAGCGCCCAGAGAATGCCGACGATGGCGCAGGTCATAATTACCGCGCCCTTTTTGTGCACCTTCGCCATGATCAGCATATAAAAAGGCGCGGAAAACAGCGCCACAAAAGAGCAGGAGAACATATATACCGTCATCTCCATCCCTGTCACAGCGCCCACGACCATTGTCACCACATACAAAATCGCGCCAAAAATGCCAATGGTCGCAATATCCTTCATTTTTAAGCCTTGTTGTTTCATGAATGAAAACTCCTTTCCAGATTAGACATGACTAACTGTAAAAAATAATAGCAGTATGAATTTCTTTCTTGTGGCACAATCCCGCAAAAATATGTCACATTCCGGTACAGCAGTGCTTTTTCAGGCAAACGGCCTGATATATAAAAAAGGCCGGCGTATCTGTAAGCCGATACGCCGGGTTTATCACCTTGCCATATTTATTTGTTGCTTTTCCGCATCTCTCCGGGCGACATTCCGTAATGCTCCCGGAAAAGACGGATAAAATAGCCTGTGTGAGAATAGCCTACCATCCATGTCACATTGCTGGCCGTATATTTTCCTGTGAGCAGCAATTCTTTGGCTGCTTCCATTCGCTTCTCCGTGATATATTCGTTGACCGTACAGCCAAAGCAGTGCCGGAACCCTTCTGTCAGCCGCTTTTCACTGACCGCTGCCCGCTGAGCTACTTGGGCAATCGTCAATGGGTGCGCATAATTGCAGTTGATAAACTCTCTCGCCCTCAGCAGCGCCTCATACTCTTCGGCCGTAATTGAAAAGCCCAGCATATTGGCCGGCGACTGGCAGATCACCTCTTCGCAAAATACGGCAATCAGACGCAGGATCTGCCCCTCTGTATATATTTTCTTCAATTCATCGCAATAAGGGCAGTTTATCATTTCCGCCAATATTTTACTGACGCTTGGAGTATAGTGGTACAGCTTCGCCTGCCCGGCAGCCTCTGTGCTGCACACGGCATTGCGCAGGCAAATTGCAGAAAATATCTGCTGGTAAGTATTCCGGTCCAGCGTAATGCTGACGGAGCGGCAGCGCTGGCCGCCTCGAAATGTGCTGCGGCAGTACCCAATCGCGCCATGGCTTACCTGACATTGCTGTGCGCCCAGAAAGAAGTGGTATTCCTTTTCCCCCTGCAGATAACACCATTCAAATTCTCCATCCAGGCAAAAGCTGATTTGAAATATCTTCTGCTCTCTGATATCTTCCTCCATAATGGTATCTTTATAGAACATAAAATCCGATATCGTCAGGCTCATCCCCGGCCGGACATCCATCGTCTGCACGGTTCCATCTCCGGTTCCATTGGGAAAGCTGACCTCAGTGGTTCGGATGCGCCTGCCTTCGCTTCGCTCGCTATTCCGTATCAAATATACGGCATTCAGCGTGATCGCGCTTTGAGGATAGTCAATATGCATGAGCTATTCCCCCCTGACAAAAAGCATAAGATACCCTTTTTATTATAGTTAGTCGCGCCAAACTCGTCAAGCCTGCCACAGCCCTCATAACAGCGCGGCGCTGTTTCGTCGCGTCAGCGCCTCCTGTACACAAAAAGCTGCTGGAACAGCAGGCCTGCGGCAGAGAGTGAAGCACTGAACAGCGTGTCCGCCTAGTTGGGCCGGAAGCCGGACGTCTATGAATAGCATATACTGCGCGGCGAAGAAGATGAAATAGTATGTCCGGCTCTTTAATTCGAACTGCCTTAAAAGGTACGATTTGAAGAATTACGCCTTCGGGACTGTATTCCCTTCGTTCCAAGCAGGGCTCTGTCACTCCGTAGCTTCATAGGGTGTCCATGTCATTTGGGATAACTGCGCCGCAGCGGGTGTATCCAATTTCAGGAAAACGGGAATATCGGCTCTTCCGCAAAAGAATGAATGGCGGCCGGGGCCAAACTCACGGCCACTGAATAAATGCCGCCATCTACCTTGCGGCAGGTAGACACTCCGCCCCAAAGCCCCCTCTTCCAGTATAGGAGCCACCAGTAAACTGCGTCCCAGCATGTACTGGTCATGACAGATCTGTGCCAACGGGTCTTGGGGCCAGTCTATCACTAAATGCGCCATCAATGGGCGAGCATCCCGGACACATACCTGTGCTTCCGCCGCCAAGTAGGGTAGTAGCTGCATACGCATCCGGGCGTAGTATCGGTAAACGTCCAACAGCCAAGGCGCATGAAGCCTGTGGGCCATATTCCAAGGGCTTCGGTCATTATCTATCGGAGCATCAATTGGCTCAGAGTGGAATTGCATCAGAGTGCTAAAAGCCGCAAAGCTTACACTGCGGCAATACAACTCAGCGGTGGGCAGGCGGCCCGCAAAACCAGCCAAGTCAAACCCCATGAACAATACCCCACTTAGCCCGGAAGAAAGGCAGGCTGACAGTTGGGCTTGTACTTCACTGAAGCAAGACTGCTGGTCTCCAGTCCAATGTATCGCAAAACGCTGAGCACCGGAATATCCTGCTCTGGTAAAGTTGACGCCCTCTACCTGATTCTGCTCCAGCAGCGTCCGGTAAGCGGCTTCATAGTACATAGGGTAAACATTACGCATCTGACGTCCGTTCAGGCCGTTAAAAAACACTGCGCGGTCATCAGTCACCAATTCGCCGCTATCTGTCTTGAAACCAGCTACTCCGTACTCTTCCAGCAGATACCGCCGTTTTGCCTGCCACCAGGCCACAGCCTCCGGGTTTGTGAAATCCAGTAAAAGGCTGTCCTTGAACCAGCCCTCCGGGCAACGGAAGGGCGTGCCGTCCGGCATCATCACACAAAACCTTTTCCGCACAGCATACGCTATATCCTGCTGCGCCTGAGGGTAAGTTCCGGCTGAGGGCATACGCAGGATGGGCGCCTGCCACAAAATCAATTTCAGCCCCCTGTCCGCGATCTTTTTACATAGGGCACTGGGGTCTGGCCAACGGAGGTCGGATGAAAAATCCAATTCGGCGTTTGTAAAACAATGGCTGCCCGGCTGTACTGGATGTACCGCATCCTCAAAACGGTCAAAAATAGTGTCATCACTCCACCGCTCCAGCACTAAAACAGTAGCTGGAATTCGGGTGCGCTCCAGCTGCTCCAACTGTTGTTCCACCTGTGCTGCACTTTCCCAACGATTGGAGGATACCCACGGCCCAAAACACCAATCCGGCGGAGTGATTGCAGCTCCTGTTTCTGCCTGATAGGCCTGTAAGATCTCTGCCGGCGTGCCAAACAGAAACTCATCTTGAAATGCCAGTTCTCCTGCAGCGCATTGGTATTGGAGGCTGACTGAGATGTATCCGCCGCTCGGTTTAAACTGGGCGGTCAGTTCACAACCGCCCTGGTGGAATACTCCTATTCCCTGTTCTGTATAAAAAAACGGAATTGGCAGGTAACTACGCTGTCCTTGGAAAGTAAACTGCTCAAAAGTACTGAACGATACAACACGTCCCGCCTGGTCTGGGCCTGTATACCGTTCCCCGGTTCCATACAAATGCCGTCCGGCCAGTTGAAGCTCCAATTTGGCTTCCCAGATTCTTGCGTGGGAATCGGCCAGAAGCTCCATCCTTAATGGCGTCCTTAACCGCCACTGGCCATCTTTGCAAACCGAAATCTCTTTTTTCTCTAAACGAATACTCAGGTCTTCCAACCCCGCCATTCCGTGTTCAGGCGAATTCGTAATCGCGGGCAGGCTTTCGGCCCAATGCAGGCAGTGCCGTACATGGTTAGGAGCTTCCACCTGCCAGCGCCAGCAATAAGCTCCCTGAAACGCCGTAAACCAAAGCTCTACCCAGTCGTTCTCCTTCCGCCAAAGTACCGGACATTCCAGGTGAATACTAGCCAGTACTTGATACTGGAAACGTTCGCTTTGTGGTCCGTTCTCCCCTTGCAGCCAGTATTCTACTCGCGTATGAACTTTTTGGGCGGGTAACTGAGCATACAGGTATATCCGTCCCTGCTCATCAGCCCCAGATATTTCCAATCTTTTCGGGGGCTGTTCATTCCCATTTACTGTCCAGTGAAGGCAAATAGTTTTAAATTCGGCGCCCAGCGAGCCTTCTTCCCGAAAGCCTAATCTTACCGCCTGCCCCTCCGCCGGATAGGCCGGGCTTCGGGAAAATCCACAATCCTCATATGGCGATGACGAATTATATTGATGTCGAAAATACATGGGCAGCACTCCTTTCCGTCATTATCCCTTTATCCCACCGGCAGAAAGCCCTTTTATGAACGAACGTTGGAACAATAGAAATATAACCAGCGCAGGAATCATACCCAAAATGGTGGCGGCAGCCATCAGGTGCCATTTTGCGCCGTAAGTTTGGAAAAATATAGATATTGCTAAAGGGATCGTATGCACCTCCCGTTTCTGTAAGAAGAAGATAGCCTGACCATAGTTGTTCCATATCGATACTGCATTCATAATAATAGCAGTAGCTGTGACAGGCTTTAATTGAGGGAAAATCACACGCCAAAAGGCCCCAAACCAGGTACAGCCATCTATGATTGCCGCTTCCTCAAACTGGCGCGGGATAGCGCGGATGAAACCTACATACAAAAAAGTAGTCAGGGGCATACAGTTTGCAGCCATCAGCAAAATCATGGCCCAATGCGTATTGATGCCATGCAACCGCTGCATCAGAGTATACAGCGGCACAGTATTTACAATAGGAGGGATCATCATGCCCATCATAAATGCTGCAAACACCACCCGATGAAAACGGTTGGGGAAACGGGCAATTACATAAGCCGCACTGGCGCTGACAAATAGCAGCAGGACCATAGACCCGGCGGTGATCACGATAGAATTGAGCATCGCCTGCCCCAAGTGTGAAATATCCCATGCTTGGGCAAAATTTTCAAAAAACAAGCTTGGTACAAAGGCATCCCCTTTCAGGACGGAGAAATCAGCAGGATTCATACCAATCGTGACCAATGTATAAAAAGGGCACACTGAGACCAAAGCGATCAGGCACAGCAGTACATACTGAATACCGCGTACCCGGCGGCTATGCTTTTTCATCCTATTACGCCTCCTTACCATTCCACTTCTTTTTTCTTCAACAGGACGGTACTGGCAGCCACCGGTACGAGAATTAGCACGAACAAGATCAGTGCGACCGCTGTGGAATAACCTGTGCTGCTCCCGTAACACATCCGGTAGATAAAAATACTAAGCGATTCCGTAGAATACCCTGGCCCTCCGCTGGTAAGCGCCATGATAATATCGAATACACTGAAACAGCCGATTAAGTTCAAAATCACATTGATGCGCACTGACGGCAGC
This sequence comes from Ruthenibacterium sp., assembly GCA_047030735.1. Lineage (GTDB taxonomy): Bacteria > Bacillota > Clostridia > Oscillospirales > Ruminococcaceae > Ruthenibacterium. The sequence goes on from JBKYIE010000016.1 coordinate 32,318, forward strand.
AGCAGCGGCAATGTAATCTTGAAAAAACCTGAAACCGGGCCGCAGCCGTCCACCACTGCAGCTTCTTTCAATTCCTGCGGAATCGTTTGCAAGCCCGCCAGATACACAATCATGCTGCCGCCGATATATTGCCAGGAATTCACAAAAATAATCGTCCAGATCGCCCGCGTGCCGTCACTCAACAGGTCTGGATATAATTGCCCCAACCCCAGGCTTTGCAAGATCTGGTGCAGAGCCCCGGTCTCCGGTTTGATGATGAGCATCCAAATATAACCCATGATGAGCGAACTAATGACGGCCGGCGAATATACAATTGCCCGCACTATATTAGAAAACCGCAACCCACAGTCCAATAACAGCGCGTACAGCAACCCGAACACATTCATCAGGATAGGCGATACAATGCCAAACAACAAGGTTATGTAAAGGGCATGCAATGCTCTCTCGTCTTTAAAAAAATCCAAAAAATTTGCAAAGCCTACAAATTTAGGGGTACCAAAGCCATTCCAGTTCGTAAGGCTGATGCCAACGCCGCTGAAAAACGGCAGGATGAAAAACACACAAAATAGCGCTACTGCCGGCCAGATCATGGCAAGGTGCAGCTTGGCGCTGACTTTTTTGATGAAACGCACAGGAAATCTTTCTCCTCTCCGAGCTTTTGGGCGTGGCGGCACTGCCTGTAATATGCGAAAGGGCGGGGCGCTTGGCTCCGCCCTTTCGCGGTTTTCACAAACTGTTATTGGTAAGTGGCAGTCCAGCACTTTTCAAAATTGGCAGCGTACTCTGCAGCAAACTCAGCGCTTGTGGCATATTTACCGCTATAAAGGTCTTGGACCATTCGTCCGATATCATCTGGCGCGAATCCAATCGGCGCATCGGACCAGTCTACGATCAGCGCTTCCTGTAGCGCAGCTTCCACATCGTCCTTCATCATACCCCAATCGGCATCCACATCCTTAAAAGCGCTGGGGCACTGCCGTAATTCCGTAAATTCTTTTTGCAGCTCTGCCTGGAACAAGTAATCCAAGAACACTTTAGCTTCCTCCGGATGAGCAGACTCTGCACCGATAAAATATTTTACATCCGGGGCATTGAGCATGACCGGCTGCCCGTCTTCTGCCAAAGCGGGCAGAGGCGCAAAGCCAATGTTTTCAAATTCAGGGTTCTTTTCCTGAATCAGTGATACCGCCCATAACCCCTGCATCAGATTTGCGGCCTTTCCGTTTGCAAATGCCTCCAGTGCGTTGTCATAGGTTGCGGTCAAAAAGTCGCTGTTGAACAATTCTTTGCTCTGAAGGTCCAGCACTGCATCAGCAAACATCTGAGGTGCACTTCCCGGCGCGGAAAAGTTCAAAATGGTCTGGTCGTTTTCTATCATAGCCTTTTTTGTCTCTATGTTGCCATGTTCCTGGCGTATAGGGCTGTATCCCCATACGTCCATCATCTGCCCCAGCATCCAAGCATCTTTGCTTCCTACATACAAAGGCGCCATTTCCGGGTTAGCCTCTTTGATAGCCTGTAAATTGGCAACAAACTCATCATAGGTCTTAGCCGGGCTCAGGCCCAGTTGTTCGTACACATCCTTATTGTACAAAAGGCCGAAGCTGGAGGTATTGGTGGTGATAAAAAACTGCTTCCCGGTCTTGTAATCGGTGCATACTTCCTTCATGCCGGGCAGCATGCGGTCCCACCACTGGTTCATATCCGAAAGATCTAAAAAACGACCTTGATCAATGTAAATTTGACTGCTGCCACCGTTGATAATCTCAGGTACATCGCCTGTTTGAAATTTTACTTTTAACGCTGCATCATAATCTTTTTGGAACTCCATTTCCACCTTAATCCCGGGGTTCTCACTTTCAAAGCGGGCGATCACATCTTCATACCAATCCACATTTTCAATGATTGCGTTAAAGAAATGGATCGTCACTGGCTCGCCCCCTGTGTCGGACACACCATCGGGTTTAGAGCCCGCTGCAGACGTGCCGCAACTCGTCAATGACAGTGTCATGAGTACTGTCAGGCACCAAGCTAATAGTTTCTTCATAAAAATCCTCCTTTTCATACCGTACTGCTGCACTGTTTGAGCAGGGCAGCTTTTCCTGTCTTCATTATACGGGAAGTCTTTACTGTCACATCTTCTGATTTTTTTGCTTTTGGTTCGTTTTTTTTAGGTTTATATTGCGCGTTTTTAACCCCATTATATAATTAGTACAACAAAACTTTCAAAACACCCGTATATTCGATAAAGCTCGGCATAGCCGTGAGGTGTTAGGATGAAAAGTATTTTTCCTGTCGTTTCAAATATGAAGACTCGTATCTATACATTGGTCACGCTCGCCGTTCTGTTCTCCACCGCCGTAGCCTCTATCTTTGCTTATATACGTTATACCGCCGATCTGCGCGCCAAAGTATCACTTACGAATCAACAGCTATTACAGCAGGTAGCCGATAACCTAGACAGCTATTTTGACGACCTTCGCCGTCTTTCTCTGGTACCCGCTTATAATGCAGCTCTAGTAGAGCAGCTTGAGAAGAGTAACGGCAGCTTTTCCGGCCTACATTTACAGCTTGAGAACCGCCGCTATATCGAAAATTTTTTGGACGAGATGATGATCTATCCACGGCAAGACATACTGCACGCATTTTTGATTGTGGATCAGCAGGTATTTTATGGCAGCCGGGTCCGCCCCTCCATTGATCGGGAGCTGGATCCCACTACTTTAGATTGGTATAGCCGAATCCGTGCGGCAAGCGGGGGGCCAATCTATCTCGGGCCTCACAATGATCCTCTGCTGAAAAATGACCCCACTGTGGTTTTTTCTGTCGTGAATATCATACGCAGTCTGAAAAACGACTGTTCTATTCTGGCCTATATCAAGATCAACGCTGATTTTTCAGTCATCAATAACATTTGCCAGCAAGTAGACTTGGGGTCAGGCAGCGGTATTCTGCTTGTGGACGATTTAGGACACGAAGTATTCCGTTCGGCCCCTCAGGGTACTCCTCAGGAGTTAGCTGCACTATCGCCGGGGCAGCATCTCGCCACGGAAGAAGGCGAGTTTTTGGTATACCGAATGAATCTTCCCAGCTGTTCTTGGACCCTCTATGGCCTTGTAGACCAGAACGATCTTCAGCAGTCCGCCTTGAGCACCAGCCGCTTGAGCCTTCTTATCGGTGCAGGGTGCGCAGCGCTCACCCTTCTGCTTCTATTGCTGGCCTTAAAGGCATTACTCGCCCCTCTATATAAAATCATTCGGCTGGTGCATCAACTGGGTCAAGGTAACTTTCAGGTGCATTTTCCCGACCAGCGGCGGGATGAGATAGGCCTGATGGGACGCTCTATGAACGAAGTGGTACAACAGCTAGAACAGGCCGTGCAGGACAACGCCAGGCTGGAAAACCGTGTCATTCGGGCACAGCTTGTAGAGAAAGAAGCTCAGGTGTCCATGTTATACAGCCAAATCCAGCCTCATTTCATTTACAATACGATGAACATGATCAGTATGCTGATACAGTTGGGGCGGGGCGAAGCAGCAGTACAAAATATCCAACGTTTGAGCCTGCTGCTGCGCAGTATGAGCAAGAGCAATTCTATACACAGCTTGGCTCAAGAGTGCCGGCTACTGGAAGCGTACCTGGAAATCCAAATCAGCCGTTACGGCCCCAATCTGAGTTACGAGATACAACTCCCCTCCGAATTGAAGGAATGCCAAGTGCCCGCGCTGTTGCTGCAGCCCTTGGTAGAAAACGCAGTGATACACGGCTGTGAAGAAAACGGCAGGCCTGTGCATATCCGCATTTCATTGTTCCATCACATGAATAAAATCGTCGCCCAGGTACAGGACGACGGTACAGGTATGGAGCCGGAAGTTTTAGCCTGTATCCGCCGCCGCATTCAGCTTACCGATGAGGAATGGGCCGCAGAACCTGCCGCCAGCGGCGGTACCGGGCTGCACAATGTAAACCGCAGGATACAGATTCGATATGGCCTCTCTTACGGCGTTTCTATTGAAAGTACACCGGGGATGGGCACCATCGCCACGGTCTGTTTTCCACGGCAAAAAGAGGAATAAAATATGCTGCAGATATTGCTTGTAGATGACGAACCTCTGACTCTAGAATATTTAGAAAAATTTTTGTCGAGTCTGTTTATTAAAAACAGTAATATCCTGATGGCTCAAAACGGACGCGACGCTCTTGAGCTGTTCCAGTCCACGCGGATAGATCTGGTGATAAGTGACATCCGCATGCCTTTGATGGATGGTCTGGAACTGTCCCGCCATATCAGTGAACAGTGGCCACAGGCCCGAATTATCCTTCTTACCGGGTATGAGGACTTCAACTATGCTCAACAAGCTTTGAAGTATGGGGTATGTGATTATCTTCTCAAACCGATTAATAAAGAAGAACTTGCTCTCGCCGTGCAAAAGCAGATTGGATATATCCGTCAGGATAAACGGCAAAAGGAGGATTATCTGCAAGTACTCGCCCGCTCGGATGCCTACCGTATTTTGGTAGGACAGAACCTTATCAGCGCCATTACCCACCGGGAAAACCTGCGGCTGCAACAATACTACAAATTGTCCTGCCATCTAGGAATTGAAGAAATCCAGTCTGATGGCGCTATTTTGCTGCTGGAGGTAGACCGTTGGCGTAGCCCCTGTACGGACCTGTCTGTACGAGAACATGGTATTTTTTCCATGATTTTGATGCAACTGGTCAATGAGATGCTCACACAAAAGCATATCCGTGGCTTTTCTCTTCCAGAGCCGGACGGCAAGGCCCTCGTTTACCTCACCGGGGATGATCATTTACAAGTTCAAAAGCATACTCATACTCTTTATGAACGGACGGCAGATGCTCTGCGTTTGCAAACCGGAGCCTCGGTGAGCGGGGCCCTGGGAAGAATCTATTCGGATGTGCTTCAGATGGATCTGTCTTACCGGCAGGCCCGTAGTCTGTTAGCCCAACGCGTCATAAGCGGCAAGTGCAGTCTGCAATTATGCACGAAGGCCACTGACACCAAATTTTACGGCCGTATGCGAGCCTTGTTTGCAGACCTTTATATTTGTGGAAGCAAAGGGCGGGATGTTGACTGCCACCTCTTATTAGATAATTTTTTGCAAGCCATGCCTAATTTTGATAAGGATACAGTACAACGTTTTGGCTCCTATCTGGCTGAAGGTGTGTTCGCCACAATGCAGGGCCCCGAACCAGTGGCGCTGGATGCGGCCCTATCGCTTCTAAAAAGCAGACTAGCCTCCAGCCCCGCTGTATTGCAGGCAGAAAGCGTAAAAGAACTGATGTTTGAACTGACGCTGACGCTTTGTATCCCTTCCACTGCAAAGGGTAATCACAGCCAACTCGTGAGTGCTGCAAAACGATATATCTATCAGCATTACGGCGAGCCCATCAGCCTGGCCCTTTTGGCAGAGGAAATGGGTGTATCTGAAAGTTATCTCAGCAGCTTGTTCCACAAAGAGACAGGCGAGTCCTATATTAAATTTCTTACGCGGGTACGAATGGAAAAAGCAGCCGAATTACTGCGCACCCAGCAGGGTATCAAGATTTATGAGGTTGCCCGCCAAGTCGGGTATTTTAATGCAAAGCATTTTAACCATGTATTCAAACAATGGCAAGGCGCCCCTCCTAATGAATATCAATTGCGATTTTTTCGCCCATTATAAGAAAAAGGAAAGGAATTTTTCATGAAACTGAATATTTTCTACTCTAGTCCATCCGGTGCCCGCTGGTCCCCGCCTATCCGCTCTAAGGCGGACATGCCAGTATCCACGGTAACCCTCTTGCCTCACCACCGTTTCCAGCAGATTCTTGGGTTCGGCGGTGCTTTTACCGAATCCAGCGCCTATGTATTTTCTCAACTTTCTCCTCAAACACAGCAGCAGTTTATAGACGCCTGTTTCGACCCAAAGACAGGTTTAGGTTATACTTTGGGCCGTGTCAGTATACACAGCAACGATTTCTCATTGTGTAGCTATATATATACCGATTTCAATGACCTGTCGTTGGAATCATTCAGCCTAGCGCACGAACAGATTTGGCTGCTTCCGATGCTTCGCCAGGCCAAAGCCCGTTGCAATACCCTTCAGCTGTTGGCCAGCGTCTGGAGCCCTCCTGCCTGGATGAAAACCAACGGAAGCATGTCGCACGGTGGCAGCTTGTTGCCGGAATGTCAATCCACTTGGGCGCGCTATCTTCATCGCTATTTAACTGAAATGGCTCGTCAAGGCTTTCCCATCGATTATCTAAGCGTTCAAAATGAACCGGAGGCTACCCAAACCTGGGAAAGCTGCCTGTACACTTCTCGCCAGGAGGCGGATTTCATCGCAGAGCATCTTGGCCCGCTGCTAAAGAAGAAGCATCCCTCCGTTCGCCTGTTGGGGTGGGATCATAACCGAGATCACCTAACTCAACGTGCCGATGCGCTTCTGCACAGCGCTGCGGCAGAGTATATTTGGGGGTTAGGGTACCACTGGTATGTATCGGAAGATCACGAGGCGCTTGCCCGCACCCATTTGCGTCATCCCGGCATTCATCTGCTGTTCACCGAAGGCTGTCTGGAGGGCGGCCCACGGCCTGATGATGATTGGCAGCCAGCGGTTCGTTACGCGGAAAATTATATGCAGGACCTGAACAACTGGTGTGAAGGCTTTTGGGACTGGAACCTCCTGCTTGACATGGACGGCGGCCCCAATCATGTTGGGAATTACTGTCACTCGCCCATTCTGGCGGATACTGCTTCTCGGCAGATCTACAAAAACAGCGCCTACTATGCTATCGGCCATTTCAGCAGAGTGCTACGCCCGGGAGCAGTACGAATCGCTGTACAGCCGGGCGGACCATTATTGGCTACCGCCGCTCAAAACCTCGATGGAAGTCTTGCATGCGTCATCTATAACCCCACCTGCCAGCCGCAGGCCGTACAGGCCGTTTTGGACAGTGCCAACCCTTTCTGCAGTTTTTACATGGAAGCAAAAAGCATCGCAAGCTTGACTGTCTTCAAATAGGAGGAGCGCTTATGCAAAAGTCTTATTACGTCACAGGGAATCAAACGGTTTCCCTCCCCTGTATTGATCGTGAAAGCGCCGGGCTGGAAAGTCTGACCTTTCTTTCCATGCAATATCGAGGTATGATTGAGATGCACGGCGGCAGCCTGCCCCTGATTCAGCCCTGTCTTTGGGTGGATGAACAACTCGCCCCCTTCGAAGACTTGCATTGGTGGTATACCGCAGCATGGATTCCTTGTTTTCAAGCCCGGGCCGGGCATTACATTGTGCAGGGAGTCTGGCTGGCTCCTGTGGATCAGCGTGGGTTCTGCATGCGGCTCACTGTAACAGCCCCGAAGGAGGTCGAGACAGTTTCCGTGCAACTAGGAGTACGAGGTCAATGGAAAGGAAGCCGGCACTGTATTAACGAATCTAAGCCTTTACAAGCAAGCTCGCACGCTTTTTCCAGCAATTGGAACAATACCGTTCTGTTTGAGGCTCGTTCCATTACTCCGCTGTTTGCGCTGGCACCCATGAGCACACAGGCTGTCCAGAGTAAATGGGAGCAATCAGAACAAGGTATTTTTTATCAGCTCTCCGAACCGGGCAGCCCTTTATCCCCTCTTGACAGCCGTACTGTCACCATATATTGGGGATTGGGATTGGAGGAGGTCAGCGCAGGGGCCAGTGCCCGGGAACTTGCGCGCCATGGTTATCACTGGCTGTGGGAGCAAACTACACATTGGCTGCAGCAGCGCATCCTGCCATTGACACCGCCTGAACTGAACGAACTATATCATCGAAATCTGTTCTTCTGTTTGTTTTATTCCACCGGAATCACCCTTGATACAGAAGAACTTGTGCTGGTGACAAGCCGCAGCCCACGCTATTATGTAAGTGCCGCTTACTGGGACAGGGACAGCCTGTTGTGGGCTTTCCCCGCTGTACTGGAGCATGACCCCGCCCTGGCCCGCCAAATGCTCGGTTATGCGTTCGGGCGGCAGGGCCGCAATATTGGGGTACACTCGCGCTTTATCGACGGAACTGTATTGGAACCCGGATTTGAACTGGATGAATTGGTCGCGCCGCTCATCGCGCTTGACGCATATGTGCATAAGACTGGCGACGATACGCCTCTCGCCTGGGCCTGTGTCCAACAGGTAATCCCTGAAATTTTGCAGCACCTGCAGGCTGCACGTCATCCAGACATCCCTCTTTATTCCACTTTTTTACAGCCTACAGATGACCCGCACACCCATCCCTATCTAACCTATTGCAATGCTCTGGTATGTAAAGCCCTGCGCGGCCTGGCAAGCCTTTCTCCGAGCTATGCATATCTCGATGGCTATGCAGACGCCACTGAGTCTGCAATATGGCAATACTGTGTCCAAAAACACACGGACGGTCCTGTCTTTGCCTGGTCAGTGGACTTAAACGGCCACTACGACATATATGATGAGCCTCCTGGCAGCTTACTTCTGCTGCCTTGGCTCGGTTTTTGCTCCGCCGACTCTTCAGTCTATCGCAATACAGTGAAACATATCCTTTCCCCACAATATCAATATAGCTTCGCAGGTACTCCCTTCGGCGCCATTGGCTGCACCCATGCCCCGCATCCCTGGTTGCTCAGCTTTGCCAACTATCTCCTGTCCAGACAGCAAACGGTGCAAGTTCTGTATCAGCTTGCTCAGATGCCCATGGATAACGGCATTGTATGCGAAAGTGTGGACGAATACAGCGGCAAGTGTACTACCGGTGCCGCTTTCGCTACCTGCGCAGGCTTTGTCTGCTGTTCTCTGCGGTATGCGCTCAGCAGTGCGGCCCATTTCTGAAAAAATCAACAAAATAGTGGAAGATTAGGGCTAAGGAGTCAAAGCCCCATGTAGGGTGTTAGGCTTGCAGAACAGCCCTATAAAGACCATTATTCCAGCGGCACCCAAAGGTGCATAATGTGCAGCGCCAACCGCACTTGGCGCTGCTTTTTATTTATGTCTTTCACTGTCAGCCGGAGCCTCAGGTGAAGCGTCATCGAAATTCGCTGTATTTTTAAACGAGTCTTCGTATTCCTTGAAGCTCAGATGAGTGCTTAGTTGGCCTTGTTCTTCCTCTGTTGGGCATATTTTCGAGTTTTTGCTTCGTTTCTCTCAACGGTGTTTACATGGTATCCTTTCGCCCAGAACGCATTTCTTCCATGCTTGCGCCTCATATTTGGGTTTCATCAAAAAATCATCAGAGCGCTTTTCCCTTTTAAGTACCCTATAAAATCTGCTGCTAATTTCGGCGGAACTGACACCAGCATATGTATGCGGTCCGGCATTGCATGCGCTTCCGCTATCTGCACACGCTTGTAATCACACGGCATCCATAATGGTCTTGCCTCTGTCTTTTCTCAGCCTTCCGTAAATTATGTTCCTGTAATATTGGGGCATCAGCACCATGTGATATTTGCAATTCCATCTGTAATAGAAGCAGGTAACTCCAACCGCACTAAAAGGCAAAAGGGGGGGTCATCCATATGGACGAAAAAGTCTATCACATACAAGCACATTACAGTAAAAAGAGATTCTTTTCTTTCCGTTTCAACGCTCGTGCTATTTTATCCCACTAGCTTAGCTTATAGTTGATAAGATAATTAAAAAGCGGCAGAAGCTGATATCTTCCGCCACTTTGGGTGTCTATTCCATGTCTCTATGCCCAAAATCAAAAAACACTTTTATGTGTAAATTTCCCCATGGCGCATGGCGCTTTGGCATATAACCGCATGGCGGCATCGGTGAACGTGGGCGGAAGCGCCGCCAAGGAGCATCTCTGCACGCGCTGGCGGCGTTCCCGGGCCCGGCTGGCGGCTTTGCCATCTCGTGCCGGGGGCAGCCCGGCGCTGCTTCGCAGATTTTATCTCACGGCCGGGCCGCCGGCAAGGCAGACGGCGCATCCCTTCTGCCCGGAAGGCAGGGAGACCAACACAGCCAGAGGCGCTGCCGCGGCGCTGAATACCGGCGCCGCCCCTGTTCACTGATGCTGTGCCTGCGCCTGATACCCGCTTTTTGCCTTGCGGGAAAGCAGGCAGGTCTCGCCGTTGTCCAGCTCTACAAGCTGCTCTTTGAGGCGCACCGCACGGATGCGGGAGCGATTGACCAAAAAGCTGCGGTGGCAGCGCCAAAAGCCCTCGCCCAATTGGGCGGCAAGGTGCTCCAGGCTGCTGTTGAATTCCAAAAGCTCACTATCCAGATGCAGCCGCAGGGTGTGGCGGTAGCCCACCGCCTCAAGATACAGGATATTGTCCACGGGGATATGGCGCACGGTGTCCAGAAGCTTTATTGTGCAGTAGCCGCCCTGGCCCGGGCGCTGGGCCTGCATCCGCTCCCGGATGCTCTCCAAGCACTTCTGTACCCGGGCCGTCATGGAGGCGGCATCGCCCTTTACGATATAGTCCAGCGCCTCCAGCCGCAAGCGGAAGGTCTCAAAGGCAAGGTCGTTGTGGGCGGTGATGAACACAATAAAGCCGCGCGGGTCGTACTGACGCAGCTTTTGGGCCAGTTCCAGCCCGCTGAGCCTGCCGGGAAAGTCGATGTCCAGAAAATAGACTGCGGGGACGGCAGCTTCCCTTTGCAGGCGCAGCAGCTCGTCCGGGCCCTCTATGGCCCGCACCGGCCCCATGTCGCTGTCCAAAATCATGATTTGCCCGGCAATAATCTGCTCCAGCCTCTGCCGAATGGGCGCTTCATCGTCGCAGATATAAACAGGAATCACAGGCGGCCCCCCTCCTTTGCTTCAAATAGTGGGAATATGCAGCTCCTGCACAAACATTCCGTCTTTCAGAAAGGTGCGCATAATACAGCCTCGGCACCGGGCCACAATGCGCCGGTAGCTGGAAAGCCCCGTGCCGTGCCCGCTTCCTTTCGTGGTATATCCCTTGTGGGCAAGGGCCGCCATATCCGGCGCGGTATCATAGTTATTGGCAACAGCCAGATACAACTGCTTTTCCTCCTGTAAAAGCACCATCCGCACAAGGCCGCCCTGCTTTGCGGCGGCCTCGATGGCGTTATCCAGCAGGATGCCCACTGCACGCAGCAGGTCGTCGGCGTCCATGGCTTGATCCCGGCTTACCGGGCGCAGCACCTCCAGCACACCCTTGATACGATTTTGCCGCATTTTTGCCAGCTTCGCGGTAAGCAGGCTGCGCAGCGGATACAGTTCAATGTTGCCGAGGCCATCCATCTGAGCAATCTCGTTGCCCAGCTTTTCATCGAAGTAGCCGCTGGTGCGCTTCATAAAATCCTGAATGCCGGCAAGGTCCCCCTCCTGCGCCTGCAGGGTCAGGCCGGAAAACAGGTTGGTAAAATCATGCCGGAAGGCGCGGATTTCCTGCTGCAGCTCTTCCAGCAGGGCCATGTGTGCCTGCTGCTGAAGGATGGTCTCCTCCTGCGCCTTTATCTTGTCCTGGCTGGCCGTATACATGGCGGCAAACTGAATAACGAACAGCCCCACAATGATGAACGAGAAGATAAGCACAGCGTACTCGGCATTGGGGTCTATGCCCGGAAAGAAGGTATGCAGAAGAGGCATCAGGCACATCAGGCCATAGCAGGCCAGCAGGGTAAAAACAGCCCGCGTGCGGCTGCGGAACATCGCTGAAAAATAGCGGTAGAACTCTGACCGGCGCAGAACCAAAGACGCCAGCCAGGCAACCCCGACGGTAAGGGTGTAGGGAATGTACAGCCGTACAAAGGCAAGAATATACATCCGGTCAAACAGGGGGCTGTAACGCTCCACCACCAGCACCATGACGCTGTTGGCAGTATTGACAATGAAAGTCCCCAGCACCGACGCCGCAAGCGTATGCAGAAAGGGCATTCGAAAGGCCCGCGCCAGCAGCCAGCCCAAAAACAGCGCCACGGGGGTGTAGGTGAGAATATCGAATAACGGCGACGTGATGAGCGCCTCATCCGCCCCCATAGAGGACAGAAGAAACGGCCCGGCCATACCGAGCCATTGCAGCGCCTGGGCGGCGGCGCAGAACACGGCCAGCCAGCCCCATTTGAGCTTGCGGCCCAATATGCCGCTGGCAAGAAGGAACAGCGCCACAGACATCATAACAAAGCTGTATACACCTGTAAAAAGGCGAAACCCTAAGCCCAATCAAAATTCCCCCTCATCGCTGTTTCTCTTTCGGCCCAGTACGACCTCCGGGCCGAAGCCGTCCGGCCCATATTCGCAGACCAGAGGATGCTCTGCATCGCCAACAAGCCCATAACACCGGCCTCCTTTGGGAAGCCTGTGTTCCAAGTTGACACAGGAGCCGCTGAGATAGTATAGTTCATCCACATGCAGGCTTTTGAGTCCCAGAGAATTGAATTCCTGCATTAAGCGTTTTTCTGCCGCGAAAAAATTTCCGGGCCGCCGGCCCTCACCCATTCTGCCGCAGCGCACACCCAAAGGGGGGCGTCCGCCTTTTTGCAGCCGCCGCACCCGGCAAGGCGCGGGCAGCTTTTACAGCACTCTGTTCCGCAAAGCGATACCATAATACCTCTCACCTGCATCGGGCCAGGGCTTCAAGCCCGGCGCAGGCGCCGTTCAGAGAAGCCGCGGTGCGCATGCAGTGTTTCAAAGCTAAGTATAGCAGATTCTTCTTTTGGAGGAAATAGTATTTGATAAATAGTCACTGCAGAGAAAATAGCCACCTTCAAACACGAGGCTGAAACCGAAAAGCACCGCCGCGCCGGTACATGCTGTAAGCCCTGGCACTGAACGGCGCACAGTCTCCCTCGCTACTCACGCTGTTCCAGAGAGGGCGGTATGCCGCCCGTATCCGTTTTCTGTAAAAAGACAAAAGAGAATTCTCAAACTATGTGCAACCGGAATGAAGCAGCAAGTCTTACAATTCCTGTGCAGAATGGAAGCGGAGAGTCTTGCGGCGCCCGGCGTTCAGTAACATCCGGTTTTGTTTTCATATGATGGAAGCAGAACGGAAAAATTCCTGCACTTGGCATAAAGCTTCCGAAGCAGCCCGTTCCGGTTCCCGCTGGTGCCCCCTGTCAGGCACAATAAGGGGCGGCAGACTCCGCAATGCAGCTGCGCTTCAATGCGGCACCGGCTGGCAAGCTCTGTACCTCAGCCACAGGTAATCGTTCTTGACCGGGTGGGGTGGAAAAGCGGGTGGTGCAACGGCAATGGCCTTTTCCATTGTATCTGCTTTTCTGCCGGGCAGCTTTGGAGCCATGCAAAAACCGGGGCTTGCGTTCCGCTAAGGCGGCGAAGCAAAATTTGCTCTTGTGCATTTAACAGTATCCGCCGCCGCAGTCAAGCCCCCCAGCAAAGCCGGGGGCCTGCTTAAGCCCTGAGGGGCACAATACGGACACGCCCCTAAAAGGGTCGCGAATGGGCCGGCCAACTGCAGTGCTGACTCATGGCAAAGGCGCTTAAGGGGCTTGCTTATGCCTTGGTATTCTTGCTGCCCGTAAACGGATCGGTGAATTCCTTGATGTTGATTTGGTCTACTATTTGGTCTTCCTCCAGTTGGTACTTGACGTACTCTTGTATTTTCTTTTTGTTTCTCCCTACCGTATCAACATCGTATTCTCTTGCCCCAAAATGCCGGTCTCCGTACTTGTGTTTCAAATTCGCATGCCTGTCGAATATCATCAGGCTGTTCTTCCCTTTGAGATGCCCCATGGTTTGTGCTGCACTGTATTTCAGAGGGATACTCCGCAACATATGAATGTGGTCTGGACACGCTTGTGCTTCTATGATTTCCACGCCCTTTTATTCGCACAGCTTTCTAAGTATTGCAAAAAATATTCAATTTTAAATATGGTGGTTCCGCACCATGGCGGAAACGTTGGAAAAAGTCCCCTCTCCACTCTATATCTGTAAGCCGGGAATTGCAATCATATCCACAAATGGAGTCAGTTATGGACACCCCTACCAGATGTACTGAACCAGTTGACAACTCAAGGCTTTCAGATTTATCGTACAGGTGCAATCGGAACAAACATCACACTTACATTGTAAAGGGAGTATCATAGATTTCTTACTCTAACTGTGGATTGCTGTAAACAATATATCACTGAGGTGAAATTACCTTTAGGATCTGGTGCCGCACGGCGTGCAGGTTCGACCCCTGTTACCCGCACCACAACAAATAAGCCCCGCTTTTCGATAAAAAATTCGAAAAGCGGGGCTTCGTTGTATGCAGAACGCCTGACGCTGTGAGGCCTTCTGTTTTTTTATTGCCTATGGTTTGCAGGGAGGGCACAGCCCTGTAAAGCCGGCCTGGGCCGTACTGTCAGCAATTTTGACCGCCCCGCTGCGCAGAATTTTACAGGCAATAAGCAAATCGGCCCCCGGCAGCAGCAGATTGACAAGCGCAGCCAGCACAGAGACGGTGCCCGGATAAAGGAACAGGAACACCATGCTTCCGCCGCCCAAAAGCAGAAACGGCAGCAGCACCCCTGCAAGATATGCCTTTGCAGAAAGCACCGCACAGCATGCACACATGGGAAGCCCATGCTGAAACAAAAATTTAATTTCGCCCTTTTCAAGCCGCCCGGCCAGCTTCCAGCCCAGGCCGTGAAGCCCCTCGTGAAGCGGCAGGCTCACCGCTGCGACGGCCAGCAGAATGAGGCCGGTAGCGTCCAGCAGCACTGCCCGTTCCAGCAGAAATACCCGGTATATCCCGCCGGCAAGGGCGGCAAAGGGCAGGGCCATAAGGGTTCCCAAGCAATAGGCCTGGCAGGTGGTGAGTGTATAGCTTCGGCTTTGCCAGCCGTCTTTTGTAAGCTGAGCGATCTGATGGTGGATATCCATCTTGCCTGCCTCCTCTTCCCTCTTATTGATAGTTCAATTCCTGCAGGGATTTCAGCGTTGCGTCCAGATTGGCGCGATGCCAATTGTCTCTTTTGGTCACGCCCTTACTGGTTACACCTGAACCGAAGCCACTCATGCCAACTGACAGTGTGCCGGAGTGGCGCAGCGCATTGAGGCCCTTTTGCTGGGTGGAGAGCGCGATGAGGCCGCCGTCTGTGTCCAGTTCGATGCGGTAATTGAGCATATCCTCCCGCACCTGAACCCTGCGGATGCTGGTATAGGGAATTTCCAGCGCCACCTCTTTTTTCAGCTTCATGGACATCCGTCCAAAGGGCAGCAGCACCAGAGAATTTTCACACATCTGCAATGCAAAGAACTCGTTGGAAAAGAAGCGGGCAATTTTCTCACTCAAATCTGCGGGTGCATAGGTAACGACGATGGCATGGTCCGGAATGGGGTTGTAACCGGCTTCTTTCACAAAATCATGGACAAATTTTTCAGCAGGCATTTTCAAAGCCCTCCTTTTGTTTCGTTGGCCTGAGTATAGCAGAGAAACGGCGCTGGCGGCCGGATCTTTCGCCAATGGCACGGAGGGCTTCGCGAATGGTAAAACAGCGGCTTGCGGTAAAGAGTACCGCCCCTAATAAAAAAGCACCGGCAGGGTAAAATGTAAAATTAAGCTGCTCCTTTTCTTTTTATATTTTCCATTGCGAAGCGCTTTTCTGGCGTTCCAGAAGGCTGTGTAGATTGTGTCAGAGTTTAACAATTCTTCATGTGTGCCCAAGCCATGATGTTCCTTTATCCATAACTACAATTTGCCCGGCATTCACAATCGTTTTCATTTTATGTGCAGTCATAATCACTGCTTTTCCTGCAGTAATCACTTCTATGTGCTTTTGTAGCTTATCTTCGTTTTTCGGGTCGATAAAGGCAAAGGCTTCACCTAATATAACAAGTGGAGCACTCTTCAAAATTTTCCTTGCGACTGCAATTCTTTTCCGCTGTCTGCCAGACAACTCAGTGCCGGCGTCTCCGACTTTTGCATCATAAGCTTGTGGAAATAATTTTACAAATTGTTCGCAGATGTTTTTGCGGGTGCTTCTATCATGTCGGCCTCAGAAGCATTTGGTTTCCCGGCACGGATATTTTCTATACATTATAAAATTCTTTGAACTGCCGCATGCCTTTTTGGGGCCCCGCTTTGGCAAAACCGTCTTTTCCATGCGGCAGAAAGCAAGAAACACCGCCTGTTTGGGGCGGATTCAGTTTCGTCCGCGGCAATACCCTTGCATGGCTTTGCCAAAGCCGGCCGTAAAGGGAAAGCAGCGGTATGGCAGAAAATAGAGATATGCAGAAAAGTTTGATTTCAAGCCATTTTCTCACAGCTTTCCAAAGGCATAAGGGCTTATGAGAAGTTTTTTCGCCTGCCAGACAGAAGAGCCGATTGGTTTTCACCAATCGGCCCTCGCTTTGCCTGTATAGGAGCGGCCCTGCCGCATGCAAGCCCGCATCCTTCTCTCTCTTTTGTTCACCTCCGGCCGGCCTGTTCCAGCTCTTCAAAAACCGCTTTGCGCAAAGCCAGCAGGAAGCTATTGTCCCGCGGGTATTGCTTGAACGTGATTTTTTCCATCCCTGCCAGACGGTAAATCAGCCCGCAGACGGCCTCCCGCCCGGCAGCGCGCTCCAGCGTCTGCAGCGCGCGCAGGTCGGTGAGTGCGTCGCTTTGCACCTCGGCGCGAATCGAAGTCAATGGTCTGCCGTCCGGCCCCGGGTACACCAGATACGGGTCCCCCGACGGGTAGCCGAAATCACAGTGCGTCACAGCATAGGGGTCTATCAGGCCGCGGGAGTACTGCCGATAATAGAAGTTATAGCCCCAGTGCAGAAAGCCGCGTATATCATACAGGTACAGCAGCACCCCCAGGATGCGGTTTCGGGCGCTGGGCATGGCGTAAAACCGGTTGGGCACATCTACGCCCTGCGCACAGCAGTAATATGTCCACAAATCCGGCACCTGCGCGTCGATAAACGGCTGTATGTGGTCATCGGCCGGAATCGGGTGCGCCACCAGGCCCCGGCGATAAAATTCAAAGCTGCTGAGCGCATCCACCACCGGGCAGCCCTCCAGCAAATCTTCCACCTGATGCTTCGCCGCCAGGTAGCTTTCCAGATGCTCCTCAGACGGCTCGTCAGAAATGTGGAAGTACACATGCTCCCGGCCGTAGCCCTGGGCCTCCAGCTCGCTGCGCAGCGCCGGCAGGAGCGCCTCCAGAAAGGCGCGGTAAGCCGGGCTGTCCGCGGGCACATCCCAGCCGAAGATATGGCGGCGCTTGCCGTTCTCCTCCGCCACGATATTGGGCGTTGCCCGTGCGCCCCATTGGGTAAACAGGTGCGGCATTTCCAGGTAAGCGATACCGTGCTTGCGGCACAGCCCCACCCAGCGCCGCAGCGCCGTGAAATCGAAGGAATAGGCGCCATTCTCCACGGTTATCCCCACAAGCTGCACTGTGGGCCGACAGGTACCCACGGCCGTATCCAGAGGCGGTGTAAACACAGGCGTCAGCAGCATGTTCACACCATGGCGGCGGGCGGCTTCCTCCATGAAGCAGTCCAGAATGTGCCAGTGCTCCTCGCTGAACACAGGCACATGATAATAGCTGGCCAGACAGTCTGCATAAAACCATTCCGTGTGGATAAGCGTCTGGGCAGCCAGCTCCGCCATGCCCACATGCAGGCGGAAGGCCATGCGGCACTCCTGCGGGCCGGCCTCCGGGTCCTTCCACACTGCGCCGCTGCCCATGAGGAGCTCCCGGTCGGGCACGGCCGTGACTGTCACCTCATATACGCCGGGCGCCGCATCCGCGGGGATATCAAACGACAGCCACACGCTGCGGTACTGCCGCGGCACAGGCCGGATGCGCTTATCCTCCAGCGGGCGCAGCAAATCCGGAAACAGGCCCGGCTCATGCGTCAGGTAGTTGGCATCCGTAACAGCATTCTCCCAGCAGGGGAAATCGGACGGCAGCAGCTCCACGGCATACAGCTCTACCGGGACGGGCGCGCCCTCCACCGACAGCGCAAAGGTTTGCACTAGGCTTCCGTCTCGCCCTTCCGGGGCATAATACACAAGCTGGACGGCAGCGTGCGTCCCCCTCCAGGCGTACATTTCTGTTTTCAAGGGCGCGGGCCGTGCGTTCGGAAACACCTTTTCCAGCGGGGACGCAAGAAAAAATTCAACATCGCGCATAAAAGCTCCTCCTTATCCGTAGCTTTCCATAGCGGCGCGGCGGGCCGTCAGCCCTTGACACCGGAGAGGGCAATGCCCTCCACAAACTGCTTTTGCAGGAACACATACAGAATGAACGGCGGCAGGAAGGCAATTACCGAGCCGGCCATAACTAAGCCGTAGTTCGTATTATAATTGCCCTTCAGCGCCGAGATAGCCAGCGTCAGCGTCTGCATATTCTGGTCAGTGCAGGTAACCAGCGGCCACAAAAAGTCGTTCCAGCTTGTAATAAACGTGAATACCGTCAGGGATATGATTACGGGCTTTATCAGCGGCAGGACAATGGAGAGGAACAGCCGTACCTCGCCGCAGCCGTCGATACGGGCAGCCTCCAGCAGCTCGTCCGGCACATTGCGCATGAACTGCCGCATCAAAAATACGCCGAAGGCGTTCAGGATGGGCAGCATCAGCGCCACATGCGTGTTGATAAGCCCCAGCTGGCGGATGATGATGAATACAGGGATCAGCGTCACTTGGGCGGGAACCATCAGCGTTGCAAGATAGACAGAGAACACCTTATCCCGGCCCGGCCAGCGCTTTTTGGCAAAGCCATAAGCCGCCATAGAGCTGATGACGCAGTTCAGGATGCAGGCGCCGCCTGTGACGATGACGCTGTTCAGAAAGTTTCGGGCGATATTCAAGTTTTTGAATACACGCACATAGTTGCTAAGGTCAAATACCTCTCCGGAAAAATCCAGATTCAGGCTGCTCTTCTGCGTCAGGGAAATAGCTACCATGTATACGAAGGGCGTCAGCGCCAGCAGCGCCAAAAGCAGCAGAACAAACCCAATCACAAATTTCACAGCGCCTTTTTTTATGGATACGGCCATATGTCAATCCTCCTTATCCTTCAGGAAAATTTTCTGAATGGCATGTACCACCAAAACGAACACGAACATGAGCATGGCCACTGCGCTGGCGTAGCCCATGCTGTACTCCTTAAAGGCCGCGTTGTAAATAGTGAGTACCAGCGTCTGTGTAGACGTGCCCGGGCCGCCGCCCGTCATATTGTATACCAGGTCGAACACCTGGAACGACCAGATGACGCCCAGCGTCACCACCAGGTAGGTCACGCCCCTGAGGCTGGGCAGTGTGATGCGGAAAAACCTCTGCACCGCGTTCGCGCCGTCCACCTCGGCAGCCTCGTACTGGCTGCGGGGGATATCCATGATACCGGCATAATAAATGACTAGGAAATAGCCCACGTTTTTCCAGACATGCACCAGGCATACACTGAACATGGCCGTGGCCTTCCGGCCCAGCCAGTTCACCGGCTCCAGCCCGAACAGGCCCAGCAATTCGTTGACAATGCCGCGCTGGTTGAGCAGGAACGACCACAGCGTGCCCACCAAAATGGCCGAAGCGATAACCGGCACGAACAGCGCGCTTTTCACAAAGCTGCCGAACTTTTTGCGGAACAATTCTGCCAGGGCCGCCGCAATGACCAGCGACAGCACTGTCTGAACCGGTACGGTGCCAAGGGTGAACACAAGGGTATTAATGAGCGACGCCTTTACATAAGGGTCGCCCAGCATGCGTATGTAGTTGGACAGCCCCGCCCATTCCGGCGGCTGCATCACATTGTATTTGGTAAAGCTGAAGAACGCGCTCATTAAAATGGGGATAATGGAAAACACCAGAATGAGCACGAAGCTGGGCAGGATATAAAGGATTCCCTGAACGGCCTCCTTTTTCCGGTTCAGCATGTGTGGTCCCTCCTTTATCGTATATTGCGGGCATATGGGGCCGGGCGCCTTTCAAACACCCGCATTGACTAAGAACCGGCAGGCGCGCGCGGCGCCCGCCGGTTCTTATAAGCCGTGTGCGGCTGCTCAGGCCACGCTGGCTGCGTAGTCGACAGTTTGCTGAATTGCCTCTTCCGGTGTCAATTCGTCCAGCATCATGAGCTGCAGGTTTTTATACAGCGCATCCATCACCTTGAAGGAGTTGGGCGCAACCGGCAGGGTGTGCAGGGAGGCCTCATCCTCATAAATGGAAGCAAAGCGCTCGTTATCCAGGAACTCCTCGTCCTTGTTGAGCGGCGGGAACGGAGAAACCTCGGAGTGGAACTTCTCCATAATCTCGGTGCTGGTGATATGCTTCATCAGTTCGGCAGCCAGCTCCTTGTTGTCGCTGGCGGCGTTCAGAATAAGCGAGTCGGAAGCAATCCAAGTAGCCTTTGTCTCGTCCTCCAGGCTGGCGACGAAGTCCCAGTTCACGCCGCTTTCCGTGTAAAGGGCAGCCTGGTTGGTGCCGGTCATGGCAACGGCAATATTGCCTGCGGCGAACTGGTCGCGGATGTCATTGGCCGTCAGAGATGCCCCCTCCTCAGTGAGGAAGCCGGTGGTATAGCGTGCATCATAGAGGAATTGGGCCGCCTTCACAGCCGCGTCGTTCTCCAGCAATGCCACTTCCCCGTCAGCGTTGAAGATATCGCCGCCCGCCTGCCACAGATACGGATAATAGATGTTATTCAGCGCGCCGATGGCAGAATCCGTCCATTCCTGCGCGAAGGGTATCACGCCGTCCAGATTGGCATTTTTCACGGCCAGGCACACATCGGCCAGCTCCTGCCAGGTAGTGGGCAGCTCTGTAACGCCCGCCTCATTGAGAATATCCATATTGAAGAACATGACACGCGCATTGCCGACCACAAAGGGCAGCGCATATTGTGCGCCTTTCATATAGCCTTTATCGTAATAGATATAATTGGCGGTGTCCTCTTCCGAGAAATATTCCTCCAGCGGCTCCAGCGCGCCCATGTCGATAAAATCGTTGAACATTTCATTGTACATGTAGCCCACGTCCGGCCCCTGCCCGGAGGAGAAGGCCGTCAGGTATTTTTCTTCGTAGTTGCCCCAGGGGATGATTTCAATGGTAAGCTCCACATTGTGCTCTTCTGCCCAAGGGGCCAGGGTTTCGCTCCACCACTGCTGATCCAGCGCCTCGCCGTCAGTGGCATAAGGCGGCATCCACAGCATCAAATCGGTTTTTTCCCCGGTGGCTGCCGCGCCCCCCTGGGAGCCGGATGCACCCGTAGAACCGGAAGCCGGCGTGCTGCCGCAGCCAGCCAGCATCGACGCCGCCAGGGCGGTGGCAAGAACTGTGCTTAAAAGCTTTTTCATCTTCATCTCTGCGCTCTCCTTTTCTATATTGTCTTTCATCGCCTGCATTTTGTACATTGGCCAACTGTACTGCTTGCTCTGCCATTACCATACTGCTTTTTTCCGCCCGCTGTAAATATACAGTTTTTTTCAAGGCGGTCTGTTCGAAGAATATTTTTGCCTCCGGAGTGGGCATTTTGCACAGAATAAATCCAGAATTCATGTACAATTATTTTGTTTTTTGCTAACGTTTTTTTCGTTTTGCTCACGAGCCTCCAAAAATGAATGAATCCATGTTTATCCATCTGTGCGTATGATATAATGAGGTATACCGTTCACGCACTATAAAGGAGGGAGCGACATGCAGCATTTGCTGGGAAAGCAGGCCCGCCGCTGGACAAGGCCAATTCTCGTGGTGCTTTGCCCCTGCCTTCTGCTGTTTTCGTTCATCAGCATGTATATTTTACACCAGCTGCAAAAAAGTGCGCGTGAAAGCAATAATTATCTAAACTCCATCGTGCAAAACAGCGTTGATAAAAGGCTGGAAGAAATTTATCGTTATACGCTTTCTCTGGAGCTGAACCGCGCCAATACAGAGCTGAAAACGGCCGGCTCGCTGCCGCAGGAAATCTCACCGTCTGTTTACCGGTTTCAGGACCTTATGAAAGATTTTGTGATTTCCAATACGCTGGTGGCCGGCATCTATATCTATTATCCGCAAATAGATTTTACGGTTGGCAACCTGGGCTGCTTTTCAGGCACCTCTTACCGAATGCTGCAAATGCTTTCTCATGGAGGTGCGCTTGACAACTGGCCCTCTCTTCTCACACAGAGCACTGCCAATTTCTTTTTATTGGACGGTTCGCCCGACGATAAACGGCTCTGTTATGTCAGCCCGCGCATTGTTGGCGGCAAATATCGGGCCGTCACCGTGGTGGAAATCGAGCCCTCCGCGCTGCTGGCAATATTTTCTGAAGTGCAGGATTTGTACCCCGGTTTGTCTACATTGAGTGTTCTTCTGAATGGAGAAGTCATCGCCCTGGAGGGCGATGCAGTAGACAGCTCCGCCGTAGAGGAGCTGTTTCGCCAGTGGAATGGCCAAAATGGCGGAGAAACCCGCTTGAACGACACAGAGGCATTTTTCAGCCAGTCGGTTCTGCCGGGGCTGTATTATGCCAGCTTTTATCGGGAAAGCAGCGCCATGCAGGCGGCCAACACTACGGTTGTTATCTGCATTGCAGGCGCCCTGCTGAGCATCCTCATCGTCTTTTCAGGGGCCGTTTATATCACAAGGCGCAACATGCGCCCCATTCAGAGCATGCTGCACAAGCTGGGTGTTCAAAAAGACTCCGCCGACTCTTACGAGGTGCTTGACGAACGCATCGAAGCCCTGCTGAGGGAGCACACGCAGAACCAGCGAAAAATTTTTGAACATCAGATGATTCTGGACTCAGCCTTTCTCACGGCTGCGCTGCGCGGCGAGCTGCGCAATGAAAGCACGGCTTTTGCGGCAGCCGAGCGCTATGGAGTAATTTTTGACGGCCCCGTCTTTCAGGTGCTTGTAATTGCCAACAGCAGCCGCACCGTGCTGGAGGGCGATGCCTGGCGCAGGCCCCTATACGAACTGTTTTTCAGGGAAAAGCTGGACGGGCTGGCCACGGTTTACAGCGGCAGGCTGTGCATTTTGCTGAATTCTGAAAGCGAGCTGCCGGATAATATGCTTCGCCGTCTTTGCAGCCTGGTGATGGAAGGCTTCTTCCCGGAAGAGCCCGCTGCCGCGGGAATTGGCAGCTGTTACGACAGCATGGCCTCTATCGTGACCAGCTACCACTGCGCGCGGCGCGCGCTCCTCGCCTGCGGGCCATCTACGGAGCATCCCGTATATGTTTATACGCCTGAAATGTCTGAGGGGCATCACGGCGACAGCAAGGTGATGCAGCTCTTTTCCCGGCAGATTTATCAAAAGCAGTACGGCCAGGCGCAAAAGACGCTGGAGCAGCTGTGTGAGGAATACCTGAGAACCGGCATCGTCCCCTCCGGTGATGTCATTCGTCAATCAGCCGTCACCAATTTGCTCATTGACGCCGCCAGCGAGGTGTTTCCAGAGCGGCAGGTCGCTGAAATTGTACGCAGCTTTGCACTGCCCCTGCCTGTGCCCAGCTATCAGATGCGCGTCCACGAGCTGCTCGGAGAGCTGGAGCGCGCTCAGCTGGAAAACCCCTCTGAAGAGACAAAAACCCCGGTGGCCGTCCGCGCCAAGGAAATTATAGACCAGAATTTCACAGACCCGATGATGGGCCTCTATTTTGTGGGAGAACGGCTGAATGTGAACAATTCCTATCTGGCGACTACCTTCAAAAACATGTATCAAATCAGTGTTGCACAGTACATTAACAAGCGGCGCATTGAACGCGCAAAGGAGCTTCTTCTTCATACTTCCATGAACGTCAAGGAAATTGCTGCAGCCGTGGGCTTTTCCAGTGACATCAGCTTTATTCGGGCTTTCAAAAGGCTGGAAAATAAAACTCCAACCATGCTTCGGGCAGAAAAGGGCGCGCCGTCAGGAAAAGGCAGCAGCTGGCTTGTCTGATACTGAGCGCGGGGCGTTTGAGATATTTTCTTTTGATATCCATAGGCATAGCTTCTATGGACAGGCCCGGCCGCCTGCCCAATATTCTAAAAAGCTTTAGAAAAGCATCAGATAGAAAAAGGCCGCCACCCATGAGTATGGATGGCGGCCTTTTTGGTACATCAATGGAGAATAAACAAGAACTTGCCGGAGATGAAAAAATATCCGCGCGCAGTAGCTGTGAAGATAAATGGAAACACCTGCTGAGCCCAGCAGCCTTTGCATTTGCAGCGCACATTTCAAATTGATTGGTTCATAGGGCCTTGCCGGCACATAGCACGCCGCGCCTGCCGGGGAGAAGCTTGATTGGCTGTGCGGCGGGCTTCTTTACCCCCCTCATACATCCAAGCTGCAGCCTTCACTTCTCCATCATGGCCTTTAGCTTTTGAAAGCTTTCTTCACTAATGGTGTGTTCCATGCGGCAGGCCTCCTGCTCTGCGGTATTCGGGTCCACCCCCGCCTCCAACAAGCGTTCTCTGAAAAAACAGTGCCGCTCATAAATTTGAACTGCAGCTTCCCTTCCAATTTCGGTTAGTCTTAAAAAGCCTTCATAATCCTTTTCCAGAAATCCGCCCTTTATCAAAACATGCACCGCATGGGTGACGCTTGCCTTCGACACCTTCAACCGCCGGGAAACCTCCACAGAACGCACCTCGCCCTTTTCCTTTTGTATCAGCAGAATAGCTTCCAAATAGTCTTCACCAGAAGCGTGCAGTTGCTTATTTGTATTTTTTACCTCAGTACATTTATTTTTCTGCATTGGTTCTTCTGTCATGCTCCACGAAATTCACTAAAAAAGCAGAAGGACGGCCGGCCGTGCCCAAGCACTGCAAGAGCAGCACCGCTGGCGAATTTCCTGTGGCGGGATTTTCCCCGCCTTATAGAGGTCACTATGGGTAATTTGAGCCCTTCTTCTTTCATTTTATAGATATTCCCTTTATAAAATAGCTCCTGATTTTTTCAAGGCCAGCCGCATTTATTTGGAATTGGTCGATAATGGAGCCATCCTCAAAATGGACAATATCCGTACAGCATTCTAAAATCAACTCAAGGTCATGAGTAATTACATACAGGGTAATACCCATCTCCCTGACTTGCCGCAGGATATTTGCCACCTCTTTCATGTGCCTGTAATCAAGGCCGCTGGTTGGTTCATCAAAAAACAAAATAGAACGCTTAGATGCGATTGCCGAGGCAATCGCTACCCGCTGCTTTTGGCCTCCGGAAAGGGACATAGGGTGTCTGTCTTTGAGGTCTATTAAATCTAATTCAGCAAGGATTTCTTCCGCCTGTTCTCTGTTTTCTGCCTTCATGCTGATTAAGACTTCATCTAATACCGTTTCTGTAAAAAGCTGATGATTGACTTCCTGCATCACCATGTAGCAGGTACTTAACCTGTCCTTAGGCCGGTAAGCTCTGCCATTCCAGACGACTTCGCCGCAGCGCTTTTCCAACCCGCAGAAGCACCGTGAAAAAGTAGATTTTCCAGCGCCATTGTTCCCAATAATCCCTACAATGCGATTTGCTGGAATTTTATTCTCACGAAGGTGAAGTGTTTCCTGTTCATTTTTATAGGCAAAACAGAAATTGTAAAGCTCCAGCCTCTCCCCCGCCTGCGGTAATGCTTTGGGCGGCATCAAATCCTCAAGAACAAAGGCGCGTAGACCTAAATCGGCCCTCTGCCGCTTTGTCAGTTGCTCAAATTCTGCTGCAGAGTAATCCCTTTCCACCCTTCCGGCCCTAATATAAATAAAACGATCTGCAAGGCCTCGCAGATAGTACAGGCGATGTTCCGATATGATAATTGTTTTTCCCTGTGATTTCCAATATGCAAGTATGGCTCTCAAATCAAGAATAGAAGAAGCGTCAAGGTTGGATGACGGCTCATCCATAACAAGCACATCCGGTTCCATAATCGACGCACCGGCACAGGCGATTTTCTGTTTTTCTCCACCGGAGAGGTGAAAAATATTGCGCCCCATCAATTTCTTCAAACGAAAATCCCGGACGGTTTTTTCTAAATGTTCTCGAATATTTTGCTCTGGCTGGCCGAGATTTTCACATCCAAATGTGATTTCACTGGTCGTATCTACATTAAAAAATTGAGAACGCGGATTTTGAAATACGCTTCCAACGATTTTCGCAGTATCATAAAGAGGCTGCTTTGAAACCTTTGCTCCGTTTACCCGCACTTCTCCGCTCATTTTTCCTTCGTAGTAGTGGGGAATCAACCCGTTGATCAACCTGGTAATTGTCGTTTTTCCGCAGCCACTCTCACCGCAGAGCACAATAAATTGACCGTTCTCTATGTTAAGATTTATATCCTGAACACCACCGGCATTCTCATTTCCTTCTCCATAATAGAAAGTCACATGGTCAACTCGTATCACAGGCTTCCCCCTCAAAATACAATTTGCTTCTGGAATAAAAACAGAATAAAGCACAGGGCGCAAAGCAATATGGCAGCCACATCCTGAAAATGGAAACCAATTTGACACATATTTGTGCGTCTAACGGGGGCGCCAAGCCCCCGTGTCAACGCAGCAGCAGAAAGCTCGTCGCCAATCTTCACAACTGATACCATTAAGGGAACAAGCCTGTATTCTATCATCAGAAAAGGGGTCTTCCCGCCGAAACGGATGCCCCGCATTCTCATTGCATCCTGTATTGCCTGGTATTCTTCACGAATCGTAGGGAAAAATCGAAAAATCACAGACATGGGAATGACAATTTTTTCGCTAATGTGCATACGCTCCATTGCGCCGATAAATTCACTGACCGAAGTGGATGAAATCAGGTATGCGCCTGTCATAATGCCGGGTGCAAACCGCGTCATGATGGATGTAAGTGCAAGCACAGTAAAAGAAAGTAAGCCGCTTAAGGCTGTAAGGGCTAGCCGTTCCAATACAAAGCAGGCTATATATAACAGCAAATACTTTCCTGCTGTTTTGACACGGCGCTCCGATAAAAGCAAAGCAAAAGGAATAAGGCTTAAGCAGGGCTTGATAATGTTCATAGCCCCTTCGTTGCTAGTGCTGAACATCAACGTCGTAATTGTCAGCAGCAGAATAAGCTTTGTGCGAGGGTCAAGCAATAGCCCTTTTCTTTTTTCCGTTATTGTAGAGAATGACACCTCATTCATTACACAATGCCCGCTTTAGCAAAATGCTTTTTCAAGAGTGACTTGCCTAACAGACCGCCCAAAATTGCAAAAGCAAAAATTCCGGCAGTTACCAAAATAATACTCCACATAGGCATGACAGCCATTACCTGATCCGCATATTCCTCACCGAAGCTGGCTGCAAAGCTGGCCCTGGAGTCCTCCACCATAAAATACATGGGAATATATGTACCAACCATCCAAAGACTGAATACCGCGTAGCCAACCAGACTCTTTTTGGCACTTTGATAACCGCCGGACTTCAAGATAAAATCACCCAACAGGCCAAAAATTACGCCCATTGGCACGCCCCAGAAGCCCATACCTGTCAGCCCCATCAGCAGGCCGCTTAAAATTCCCATGAGTGTAACCATGCCGAATTTTTTCACTCTTGTCAAAAACAACATGAAAGGGATACCGGTAATCAAAGACCATAAGGCACCCAGGACAGGCAGGAAGATAGGCACAAAGCCAATGGGGATGGCAATGCAGCAGCCAAGCACAAAGTAAAGAACTGTAAATAGGCCGAGATTAATCAGGTCTTTCGCTTGCAATTTGTTATTCATAACGAATACCTCCATTTGTTTTGAGGTTAGAAGCTTCTAACTTTTATAGAATAACACAGTTATCAGTAGTTCTCTACACCCAATCACCCTTTTGGCTCCAAACAGCATCGAGTTTTTCTGTTGACGAATTCCTGCTGCATTTCTATAATATAATTACAATTACAATGAAAAGCTGCAGGTCAGGTACTCAAACGGCTGGGACAAGAAATGAAAATTGATGATATTATAAAAAAATGCATTGAAATGCCGGGAATCTCAATACAGCGCAGCAATTTCAGCACGGAATTGCTCATGAAAACGAAAGAAGGAAAAGGTTCTATAACCTTTTTCCCTCTCTTTCCAGGGCTTGCTATTGCGTATATCTTTGTAAATTCTCCCTCTTGGGCCGCCCCTGATTTTAGTGAAGATAGCTCTATGAAAAAGGGGCCTTTACTTTTGAACTACTGTGTAACAGGGCGTTGTGAGCTCATCTTAAATAATGAAAATTTTGTATATGTAAAGGATGGAGAAATCTCTCTGACAGAGCGTTTCGCCCAAAAGCAATACGTCTATCCCCGTCGTATTTATGAGGGGATTGAATTTTTTATTGACGCCGGCACACTGACAGCACAGAGCACATGGGTGCAAAAGGAGCTTGACATTGACCTTTACAAGGTCATTGCGCGTTTTTGTCCTGACGGCAATACTTATATTTCATCGGCCGCTCCCGAAGTTGAAGAAATATTGAAAAAGCTTTGGGGGCTGATTGACGCACCAATTCCATTTTCAGTCTCACAAATGAAAGTTTATACTCTGGCGCTGTTTTCATTGCTGCAGAATCTCAGCGACATTCCCCCACCGCAAGCCTGCACATTCTTCACAGAAACGCAGGTAGACATTGCAAAACGGATAGAAAAAATTATCACCTCCGATCTGCGCCAGCATCACCCGGCTTGGGAGTTGGCAGCACAATTTTCTGTCAGCGAGACTAGCTTAAAAAATTACTTTCGTGGTGTTTTCGGACAAAATATATCTATTTATCTGCGAGAAATCAGAATGAAGAAGGCCGCAGAGCTGCTTATCACTACCCGGCTATCCGTGGCAGAAATAGCAGAGCAGGTTGGCTATATAAACCAAAGTAAATTTGCCTCGGTTTTCAAAAAGCAGCTCGGAATGTCACCATTAGAATATCGACGCTCTAAAAAGCTATCTGTACTCTAATTATATATCCGGCTGCCTGCATGGCTGGGCTTTCCTTTGAATTTGTTAATAGGCTAGGCGCTGCCTCTATGAGCCCGCCGGGAAGCTGCTCTGACGTACAGCGCTGCTAAAGCTGCCCTTCATGGGCCTCAGCCTCCTTTGCAAAAAATTCATCGTCCAGCCACACTTCCTCGGTTACTGGTATAGCGATCACTTCTCCGTATTGATTGGTATAATCCACTGCTCTGTCCGCCTTGCAGGTTATGAACTGTAGCACTTTACCTGTTCTTATAAAAAGTAAAGCCGGACGCTGTTTGCGTCCGGCTTTGTTGGCACATTTCTATTTCAAAGTGCTTTCTCTACTTTTTGTTTTTCCTTCTTCATCCTCTGCTTTGACAACGCCCTCGATCATACCTGTTACAACTGTGTTTAACTGCGCCGCATTTTGGGACGTGATAACAGGCCTTCCGGTACGTCGCTCTAATGCCTGTCTGGCAATCCCAGCTACTTCGCCGCCCTGTCGCACCGCTTGTATATTTTCCTCAAAGCTTTGTTTCTTTGGAAATATCTGTTATAGAGGTTTCTGCAAGCATATTCAAAACAATTTCCGTTGTCGTCATATTATCTCGCAGATTTTCCTTTTTTAGACCCTTTAGCTTTTTTATTGCCACGTCGCCATGCCCGACCATGCACGAGTGATCTCGTCAGTCCGTGTGCTGTAGCGAGCCTGATGCATGCCGCCCAATGCCGTCTGAGGCCCAACCGGGAGTTATCGTTTTGCTAAAGCAGCAATAAAA
>JBKYIE010000017.1:0-47165 GCA_047030735.1 Ruthenibacterium sp.
CCAAGGCCTCTCTGGCCACGGACTCCTTCCTGTCCGCCGCCTCCTTCCAGGAGACGACGCGCGTGCTGACAGACGCCGCCATCAAGGGCAAGGTAGACCCGCTGATGGGCCTGAAGGAGAACGTCATCATCGGCAAGCTCATTCCGGCGGGCACCGGCCTGCCCGAGGTGGAGCAGCGCCTGGAGGAGCAGGACCCGCGCGCCGCCGAGTTTGCCGCGCCCGAAGAGGAAGCGGACGAAGAGCTTGTGGTGTAATGTGTCCGCCTGGCAAATACAGGCGAAAGCGCGGTATGAACCTGGCGGCACAGATGCCGCACACTTGGCGAATGTGGTGTGATTTCCGCATTTTTTGAAAAGCAGAGCGCCGGGCGCGCGGGGCGGCACAGCCGTTCCGCGCGCCCGGCATTTTGCGGCGGTGGGCTCGCACCTTCTGACACAGGCCGGGGCGGGTGGGCAGACGGCTGTTTTGCCCCGCGCCTTGAGCGTGTATGCTGCATCAAAACCCCCATGGCGCGCCAGACGCCTGCCATGGGACTTTCGGTTTTTGCGCGCCGCGCAGGAGGCGGGCATGCTTTCGAACGCACAGCATAAGCGCACACAAACTGAATGCAGCCCCGCCGGAGGCCGTATGGCCCGGCGGGGCTGCGGAGTTACAGGGCGTGAAAAGCGGCGGGGCAGCCGCGCGGAGCCCGGCCCGGCGCGGCGACGGGGAACATGCTGTGCTGCCGCCTTTTGTGTGCGCTGTACACTGCGCGCGCCTGCACGCTTCCCGCAAGCGCACCACCGGAGCTGCCTTTTGCGGGCATTGTACACCATGTGCAAACTAAAACAGCCCCGCCGGAGGCCGTATGGCCCGGCGGGGCTGCGGAGTTACAGGGCGTGAAAAGCGGCGGGGCAGCCGCGCGGTGCGCGGCCCGGCGCGGGGCGCCGCTTCCCGTCAGGAGGCGGCGGACGCTGAAGCCGAAGAAGAGGCGCTTTCCCCGCTGCCGGAGGAAGCCGATCCCGCGCTTTGCGCGCTGCTCTGCGGCGCGTACACGGCGGCGCTGTAAGTGCCTATGGTGACGCTGTTCACCGTCACGGCCTCGGCGGGCACGCCGTTTTCATCGCAGGGCACAGCCGCAATGGCATCCAGCACGTCCATGCCGGCTATCACCTGGCCGAACACAGTGTCCTGCCCGTCCAGATAGGGCGCGCCGCCCGCACTTTGGTAGGTGTCTGCCACCGCCTCGCGCACGCCCGCCTCTTTCAGCGCAGCGGCATCCGCCTTGGATACGCTGCCCTGCGGGCACTGCACGAAATAGAACTGGCTGAGGTTGCCCGTGCCGCCCGTGCCGCCGTTGGCCGTGGCCAGCGCGCCCGCATAGTGGTGCAGCGCGTCGGTCACCTCGTTCGGGAAGGCGCCCTGGCCCCAGGTGGTTTTCCCCTCGCCGGTTTCACCCGCAGCGAGGCCCGTCTGCACGCAGAAGCCGTCAACAATGCGCGACACGGGCATATTATTATAGTAGCCGGAATTTGCAAGGCCCGTAAAATTTTCCACTGCCATGGGGGCCTGAGCAGGGAATAATACCACTGTGATGTCGCCCATGGTGGTGGAGATGGTGGCGATAGGCGCGCCCTCTGCGGGCTGTGTGAATTGAAGCTCGCCGGATGTCACCGCCCGGCGTGTGGTACTTCCGCCCGGGCCCGGCTGTTCTTCACCGCTGCACCCGAACATGGAAAGGCATAATGCCGCGCACAGCGCGGCACACAACAATTTTTTCAAAGGCGTCCGCCTCCTTGCAAGCAATGTTCTGCAGGCACACGGGGCACAGGCACCGCCCGCCGCCCCGGCCGCTGACAGAAACATCATACCACAGTGCGGCGCACAGCGCAATTCTATCGTTTGGCTTGACGGCGGCGCCGCCATAGGCTAAAATAGAAAAAGAAATGAACGCCCGGCGCACGCCGGGCCGCAAAAGGAGAAGCCCATATGGATGAACAGCAGAACGCTCTGCCTCAGGAAGAGCTGGATTATACGCCGGACATCATCACGCTGGAGGATGAGGCCGGGCAGGAGCATCAGTGCGAGGTGATTGACGCGGCAGACCACAACGGCGAGCACTACCTTGCGGTGGTGCCCTATGTGGAGGACCCGGAAAAAATGCTGGAGGAGGACGCGCAGCTCATCATCATGCGCGTGGCCGAAGAAAACGGCGAGGAGTTTTTGGATATCGTAGAGGACGATGAAGAGCTGGCGGCGGTGAGCGAGGTGTTTGCCGCGCGCCTGGAGGAGCTGTACGATATCGAGCTGTGACACCGCGCGGTTCTGCGCCGCGCCTGAAGGCGGCATACGCCTGCCCTGTGCGATTTGTTGCGCCTACGTTAAATCCTACTAACCAATCATCGGGAGCCCGGCGTCCGTGGGTGAATTGCAGACCTCCCGCTTTTTGCGGAAGAAGGGAGCATGAAGCCCATGGCAGGGCACCCACCTGCCAAAGCGGTAGGTTTTGGTTTGGCGCAGACGGCAGGGTGGGCTTTGCTTTTTTCATCTATTATAAAGAGGACAGCCGGGCAGGCTGCCCTCTTTTTTATGCCCGCTTTTTCAGGCGGGTGCGGCGGGCCTGCCCTGCCGCCTGAAAAAGCAGGGCTGCCGCGGACTGTCAAGCCCCGGTGCGGCAACAGGAAGCATACAGTACCCCCTTCCTTTGCGGGCGCCGTACGCCACGCACGCCTGTATGCTTCCCGCAAGCGCGCAGCCGGAGCCGCCTTGTGTGGGTATTGTACACCGAACGCAAACTAAAACAGCCCCGCCGGAGGCCGTATGGCCCGGCGGGGCTGCAAAGCTGCAGGGTATAAGAAGCGGCGGGGCCACCGCGCTGCACCCGGTCCGGCGTGGGACAGGGAACATGCTGTGCTGCCGTCTTTTGCGGGCGCCGTACACCACGCACGCCTGCGCACTTCCCGCAAGCGCGCAGCCGGAGCCGTCCTTTGCATGCGCTATACGCCACGCGCAAAAAACAGCCCCCGGCGGAGGCCGTATGACCCGGCGGGGCTGCAAATTTACAGGAGGAACAGCGGGAGGCCTTTGGAATACCGGCCATTTGCCTGCCCCTGCACCCCGGTCAGAGTGTGTCCTGAGCGTCTGTTTGGCCGAAACTCTTTTGCCGCCAGGGGCCGAGTATTTCTTTGAATGTCCCTATGTCATATTTTTTTCGCATCCTGCCGCCCGCAGCGCATAAAGCAGCGTTATCATGGCCAAAAGCGCACACACGGCGATGCCGTACCACTTCATCAGCAGCGCAAGAGGGGCGGTTAAAGTAATAACGGCCAGCAGCAATGCCGCCTACAGACAGGCTGCTTGTCTTTTTTGAACCTGAGACGCTCCCGTTCATCCATTTCTTTTTCATTCTTTTCACGTCTCCTTTGGGCAAATTATCTCAAAAGAGACTGGAAGGACTTCGCCTGATAAAAGCAGGCTGTGCACCTCCGGATAGCTCTTATCGTTTTCTCAATTTGAAATTGTCCGCCTTGACATAAATATCTTTTCAGCCAGCTCCTCTTGTGATGAGTGCGCTTTCAAACGGTGATTTTTTATTTACTTGCCGGGCTCCAGCCTTTCCGACTCCTGCTTGATGGGAAAAGCATAATCCAGGCGGCGGAATATATCAATCAAAGCCTTTTGACACAGCGGCAAAAGCACTGTCAAAAGCGTTTGACAGCTGCGCCGCCGCTTTCCCGGCCTGCTTCGCGCCGGGGTGCGGGAGGTGCCCTGCCCCGTTTTCAGCCCGGCCATACTAATTTTTGCAGGGTGTGCAGTTCTCCATTCTGTCACGCCGCCTTCGGGGCAGCCCTTTCTTTTCAGCACCTGAACCGCTGCGGGGCATGGCCCGCGCGGCTGCCCTGACAGCCTGAGGCGGGGCCTGCCCGGAGCGGCCGGGCAGGAATGCAGGGGCCGCACCGGCCCCTTAAAGCACATATGGGCGGCCACGGCCCCGAACGCGCTGTGCCGGCAGACAGAAGGAATGGGAAAAACGGCCTTTTGCCGTGCCGGGGCGGCGTTTTGGCGTGTGCCGGGGCATAAAAAGCCGGGCAGGGCTTTTCTTCACTTTCCCGCTATGCTATAATGAAGCGAAAGGCCGCCGAAGGGCGGCGCAGGGTGCGGCGGCCCAGGGGGCGTGCCGTGCCGGGAAAGGGGAGGAAAAGCATATGCTGGAACAGTTGAATTCTCTGCCCATGTTTCTGATAGCAGGCGGCGCGGTGGCGTTCGTCATTTTCCTGTGCGTGGTGTTCATTGTGCGCAGCTGGCGCGCGGGCGTCGCCATGGGCATCGACAAGGCGAAGCTGCGCCGGGCCGTCACCTCAAGCGCCACCTTTACGGTGCTGCCTGCGGTGTCCATTCTGCTGGGCGTCATCGCGCTCAGCGGCAGCCTGGGCATTCCGCTGCCGTGGCTGCGCCTTTCGGTAGTGGGCGCTTTGCATTACGAGGGCAACGCCGCAGACATCGCCGCACGCGCGGCGGGCATGGCGGGCGGCCTTGGCAGCGCGGCCCTTACGGCGCAGACGTTCGTCACCATCGGCTTTGTGATGACGGCGGGCATCCTTTCGGGGTGTATTTTGTGTGTGTTCTGCCTGAAGGGCTATATGAAAAGGCTGCAAAAGCCCAAGCCCGCCGCACAGGGCGGCGCGGCGCCGGGCGAAAAAAAGCGCAGCTTCGGCGACGTGATGTTCACGGCCATGTTCATCGGCCTTGTCAGCACCTATATTGGCTCTTACCTTGGCACATGGACCAGCACCGGGGATTTTCTGCCCCTTGCGGTGGCCTTTGTGGCGGGGCTTGCCATGGCGGTGTTTGAATATTTCGCCCGCGTGAAAAAAGTGACATGGCTGGACAATTTCTCCATGGCGTGCAGCATGCTGGTGGGCATGGGCGCCGCCGTGCTGCTGGGCGCATAAGAAAGGGGGAGGCTGCTGTATGGAAAACCGTGTGACGGAACAGGCAAAGCAGGCCTACTATGAGCAGTATATGGGCCGCACCCACATCTGGGGGCGCGCCGGGGTGGGCCTTGGCATCCTTCTTCTGCTGGCGGCGCCGCTGGCCATGGGCCTTGTGCTGGGCGCCGGGCCAAGCTGGGGCGCCGCGGCCATGGGCTTTTTGCAGGTGGCGCTTGTGTACTGGACAAGCGGCGTGGTGGAATTTCTTGTGTATGCGCCCATGCTGGGCGGCGGGGCAAGCTACCTTGCGTTCATCACGGGCAACCTGATCAACCTGAAGCTGCCGTGCGCCGCCAACGCGCGTGAGATATGCGGCACCGAGGTGGGCACGCCGGAAAACGACATTGTGTCCACGCTGTCTGTGGCTACCTCCAGCCTTGTGACGGTGGTGGTGCTGATGCTGGGCGTGCTGTGCCTTGTGCCGCTTACGCCCGTGCTGGAAGCGCCCGTGCTGCAGCCTGCGTTCGACACCGTCATCCCGGCGCTGTTCGGCGCGCTGGCGTTCAAGTACTTTTCAAAGAGCCCCCTGCTTGCGGTGGCGCCGCTGGCAGTGATGTGCGTGCTGTTCGTGGCTGTGCCCGCGCTGATTGGGCAGGTGTCGTTCCTTATCCTGCTGGGCGGCGGCCTTTCCATTGCGCTGGCATGGCTGATGTTCCGCAGGGGCAGGCTGTGAGGCGCACGGCCCCGGCCATACCGGCGCCCTTCTTTCCGGGCCTTTGGCGGGGCCGGGCAGGGAAGGGAAGAATTTCCGCTGCGTGGTGAGGTGCGCGCGGCGGCGTCCATTCCTTTGGAGGCCCGCAAAGGGGCCATGCAGTTCTGCAGGGCAGAAAGCTTGCAGAGGGCGGGCGGCTGCGCTGGCGTGGCTGATGTTCCGCAGGGGCAGGCTGTGAGGCGCACAGCCCCGGCCATACCGGCGCCCTTCTTTCCGGGCCTTTGGCGGGGCCGGGCAGGGAAGGGAAGAATTTCCGCTGCGTGGTGAGGTGCGCGCGGCGGCGTCCATTCCTTTGGGCGGGCCCGCAAAGGGGGATGCAGCCCTGCAGGGCAGAAGGCTTGCAGAGGGCAGACGGCGGGGAATTTTCCTGCCGCGGCATGCAAGCTGCACCGCCCGGCGGTGCGGCCCTGCCCCCTCCCATCAGAGAGGATAAAGCCCCCATGGCAGCAGTCCGGCTGCCATGGGGGCTTTGCTGCATTGGCCGGCTTTTGCGAAGCGATACCTCCCGGCTGTGCCGGGGAGGCTAAAAGGGCTTTCGCTGCCAGCTTCGAGCGAAGCGGGGCGGTATTCAACATCAAAAGATGCAGCACACAGCGGGAAGAACCCCGTTTGCGGGAGGCGGGCAGGCGATGCAGAAGGCAGAGCATTCCGTGCCTCCTGAGAGGCTTGCCGGCAGTATGCCCCTCCGGGGCTTACGCAAGCCTCCAGCTGAGCCGGGGGGCCTGACGATGCGCCCGGGCGCGCAGGGCAAAATGAGCGTATCCCCGCACAGCGCCGCCTTTTTCAAAGAGGGAAGGGGCGGGGCCGTTTTGAGGCAGAGGCCCCTTTTCGGCGCGCCGCCGCAGGAAGCCGCCGGGTTTGCCTGACGGCTTTGGCGCCGGATGCATGCACGCAAAAAGCCCGGCAAGCCGTCAGGCCTGCCGGGCTTTTTTACACACGATTTCTCCAGAGCCGCCGGGCCAAAGCTGCGCAGCACCCCGCAGGCGGCAGCTTTTGACACAGAGCGGGGAAGCCCTCCGCAGGCGCCCGTAATTGTCAAGGAAAGCGGAAGAGGCTGTGCGCAAAAATTTCTTCCGGGGACGATGGGCCCTTGCGGCAGCGGCCTTTGCCCGGCGGGCATTTCGGAAGGAAGCCGCCCCGCCCCTTTCGCAAGACATGCCGCATTTTGCCTGTGGGGCCCATTCTGAGCCATAAAAAATCAGGTGCGCTGCGCAGCCCCGCCGGTATCTTTGATATAGCAAAGCTCTGTTGTGCCGAACGCCGGTTTTACTCTATCTGTGGCAGAAAAGCCCTTCGCCTCGTAAAATTTTCTTGCCCTTACATTCTCGGTGAACACCCAAAGCATCACAGAATGAAAACCGGCCTTTGAAATATCGGCAAGCAGCCTGTCCATCATGAGGCTGCCAAAGCCCATGCGCCAGTGCGCCGGCAGGCTGTGGATGCAGATTATTTCGGCATATTGCGCCATTTCGGCGTCCCTCGCCTTGTCCCAATAGGCGATGCTGTGCGGCTTGCCGTCAAGCTCGCCGATATATCCATTGCCCCTGTTTTCGTCAAGCAGCCGGGAATACATCGCGGCGGCCCTGTCCAGGCTGGTCAGCCTGTCCAAATCGCCGGCAGCAAGGATATTCTGGAAGGCGGCTTTCCAGCTTTCCGTTTGAATAAAGGCAAGGACGCCTGCGTCGCCTTGTGCGGCGCGCCTGATTTGAAACTGCATATGCCTCACCCCGCGCAAATTAGAATTTACTGTTTTTCATACCGGCTCTATTTTACCACCGGGCTAAAAATTTTTCCAGCTTTTCAATAGACGGCAGGGCCTTCGCGCCTGCCGGCGGGCGGGCCGCGCCTGCCCGCGGAGGTATGCCGGGGCCTTTTTCTGTATTGCCCGGGGCGGCACACCCGCAAGCCCGTGCGCCGCGCGCGGCGGGCGGTGAGGCTTACCTCAAAATGGGAAAATTTTATTTATTTTGCAAGTGTTTTCTTTACAAAAAACAGAAAGTATGATACAAAATATATAAAAGAGAAGCGAGGACAGGCGGGCCCGCCTGTGCCCGCCGTTTCAAAAAAAGACTGGAGGGACACCGATATGAAAAACCAGCAGGCAGGCGCCCGCATCGACCCCTTGCTGTATCACTTCCGCATTGCCTACATTGCTTTGGCGCTTTTGCCCTTTGTTTTCTGCTTTTTTATGCTGTTCCGCATTTTCACCTCGCCGCTGCCCGCCGGGTATTCCTCTGTGTTCGGGTACCTGGGCGCGCTGCTTTCGCTGCCCGCCATTTTGTACCTTGCTGTCAACCTGGCTTTGTACGAGGCCCTGTGCGCCCTTGGCTGCGCGCTGTTCTGCAGGCAGCTTCAGCTTTCAAAAAGGGCGCTGGCGCTTATGTGCGCGGCGCTGGCCGCCATCGGCTTTCTGCTGCACCCGCAGGTTTTGGGCATGGAGACCTGGCTGTTTCTGATAAACGTCCAGACAGACGCTTCGCCTTTGACGCTGGCGCTGTGGGGTTGCCTGCAGCCGCAGGTGCTGCTTGCGGCGGCAACGCTTCTTGCGGGCCTGCTGTGCCTGCATTTCAAAGGCCCGCGGCAGGCCGTGGCGCGCCTTGACGTGAAGGCCGCCGCCGAATAGGGCGCGGCGGAAAACGCAGCCCCTGCGCTGAAACGCGGAAAAAAGGCCGGGCGCCCGCCCGGCCTTTTGCGCGCCCCGGCCTTTTGCGGCGCGCCGCCGCACACATGCGCGGGGGCCGGCCTGCGCGCGGGCGCGAAAAGGGAGAAAAGGGAAGAAAAAGCCGCTTTTCCGGCGCGGCGGCGCGAAAATTTCTGTTGACACAAAGCAAAATTTCGGGTAGACTATATTTGCTGCGCCAAGGGCGCAGCATGCCCATTTCATCTTGGTGCGGCGGCGCGGCGCGCCGCTACATTTTGTGAAGTGGAACACCATTTTTGAAGAAAGGAGGAAAACCATGCCTACTTTTAACCAGCTTGTGCGCAAAGGCCGCGAAGTGATGGAAAAGAAGTCTACGGCGCCTGCCCTTCTGAAGAACTACAACTCTCAGAAAAAGGCTTACAGCGATGCCAACAGCCCGCAAAAGCGCGGCGTTTGCACGGCCGTTCGTACCATGACTCCGAAAAAGCCGAACTCTGCCCTGCGTAAAGTTGCCCGTGTGCGTCTCTCCAATGGTATCGAGGTAACCTCGTACATTCCCGGCGAAGGCCACAACCTGCAGGAGCACAGCGTCGTACTGATCCGCGGCGGACGTGTGAAGGACCTGCCCGGTGTGCGTTACCACATCATCCGTGGCACGCTTGACACCCAGGGCGTTGCCAAACGCAGCCAGTCCCGCTCGAAGTACGGTGCGAAGCGCCCCAAGGCCGGTGCCGCGAAGAAGTAAGGAAGCCCGTTCAAAAGAGTATCTGCCGCATAAAGGCTTTATCATAGATAACGCCTTTTCTGCCGGCCGTACGGGAGTTTTATTACTTTCGAGTACCGATGATATCATTTTATGAAGGAGGGAAGAAAGATGCCCAGAAGAGGTAACATTGCAAAGCGCGACGTGCTGGCCGACCCGGTGTACAACTCCAAAATGGTCACGCGCCTCATCAACAACATCATGTATGACGGCAAAAAGGGCGTTGCGCAGAAAATTGTATACGAAGCCTTCGACATCGTGAAGGAGAAAACCGGCAACGACCCGCTGGAGAGCTTCGAAAAAGCGCTGGAAAACATCATGCCCGTGCTGGAAATCAAGGCCCGCCGTGTGGGCGGCGCCACTTACCAGGTGCCTATGGAGGTGCGCCCCGCGCGCCGCGAGACCCTTGGCCTGCGCTGGCTGACCACGTATTCCCGCAACCGTTCCGAGCGCCGCATGAGCCAGCGCCTTGCAGGCGAGATTATGGACGCGTGCAACGGCAACGGCGGCGCGTGCAAAAAGCGCGAGGATACCCACAAGATGGCCGAGGCCAACAAGGCTTTCGCGCACTACAGATATTGATCTGTGGCGAACTTTTAGGAGGAAACTATGCCTAGAGACGTTTCTCTGGAAATGACCAGAAACATCGGCATCATGGCCCATATCGACGCCGGCAAGACGACGACCACCGAGCGCATCCTGTTCTACACAGGCATCAACCACAAGCTCGGCGAGACGCACGACGGCGCCGCCACCATGGACTGGATGGCGCAGGAGCAGGAGCGTGGCATCACCATCACTTCTGCCGCCACCACATGCTACTGGAGCCATACCGAGTATCAGAACGACCCGGCCAAGGCCAAAAAGTTCCGGCACAGGATCAACATCATCGACACCCCGGGCCACGTGGACTTCACCGTGGAGGTGGAGCGCAGCCTGCGCGTGCTGGACGGCTCTGTGACCGTTTTGTGCGCCAAGGGTGGCGTTGAGCCGCAGTCTGAGACTGTTTGGCATCAGGCCAACAAGTATCATGTCCCCCGCATGATTTACGTCAACAAGATGGACATCATGGGCGCGGATTTCTATCACGTGCTGGACATGACCCGCGACCGCCTCAAAGCCAATACGGTGCCCATTCAGCTTCCCATTGGCAAGGAGGAAACCTTCAAAGGCATCATCGACCTTTTGGAGATGAAGGCCTATATCTATTACGACGACCTGGGCAAGGACATCCGCGTGGAGGAGATCCCCGAGGATATGAAGGAGCTGGCCCAGAAATACCGCGATGAGCTCATCGAGGCCATTGCCGAGAACGACGAGGAACTGATGATGAAGTACCTCGACGGCGAAGAACTGACCATGGCGGAGATGAAGGCGGCCATCCGCAAGGAGACCATTGCCAACACCATCGTGCCCGTCACCTGCGGCACGTCCTACAAGAACAAGGGCGTGCAGAAGCTGCTGGACGCCATTGTGGACTACATGCCCGCCCCGACGGACATTGAGGACATCAAGGGCGTGAACCCCGACACGGAGGAGGAGGAGAGCCGTCCGTCCTCGGACGAGGCGCCGTTCTCTGCGCTGGCGTTCAAGATTGCCACCGACCCGTTCGTGGGCAAGCTGTGCTTCTTCCGCGTGTATTCCGGCACGGTGCAGGCCGGCAC
This sequence comes from Ruthenibacterium sp., assembly GCA_047030735.1. GTDB lineage: Bacteria > Bacillota > Clostridia > Oscillospirales > Ruminococcaceae > Ruthenibacterium. The sequence goes on from JBKYIE010000017.1 coordinate 10,751, forward strand.
CACGGTGTACAACTCTGTGAAGGACAACCGTGAGCGCATGGGCCGCATCCTGCAGATGCACGCCAACCACCGCCAGGACATCGACATCTGCTACGCCGGCGACATCGCCGCTGCGGTGGGCCTGAAAAACACCACCACCGGCGACACGCTGTGCGACGAAAAGCACCCCATTATTCTGGAAAGCATGGAATTCCCCGAGCCCGTTATCCGCGTGGCTATCGAGCCGAAGACCAAGGCCGGCCAGGAGAAAATGGGCATCGCCCTTGCCAAGCTGGCAGAGGAGGACCCGACGTTCCGCACCTATACGGACGACGAGACCGGCCAAACCATCATTGCGGGCATGGGCGAGCTGCACCTCGAGATTATTGTGGACCGCCTGCTGCGCGAGTTCAAGGTGGAGGCCAACGTGGGCGCGCCGCAGGTGGCCTACCGCGAGACCATCCGCCGCATGGCCGATCAGGATACGAAGTATGCCCGCCAGTCCGGCGGCAAGGGCCAGTACGGCCACGTGAAAATCAAGATCGAGCCGAACGAGCCGGGCAAGGGCTACGAGTTCATCAACGCCGTTGTGGGCGGCGCCATCCCGAAGGAATTCATCGGGCCTATCGACCAGGGCATCCAGGGCGCCATGCAGGCGGGTGTGCTGGCCGGCTACCCGGTGGTGGACGTGAAGGTGACGCTGTACGACGGCTCGTATCACGAGGTGGACTCTTCCGAAATGGCGTTCAAGATCGCCGGCTCCATGGCCTTCAAGGAGGCCATGCGCAAGGCGGACCCCGTCATTCTGGAGCCTATCATGAAGGTGGCCGTCATTGTGCCCGACGAATACATGGGCGACGTGATTGGCGACATCAACTCCCGCCGCGGCCAGATTCAGGGCTCGGAAGCCCGCAGCGGTACGCAGCAGATTGACGCCCTTGTGCCGCTGAGCAACATGTTCGGCTATGCCACGGACCTTCGCAGCAAAACGCAGGGCCGCGGCCAGTACAGCATGGAGCCCAGCCACTACACCGAGGTGCCCAAGAGCATCGCAGAGAGCATCATGGCGGGCCGCGCGAAGAAAGAGGGCTGAAGCCCCGCTTTCTTTGCCGTAAAAACACTTGATTTTTCAAAGTGCTTTTAGTACAATGGCCTTACAGGATAAGGTCTAATTCAAAGGAGGATAAAATCCAATGGCTAAAGCTAAATTTGAGCGTTCGAAACCGCACGTAAACATTGGCACCATCGGCCACGTTGACCACGGCAAGACGACCCTGACGGCCGCCATCACCAAGGTGCTGGCTATGAAGGGCGACGCCGAGTTCACCGACTATGCCAACATCGATAAGGCGCCCGAAGAGCGCGAGCGCGGCATCACCATCAACACCGCCCACGTGGAGTATGAGACGGACAACCGCCACTATGCGCACGTGGACTGCCCGGGCCACGCCGACTACGTGAAGAACATGATCACCGGTGCCGCCCAGATGGACGGCGCTATCCTGGTGGTTTCTTCCGCCGACGGCCCCATGCCCCAGACCCGTGAGCACATTCTGCTGAGCCGCCAGGTGGGCGTGCCCTACATTGTTGTGTTCATGAACAAGGTGGACCAGGTGGACGACCCCGAGCTGCTGGACCTGGTGGAGATGGAAATCCGCGACCTGCTGAGCGAGTACGATTTCCCGGGCGACGACACCCCCATCGTGAAGGGCAGCGCCCTGCAGGTGCTGGAGAGCAGCTCCACGGATATCAACGCCCCCGAGTACAAGTGCATTCTGGAGCTGATGGATGCTGTGGACAGCTTCATCCCCACCCCGGAGCGCGACGACGCCAAGCCCTTCCTGATGCCTGTTGAGGACGTGTTCACCATCTCTGGCCGCGGCACTGTGGCCACGGGCCGTGTGGAGCGCGGTGTTGTGAAGGTTGGCGAAGAAGTTGAGATCGTGGGCCTTGTGGACGAGAAGAAGAAGACCGTTGTGACGGGCCTTGAGATGTTCCACAAGCTGCTGGACTTCGCCCAGGCCGGCGACAACGTGGGCGCCCTGCTTCGCGGCATCCAGCGCACGGAGATCGAGCGCGGCCAGGTGCTTGCGAAACCCGGCACCATTCACCCGCACCGCAAATTCTCCGGCCAGGTGTATATCCTGAAGAAGGAAGAGGGCGGCCGTCATACGCCGTTCTTCAACAACTACCGTCCGCAGTTCTACTTCCGCACCACGGACGTGACCGGCGTTATCAGCCTGCCGGAGGGCACCGAGATGTGCATGCCCGGCGACAACGTCACCATGGACGTTGAGCTGATCACCCCGATTGCCATCGAGGAAGGCCTGCGCTTCGCTATCCGCGAGGGCGGCCGCACGGTGGGCTCCGGCGTTGTGACGAAGATCAACGAGTAATTCCCGCATATAAAAAGGCCCCATGCCCTGCATGGGGCCTTTTTGCATACAGGCGGGGCACGCTGCGCCGCATCACGCATGGGGCTGCGCTGCGCGGCAGGGTGCGGAAAAGCCGCCCCCGGTGAACGGAAGGCGGCTTTACAGCCGGGCCTCAGCCCAGGTATTTGTGGAAGAAGGCGGCCATTTTGCGGAAGGGGATGACGTTCAGGTTATCGTACAGGTCCGTATGCACGGCGCCGGGAATGAGCATCAGCTCTTTATTGCCGCCCTTCAGGGCCCGGAAGGCATCCCTGCTGAAATAGCACGAGTGCGCCTTTTCGCCGTGTATCACCAGCACGGCGCTTCGTATTTCGCCTGCATACTGTAAAATGGGCGTGTTCAAAAATGACATTGTGCCTGTGACGTTCCAGCCGCCGTTTGAATTCAAAGAGCGCGCATGATAGCCCCGCGGCGTTTTGTAGTAGGCATAGTAATCCTTCACAAAAAAGGGGGCGTCTGCGGGCAGAGGGTCTGCCACGCCGCCTGCGCGGGCATATTGGCCGCTTTTATAGTCTGCTGTGCGCTGTGCGTTCAGGGCCAGGCGCTTTTCAAGGCGCGCGGCCTCGCTGTCCTCTGCGTCGAAGTAGCCTTTGGCATTTACGCGCGCCATGTCGTACATGGTAGAGGCGACGGTGGCCTTGATGCGCGTGTCCAGCGCCGCGGCGTTCAGCGCAAGGCCGCCCCAGCCGCAGATGCCGATGATGCCGGTTTGCCCGGGGGCTGTGTCCGGCTGCACGCTCAGAAAATCAACAGCGGCCTGAAAATCCTCGGTGTTGATGTCCGGCGAAGCCATGCAGCGCGGCTGGCCGCCGCTTTCCCCGGTGAAAGAGGGGTCGAACGCCATGGTGTAAAAGCCGTGCAGCGCCATGGCTTGTGCGTACAGGCCGGAAGCCTGCTCTTTTACCGCGCCGAACGGGCCGCACACGGCCAGTGCGGGAAGCGGGCCCTGCACATTTTTGGGCGTATAGACGTCTGCTGCCAGCGTGATGCCGTAGCGGTTGTGAAAGGTGACCTTTTTGTGCGCCACCTGCTTGTCCTGCGGGAATGTTTTATCCCATTCGGCCACAAGGGCCAGTTTTTCTTCCTGCATGCGGAACGTCCTCCCTGTTTGGAAAATGTGTGCTGCGCCCCGGCCTTGTGCGAAAATGCGGGCAAGGCCCGCACAAGGCGGGACGCTTTGGCGCAAGGCGCGCCGCGCGGGCATGCGCCCGGCGCACTGTGCGCCCTGCCGTGCCTTTATTCTAAAACCTGAAGTCAGGTTTAAGTCAAGCGCCTTTTGAAAAATTTTTAAGACGCCGTGGAGGCGGGCGGCCCGGCGGTATTATGGCGGTGCCGCACGCCTTCTGCGCCTTTGCCCGGCTGCGGCAGGGCAGGGCCGCCTTCCGGCTGCGGCGCGCCGCGCGGGCATGCGCCCGGCGCACTGTGCGCTCTGCCGTGCATTTTATATAAAATCTCAAGTCAGGTTTAAGTCAAGCGCCTTTTGAAAAATTTTTAAGACGCCGCGGGGGCGGGCGGCCCGGCGGTATTATGGCGGTGCCGCACGCCTTTTTTGCCTCTGCCCGGCTGCGGCAGGGCAGGGCCGCCTTCCGGCTGCGGCGTGCCGCTGCCCGCAGGGGCTTTGAAAGCATGCGGCCTTCTGGCGCCTGATTTAGCTGCGCACAGCGGGCAAAATATCTGCTGCGGCCTGATGAGGCTGGCGGCCTTTTATTATCGGGGGCGGGGCATGGCGCGGCAAAATGCCCGCTGCCGCCCGGCGCACAGATGTGCCGGTGCCGGGCGCGAGCCTGCGCATGTGCAAAAGGCGCATGACGGGCGCGGCATGCAGGCATGCGGCTTTCTGCCCGCGCGCGGCTGCTATTCCAAGCCCTTATGTTCCGGGCGCCCCGGCAGAATGCGGCCTTCACGGGCGGCGCGCCCGCCCGGCAGCCGCATATATGGAAAGGATGGTTTTGGATGGAATTGATACGCCTTACCGGCACAGAGGACGAAAGATACGAAAGAGCTATGGGGCTGTACCGCGCCAGCTTCCCGCCGCACGAGCAGCGCAGCGCGGCGGCGCAGGCCATGGCCCTGAGGGACAAAGACTACCATTTCGGCCTTGTGTATGACGGCGGCGCCTTTGCGGGGCTGCTGCTGTACTGGGACGCGCCCGCGCAGAAGAAGGGGCCCGCCTGCGGGGCGGCGCGGGGCTTTGTGTATGTAGAGCATTTCTGCATCCTGCCGGAGCTGCGCGGCATGGGCTGCGGCCGGCGCGCGCTGGAGCTTTTGCAGGGCATGGGGAAGCGCATCGTTCTGGAGATAGACCCGCCGGAGGACGCCGTCGCCGTGCGCAGAAAGGGCTTTTACGAGCGATGCGGTTTTGCGGCGAACCCGTACCCGCACATACACCCGCCCTATCACCGGGGGAACGGGGGTCACGCGCTGATGGTGATGTCGTGGCCCGGCGCCCTTCCGCCGCGGGAATACAGTGCGTTTGCGCAGTATTTGCAGCGCCGCGTGATGGACGGCGCGCTTTTGTGACGCGGCCCGGCAGGGCCGGGCAGATGCCGTGCCGGGCGGACGCCGTGCCGGGCGGAGGCTGTGCCGGGTGAACGCCGTGCCGGGTGGACACTATGCCGGAGGGGCGCGGAAAGCATGGCGCGCGGCGGGGCATGGCGCTTTGCCGCGTTTTCTGATATACTGGTGTTATCATGCGGCATGCAGGGGGCGGAAGGATATGAGGGGTGCGGCAAAAAGCGGCGCGGGGCGGCGGTTTGCAGGGGGGCTGCTTTTGCTGGTGCTGGCGGCGCTGGCGCTGCGGCTGGCGCCCGCGGCGCTGTATTACAACGCCTACGACCTTGAGAGTTACAACATCCCGTGGGCTGTTACGGTGCACGAAAACTGGCTTTCCATGTATGAGAACACGCTGGGCCTTTATCCGCTGGATTACCCGCCCCTGCTGCCCACGCTGTTCGGGCTGTTCGGCGGCGCCATGCAGCTTTCGCAGGAGGTGGACGGCGCCATAGCCGCCAACGGCATACCGGCCATGGTGCTTATCAAGCCGTGGCCCGTCCTGTTCGACGTGGGCACGGCGGCGCTTTTGTACTACTTCACAGTGTTCTTTTTCACCCAGCGCATGCGCGAGCGGTACCTGCTGCCCGCGCTGGTGCTGGCCGCGCTGTGCGCGCTGTGCACGCGCCGCCGCGGCTATGCCCTGCTGGCTGGCGGGCTTGCGGCCACCACGCTGTTCAACCAGTTTCTGGTGCTGCACTATGTACACGGCGCGCCGCTGGGCTTCCGCCAGGCGCTGGGGCAGAACCTGCGCCTTGGCGCGGCGGCAAACCTTGCGCTGTGGTGCGCGGCGCTTGTTCTGGCGCTGGGGCCCGCCGCGCGGCGCGCCCTGCGGGCCGTGCGCGGAAGCAGGGACGCGGGCGGCTGAAAAAAGAGGAAAAAGGCGTGGAAATTCCACGCTTTTTTTGTTATACTGTATAACTGTGGAAATTTGCCCCGCAAGGTGCGCCGCGCCCGGCGCCGCGCGGTTTTGCAGGGCTGCCGGAGGGAAGGAAAGTATGAACGAAATGGTGCTTGTCGTTGATTTCGGCGGCCAGTATAACCAGCTTATCGCGCGCCGCGTGCGCGAGAGCCATGTGTATTCCGAGATAGTCTCGTACAAAAAAGCCTTTGAAGCCATTCGGGAAAAGCAGCCCAGGGGCATTATCCTCACGGGCGGGCCTAACAGCGTGTATCTGCCCGATTCGCCCACGATAGGCAAAGAGCTGTTCAGCCTGGGCGTGCCTGTGCTGGGCATCTGCTACGGCGCGCAGCTTATGACGCATGTGCTGGGCGGCAGGGTGTGCCGCGCGCCCGAGCGCGAGTACGGCAAAACGCTGGTGCACATTGACGCCGCCGCCTCGAAGCTGTTCGAGGGCGTGCAGGCGGACACCGTGTGCTGGATGAGCCACAACGACTATATTGAAGCGCCCGCGCCGGGCTTTGCCGTTTCGGCGCACACCGAAAGCTGCCCCGTGGCCGCCGCCGAGGACGCGGCGCGCGGGCTGTATCTGGTGCAGTTCCACCCGGAGGTGCTGCACACGCAGCAGGGCGCGCGCATGCTTTCAAACTTTGTGTACAACGTGTGCGGCTGCAAGGGCACATGGAAGATGGATTCCTTTGTGGAAGACACTGTGGCCGCCCTGCGCGCCCGCGTGGGCGGCGGCCGCGTGCTGTGCGCCCTTTCCGGCGGGGTGGATTCGTCCGTGGCCGCCGTGCTGCTGGCGCGCGCCGTGGGCAGGCAGCTTACCTGCGTGTTTGTAGACCACGGCCTGCTTCGCAAGGACGAGGGCGACGAGGTGGAGGCGGTGTTCGGCCCGAACGGCCCGTACGACCTCAATTTCATCCGCGTGAACGCGCAGCAGCGCTTTTACGGCAGGCTGGCGGGCGTGGAAGAGCCGGAGCAGAAGCGGAAGATCATCGGGGAAGAATTTATCCGCGTGTTCGAGGAAGAGGCCAGGCGCATCGGCGCGGTGGATTACCTTGTGCAGGGCACCATCTACCCGGACGTGGTGGAAAGCGGCCTTGGCGGCGAGAGCGCGGTAATAAAAAGCCACCACAACGTGGGCGGCCTGCCGGACTGCGTGGATTTCAAAGAGATTATCGAGCCCTTGCGCGATTTGTTCAAGGACGAGGTGCGCCAGGCCGGGCGCGAGCTGGGCATCCCGGAGCGGCTCGTCTCGCGCCAGCCGTTCCCCGGGCCTGGGCTTGCCATCCGCATCATTGGGGCGGTGACGCCGGAAAAGGTGAAAATGGTGCAGCAGGCGGACGCCATCTACCGCGAAGAGGTGGAAGCCGCCGGGGCGCACAGGGCGCTGGGGCAGTATTTTGCGGCCCTGACGAACATGCGCAGCGTGGGCGTGATGGGCGACGAGCGCACCTACGACTACGCCGTGGCCCTGCGCGCCGTGGCCACCACAGATTTTATGACGGCCGAGGCTGCGCCTCTGCCGTGGGACGTGCTGGCAAAGGCCGCCAGCCGCATTGTGAACGAGGTGCCGCATGTGAACCGCGTCTTGTACGACTGCACGGGCAAGCCGCCCGCCACGGTGGAGTTTGAGTAAAAACCGGCGTTGAGACGAATGCCCCCGTGCAGAGCCCGCTTCCGATAGCCCTGCCGGCTGGTGGAATAGCCCTGGCGCTGAAAGCAGGGCGCAAAAAGGCGGAATGATAAAAGCGCAGGCGCAAAAGTGCGCCTGCGCTTTTTATGCGGCGGCCCATTATACGGGGGCACAGAATTCCCACTGGGGGCAAGCCGCCGGTGTGTCCGGCGGAGGCAGCCTGTAAAAAGCCTTCGCTTCCGGCACAGGGCGGAGCAAACCGCCGGAAGCGGAGGGTCAAAAGCTGAAAGGCCTTCGATTGGGAATGGTGCGGCAGGTACAGGCAGCGCCCGCCGCAGCGGCGTATTCTTCCTGGGATGCGGCCGCGCCCCGGTATGCGCCGGGCGCCCCGCTGCGCCGGAATTCTGAAGCGGCTGCGCCGTCCCCGGCTTTGATGCGCCCCGGAAAGAAGGGCGCCGGAAGATTTTTGGCGCCCGCACACAGGCAGCCGGGGCCGGAAATGCAGCGCCCCGCACACACAAAAGCCGGCGCGTGCAGAGGCGCTTTGATACAGGCGGGCATGGGCGGCGGAAACGTCCTGCCGGGGCGGCCGCCGGCGGCTAAAACAGGGGAAGCCTGCCGGGGTAACGGGCCGCCCTTTCCAGCAGAGGGCCCCTGGCGCCCATGGTGAAGGCAATGTCGCTGCTGCGGATGGAGAGCAGCCGCATGCCGGGCGCAAGGCCCAGAAACGCCAGAGCATCCGGCCTGAAATGCAGAGCCCCGCCCGCAGAGATGCGCAGCCAGCAGTAAAAGCGGCCCTTGTAGCGAACAAATTCGCCCTCGGGCGTGCGATATTCCCGCAAAGCGGGGGTTTCCGTGAGGATATGGCCCAGCATGGAGGGGGCCAGCAGCCCCTTGCGGGTGACGCAGAAGCCGCCGGTCACCTTGCTGCCGGTGAAAAGGTACACGCGGCCCTCTGCGGCGATGCTGTATTCGGCAATGGCCTGCGCAGGAAGCTGCACAGTGCCGCCGGCCTGTATGAGAGACAGGCCGAACACAAATTTTCCGCCCTTGTTCATCTGCGGCATCTGTTTTCGTCTCCCTTCTGTTTCATATGGGAAATCATGATACCACGAACGGGGCGAAAAGTCCACCGCGCGGCGGACAAAAGGCGGCCTGCGTCCGTTTCCCGGGCTGCCGCGCCGGGCAACGGGTGGAAATTGCGGGCGGCGTCTGATAAAATAAGAACAGGCGCACAGGGGGCGCCCGGCGGCCGTGGCAAATGCGGGCCGCGGGGAGGGCGCCGCCCCTGCGCGGCAGAAGCTTTCGGGAGGAGAGCGTTATGGACGGAATTCGGCTGGAGACGGACAGGCTGGTGCTGCGCCGCTTCGGCGTGCAGGACATGGCCGCGCTGCATCTGCTTTTGGCAGATGAGGAGGTGAACACCTTCCTGCCGTGGTTCCCCTCGAAAAGCATGGAGGATACAAGGCGCTTTTATGAACAGCGGCTGGCAGAGGGAAAATACTGCTTTGCCGTCTGCCTGAAAGGGCGGGAAGAGCCTGCCGGCTATATCAAGGCGGACGAAGGCGGCTGCCACGATTTCGGCTATGCCCTGCGGAAGGAATTCTGGCACAGGGGCTTTGCAACAGAGGCGGGCCGGGCGCTGGCGGGCCTGCTGAAAGCGGACGGCGTGCCCTATATCACGGCCACGCACGACAGAAACAACCCCGCCAGCGGCGGCGTGATGCGCAGGCTGGGCATGCGGTATTGCTACTCTTATGAAGAACAGTGGCAGCCCAAGAACATCCCCGTTGTATTCCGCATGTACCAGCTGAACCTGGACGGGCAGGCGGGCCGGGTGTACCGGGGCTACTGGGAGCAGTATGAAAGGCATTTCATAGAGGCGGGCGTGTGACGGGGAAATTCCCGCGCGCGGCGCATGGAGGGAAAAAACGATGACGGCACGGCAGATGTGGAAGGAATATGCCGCGGCGTGCGGCGCAGGGGAGGCGTATGACGCATGGGCGTTTGGGCCGGACGCAGACGCACTGGCCGCGCTGGTGCTGCGGGGCGAAAAGACGGCGACGGCCTCGGCCCTGCCGCTGTATGAAGCGGAGCACGCACCCCTGCCGCAGCCCGGGCAGCACAGTGTGGTGCTGGGGGCAGACGGGCAGGCGGTGTGTATCATCCGCACGGAAAAGGTGGCTGTGGCGCCCTTCAGTGAAGTGGACGCGGCGCACGCCTTCCGCGAGGGGGAGGGCGATAAAAGTCTTGCCTTCTGGCGGCGGGCGCACGAGGCGTTCTTTTCGCAGGAGCTGCAGCGGGCGGGCCTTGCCTTTGGGCCGGATATGAAAGTGGTGTGCGAGGAATTCCGCGTGGTGTGGCCGCCTGATGCGGCTGTGCGAAAGGAGGCGCCGGTGTGAGGGACGAAGCGGTAGAGCGCGAGATGTACCGCAGGGCAGTACAGCTGATAGAGACGCGCTACCCCACAGGCTGGGGCGGCGCGGGCGTGGTGCACACGCAGCAGGGAAGCTACTTTACCAGCGTGGCCAACGAGGCGGCCAACTCCTCGGTAATTTTGTGCATTGAGACGGGCGCCATGCTGGAAGCGCACAAATACAACGAAAAGGTGACGCACTGCCTTTGCCTTGTGCGGGATGACGAGCATGCGCCCTATAAGGTGCTTTCGCCCTGCGGCGTGTGCCAGGAGCGCCTGCGCTATTGGGGCGGCGGCGTGCAGGTGGCCGTGACGGCGCCGGGCAGGGCGCTGGTGTTTGTGCCGCTGGAAGAGCTGCAGCCGCACCACTGGTCGGCGGCCTACCCGGCACAGGGGCTGGAGCATTACGAGGGCTGAGGGCTGCGCCGCCGTAAAACAGAAAAATTCGGAAAAGTGGCCACTTTTCGCTTATGCGCATTTGCGCATAAGAAAGCAGTCTGTGTGCGAAAGGCGGCCGGCTTTGCACTGGGAGGCATAGAGCATGAAAAAACAGGAAAAGGAGGGCCGGGCGCGCCTGCCCTGGGCGGACCTTGTGCGCGCGGCGGCCATCGTGTGCGTGGTGCTTTGCCACGCGGCAGAGGCCACGTTCCAATTTATCTATCCGGATATTATGGTGCAGTGCAGCGCATTGACGCAGCTTTTGGCATACGCGGCCATGGCGGCGGGGCGCATGGGCGTGCCGCTGTTCCTGTTTTTGTCCGGCTGGTTTCTGCTGGCAAGGCAGTACGATACGCCGGGCGCGCTGCTGTTCTGGAAAAGGCATCTGCCGGGCCTTGTGCTGACCACCGAAATCTGGCTTGTGCTGTACGCGGCGTTCGACGCCGTGCGCCCGGGCGGCATCGCGTTTTCCACCGTGCGCCTTGTGCGGAATATGACCTTTCAGGAATACACGCAGGGCCATATGTGGTATATGCCCATGATACTGGGGCTTTACCTGTTCGTGCCGTTTGTGGCATGTGCAGTACAGCGGCTGGGGCTGCGGGCGTTCGCCGTGCCGGTTTGTGCGGCGGGCTTTTTCGCCTTTGTGCAGCCGCCCGCGAACGTGGTGCTGCTGGCGCTGGGCCGCGAACCGCTGGGCGGCGTGCTCTCGCTGGATTTTAGCGGCGGCGTATACGGCCTGCTGCTGGTGGGCGGTTATCTGGCCCGGCGCGGGTGCCTGCGCCGCGTGCGCGCCGTTTGGCTGGCGCTGGCAGGCACTGCGTGCTTTGCCGGGCTGGTGTGGCTGGAGTTCTTCGCCTACGCGCACGGCGTGGCGTACAATGTGCGCTACAACTGCTTTCTTCTGGCGGGGCAGGCGCTGTGCCTGTTCGAGCTTTTGAGCCGCGTGCGGCGCGTGCCCGCAGGCAGGCTGGCGGCAAGCCTTGCGCGCTGTTCGTTCGGCATCTATCTTGTGCACGTGCCGGTGCAGACGCTGCTGAAGCCTGTGGCGGACGGCATTGCCGTGATGCCCCTGCGCATCGTGGTATATTTTGCCCTGCCGCTGGCGGCAAGCTGGGCGCTGGTGCATTTTCTTGGAAAAATACCGGCGCTGGGCAGGTTGCTGTTTTACATGAGGTGAGATTATGTGCCCGCGCCGCAGGGCTACACGCGGAAAAAGGAGAGAAATGATGAGAGAGATGCGTAAAAAGCGGGCAGTGGCACCGCCCGGGCGGAAATGGGCGCGGCGCGGTGTGCTGCGGCTGGCACGGCGGGCTGCCGGGGCGGGGCAGGCTCTGTTTCGGCCTTTACCCCGGCGCGCAGCGCCCGCCGGAGCAGGAATACACAATTGCGGATATATTTATTGAAAGTTTATATATACTATGATAGAATGGAAGGTATCTTACCGGGGTTTTGGCCCTGCGCAAACAACCGTATGAAAGCTAAGGAAAAGGAGAACGTCCTATGGAAATACAATTGCAGGAGCTTATTGACCAGATCAGGCAGGATGGCGTTGCCGCGGCGCAGGCGCAGGCGGATTCCATCGTTGAGGCTGCGAAAAAGCAGGCCGAGGCCATTCTTTCCGACGCGCAGGCCCGGGCGGACGAGCTTGCCGCGCAGGCCCGCGCCGAAAACGAGCGGCTGGTGCGGGCAAGCGAAGAGGCCATCCGCCAGGCCGGGCGCAACCTGCTTATTTCATTCCGGGAAAGCGTGTGCAGGGAGCTGGCCGCCCTTGTGAACAGCAAGGTGGAGCAGGCGTATTCTTCGGACGAATTCGGGCAGATACTCGCCCGCGCGCTGGAGAGCTGGGCCGCCCGCCCGGACGCCGGGGAGCTGACCGTGCTGCTGAACGGCGAAGACCTTGAAAAGCTGGAGGGCATGCTGCTGGCCGAGCTGAAAGACCATATGCGCGCCGGTGTCACGCTGCAGGCGAGCGACCGCTTTGACGGCGGCTTCCGCATTGCCGCGGGCGACGGCGGCATTTTTTACGATTTTTCCGCGTCGGCGGTGGTGGATATGCTTTCCAACTACCTCAGCCCGCGCGTCACAGAGCTGCTGAAAGAGGGCGAATGAGATGGCTGCGTACTATTTGATTGCGCAGCTGCCCTCTCTGGATGGCCTTGGCGGGCACGCGCCGCTGCCTATTACAGAAGAGCGATTTTTGCAGCTTTGCCAAAGCTTTTTGAGCAAAAAGGCGCAGCGGGGGCTGCGCTGGCTGACGCTTGCGCCGCCGCGCAGGCTGGAAAGCACCGGCCTTGCGCTGGTTGACGCGTGGAACGCGGGCGAGCGCAAGCTGCGCCTGGCGCTGGGCAAGGCGCGTGCGGAGAGGATGAAAAAGCCCTTTGACGCACAGGACGGCGATTTCCCCGCTGAGATGCTCAAGGCGGCGCGCACGGCGGCGGATATGGAAAACCCGATGGAGGCAGAGCAGTTTTTGTGCAGCTACCGGCTGGCTTTTCTGGATACGCTTCGGCCTATGGACCCGTTTTCAGAGGACGCCGTGTTTTACTATGGTTTGAAGCTGAAGCTGATGGCGCGCATGCGCCAGTTTGACGCGCAGGCGGGCCGGGAAGCCTATCAGAGCATTTACGATTCCATTTTGCGGAAAGATCGGTTGGAGGTTCTGTCATGACAGAAAACAGCAAAGGAAAGGTTGTCAGCGTAAACGGAAACCTGTTGGCCGTTGAATTTGACGGCGACGTTTCCATGAATGAGATTTGCTATGTGAAGGTGGGGGGCGCCGCGCTGAAAAGCGAGGTAATCCGCATACGCGGCACGACGGCGCAGGTGCAGGTGTATGAAATGACCGACGGCATCCAGTGCGGCGACGAGGTGGAGTTCACCGGCGAGATGCTCTCGGCCCTGCTGGGGCCCGGCCTTTTGGGCCAGATTTACGACGGGCTGCAAAACCCGCTGCCCGCCCTGGCCGAAAAGGCGGGCTGGTTTTTGGAGCGCGGTGTGTACGCCGGCGCGCTGGACACCGAGAAAAAGTGGGAATTCACCCCCGCAGCCCAGCCCGGCGCGGTGCTGCACGCCGGCGAGGCCATTGGCAGCGTGCCGGAGGGCGCTTTCACCCACAAGATATTCGTCCCCTTTTCCCTGCTGGGCAGCTACACGCTGAAATCTATTGCACAGAAGGGCGAATACACCATTGAGCAGACCATCGCCGTGCTCACCGACGCGCGCGGGCGTGAGATCCCCCTTTCCATGGCGTTCCGCTGGCCGGTCAAGCGCGCGGTAAAATGCTACCGCGAGCGCCTGGCCCCCACCGAGACCATGGAGACGAAGGTGCGCCTGATCGATTCGTTTTTCCCCGTGGCGAAGGGCGGCACCTATTGCACCCCCGGCCCCTTCGGCGCCGGAAAAACGGTGCTGCAGCACACCACCTCGAAATATGCGGATGTGGACATTGTGATTATTGCCGCCTGCGGCGAGCGCGCGGGCGAGGTGGTGGAGACGCTGACCGAATTCCCTGAGCTGACCGACCCGCGCACCGGCCGCTCGCTGATGGAGCGCACCATCATCATCTGCAACACCTCCTCCATGCCGGTGGCCTCGCGCGAGGCGTCGGTATATACTTCGGTGACGCTTGCGGAATACTACCGGCAGATGGGCCTGAACGTCCTGCTGCTGGCAGATTCCACCTCCCGCTGGGCCCAGGCGCTTCGCGAGATGTCGGGCCGCCTGGAGGAGATACCCGGCGAAGAGGCGTTCCCGGCTTATCTGGAGTCGTATATCGCCGCCTTCTACGAGCGGGCCGGGCGCGTCGTTCTGCCGGACGGCAGCGTGGGCTCCGTCACCATCGGCGGCACGGTGTCCCCCGCGGGCGGCAACTTTGAAGAGCCCGTCACCCAGGCCACGCTGAAGGTGGTGGGCGCCTTCCACGGGCTGTCCCGCGAGCGGTCGGACGCGCGCAAATACCCCGCTATCGACCCGCTGATCTCCTGGTCCAAATATCCGGGCGTCATCGAGCCGGAGAAAATGGAATATTGCAAGAGGCTGGTGGCCCACGGCAGCGAGATAGGCGCCATGATGAAGGTGGTGGGCGAAGAGGGCACGAGCCTCGCCGATTATACGGATTATTTGAAGGCGGATATGCTGGACGCCGTGTATCTGCAGCAGAACTCGTTCGATTTGGTGGACGCCAACTGCGGCGCCGCGCGCCAGAGGTATGTGACAGACAAGCTCATCCGCGTTTTGGGCAGCAGTTACGCCGTTTCCAGCCAGGACGAGGCGCGCAGCTTCTTTTTGCGCATGCGCCAGCGCTTCATCGACTGGAACTATACGGAATTCGAGAGCGAGGCGTTTCAAAAGGCCGAGCGCGAAATAGACGCACTGTACAATGAGGCAGGCGGGGCCGTCAGCCCGCAGGCCGCGTCTGTGTTAAAGGGTGGTGGGCAGGAATGAACCAAGTATATAACCGGATTGAATCTATCAACGGCAACGTAATTACCGTGCGCGCAAGCGGCGTGCGCTACCATGAGCTGGCCCAGATACAAACGCGCTTTGGAAAATCTCTGGCGCAGGTGAACAAGCTGGACGGCGAGGTTGTCTCCTTGCAGGTGTTCGCAGGCGGGCAGGGTGTTTCCACGGGCGACGAGGTGCGCTTTTTGGGCCGCGAGATGCGGGTGCCCTTCAGCGAGGACCTGCTGGGCCGCATTTTCAACGGCTCGGGCGAGCCGATCGACAAAGGCCCCGCGCTGACCGAGAACCAAAAGCCCATCGGCGGGCCCTCGGTAAACCCCACCCGGCGCATTCTGGCAAACCGGATGCTGCGCACGAACATCCCCATGATAGACATGTTCAACACCCTGGTGGTGTCGCAGAAGCTGCCCATCTTTTCCATTTCGGGCGAGCCGTACAACCAGCTTCTGGCCCGCATTGCCATGCAGGCCGAGGCGGATGTGATTGTGCTGGGCGGCATGGGCCTCAAATACGACGATTTTCTCTATTTCAAAGACACGCTCTCCCGCGGGGGCGCGCTGAGCCGCACCGTCATGTTCATCCACACAGCGTCCGACCCCACGGTGGAGTGCATGATGATACCCGACATGAGCCTTGCGGTGGCCGAGCAGTTTGCGCTGCAGGACAAGGACGTGCTGGTGCTTTTGACCGACATGACGAACTTTGCCGACGCCATGAAGGAAATTGCCATCACGCAGGAGCAGGTGCCCTCGAACCGCGGGTACCCGGGCGATTTGTATTCGCAGCTTGCCGCCCGGTATGAAAAGGCGGTGGATTTCGCCAATTCCGGCTCGGTCACCATTCTGGCCGTCACCACCATGCCCGGCGACGACGTGACGCACCCCGTGCCCGACAACACGGGCTATATCACGGAGGGGCAGTATTATCTGAAGGGCGGGCGCATCGAGCCGTTCGGCTCGCTTTCCCGCCTGAAGCAGAACGTGAACGGCAAAACCCGCAGGGACCACCGCGCCCTGATGGACGCCATGATACGGCTGTATGCCTCTTACAAGGAGACGCTGGAAAAGAAAAACATGGGCTTTTCCATGAGCCGCTGGGACGAAAAGCTGCTGAAATACGGCGTGATGTTCGAAAGCCAGCTGATGGACCTTTCGGTGAACCTCTCGCTGGAGGATGCGCTGGGCCTTGGCTGGAAGATACTGGCCGAGTGCTTTGAAAAGGACGAGACGGGCATCAAATCAGACCTTGTGGAAGAATTTTGGCCTGTGAAGTAAGGAGGGGTGCCTTTTGGCAAGCGTCAAGCTGACGAAAAACGAATTAAAGGCGCAAAAGGACCTTCTCAAAATGTACCAGCGCTATCTGCCGACGCTTACGCTGAAAAAGCAGCAGCTGCAGATGGAAATTTACGCGATACGCGCGCAGGCAAACGCTGTGCGCAGCGCGCGCGAGGCCCTGGAGCATGGCTTTGACGAATGGATAGCCGTGTTCAGCGAGCGGGAGGCTTTCCCGCAGGGGGCCGTTTCCGTGCGCAATATCCGCATAGGCGAGGGCAACATTGCGGGCGTGGCCATTCCCACCTTCGAGGGCGCCGAATTTTCACGGGGAGACTACGATTTGTACGGCACGCCCCTTTGGGTGGACCTGGCCGCCAACCACATGGAAAAGGCGCTGGAGCTGGATTTGAAGGCCCAGGTGCTGGATGAGCAGGTGCGCCTTCTGGACGCAGAGCTGCGCGCAACCGCACAGCGGGTGAACCTGTTTGAAAAGGTGAAGATACCCGAAACGCAGGAGAATATCCGCAGAATATCCATTTATCTGGCGGACCAGCAGGTGAACGCCGTCGTCCGCTCGAAAATTGCAAAGCGCAAAATTGCCGCGCGCAGCGGCCCGGCGCCGGAAAGGCAGGTGGCGGCGCAGTGATAGTACCCATGAAAAAGGTGTCGCTCATTGTTTTGAGCGGGCAGAAGGAGGACGCGCTGAAAAAGCTGCGCCGGCTGGGCCTTGTGCATATTGAAATCACCGAGGGCAGCGGCGAGCGCATCTCTCTGCTGCGCGAGCAGATTGCATCGCTGGAGCGGTGCGCCGCCAGCCTTGGCAAGCCGGAAAAGGGCGCCGCGCAGGCCGAAGCCCTGACGCCCGGCAGGGCGCTGGCCATTGCCGGGGAGGTTGCCGCCCTTTCGCAGGAGCGGCAGGAGTGCAGCAGCCGTCAGGCCGCCCTGCGGGCGGAGTTGGCGCGGCTGGCGCCCTGGGGCGAAGTGGACCCCGCGGGCCTGCGGGCCTGTGCCGGGCAGGGCGTGGTGCTTGTGCCGTACGAGATACCGGCGGCCGAGTATGCGGCGCTGGGCGATTGCGTCAGGACGCTGTGCCTGGAAAGGACCAGGCGCAGTGTGAAATGCCTGGTTGTGCGCACGGGCGGCGAGGGGGAAGAAGAGGCCCTTGCGCGGCTGGAGCCCTGCCGGCTTGTGCTGCCTGAGGACTCTACCGCCGGGCTGCGCCGCCAGTGCGCAGAGCTGGACGGGCGCATCGGCGCCATTGACCAAAAGCTTGCCGCACATTCCGGCGAGGGGCGCGCCATTCTGGCCGCAGCCCGCGCCCTTGAAAAAGAGCTGGAGTTTGAGACCTATGCCACCGGCATGACGGACGAGGCGCTGGCCGAGGGCGGCGCGCAGGGCGTTTCGGTGTCGTATTTCCAGGGTTATATCCCCGCGCCGGACCTTGGCAGGCTGCAGCAGGCGGCGCGCCAGAACGCCTGGGGCCTTCTGGCGCAGGACCCCACCACAGAGGACGACGTGCCCACCAAGCTGAAGAACAACCGGTTTGTGAGCCTGATTTACCCGGTGACCGACTTTCTGGGCACCGTGCCGGGGTATTTTGAATTTGATATTTCCGGCTGGTTTTTACTGTTCCTGCTTGTGTTCTTCGGCATTATCTTCGGCGACGGAGGCTACGGGCTTTTGATATGCGCTATTGCAGCGGTGCCCACCGTCAGGGCGCTGGCCGCGAAAAAGGCTGTGCCGCCCGCCATTGTGCTTGTGTGGCTGTTCGGCCTTTCCACCGTGGTTTGGGGCACCGTCACCTGCAGCTGGTTCGGCCTGCCCGCCGAACAGGTGCCGCAGTGGCTTGTGAATTTGTCGGTGCCGGTGTTCTCCAACGCTTATTCCGGCCAGCTGTGGTACCCGTTCGGCCCCGGCGGCGCGGGGCTTACCACCTCGCAGAACCTGCAGATATTCTGCTTTACGCTGGCGCTGGTTCAGCTTACCATTGCGCATGTCAAATGCGCCGTGCGGGACCGCCATTCCTTGAAGCTGCTGGGCGACATTGGCCTTGCTTTGGAGCTTTTCGGCATCTATTATGTGGTGCTCAGCCTGGTTGTGAGCTCCGCGGTGTTCCCCCTTGGGCTGGTGCTGGGCGGCTTCCCCGTGGGCACGGCGGCCATTGTGCTGGTGGCGGTTGGCTTTGTTTTGAACTTTGTGTTCTCGAACTACGAGGGAAGCATAGCAGGCTCTGTAAAAGCAAGCCTGATCAACATCGTTTCCGTGCTGCTGGGCGTTGTCAACGTCTTTTCAGACATTGTCTCCTACATCCGCCTTTGGGCGGTGGGCCTTGCGGGCGCGGCCATCTCGGCAACGGTGAACGAGCTGGCGGGCCCGCTGCTGGGTAATTTCATGTTTGTGGCCCTGGCCATTGTTCTGCTGGTGTTTGGGCATGGGCTGAACCTTATTCTGAATGTCCTCTCGGTGATTGTCCACGGGGTGCGTTTGAATACGCTGGAGTTTTCCTCCCATCTGGATATGTCATGGAGCGGGCACAAATTTCAACCCTTCAGTGAATAATTGACGAAAAGGAGCATCACTATGGATATGGGATCTTTGGGAACTGCGCTGGTTTTGGGCATTTCGGCCCTTGGCTCTGCCATCGGCATCAGCATTGCGGGCCAGGCCTCCATCGGCGCATGGAAAAAGTGCTACATGAGCAATAAGGCGGCCCCGTTCATTCTTACGGTGTTCGCCGGTGCGCCGCTGACGCAGACCATCTACGGCTTTCTGCTGATGCAGCAGATGAAGGCATCCAGCGCAGACCCTGCGTTCCTGCTTGGCCTGGGCATTGCCTCCGGTGTGGCCATCGCGCTCTCGGCCGTGGGGCAGGGCAAGGCCGGCGCCGCCGGTGCGGACGCCCTGGGCGAAACGGGCAAGGGCTTTTCGCAGTATATCACGGTGGTTGGCCTCTGCGAGACGGTGGCGCTGTTCGTGCTGGTGTTCAGCATGGTGGCGCTGGGCTGACGGCGTATAGCAGGCAGAACCGGAAAAAGCCCGCACGGCGGGCCGGGGCCGTGCCCGGGCGGGCTTTGCCCTGCAATTCCGGCACAGCATGAAAACAAGCCCCCATGGCAGGCCCAAAGGCCGCCATGGGGGCTTTTCTGCTTCTGCCTTTTGCACGGAGGCTGCGGGGCAAAGCCGCTTTGCGCGGGGGCTGCTTTGTGTGCCGCGGCAGGGGTGCTTTGTCTTGCGAAACCGTGCCTGCTTTGGGTGGGTGTTTGCCCGCCCGCCGCCAGCGGGCGCTTTGCCTTGCGAAGCCGCGCTTGTCTTGGGCTGGCGTCTGCCCGCCCGCCGCCAGCGGGCGCTTTGCCTTGCGAAACCGCGCCTGTCTTGGGCTGGCGTCTGCCCGCCCGCCGCCAGCGGGCGCTTTGCCTTGCGAAACCATGCCTGCTTTGGGCGGGTGTTTGCCCGCCTGCCGCCAGCGGGCGCTTTGCCTTACGAAACTGCGCTTGTCTTGGGCTGGCGTCTGCCCGCCCGCCGCCAGCGGGCACTTCGCTTTGCAGAGCCGCACTTGTCTTGGGCGGGTGTTTGCCCCGCCTGCCGCCAGCGGGCGCTTTGCCTTGCGAAACCGCGCCTGCTTTGGGCGGGTGTTTGCCCGCCTGCCGCCAGCGGGCACTTCGCTTTGCAGAACCGCGCTTGTCTTGGGCGGGTGTTTGCCCGCCTGCCGCCAGCGGGCACTTTGCCTTGCGAAACCGCACCTGTCTTGGGCGGGTGTTTGCCCGCCTGCCGCCAGCGGGCACTTCGCTTTGCAGAGCCGCACTTGTCTTGGGCAGGTGTTTGCCCCGCCTGCCGCCAGCGGGCACTTCGCTTTGCAGAACCGCACCTGTCTTGAGTTGGCGTCTGCCCGCCCGCCGCCAGCGGGCATTTTACTCTGCGAAACTGCGCCTGCTTTGGGCGGGTGTTTGCCCGCCTGCCGCCAGATGAAATTGGCGCCGCCGCGGCATGCGGGGCATCGCATGCCGGGCATGCCGCCTCACCCGGCCCCGGCTGAACGGCTGCTTTTGCATTTCACGCTTCCGGCATGGGCGGGCCGCCTGTTTCCAGCATGGCCTGTGCCGAGAGCACGCTTTGCGCCAGCAGGGCCGCGCCGTAGATGAGGGTGCGTTCGTCCGGATGAAAATGGGCGCTGTGCCACGAGTACAGCGGCCTGCCCGGCGCGCCGGAGCCGAGAAAGTAGAAGAAAGCGGGCACATGCTGGGCATAGACGGAGAAATCCTCCGAGGCGAGGTTCACGGGCGGCTGGGCCACGGCCTCCTCGCCAAGCGAGGCCCCGGCGGCAGCCAGCGCGATGCGGTATAATTCGGGCGGGTTGTTCACGCCGGGCACAATGGGGTGCACGTCCATTTCCAGATGGCACTCGTAGGCGTCCGCCGTGCCGCGGGCAATTTGTTCAAAGCGCCGCAGCACGCGCGCGCGCACATCCTCGTCCAGCGTGCGGATATTGCCCGAAAGCAGCACGTCGTCCACCACCAGGTTGCGCGGCGTGCCCGCGTGCACCTGGCAGATGGAGACCACGGCGGCCTCCAGCGGGCCCACGTTGCGGCTGGTGATGGTTTGCACAGACTGGATGAACGCCGCCGCGGCCACGATGGGGTCAATATTCTTCTGCGGCATGCTGCTGTGCCCGCTGCGGCCCACAAAGCGCAGCTCGAACACGTCCTTATAGCTCATCAGCTGGCCCTGCTTCACCCCCACGGTGCCCAGCGGCAGCTCGGGGTAATTGTGCAGGCCGAACATGGCTGCGGGGCGGATGGCATGAAACAGGCCGCACTGCTCCACCAGGTATTTTGCGCCGGAAAGCGCCTCCTCCGCGGGCTGGAACACGAAATACACATCGCCGCGCAGGGCGCTTTTTTCTTCGCACAGGGCCATGGCCGCGCCTAGGAGGGCAGTGGTGTGGATGTCGTGCCCGCAGGCGTGCATTTTGCCCTCGGATACAGAGGCATCCGGCCGCTGCACGGCTTCGTGCTGGGGAATGGCGTCGATGTCGGCCCGCAGGGCCACAGCGGGGCCGGGCCCGCCTGCAAGGCGCGCCACGGCGCCCGTTTTCGCGCCTGTGGGCAGAACCTCGACGCCGGGCAGGCTTTGCAGCGTTTCCAGAATTTTCTGCGTGGTGCGCGTCTCTTCAAAACTGAGCTCGGGGTGGCTGTGCAGGTCCGCCGCAATGGCGCGCAGCCGCGCGCCGAAGTGCTGTTCGCAAAACGCCGGTGTGATAAACAAAGAAATCTCCTCCCTGATATTATAAAATATTCCAAAGCAAAAAACGGCCATGCCCCTTTCGCCGTTTATTTGTGCACCCAGGCCGCGAAACGCCTTTCCGCCCGCCTTCCCCAAAGATGGGGCGAGGCCGCGGAGCGGGCCCAGCAGGCGCACCGGCGGGGCGGAAAGCGCGGGGGCATGGGGCACGGCGGGGAAAACGCCCGCCGCAGCGCCCCGGCACAGTTGGCCGCCGGGCCGCGCTTTGCCCGCCTGCGCCGCGCGGTTTTGCGGGCCGGGCCTTCGCTGTTCATCTGTGCGCCCGCCGCGAAATGCCTTCCGCCCGCCTTCCCAAAGATGGGCGAGGCCGCGGAGCGGCCCCGGGGCGCACCGGCGGGGCGGAAAGCGCGGGGGGCATGGGGCGCGGCGGGGAAAGCCCGCCGCAGCGCCCCGGCCCAGGGCTTGGGCCGCCGGGCCGCGCTTTTGCCCCGGCCTGCGCAGCGCCGGTTTTTGCGGGCCGGGGCTTCGCCGTTTATCTGTGCGCCCGGGCCGCGAAACGCCTTTCCGCCCGCCTTTCCCCAAAGATGGGGCGAGGCAGCAGGGCCAGGCTGCTGCGGTGTGAAGGAAACGATTTCTATTTTACGAGCGCCGCTTCGCTTTTTCAAGGAAAAACAGTTAAAAAACTGTGAATACCCACATAAACATTATATATGTCAACAAATGATAAAAGAAAAAGAAGCAATTTACAACGAAATTACAACAAATGAAAGTACCCGATGTAACCAATTATACAAAGAAATACAGCACTATGGAAAAATGACACTTAAAAAAGAGAGTCTTTTTCTATGCAGTGCAACAGCAGATTATTTCGTTTCTGCTTGATTGCTCTAAAACTTATTAGTCTATGGTTTGTCAAGGGCTTGTTGCGTAAGCAATGCGGAACAGCACCCTTTACAAAGTGTAGGCTAATAAGTATCTTTTCAAAAGCAGAAAAGAAATGACGACGCTTATAACGGCATGATATCATGCAGATAAAGACAAATTGGAGTTTTTTGGGAGTGAAATAGATAATGATATTAGAAACAGAATGTTTGCTTTTAAGAGAAATGAAGCAAAGTGATTTTAAAGATTTAGCTGAGATTTTACAAAATCCAGAAGTGATGTATGCTTATGAACACGCTTTTTCAAAAAATGATGTTCAAATATGGCTTGACCGGCAAGTAGAAAGATATAAAAAATATGACTTTGGTTTATGGGCAATTATCTTAAAAAGTACAAATGAAATGATAGGACAGGCGGGATTAACAATACAGCCTTATAAAGATTCAGAAGTGCTTGAAATTGGCTATTTATTAAAGAGGGAATTTTGGCATTATGGATATTCAAGAGAGGCGGCATGTGGCTGTAAGAAATATGCCTTTGAGCAGTTAAAGAAAGACAAAGTGTATTCTATCATTAAAGCAGACAATCTTTCTTCTATCAAAGTGGCTGAAAGTATTGGTATGAACAAGGAAGATGAATTTGTCACTCAATATTACAATGGCGATATGCTTCATTTTTTGTATTCTGTTCACAGATAAATAGAAGTTTATAGAACTGAGAAAATTAAAATTTTAAGAGGATGTGTTGTGATATGCTTGATATTCAAAATAGAATGTATAGTCCTGTATTAGAGGAAATTGGAAAATATGTTAATAATCCAGTATTCCTTCCATTTTCTCTGTAAATCAAAACAAAATATAAAGGTAATGAAAAAACAGAGTTTAGCTCTTGTAGCTGGGAGCATAGTTGGAAGATAAAAATAAAAGGGCGGAAAAAAGTTTTTGTACGGTGTAGCCCAAAGAAGGATATTTTACAGTATTGGTTGTTGGACAAAAAGAGAAGGAAGCTGTTGAAGCTATTTTACCTGAATGTACCACGGAATTAAGGGGAATTTATAAACAGACAGAAATGGGTAAAGGACAAAGGCGGCTGATGATTGATTTAGAAGATGGAGAAAAAATGTATATGGATATATTTCGATTGCTTGATATTCGCAGAGGATAATAAACCCCAGCTTATAGAACTAAATATAACTAAGAAAATCAGTTAATGCATATTTGATTAACTGATTTTTTTATTTTCATTGACAAAAGTATGAAATCATACTAAAATATACAAGTACGATTTCATACCAGGAGGATAGCAATGGAATTCAAACAAAATCAGGTATTACAGGAATTTGACCGTATCAGTAATTTGATTAACGAATTTTATCATGAAATAGCTTTAAAGCAAGGTTTGTCTGATAGTGCGTATGAAATTTTGCAAGCTATTCTCGTTTTAGGAGAGGGATGTACGCAAACTGAGATTTATAAATATTGTTATTTGAATAAGCAAACAGTCAATTCATCGGTAAAGAAGCTTAGAGAAAATGGTTTGATTGATTTTACCAAAGGAACCGGACGGGAAATTTGTATTCATTTTACAAAGGCCGGAGAAGAACTTGTAAATGAAAAAATTTTGCCTGTTGAACAAGCTGAAAGCGATGTTTTTGAAGAAATGACAAAAGAAGAACAAAAAGAAATCGTCCGCCTGCTGAATAAATATCTTGATAATTTTAAGACTAAAATTATCAAGATTATAAATGAATAAAAGGGAAAAAGTATGGTTCACAAAATAGTAAGTACAATAGGGCTTGGAATATTGGGTATTGACCCGATTACTGCTGTTTATATGATAAGTATGGGGCTTCGGAAAGACAGTAAAACCAAAATATCTTTATTTTGGTTTTCATTTATGGGATTTTCCATTTTGATAGGAGCAGTTTTAGCTGCAATATTTGGTGTATCAGCCGTGGAGATATTACAAAGCCTTACACCGGAAGCAGATAGTCCATTATGGGCAGTGCTGCAATTTGTATTATCTTTAATTGTTGTTATATTCGTCATTCGAAAAATATTTTGTAAAACGAAAAAAGCGGACGAAAATAGAAAAATGGTAGAAGGCTCTGCGTTGAAGTACTTGTTTACTGGATTTGTTTTTTCCATAACTTGTTTCACAGACCCAACCTACTATGCGGTGATTTTACTTGGCGGAGAGTCAAATAATTTTCTGCCGGCAGCTTTATTACTTGCGATTTGGTTTTTGGTAAGCCAGTTTATGGCTGTTATCGTATATATGGCAAATCAGATGAATTTATTAAATAAACTCGTAAAATGGGTGGATAGATTAAAGGAAAAGGGGCTTAAGACAGTACTTCATGTATGTTATATAACTTTGCTTGCAGTTGCATTTGTTCTTTTGCTTGATTCAGGATATTATTTGGTATCAGGCAAGTATCTATTTTAATCCGATAACTTTCAGTTTATGAGGAGGATAAGTGTAAAACCTCAACACTCGACGGGGCGAGGCGGCTACGGCGGCCGTAAGACAATGCTCCACGCCGGCAGAGATGGCGTGGAGGCAGTTCACTTCGGCGTCTTGACGAGCCGCGGCGAGCCTTATAAGCCCCGGTTATCTAACAGGGGAGGACTATGGCAAGAAACAAAAGGCAAAATACATACAAAGGGCCCGATATGCGACGGTTTACAAGGGGATAAGAGATTACTGCACATCACGCCCTGCCTGTTTTACCAGGCAGGGCAGAAGCAGCATATCGGAGGCAGAAAGCACAGGATACAAGGTGTATGCCCCTATGGGCGTATGCCTTTTTTGCCTGAAAAAGAACCGCAAAACAGGAGATATATGGAAAATTTTTAGACAAAAAATGGCCGAAAACTTTATGGAAACTACCCATTGTGTTTTATATGCTTACCTGTTATGCTTGTATACGAAAAAACGTTTACAACGAAGGGGCGCACGCCTGAGAGACGGTGTGCGCGGGCCGCGCAGGGGCGCGCCCGGCAAATAAAAGCTAGGGCTTTGTGAGGAGGGCAACCTTTTGGCAGGGCAGAAGGCGTATTATGCCACCATCAAGGATGTGGCGAAGCTGGCAGGCACCTCCACCGCAACGGTGTCGTATGTGCTGAACGGCAGCACAGACCGCGTGATGAGCCCGCAGCTGCGCCAGCGCGTGCTGGACGCCGCGCAGGAGCTGCACTACACGAAAAGCGCCGTGGCCAGCAGCCTGCGCGCAAAGCAGCGGGGGCTTGTGTCCATTTTGATTCCGCAGTTCAGCAACATTTACTTCACCCGCGTGTGTGAAAGCGTGGAGGATGTGGTGTTTGCGAACGATTTCATGCCCATGATCTGCGACACCCGCGAGGACCCGCAGCGCGAGCGCAGGCTTTTGGAAAATGCCATTGCGCAGCGTGTGGACGGCGTCATTCTGGGCCCCACGAACGCAGGGTGGGAGAATACCGCGCTTTTGCGCAAAATGAACATTCCCTATGTGGTGATAGGCCGCGAGATAGCCCCGCGCAGGGACGGGGAAGTGAACGACTCTTATTTCGCAGGCGACGACAGCTACCAGGCGGGCTTTCTGGCCGGGCAGTGCCTTGCGCAGAACGGCCACAGGCGCATCGGCGTGGTGGAGTGGAACGGCCGTGTGTCCAGCGCGGTAGAGCGCGACCTCGGCTTTTACGACGCGGTGCGCGGGCAGGTGCAGCAGGGCGGCGGCATGGAGGTGGAGTCTTCCAGCGATTTGAGCATGGAGGAGGGCTACCGCATGACGAAGGAGCTTTTGCGGCGCGCCAAGCCCACGGCGCTGTTTTTCGGCTATCACCGCCATGCGCAGGGCGGTGTGCGGTATCTGGCGGACGCGGGCTATTCCGTGCCGGACGATATTTCCGTTATCATGGTGGGCACGCCCGTGTGGGCGAATTTATCCAGCCCGCAGTATCACAGAGTATACCAGCATGAGGAATGGGTGGGCACCACGGCCGGGCGTATTCTGATGGCGCAGATACGGGGCGAGGCAAGCCCGCTTCTGCGCGAGAAGCGCCATGTGTGCCCGTGCACCCTGCTGGAGGGCACCAGCGTGAAGGCTTTGACAAAATAAGCATACAGTCTGCCGGCGTCGGCCTTATCGCGGAAGGCGGTAAGGCCGATGAAAAAAGCGAAAATTGTAAACGTTTACAAAACTTTTGCAATTTTTTGAAGCGAGAGAGGGCTGCAGAGGAAAACGGCAGAAAAAAGCGTTTTATTGAGGAAAAGGGGCCCCTTTTCAAATTCCCCGGCACGCCGGGGAATGGAGACTGGCGGTTCTATTTGAGAGAGACGCAAATAAAATTGAGTTGACGGCATTGCGTTTGGGAAAAAGAGGGAAAAAGCGCGAAAATGTAAACGTTTACAGGAAGGCTGCCGAAAGACAAAGGACACAGGCAAAAAGCACAGACAGGGCGGCCCGGCGGGCGCCGGGCGCGCGGGCAGGCGCTTTGAAAAGCCGGACAGGCGGGCAAGGCCCCGCGCGGCAAAGCAGAGCATGCCCTTTGGCGGGCGGCCGCAGACAGAAGGGGAACGGCAGCGTTTGTGTAAGCGGTTACTTTTGAATGAAGAAAGGAAAGGAAGGTGAAAGGAAAGACGCATGGGCTGCGGCCCGGCGCGGGGGCCGGCTGGCAAACGGCGCCCGGCCGGTACGGCGGCCGGGCAGATGTGCACGATGCTGGCGCAGGCGTGCGCCGCGCGCAGCATTTTGATTCGTCAAAGCGCAGCAACGCAGAAAGAAGGAGGGTTTCTTACATGCAAGACTTCGATTTGAACCTGGGCGGCAATGCAAATGTGGCAAAGGACCTGCTGCCCACCAAGAAAAGCGAGCGCAACTGGGGCATATACAGTTATTTTGCAACGTGGATCGGCATGGACATCGGCATCCCTACCTATTATCTGGCCTCCAGCCTCATTGTGGGCGGCATGGATTTGAAATGGGCCATGTTCACCATTCTGCTGGCAAACGTCATCATCGCGTTCCCCATTCTGGCCAACGGCCACGCGGGCGCGAAGTACGGCATTCCTTCCACCATTTACTGGCGCAGCGCCTTCGGCTTCAACGGCGCCAGCGTGGCGGCCATTCTGCGCGGCGTGGTGGCCGCGGGCTGGTGCGGCATCCAGTTCTGGATAGGCGGCAGCGCGCTGAACACCGTGCTGGGCCTGCTGTTCCCGGCGTGGGCCGCGTGGCCGCTTGGCAAATGGGTGTGCTTCGGCGTGTTCCTTGTGCTGAACATTTTCATCCTCATCAAGGGCATGGGCATGATACAGAAAATGGAGCACTGGTGTGCGCCGCTGCTGATTATCTGGCTTGTGGTGCTGCTGGTGTGGGCGCGCACCTCCGCAGGCGACTGGGGCCCGCTGATCCGCCAGCAGAACACCTTTGCCTCCACCACGGAATTCCTGACATTCTTCATCATCGGCCTGAACTCCAACATCAGCTACTGGGGCTCGATGCCGCTTACCGTCACCGACCTGACAAAGGTGGCCAAAGACCAGAAATCTCAGATGGTGGGCCAGTTTATCGGCGTGCCCACGGGCATTGTGGGGCTGGCGCTTGTGGGCTCGCTTGTCACAAGCTGCACAGTGGTGATGTTCGGCGAGGCCATTTGGGACCCCGTGCAGCTCACCGGCATGATAGAGAACGTGCCCCTTGTCATCGGCATGATGGCGTTCCTTATCATTGCAACGCTCACCACCAACATTGCGGCCAACGCGCTGACGCCGGCCACGGCCATCGTGCACCTGACGGGCGGCAAGATAAACTTCAAGTGGGCCGCCGTTATTCTCGGCATTGTGGGCGTGCTGATTCGCCCGTGGGTGCTTGTGAGCGACATGGGCGTTTACATGAACTTCTTCCTCAACGGCGGCGGCGCCCTGCTTGGGCCCATCATCGGCATCACCATCTGCCATTACTTCTTTATCTGCCGCACCGAGCTGAACCTGCGCAGCCTGTATGTGCCGGAGGATGAGTCGAAGTACACGAACCTGAAAAAGTTCAACATGCCCACCTATGTGCTGTGCTTTGCCGCAGCCGCGGCGCTGGTGGTTTTGTCCTTCGTGCTGCCCTCCGCCTGGACGCAGGCCATCTGCACGCTGGGCTGCACGCACCAGTTCTCGATGATTGCCATGGGCATCATCATTGCCCTGCTGGGCCTGCTGGTGTTCCTGAACCGCAAGGGCGGCGTGAACCCCATCAGCATCCTCACCATCGCCGTCAGCTTCATCGTCATCTTCCTTGGGCTGTGGGTGCCCGCGCTGCACTGGCTGTATGATGCCTCCATCATCGTGGGCACGCTGGTGGCCATGCTGGTGTACTACCTGCTGATGAAGGCGGGCGACAGCAGCTATATGGCGGCCAAAAAGGCCGAGCATGCGGCGCTGAAGGCCGGGGCCGGGGCCGCCCCGAAGGAGGCCTGAGCATGAGACAGGTGACCGTTGGGCTTATCCAGCTTGAGACGAGGCTGGGCGACAAGGAATACAACCTGGCCCTGGCGCAGGAAAAGGTGCGCGAGGCAGCCGGAAAGGGCGCGCGCATCATCTGCCTGCCCGAATTGTTCGTCACGGGCTATAACCTGGGCGCGTTCGGCGAGGGGCTGTACGGCATGGCCGAGGGGCTTTCGGGCCCCACCGTCACGGCGCTGCGCGCGCAGGCCAAAGAGCTGGGCGTTTACATCATTGCGCCGCTGGCGCTTCAGGTGTACACCACGCGCCCGCTGAACAACGCCGCCGTGCTGATAAACGACGAGGGCGAAGTGCAGGGCGTGTATTCGAAAAACCATTTGTTCGGCGGCGAGTGCGATTATTTTACCCGCACGGGCGAATACCCTGTATTCGAGACGAAGTACGGCCGTATCGGCATGATGATATGCGCCGACAACAACCACCCCGAGCCCGCGCGCATGCTGGCGCTGAAGGGGGCCGAGGTGGTGTTCATGCCCGCGGCATGGCGCGTGCAGGAGGCCGACATCTGGCCGCTGCTTATCCGCTGCCACGCGCTGGAGAACAACGTGTTTCTGGCCGCGGCCAACATGTACTGCCGGATGGACGATTTGTTCCTGTTCGGCCACAGCATGGTGGCCGGGCCCAGGGGCGAGGTGCTGGCAGAGCTGACGCAGGAGGCCGGCGGCGTCATTGTGCAGGCGCTTGATTTGGACGAGGTGGCCGCGCGCCGGGCCTCGATGCCCAGCCTGAAAGACCGCCACCCCGAGGATTACGGCGTGTTCTGCGCGCCGGTGAAGGCGGAATACTGAAAAGGCGGCGTGCCGCCGGGGCCGCATGGCCCCGGCGCGCACCGCGGAAAAAGCCATCAAACGGGGCCGAAAGGTTCCCCCGCGAGATAAAAACGTTTAGGAGGAGAGCAGATTGAAAAAAATCGTGATCGCCCTGGGCGGCAATGCGCTGGGGAACACCCCGGCCGAGCAGCTTGCGCTGGTGCGCCAGACGGCGAAGCCCATTGTGGACCTGATAGAGCAGGGCAACCAGGTGGTAATAGCCCACGGCAACGGCCCGCAGGTGGGCATGATCAACCTGGGCATGTCCACGGCGGCGGAGGCAGGGGCCATCAAGGCCGACATGCCGTTCCCCGAATGCGGCGCCATGAGCCAGGGCTATATCGGCTACCATTTGCAGAACAGCATTGCCAACGAGCTGGCCGCGCGCGGCATTCAGAAAAGCGTGGGCACGCTGGTGACGCAGGTGCTGGTGGACGAGGCCGACCCTGCCTTCCAGAAGCCGTCCAAGCCCGTGGGCGCGTTTTACGACAAGGAGACGGCCGGCAAAATAGCGGCCGAGCGCGGCTACACCATGGTGGAGGACGCGGGCCGGGGCTGGCGCCAGGTGGTGCCCAGCCCCAAGCCTGTGGACGTGGTGGAAAAGGACATGGTGAACACGCTGGTGGACTCCGGCTATGTGGTTATCACCGTGGGCGGCGGCGGTATCCCCGTGGTGAAAAAGGACGGGCGCCTTGTGGGCACCCCGGCCGTGATTGACAAGGATTTTGCCTCTGCCAAGCTGGCCGAGCTGATTGGCGCGGATATGCTGGTCATTCTGACGGCGGTGGACCGCGTGGCCATCAACTGGGGTAAGCCGGACCAGAAGGCCCTTGCCGGGATGACGGTGGCCGAGGCCGAAAAATACTGCGGCGAGGGCCACTTTGCGCCGGGCAGCATGCTGCCGAAGGTGCAGGCCGCCATGTCGTTCGCCAAAGCGGGCGGCACGGCCGTGATTGCCAGCCTGGAAAATGCCGCGGCTGCCCTGCGCGGCGAGAGCGGCACCCGCATCGTGAAGTGAAAGGAAGCGTGCTTTCATGAAAGATGAAGTCATCAGCGTAAGCTGTTCCATCGTGCGCGGCGGCACCAGCAAGGGCATTTTCATCATGGAAAATGAGCTTCCGCAGGACCCGGCGCTGCGCGACAAATACATTCTTGAGATATTCGGCAGCCCCGACGTGCGGCAGATAGACGGCCTCGGCGGTGCGGACGTGCTGACCAGCAAGCTGGCCATCATCGGCCCGCCCAGCCGCGAGGACGCCGACGTGGACTACACCTTCGGCCAGGTGAGCTTCGTGGACGCGAAGGTGGATTACAAATCCAACTGCGGCAATATCTCGGCCGGCGTGGGGCCCTATGCCATCGACCACGGCCTTGTGAAGGCCGAAGAGCCGTACACCACCGTGCGCATCCATCAGGTGAACACGAATTCCATCATCAACGCCAGGGTGGCCGTGAAGGACGGCCGCGCGGTGATAGAGGGCGATTTGCACATTGACGGCGTGCCCACGCTGGGCTCTACCATTGAGCTGGACTTCTCCGACAGTGTGGGCGGCATCACGGGCAGGCTGCTTCCCACGGGAAATGTGACGGATACCATCACCACCGAGGACGGCAAGCAGTATGAAGTGTCTGTGGTGGACGCAGGCACGCCCACCGTGTTCATCCGGGCCGAGAGCCTTGGCATGCAGGGCACCGAGACGCCCGCCGAAATTGAGGGCGACGCCGCGCTGATGGCGCGCATTGAAGAGATTCGCGGCCGCTGCGCCGAGAAAATCGGCCTGACGGACACCTGGCAGAACGCCACAAAAAAATGCCCGTATTCGCCCTTCTTTGCTATTGTTTCGCCTGCGCAAGGCTACCGCACGTTCGACGGCAAGGATGTGGACGCCGGGGACATTGACCTTGTGAGCAGGCTTTTGTTCATGCAGATGATGCACAAGACGCACCCTGTCACCGGCACGGTGTGCATGGGCGCGGCGGCCCGCGTGCCGGGCAGCATTGTGCACCAGGTGCTGAGCGAGCGCGGCAAAAACGGCCGCAAAATTGTAATAGGCCATCCCGCCGGGGTGATACCGGTGGTGTCGGAACTGGAGGCGCACGACGGGCAGTATGACCTGAAGACGGCCGCCATTCTTCGCACCGCCCGCGTCATCATGGACGGGCAGGTATATGTGCGCAAATCCCGCATTCAGTAAAAGTCATTTTTCTTAAGGAGGAAAAAGAAAATGAGCAAGACCATTGCAACCAAGATTGCCGAAGTGGCGGTGAACACCAAATTCGAGAACCTGCCGGAGGAGGCCGTCGTCAAGGCGAAAACGCTGACGCTGGACGTGCTGGCGTCCATGCTGGGCACGCGCGAAGTCATCTCCAGCACCATTGCGCGCGAGGTGGCAGAGGAGATGGGCGGCCCGGCCGAGGCCACCATTGTGGGCAGCAGGGATAAGGTTGCCGCGCCCAACGCCGCGTTTGCAAACGCCATTCAGTGCTACGGCCTGGACTTTGTGGACGACCACAACGAATCCAACGCGCACCCGTCGCCCGCCACCTTCCCCGCCAGCATGGCGCTGAGCGAGATGCTGCACCGCAGCGGCAAGGAGTATATCGAGGCCGTCTCGCTGGGCAACGAAGTGGTGTGCCGCATGGGCACGGCCTACCTGGGCGACATGTATTACCAGGGCTTCCACCCCACCAGCACCTGCGGCACCATGGGCGCCGCCGTCTCCGCCGCGAAGCTGATGAAGCTGGACGAACAGAAAACCGTGTATGCCCAGGGCATTGCGGGCAGCATGGTGGCGGGCCTGATGGCCTGGAACACCGAGGGCTCTTTCACAAAGCGCCTGCAGGCCGGCCACCCCGCCATGAACTCCATCATCGCCGCGCGCATGGCCGAAAAGGGCTTCAACGGTCCGTCCGACATCTTTGAGAGCAAGGACGGTCTGCTGCACGCCTATTCCTTCCAGGACCACTACGACTCCAAGTATATCACCGAGGGCCTGGGCGAGGATTGGACGTTCACCAAGTCCTCCATCAAGGTGTACCCGTGCTGCCGCTACTCCGGCGGGCACCTGGACGCCTGCCTTGAGATTGTGGAGAAATACCACCCCAACGCCGAGGACATTGAGAAGATCGACATCCGCTCCTCCAAATACACCATGCACCTGCTGGCCGAGCCCTGCAAGTGGGCGCCGCGCAACATTGTGGATTTGCAGTTCAGCATGCCCTACCAGGCGGCCATCGCCTTCAAAAACGGCAAGTTCACTGTGGATGAGCTGAACACCGATTACATCAACGACGAGCTGGTGAAACGCCTGATTGCCGCCACCACCGTGGTGATGGACGACGAGTTCGAGCGCCGCTACCCGGCCCACTATTCCAGCGCCGTCACCATCACCATGAAGGACGGCACGCAGTATTCCGCCACCGTGGACGACCCGAAGGGCGACTGGCGCAACCCCGTTACCTACGAGGACGTGGTGAACAAGTTCCGCTACCTTGCCAACCGCACCTACAAGGGCGACACAGAGCGCACCGAAAAGATTGTGGACTTTGTGAACCACCTGGAGGAGCAGCCGGACATGGCCAAGCTGATGGAGCTTGTGAACGACGTGAAATAAGCGCAAAGCACAGCTTTTTGCAAAGCCCGCGGCGCCGGGCGGCGGCAGGCGGCCGCCGTCCGCCCGCGCGGGCGCAGCGCGAGGAAGGAAGGGTGCCGCATGCCGCAGCGGAATGTAGATGACCGCTCGAAAAAAATCGTGTTCGTTTCGAACTGCCTTTTGAACGCGAACAACAAGGTGCAGGAATTTGCACGCTACCCCGGCATGTTCACCGAGGTGGTGCGCACGCTGGATAAGTACGGCGTGGGCATGATGCAGATGCCGTGCCCGGAGGTGCTGCACATCGGCTGCCAGCGGTGGTGGCATTCCCGCAATTTGTACGACAACGCGGGGTTCCGGCACTGCTGCCGCAAGCTGGCCGAACAGATGGTGGATTACATGGAAAATTACGCCATTGTGGGCTATGACGTGGTGGCCGTGCTGGTGTGCGACGGCTCGCCCACGTGCGGGCTTACCGTTTCCAGCTATTACGAGAACGGCGGGGGCCACCCTGCCGAGCCCGTGCGCAGCCTGCGCAGGCAGCCGGGCATTTACACGGAAGAGCTTTTGAAGGCCATTGAGGCGCGCGGCCTGCCCGTGCCGCCCATGTACGGCCTTCTGATGGACGACCGAGAGAAAACCAACGAGCAGATTATTGCAGAGTTCGACGCGTTCATACGCGCCCGGCTGGGGGCCTGACGGCCCGGCGGGCAGGAGGTTTCGAAGCAGGGGGCGGCGCTGTGCCGGGCACACCGCGCGCCGCGGCGCCCTTTTTTACTGAAGGTGGTGTAAACGCAATGAGGGGCATGACATTTGCACAGAAGGCGCTGGCCCGCGCCGCAGGCAGGGAACATGTGGAAATCGGCGAGATTGTGAACGCCAACGTGGACGTTGCCATGATGGACGACATTCTGGGCCCGCGCATCGAAATAGCCCGGGGCCTGGAAGAGCTGGGCGTGGACGTTTGGGATAAAAGCAAGGTGGTGGTGATAAGCGACCACTACACCCCGCCGTGCGAGATAAAGCAGGCGGAGGCCGTGAAGTTCACAAAGGATTGGTCTCTGGCCAAGGACGTGGACTATCACGAATACGAGGGCCCGTGCCACCAGGTGCTGGCAGAGGCCTGTTACGACCAGCCCGGCACGCTTGTTGTGGGCACAGACTCGCACACGTGCATGTCCGGCGCGTTCGGCGCGTTCGGCACGGGCATCGGCTCTACGGAGATGCTGGGCGTCGTGGCCACGGGGCAGATTTGGCTGAAGGTCCCCGAGAGCTACCGCATCGAGTGGAAAAACACGCTGGGAAAGGGCGTTTTCGCCAAGGACATGGTGCTGTATGACTGCCGCACCATCGGCCATTCCGGCGCTACTTATAAAGCATTGGAATACTGCGGCGAGGCCATTCGCGCCCTGTCCATGGACGAGCGCATGGCCATCTCCAACATGGCGGTGGAGATGGGCGCCAAGGCCGGGTATATCCCGCCGGACGAAAAGACGCTGGAGTATTTGAAGGCGCACGGCTCGCAGCGCAGCTATGTGCTGCTGTACCCGGACGAGGACGCCGAATACGAGCGCAGCTATGTGAACGACGCCGCCGCGCTGGCGCCGCAGGTGGCCTGCCCGCACCATGTGGACAACGTGCACGACGTGACCGAGGTGGCCGGCGCGCCGCTGACACAGGTGTACATCGGCTCGTGCACGGGCGGCCGCATTTCCGATTTGCGCACCGCCGCGCACGTGCTGAAGGGCAGAAAGGCGGCCAGGGGGCTGCGCTTCCTTGTTTCGCCCGCCTCGCGCGAGGTGTACCGCATGGCCATGAAGGAGGGCATCCTGGACATCCTGACAGAGGCCGGGGCCGTCATTGTGGCGCCAAGCTGCGGGCTGTGCCTGGGCGCGCACACGGGCATTCTGGCGGGGGGCGAAAGCTGCATCTCCACCAGCAACCGCAACTTTATCGGCCGTATGGGCAGCAAGGACGCCAGCGTGTACCTGGGCAGCGCCGCCACGGTGGCGGCCAGCGCCATAGAGGGCCGCATTGCAGACCCGCGCGCCTATTTCTAAACGTGCCGAAAAGGGGGAAGAAGCTATGAATTCTCAGATAAAAGGCCGGGTGTGGAAATTCGGGGACGACATCAACACGGACATCATCTCCCCGGGCGAGTATATGGACGCAAGCTATGAGGAGATTGGCCGGCACGCCATGGAGCGCGCGTACCCCGGCTTTGCCGGCGCCATTGAAAAGGGCGACATCATTGTGGCGGGCAGCAATTTCGGCCCGGGCTCCAGCCGCGAAACGGCGCAGATAGCGCTGAAGTACGCGGGCGTGGGCGGCGTGATTGCCCAAAGCTTTGCGCGCATCTTTTTCCGCAACTGCATCAACGTGGGCTTCCCGGTGGTGACGCTGGCGGACACAAGCGGGCTGAACCAGGGCGACGAGATTGTGGTGGACCTTTTGAACGGCACCATTGAAGACATTACCACGGGCAAAACGTACCAGGGCAGCAAGCTGCCCGAGCATGTGCTGAGCATTGTGGAGGACGGCGGCCTGAAAAACCACCTGAAAAAAACGCTGAAAAAGGCGTGAATGAACCGGCGCAGGCAAAAACCGCCTGTGCAAGAACATCCGTATGAAAAAACTGAAGGAGGAAGGAACAAATGGCACCCACCCTGAAAGTGAACTTTGCCGGTGTTTCCATGCCGAACCCCTTCATGCTCTCCTCGGCGCCGCCCACCACCAACGTGGAGATGGTGGCCCGGTGCTTTGAGGCGGGCTGGGGCGGCGCGGTGCTGAAAACGCTGGCCTACACCCTGAGCCAGGCGCAGAACGTGAACCCGCGCATTACCGCGGTGAAAAGCGCCGACGGCGACATTGTGGGCTTTACCAACTTCGAGCTGGGCAGCCCCAAGCACATTGAAAAGTGGGCCAAGGACACGCGCTGGCTGAAAGAGCGCTTTCCCGAGCACGGCGTCTGGGTGAGCCTGCTGCACACCGAGGGCCTTGTGGAGGCGCAGTGGCGCGAGGTGACGCGCATGTTCGACGAGGCCGGGGCCGACGGCTTTGAGCTGAACTTCTCGTGCTCGCACGGCATGGCTGAATCGGGCGGCGGCGCCACGGTGGGCGGCAGCGAGGAGGCCATCAAAATGGTGACCACCTGGGTGCGCGAAGAGACGAAAAAGCCCGTGATGCCCAAGCTGCCCGCCATTGTGCAGGATATTCCCGGCAAGGCGCGCGCGGCCGAGGCGGCGGGGGCGGACGCCAT
Organism: Ruthenibacterium sp.; assembly: GCA_047030735.1. Taxonomy (GTDB): domain Bacteria; phylum Bacillota; class Clostridia; order Oscillospirales; family Ruminococcaceae; genus Ruthenibacterium. Next base: position 47,117 of record JBKYIE010000017.1, read on the forward strand.
CGCCACCATCAACACGCTGAACAGCCTGCCCGGCATCGACATCCGCACC
>JBKYIE010000018.1:0-34256 GCA_047030735.1 Ruthenibacterium sp.
TTTTTGCGTTTGGGCTGTGCGGCGGGTGCCGGGCTTCTGCGCGGGGCGGGCGGCGCCCCGAAAGTCGGTGCGACCAGGCGGGCATGCAAAGCGAGGAGAAAACGGGGCTGCCGGAGCGGGACGAAAGAAAAAGGCGGTGTGCGCGGGCGGGGGCGCACGGGTACAGGTGCGAAAAGGGCGCTGACGCAGTACACGCCACGGCGGGAACAGGGGCTTTTGAATGGTGCGCCGGGAGGTGGGGCGGCGTAAAGCGGAAGGCTGTTTTTTGCCTGCGAGGCGGCGCGGGGCGCAGAGGAATGAGGGGCGGGCGTCCGGAATGTCCGGAATGTCCGGCTTCGGTGTGGTATGCTTATACTCGGAAAACCGGGCGAAGGCCCCGGCAGGCGGAAAGGGGAGGCGCGGCATGGCCGGGCAGGGAAAAAGCGGAGAGAAAAAGACGATGCGGGATATTTTGAGCGCGTTTCTGCGCATGCCCGCGCCGGAGAGCGCGCTGGAGGAAAGGGCGCTGCTGCTGGCGCAGGCGCGCGGCGCGCCGCTGGATTTGTATGAGGCGGTGGTGCTGACGCAGATAGCCAAGGCCATGAAGGGCGACACCAGCGCGGCGGCCTTTGTGCGCGATTCGGCGGGCGACAAGCCCACGGAAAAGGCCGCGGCCGTGCCAGAGGCGGCCCTTTCAGAAAACGACCTCGCGCTGCTGCGCAAGCTGGACGCGGCCGGCGCGCTGGAGGCGCTGGCGGGCGTGCCGCCGGGGCCGGCAGAGCCGCGGGCCGGAAAGCGCCGCGCCAGGCCCGCGCAGGGGCCGCGCGGGGCAGAGGGCGGCGCGCCACGCGCGCAGAAGGCGCAGGGCGGGGCCGCAGCGCGGAAAGGCGGCGCGGAGGAAGCGGAAATTTTTTTGGCCGAAAAGTCACCGAATGGGTGATTTTTGGGCCGCAGGGCAACGGCGCCCGCAAAGCGGCAGGGAGGGTGGCAAGCGGGCGGCGGAAAGCTGCGCCGGGTTGGGAACCCGCTTTTTACATTGCTGTCCGCGCTTTTTTCAGGGTGCGGACGATAAAATCGTGTTTTCCCGCGAGGTACTTTTCTCTGGCGTTCGCAGCGGCGGGCTGCCGGGCAAGGAACAGCTTCAGCGCTTCATACTCTTTTGCGGCCGAGGGGGTGCTGTTGAGGTAATCTCTAAAATTTATGTAATTGAGCCAATCCGTGCTGTTTGTGCGGACAACATGGATGAAATGCGTTTGCAAGTTGCCAGTGCCCTCGTAATAGCTGCCGCAGGCGAACAGCAGCTGGCCTTTGACAGAGGCCTGGACGCTGGGGCGGTAATGAAAGCCGGCGGCTTTTAATTCTTTTTCAAAGCGGAGGACATCATCAAAATTATCCACTGCAGCTGCAATGTCAATGATTGGCTTTGCCTTTATGGAAGGGATGGAAGTGCTGCCCACATGCTGAATGTCTTTTATGACATGGCCCCATATCTGCTTTAAGCGGGAAATTGTGTTCCGAGCTTGCAGCTCCCATTCTTTTTCGTGTTCACACAGTTTTACCGTGCCCCGCGCTAACCCAACCATACCCTGCCCTCCAAACGGCAAGGAAGCTTATATACCGCCGTGTAATTTGGCGTTCATTTCAGTTTTCGCCTGCTTGCACCACACTTGTCATTTTACAGCATAAAATTTTTTTATTCTACCGTTTTGAGCAAAATGGGGCCCACAAACGGGGCCTGCTTGCAATTTAATCCTTCGCCCTTCCGGCCGGTGATAAGGGCGAAGGGGGCGCGCCGCCCGCGGGGTGAGCACTTGCTTTCGGCGCGCTGAAAAAGCAGACGGAAAATTCTTTCAGGAAAACAAAAGCGCGGGCGGCCGCTTATTGCGCCCGGTGCGGGGCGCGGCCGCCCGCGCGGCAAACCACACGGAAAGGAGGCATGGGCATGACGCCGCACGAGCTGCGGGAAAAAACGGTGGCGCTGTGCAGGCGGGACCCCGTATTTTTCACAAAAAACTTTGTGCACATCGAGGACAAGGACGCCGCCGAGCTGGTGCAGCCCTTCCGGCTGTGGCCCATGCAGGAGCAGGCCCTTCGCCAGCTGCACGCGCACAGGCTGAACATTATTTTGAAGGCGCGCCAGCTTGGCATCACCTGGCTGGCGCTTTCGGTGGCGGCGTGGACGGTGGTGCTGTTTTCGGGGCGCACGGTGGTGTGCTTTTCCCGCGCGGAGGAGGAGGCGAAGGAGCTTGTGCGGCGCATGGTGGTGATACTGCGGCACATGCCTGAGCTGATATGCGAGGAAAAAAAGGAGCCGCCCGGCTGGCAGGGGCCTGTGTTCCGCCACACCAGCCTCAGCGTGCATGTGCGCTTTGCACACGGGCCGGAAAGCGTTCTGAAGGCGTTCCTCTCCAGCCCGGGGGCGGCGCGCGGCTTCACGGCAGACCTTGTCATTCTGGACGAGTGGGCCTTTCAGCAGTATGCCGGGGAGATATGGGCCTCTATTTTTCCGGTGGTGAACCGCCCGGGCGGCGGGCGGGTGATAGGCCTTTCCACCATACGGCTGGGCACGCTGTTTGAAGAGATATTCACAAACCCGGACAACGGCTTTCACAAGCTGTTTCTGCCGTGGTATGCAGACCCGGCGCGCGGCGAGGCGTGGTATGCCCGCACGCTGGGCGCGCTGGGCGAGGACAAGACCATGCAGGAGTACCCCGCCAGCGTAGAGGAGGCGCTGAGCGTGCCGGGCGGGGCCATGTTCCCGGAGGTGCGCGCCGAAACGCATATCTGCGAAGGGCGGGAAATTGCGCGGGACGCCAGAAGGTATGTGGCCATAGACTACGGGCTGGACATGCTTTCGGCCCACTGGTTCGCCGTGGACGGCGAGGGCAGGGCGCTTATCTACCGCGAATACGACGCGCCGAACAAGACCATCGGCGAGGCGGCGGCCACGCTGCTGGCGCTTTCGCAGGGCGAGGACATCGCGGCCTTTCTTGCCCCGCCGGACCTTTGGAGCCGCGAGCAGGTGACGGGCAAAAGCCGCGCGGCGCTGTTCAGCCAGAACGGGGTGGAGCTGACACGCGCCTCAAGCGACTTTGCCGCCGGGTGCGCGGCCATGAAGGAGTGGCTGCGCCCGGACGAGGGCGGGCCGCGGCTGCGCTTTCTGCGCAGGGCCGCGCCGAATTTGTGGCGCTGCCTGCAGAAGATACAAAAGGACGAGCAGCGGCCCGACGTATATTCCAAGGAACCGCACGCGCTGACGCACGATGTGGACAGCCTGCGCTATTTCTGCGTGTGGTGGGCCGCTGGGCCGCCCGCCGGGCGCGCCGCGCCGCGGGCGCACTGGGAGGCGGACCTGTGGGAGGATTACGAGCACGCAGGCGAGCAGGGCAGGGCGTATCTGGTGGAGAAATACGGCAGCCCGTTTTGAGGCGGCGGGGCTGCGGCGCAGGCGGAAATTTTTTTGCCCGAAAAATCACCGAATGGGCGGTTTCTTGAATTGCAGGGCAGAAGAGGAGAAGGGGAAAGCGGGCGGCGAAAGCTTCGGGCATTGTTTTCTGTAAGTGCTGAAAGCGGAGGCTTCTTTTTTAGGAAAAGGAGATCTGCTTTCTTATGCCAAGAAAGCAGCAAAGAACCCGGGAGGCCGCTCGCCTGAAAAACATGAATTCCAGCGCCAACAACTGGCGAATTCATATTTTTTATACGGCCTGTTCCGATTTCCCCCAGGCCCCAGCCTGCGGCCCGGGAGCCCCGGCCGCCCCGCAAAAACGGGCCCGGATATGCCGGGCCCTGCAAAACACCCGCGCGGCGCGCCGCGCCGCAGAAAGGAGAAAAACAGTGTTCAAAAAGAACAAAAAGCTGGCCTTTTGGCAGGACAAGCTGCGCAAGGCGCGCGCCGCCTATGCGGACGAGCTGAAAAGGATGGACATGCGCACGGCCTATTATGAGGGCACGGCGGACGTGCGCGCGCACAGCGGCGCGCTGGCGCCGCGCAGGGCCACGAACGTGCGCAACATTGTGTATGAGCTGCTGGAAAGCCAGGTGGACCCCACCATCCCCATGCCGAGGGTGGAGGCTATCCACCCCGAGGACGAGGCGCTGGCGCGCGGCGTGGAGGCGCTTTTGCGCCACGAGGTGCAGCGGCTGCACCTGACGGAGAAAAACGACATTCAGGAGCGCACGGCCCCCACCCAGGGCGGCGCGCTGTGGCAGGTGGACTGGGACAACGAGGCGGGTTGCCACTGCGCGCTGGGCGACGTGGCCGTGACGGACCGGCACCCCAGGCAGGTGATACCGCAGCCGGGGGTGTATGAGATAGAGCAGATGGACTATATCTTTGTGCAGACGTGCCAGACAAAGCAGGCCATCCGCCGCAAATACGGCGTGGACGTGGCGGACGGCGGCGAGGCCCAGCCGGAGATACGCGGCGAGGGCGCCGCCCCGCAGGAGGAGCTTGTGACGCAGAACATCGCCTATTTCCGCAACGAGGCGGGCGGCATAGGCCTGTTCAGCTGGGTGGAGGACAAGGTGCTGGCCGACTATGAGGACTACCAGGCCCTGCATCTGAAGGTGTGCGCCGTGTGCGGCGCGCCCAAAACGGGCGAGGTGTGCGGGCAGTGCGGCGCGAGAAAATGGCGCGACGAGGCGCAGGACGAGCTGGAGGTGCCGCGCGCCCTGACGCTGCCGGACGGCGCGCAGGTGGCGCCGTTTGCCCGCGAGGAGCAGCGCGCCGTGCTGGGGCCGGACGGCCTGCCCATGCTGGACGAGGCCACGGGCCGCCCCCTTGTGCAGAGCGTGGCCGCGCCGGTGAAGGTGCCGCGCTACAAGCCGGGCCGCTACCCGCTGGTGCTGCGGCGCAACGTGAGCAGATACGCCTCGTTTCTGGGCGGCAGCGACGTGGATGTGATACGCGACCAGCAGGAGGTTATTAAGAAATGCGGCTCGAAAATAGAAGAAAAGGTGCTGAAGGGCGGCAGCTTTGTGACGCTGCCCGAAGGGCTGGACATTGAGACCACGGACAAGGAGTTCAAAATACTGCGCATCAAAAACCCCGCCCAGCGCGAGCTGGTGAGCGTTTTGAACGTGCAGCCGGACATCACCAAGGACCGCGTGGTGCTGGTGGACAGCTACGACTATGCCAAAAGCACGCTGGGCATCACGGATGCGTTTCAGGGCAAGTACGACTCGTCGGCCACGTCCGGCAGCGCCAAGCAGTTTTCGGCAAACCAAAGCGCGGGGCGCCTTTTTTCAAAGCGCGAGCAGAAGAACAGCGCCTTTGCGCGCCTGTATGAGCTGATGTTCCGCTTCCTTCTGGCGTATGCGGACGAGCCCATCCCCTATTCGGTGAAAACGCAGGACGGCAGCGAGGCCTTCGCCCATTTCGACCGGTGGGATTTTCTGCGCCGCGACGCGGCGGGGCAGTTTTACTGGAACGACGAGTTCATTTTCAGCGTGGACCCCAGCGCCACGCTTTCTTCCAACCGCAGCGTGCTGTGGGAGCAGATGGACATGAAGCTGCAAAGCGGGGCCTTCGGCCCTGTTGGCCAGACGCAGACCATGCTGCTGTACTGGACGCTGATGGCAAAGCTGGATTACCCCCACGCGGGCGAGGTGAGCGAGCTTTTGCGCCAGCGCGCGCAGGCCGAACAGGCGCAGGCCGCCGGAATGGCGGGCGGCGCGCCGGGCATGGGCGCGGGCGGCATGCCGGGAATGCCGGGAATGGCAGGCGCGGCGCTGGGCCTGCCGGATATGGGCGCCGCGGGGGCCGCCGGTGCGGCGCAGGCAGCGGCACAGGCGCCGGGCGGTATGGCGGCACAGGCGCCGGAGGGCGCCCGGCGCCGGGCAGGACGCCGCGCGGCTGGCGCAGGCCCTTGCGGCCATGGGCGCCGCGCCCAAGGGCTGACGGGGCGCAGAAGGGCCGGGCCGAAAAACGGCCCGGCCGTGCGCCCGGCGGCGCACCCTGCCAAAGCGGGGTTATGCGCCGAAGGCGGAAGTAATCAACGCCTGCACATCTGTAAAAAAGCGGCACAGGTGAAAGCCGTCGGCAACGGCGTGGTGGATATTCATGGTGAGGGGCATGCGGCAGCGGCCGCGGTGCGCCTCATATTTTCCCCAGGTGACAACGGGGGCAAGAAACCGGCCCTCGTCAAACACATGCACGTCAAAATGCCGGTATGTTACCCACGGCAGGCAGGAGACGTCGAAAAAATTCGGCGGCTGGCCCGGTACAAAGCCGCGGGCGGCCTTGTGCGCTTCCCTGCCGGCCAGAAAGCGCGCGTGAAATTCGGCCAGATCTTCGGAAAAGACAGTGACATGCTTTGTGAACGTTTCGTCCGCGTGGTGAAAATGGGTGTGGGAGGGGGAGATGAAACTCCACCGTATGAGACCGCCGGCGCTGTCCCAGCCGTATTTGAACTCGTCGTGCGCGTTCACAGCCTTCGACACGGCCCATATCATGCAGGGGTAAAATTTCAGGCCGCGGGTTTTGGAAAACGCCACCAGGGGGGTGACGTCAATGTCGGCGGTGAGGCTCATCACAATGCGCATGTGCTTCATGTAATGCGAGAACAGCGCGCCTCTGGCCCATTCGTTCAGGTCTATTTTCGTATAGCGATATTCCATGTCCATTCATTCTCCTTTGCAGCTATGCCTGTTTTTGCGGGCGGCTGTGCAAAGCGTGATGGACGGCGTTGCTCCATACAAGCCTGTTCCGTCAAGCTTTGCATGGAGCTTCGGCAATGCAGAGCTTCATGGCGGCACCTCCTTTGCTGGGGCGGCAGGCAGCCCGGAAAGGTTAGGCGCCTGCCTGAAATTGCCGGGGCAATGGCCGCCGGACAGCCTCATTATAGCACGCGGGCTGCGCGCGGGAAAGGTGCGGCGGCCCGACGCGGCGCTGCCCATGGGGCACGGCGCCGTCTTTTCTTCCGTGGGGCGGCGCTGCCCGCGGGCATCGGCGGGCCGAGGGGAACAGCCGCCGCCGGGGACGCCTTTGGCAAAGGCGCGCTGCCTGCGGGGCCCGGCATAAAACCCGCCCCATGGAGGCGCTTTGCGCGCGGAATATGCCATTGCTTTGACGCGGATTCAGGCGCATTGCCCGCAAAACCCGGAAAAGCGCGGCGGCAGCGGGCCGCCGGAGGCGCCTTCCATGCAGGGGCATTGTCGGTGAAAGCCGATGCTGGATTTGCCTTCAATGGAGGAAACCCGGCGCAGCGGAGAAAATGCCGGATGACGGGCTTTCGCACGGGGGCCCCGGCCCCCTGAGGCGGCGCGATACACCGGGCCGGGGCGCTTTTATTCCGGCAGCCTTGGCCGCAATGCGGGAAAAGGCGCGCGGCCTGCCGCCGCGCCTTATGCCGTAAATTTATTGAACAGGAGGGATGCCCATGAAATGCCCGAAATGCGGGGTGGAGATGCGCGTGAAGGCGGCGTACCGCGTGCGCGGGGACACAAGCCCCGCCACGCCTACAAGGCTTGTGCTGGCGCAGGCGTTTTTCTGCCGCAGCCGCGCGTGCGAAAACTTCGGCAGGCAGGTGTGCGAAAAAGAGCACGAGGTGCCGCTGAAGGCCCCGGCAGGCGCCGCGGGCGGGGGCTGAGCCGGGCCGCGTCCCCTGACGCTGGCGCGAAGTATGGGGGCGCGGCCCTGCCCGGCGCAGGGCGCAAGGGGCCGGGGCGGGCCGGGCTTGCCCGGCGCTGCGCCCGGCAAAAGCGCATGGCCCCGGCGGGGCGCGCTGTATGTGGGAAAGACGACGCGTTCCCGCAAAAGGCGCGCCCTGCCGGAAGAAAGCCGGGGCGGGGGCGGCGGAAAGGCGCCGCGCCGGAAAACGGCGCGCGCGGCCCGCCTGCGCGACCTTGCCCGAAACAGAGGAAAGGAGGAGACAGAATGGCAAAGCTGGATATCCCCAACACGGGAAGCATGACGGTGAAGGCCCCGAAGCCCACCGCCAGCACCAAAAAGCCGGTGGTGAAAACCGGCAAGTGACGCGGCCGGCCCCGCGCCGGGCATGGGCCGGGCGCGGGGCCAGATGCACGGGCCTGCAGGGCGTGAAGCCCCCGCCTGTTCAGCGGGCGGGGGCAAAGCCGCGCGGGGCCGGAAGGGCCGCAGGCCGTGGCGGCGAAGCAGAGGCCGCGCGGGCCAGATGGGGCAGGCTGCCTTTGGTGAGGCGGCAAGGCGGCATAGGGCCTGCCGGGGGCAGGAGGCGCTGGCCCGCGGCGAAAAATGCCGGGGCGGCGCCTGGCCGCGGCAGGCGGATATACCACACGGGCAGAATGCCCGCGGCCGCGGGCACATGGCCCGGGCCGAAGCCCGCCGGGGCGAAAACCGGCACACAGCCCGAAAGGGCGGAAAGGAAACACAATGGAAGAAATGGAAAACGGCGCAATGCCCGCAGGGCAGCCCGCACAGGAAGGCACGCAGGGCGCTGCGTGCGAAGCGGGCGCTGCACAGGGCGCGCAGGGGGCAGCCGCCCCTGCATGGGAGGATACGCCGCCTTTGGGCGGCGGAGAGCTGAAGCAGATAACCGAGGCCGCGAACCGCGCGCAGGACAGCCGCCCGCACGGCGGGCCAGGGCACGGCGGCGCAGATACACCCGAACATGGGGCACAGGGCGAAGGAATACCGGGAGGCAAGCCGCCCGTGCCGAACGAGATGTGGAAAACGGCGCGCCTGCGCGCCGAGCGCGAGGCAGCCGCGCGCTATGGCCGCCTTGCCGCGCGGCAGGACGCCGAGGCCGCCGCCCATTCGGGCGGCCTGCGCATGCCGGACGGCCAGCCGGTGCGCAGTGTGAAAGACCTGTTTGCCGCGCTGGACGCGCAGGCGGCCGCACACCGGCAGGAGGCCGCGGCGCGCGCCGCAGGGGCGGGCATGCCCGCGCCCTCCGGTATGGACATGACCGCGCCGGAGGCCATGGGCGCGCCCGCCCCTGCAGCCGGCACGCCCGGCGCGGTGGCCGTGCCGGGCGCGCAGGCAGCGGAACAGGCGCCGGTGGTGCAAAGGGCCATGCAGCTTGTGCAGCGGGCCCAGCGCAGCGAGGGCGAGCGCGTGCTGAACAGCCAGATACGCCGCATCAGCGAGCTGGACCCGGCGGTGAAAACGCTGGCCGACATTGCGGGCATGGACACCTTCCCCCAGTTCGACGCGCTGGTGCGCAGCGGCGTGCCGCTGGACGTGGCCTACAAGGCCGTGAATTTTGAGCGCCTGGCCCGCGGCAAGGCCGCGGCTGCAAGGCAGGCGGCCATCAACGCGGCGCGAGGCAAGGGGCACCTTGCCCCGGCGGGCGGCGCGGGCCCCGCGCCCGGCGGCCTTACCGAAGAGGAATACGCCGAGTGGGCGAACTTCGGCATTTCGCGCAAAGAGGCCGAGCAGTATGCGAAAAAGTACAGGCGGTGAGAGGCCGCCCCGCGCGGCGCATGCGCCGCGCGGCAGAATGCAAAAGAAGAGAGAGGAGAAAAACACAATGTTCAAAATTGCAAAGCGCGCCCTGGGCGCGGTGGAGCCCTTTGAATACCTGCCCAGCGACGCACAGCTGGTGGTGGGCAGCGCGGCCACCCTTGGCAGCGGCGGCAAGCTGGCGAAGGCGGCGGCCACCGCGGCCCCCACGCACATGGTGATGGGCGAAAAGACGGCGGCCGGGCTGTACCCGGCCATGCGCGTGCTGCCCACCACGGTGTTTGAAACGCACAGCAGCGCCGCAGTGGCAAACACGCTGGTGGGCAGCAAGGTGACGCTGGGCGAGGACGCCGCAAGCGTCACCGCCACCACCGAGGGCGGCGTGTTCACCGTGGACTGGACGGATGGCGCCGGGGCGGGCGGCCGCGTGCGCGGCCATTTCGAATGAGAAGAAAGAGAGGAGAGACAACATGGCAGGCATTATCTTTTCAAAAGGCTCCGGCCTGAACGACAGCATCTACGGCAAAAGCCAGGAGCCCATCCGCGCTGTCATTGAGAAAAACGTGGAGGCCTTCGAGCAGCAGAGCCAGATCAAAAACGTGTTCTTCATGGACAGCACCCGAAACTATGCCGAAAAATATACGCAGGAGACGAGCCTTGGCAACTTTGAGGACGTGGGCGAGAACGGCGCCTACCCCAAGACCAGCATGCAGGAGGGCTACGCCAAGGTGGTGGAGCCCACCACATGGAAAAGCTCGTTCGAGGTGACGCAGGAGATGGTGGAGGATGCGAAATACGGCAAAATAAAAAGCCGCGCCAACATTTTTGCCACCAGCTTCAACCGCACGCGCGAAGAGTTCGCCGCCGGGCTGCTGGCGGGCGGCACAGGCGAAAAAACCGTCATCGGCGGGCGAGAATATTCCACCGCCTCGGCGGACGGTGCGGCGCTGTTTTCCGCCTCGCACCCGTCCATCACGGGCGGCACGGGCGCCCAGTGCAACGCCTTCAAGGCGGCTTTTTCCACCTATGCGCTGGATAAGGTGCAGGACTGCATGCAGGGCTTTACAGACGACGACGGCCATCTGCTGAACGTGACGCCGGACACCATCCTCATCCCCAACGTGGGCGAGCTGAAGCGCGCCGTGCTGGCGGCCGTGGGCAGCGAGCTGGACCCTGAGACCAGCAACAACGCCATCAACTTTCAGGCCGGGCTGTGGAACGTGCTGGTGTGGAACTACCTGCCCAAGACCATCGGCGGCAAGCCTTATTTCATCATGATGGATTCGAAGTTCAAGGACGACTACATGTGCCTGCCGTTTCTGGACCGCCTGCCCCTGACGGTGAAAAGCGACATTGACCCGAACACCGACGCCAACGTGTTCAAGGGCCGCGCGCGCTTTATGGCGGGCTTCAACAACTGGCGCTGCATTTCCATCTGCGGCGAGGGCGTGACGGGCACGGCCATCACCGCCCCGGTGAAGAGCCGTAACGTAAAAGTAGTGAACAGCGAAAGCGAGCCTGTGCCCACCAAGGCCGTCACGGGCTGACACAGCGCGCGGCATGCGCGGCAGGGCCGCCGGGGGCGCACCCCGGCGGCCGTTTTTCTCTGTGCATGGGTCCCGGCCCGCGCACAGAGAAAAGCGTACGAAAGGAAGCGGAGGAAAAGCGCGATGGAAAAAAGGGGAAAGAACGAATTTTGGCGCAGGCGGGCGGCCTTTGCGCGCGAGATAGAGCGCGACACAAAAGAAAAGAGCGAGGAGGTGGCGCAAAGGCTGGCGCAGGCTGTGCGCGCAGACGAAGAAAAGCAGGCCGGAAGGCGGGCGGCGCGCGGGCGCGCGGCGGGCCAGGAGCGGCCCGCCGCGGCAGCCGGGGCCAAAGCGCAGGCGGCGCATACGGACGGCTGGGGCCGAAGCGGCCCGCGCGCACAGGCGGGCGCATGGGATGAAAGGGAAAGCGGCCCGGCGCGCACGAAGATAAGCGCCCGGGGCGAAGCTGCGGGCGGCGCGCACCCGCGCACAGGCGCCCAAAGCGGCGCGCCGCATGCGGGCACGGGCGAATGGGGAAAGGGCACCCGGGCTGCATACGATGGAGCTGCGCATGCCCGGCACATACTTGACGGGCACAGAGCCGGGCGGTATGATGGAAGAAATAAGCAGGCGCCTTGCCGCCGTGCAGCCCGGAAGCCCTGCGCTGCGGCCCTCGCCCATGCCGCCTGCGCAAAGGGCGGAGGCTTTGCCCGGCCTTACGGGCGAAACGCCCGCGCAGGGCACAGGGCTGACGCCTTACGGGCTGAACAGCCCGGAAAGCGGGGTGCGGCTTCTGCGTGCGGCGCCCCAAAATTTGCAGGCGGGCTTTGCACACAGCGGCGCCAAGGCAAACGAAAGCCTTTTTTCAGACGGGCGGCTGGGCATGATGCGGCCAATGCTCTCTGCGAGCCTTGAGGAGAGGGAACAGGATATGCCGCCAAAAGAAGAGGAAGCCGGGTTTTGGAACTTTGTGATGGCGGCAGTGAGCGAACCGATGGAGGAAATAGCAGAACTTTTTATACAACCGACCACATGGTTCAGCACCCGAAACTGGCAGGACGATTATGAACAGAACCTTGCCCATGATGTGCGAGGCAGACCCGTGTATGGACAGGAGACAGATGAGGATGCCAGCACTTTTCAGTTCGGAGAAGGCACAGGTAAAAGCAGCGGATGCGGTGCCATTGCCACATATAATGCGCTTTACCTTTTAGGGCTGGACCCAAGCCTTGCCAATATCATGAAGGAATACCGTCAAACAGGCGGGACGGTGATGAGCGGTGAATGGGGAACAAGCCCTTTTTCTGTTCCCAGAGTACTGGACGAGTATCCTGTTGATTATACGGAATATACTGACCTGTATGAGCTTGATGAGAATATGCAGGTGGGCGATGTGGCAATTTTCAGCCTTTGGAACGACAGGAACGATATCAGAAGGGGATATCACTCTTTTGCCATCCAAAAAACAGAGGATGGATACACAAGCTATAATTGGGATTCAAAAGCTGAACAAGAGCAAAAAATGAACAACATTGATGAAGTGCAGGCGGGAGGCAACTTTATTGCGGCTTACCGCGTAAGGCGCTTGCCTGAAGAATGACGCCTGGGAAAGAGGAGGTTCCATGCCGGAAAAAGCTGAAAAAAAGCGCTGGCCGCTGTGGAAAAAGCTGCTGGTGGGCGCCGCTGCTGCGGCGGGCTATTTTGTGCTGTTTTGCATTGCCATGTTTTATCTCCTTTTTTATGCGATTGATGTGAACAGGGACAGGGAGTCTCTCTATTCACCGTATAATTATCCCGGCAGCACATGGGTGTGCAAGGAAGCGGAGATATGGTTCACCGTTGAGGAGGACTGGGGCTGCACGGGCGAAGCTGTGGTGGATGGAAAAAAGGTGACAATCGAAGTGAGCACGGGGGTAAGAGGCGAGATTAGGGACGCCGAGACGCAGTGCAGCCTTTGGATGGGGTACACAGAGTTCAGCCAGGACGTGCTGGTGCTGAAAAAACCGTACCGCAACCTTTTAACAGAATACGACGGGCGGCTTACTTTTGTGCGGCAGACAGACAGTGCGCAGAATGGATGAGAGGAGAGGCCACGATGAAAGAAAAGGCTGAAAAAAAGCGCTGGCCGCTGTGGAAAAAGCTGCTGGCGGCATTTGGCGCGGCGTTCACGCTGGCGTGGCTGCTTCCATTCCTCTATGTTTGCGTCCGCCTTGCATACGAGGGGCATTGCACCCGGCAGTACCGCCGGAACGAGCCTGCGGCGCACCCGGGGTCTGTGTGGGTGTGCGAACAGCCGTATATCCGGCTGGAGGTGCAGAGCGACAGAACCTGCACGGGCTTTGCCTTGCTGGACGGCGAAAAAATAGCGGTAGAAATGGGCAGCCGCATGAGCGGGACGAGTATTGAGGTTTTGGACGGGGAATACAAAGGCGTGCGCGTGCTGTGGAATGGCCTGACCGAGGCCCGCGAGGGCGAGTTTATTTTTTTGGAGGCCCCGTATGTGAACCGGCTGACGGATGGAGACGGCCCGCTTGTGTTCGTGCGCCAGCCGGAGGGGGCGCAGCCCGCGCCCGCGGGCGGGTAGGAAGCGCGCGGCGCGCACGGGCGGCGCGGCGCTTGCCCGGCGGGTGAAATGATACTGTGAAAACGCGCAAAGGGGCGGCCCGCGGGCAGGGCCGCCCTGCATTTGCGTCTTGTGAGCCAGAAGCAAAAAAGAAAAGAGGAAAACCAGGCGACGGGCCTGAAACCAGACGGTTTCAGGCCCGCCGCTTTTTTCGTGCAAAAAACGGAAAGGAAGGGAAGCATGGCGAGAAGAAAACTGCGCGAGAGCGAAAGCCTGCACAACGGTTTTGCAGAGGACTTCGCAGCAGAGATAGAGCGCGACACCTGGGAAAAGGGGCAGCAGGCGGGGCGGTGGCTTTCGCAGCACCTGTACAGCGAAAGGGAAAAGCGCGAAATGGAGCAAAGGCGGCGCGGGGCGCGGGCCGGTGAGAGAAAGGCGGAAGCCGGGCGGCCCGGCGCGAAGGAGGCCGAAGCGGCGCAAACCGAAGCGGGGCGGGGCGGCGCCGCGCAAAGCACAGCCCTTGCCGCACAGAGCGTACCGGAGGGCGCGAAGAAGCGGACGCCCACCACAGGCGTAAGCGCACAGCAGAACGCAGCATGGCAAGCCGCCGGGCAAGACGGGGCCGGGCAGGCGCCCGCGTGGCTGGAAGAGTTTCTTCAAATGCCGTTTGCATCCACGATGGATGAGAACATGGCGGCGCTGGCGCAGGAAAAAACACCCGCGCAAATAGCGCGGGAGGCGGCTGACGCCGCGAAAGCGCGCAGGGACAGCCAGTACCGCGGCAGCGGCCAGTATGGCTCGCGCGGGGGCACCGGGCCGGGCGACACGCGCACCAACGCGCAGAAGCGCGCGGGTATGCTGCGCGGCGAGGCGGATAGGGCGCAGCAGCGCGCCCGGGAGGCGGACGCCTACGCGGCGCAGCTTGAGGCGGAGGAGGCAGACGCCAAAGCGGCCCTTGAGGAGAAGCGCCGGGCGCAGGAGCAGGCCCGGCAGGCGCAGGAAGAAGCCGCCGCACGGCAGGACCCGCAGCGAAAGGAATATTGGGCCGAGCAGTGGCGCAGCTATGGCCGGCAGCTTGACGAGGCAAAACGGAACGGCGCCCCGCAGGAAACCCTGTATGAACTGGAGGCGCAGCGCGGCGAGGCCTACCAGAACTACATGCGCCTTTCCGGGCAGGAGACAGTGGCGCGAAGCGAGCAGCAGGCCCGGCAGAAAGAGCTTGAGCAGGCGCAGGCCGGGCAGGAGGCGCAGGCCGCCCAGGCCGGGCAGAGCAGCGGCCATGAGGCGGAAGCGGCCATTCGGCAAACCGAGCAGGCGCTGACAGACGTGCGCCTGAAAATAGCAGACCTTCGGGCCGCCGGGGCGGAATACGCGCCCGGCGGCGGCTATTCAGCGCCGTTTCAGGCCGCGCTGGACGAAGAGGCGCGGCTGGAAAGCCAGCTTGACGCCCAGCAGGCACAGGCATACCAGCAGGCGCAGGCCTCTGTAAACTGGGGCATGCTGATGGAATGGGCCTCGTCCGATTATGAAATGACGGATGCGCAAAAGACCGTGGCAACCGAACTGGTGGAACAGTGGAATGGCACCATTGGGCCAAAATTCGACGAATACTATGAAACAGCCCAGCGCCTGCACGCATTGGGGCAAAGCACAGAAACCGTAGAGATGCTTTTGCTTCAGGCCGAGATTATGGACACCCTGGCCACCAAGGTAAGCGGGGTGCGCAGTGCGTTTTCGGGCGCGGGCAACGCGCTGCCGCTTGTGCCGCAGATACGCGGCGCGCTGGAGGCCGAAAACTGGCGTCGCGCGGGCTTCGAGGGTGAAAACCCGCTGGGCCTTGCCCAGCGCAGCCAGGGCGCGGCCATGCAGAACCCGCTGGCGTATCACGCGGGCTACCTTGCCAGCGGCATGGGGCAGTATGCCGCCGGCAGCGCCGCCATGAAGGCCCTGCCGGGCGTGGGCGGCTTTTTGGACGATGCGGCGGGTGCCCTTGCGGGCACGCAGGCCGCGCAGAAGCTGCAAACCGTGCCCGTGCTGGGCAGGCTTGGCACCCAGCAGGCCCTTGCGGGCATGCTGGGGGATTCCATGCTGGACCTTGGCCTTAGCACCATCCCCAAGGGCGTGGGCCTGGAGCTGGAATATGCCCGCCAGCAGCGCGAGGGCCTGCGCCCGGGCGAAACGCCCCTGACGCAAAGCGGCATCTTCCTTCAGCTTGCGGCAGATGCGGGCCTGAACGCGGCCAGCGGCGCGCTGGGCGAACTTGCGCCCGCGGCGCTTGGCGCGCTGGACGACCTTTGGAACGGGCGCCCGGTGCTGAACGCCGCGCAGCAGCAGGGGTTCGAGGCCCTGCGGCAGGGTGCGGCGCCCAGCGCAAACCAGCAGGCGGCGCTGCACAGCCTTTGGGAAAAGGCGCCGGGCTATGTGCCCGCGCACCGCGGCGGCTGGGACGAATTCCCAAGCGCGCCCGCGGCAGATGCGGCGGACGGTTTTCGAAGCGGGCCTTCGGCGCTGGGCGCGGCGCAGGATGCAGGCGAGGCCGCCCGGCGGCGGGCGTTTTTGAAGTGGACGCAGGGCGAAGCCATGACGGCGCAGGAAAAGGCGTTTGTGGAGGATTTGTGGAATACCGACCCGCACAGGGCCTCGGAGTACTGGGCCGCCGGGGAGTTTCTGGACACGGAAGTGCCAACATCCTCTGCCCTTGACGGCGGCGGGTTTGATGATACAATGAAAACAGAGGGTGCCACAAGAATTGTTCACAGAGATGGTACTGTTGAAATTGTTGGCGAAGGCGAAATTACAAAGTGGATCGATAATCGGCCTTATTTGAAAAAGAACAGCAGGCCGTCTTTCCGTAAAAAAGTTCCAGAACAAACATTTGTATATCTGCAAACACAAAGCGAAGATGGCTTGGTGCGAGACCCCCTTGAAAATGCAGTTATAAATTGGTACCTTGGTCAACCGCGAAGAGGAGTTTGGGATATGGGGCATATACCAACTCAAAAGTATTCTGATGTACATGCACGATATGTGAGAGAAGGACTTACGCCCGAAGAATTCAGAGATTGGTATAACGACTATAGAAATTATCGGGCAGAATTGCCAAGTACAAACCGAAGCCATAAAATGGAATAGAAGGTGATAGAATGAAAGTAGATTTGACAGCAATGCTTAAAACTTTTGAAGATTTCATGAAAGTATATCAGCGAGGAGATGAAAATAAATTATATAATGGAAAAAATCTTTTGTTTTATGCATTAGCTAATGTGAATGCGCAGGAGAGGCATAAAATCGCAGATTTTCTTCTTCAGACGGATATCGACCCGTGCGGTGTGAATGACGACCAATATAATCTTTTACATGTTCTGTTGGTGCAGCATGAACAAAATGTTCCTGCATTAGTGCGTACATGTTCTACTTTAATTGAACGTGGTGTAAATATCAATCAGCGAGATAACAATGGTCAGGTTCCCTTGCAGTATATTGTCAGATTGGGAAAAACCGATGATGAATTGAAAGAATTATATGACTTGTGGTTTTCACAGAAAAATGTAGATGTGACGGGAAAAGATAAACGGGGATTTACTCCTTTGAAATATGCGGAGGGGCGACCAGGGCGCGAGCAACTTGTGAAGAGGATAAGAGAGTATGCAGAAAAATAATTTTACTAGGTTCATAGAGGGTGCTGGGGGATGCATTGTTTCAAAGCGAATTTTGAGCGGAGAATCGCCTGTTAAATGGATGTTTCGGGAAAAATCCGTTAATGAAATAGATAATGGATGGCGCTTTTTTTCCAGTATGGATGATGACGATTATGTAAATAATGTCAATAACTTAACGGTATGTGATTTCAATACAGTGGCAAATATTGAGCCGCTTGTATTGGGATATTATACATTTCCGGTAGGAAGTGATTTGCAGTTGGCCGGAGAAAACGGGAAAACAGTTATGTATGATAACAATACAGGAGAGAAGGTAGAACCTGTATTTGATTTCTTGGAAAATAATATTGAAGGGGATGTGCATAAATGATAGCTGTATAAGTTGGATTTTCGCGGGGTTAAATCCAATTGTTCAAATGATAATTAAGGGTGAGTAAAAAATGCCCAATACGTTTGAAGATGAATTTATGGAAGCGCAGGCCGATATGGTAAGTATCTGCCTGGAATATGTAGAGGATGATGCGGAGAAGATATATATCTATGCTTCCTGTGAGAACAGAGCAACTGCGTGTAATTGGTTTTTTAAAATAGACGGGAAATTGTGGAAAAAACATTTGCTGAATCAAATATCAGGAAAAGGCTATGATGTTTCTATAGATATACAGAGGCAATGCTCACAGATAATACTGGATGATATTGACAAAATAAAGTGCATTTGCGAGAAATACAATCAGCCTATGCCAACGCAGTTTAAGTTAGTATACGATGTAGCAAAAAATAGCCTGGATACTCATTATGAGTATGAAAATCAGTATTCAGATGATCCTTATAAATCTTCCTGGGATGTGGCTGAAGAATGGTTTGAGCAGATAAAAGCGCAGGAAGAAGGCAGCGCGCAATAACAAATAAAGCACGGCAGGCAGCGCCATTGGCGCTGCCTGCTTTTTCTTTTCCTTTTCGGAATGGCGAACGAAATGAGGCCCAAGGGCGGCGGCGTTGCCGCCGCCCTTTGGGCTGCCATTCCGCCCGCGGCCGCAGGCGCGGCGCAGGATGCAGGCGAGGCCGCGCAGCGGCGGGCGTTTTTGAAGTGGACGCAGGGCGAAGCCATGACGGCGCAGGAAAAGGCGTTTGTAGAGGATTTGTGGAACACCGACCCCGCCAAAGCCTCAGAATACTGGGCCGCCGGAGAGTTTCTGGACACGGAAGTGCCAACATCCTCTGCCCTTGACGGCGGCGGGTTAGATGGTACAATGGAAAAAAGAAAGATTATATCAGTTCCATTAGAGAATGGACCTTATATAAAAAATGGGAAACCCAGAGGAAGACCGAAGTTGTCAGGGGAAAGACTTTTAGATTTTGAGCAAGGCGTTTATCAAAATTCCTTATCTTCTGATGGGAAAATTTATGATCCAAATTTGCATATCGAAATCAATTGGAAGCCCGGTCAGCCTAGGAAAGGGATAGTTGATTTTGGCCACAAGCCGGGTAAAAAGTATAGTGATATGTTTCGAAAATATAAGTACGGTGAAATTTCGCTAGAGGAACTGAAAGAATTTCAATTTCCCCCAAATAACTATCAACTTGAAACAATACACGGAAATAGAAGTCATCTTTATGAATAGAAGCAAAATATCCCGTAATTACTGGCTTTTTGAGCCAAAGTGTAGGAATAATGCAGAAATAACCTACACGCAACGGCTTCAAATTGCATCTTATTTCCCATAAACCACGGTCGAAGTGATGTCCTTCCCATCTGCGGAAAAGACCTTTGTAAGACGGGCAAGCTCCTTACCAGCAGCATCCGTAAGAACCGCTTCCATGTTAAGCATGTTATTCGAAAACTTCTTAACAAGCTTCTGTCCTTTAGAGTCGGTAGTAATAATCGTGCTGCTATTGTCAGAAAAAGACCTCACAGTACGACCAAGTTCATTCCCGTCCGGATCAGTTAGAACCGTGATACAGGTCAAAAAGTCATTTGAAAAAGTCTTAACCAGTGTTCGACCCTGTGAATCGATTGTGCTGATGATTGTACCATCGTCCGAAAAATGTTTATAGCCATCCGTTAAACCGGCTGTAAGAATTCGGTCAATTTCATCGTAATCATCGCCAATAAACTCACCGGTAATCATTGTACCATCGGCTTGATGAGCTGTAAATCCCTTTTTAAGAGTTTCTTTGCTGACGGTATCGGCGGTCAGATCGATTAGTGTCCGGCGATTGTAAACGACCTTATTTACAGCCATTTACTCTCACCCCGCAATCGTTACCGTCACTCCTCCAGCAGGATTATCTGCTTCCACATAAGGAATAGCTTCAACTTCTACCTGAGACAAACAGTTATACTCTGTATCAGGCAGAATCGTCTGCTTCGCGGTGGACGGTGTAACTGTCTTAGCCTGTGGTTTCATGTTTTCCGAGCCGGACATTGTACCCTCAACGCCGAGGATAGTTACGCCCTCTCGAATATTGTTGGCAATCAGCTTGCCTTTTTCAGTTGCGTCGATTCCCACTTTACCGCTGCCATCGTGGAAACCCTGAGGAATTGTAACTTCCTCGTCTCTGGTGGTGATCTTCTTAGTAACGGCACCATTGTTTTTCATTGTGCCAGTTAGTTTATTGCCACTTACATACGCAGTCTTTCCAAACAAGATTTCAGTAGCGACAGCGGTGGCATCCGTAGAATCAACATCAAATGTGCAAGCACCTTCAATTTGAGCTCCACTCTTGTCGTGAGCTTTAGATCCTTTGAGAAGTTTACTGGGGTCTACGGTGTCGCCAGTAAGGTCGATGAGAACACGACCGCCATAAATAACCTTATTAACGTTTTGGTTAGGCATTTTGATTAACCTCCTCTGCAATATAAACCGTAACCCCATCATAGTTGTTACTGGTTTCGAAATATGGGACTTTTTGAACAACAATATCTTTCTTAAGCACTTTATTGGCTGTTGGCAAGACCTGAGTGTTAAAAGCGTTCGGCACCACTTCATATTCTCCAGAATAAGCATTACAATCTATCACAGCAGACAGCTTGCCAGACAAACTTCCAAAGCAAGTTAATTTACCAGATAATGTGCATAGTCCAGAGATATGACCAGTAAGGCACTCAAACGCTTTTATGCTACTCATGTCAATGCACCTCTTCCGTTAGCTTAAGAATTGCTTTTGTGATGAAAGTATCAACTTCTCCTGTGGCCTTCGTTAATTCAATGTCGTAGACGTACTTTCCGAAGGGAAGATGTTTTGTATCTTCCGGATTGAGGGTCAAGATCATCGTGTCAATCGGAATCTCCTTGATAAGAAGAGGAGTTTCATCATTATAGTCATTCTTCATGGCAAATCGAATACGATCACCATTCATGGGAATATACTGATTGTCATTTAGATCAGTAATCGTAATAAGCGCCGAAAAAGTATCACCCCGAGTCAAAGTAATCATTGTGCCAGAAACAGAATAACTCATAATCTCACCTCCAATTCAAGCATTGTAAGTTGATTTATGAATCGCAAGTTGGTCGACTTCTGTCATGATTCGCTTAGCCGAACCGTTACCGCCTAATTTTTCATAAGGCTTGTACAAGTATTCATACAGATTCTCATACTCGTCCTGTGTAATGTAGCCCCTCTCGATGTAGGCCATACCGAGATAGATAATGCGATCATGAGCCAAACCAATGAGCATTTGCGTTTCAAGATTGTTGTGCTTATTCTCAGCAGCTTTTCGTTTGCTTCGCTCTTGGATATATGCCCAAAATCCAGAAGAAGCAAGTATCGTCCCCAAAATGGTTAATAGCGTTTGCAGCCAGGGTTCCATTTCCATGTATCATCCTCCTTGAAGTCATAAATGAATTAAGAAGCTTGTAGGAAATATCACCCCAAACCTCTTTTAATTAGGCGAGGGAGCCCACCGCAAAGTAGACTCCCTGCCAATTTCGGTTAATCCACAGGATTACCATTTTCGTCAAGACCGAGAGCTTCCAGATCAGCCTTGACAGCAGCCTTGAACTTCGCCGGAACCTGATTAAAGGTCCGACGACCTGCGATGATGAGTGCGACATACAGTGCTACCATGTTGTTACCTCCTATCAAAATTTTGGATAAAATATAAAACATGGTTACTCCTCCTCAGCGATAAGATCGCCGTTGGTATCGTAGCCATATTCTAACAATTTTGCCTCGACATCTGCCTTAAATTTTTCAGGCACCTGGTCGAAGGTTCTACGCTTATTGATGATAAGCGTGGCGTAAAGATTGACCATTTTTGCTACCTCCTCATTCAGGAATCATTGCTGCGACGGCATCGTACAGATCAGCAATTGCTTCCATGAAGAACCAGATCAAGTCTTTGTTTAACTTGATGTTGGATTATGCCTTGGAGTACGAGCTTGTTGACCGAAACTATTCGCGAACTTTTAACCTCAGTGAGGAAACAATCAAAGAAATCGTCACAGTTAAGAATGAGCATATTCCTTTTACGGACGAAGAGATGGACTTGCTTTGGAAACACGCTGATGATAAAATGCTTGTAGATGTCCTGCTCATTCAGTGCTATTCTGGTTGGCGACCCCAGGAACTTGGTTTGCTGGAATTAAAGAATGTGGATTTGGAAAACTGGACTTTCCGAGGCGGTATCAAAACAGATGCCGGTACAGATCGTGTGGTTCCAATTCATTCAAAGATTCGTCATTTGGTCGAACGAAAATACAAAGAGGCTCAGGAACTTGGAAGTCTGTATCTGCTCAACTATGTTAATCCGAATGCTCATAGCAAAAACACTGCACTTACTTATGCTCGATACCAAAAAGGCTTTGGTATGATTCGAGACGAATTGAATTTGAACCCTGAGCATAGACCGCATGATGGTCGTAAACATTTTGTGACGATGGCAAAGAAGTACGGCGTTGACGAGTACGCAATCAAATATATGGTCGGTCACAAGATTTCTGACATCACTGAAAAGGTTTACACCCAAAGAGAATTTGAGTGGTTGAAAGATGAAATCGAAAAAATAAAATAGCTTGTAAAAACAAAGAAAAGCCTCCCCGAAGTGGGAGCACCAACAAAGGCACTCAGCACAACGAGGAGGCTGACTTTGTATAGGAATATAGATGTATGAGTAGTGTAGAAATAATGCACGAGTTACCTACATTTCTCGGCATTTATCCACTTCTAACTACTCTGAAAACAGCGTAATTGCAGGGATTTAGAAGTGATTAGACTGTGATAAGTTTCTATAATAATTATGGATTATAAATATTTGGAGAGTGAAAAAAGAAAATGGGAAACTTAAATGATTCTTATGGAGGGTTTATTGTCTCTAAAAATATTTTGAAAGGGCTGCCGATTCGTTATTCTTTTCGCCAAGAAAGCAAACTCCCAGTTTTAAACGGTTGGCATTTTTATTCGGTGCAAGATGATGATGACTATATAAATAATCCCCAAAATTTTGTAATTTTAAGTGCAGAGTCATTATTTCAGATTGCACCTGTAATAGAAGAAATATTTGATGCCCCTTATGGAACAGATTTGTGCTGGATATATGAAGAAGGTATACATGTGGGCTTTTATGACCTTGTTTCAGAAAAAGAGGTCTCTATTGAAGAAATAGTAGCTACATAATATTATTTCACATTTCGGTGGACGTTCATCGGGAATGTGGGCAGCCGGAAAAAGATAAGGAAAGGTAAGTTCAAAATGATAAGGGTAAAAAAAGGAAGCGTTTTGCCAAGCCCGACGGATGAGTTGATGGATAAGATACAGGATTATTTTGAAGTAAGATTTCCACAGGATTATCGCAGCTTTCTAAAGCAGAACAATGGTGCGGTTCCAATAGAGTGCCAGTTCGACTACAACGGGCACGCATATGCGGTGGAGCGTTTTTTGTGTATGCTGCCCAGCCAATTACTGAATGAATTCGTTGAGGGATGCTATGATATAGGAGTGGTAGAGACTCAATTAGATGATCGGTTGGGAGATGATGAGGACGAGACGGGAACGTTTATCATCCCAATCGCTGTGTTGTTTGCCGGAGATTTTGTTTGCCTGGATTTTCGCAAAGACAAAGAAAACCCGGAAGTGTGCATCTGGTACCATGAGCAATCGGAATATCTGGCGCCGTACACGCGAAGGGTTGCGGGCAGCTTCACAGAATTCCTTTCCATGCTGTATGAATGAAAGGTGTAAACGGGTAAAAGCGCAAAAAGAAAGAAACGTGCAATAAAGATAAAGCAGGGCAGGCAGCGCCAATGGCGCTGCCTGCCTTTTCTTTCCCTTTTCGGAATGGTGAACGAAATGAGGCCCAAAGGGCGGCGGCAATGCCGCCGCCCTTTGGGCTGCCATTCCGGGCGTCTGTCTGCCCGTGAACAGAGGCCGCCGTTCCGGCGGCTGGCTCCCTGTGCAGGCAGGCAACGCGCGGGCGCCCGGTGCTGAACGCCGCGCAGCAGCAGGGGTTCGAGGCCCTGCGGCAGGGTGCGGCGCCCAGCGCAAACCAGCAGGCGGCGCTGCACAGCCTTTGGGAAAAGGCGCCGGGCTATGTGCCCGCGCACCGCGGCGCGGGCTGCACATCATGCGGAACACGGCGGCCCTGCCGCGGGGCGCAAAGCCCGTGCGGGGCCGCCGCTTTCCATAACTGCCGGCAGGGCGCACAGGCCCGCCGCCCGGGCGTCGCGGGCGGCGGGCCTGCTGCGCGCATGCGGGCGGGCACACATAGCCGGAGGGGGGCGGCTTTGGCCGCGTGCTTTCCGGCACAGAAAAAGGAGGAATGAAGCTTTGACATGGAAGGACGTGAAGCTTGCCGCGCTTCAGAAAATGTTCTCGGCAGACGGCGGCACCCTTGTGGAGGACGAGACCACGAAGGATTACCTTGCAGGCATGCCGCAGGCCGCAAACGAGGCGCTGGCGCTGTTGTGCACGTCGAACCGGTATCTGCGCAAAAGCGTTTTGCTGGAAAAGCCGCAGGGCCCGACGCGCTTTGCCATGAAGGACGAGGCGGAGGACTTCTGGGCCTTCGGCACGCCGGAGGTATACCGCCTTGAAAACGGCATGCCGCGGCGCACAGGCGCCTTTTCCACCGTGGCGGGGCGCGACATTATTTTTCCGGGGCGGCAGGCCGGGCGGTACGAGGTGTTCTACAACGCATGGCCGCCCGCGCTTGGCGAAAAAACGCTGGATACCTACGAGCTGCCGCTTGCGCCGGATGTGGCTGTGCTGCTGCCGCTTTACATGGCAAGCCAGCTTTACAAGGACGACGACAATTCCATCGCCACCATCTACCGCAATGAGTTTGAGGTGGCGCGCGGCGAGCTGGCGCCCATGGCGGGCGGCGTGACGGCGGGCGAGTGGGCTGCAAAGGACGGGTGGTGCTGAAATGGCGCAGTTTTCCATCCCCGCGGGGCCGGGGCGCAGTATTCTGAATGTAGACCGCTTTCTGGGCGTGGATTACACCAACAGCCCGGCCAATGTGGAGAAAGGCCGCAGCCCGAACGGGCAGAACATGATACGCGACGTGCCGGGCAAGGTGCGCAAGTGCATGGGCTATGAAACGGTGGCGCAGTACCCCGCGCGCATCAACGGCGTGTTCGCCCGAAGGGAGGACGCCGGGTTTCTTGTGCACGCGGGCGAAAAGCTGTATTTTTCGGGCGGGGCGCAGGCAGACGGCGCGCCCGCAGGCAGCGAGCTTTACAGCGGCATGGCGGACGCGCGCAGCAGCGCCTGGCAGTTTGGAGACAAGCTGTATATCATTGACGGCGCGGGCCTTACGGTGTTTGACGGCACGGCGGCGGCCCCGGTGGGAGACGATGCAAAAATACCGCTGTTCACCATTGCCAAGGCGCCCGCGGGCGGCGGCACGCAGTATGAGGAGCTGAACCTTATCCAGCCCAAATTCACAGAGCAGTTTTTGGGCACGGAAAAGGACACGCAGTACCATCTTTCGTTTGCAGGGCTGGACGACGCCCCGGTAAAGGCGGAAATTCTGGACGCGGAGGGGGTGTGGCAGGAAAAGCAGGAGAACACCGACTACACGGTGGACCGTGAGGCGGGCATCGTCACCTTCACCGAGGCGCCGGGCAAAAGCCCGGTGGCGGGCGAGGACAATGTGCGCATCACGGCCAGCCGCACGGTGGAGGGGTATGCCGCGCGCATCTTCGGGTGCACCATGGGCACGCTGTACGGCGTGAACGGCGCGGCGGACCGGCTGTTTTTATCCGGCAATGCGCAGTACCGCAACTACGACTGGTACAGCGGCATGAACGACCCGACGTACTGGGCCGACACGGCCTACGCCGTGCTGGGCACGCAGCAAAGCGCCATTGTGGGCTATTCCATTGTGAACGAGCGCCTTGCCACCCACAAGGACAACATGGAGGACGGGCGCAACGTCATTATCCGCGAGGGCAACCTTGTGGAAAACCGGCCGGCCTTTCCCATCGTGAACACCCTGCAGGGCGAGGGCGCCATTGCGCCGCGCAGCTTTGCGTATCTTGTGAACGAGCCCCTGTTCCTCACAAAGCTCGGCGTGTTCGCCATTACCGCGCAGGACGTGACGGGCGAAAAATACGCCCAGCAGCGCAGCTTTTATTTGAACGGCAGGCTGCTGGAGGAGCCGGGCCTGGAGGACGCCGTGGCCGTGGTGTTCAAGGACATGTACTGGCTGTGCCTGAACGGCGCGGCGTATATTCTGGACGGGCTGCAGTATTCCTCCACCAAAAACGAGCCGTACTCCACCCGGCAGTACGCGGGCTTTTACCGCACCAACATGCCCGCGCGCGTGCTGCTGGTGAAGGACGGCAGGCTGTGGATGGGCGGGGAGGACGGCGGCCTGCGCCGCTTTTTCGACGACAAAAACGCCCTTACCAGCTATTCGGACGACGGCAGGGCCATTCACGCCGTGTGGGAAACGCCGGATTTTTCCGGCAGGCTGTTCTACAAGAACAAGGCGTTCCGCTTTCTGGCCGTGCGGCTGGCAAGCGCCATTGCCACAAGCGTGCGCATCTCCGGCCAGCGGCGCGGGCTGTGGGCGCAGGTTAAGGAGGACACCACCAGCGCCCGGCATTTCAACTGGGCCTACTGGAACTGGGACAAGTTTTCATGGAGCAACGACGAGACGCCCAAGACGCTCTCGACAAAGGTGCGCATCAAAAAGGTGGATAAGGCGCGCTTCCGCTTTGAAAACAGCGAGGTGAACGAGCCGTTCGGCCTGTTTGACTTCGCGGTGGAATTTGTGGAAAACGGGAACTTCAAGGGCTGACGCCCGGCGTGCGGCCTTTGCCCCGCGCCCATATCCGGCGGCGCGCGGCGGGGCCGGGCGGCCGGGCAGAACGAAGAAAAGGAGGAAGAACATGCCGTTCAAACAGGTGACGGAACAGGACCTGAAGGGCAAGGGCGTCATCGGGCAGCCGGCGGTGCCCGGCCTTTCGGTGACGGAAATGCAGAAAAGTGTGGAGCAGGTGGTGCGCGAGGCGGCCATCCCTGCGCACAACCGGCTTTGCGAAGAGCTGGAGGCAGAGGCGGCGGCCGCCGACATCGGCGCGGCTGTGCCGGGGGACGGGGATATTCCGCCCGAAACGCCGAAGAAGCTGCAAAGCGTGCTGGAGGCCATGCTGGCCTGGGCAAAGGAAAGGCTGGGCCTGAAGGCAGATAAGGCGGACACCTATACAAAGCGCCAGGTGGACGAGGCCATCAATGAAAAGGTGGTGGCCATTGGCTCCGGCGACATGACCATGGCCGTATATGACCCGGAAAACAAGAAAAAGCCCTATATCCCCGCGCAAGAGGCCATGGCAAAGGCGGTGTACGACCCACAGAATACCGGCGCTGTGGCGCAGGCGCAAAATGCGGCGCATGCCGCGCTGGCCGGGGCCGTGCAGGCGTATGCGCCGCCCGCACAAGAGCCTGAGCCCGAACCCGGCGAAGAGACAGGCGGCGTGGCCGGAATGGCCGCACGGGCCGCCGCGGGCGCGGGCAGCCTCAAAGCGCCGCGGGCCGGCGGCAAGGCCGCACCGGACAAAGACGCGGGGGGCACACAGGAGGAGGCGCCGCCGGAGGAGGCCGCGCCCGCCGGCGAGGCGTTCGGCGGGCCTGTGCGCCTTTCGGTGGACGAGGCCACAGGCGCCGTAAAGCTGCACGCGGTGAAGCAGGGTTACAGCGAAGAAGGCGCACCCGTGGGCGAAGAAAGCATCGAGGAGGTACCCGTGGCAAGCGCACAGAACGCCGCGGCGCTGGGCGGCAAGGAGGAGGCGGCCCTTTCGGTGGGGAACTCTGCCAAGCTGGGCGGCAAAACGCTGGCGGTGTCTGTTTCAGGCACAACCGGAACGATCACATTCAATTAAGGAGGAAAAGAGAATGCAAAAGCTTATCTGCGGGAATGGAAACACATACGAGGTGCACGACGAGACCGTCTGCTGCCCTTCGGGCAGTGCGAATGTGCGGAATTACTTTGAAATCTACATGCCGGAAGAGACAATGACATTCGACCAGTTCGAGACGCTTTGCAAAAACGAAGAGGCCATGGGCACGCTGCGCCTTCAGAGCATGCAGGGCGATGAGATGCTTGCCCTTTCGCACTACACTGTGCCCGCTGAAATTGCCAAAAAGCGCGTTGCGCTGTACGACAACCAGACGGGCAGGCCCACGGAAGAGGTGCGCCTGTACGCCAGAATGGAGCAGCTTACCTATACCGAACAGCAGCTTGCCAGACTGGGGCTGATGTGAGATGGCGCTGGAGCTGAACGGAACAAGTATCCCGGCGTCAGGGGCACTGAAGGTGAACGGCACCTCGCTGAAGGAATTTAAGGCCAACGGCGTGCTGGTGTGGACCTCCACGCCGGACCCCGTCACCATCATGAAAACCGGAAGCTCCACCGGCTCATGGCTGGGCGGGGGCATGCTGGGAAGCGATGCAGGGTATCAGGTGTTTTCCATGTCCGGCCAGGGTTATAAAAATACTACCAACGGCAATATCCAGGCACATGGCGGTATTGTGGATAGTAAGCTGCGCTTCGGCGGCGAGGAAAGCACCGTGGGCAGTAACAGAGCCCTTCTGGTTTCAAATTTTACCGTAAATACAAAGGGCTTCAAATACCTGCGCTTCAAGTACTACACGGAAAACAACAATGTGCCGAGCTCTGCCCCAAGGGCAGGCATAGGCCCTTCAGGCTGGAATAATACGTTCAATGCCGCTTTAAGCTTTATACGCCAGAACGGAACGAGCGCATCGCAGACGGCCACGCTGAACCTTTCCAGCTATCAGGGGACATATGCCGTTAAATTCGATTGGCACATGCAGGGGAATAACGATAACAATCCCTACTGGGCAGGCCGGAAATGCTGGGTGACGGAAATATACATGTACGCATAAGGAGGTTGTGAAAAATGGAAATTTCCAATAATTTCCACGGGGGGGGGCGCTTTGCAGGCCGTAAGGGCAATTTGCACAAAGCGCCTTTCTTGGAGTGGGGGCGCGGCAAATGGCCCTCACGATAAACGGCACGAATATTCCTGCAAGCGGAAAGGTGGTGTGCAACGGCACTTCGCTGAAGCAGTTAAACATCGGCGGCACGAAGGTGTGGCAGAACAATTTGGATGTTCTGGCAATGGACAAATGGGTATTGACTCATACCGAAGGTGTCGTAAGCAAATGGAGCCATTCGCCAACACAGTTATACCTTGATGCAGCGAGCCCTGGCGGTGGGTGGAATTACTTAATTGTGCGCAGCAACGCGTTAGATCTTACCGGGTTTACAAAACTCACTGTTACCTGGAATAACGAAGCCGGTGGCAGTATCAACCATTATGGATTTTGGGGCCTTTCCACCAATTCAAATTTGAAGTATAAAGATTGGATGGATTCTAATATTAACCCTAAGCAGGATTCGGTTCATAATGGAAGTTATGGCACCTATTCCATGACGATTCCAGAGAGCATGCGAAAAAACGGAGTGTATTTCTATGCAGAAAAGCATGCTTACGCTACAAATAGCAATGTCGGAAAAGTTTGGTATACACAAATTCTGATTTCATAGGAGGTAAAAACAAATGGCACAGGATGAAATGCTTCTCTTTCGCGGGCGCAACCGCATCCGCTACGGCTATGCGCGCTGGGGCTATACGCGCGGTGGGGGCAAAACGTGGCACGGAGGCGCGGACGTGGAAGGGCTGGACGACACCACCATCCGCATGCCCGGCTATGGGCTGGGCGCAGAGCGCCATGCCATTTCCGGCACGGTGGCGGCGGCGCGGCGGGTGGAACAGAGCACCGGGAACCCCACCTGGGAGTGGGGCTTTTATGTGTGCGTGAAGCTGGACGCGAACCAGACGCCGGACGCGGTGAATTACTTATATTTCTGCCACAACGCAAAAAACCTTGTGGCGGCGGGCCAGCGGGTGAAAACGGGCGACGCGCTGGCCGTGATGGGCAACACCGGCAACGCGGCGCTGGCCAGCCCGCCCTATGCGCACTGCCACTTCGAGGTGCGGGCCGCATCCGCAGGCAGGGGGCTGGACCCCACGCAGTACATGGGCTTTGAAAACGCGGTGGGCACATGGGGCGCGGCGCCGCAGGGCTTTTCGCCCTTTTCTTCCGGCGAATGCCTTGTGCGCGCGTGCGGCCGCGGCCCGCTGTCCGCAGGCGACATCAAGCTGCTGAAGGACTGGGCCGGGGGCAAGCAGCTTCCTGCAGCATCCGTGCAGCAGCAGGCGGACGGCAGCGCGCTGGTGGGGCCGCTTTCGGCGGGCGACCAAATCTATCTGCAGCAGCACAATGCCGGTATGTACGCACAGCACGGCCTTTTGGGCCTGACGTTGGAAAAATACGAGCCGCCGAAGGAGGGCAGCGGCAGGGTGCGCATTACCACAGGCGGCAGCCGCCTGAACGTGCGCACCGATGCCGGCCCCGGCGCCGTGAAGATAGCGCAGGTGCAGGACGGCGGGGAGTATCCCTTTGCCGACAGGCAGAACGGCTGGTATT
This sequence comes from Ruthenibacterium sp., assembly GCA_047030735.1. GTDB lineage: Bacteria > Bacillota > Clostridia > Oscillospirales > Ruminococcaceae > Ruthenibacterium. Next base: position 30,074 of record JBKYIE010000018.1, read on the forward strand.
TTATTCTGCTTGCGCAGGGCGCAGGCGGCTGGATAAGCGGCGAATATGCGGCGGAGGTGTGACATATGACAGAATGGGGCGTGATGGGCGTCATCGTTGCGCTGGTGGGCTTTCTGGCCGCCACGGCCGGGCCGCTTTTGAAGCTGAACGGCGCCATCACAAGGCTGACGGTGGCAGTGGAGGGGTTTCAGAAATCCCTCGACAAGCTGGACAGCGAGAACCGCAACAGCCACAAGGACATTTATAAGCGGCTGGACGGGCACGACACTGCCCTTGCCGAGCACGGCCAGCGCATCAAACATCTTGAGGAGGAATGAAGGAATGGAGATTATGCAGGCATTGCAGGAGTACATCAAGCCGGAGCTTTTGGTGCTGGTGCCGCTGATGTTCGGCCTGGGGGCCGCGCTGAAGGCGGACAAACGCTTTCCCAGCGCCAATATCCCGTACACGCTGGCCGTGGCGGGCATGGCGCTGGCCGCGCTGTACGGCGCCGCCACCGCCCGGCTGGACGGCTGGCAAAGCGTGGTGATGGCGGTGTTCACGGCCATTGTGCAGGGCGGCCTGTGCGCGCTGGCCAGCGTGGGCGTGCACCAGATGTATAAGCAGGCGAAAACCAAAAAGGACGGGCAGTAAGCGCCGGGCTGCGGCGAAAAAACGCCGGCACTATACGCGGGGCCGGGCGGAGGGGAAACGCACATCCCCTGTGCCCGGCCCTGCTGCTTTGTACGGCGCATTTTCTGCGGCCAGGCGCTGCAGCCGCACAAGGTGAAACGCTGCGCCCGCCCTTTTCTGAAAAGAAGGGGGCGGGCTTTTTTAGAAAGAGAGGAGAAAAGATATGGCACAGTTAAGTCCGGCAGCACAGGAAGGATATGAAGCTGCAAGAAGGCAGCAGGAACGAAATTCAGGGAAAATAATCAATCCAGGACAAGGGCTTGTTGAGGATGGGTATAAAGAAAAGCATCCTGAGTGGCAATCTCCTACTGGTGGAGGAAATAGAGCTGGCTCATATAGATACCCTTCCCAAGCGGAACTTCTGCAAAACTTCTACGCCCAGCAGCAGGCGGCGGCAGCCGCATTGGAGGCCCAGCGCCGCGCCGCCGCGCAGGCCGCGTACGACCGCAGCATGACGGCCCTGAACAATTCCTACAACACCATGCAGAACAGCCTGAAGGGCAATTACAATTCCACACTGGGCCAGCTGGAGCAGAACTACAACACCGGCGTAGCCGGCGTAAACAAGCAAGCCGACAACGCCCAGCAGCAGGCATATATCAACTACATGATGAACAGGCGCGATATGGGCCAGCAGCTTGCGGCGCAGGGCCTTTCGGGCGGCGCCAGCGAAAGCGCGCTGGCCGGTATGTACAACAACTACGGCAACAGCCGCAACACCATTGACTCCGGCCGCAACGACAGCCTGGCCGATTTGATGAACGACTGGAACACGAACAAGGCCAGCGCCCTGCAGGCCTACAACAGCCAGCTCGCCGAAATGGCCATGCAGAAGGCGAACGCCGTGCAGCAGCTTGAAAACAACCTGGCAAACCTGATTGCCAACGCGGCCACGGCCAATTATGACGCGCAGTTCAGCCTTTCCAGCGATTATCTCTCTAAAATGATGGACCTTGCCAGCAGGGGCGGCAGCTATGCGTCCGCGGTGGCAAACCGCGCCTATTCGCCCACAAACGCCCTGCTCACAGCCAGCACGCAGCAGGGCGCGGCGGCCACGCCCGCCGTGTTCAACGCCTACCAGCAGGCGCAGAACGCACTGGACGCCCAGATGGCGGCGGCCAACCCCGGCCTTTACACCGTGCGCAGCACGGGCGCGCTGCCCACCTATACGCTGTAAGCGCCCCGCCGGGCGCACAAAATGGAAAAGGCGACATCTTCGGATGCCGCCTTTTCTGTATTGATGGGAAAGGAGAAAGAAGTGAGAGCAGCAAGAAAAAAACTGCGCGAGAGCGAAAGCCTGCACAGCGGTTTTACAGAGGACTTCGCAGCAGAGATAGAGCGCGACAGCTGGGAAAAGGGGCAGCAGGCCGGGCGGTGGCTTTCGCAGCACCTGTACAGCGAAAGGGAAAAGCGCGAAATGGAGCAAAGGCGGCGCGGGGCGCGGGCCGGTGAGAGAAAGGCGGAAGCCGGGCGGCCCGGCGCGAAGGAGGCCGAAGCGGCGCAAACCGAAGCGGGGCGGGGCGGCGCCGCGCAAAGCACAGCCCTTGCCGCGCAGAGCGCGCCGGAGGGCGCGAAGAAGCAAACGCCCGCCACAGGCGTAAGCGCACAGCAGGACGCAGCATGGCAGGCCGCCGGGCAAAGCGGGCAGGCCGCGGCAGAGCAAGGGGCACAGGGCGGCGCGGCAGCAGAGGCAGACTGGCACACCCCCTTCAGCGAAATGGAATTCGCGCCCAGCTTACAGGCAAATCTGGATGCGCTGGACAGCCTGAGGCCCATGACGCAGTCGCTTTCCGCCGAGCTGGAGGATGTAAACGCGCAGCTGAACAGCATGCGGGCGATGAACCCGATGTATATTACGAACATCGCGGAATACAACCAAAGCCGTCAGGCCCTTCAGCAGCGGCAGGCAGATTTGCGCGCGCAGCTGGAAGATGCGCAGGCGGCGGAGCAGACCATGCGGCAGGCATATCAGGCCGCCGCCATGACCCCGGCAGACAGGCTGCGCGAGCAGTTTCACGCCCAGCGGCAGGCGGTGGCGCAGGCCAGGAGGGACGGACGCCCCCAGGCTGAAATAGCGGCGCTGGAGGCGCAGAAGAACGAGACATACCAAAGCTACCTCGACGCGTGGAACGAAGAAAATCAGGCCCTGCGCCAGGCACAGGAACAGCAGAAGCAGCAAAATGAAGAGGGCCTGAGCGAAAGCGCCCGGCACAGCAGCCTTGCGCAGCAGGCACAGGCCGCGCTTGCCGTGGCGCGGCGCACGCCCGGCGCCGCGCCCGAAGAAATACAGCGGCTGGAGCGTGTGCTGGAAAGCGAAAAGGCGCTGGCGGCGCAGGCCGGGCAGGCTGAACAGCAGGCGCGCCAGGCGGCGCAGGCGCAGCAGACGGCGGCGTCCGCCCAAACGCAGCAGGAGCTGGATGCCGTGAACAGCCGGATATGGGAGCTGGAAAGCACCAACATGATGTACACCGCAGACGCCGGCATGGCTTATACGCCGGAATATCTTGCCCTTCTGGAGGAACGCGGGCGCCTGAAAAGCCAGCTTTCCGCGCAAAAAGAGCAAGAGGTGCAGCAGGTGCAAAGCACGATGAGCTGGGGCACGCTGGAGGCGTGGGCGCAGCCGGGCTATACCATGTCGGAAACAGAAAAGGCCGCCGCTCAGGCGGCGCTGGAAGCGTGGAACGGCGTGATTGGGCCGGATTTTGACGCCTATTATGAGGCGGCCCGCGCCCTGCGGGAAATGGGGCAGAGCACAAAAGAAATAGAAATACTTTTGTATCAGGCTGAAATCATGGACACGCTGGCCACCAAGGTAAGCGGGGTGCGCAGCGCGTTTTCGGGCGCGGGCAACGCGCTGCCGCTTGTGCCGCAGATACGCGGCGCGCTGGAGGCCGAAAACTGGCGTCGCGCGGGCTTCGAGGGTGAAAACCCGCTGGGCGTTGCCCGGCGCAGCCAAAGTGCGGCCGCGCAGAACCCGGTGCAGTACGGCCTTGGCTATGGGCTGAGCAGTGCGGCGCAGTATGCTCTGGCAGGCAGGCTGATGCAGGCGGTGCCGGGGGTAAGCGGCGCGCTGGATGATGTTGCAAACGCCATAGCCGCCACAGGCCCCGCACAGAAGCTGCAGGCGGTGCCGGTGCTTGGGCGGCTTGCCGCGCCGGAGGCCGTCCGCGGGATGGCGGCGGACGCCATGCTGGATTTTGGCCTTGGCACCGTGCCGCAGGCAATAGAGCAGGCGGGCAGCTATGCGCGCCAGCTGACGCAGGGCGTGCGCCCGGGCGAACAGGTGCTGACGCCGGGGAGCATTTGGGGCAGCGCCCTGCAAAGCACGGGCGCGGGGCTTTTGGCAAACGCCGCAGGCGAGCTTGCGCCCGCGGCGCTTGGCGCGCTGGACGACCTTTGGAACGGGCACCCGGTGCTGAATGCCGCGCAGCAGCAGGGGCTCGACGCCCTGCGGCGGGGCGCGGCGCCCAGTGCAAACCAGCAGGCGGCGCTGCACAGCCTTTGGGAAAAG
>JBKYIE010000018.1:34472-35756 GCA_047030735.1 Ruthenibacterium sp.
GACCCCGCCAAAGCCTCAGAATACTGGGCCGCCGGGGAGTTTCTGGACACGGAAGCGCCGGGCGCGCCTTCCCTTGACGGCCTGCGCCTGCATGATACAATAGAAGGGGCGGACGGTTATTTTCTGGATAGGGGCCTGATGGAGGAATTGGAGAACAGCGGGGTCAAATACACGCCGGAGCATGTGATGTGCATTGTAAAAACCCCGGATGGAATGCTGCAATGGATGGAAACCGGAAAAGAGAGTTCCGGGTGGATGCATATTCTGCAAAAGCATGAACAGAATTTTTCGGCCCAAGGAATTGATGATATTTACTCTTTCTTAAGCGAAGTGCTGCAAACCCAGCCGGTAAAGCGGGGAGTTAATCCGACAGGGCCTTATGCCATATACGAGATGGATGGCCGCCGGTACAAGTTGGCGCACGGTACAAACGGATATATTGTTTCCTTTTATCCTATCAGCTAAATTTATGAGGTGAAAAATATGTATAAAGTAATAGGCTTTGACGAAGCTGTGGCCACGCGGGACGTGTTTCTTTTGAACGAAGAGACGGGCACGCAAGAGACCTGCTTTGATGATTCGGGACTGGCTGGTGAAGAAAATTTTTTATTCATGAAACAGGGCGAACACTATGAATGTAAAATTAAGCTGTTTGGCAGGCTTGGCCTCCCGGAAGACAGCGACCTGATGGCCTGCACGGTTTTAGAGCGCCGCGTGCCGGTTGGCGTGCGTAAAATGGCAAAGGTGCAGGTGGGGCAGGATGTTTACTATATTCCGGAAAGAGAATTGGAAGGCGTTGGGGATGTGGGCGTGATTTACTACAGTTCCTCACGCAGAGACCTGATTCAGGTGGACAATGTGCTTCACGCCGACTGCTTTGACCTCTTTTTCGCAGATTGATACGGCCGCACTTTCCAGAGTGGCGATAAAGTGAAAAGCAGTAAATAACAGAGGATATCAAAAGGCGGGCAGCGCCAATGGCGCTGCCTGCCTTTTCTTTTCTTTTTCGGAATGGCAAGCAAAGTAAGGCCCAAAGGGCAGCGGCAGGGCCGCTGCCCTTTGGGCTGCCATTCCGGGCATCTGTCTGCCCGTGAACAGGGGCCGCCGTTCCGGAGGCTGGTTCCCTGTGCAGGCAGGCAACGCGCGGGCGCCCGGTGCTGAACGCCGCACAGCAGCAGGGGCTCGACGCCCTGCGGCAGGGCGCGGCGCCCAGTGCAAACCAGCAGGCGGCGCTGCACAGCCTTTGGGAAAAGGCGCCGGGCTATGTGCCCGCGCACCGCGGCG
>JBKYIE010000018.1:35891-46019 GCA_047030735.1 Ruthenibacterium sp.
AAGCCATGACGGCGCAGGAAAAGGCGTTTGTGGAGGATTTGTGGAACACCGACCCGCACAGAGCCTCGGAGTACTGGGCCGCCGGGGAGTTTCTGGACACGGGCGCGCCAACGTCCTCTGCCCTTGACGGCGGCGGGTTAGATGGTACAATAAAGGCAAATCCTATGAGGTCCCCCCAAAATGCAATACCCAATAATCCTTCAATAACAGGACATATTTTCAGAAATTCACCAGGTCATCTTCCGAATACTATGGATAACTTAAAACTATTAGAAGATGTTGCAAATGACCCTGTTTGCTATTATGGAACAGATAAATATGGTACTAGCTGGTACATCAAAATACAGCCGGATGGCGCGCAGATATGGGTGCAATCTAGGAACCATGTTATTTTTGATGGTGGGTTAAATGAAGTGCCATTGCAATGGAACGCTGATACAGGGCTAAAAAAGCCTTAGTATTGAGAGAAAGGGAAATTTAAGATGCTTACATTTTTGATGTTTTTCTATTTAATGGATGAATGCTACGATAAATGTCAGGATGATGATTTAGGAATGTTTTTAAGTTCCATTTCCCCAGAAATATGGGAAGATGGAATGCCTACAGAACGGTGCGTGTATGAGGATTGGAGAAGGCTGAATAAAGATATTGTGGTAAATGAGGAGAATATAATAGAAATAAGCACTTACTTTCTGGAGTATTACGAGAAAGAACACAGTTACCATTTGGCAAGGGCCAAAGAGATTCTGAGAAAAACTGCGAATGGTGCCATGGTACGGCGTGCAACTGTGCGTGCACAAGTAATGTGCAATAAGCACCACTATAAGGAATAGCGTACAAACAGACCGTATGCAGAAGATATAAATACAGATGTAATACTTACTGTTTTAAACGAAGTGCTGCAAACCCAGCCGGTAAGGCGTGGCGTCAGGCCGACAGGGCCTTACGCCATATACGAGATGGATGGCAAAGAGTATACACTGGCGTACGGCACAAACGGGTATATCGTTTCATTTTATCCCAGCAACTGAATTTATTGAGGTGAAAAATATGTATAAAGTAATGGGTTTTGACGAAGCTGTGGCCACGCGGGACGTGTTTCTTGTAAACGAAGAGACAGGCACGCGGGAGACTTGCTTTGATGATTCGGCGCTGATGGGCTATGAGAACTTTTCATTCATGAAACAGGGCGAACGATATGAATGTAAAATTAAGCTGTTTGGCAGGCTTGGGCTTCCGGAAGAGAGCGGCCTGCTGGCCTGCACGGTTTTAGAGCGCCGCGTGCCGGTTGGCATGCGCAAAATGGCAAAGGTGCAGGTGGGGCAGGATGTTTATTATATTCCGGAAAGGAATTTGAAAGATGTTGGGGATGCGGACGTGATTTACTACAGCTCCTCACGCAGAGACCTGATTCAGGTGGACAATGTGCTTCATGCCAATTGCTATAATCTGCTCTATGCAGATTGATACGGCCGCACTTTCCAGAGTGGCGATAAAGTGAAAAGCAGTAAATAACAGAGGATATCGAAAGGCAGGCAGCGCCATTGGCGCTGCCTGCTTTTTCTTTCCCTTTTCGGAATGGCGAACGAAATGAGGCCCAAAGGGCGGCGGCAACGCCGCCGCTCTTTGGGCTGCCATTCCACCCGCGCACCGCGGCGGCTGGGACGAATTCCCAAGCGCGCCCGCGGCAGATGCGGCGGACGGTTTTCGAAGCGGGCCTTCGGCGCTGGGCGCGGCGCAGGATGCAGGCGAGGCCGCCCGGCGGCGGGCGTTTTTGAAGTGGACGCAGGGCGAAGCCATGACAGCACAGGAAAAGGCGTTTGTGGAGGATTTGTGGAACACCGACCCGCACAGGGCCTCGGAGTACTGGGCCGCCGGGGAGTTTCTGAGCACGGACGCGCCGGGCGCGCCTTCCCTTGACGGCGGCGGGTTAGATGATACAATGAAACCAGAGGCCGAGGCGCCCCCCACGGGCCAGCGCACACCCTTTGACTATTTGCAGGATGGCAAGGGATGGGAGGAAGAGGCAGCCTCCTTTTCTGATGAAATTGTAAAAGTAGAATTGCCAAGGGGGAAATATCCGGAAGCGGAGAAACATATGGAAGATGCGATAAAAAATGGGCATCCGAGTGTTTTAACCATCCAAAGAGGTGGAGCAAGAACAAACAGGAAAAAGGCCTTACGAAATATTGATAAGATCCCAGGGATGGACTTGGATGAGTATCCGCCGGCAATGTTCAGCGAAGGCGGTGCCGGAGCAAGTGTACGCCTTATCAACCGTCATGACAACAGGGGCGCGGGTTCTGCGATTGGAAATCAACTAAGAAGATACCCAAATGGAACAAAGGTAAAAATAACTTTTATAGGTTGAGCGAAAAGGAGAAGAAAATGTCAGAAAAGCAAAATATTTTACAAAATATATTAGGAAAGGCCCTTGCTAATGTGCAAGTTTCTGTTAGACAAGATAAAAACATTGTAAATAGATTAGGGATAAACTCACAATCTATTTTAGGACAGATGATATCGAACTTTCAATTTATTCGCATCAATCAATATTTGACTATTTTGGGGAATGAGAGTATCGAGGAGATAAATGAGTTTGTTAAATCATTTTATCCTGGAGAAAAATTTATTGTAGCTTATGATATATGGGGCGGAATATTTGCATTGAATAATGGGGATTTTTCGGGAGATACGCGAAATCTTTGGTATATGGCGCCAGATACTCTGAGATGGGAAAACTTGAATAGTCATTATTCTCAATTTGTGTATTGGGCGTGCAGTGAGAAGATAGACGAGTTCTATAAAGATTTTTTTTGGACAGGAATGAAGCGTGATACGGAAAGTATTGGAGAAATGCAGGCAGTGCTATTTTATCCTTTTCTTTGGTCTAATGAGTGTACAGTTGAGACAGCCAGTAAAAAGATTGTGCCTTTGAAAGAATTGATTGCATTAAATGCAGAATATGCACAATTGTTCGGCATGTAATTGATAGATAAGAAACGAGCAGGCAGCGCCAATGGCGCTGCCTGCTTTTTCTTTCCCTTTTCGGAATGGCGGGCGGCGCCGGGCGGGAGGCTGTGCGCCTTGCGCGCCTTTTTCGGCAAAAGGGTGCAAAAAGTGCGGCGCCTTGAAAGCGCCGCACGGCTCGCTTTATTCCGCTGTGCTCTGGCTGCCTTTCTGCCGCCTGCGGCGGCGGGCCAGCATGCGCATGAACAGCTTTACATCCTCGATGTCATCCGCCGAAAGGGCGTCTTTGGCTTCGGCATAGGCGCTGAACAGCTCGGCGGCCAGAGGGTCCATCTGTTCGGCGGAGGGGGCGGGCGCATACATGGGCGCGCCCTCGCAGCCGGAAAGCCACGCTTCGTTCACACACAGGGCCTTTGACAAAAGGCGCAGGCGGCCCGCCTTGGGGCTGAAATCGCCCTTGAGGTACTGGCACATGGCGCTTTTGGGGATGCCGGTGGCGCGGCACAGGTCTGTCTGGCGCAGATGGCGCGCTTCCATAGCCTCGCGCAGACGCTTTGCGGTAATAAGCCCTTCCCGGCCCGCCATGCTGCGCCCCCCTTTCCCACAAAAGTGTGCACCGCGCCCGCGGGCATGCTGCCCCGGCGGCGGTGCATTTGTTATGAAAAGTATAACATGCCGGTTCAGAAAAGACAATATTCTAAAATGGGGTAAAAATGGTAAAAATCAGGCAAAACAGGGCGCGGCGGCCCGGCACGGCAGCATGCGCCCCGCCCGGCGCATGCGGTACGGCTTTGCAGCACAGCGCCGGGAAAGAGGGGCCGGGGGAGCGGTATGCTTTGCCGCCGGGAGAAACGGCGGCCTGAAAGTGAGGCGCGGGCGGCAGGGGGAAAAGGCCCTTTGCCCGGTGGCCGCGCACATGCTTTGCCGGGGCCGCGCGCTTCGCCGCGCACGGCGCGCCTTGCGGCGAAGGGCTGTTTTTGTTATACTGAACACGTTGCATGCGCGCGGCACAAAGCGGGCCGCAGAGCGCGCCGGGCCCTGCCCGGAACGGGCGCGCCGCGCCGCCGCGCGCAAAAAGGGGGAGACGCTATGAAGGCCCTTTGGCCGGATCTGAAAGGCTACCGCGCACAGCTTGTGCTGGGGCCGCTGTTCAAGCTGGCAGAGGCCATTCTGGAGCTGCTGGTGCCGCTTTTGATGGCGGATATCATCGACGTGGGCGTGAAAACGGGCGACGTGCGCTACATCGTCACCCACGGCCTTGCCATGCTGGGGCTTGGCGCTGTGGGCCTTGGCTGCGCGCTTACCTGCCAGTATTTCGCCGCCGTGTGCGCGCAGGGCTTTGGAAGAAGCCTGCGCCGCAGGCTGTTTTCGCGCGTGATGGCCCTCAGCCGCAGCCAGTACGGCGCTGTGGGCACCGACTCTCTCATCACGCGCCTTACAAGCGACGCCAACCAGGTGCAGACGGGCGTGAACATGTTCATCCGCCTTGCCGTGCGCGCGCCGTTTCTGGCCATTGGCTCCATCGTCATGGCCTTCACCATCAGCGCGCAGATTGGCCTTGTGTTCCTTGTGTCCACCCCGCTTATCGTGCTGGTGCTGTATGCCGTAATGCGCAAAACGGTGCCCATGTACGGCGGTATCCAGGCCGGGCAGGACGGCATTGCCCGCCTTGCGGGCGAGCATCTGGAGGGCGTGCGCGTCATCCGTGCGTTCGGCCGCCAGAAGGCGGAGGTGCAGGCCTTTGACAAAGCGGGCGCTTCGCTTGCCGCCGCCACCGTGCGCGTGGGCGTCATCAGCGCCGCGCTGAACCCCGTCACCAGCGTCATTGTGAACCTTGCCATTGTGGCCATCGTGTGGATGGGCGCGGGCCTTGCGAACACCGGCGGGCTGGAGCAGGGGCAGATTATTGCGCTGGTGAACTATATGACGCAGACGCTGTTGGCGCTGATTGTGCTGGCGAATATCATCGTCATTTTCACAAAGGCCGTGGCCAGCGCAAAGCGCGTGGGCGAAGTGCTGGCGCTGGCGCCGGAAATGGACGCTGCGCCGCAGGCCGCAGCCCCGGCGCAGGCCGGAAGAGAGGGCGCCCCCGCGCTGGAATTTGACGGCGTGGCCTTCACCTACCCCGGCGGCGGCAGCCCGGCGCTGGAAAACGTATGCCTGCGCGTGGGCACGGGGCGCACGCTGGGCGTCATTGGCGGCACGGGGTGCGGCAAAACCACGCTGGCGCGCCTTGCCGGGCGCGAATACGACGTTTCAGCCGGGGCCGTGCGCCTTGCGGGGCGCGACGTGCGCAGCATGCCTCTGGCCCAGGTGCACCGGATGGTGGGCATGGTGCCGCAGACGGCGCGCCTGTTCAGCGGCACGGTGCGCACCAATTTGCAGATGGGCTGCCCGGACGCCGCGGACGATGAGCTGTGGCGCGCGCTGGAGACGGCGCAGGCCGCGGCCTTTGTGCGTGAAAAGCAGGGACTGGACACGCCCGTGGAGGAGGGCGGCAAAAACTTTTCCGGCGGGCAGCGCCAGCGCCTCACCATTGCGCGCGCGCTGGCCGCAAAGCCCGCCGTGCTGGTGCTGGACGACTCGGCCAGCGCGCTGGATTACGCCACCGACGCCGCCTTGCGCCGCGCGCTGAAAACAGCCGCGCAGGGCATGACGGTGGTGCTTATCAGCCAGCGGGCCTTTGCCGTGAAGGACGCGGATGAGATACTGGTGCTGGACGACGGCCGCCCCGCGGGCCTTGGCACGCATGAAGAGCTGCTGCGCACCTGTGAGGTATACAGGGAGATCTGCCGCTCGCAGAAGCTGACGGAGGGCGGCGCCCATGAAGCGGGCCAGCCCGCGCAGGCCGGGCAGGGCGCGGCGCATGCGCCCGCCGCAGATGAAAAGCCGCGCCCTGCCGCGGGCCAAAGCCCCGGCGGGGCGGCGGGCGCCCGCGCGCCGGGGCGCCGCAGGCGCCAAGCGCCGGGCCGGGGCGAAGTGCGCAGGCGCGGCCGCGCGCCGCGCAGAGAGGGCAGGCAATGAAAAAGCAGACGCAGACGCTTCGCCGCACGCTGGCCTACACGCGGCCTTGCCGCGGCCAGCTTGCGCTGGGGTGCGCGGCGGCGCTGCTCAGCGTGCTGTTCACCCTGCTGGGGCCGGTGTTCATCGGCCGCGCGGTAGACTGCGTGCTGGGCCCCGCGCGGGTAAATTTCGCCGGTGTGGCCTTCTGGCTGGCCCTGCTGGCGGCCAGCACGCTGGCCGCGGGCGCGGCGCAGTGGGTGCTGGGCGTATGCACGCGCAGGGTGTCGGCCCTGGCGGCCTGCGAAATGCGCCTTGCGGCCTTCCGCAACCTCAGCAGGCTGCCGCTTTCCTACATTGACAGCCACCCCCACGGCGACATCATCAGCCGCATGACGAACGACGCCGAGCTGGTGGCCGAGGGGCTTTTGCAGGGCCTCACCCAGCTTTTGCCGGGCGCGGCCACCATTCTGGGCACGCTGTGCGTCATGGCCGTGCTGAACCCCTTCATCGCCTTCGTGGTGGTGGCTGTGACGCCCCTTTCCATCTGGTTCGCGGGCTTCGTGGCAAAGCGCACGGCGGGCTTTTTCGCCGCCAACAGCGCGGCGCAGGGCCGCCTTTCCGGCTTTGTGAACGAGATGGTCGCCGGGCAGGAGGTGGTGCGCGCCTTCGGCTGCGAGGCCGCGTGCGAGGCGCAGTTTGCCGAAATTACAGACGAACTTTACGCCACGGGTCTGAAAAGCGTGTTCTATTCCTCGGCCACCAACCCCGGCACGCGCTTTGTGAACGCCGTGGTGTACGCGGCGGTGGGCGTGTTCGGCGCGGTCAGCGCCATCGGCGGGGGCATTACGGTGGGCCAGCTTTCCAGCTTCCTCACCTATGCCAACCAGTACACAAAGCCCTTCAACGAGGTGACGGGCGTGCTCACCCAGATGCAGACGGCCCTTGCCAGCGCCGCGCGCCTGCTGGAACTGATAGACCAGGCGCCTGAAACGCCGGACGCCCCCGGCGCCCTTGCGCCCGCCGCGTGCGCGGGCCGGGTGGACGTGGAGGACGTGAGCTTTTCTTATGTGAAGGCCGTGCCGCTTATCCGGAATTTCACGCTGCACGTGCAGCCCGGCCAGCGCGTGGCCATTGTGGGGCCCACGGGCTGCGGCAAAACCACGCTGATCAACCTGCTGATGCGCTTTTATGATGTGGATTCCGGCCGCATCTGCGTGGACGGCGCGCCCGTGCGCAGCATGCGGCGCAGCGCGCTGCGCGGCCTGTACGGCATGGTGCTGCAGGAGACATGGCTGAAAAACGCCACCGTGCGCGAAAACATCGCCTACGGCAGGCCGGGCGCCAGCCTTGAGGAGGTGCAGGCCGCGGCAAAGGCGGCGTGGGCGCACGGCTTTATCCAGCGCCTGCCGCACGGGTACGACACCGTCATTGCGCCGGGCGGGGGCAACCTTTCGGCCGGGCAAAAGCAGCTTTTGTGCATTGCGCGCATCATGCTGTGCCGCCCGGACATGCTGATTTTGGACGAGGCCACCAGCAGCATCGACACGCGCACCGAAATGCTGGTGCAGCGCGCCTTCGAGGCGCTGATGGCCGGGCACACCAGCTTTGTGGTGGCGCACCGCCTTTCCACCGTGCGCACGGCGGACGTCATTCTGGTGATGGAGGCCGGGCGCATTGTAGAGCAGGGCACCCACGAGCAGCTTCTGGCGAAGGGCGGGGCCTATGCCCGGCTGTATGAAAGCCAGTTCGCCCCGGCCTGAGGGGCTGGCCGCATAGCAAAAGCCAGGGCCCCCCGCTGTGCGGGGGGCCCTGCTGCGCCCTGTGCCGGGGCCGGCGTCCCGGCCTTTTCCGCCCGGCCTGCCGCGCAGGGGGCGGAAAGCATACCGTTTTTTCAAAGGAAATCAGGCATTCCCGGCGAAGGGCCGGCCCCTGCTCAGAATTGTTTCTTTTTATAAACGGATATATTTATGCCTGCGATTATAATTGTGAAAATAAGTGCGAATACAGGCATCCCGCAGGCCAGAAGCATGTACAGGCCGCCCTGCATGAAGTCAAGCCCCAGATATTTCAGCAGAATCAGCGCCCCCACAAATAAGCCCACCGGTATCAAATAGCAAATCATCATAAATGTATCAGATTTGATAAGGCCGAACTTGAAATTGCACAATGTAATCAAGCTGCCGGATACCATGGACAGGGAAAAACCGACTGCTATATACAGAAATAATTTCTGAACATCAAGGTCGTGCATCAGCTTTCCTGCCAGTATGCTTCCAAGCGTTCCCAAAACAAGCCCGGCAATGGTCAGGAAAAACAGCAAAAGATATTTTTCCGCAACGATTATTTTCCTTGATACCGGCATTGTGAGCTCGTATCTGCCCCATTTTGCCGCTTCGTCCATTTTGATGCAGGTGGACGCAAGCAGGCCGCCGGCCAGCGCAACAGCAAGCACGAACATGGACGGGTTCCCGTTGACTACGAACAGCAGGCCAAAGCAGGCGGTTGTTATAACAGTAGCACCCATGTTATCCTTCATGTTGTAAAAATCCTTGATTAGCAAGCCTTTCATTTTCTCACATCTCCCTTCATGTACATAAGCATGATTTCTTCTATGCTGACGTTATCAACAACACACTGTTTATATTTGCGGGAGGCCCTTTCCTTATCTGCAACCAGCACCTCCCATTCAAAATCCTTCTTTCGGCAAGCCAGAATGTCTTCGGGGGATATTTGTTCAAAATCTTTTTCTCTGCAGTGAATAAGGCCGTATTTGTAGATGAGGTCGTCCTTGCTTTGCGAGAAAATAATTTCTCCCTGATTGAGAAACACAATATAGTCGGCTATCTTTTCCAAATCCGACGTGATATGAGAGGAGATAAGAATAGCGTGCTGCTCGTTTTGGATAAAGTCCATGAACACATCTAAAATCTCATCGCGCATAACCGGGTCAAGGCCGCTTGTGGCCTCGTCCAAAATCAGAAGCTCCGGCCGATGCGAAAGGGCGACTGTAATGGCAAATTTCATTTTCATGCCTTTTGAAAAAGTGCCTATTTTTTTATCGGGCGGCAGATGAAAGCGTTCACAGTAGCTGTGAAACAGCTTTGTATCCCATTGCCTGTACAGCTGGCAAACAATTTTTTCAATTTTGGCAGGCGAAAGGTTTTCGTGAAAGCAGTTTTCGTCAAACACGGCGCCCACCCGTTCTTTTATGGAAATATCGTCCGCCTTAAGGCTTCCGAAGAGGGATATTGTTCCGCTGTCAACAGAAATCAAATTTAGTATGGATTTCAGAATGGTTGTCTTGCCGGCGCCGTTTTCCCCGATAATGCCTACAATATTTCCGCGGGGGACGCGAAATGATACGTTTTTTAAGCCGAAGCCGGTATTTGGGTATGATTTGCTTACGTTTCGCAATTCTACTGCATTGTTCATTGCTTTATTCCTCACTGAAAAATATTTTTACAAGGCCCATGAATTTTTCCATTGAAATTCCATTTGCCCTTGCAAGCGCAACAGCTTCCTGCAGATGCCTTTCAATTTCTTTCTGCTGCTCCTCTAAAAGAAAATCTTTATTCTGCGCCGATACAAAGCTTCCTCTTCCTATGGTCGTTTCAATAAAACCGTCTCTCTGCAAATCCTCATACGCCTTCTGAACGGTAATAACGCTTACATGAAGTGATTTTGCCATAGACCGCATCGAGGGGATAGGGTCGCCCGTTTGCAGCTCTCCGCTCATAATAAGCGCTTTTATCTGTGACGTTATCTGTTCGTATATTGGCTTGCTGGTTTTATTGCTGATAATAATTTCCATTCAAGCACCCCCCTAACCTAACTTAAGTGTACTTATTGTACAAGTACAATATAGCTCAGCGGAGGGCGCTTGTCAAGAAAAATTTTATAAATTTTTCTGTGTGAAAAAGTGCCTTGTGCGCAGGCATGGCCTGTGGGCCGCGCAGGGGGGCGCATGTGCTTTGCGGCGCGCCGCCCATTCAGGTATATTGCGGAGAAAAGGCGCCCGCCTCGCACAGGAGGCGGGCGCTTTTCCGCGGCTGGCGTGCGCCGCGCGCCCGCGGGGGCGGCGGTGCAGAGGCGGAAAACCGGCCGGGCGGGCCGCGGCGGCTTCGGCTGGCTTTTGTCACGGGCATGCGGCCGTTT
>JBKYIE010000019.1:0-45944 GCA_047030735.1 Ruthenibacterium sp.
TTGCCCCGCGCCCTGCGGCTGCGCGCCGGGCGCTTTGCCGTCTTCCGGCCCGCTTTGCCCCGCGCCCTGCGGCTGCGCGCCGGGCGCTTTGCCGTCTTCCGGCCCGCTTGGCCCCGCGCCCTGTGCGTGGGCCGCGCGCCAGCGCAGCACGGCCTCCAGCCTCTGCTTCGCGCGCGCCTCGCTGCCCGCCTCGCCGGGCACATAATAGCGGCGGCCGCGCAGGCTTTCGGGCAGGCAATCCATGGCGGCTATTTTATCCGCCGTGTCGTGCGCGTACACATAGCCCTCGCCGTAGCCAAGCTCGCCCATCAGCCGCGTGGGCGCGTTGCGTATCACCAGCGGCACGGGCTCGTCCAGCATGTGCAGGGCGTCCTGCTTCGCTGCCTCATAGGCCCTGTACACCGCGTTCGAGCGCGGCGCCAGCGAAAGGTAAATGACCGCGTGCGTCAGGTGCAGGTTGCACTCCGGCATGCCCAGAAAATGGCACGCCTGATAGGCCGCCACGGCAATTTCCAGCGCGCGCGAATCGGCAAGGCCGATGTCCTCGCTGGCAAAGCGGATGAGCCGGCGGGCCACATACAGCGGGTCCTCCCCGGCCTCCAGCATGCGCGCCAGCCAGTACACGGCGGCGTCCGGGTCTGAGTTGCGCATGGATTTGTGCAGCGCCGAAATCAGGTTGTAATGCTCCTCGCCCGCCTTGTCGTACAAAAGCGACTTTTTCGAGACGCACTGCTCCAAAAGCTGCTTTTCCACATAGACGCGCCCGTTTTCGCGCCTGCCGTTCAGCACGGCCATCTCCAGCGTGCCCAGCGCGGTGCGCGCGTCGCCGTTTGCAAAAGCGGCTATCATGGAAAGGCACTCGCCGTCTATCTGCACGCCCTGCCCGCCGAAGCCGTGCTCGTCCGCCAGCGCGCGGCGCAGCACAGCCGTCACCTGCGCGGGGGTAAGCGCCTCCAGCACGAACACCTTGCAGCGCGAGAGCAGGGCCGAGTTTATCTCGAACGAGGGGTTTTCGGTGGTGGCGCCGATAAGCACGATGCTGCCGCGCTCCACATAGGGCAGAAAGGCGTCCTGCTGTGCCTTGTTGAAGCGGTGTATCTCATCCACAAACAGAATGATCTTCTGCCCGAAGCGGCGCACGTCCTCCGCGCGCTCCATCACGGCCTTTATCTCCTTCACGCCGCTGGTCACAGCCGAAAAATCCACAAACTCCGCCTTTGTGCGGCGCGCAATGATGCGCGCCAGCGTGGTTTTGCCCACGCCCGGCGGGCCCCAGAATATCATGCTGGGCACGTTGTCGGAATCAATGAGCTGGCGCAGAATTTTCCCCTCGCCCAAAAGCTTTTCCTGCCCGAAAAACTCCTCCAGCGTGCGCGGGCGCATGCGGCTGGCCAGCGGCCGCGCCACCCCGCCGCCGAAAAGCGTCTGCTGCTCCATGTGCATCCCCCTTTTTTTGCCCCGGCGCGCCGGGGCCGCAAAGCATATCCTGTGCCGGGCCTCCGGCCCGTTCTGTGTTTGAGTATAGCAAATAAGGCAAAACTATGCTATACTGAGGAATACGAAATTTTGCGTTTCCGGGCGCGGCGGCGCAGCCGCGCCCGGAAAAAGCGGAAGGGAGGCGCGCCGCATGGCCTACCGCCTTGCAAAGCAGAACGGGGACGCCGTGAGCGTGCCCCAGCTCATTTTCACAAAGCTGCCGCAGCTTGAGGACGACTGGCTGCGCGTGGCGCTGTATGTGGTGGCCACCGGGCAGACGGACGAGGCCGCCGTTGCGCGCGCGCTGCGCCTGAAAGGCCCCGAAAGGGCCCGCGAGGCCCTTGTGTACTGGAAGGGCGCCGGCCTGCTGGAGGCGGCTGACGCCCCCGCCGCACCGGCGGCAGACATTGCCGCCGCGCCGGTGCGCACGCGCCTTACCGCGCCGGAAATCGCGCGCGCCGCCGAGGGCGACCCGGCCGTCAGCCAGCTTGTGCAGGAGTGCCAGCGCCTTTGGGGCGGCGTCATCCCTCAGGGGGATGCCAATATCCTGGCCTCGCTGTATCTGGCGGACGGCCTGCCCATCGACCTTATTCTGCTGGGCGTGGCCCATTTCACCGCGCTGGGCAAGCGCAGCGCAAGGTATATCGAGCGCGCGCTGCTGGGCTGGCAGGCCGAGGGCATCGACACCGCGGACGCCGCCGAGCGCCACCTTGCCCTGCTGGCGCAGCGCGAGAAAAACGAGGCCGCCGCGGCCGAGGTGTTCGGCCTGGAAAACGCCAAATTCACAAAGCTGGAAAAAAACATGATTGCCGCCTGGTTTGAAGAATTCGGCTATGGCCGCGAGATGATAGCCGAGGCGCTGGCCGAGGCGGGCGGGCACAGAACAGTGCGCTATGTGAACGGCATTCTGCGCGCGTGGTTCACAAAGGGGCACCGCACCGTGCGCGACGTGATGGCCGAAAGCGCGGGCGCCATGCGCAACTTCCAGCCCGCGCAGCCCGCACCCAGGCCCGTTTTGAGCAAGGGGCTGCGGCACGTGCCCAAATTTGAAAAGAACGGAGGCGCGGGGCATGACGAATGAAGAGCTCACCCGCAGGGCGCTGGCCGTGGTGGCCGGGCGCCGCCAGAAGGCCCTCACCCTTGCGGAGGAGGTAATGCGCGCGGCGCGCAGCGCCCTTCCCCAGCTTGCGGGGCTGGAGCAAAAGCAGATGGAGGCCGGGCTTGCCGCCGCGCGCGCGGGCGTTGCGGGCGCGCAGAAGGAAAGGCAGGCCGCCCTGGCCCGGTGTGCCGCGCTGGAGGCGCAGCGCGACGAGCTGCTGCGCGCCGCGGGCCTTTGCGCAAAGCCGAAATTCACCTGCCCGCTTTGCAGCGATACGGGCCGCCGCGGCGACGTGCTGTGCACCTGCGTGCAGCAGCTTGTGCGCGAGATGCGCGCGGCAGAGCTGAACGCCGCCTTCCCGCTGGAGCTCTCCACCTTCGAGGCCTTCCGGCTTGAGAAATATCCCGTTCAAATCGAGCCCTCGCTGGGCATCCCCATGCGCGAGCAGATGGAAAACGTGCTGAACTACTGCAGGCAGTACGCGCACGATTTCTCGCTTTCAAACCCGAGCCTTTACTTATACGGCGGCGCGGGCCTGGGCAAAACGCATCTGGCCCTTGCCATTGCGCGCGAGGTGCTGCAAAAGGGCTACGGCGTGGTGTACGTCAGCGCGCAAAGCGCCTTTGACGCCATGGAAAAAGAGCGCTATTCCGGCGGGGACACGCTGGCCGCGCTGGAGGCGGCCCAGCTTCTTGTGCTGGACGACCTGGGCACCGAATGCCTGTCGCCCTATACGGCAAGCTGCCTGTACAGCCTTGTGAATACGCGCGTGTGCCGCCGCCTGCCCACCATCTACACCACCAACATCGTGCGCGACGAAGACCTGCAGCGCCGCTACACCGAAAAGCTTGTCTCTCGCCTGCTGGGAAGCTGCGAGATGCTGGCCTTCTGCGGCGAGGATATCCGCCTGCAGGGCAAATAGCGCCGCGCGGGCAGAGCCGGCCTTTTTGAAAGGAGCCTCTTTGATGGACGGCCTGATGGAATTCCTTCTTGAAATCATTATGGAGGGCGCCGCCGGGGCCGTCGGCTCCCGGCGCGTGCCCATGCCGGTGCGCGTGCTTGCCGCATGCGCGGTGGGGCTGCTCTGGTTCGGCACCGGGGGGCTTGTGCTGTGGTGCGGCCTTGCCACGCACAGCGCCGGGCTGGCCGTGCTGGGCGCCGCGCTGCTGGCGGGTGCCCTGGTGCTGGCCGTGCACAGGGTGCGCAGCTTTGCAAAGCGCCGCTGACAGGCCGCCCCGCCCGCGTGCCCGGCATTTATAGTGAGAAAAGCCCCCGCGTGCAAGGGCGCCGTTTTGGCGCGCTGCCGCGGGGGTTTTCTGCGCTTTTCCGCCGGGCGCTGGAGGGCGCCGCTGCCGCGCGCGGAAAACAGGCCCTTTTCTTTGCCTCGCCTTTATGTTACAATAAATGCCGTTGTCAAAAAATATCGAAATGTTTTTGCACCGGCGCACAGGGAGTGCGCGCAGGCCGGGAGCCTTTACCTGCGCGGCCCGCCGCAGGCAGAAGGCCGCAAGGCCCTGCCAGGGTGCGGGGCCGCAGGGCGGCCGGCGCGCCTTGCCGGCAATGGCCCGCGCGCCGGTGCCTGGAAAGGAGAGAATATGGAGCAGAGAAAAGAAAACGTCATGGGCACAAAGCCCATCCGCACGCTTTTGCCGGGCATGGCCTTTCCCATCATGCTCAGCATGCTGGTGCAGGCCCTGTACAATGTGGTGGACAGCATCTTCGTCGCCATGCTCAGTGAAAATGCGCTGGCCAGCGTGAACCTTGTGTTCCCGGTGCAGAACCTGATGATTGCCGTGGCCGTGGGCACCGCCACGGGCATCAACGCTATTTTATCGCGCAGGCTTGGCGAAAAGAACTATGCCGCCGCTGAAAAGGTGGCGGCAAACGGCGTGCTTATCACGCTGGCTACATGGCTTGTCTTTGCCGCCTTCGGCGCGGTGGGCAGCGCCTGGTTTCTGGATATGTTCACAAAGGTGCCGGAGATAGCCGCAGGCGGCACGGTGTATATGCGCATTGTGACGGTGCTGGGCCTGGGCAGCTTTATGCAAATCACCTTCGAGCGCATCCTGCAGTCCACCGGCAAAACGGTGTATCAGATGATCAGCCAGATGACGGGCGCCGTCGTGAATATCATCCTCGACCCCATCATGATTTTCGGCCTTCTGGGCTTTCCGGCCATGGGCGTGGCGGGCGCGGCGCTTGCCACCGTCATCGGCCAGTGGTGCGGCATGGTGACGGGTATCGTCATCAACCACATCAAAAACCACGAGGTGCGCCTGCGTCCCGCGGGCTTTCGCCCCGAGTGGCGCACCATTCGCAGCATTTATCAGGTGGGCTTCCCCTCCATCATCATGCAAAGCCTCAGCAGCGCGATGATGTTCGGCATGAACAAGATACTCATTGCCTTCACCGAAACCGCCGTGAACGTGTTCGGCGTATATTTCAAGCTGCAAAGCTTTGTGTTCATGCCCGTGTTCGGCGTCACCAACGCGCTGGTGCCCATCGTGGGCTTCAACTACGGCGCGCGCCAGAAAAAGCGCATCACCGACACCGTGCGCCTCGCCTGTGTGATGGCGCTTTGCATCATGGCTGTGGGCCTGCTCATTTTCGAGTTCGGCACAGATTTTCTGCTGGGCCTGTTCAATGCGTCTGAAAACATGTACGCCATGGGCCGCCCGGCGTTCCGCATCATCGCGCTCTCCTTCCTGCCCGCGGCGGTGGGCATCGTGATGTCCAGCGTGTTCCAGGCGCTGGGCGAGGGGCTCATCAGCCTTGTGATGAGCGCGCTGCGCCAAATGGTCATTCTGCTTCCGCTGGCGTGGGCGCTGGCAAGGTTTGTGGGCCTTGAGGCCGTGTGGTACAGCCTTCCCATTGCCGAGGTGGTGGGCTTTGTGCTGGCGCTTGTGTTCTACCGCCACATCTACAACCATAAAATAGCCCATATCGAAACCGTGAAGTTCGATTGACCTCATTGGCCTCTGCATGTAAAAGCAGCGCCCTGTCGGCAAAGGCCGGCCGGAAAGGCGTGTTGGCGCAGGAGCCCATCGGTTTGGGCGGGCGGCTTTGGCGCCTGATGCACGCAAAAGCCCGGCAATCCGTCAGGATTGCCGGGCTTTTTTGCACGCTATTTCTTCAGAACCGCCGGGCCAAAGCTGCGCAGCACCCCGCAAGCGGCAGCTTTTGATGCAGGGCAGGAAAGCTCTCCGCAGGCGCCCTTTGCCGCTGTCAGAAAAAGCTGAAAAGGCCGTGCGCAAGAATTGCCTTTCAGGGGCGGTGGCTTCCTGTGCCAGCGCGCCCAAGCAGGGCGCCGCTTTTATAACCGCCGCCTTACGGCGGCAGCACAATGACGGAATTTTTGCCGTAATAGTCCCGCAGGGCCTCGTTGCGCCAGTTATCCGCATCAGGCGTGGCATCGTCAAAGAAAAGCACGCGCGGCCGCACGGAATAGGGCTGCAAAACGGCGTCCGGCTGGGCGGCGTCCTCCAGTATTTCCACGCGGGCCTCAAATTCCGCGTGGTACTGCCGCGCCTGCCCGGTACGCAGCGCGTTCCATGCCTGGATGCTGGTAAAGTTCAGCGCGTCCCGCATGGCAAAGCAGCTCACCGCCAGCAGGGCCGCCGTCACGGCCGCAAAGCCAAGGGTGCAGCGCCCCTGCGGCACAGCGCCGCTGTCCGCCCACAGCCGCCTTTGCAGCCAGCCGAGGAAATAGAACAGGTTGGCGGCCATCCAAAAGAAGGCGGAATAGAAGATGATGTCCAGCAGCCTGTCCGGCCCGGCCTGCTTGAGCGCATACCATGTGGGGCAGAACTGCGCCGCATACAGGCCGAAGGTGAGCACGAAAAACAAAAGCGGCCAGCGGAACGTCAGGCGCGCGGCGGCCGCGGCGTTCCACAGCACGGGCAGCAGAAACACCAGCGCCAGTAAAATGGGCAGCGTCAGGTTTTTGTCAAGCTGCAAAACAGCCTCCTGAACGGCCCGCAGCACGGCCAGCGCCGCAGGCAGGGGCTCGCCGCCCTCGCTTTGCTGGCGCACGCTGTTGCCCGGCGCGCACACACTTACCAGAAAGCCCGCCAGCAGAAAGGCAAAGGGAAGCAAAAGCGCACGCCAGCGCCTGTTTTTCATCACGGCCAGCAGGCACAGCACGCACGCCAGAACCAGCAGCGTGCCGAAGGCGGTGACAAGGTTGCCGCCGCCCAGAAAAAGGCCCATCACACACAGGCCCGCCACAAAGGCGGCGCCGCGGCGCCCGGCTGCCTGCCCCGCGGCAAGGTACCTTGCCAGCACGCCGAAATAAAACAGCTGCACGCCGAAGAAAAAGGTGTAAAAAACAGCGCCGTTATACCAGTAAAAGCCCTGCACTGCGCTGGGCAGAAGCTGTGTGTCTATGCCAAGCCACACCAGCGCAAGCACCAGCGCCTGCCACCGGCCTGCGCCAAGCAGCCTTGTAAACAGCGAAAGGCAGAAAAAGCACGTGCCCGCCGCCAGCGCGCCCAGCGTGAGGAACGGCACCAGCGCATAAAAGCCGTTGCCGAACACAGCCGGCTGCAGCGCCATCAGGAACATGGCGCTGTAAGTGCCCTGCCAGTTGACGTACCGCTCGGCCACCTTCCCGCAGGCGGCCTGCACAACAGAGGCAAGCGAGTGCGTGGCCTGCCACGCCGCGTGGGTGGGCGCGCCGAAATGGTAATCGTCCGCACAGGGCACATTATACTGCGCCACCAGCAGCATCGGCACCAGCATCAGCACAAGCACCGCCAGCACCAGCCAGAAAACCGTCTTTTCCGGCAGGCGCAGCCCGGTCAGTCTCCGCAGTGTGCGCATCCTGCCTCCCCCTTTCTCCGCAGCCGGGCCGCGCGCAGCCCGGGAATTAAAAAACACGGGGATGCACCCGTGTTTCTGCCTTTTGCGGCATGGCTCATTTTGCAAGCTCGCCCTTGCTGGCCGCCTTCAGATAGGCGTTGATAAAGCCGTCCAGGTCGCCGTCCATCACAGCCTCCACATTGCCGTTTTCAAAGCCTGTGCGGTGGTCCTTCACAAGGGTATAGGGCATGAACACATAGCTGCGTATCTGGCTGCCCCAGGCTATCTCTTTCTGCACGCCTTTGATATCGCTTATTTTGTCCAGATGCTCGCGCTCTTTTATCTGGTACAGCTTTGCGGCCAGCATCTTCATGCACATGTCGCGGTTCTGAAACTGGCTGCGCTCGTTCTGGCAGCTCACCACAATGCCCGTGGGGATGTGGATAAGGCGCACGGCAGAGGACGTCTTGTTGATGTGCTGGCCGCCCGCACCGGACGAGCGGAACACCTCCATCTTGATGTCCTCAGGGCGGATTTCCACCGTTATTTTGTCGTCCATCTCCGGCATTACCTCCAGCGAGGCAAAGCTGGTGTGGCGGCGGCCCGACGCGTCGAACGGCGAAACGCGCACCAGCCGGTGCACGCCGTTCTCGCTTTTCAAAAAGCCGTAGGCGTTGTGCCCTTCAATGAGGATGGACGCGCTTTTCAGGCCCGCCTCGTCGCCGTCCAGGTAATCCAGCGTTTTCACGCTCCAGCCGTGGCGCGCGCCGAAGCGCGTATACATGCGGAACAGCATCTCGGCCCAGTCCTGCGCCTCGGTGCCGCCCGCGCCCGCGTGGAAGGTGAGGATGGCGTTGTTTGCGTCGTACTCGCCCGTCAAAAGCGTCACAAGGCGCATCTGCTCCACCTTTTCAGCCAGGGCGTCCACCGTCTGCCGGGCCTCCTCGGCCATGGCCTCGTCCGTCTCGTCCTCGGCGCACATCTCCAAAAGCGTCTCTGCATCGCTGCAAAGCTCCTGCAGCTGGCGGTAGCTCTCCAGCTTTTCCTTTATTTCGCCCATCTCGGCAAACACCTTGCCGGAATTGGCCGCATCGTCGTAAAAGGCGGGGTCTGCGCTTTTATTCTCCAGCTCCTCCAGGCGCAGCCTGCTGCGCTCGATGGCCAGGGCATCGGCCAGGTCCGCCACTTCGGGCTGCAGCTCGGAAAGGCTGCGCTTCACTTCATCCAGTAATACCATACGTTTCCTCGTTCCTTCACGCTTTTGGGCGGGGCGCCCCGCCGCATCGCAGCTTTATCATTCTGGCCTATTATACCAAACCCATGCCCCGCTTGTAAAGATGCCGGGGCCCTGCGCGGGCGGGAACATGCGCTGTACGCGGGCCCCGCCTTTCACACAAATACCTTTTGCTTTTTGGCGCGTTTTGCGGTATAGTGTAAGGTAAAGTAAGTTTGTCCGTTTGCCCGCGCCCAATGTGCGCAGCGCCCCGGCGCGGGCCCCATGCCAAAGGAGGCATTGCTTTGATGAACGAATACCTGGGCTGCGAGTGCAGCGTGTGCCGCAAGCCCTTTGCCGCGGGCGACGACATTGTGGTGTGCCCCGAGTGCGGCACGCCGTACCACCGCGCCTGCTATGAGGCGGCGGGCGGCTGCGTGCACGAGGCGCAGCATGCCGAGGGCTATGCCTGGCAGCCGCCGGAAAGGCCGCAGCAGGAGGCTTCTGCGGCCGGCGGGCCGCAGAGTGCGCAGCCCACAGGCGGCGCGCCGCGCACCTGCCCTGCCTGCGGTGCGCAAAACCGCCCCGGGGCGCTGTTTTGCGAAAGCTGCGGCACGCCCTTCGGCCCGCGCCGGCCAGCGGGGCCCGGCGGCTCTGGGGCCCCGCCGGTGCCAGCCCCTATGCGCAGGCGGGCGGGCCTGCGCCGGGCTTTGGGCAGCCGGGGGCCGGTGCGCGCCCCGGCTGGGGCGGGGCGGCTGCGCAGCCGGCTGCCGGCTTCGACGGCATCTCTGCCTCAGAATGGCAGGCCTACATCGGCCCCAGCACGCCGTATTATCTTTACCAGTTCAGCCGCATGGATGCGGCGGGCCGCAAATTCGGCTTCTGCTTTTCGGCGTTTTTCTTCGCGCCGCTTTACTTTTTATACCGCAAAATGTACGGCTGGGCGGCGCTTGCCCTGGCGGGCAGCCTTGTGTGCAGCCTCCCCAGCTTTCTTTCCCTGTTTCAGCTTTTGGGGCTGCCGCTGGGCAGCGCGCTGCCCGCCCAGGCGCTTGTGGTGCTTGCACAGGCGGGCAGCCTGGCGGGCCTGCTTTTACAGGTGTTTTTCGCCATGTTCGCCGTGTATCTCTACCGCCGCCACGCGGTGAAAAAAATACACGCCGTGCAAAGCGAGGGCCTTGCCCCGCGCGAGTATGCCGCGCGGCTGATGCGCGCGGGCGGCACCAGCGTGCTTTCCATCGTGCTGGCGCTGGTGGCCTACCTGGCCCTGTGCTATGCCTTCGGCCTTTGGATGGGCCCCGAGCGCCTGATGGAGCTTGCCTCTTACTATGGGCTCACCGGCCTCACCGGCTACGGCTACGGCGCGCAGAACGGCGCCATTCTGTAACCTTGTTTTCCGCCGCCGCGCGGCGGCTTTTGCCCCCCCGCCGTGCGCGGGGCGGCCTCAGAACGAAAAAGGAAGGTAACAAAACATGCATAAAATACGCAAAGCCGTCATCCCCGCCGCGGGCCTGGGCACGCGCGTGCTGCCCGCCACGAAGGCCATGCCCAAAGAAATGCTGCCCATTGTGGACAAGCCCGCCATTCAATATATCGTGGAAGAGGCCGTGGCCGCAGGCATTGAAGAAATCCTCATCATCACCGGGCGCGGCAAGGGCATTATGGAAGACCACTTTGACCACGCCTTTGAGCTGGAGCGCAACCTGGAGGCAAACCCCGCCAAGGCCCAGATGCTGGAGCAGTGCCTTGGCATTGCCAACCTGGCGGACATCTTTTTTCTGCGCCAGAAAGAGACAAAGGGCCTCGGCCACGCCATCCTGAAGGCGAAGCCCTTCACGGCGGACGAGCCGTTCGTGGTATTGTACGGCGACGACGTCATCATGGGCGAAGACCCCGTGGCCGCACAGCTCATCCGCGCCTACGGCGAGACGGGCAGGCCCTGCGTGGGCATCAAGGAGGTGAGCCGCGAGGCCATCCGCAAATATTCCTCCATGAAATGCACCCGCATCAAAGACAACCTCTACGACATCACGGACATGATAGAAAAGCCCGCCCCCGGGCAGGAGTTCAGCCTGTATTCCATTCTGGGCCGCTGCCTGCTGACGCCCGGCATCTACCCCCTTTTGGAAAACACGGCCCCCGGCGCGGGCGGCGAGATACAGCTTACGGACGCCATGGCCGTCATTGCCCGCACGGGCGGCATGACGGGCGTGGATTTCACCGGCAAGCGCTACGACATGGGCTCGAAGCTGGGCGTGATGCAGGCCCAGGTAGAGACGGCCCTGCGCCATGCCGAAATAGGCGAAGACTTCCGAAGCTATCTGAAGCAGCTTGCCGCCTCGCTGTGAGGCGGGCCCGTTTCAGAAAAAATGAAAAAGCACGCATAAAACAGCGCATCCTGCCAAAGCTTTGCTTGACAGGGTGCGTTGTTTCATTGTATAATGAATTGCTTGTCAGAAACGGCAGGCTATCCTTGCTTCCCTGCATCTGGACGGGGAGGCCATAAGTCCAAAAGGAGGTGCACAGAAATGGCAAAATACGAGACCATGCTGGTGACGAAGGCCGGCCTGGATGAGGAGGCGTCCGCCGCGCTGGTGGGCAAGTTCAAGTCCATGATTGAGGCGAACGGCACCATCGATTCTGTTGACGAGTGGGGCACGCGCAAGCTGGCCTACCCCATCAACGATGAGACGGAAGGCGTGTACACGGTGATCAGCTTCACATCCGGCCCGGATTTCCCCGCAGAGCTGGACCGCGTGTATAAAATCACCGACGGCGTGCTGCGCACGATGATTGTCGCCAAACCCGAAGAAGCTGAAACGGAGGCAAAATAATGCTGAACGTGATTGCTTTGATGGGCCGCCTTGTGGCGGACCCGGAATTGCGCCATACCCCGAACGGAATTGCCACCTGCACGTTCCGCATCGCGGTAGACCGCAACTTCGTGCGCGCCGGTGAAGAGCGCAAGGCAGATTTCATCGACATCGTCGCCTGGCGCCAGAGCGCGGAATTCGTGTGCAAATATTTTCATAAGGGCAACATGATTGCTGTAAACGGCAGCCTTCAGACGCGCAATTATGAAGATAAAAACGGCAACAAACGCACGGCCTATGAAGTGGTGGCCGACAACATCCACTTTGCCGAGAGCAAGGCTTCCAGCGGCGGATATTCCGGCGGCTACGCCGCCCCTGCCGCAGCGCCTGCGCCCCGCGCCGTGCCCGAGCAGCCCGTGAATTTTGCGGCCGGCTCGGCAGACGATTTCGCCGTGATCGACGAAAACGAAGACTTACCTTTCTGATCATCCCGATAAGGAGGAACGAACCATGGCTTTTGACAGACCGGAAGGCCGCGCCGGCGGCCGCCCGCAGCGCCGCGGCCGCAAAAAGGTGTGCAGCTTCTGCGTGGACCGCATCGAGCACATCGACTATAAAGATGTCGCCCGTCTGCGCAAGTATGTGTCCGAGCGCGCGAAGATTATTCCCCGCCGCGTCACCGGCACCTGCGCCTTCCATCAGCGCGAGCTGACGGTGGCCATCAAGCGTGCGCGCCACGTGGCCCTGATGCCGTACGTAAGCGACTAAGCAGTTTCATATAAAAAGCCCCCCTGGGGCACCTTCCTTACGGAGGGTGCCCCAGGGGCTTTTATATCTCAATGAAATATTGTTGTGTGAATGCGGCATAGCCTTGTGGCTATGCCGTTTTTGCTTTAAGGAAAAGGTTGAAAAACCATTTATCATAGATTATTCCAATCAATTTTTCTGTTCTTAAAATAATACTCCTTATCATGCTCATTGACCTCTCGCAATATCTTGCACGGATTGCCGGCAGCAACAACATAGGACGGCAAATCTTTCGTTACTACGCTTCCTGCGCCCACGACTACGTTATCACCGATTGTAATACCGGGGAGTATGATTGCGCCTGCACCTATCCAGCAGTTTTTCCCAATATGGACAGGTGCATTATACTGATATGCTTTCTCCCGCAGTTCCGGTAAAATCGGGTGCCCTGCGGTAGCGACGGTAACATTCGGGCCGAACATCGTATAATCGCCCACATATATATGCGTGTCATCTACGCATGTCAAATTGAAGTTTGCATAAATATTTTTCCCGAAATGAACATGACCGCCGCCGAAATTGGAGTAAAAAGGCGGTTCAATATAACAGTTTTCACCGATTTCTGCAAACATTTCTTTCATCATAGCCTGCCGCTTTTCAAATTCGGTGGGGCGGGTTTGATTGAAGTCATAAAGGCGGTCAAGACATTCTGTCTGCCATTTCATAATCTCATCGTCTCCGGGAAGGTATAATTCTCCTGTGTGCATTTTTTCTTTCATTACACTCATTTTGTGTTCTCCTTGACAGTAAGGTCTTTCACACGTTTAACAAGCATCCATTTCAGATAGCTGTCGGATATATTGCAAATGCCGCTGCCCCATACGCCCATAGGTTTATTTTTCGGCGGGCAGAGTGAGCTCCGGCAAGTAATAGCCGCCTTTCAAAGTATAGCTGATATCTGTTTTTCCTTCAATGTAATACTGCTCCATTTTGTAATCCTCCAATATGATTGATTTTCCTGCAAAATCCAATCATTCCGGCTGACTACAAAGCCCACGGGAGACAGCTTCCTTACGAGGCCTCTCTTGGCGGGGGCTTTTGAATTTTGACGCCGGGCTGCTGGCACACGCTTGTACCAGGCTGCCGCAAGAGCCAGGCCCTGCAAGGGTCTGGCCCCACCTGTCCGCCGGGCGGGTAGCGTTCATTTTACGCAGCCCGTGCAGGCGGCCGCCTTTGATACCTGCCGGGGCAGGCTTATAGATGCGCGCAGCCCTTTGCAGCGGGCGGCGCGCATCCGCCCCGCGCCGGCTTTTCAGCTTATGGCGGGCAGCTCGCTCTCTTTCGCCGGGGCTGCCTCGCCGCCATGCTGCCAGGCGGCCCCCACATCCGCGGACGTGAAATACTCCGCCTGCGCGCCGGGGATAACCAGCCTGCCCCTCTTTACCCCCTGCGCGCAATAAACAAGCTCGTATTCGGCGCCGTCCGTCAGATAAAAGCGAAAGCCCGTCACAGCTTCACCGGCCTCCGCCTGCGTTTTCCTGTCTGAAACCGCAAGGCCGTCAAGCAGCTCATACACAGCATTGATATCGGCTTGCCGCGTCAGCACCTTTTTCTCCGCGTCTGCCGGCACGGTGAAGCGGTACATCTCAACACCCGTCACCTGTGCAGCGTCAAACGGAAGCCGCAGGGCCGTTTCCTGCGCGCAGCCCGCCGCAGCCGTGCACAGGGCCAGCATGCAAAGCAGCAGCACCAGCCTTTTCACCGTGGAACGCCCCCTGTCTTTTTTGCCTGCCGCGCTGTGTATACAGCACGCCGCAAGGTCATATTATACAATACCCGGGCGGCTTTTGCAAGCAGGGGCCGTGCCTTTCAGCCCGTGTGAAGCCAAAAAGGCGCCGGAGCATGGGCGGTTTCGCGCTTATCGCCTCGTCACAGGCGTTTGCATGCCCAAGGCGGGGCCCGCAAGGCTTTCCCGCAAGCGGGAAAAGCCTTGCCGGGAAGCTGTGGGTGCAGCCTGCCGGGATGCGGCATGCTTCACCGCCCTGCCGGGGCAAAACGCATGTTGTAAGAAGCGGCAGCAGCACCTTTTCTCTCAGGGCCGGCCTGAAAGGGCCAATAAGAAGAGCTGCCCCGCAAGCCGTGAAGGCTTGCGGGGCAGCTCTGAAAATCTTCCTCATCAAAGCTCTGAGGCAGGGCTGTTGTTTTTTCTGGCACACCGGCCTTGCCGGAGGGCTTTTGTGGAATATCTGCCCGCAGCGCGCGTCAGCTGCCCGAATTCTGGCCTCCGGCGCCTGCGCCGCCGTCATCTGTGGGGCCGGGCGGGTCGCCCACCACGACCTTCAGCTCCACCGTGTCCACACCGGCACGGATGGTAGTGCCCTCGGCCACGCTGCTCTCTATCACAGTGCCGGAAGCATAGCTGGTGGTATTGGCCACCTCTGTGATGTGATATTTGATGCCCGCAGAGGTCAGCGTGCTCTCTACCTCGGCGCGCGCCTTGCCCACCACAGCAGGCATCTTCACCTGCGCGGGCGGCTTGCCCGCCACATAGATGGTGACGGTGTCGCCGTTGTCGCCTATCTTCACCGCCGTGCCGGGCACAGGGTCCATTTTGATGAACTGGTTCTCGGCATAGGTGCCATCGTTCTCCTGCGTCACCACCTGCACCTTGTTTTCGGCAATGCCAAGGCTGTACAGCTTTGCCTTGATGTCGCCCAGCGACATACCGCCAATATCCTCAGGGATGGTGGCCGTCTCGGCGCCCTTGCTCACCACAAGCTTCACCACGGTGTTGGCGCCTATCTTCGTGCCTGCGCTGGGCGTCTGGCTGATGATTTCGCCCTCGTCATATTTGTCGCTGAACTCATATTCCGTGCTGAACATGCAGTATTTCAGATATTCCGTGTTACCGGTGACATCCTGCACCTGCTTGCCCGTGAAGCTGGGCAGCGTATAATCCTTCACCTCGGCGCTGGAAGACACGCTTGCCGGAGCGGAGGACACAGAAGAGCTGGAGGAGGACTGCGGCTTTTTGGGCCGGTTCAGGTTCAAAATTGCAATGACGGAGATGATGATGACAAGCAGCGCCGCAGCAGCCGCAATGCCCAGTATCTTCAGCTGACGGTCCGTCATGCCAAGCTTTTCGCGCAGCTGGTCCCACTTCGAGCCCGTCACCTCGCGGCTGGGGGCCGTCAGGGCGGCCAGCAGCTCGCTGGCGCTTTGGATGCGCTCGGCAGGCACCAGGCGCATGGCGCGGGCCAGCGCCGCCGAAACAAAACCGGGCAGCTCGCGGTTGGCCGTGCGGGCGCTGGGCATGTTGTCGTCCATGCGGCGCAGGTTGGCGCCCAGCGGCTCTATGCCCGTCATCACGCGGTAGAACACCGCGGCAAGGCTGTATACGTCGGTATATTTTCCGTCAAACTCCGCCACAGAATACTGCTCGGGAGCGGCATAGCCGTCCGCAAGCTGGCATTTTATCTCGCCGCCTGCCGTGCGCAGGCCCTGTGTGGCAAAGCCGGACAGCTTTGCGCCCTGCGGTGTAATCCAGATGGTGTCCGGGCTGATGCCGCGGTGCAGAAGGCCCATGCGGTGCATGGCGTCCACCCCGTACACCACGGGGCGCAGCAGCACCAGCGCCTCCTCCTGCGTCAGGGGCTCTTCCCGGCCGGCAAGATAGCGCGAAAGCGGCGCGCCCTCGTCCGGCTCGCGCACGGCATAGGCCGTGTCGTTCGTCTCCACCACGTCCAGCACCGTCACAAGGCCCTCGGTGCGGCCCAGGCGCACAAGGCTGCGGTAAAGGTCTGCAAAATCCATGCGGGTGGTTTTGAACAGCACCTCGCGCCCGGCGCGCGGCAGCACGCGGCCGTCTGCCGCGCGCGCCGCGCAGATAGAGACGGGCACATACTCCTTGATGGTGACGCGGCGCATCTCTTTGCCGTCAATGGCGCTGTAAGTAATGCCCTCGCCGTCCAGGCCCAGGCACCTGCCGATGGTGTAGCGCCCCGCAAGCAGCGAGTGCGCCGGCAGCGCGCCGGCCGGGTTCGTGTTCACAAAGCGCTTGCCGCAGTACGGGCAGCTCTGCGCGCCAAGGTCCACATTGGACATGCAGTGGTCGCAGATGATCTGCTGTGCCACAGGCGATCACCTCTCCTTTTCTGAAAGCTTTCCGCCGTGCGGTGTGGGCTCAGCGGTCCAGGTCCTCTTCGTTTTCCAGGTTGTGCCAGATGTTCTGCACATCGTCGTCCTCTTCCAGATGGTCCAGAAGAAGGCCCATCTTCTTGATGTCGTCGGGGTCTGTCAGGGCTGTGCGCGTGCTGGGCACCATGGCCACATCCGCGCTGATGAACTCGTAGCCCTTCTCCTCCAGCGCCTGGCGCACCTCGCTGAACGCATCGGGGCTGGTGGTCACCTCGGCCACGCCGTCCGCCATGTCGAAATCGTCCGCGCCTGCATCAAAGGCGTCCTCCATCACGGCCTCCTCGTCCTTGCCCTCCACATCCAGCACAATGACGCCCTGCTCAGTGAACAGGAACGACACGCAGCCGCTGTTGCCAAGGTTGCCGCCGAATTTATCGAAGTAATGGCGCAGGTTGCCCGCAGTGCGGTTGCGGTTGTCGGTCAGCGTCTCCACCATCATGGCGATGCCGGAGGGGCCGTAGCCCTCGTAGGTGATGCTTTCGTAATCGTCCTTTTCCGCGCCCTCCGCCTTTTTGATGATGCGCTGGATATTGTCGTTGGGCACGTTCAGGCTTTTTGCCTTGGCAATAAGGTCGCGCAGCTTGCCGTTCACCGCAGGGTCTGCCCCGCCGGATTTCACGGCCACCGCGATTTCGCGGCCCACCTTGGTAAATATCTTCGCCTTCTGGGCGTCCGTCTTTTCCTTTTTGCGCTTGATGTTGTTCCACTTGCTATGGCCGGACATATTGATAAAAGCCTCCTCATATGTGTTCGGTTCCAGCAGCGCCGCAGCGCACGGGGCACGGCCCCGCATGCGGGCACTGGGCGCACTTTAACTGAATAATTATAGCACATCCAATTTGCAAATTCAACCATGCGCGGCGCCTCAGCCCAGGTTGCGCAGGCCCTTGGGGTAGCGGTTTTTCACAGTGCCGCCGCTCACCTTGCCAAAGCCCAGCGGCAGCCCCCCGGCGGTGACAGCCGCCCAGCCGGTGTGCGCCGTGTGCGCCGGAATGGCCTCGCCCCGCAGCCACGCGGCGCACAGCGGGCTGTCCAGCGCCAGCTCCTCCCTGTTTTCACACAGCGCGCCATAGGCCATGAACAGCGCGTGCGCGGGCTCGAACCGGCCCTTCTCCTCTTTGCCCACGGGCACGCCTGCGCGCACCACGCGCAGCGGTGCACCGTGCGGAAAGGCGCCGGGCGCCAGCAGGTGCACGGTGCCGCCCACGGCGTGCAGAGCCTCGGGCCCGGCGGCAAGCCGCGGAAAATACTCCCGCAGGAAGGCAAGGGCCTGGGGCGCGCCGCCCCGGCCTGCACCGGCCGTCCTGGCCTGCCTGGAAAAGCTGCGCGCGGCGCGCGGCGCGCCGCGGCCCGGCTGTGCCGCACCGGCGCATTTTTCCAGCACGGCCATAAAATGCCCCTCGCCCCCGTGGCACGGATATATGCGGCGGGCGTCCTGTGCGCGGAACGGGTGCCCGCCGCAGCGCGCGGCCTCGCCCGGGCTGCCGAACCCGGCGCCGCAGGGCACGGTGCAAAATTCTGCGTGGCGCTGTAAAAACGCGCCTATCTGCGCCTCGTCCTCTTCGGGGGCAAAGGTGCAGGTGGAATACACAAGGCGCCCGCCCGGCCGCAGGGCAGCGGCCGCGGCGTCCAATATCTGCGCGCCCAGCGCGGCGCAGCGGCGCACCAGCGCCTCGCTGTGCTGGCGCAGGGCCTGCGGCTCCTTGCGGAACATGCCCTCGCCGGAGCACGGCGCGTCCACCAGCACCCTGTCGAACCAGCCGGGCAGCGCCGCGGCAATGCGCGCGGGCGCCTCGTTCAGCACCACGGCGTTCGCCGCGCCCATGCGCTCCAGGTTCGACCTTAGAATATTCGCCCTCGCGGCATCGTATTCATTGGCCACCAAAAGCCCCTGCCCGCCCAATGCACCGGCAAGCTGTGCGCTTTTGCCGCCCGGCGCGGCGCACATGTCCAGCACGCGCTGGCCGGGCTGCACGTCCAGAAGGGGCGCAGGCGCAGCGGCGCTTGCCTCCTGCACATAATAGGCGCCCGCATGGTACAGCGGGCTTCTGCCCGGGCGCACAGCCCCGTCCAGAAGGTAAAAGCTGTCTGCACAGAAGGGCGCGCGGCACACCGAAGGGCCCAGCAGCTCCAGAAAGCGCGCCTCGCTGCACCGCAGGGCGTTGCGCGTCAGCGCGCGGCGCACTTCGCCCTGCGGGCGGTATACCTCGTCATAGCGCGCGCCCAGCAGTGCGCGCTCGCGCGCTTCAAAATATGTCTGTTCCGGCACGCGGCGGCGCCCTCCTTTCAGGAAAAAAATGGCTGCATAACACGCCTCCGGCTGCACAAACTAAGCACAACGGGAGGTGAAAACCATGGAAAACAAGACGACCAACAAGTATGGCAACGCCAACAACAAGACCACCGGCAAAACAAACAGCAAGACGATGAACAAGACGTCGAACAAGGCCGAGAACAAGGCCTCCGGCAAGGCCAGCAACTGCCACACGAAATAACAGCGGCAGAAGCGGCTGATCCCCCCTGCAGGCAGGGGCGGGAAGGGCAGCGCGTTTTTCGGCCCCGTACATGGGGCGGAAAAACGCGCTGTTTTTCTGCCCATCCGTCTACATGCTGCCGGCCATAATAGAACCGACACCCACACCACGCAGAGATGCCCCGGCACGTCTGCCCAGAGGCCCGCGCAAGGCCGCCCGCACAGCGGCTTTCACCCGCACCCTGTGCGCCGCCCGGCCTTCCGTCCGTTCAGCTACACGATGCTGCCTGTGACAAAATCGACGCCCACACCACGCAGAGATGCCCCTGCACGTCCACCCAGACGGCCGCGCAGGGCCGCCCGCACAGCGGCTTTCGCCCGCACCCTGTGCGCCGCCCGGCCTTCCGTCCGTTCAGCCACACGCTGCCGACCGTGATAGAACCGCCGCCCACGCCACGCGGGCAGGCCGCATCCGCACAGAGGGGCGCGCAAAACGCCTGCGGGGCGCCGCTACTGCGCCGCCGGCCCCTCCCGGCCCTCCGCCGCTTTGCACACGGCGCTAAACAGCTCTTCAATGCGGCGCACCTCGCCCTTCAGGTACAGCCAGCCCAGCAGGGCCTCAAAGGCGGTGCTGGCCCTGTATTCCTGCGCGGTGGCGTGCTTTGCCACCGTGGCCTTGCTGGCGTTTTGGCCGCGGCGCACGATGTTCTGCTCGGCCTCGGTAAGCATGGGGCGGACAGCCTCCAGCGCGGCGCACTGCCCCTTTGCTGAAACAAAGCGCACCGTATGGCGGTGCAGAAGGTTGGGGCCAAGGCGCGTGTGCTCCACCAGCATGCGGCGCACCAGCACCTCATACACCCCGTCGCCCACAAAGGCCAGCGCCAGGGGCGACATCTCCCGCAGGTCTGTCTTAGGGGCGCCGGGGCGCAGGGCACCCAGCGGCAAAAGCCCGCTGCCCTCCATGGCCGCAGCCTCCTTTCCAATGTGCTCAGAACACATAGTCGAATTCATATTCGCCAATGCGGATGGTGTCGTCCTCCTCCACACCCAGCTCAAGCAGCTTTTCCAGCACGCCGGAATCGGCAAGCTGGCGCTGGAAATACTGCAGGCTCTCGTAATCGTCCATGTCGCTGCCGGCCAGGATGCGCTCCAGCCAGGGGGCCTGCACCTCGAACTCATGCGCAGCCACCCTGCGCACGGTAAAGGCGCGCGGGCCTTCGGACGCCTGCGGGCGCACATACTCCGGCTGGTACGTCACCACCGGAGGCAGGCTGCGCAGGTGCTCGTACACCAGGCCGGGCAGCCCGGCAAGGCCCGTGTGGGCCGCCGCTGAAATGGGCAGGAAGGCAAGGCCCTGCCCCTCGATAAAGGCGCGGAACTGCGCTATCTGCTCTTCGCTGGCAATATCGCACTTGTTGCCCAGCACAAGCTGCTCCCGCGCGGCAAGCTGCGGCGAAAAGCGCTGCAGCTCCGCGTTGATGGCGGCGAAATCCTCCTTTGGGTCCCGTCCTTCGCTGCCGGATACATCCACCACATGCAGCAGCATGCGGCAGCGCTCTACATGGCGCAGAAAGTCGTGCCCAAGGCCCACGCCGTCCGCCGCGCCCTCAATAAGGCCGGGGATGTCGGCCGCCACAAAACTGGCCTCAGGCCCCACGCGCACCACGCCCAGCACGGGCGAAAGCGTGGTGAAGTGGTAATTGGCTATTTTGGGCTTTGCGGCGCTGATGGCGCTGATGAGCGTGGATTTTCCCACATTGGGAAAGCCGATGAGCCCCACGTCCGCAATCAGCTTCAGCTCAAGCTGCACCTCCAGCTCCTCGCCGGGCAGGCCGGGCTTTGCAAAGCGCGGTATCTGCCGCGTGGGCGTGGCAAAGTGCACGTTGCCCCAGCCGCCCTTGCCGCCCCTTGCCACCACCACGGGCTCATCTGTGGAGATATCGGCAATGACAAGGCCGCTTTCGGCCTCCTTCACCAGCGTGCCGCGCGGCACACGGATGACAAGGTCCTGCGCATTTTTGCCGTTGCAGCGCGCGCCGCGGCCGTTCTCGCCGCACGGCGCCGCATATTTTCGCTTATAGCGAAAATCCATCAGGGTGGAGAGGTTCGGGTCTGCCACAAACACGATGCTGCCGCCGCGCCCGCCGTCGCCTCCGTCCGGCCCGCCGGCCGCCACATACTTTTCCCGGTGGAACGAGACGGCGCCGTCGCCGCCCTTGCCCGCCTTCAGAAATATTCTTGCTGTATCAATAAACATGTCGTTTCCTCTCTTTTTCACTGCGGCTGCCAGCCGCACCTACGGTATCTCTGCTTCACAATGGGGGATAATGCCCTTTTCGATGCATGCACCGGCAGCCCGCGGCTGGCGCGCGGGTTGCCCCTGCCATGCCTATTTTGCATGCCGCGTGCCCTTCTGGTGCGGCTGCAAAGCACAGGGCACCGCCGTGGCATCAGGCCGCCCTTCGGGCACACAGAAAAGCGGTATGCCCTCTGCCGCGGCATCTGCCGGGGCATACCAGGCCCCCCACGCTCTGTATACCCAAGCCGCACCCCGATATGCAGCCGCAGCCCTCCGGTGCGGCCCGCGCAGGGCAAGCGCATGCATGTGCCTTATGCAGCGGGATGCGGCGCGGGCTTTGGCACTGGGCCCGGCCAAAAACGCCGCCCATATGCCGGAAAACGGCGCCGCCCTGCCGAAGCTTTTCGGCCCACGGCCCCGCCTGCCGGGCAAGGCCGTATTCCGGCATGCGCACAAGACGCATTTTTTACCGCCCGCCCCTTGCCCTGTGATACGGAAAAAGCCGGGCCGCTGCGCGGCCCGGCTTCACACGGTTCTTACTGCTTGATGCTGACCTGCTTGCGGTCGCGGCCCACGCGCTCGAAAGAGACGCGGCCGTCCACAAGGGCGAACAGGGTGTCGTCGCTGCCGCGGCCCACATTCTCACCCGGATGGATGTGCGTGCCGCGCTGGCGCACCAGAATGTTGCCGGCGAGAACGAACTGGCCGTCGCCGCGTTTCACGCCCAGGCGCTTCGATTCGGAATCGCGGCCGTTTCTTGTAGAGCCTACGCCTTTTTTATGTGCCATATCCTATTTCCCTCCCCGGCCTTAGCCTTTGATATCGGTGATTTCCACTTTGGTGAACGGCTGGCGGTGGCCCATCTTGCGCGCCGAGCCCTTCTTGGCGCGGTACGTCAGGATGTGCAGCTTCTTGCCCTTGCCGTTTTTCAAAACCTTGCCCGTGACGGAGGCGCCCGCAACGGTGGGGGCGCCAAACTTCACGCTGCCCTCTTCGCCCACTGCAAGCACAGTGTCGAAGGTGTAGGTGCTTTCGGCTTCGGCATCCAGCTTTTCCACATAGATGACGTCGCCCTTTTCCACGCGGTACTGCTTCCCGCCGGTGACGATAACTGCGTACATGTGTTTACCCTCATTTGCATAAGTCTCGCTGGACAGACAGGCGGATGCGCGAAGCATCACTTCAGGCGCCCAAACCAAGCGGCTTATATACTATAACACAAGCGGCGGAAAAATGTCAACGGGTTTTGCAAAGAAAGCGGCAAAAGCGGCCCGCCTGCGCCGGTTATGCCGTCTGCCCCACCGCCAGTCGCGCGGCCAGCAGGGTGTTTTCCATCAGCATGGCGCGCGTCATCAGGCCCACGCCGCCCGGCACGGGGCTGATGGCCCCGGCCAGCGGCTGCACGGCGGCAAAATCCACGTCGCCGCACAGCCTGCCTTCGGCATTGCGGTTGATGCCCACGTCTATCACAGCCGCGCCGGGCTTCACCATGTCCGCCGTCACAAAGCCGGCCCGGCCCACCGCCGCCACCAGAATGTCCGCCCCGCGGCACACCCCGGCGAGGTTTTCCGTGCGCGAGTGGCACACAGTGACGGTGGCGTTTTCGCGCATCAGCAGCAGCGCCATGGGCTTGCCCACGATGTTGCTGCGCCCCAGCACCACGGCGCGGCGGCCCGCAATGGGCACATTTGCCGCGCGCAGCATGGCAAGGCAGCCTGCGGGCGTGCAGGGCACAAAGCACGGCTGGCCCAGCAGCATACGGCCTGCGTTTACCGGGGTAAAGCCGTCCACGTCCTTGTGCGGGGCAATGGCGGCTATCACCGCCGCCTCGCTGATGTGCGCGGGCAGAGGCAGCTGCACCAGCACGCCGCTGACGGCGCTGTCTGCACTGGCGGCCTGCACCTCGGCCACAAGCTGTGCCTGCGGCGTATCCGCCGGAAGGCGCACCACCTGTGAGGTGATGCCGCACTCGGCGCAGTCCCGTTCCTTGCCCGCCACATAGGTGGCGCTGGCGGCGTCATCGCCCACAAGGAATACGCGCAGGCACACCGGGTGCCCGGCTGCGCGCAGCGCGGCCACGCCCTGTGCCACGCGCTGCTTCACTTCGGCCGCAAGGGCCTTTCCGCTGATAAGCTGTGCCATGGTGCCCCCTCCTTTTCCGCCGTTCAGGGCTTTGATGTGTGTTCGTCCCCTTGGTCCGCCTGCACCGCCTCTGCGGGGCCGTCCGCCCCGGGTTGCGCCTTCGGCGCCGCTTCACTTTGTGCGGCGGGCTTCGCCTCAGGCGGCACATGCCCTTCTTCGTCCGCCCCGGCCTGCTGCATCTGGACGCGGGCCTCGGCCAGCCGCTCTTTCAGCTGGGCCGCGCTGGGCGCCTTTTGGGCAGCGGGCCAGCTTACAGAATACGCCACGGGCCCGTCCTTTCCCTTTTCCACCGCCGTATACGTCACCATCAGCGGCACGCCCGCATATTTCCTGCGCAGCACCAGCCACAGCGCCAGCGCCGCCAGCGTGCTGGCCGCA
Source organism: Ruthenibacterium sp. (assembly GCA_047030735.1). Classification (GTDB taxonomy): domain Bacteria; phylum Bacillota; class Clostridia; order Oscillospirales; family Ruminococcaceae; genus Ruthenibacterium. The sequence goes on from JBKYIE010000019.1 coordinate 23,635, forward strand.
GCCACCACCTGGCTGATGCGGAAGGGGCCTATCATCAGGCTGTCTGTGCGCAGGCCCTCGATGAAAAACCGCCCCAGGCCGTACCACATCACATACATCAGCATCACCTCGCCGTGGAAGCGGCGGTGCTTCTCATACAGGGCCAGCAGGATAAAGCCCGCAAGGCACCACAGCGATTCATACAAAAATGTGGGGTGCACAGGCAGGCTGGGGTCTACCGTGACGCCCTGCGCGGCCAGCGTGGCCTGCACGGACGAAAGGTAAGCCGTGGTGTTTTCGCTGATCATGCCCCAGGGCAGCGTGGTGTTGGTGCCGAAGGCCTCCTGGTTTACAAAATTGCCCCAGCGGCCGATGCACTGGCCAATCAGAAAGCCCATGGCCGCCAGATCGAACATGGGCAGCACCGGCACCCTGCGCCATTTGCACAACAGCCAGCCGGATAAAAACGCCGCGATGATGGCGCCGTAAATACCCACGCCACCCAGGCGGATGTCCACCATCTGGGCAAAGCTCTCGTACTCGAAGGGCGCCGTGGCCACATAGTACGCGCGCCCGCCGATGATGGCGCACACCGTGGCGCCGAAGATGACGTCCACCATGCGGTCGGCGTCGATGCCGTAGCTTCTGGCCTTCCAAAAGGCGAACAGCAGCCCCAGCAGAAGCCCGCCGGCAATCAGAATGCCGTACCAGTACACGGGCATGCCGAACACTGTGAACGCCACGCGGTCCAGCGTGAACGAAAGCCCCAGCCCGGGGAACTCTACATGGTTTGTCATTGGTCTGCCTCCTGTTTTTCACGCGGAAAAATGGTGAACACCGTGCTGTTCTGCGGCCGCAGGGTGGCGCGCAGGGCCGCGTTCACGTCCGCCGGGGTAAGGGCGGCCAGCGCCTGCAGCTCCTGTGCCGGGGTGCGCCCGCGCAGCCATGCCGAAAGCAGGCCGGTGGCCGCGTCCTCCACATTTTCAAGGCCCGCCAGAAGCTCGCCGTACATCTGGTTTTTGCACAGGCGGAACAGCTCTTCATCCACGCCTTCGCGCGCAAGGCGCGCGATCTCCTCCATCAGCAGGGCCTCCACGCGGGCGGGGTCCTCCGTCTCGCCGCCGAACAGCACGCTGAACGCGCCCGGCACGCTCAGCACCTCGCCGGAAAAATCCGGCCCGGCCAGGTGTTCATCATATAAAACGCGGTACAGCGGCGTCATGCTACCGCAGACAAGCTCTGCCATCACCTCCGCCGCCATTTCGGCGGAAAGGCGCCCGGCCTCATCGGGCACGGCAGCCTTGAAGCCCACGCCCACCAGAGGCTTTGCCACGTCCATGCAAACGGACGCGCGCGGCACGGCCACGGCCTGCGGCTCGGCAGGCATCAGGCGGCGTACGGCGTGCGTCTTTGGGGCAAAGGGTATTTTTTCCGCCGCAGCCACCACCTGGGCCAGCGTCACATTGCCCGCCACGGCCAGCACCAGCTGCCCGGGGCTGTAAAACGCGTCCGTGCAGGAGTACAGAAGCTGCGGGGTGAGGCGTGCGATGCTCTGCACGGTGCCCGCAATGTCCTCACGCACGGGGTGCGCGCCGTACAGCCCCCTGTACACGCCGAACACAAGGCGCCATTCGGGGGAGTCCTCGTACATTTTTATTTCCTGCCCGATGATGCCCTGCTCTTTTGCAATGGTCTGCTCTGTAAAATACGGCTTTGACACAAGCCCCAGCAGAATGGCCAGGTTTTCTTCAAAGCGGTCTGTGCAGGTGAACAGATAGCAGGTTTTGTCAAAGCTGGTGAAGGCGTTGGCGCTGGCGCCGGTGGCGGCGTACAGCGCGAAGGCGTCGCCCTCCTCGCTTTCGAACATCTTGTGCTCTAAAAAATGGGCCGTGCCCGCAGGCACCTCAACGCGCGCGCCGTCCAGCTCAAAGGCGGCGTCCACACTGCCGAAGGCCGTGCCGCATACGGCGTGGATGCCCGAAAAGCCCGGCATGGGCCGCACCAGCACGCGCATGCCGTTTGAAAGCACGGCCGTTTCAAAGGCCGCGCGCTGCACGGCGGCCGTGTGTGTCTCATTTGTCATCTGCCGCGCCCCCTTTCGTCAGCACATACGATACGCTCAGCGTCAGCCCCGCCAGCGCGCCGTGCACGTCTGCCTGCGTCACGGCCATCACCTCGTCCAGAACCTGCTGCGGCGTCTTTTCGTCCCCGCGCAGGCGCGCCATGCGCTGCCACGCCTCGGCGCCGCCCTGGCTGTCGGCCACGGCATTCAGCTGTGTGCGCAGGTACCGCTTTGCCGCGGCCAGCTCTTCTTCGCTGATTTCGCCCGTTCTCAAAGCCTCCAGCTCGCGCAGAATGGCCGCCTTCGCCCTGGCGGCGTTCTCATGCTCCACGCCGCTGTCGATGCACAGAAGGCCCGTCATGGCAGAATAAGACGCCGCGCAGTAATAGCACAGGCTCTGCTTTTCGCGCACGTTCACAAACAGGCGCGACGTGGTGGTGCCGCCCAGCAGCGCCACCGCCACACGCATGGCGGAAAGCTGCGCCGCCGGCAGCGGCGTGCCCGCCGTGAACAGAAGGCACAGCTTGCCCTGTACGGCGTCCACCGGCTCGGAAAAGCGCTGCTCGCCCACATGAGGCATGGCGCACGCGGGCAAAAGCGGGCGCGGCGCGCGCTGCACGCCGTCCAGCGCGGCGCGCAGCTTTTCCGCGGCCATGCGGCTGTCCACGCCCTGCAGGTACACGTCTATCTGCGCCTCGCGCAGCATGGCGGAAAATGCCTGCGTCACATCCTCTGCGCACAGCCTGTCCACCTCTTCCAGATAGCCGTAGGCCTCGATGCCCGCGCGCGAGGTGCCGAAAAAGCGCCGCCGCGCCTGGCGCAGGCAGTACATGCGCTTGTCGTTGCGCTCGCCCTCCAGCTGCTGGCGAAGCTGCTGCTTTTCAATGGCCACAAACTGCGGGCTGATGACGCCGTTTTCCATCACGGGCGTAAAGGCCGTGCCCAGCGCAATATCCACGCAGGCCGCGCCCAGCGCCTCGCCGTGCAGGGCAAAGGCGTCCTGCAGGCCCGTCACCGTCACACGCAGCACGCGCATCTCGCCGTTCACCGCCGTGTCCACGCTGAGGGAGGCGCCGTACAGCCCGGCCAGCCTTTTGGAAAGCTGCGTCATATCCGGGCAGGCGGCATAGCCGCGCTCCAGCACCAGCGCCAGCAGCGCGTCGGCCGTGGCCGTCTTTCGGCTGGCAGGGTAGATAAAGTCAAGCGTGATGCGGCTTTTGCAGAATTTTTCCGCCGGCAGCACGGTAAGGCGCACGCCGGGGGCCAGTTGTGTCTGCTTCATATAGTCTGCCTTTCTCTGCGCTGTGCGCGCAGCCTGTTTTCTGTATGCGGGGGGACGCCGGGGTGCAGCTAAGCGCCGCGCCCGGCCATGCCTTCAGAGGCCGCGCGCCCGCCCGATGCCGCCTGCGCGGCCGAAGCGCCCGCTTGCGCGGGCGAGGCGCTGCCGGACACAGTGCTGCTGGAAGCTGCGCTGCCGGGCGAGGCGCTGCCGGAGGCTGCGCCCGTTTCGGTATCGGTGCCTGTGACGCCTGCGTTCTCCAGCGCGGCGGCCACCTGCGCCGCCACGCCCTCATCCACCTTGGCAAGGTATTCCTCCAAGCACAGGCCCTGCGCCATGATTTTCTGCGCGTCCTCCACGCCCACATAGCGGTAGTGCCACGGCTCGAAGCTGGTGCCTGTGATGGCGGTTTTATCCTTTGGGTAGCGCAGAATAAAGCCGTATTCCGCCGCGTGCTCCTTCAGCCACTGGGCCTCGTACGTCTCGGCATAGCCCTCGTCCAGCTGCCAGTAGCTCTGCGATATGATGTCCACAGTAAGGCCCGTCTGGTGCTCGCTTGTGCCCGGCACGTTGCGCAGGCGCTTGGTGGCCGCGTAGGCCTCGGCGTTCGAATAGCCCATGGCCAGATATTCGCGTATCATGGAGACGAACAGTTCTTCCTGCCGCTCATAGCTGCGGTAGGCCGAGGTAACCACCAGATGCGCGCCGTCCTTTTCCGCGGCGGCTATCATCTGCTGAAGGGGCTGCGCAATGCGCGAATCCACCTGGCGGCCCGCCGCGTCTATGGTGGTAAGCTGCGGCGGCTCGTAGCCGTCGGGCAGGGGGTTCTGCGTGTTGGCCAAAAGCAGGCTCCACAAATCGGGGTCCGCCGGGGCGTCCGGGGCAGGCGTGGGGGCAGGCTGGGGCGTGCTGCCGGGCACCGCACTGCTTGCCGGCAGCGCCGCGGCCCGCAGGCCCGCATACTGTGTGCCCGCGGCAAAGCCTGCCGCGCAAAGCACAAGGCATGCCGCCAGCCAAACAAGCCACCCCCTGCCGCCGCGCTTTGCGCGCGCGGCGGGCGCGGGCGCCGCAGATGCCTGTGCCGGCGCGGGCTGCTGTACTGGGGCGGGCTGGGCCTGGGGCCCGGCCGGTGCCGCCTTTGCCGCGGGTGCCTTCGGCGCCGCCTGCTTTTGGGCCGTGCGGCGCTGTTTGCCGGCCTGGGGCCGGGCCTTTGCAGGCGCCGGCACCGGGGCCTGCGGCGGCTGGGCGGCAGGCTGTGTGGGCACACCCCACTGCCTGCCCAGCGCGTCCACCTTTGCGTCAAACTCGGCTGCGCGCTGCTGCGGCGTTTTTTCAAACGGTGCACGGCGCGCAGGGCGCGGCGCGGGCATGGGGATATCCACCTCGCCCAGCGTCTGCGGGGCGGGTGCGCCACCCTCCACCGCCTGCATCACCCGGCGGGCCAGCTCTTCCTTTTTCTGCTCCTGCGCCTGTTCAGGCGCGGCGGGCACTTCCTCCGCCTGCGCCTGCTCGGCGGGTTTCTCCTCCGCCTGCGGCTGTTCGGGCACGGCGGGCGGTTCCTCTGCCTGCGCCTTCTCCGGCGCGGCGGGCGCTTCCTCCGCCTGCGCCTGCTCGGCGGGTGTCTCCTCCGCCTGCGTCTGTTCGGGCACGGCGGGCGCCTCCTCCGCCTGCGGCTGTTCCGGCGCGGCAGACACCTCCTCTGCCTGCGCCTGCTCCGGCGCGGCGGGCGCCTCCTCTGCCTGCGCCTGCTCCGGCGCGGCGGGCGCTTCCTGTGCCTGCGGCTGTTCCGGCGCGGCGGGCGCTTCCTCCGCCTGTGCCTGCTCCGGCACGGCGGGCGCTTCCTGTGCCTGCGGCTGTTCCGGCGCGGCGGGCGCCTCCTCTGCCTGCGCCTGCTCCGGCGCGGCAGGCGCTTCCTCTGTCTGCGCCTGCTCCGGCGCAACAGGCGCTTCCTCTGCCTGCGCCTGCTCCGGCGCGGCGGGCGCTTCCTGTGCCTGCGCCTGCTCCGGCACGGCGGGCGCTTCCTGTGCCTGCGGCTGCCGCGCTTCGGCGGCCATTTCCTCCTCCCGGGCTTCGCCGGGGGCTGCGCTGTGCTTTTCTTCTGCCAAACTGCACACCTCTTCCCGCGCCGCGCGGGCTGGCCCGTGCGCGGCGCGCTTGCTGACTAAAAAGGGCGGCGTGGGCCGCCTGGCCCATGCCACCCTAGATTATACACGATTTCCCCTGAAAGAAAAAGGTGGAAGCTGTAAAATTTGCCGCGCGGTGCCGCGCCGCCTTACTGGAAGAAGGCATCGTGCACGGCCGCCACGGCCCTGTCGGCGTCCTCTTTTGCAATGATGACGGAAATTTTTATCTCGCTTGTGGCGATCATGCGGATATTGATATTACATTCATACAGGCGCTCGAACATTTTTGCCGCCACGCCGGGGTGGCTCTGCACGCCCGCGCCCACAATGCTCACCTTGGCCACGTCTGTGTCCACCAGCACCCTGGTGGCGCCGAAGCGCTGCAGGTTTTCTTCCAGAATGGAAACGGCGGTGTGCACATCCTCCAGGGGAACGGTGAAGATAAGGTCCTTGTTATTTCCGCGGCCGGAGGCCTGCAGAATGATGCCCACGTTTATCTTTTTCTGGGCCATCAGGCTGAACACGTTGAACGACATGCCGGGCACGTCCGGCACCTCCAGCAGCGAGATGACGGCCACGTTCTCGTTTTTCGTCACGCCTTTGATGAGCATTCCTTCCACTTGTGCAACCTCCCTGACGATGGTGCCGGGCACGCCGGTAAGCGACGAGCGCACCTCCAGCTCCACAGAATATTTTTTGGCAAGCTCTACGCTGCGGTTGTTCAGCACCTGTGCGCCCAGGCTTGCCAGCTCCAGCATTTCGTCGAATGATATCTGCGGCAGCTTGCGCGCGTTGGGCACAAGGCGCGGGTCTGCCGTATATACGCCGTCCACGTCCGTGTAAATCTGGCACAAATCTGCGTGTAGGGCGGCGGCGATGGCCACGGCGCTGGTGTCAGAGCCGCCGCGCCCCAGCGTGGTGATGTCGTCGTTTTTGTTGATGCCCTGAAAGCCCGCCACCACCACCACGCGGTTGCGTGAAAGCTCGCTTTCAATGCGCTCGCAGTCCAGCCGCTTGATGCGCGCGCGGGTGTAGGCGCGGTCTGTATGAAAGCCCGCCTGCCAGCCCGTAAGGCTGATGGCCGGGCACCCGATGGACGAAAGCGCCATGCTTAAAAGCGCCACGCTGATCTGCTCGCCCGCGCTCATCAGCATATCCATCTCGCGCTGCGAGGCGTCGTGCGTAATCTCGCCCGCCTTGGCTATCAGTTCGTCTGTGGTGTCGCCCTGGGCCGAGACCACCACCACCACGTCGTTGCCGCCGGCATGCGTCTGTGCCACAATGCGCGCCACGTTCATCACACGGTCGCGGTCTGCCACCGAGCTTCCGCCGAATTTCTGCACAATCAATGCCATATTCTTTCCCCCTCTGTCCATCGGCGCGGCCTAGGCCGTCGCCCGCGCGCCCGTGTTGTCCGGCGCCAGCCGGTGCAGCGTGTAGGCGGCAAGCGGGCTGCCCTTTTCCGCCGCGGCCAGCTTTGCGCGCGCGGCGGTAAAAAACGCCTCGTCCTGCGCGCGCACAGCGCACAAAAGCGTGGGCCCCGCGCCGCTTACCCACCAGCCAAGCGCGCCCAGCGCCTCGCACAGCGCAAACACCTCGCGCATGCCGGGCATCAGCGCCGCGCGGTACGGCTGATGCAGCCTGTCGCCCGTGGCCGCGCGAAGAAGCTCGTACCTCTCTTCGCAGAAGGCCGCCGCCAGCAGCGCCGCGCGCGAAACGTTGTAAACCGCGTCCCTGTGCGCCACCGCTTTGGGCAGCGCCGCGCGCGCCTTTTTTGTCAGCAGCTTGTAGCCGGGCACAAAGGCCGCAAAGCACAGCGCCTGCGAAACGGGCTTCTGCACGGCGTACAGGCGCCCGCCCTCCAGCGCGCTTACCACAAAGCCGCCCAGCATGGCGGGGGCCACATTGTCGGGGTGGCCCTCCAGCGCGGCGGCGCGCTCTAAAAGCTGCATGCGGGTGAACGGGCGGCCCAAAAGCTCGTTTGCGCCCACCAGCCCCGCCGCGATGCACGCGGAAGAAGAGCCCAGCCCGCGCGCCATGGGCACGCCGTTCTCCTGCGCAAGGCGCAGGCCGCGCAGCGGCGCGCCGCACTCGTCATACAGGCCTTTGGCCGTGCGGTACACAAGGTTCTGCGGGCCTGCGGGCACGCGCGTGCCGTCCAGCGAGGTGATGCACACGCCGTCCCACTCTTCCATCTGCACGCGGTTGTAAAGCGCCAGCGCCAGCCCGCAGGAATCGAAGCCCGCGCCGATGTTGGCGCTTGTGGCGGGCACGCTCACCGTTATCATACGCAAAAGCCCCCTATTCTGCCAGCATGCGAAGGGTATTTTCGCAGAAAGCGCCCGCCTTTTGTGCTTTTGCCTGCGCGGCGCGCACCTCGCCGGGCGCTGCCGCGCGCATAAGAAAGGCGCACTGGCCCCCGCCCTGCCACAAAAGCTGCGCCGCGCCGCCCAGCGTCGCGGCAATTTCCGCCGCAGCCGCGCCGGAAAAGCGCAGCAGCACGTCGGCCCGGCGCGTGTCGGCCAGCGCCTCGCCGCCCGCAAGGGGTGGGGCCCACCACAGCGTGTCGTGCACAGACGCCCCTGCGCGCAGGGCCTCGGCCACGTCCGCCACCACGGCGCTGGCCGTGGGCAGCTTGCCCGCGCCGCGCCCGTAAAACAGCGTGTCGCCCAGCATGTCGCAGCGCACGCGCACAGCGTTGAACACATCATCAACGCCGCTGAGAAGGTCCTCATGGCGCACCAGCATCGGCTCCACCGCGGCCTCAATGCGCCCCGGCGCGCCCTCGCGCGCCCAGGCCACCAGCTTTACCGCGCAGCCAAGCTGTGCGGCCAGCGCCACATCCTGCGGCGAGACGGCGCGGATGCCGCGCGCGGGCACTGCCTCCGGCGGGATATGCCGCCCGAAGGCCAGCGAGGCCAGAATGGCTATTTTGCGCTTGGCGTCTATGCCGTCCACGTCCGCAGAGGGGTCCCGCGTTTCGGCATAGCCCAGCGCCTGCGCCTCGGCCAGGGCCTGCTCAAAGCTCAGGCCCGCCTGCCGCATGCGCGTGAGCATGAAGTTTGTGGTGCCGTTCACAATGCCCTCTATGCTGAGGATGTGGTTGGCCGCAAGGTCCCGGTGCATGGGGCCTATCACGGGCGTGCCGCCGCCCACGCTGGCCTCAAACAGAAAGCAGGCGCCGTGCTCTTTTGCAATGCGCATCAGCTCTGCGCCCTTTTCAGCCACCAGCTCCTTGTTCGAGGTAACTGCACAGCGCCCGCTTTCCAGCACGGCGCGCACATATTCGTACGCGGGGTGAAGGCCGCCGATGGTCTCCACCACCACCTTCACGTCCCCGTCCTGCAAAATGGGCTCGATATTGTTCACAAACAGCCCGGCCGCCTCATGGGCGGAAAAATCGCGGATGTCGCAGATATACCCCACCTCCACGGGCACGCCCGCGCGCCTCGCGCACACGTCCGCGTTTCGGGTAAGTATCTCCCACACGCCGCTGCCCACGGTGCCGAAGCCCAAAACGGCCACCTTTGCCATTGCCTGCACTCCCCTTTCAAACGCCTTTCAAACGCCGCGCCGGATATCCACCACCGTGGGCTGGCGGCGCAGCTCTGCCAGCAGCGCCTCTGCCGACAGGTGCATGCCGCCCGTGCGGAACGACACAGACACCCGCGCGGTGCCGCTTTCCGGCGTGGACTGGTTGATGGTGACGATAGACGCCCCCGCGCCGGAAATGGCCTCCAGAAGCCCGTGCAGCGCGCCCGTCTCGTCGCGCAGCGTGGCGTGCACCGTGGTTACCTCGGCGCTGTCCTGCGCGTCGTACACGCAGTCTTTATACTTGTAAAAGGCGCTGCGCGAAAGCCCGGCCATTTTCACCGCGGCCGAGATGTTGCGCGCGCAGCGGCTGGCCAGAAGCTCCTTTGCCTCCAGCACGCGCAGGAACACCTCCGGCAGCACGGCCGCGTCCACCAGAAGAAACCGTTTTTCCAAACCGTACACCTCCCGTTTGATGGTGCTTTTTGTGCTCTGAATACCCAGTCACAGCATAACATGTTTCCGTGTCAAGCACAAGTGTATTTTTACACAGCGCAGAAAAAAGGGCCGTTTGCACACAAACCGTGTGCAAACGGCCCTCTGTTTCGGGTAAATATTACAAGGCGTCACGCCGCAGGCTCTGTGGTGCCGTGGTTGCCGTCACAGTAGGTGATGTGGCCTTGCTCGTCGTTGATATAGCGCTTGCTGTAATAGCCGGTGCCGCCGCGCGGGCATCCCTCAATGGCAATTTTGCCCGACGAGGCGCACCATGGCGCCATCAGCACGCTGTCCGGCATCTCCCACTCAATCTTCGGGTATTTTTCGGTGTCCGCCTGCACGGTGTTCATGATGTCGCGCCATGCCTTCGCGCCCGGGTGGCGCGTGGGCGCCGGGCTGTACCAGCTTTCCATCTCCACGTTTTCGTCATAGCCGTACCAGAAGGCAGAGACGAAATACGGCGTCAGGCCCACGAACCATACGTCCTTCGTTTCGTTGGTGGTGCCCGTTTTGCCCACGCTCTCCATGCCGGCCTCGCTGGCCGCCATGCCGCGCACAGTGCCGCCCGCGTCGTACAAAACGCCCTTCAAAAGGCGGTTCAGCACATAGGCGGTGTCCTCGCCGATGGCCTGCACCGTGGTGATTTCTTTTTTCAGAATGACGTTGCCCTTGTAATCCTCCACCGTGGTGTAGGTGTGCGGCGTGGTGTATTTGCCGCCGGAGCCGTACATCATATACGCCGCCGCCAAATCGTACGGGGACATGCCCGTGGTGGTGGCGCCCAGCACCAGCGGGGCATAATCCATGTCGCTTTCCGCCAGCTCAATGCCCAGTGTCTCGGTGACAAAGTCGTACATCTCGCGCACGCCCACAAAGGCGCCCACGCGCACGGCCACCGTGTTGTAAGACTGCTTCACGGCCTCGTACACCGTCATGTCGTCGCCCTTGCCGCCCGCGTTGCCGTAGTTTTTCGGCCAGGGGCGCTCTTGCCCATTATCGACAATCGTTTTGAAGGGCGCATCCGGCACCAGCTTGGAATAATAGGCCGCGCCATAGTCGATGGCCAGCGGGTAGGCGGCCACGCCCTTCATGGTAGAACCCACCTGGCGCTCCATATCCACGGCGCGATTCAGGCCGCGGTCCAGCGTTTTGGCGCCAAGGCCGCCCACGCAGGCCACCAGCTCGCCCTCATAGTTCAAAATGGCGCCCGCAGCCTGCGTCTGAATGGTGCGCGGCTCGGTGCCCTCGGGCGCATTGTCCGGCACCCAGTCCTCAATGGGGTGGCGCACCCAGTAGTCGTCGCCGCGGTTGAACACATCCTCCATGGTGCTTTGCACATCCGGCTGCACCGTAGAGAAGATGCGCAGGCCCTTGGTGTAAATATCGTTCAGGGCCTGGGCCTCGGTGTAGTTCTCGCGGCCGTAGGGGTTCTGCTCCAGCATGTCCTGCGTCAGCTCTTCCAGCAGGGCGTCGGTGAAATAGCTGTTGTTCGTCTGCACGGCGGCGTTTTCGTCGCGCACAGCCTCGCGCAGCGTCAGCGGCTCGGCCAGGGCGGCGTCCAGCTTCGCCTTGTCCGGGTTGCCGTTTTCATCCACGATATACCCCTGCTCGTACATGTTCGTCAGCACCTTGTTGCGGCGCACCAGGTGCATTTCCGGGTTCGAGATGGGGCTGTACTGCGTGGGGTTCTTTGTGATGGCCGCAATGGTGGCGCACTGTGCCAGCGTAAGCTGGGGCGTGCCGTCCTCATTATAGCCCACGTCCTTGCCGAAATACTGGTTCGCGCCCGCCTGCACGCCGCCGATGTTGCCCGTGAGGCTCAGCGTGTTCAGGTAGGCCTCCATAATCATTTCCTTGGAATAGCGGCTGTTCAGCGACATGGCGCGGAATATCTCGCGTATCTTGCGCAGATAGCCCGCCGTGCCCTGGCTCTCGTCGTCGTCCGTGATGTTCTTGATAAGCTGCTGGTTGATGGTGGACGCGCCCTGCTGCGTGCCGCGGATGTAATGCCCCGTCAGCGCATAGGCCACCTCGTTCAGCGCGGCATAAATGGTGCGCTTGATGTTGAAGCCGCCGTGCGTCCAGAAGTCCTGGTCCTCAATGGCCACAAAGGCGTTCACCAAATCGTCGCAGATGTCGCCGTATTCTACCCACACGCGGTTTTCCTCCGTGGTGTCAAGCCGCTGGTATTCCTTCCACACGGGCTTGCCCTCTTCGTCCACGTCCTCGTACATCACCACGCTGGTGTAGCTCAGCTTCAGTTCTTCCAGGTTCAAAAGCTCGCCGTCGTTCTTCGTGGCGTTCACCACATACAGGCTGAGCAGCACGCCGGCCACGCTGACGGCCATGATGCCAAGGCACATCATCACGGCCACAAAGCGCAGAAAGCCGAACAGGATGCGCTTGCCCCTGCTTTTCGGTTTCGCCTTCGGGCCCCTTGTGCCCGCCGACGGGCGGGGCGTGCGCGGCGCGGGGTGGTTTTTCTCTGTCATCGGTTTGCCTCCCAATATCCGGCCGCCGTGCGGCGGCGTTTCGTTGTGTGAAGAAAGCGCGCGGCGCGCCTTATTCGGCGGGCACTATCTCCAGCCAGTAGCCGTCCGGGTCTGCAATGAAATAAATGCCCATTTCGGGGTTTTCAAAGCAGATGCAGCCCATGGCCTCGTGCAGGGCGTGGGCCTCGGCCATGTCGCTTACCTCAAAGGCAAGGTGAAATTCGTTCTCGCCCAAATCGTACGGCTTTTCGCGGCCGCGCAGCCACGTCAGCTCCAGCCTGTGGGGCGTGACGCCGTCTGAAAGAAAGCACAGGGTGAAATCCGGCGTTTCTTTTTTGCGCACAACGTGCAGGCCCAGCGCCTTTTCGTAAAAGGCCAGGCTCTTTTCCAAATCCAGCACGTTGAGATTATTATGTGCAAAGGTACACTTCATGAATCGTTCCCTTCCTTTATTGCGCACAGAAGTTTTGTGGCTGTGTGCGGCGGCGCGCACAACGCGCGGCGCCGCACGCCAAAAAGCGCCATATAGCGCTACATACGGATTCATTATAACCGCTTTGCCCCCCGTTTGCAAGGCGAAAGCTGTGAAAAATGCGCTTTGCAGGTTTTGCCTTTTGCCTGCGCTTTGTGTATAATAGCATAAGGAAAACAATTTACCTTCTTCCACTTCCCAAATTCAAAACCAACCTGAAAAGGAGGAAGCGCACTTGCAGGCACTGGAATATCCGTTCGACGGCGAAGCCCTGCTGCGCAAAAAGCGCGCGCTGCGCCGCGAGCTTGCCGCGCAGCCCGGCCTTGTGGAAAAAAAGGTGGCCATTGTAAGCGGCACCACCGTGGGCGAAGTAAAAAACATGCTGGAGCTGTTTTTGTTGAACAGCGGCATCCGCCCCGCCTTCTGGGAAGGGCCGTACGGCCTGTATTATGAGAGCCTTGCGTTCGACGACGGTAGCCTTGCCGCCTTCGCGCCGGACGTCATCTACATCCACACCAGCGTGCACAACCTGCAGAACCTGCCCTGCCCGGCAGACAGCGCCGGGGCCGCTGAAGAAAAATTTGCCGCCGAGGCCGCGCGCTGGCAGGGGCTGTGGCAGGCGGCGGCGCGCTTTGGCTGCCCTGTGGTGCAGAACAACTTCGAGCTGCCGGACGTGCGCGTGCTGGGCAGCTTTGACGCTGTGGCAGCGCAGGGGCGCGTGCGCTTTGTGCGCCGCATGAACGCCCTTGCGGCCGACTGGGCCGCGCAGCACGCAAACTTTTATGTGCACGATTTGTGCTGGCTTTCGGCCAGCGAGGGCCTTGCGCGCTGGTGCAGCCCCGCCGCGTGGTACGCTTACAAATATGCGTGCGATGTGCCGTATATCCCCACGCTGGCGCACAGCGTGGCGTGCATCATCAAGGCGCTGTTCGGCAAAAACAAAAAGGCCGTCGCCACAGACCTGGACAACACCCTGTGGGGCGGCGTGGTGGGCGACGACGGCCCCGAGGCACTTGCCATGGGCAGCGAGACGCCCGCCGGCATGGCCCACACGGCCCTGCAGCAATATTTGAAAGACCTTGCCGGGGCGGGCGTGCTGCTGAACGTGTGCTCGAAAAACGAGGAGGCCGCGGCCCGCGCCGGGCTGCGCCAGCCCGCGGCCACGCTGCGCGAGGACGATTTTGTGTGCTTTTGCGCAAACTGGCAGCCCAAGGACGCAAACCTTGCCGCCATGGCGCAGCAGCTGAACCTTCTGCCTGACAGCTTTGTATTTCTGGACGACAACCCCGCCGAACGCGCGCTGGTGCGCCAAAGCCTGCCGGGCACGGCCGTGCCCGAGCTGGCCGCGCCGGAGGGCTATGTGCGCACGCTGGACCGCGCGGGCTATTTCGAGGCCGTGGGCCTTTCGGCAGACGATAAAAAGCGCGCGCAGATGTACCACGAAAACGCCCTGCGCAGCGCCGCCAGCGCCAGCTTTGCCGATTACGGCGAATACCTGCGCAGCCTTGCCATGCGCGCAGAGATAGGCCCCTTCCGCGCGGGGCAGCTTGGGCGCATCACCCAGCTTATCAACAAGACAAACCAGTTCAACCTCACCACGCGCCGCTACACCGAGGCCGAGGTGGCCGCCTGCATGCAGGACGAGGGCTGCATCACTCTGGCCGGGCGCCTGGAGGATAAATTCGGCGACAACGGCCTTGTGTCCGCCATCATCGGCCGCGTGCGCGGCGATGCCGTGCACATTGAGCTGTGGGTGATGAGCTGCCGCGTATTCAAGCGCGAGTTCGAGCTTGCCATGTTCGACACGCTGGCGGCCGCCTGCCTTGAAAGGGGCGTGCGCACTATTCTGGGCGCCTACCTGCCCACGGCGAAAAATGCGCCCGTGAAGGGCCTTTACCCCTCGCTGGGCTTTGCCGCCACGGCCGAGACGCCCCAAAGGGCCGAATACCGCTATGACATCCCCGCCGCATATGCGCCGAAGTGCCGGTGCATCGCGGTGAATGAAAACATCCCGTGCAAGGAGGAAGCACCATGACCGACGCAGAGCTTTTGAAAAAGCTGGAAGATATCTTCCGCGAAAATTTTGACGACGGCACCATCACCCTCACCCCCGCCACCGGGCCGGACGACATTGAGGAGTGGGACAGCCTGGAGCAGATTAACCTTCTCACCGCCCTGGGCGCAGAGTTCGGCATACAGCTTGGCCTGGCGGACATCCGCGGCGTGCGCACGGTGGGCGACATGATGGCCCTTGTGCGCGAAAAGGCGGGCCTGTGACGGGCGGGCTCTGCCTCCGCCTGGCCCGGCAGGGCGAAGAAGAGGCCATTGTGCAGTTTCTGGACGCGCACTGGGAATGGAAGCTGCCGCTTGTGCATGTGCCGGAATTTTTTGAATTCTATTACCGCCCGCTTGGCGCCGCGCCGCAGTTTGCCCTGGCCGAGCAGGGTGGGCGCATCTGCGCCGCGGCCGGGTTCATCCGCGCAAACGCCTGCGAAAGCCCGGATATCTGGGCCTCCATCTGGGCGGCGGACGAGGCCGCGCCCGGCGCGGGCATGGAGCTGATGGCAGCCCTGCCGCGGCTTGCGAACGCGCGCTTTTGCGCTGTGAACAACATCCGCAAGAAGGTGGCGGGGCTTTACCGCTTTCTGGGATATGACGCCGGGCGCCTGCCGCACTACTACCGCCTGGCGGCGCAAAGCGGGCACCGCGTGGCGCGCGTGGCCGCGCCGCGCATTCTGCCGCTGCCCGAAACGGGCCTTGCGCTGCGCCGCGTGCCCAGTGCGCAGGCCCTGCCGGGCATGTTCCGCCTGCAGCCGCAGCTTCGCCCGTTCAAAGACTACTGGTACCTTTCGCGCCGCTATTTCGCCTACCCCTTCCAAAGCTACGACGTGTGGGCAAGCGAAACGGGCGGGCACCTTTTGTGCACGCGCACGGTGCCCGTGAACGGCACGAACGTGCTGCGCGTGGTGGACTATGTGGGCGAGCCCGGGCAGTTCTGGCTTCTGGGCCGCGCCATAGACGGGCTGCTGCGCGGGGCAGAGGCCGAATATGCCGAGTGCTACTGCGCGGGCGTGCCGCCAGAGGTGATGGAAAGGGCGGGGCTTTGCGCCCGCGGGCCGAAGGATGAGGCCGTCATTCCCAACTATCTCACCCCGCCGCTGTATGAAAACACAGAATACTATTACGCCGCCCAGCCCGGCGGGGCCGTGCTGATGTGCAAAGCCGACGGCGACCAGGACCGCCCCAACCTGCCCGTATAGCAGCGCCCGCGGAAATGGGAAGAATAAATATCCCCCGGCAAAGCCGGGGGATTTTTCTATGCGGGCATAGTGCCGGAATACCGGCCTTCGCGTCACGCCGCGCAGGTGCGCTCTGCCAGCCGCAAGGGTTCCGTCGCCTGCCGCACCCAGGCGGGCTTTTTCGAAGCCTGCATGGCCAGTTTCTCTCCTGCTTTGTCCTGCTCATACCGGCGCTGAATATACCCGTGCATTTTCTTTGCATTTTTCCTGCCGTGCCCGCGCAGCACCCCGGCACCGGAATTCCCAATTCGTTTAACCGCAATAGGGGTATCTGCCCTTGCGGGGACTGCCTCTATCAAGAACATTCATTTCGGCATTTGTATTTCAGCCCCGGAATTCCCAATCCGTTTAACCGCAATAGGGGCACCTGTCCTTGCGGGGACTGTCTCTATTAAGAACATTCATTTCGGTATTTATATTTCGGCCCCGGAAGCTTCCCGCACGGCATCAGGCCGCTCTTTCCTTTCAGGCGCCCCATAAAACCCGCCGCCGCCATTTTGGGCGGCAGCCCAATCCGCATGTGGATGTGGCCTGGGCGCACCTCTGCTTCGATGACCTTGAGCCTTTTCCAATCGCACAACGTCCTTAGGATACTCCCAATTTCTCTTCTTTTCTCCCCAAAGAATACTTTCCGCCTGTATTTCGCTGTGAATGCTATACTGTTCTGAATCACACGTTTCACCATAAGGGAAGGTCATATGAAACATGGTTTTTCCTTTTTTATAAATCCATGGGTCTGATTCGTTTAGATTACTATAGACAACACCACACGATATTTGCATTTCAACTCGTATGCGGTAAACTATTTGCGCCGTTCACTTTTGAATAACCTCCCTTTGCCTGTTTGTGCAGTTGGCAGGCCGCACTTCCTGTTTAGCAAAGGGATTTTTTCTTTTTCATGATCGGCAGTGGTCTTCTTTTGAACCTCTCGTCTGGCCAGTGGTTTTCTGCACACAAAAAGGCAGCTCCTTACACTGTAAGGGGCTGCCTTTTGTGCGCTGGGCGCGCCTTATTTCTTCTTTTCCTGCGCGGGCTTCGCGGCCTGCGCCTTCTGGGCGGGGGCAGCCTTTTTCACCGCCTCTGCCTTCTTTGCAGCCGGGGCCGCTTTTTTTGCCGGGGCCGCCTTTTTCGCGGGCGCGGCTTTTCTGGCGGCAGGCTTCTTTGCAGGCGCGGCCTTTTTCGGGGCCCTTTTGGCGGCGGGCTTTTCCGCCTGCTGCGCCGGGGCCGTTTCAGGCTTTACCTCCGTCAGCCGCCAAAGCTGGTTGTCGCCGTTCACGTCCTCCCATATCTGCACACGCGCGCCGTTGCCTGCGGCAATGCCCGCAATGTCCAGCACCTTGCCGGAAAGCACGCTTTTCAGCTTCACAAAGCCGCCCTTCACAGGCTGTACGGCCCAAAGCTGGTTGTCCTTGCCCAGGTAATCCCACTGGTGCACGGGCGAGCCGTTGGCCGTGCCGGCCTGGGCCACGTCCAGCACCTTGCCGGAAAGCCTGTTCTCCAGCTTGTATACGCCGGGCTTTACCTCGCTTGCCACCCACTGCTGGCTGGCAGAGCCTGCGTCCTCCCAAAGCTGCACGGCCGCACCGGCATGCTGGGCCAGGCCGGCCACCTCCAGCACGCGGCCGTCCTTTGCGGAAATGGTGTATACCGTATTCGAGCTCACTGTTTCTTTCATTGGAATTCTCCTCCTCTATGCGGGCGGCGTGCGCCCAACATCTTCTACAAAACATTTTTCTGCATTTTGTGCCATTTGCACAACACTGCATCGGTATCAGTATACCCCGGCGGCTGCAAAATCGCAACGAAGGGCCTGCTTTTTCAGAACTTTCTCCAAGGAGCTTCTTAAGAACTTTGAGAGTTTCGTCCATATTGTTCACTCTTTTTTGTCGAAACCTACAAAATGACGCCCAGAAGGGGGATGCCGCGGCGCATGCAAAAAGGGGCGCCCTCTTTTCAGAGGACGCCCCCTCATTTGTCAGACGCCTGTTCAGCCCTGCGCGCCGGAAGCTGCCTCAGCCGCGCTGCTGCTGGCCGCCGCCTCGCCGGGAATGCCGGTGGGGTTCGGCTGGGCCAGGTATTCCTCCAGCGTCAGGCCGCTGGCCTTTATCTTCTGGGCCTGCTCCACGCCCACATAGCGGTAGTGCCACGGCTCGTAGTCAAAGCCGGTGACGCTCTCTTTCCCGCTGGGGTAGCGCAGGATGAAGCCATAGCTCGCGGCGTTTTCAGAAAGCCACTTGTACTCCGGCGTGGCCTCGAACTTGGCGGTGTCGTAGCTCTGCTCGGTGGTGGACATAATGTCTGCCGAGAAGCCCAGGTTGTGCTCGGTAGTGCCGGGCGCGGCGTTGGAAACGCCGCCGTCATAGCTGGCCTTCTGGCGGTCGTACGTGCGGTAGCCGGCCACCAGCTTCAGGTTCACGCCGGCCTCCTTGCCCGCAGCCAGAAGCTGCTCGAAGGCCTCGGCCACGCGCTCGTCCACAGGCACGCCGTCCACGTTCACCGTCTTTACGGCGTCCACCTCTTCCTTGGACATGGCGTTGTCCTTGTTCACCAGCTTCATATACCACTCGTCGCGCGGGATGGCCTCCAGCTGCGGCGTGGGCTCGGGCGTGGGGGCCGGGGCCGAGGCGCTGGCGGAAGAGCTGGACGGCAGCGGGGCGCTGTTGTCGTCTTTGCCGCCGCCAAGAATGGCAAACAACAGAATGGCAATGAGGGCAATGATGATAAGGCCTATCCATGCAAAAATGGCAATGCTCTTTTTGCCGCCTCTGCCGCTGCCCTTGCGGCCGCCGCCCTGGCTGGGGCGCTGAGGCGGGCGGTGCCCGCCGCTGCCTGTGCCGCCGCCCTGGCGGCGCTGGCGCTCGCGCGAGGTAAGCACCTGTTCCTCTTCCTCGTCGTCCGGGTCTGCGTCATACAGGTTGCCGAAAATATCGTCCGACGTCTGGGCCACCTGCGCGGCAAAGTCGTCCGCGCCGCCTGCCTGTGCCTCGGCCGCCGCCTGGAAGGCGCCGATGTCGAAGCCTGTATCCTCAAAGGCATCCGGCTGGCCGCCCGCCGCGGGCGCGTCAAACACGCCGGTTTCAAAGGCGTCGCCGCCAGGGGCCTGGCCGTCAAAGCTCTGGCCGCCGTACTCCTGGCTGCCGAAGCCGTCCAGCGGGGCAAAGCCCTCTTCGCTCAGGGGGGCAAAGCCCTCCTCGCTCAGAGGCTGCACGGGCGCGGGCTGCGGCTGGACCTGGGCCTGCTGCGGCTGGGCGGGCGCGGCCTGGGGCTGCGCCGGGGCGTCAAAGCGCGGGTCCGGCTGGTCAAAGTCAAACAGCACGGGGCCCGTCAGCTCCACCGCGCTGCCGCCCTGCCTGGGCTGCGGCGCGGCAAGCTGGGAAAACGCGTCCTGCACGGGCGCGGCAGGCTGCGGCGCGGCGGGCTGGGCCTGCTGCACCGGGGCCGCGGGCTCAAATACGCGCGTGGCCTCCTCAGGCTGCGGGGCGTCCTTCACTGCATTGTCCAAAAGCTGCTTCCAGGCCGGGTCTCCCGCGGGGGCCGCAGGCTGCACGGGCGCAGCAACGGGCGCTGCGGGCACAGGGGCGGCCGCCGGGCGCTTGCGCGAAAGCACGTCGGCATTCCAGTCGATGGGCTTTGCGGGGCTGCGCTTGGGCATCGGGTCCTCCGGGAAGCGGTGGCCCTCCTGTGCAGCGGGCGCCTGCGCAGGCGCCTGCTGCACGGGCGCCTCCTGCGCGGCAGGCTGCGCCGGGGCCGCAGGCTCGTCGTCAAAGGTTATCTCCTGCACCAGGGGCTCTGGCGCGCCGGGCACGCCCACCGTCTCCAGCGGAATTTCTACCGGCGGCGCGCTCACCGCGCCGGGCTGGACCGCGCCGCCGTCCCCGGCGGAGAAGATATCCCCGAACACCATTTCCCCTATATTTTTCTGGGGCGCGGCGGGCTGGCCGCCCACCGGCTCGAACATCTGCGTCACGCCGGGCGCATCCGTTTCCGGTGCGCTGGGCTCCTCGTCAAAGAGATCCAGCTTTTGCATGCCGGCAAAGGCGTCGTCAAAGCTGCCGTCATCGGCACTGCCGGACGCCGGGCCATTCTTCACCGGGCCGTTTTCAAACTCTTCCCCGGAAAAGAAATCATTGTTAGGCACAAAAAACACCGCCTTTTTCCATAATCAGTCGTTTCTGTCTGCCAGAAAGCCCGCCTCAAACCGTGGCGGAGTTAATTATTATACTACAACAAAAGAGGCTTCAGCGCAAGCATTTCAGGAAATTTGTGCCCCCCTCTGCCCCCTGCACGCCCCTTTTTTACAAAAAGCTCTTGCAGTTTTGCCCGCTTTGGTGTATGATGGTTTAGCACTCCCGTGTTATGAGTGCTAAACTTAAAAGGAGACGATGGACACTATGGCAACCAAACAGTTCAAAGCGGAATCGAAACGCCTGCTCGATTTGATGATCAATTCGATCTATACGCATAAAGAGATTTTTTTGCGCGAGCTGATTTCGAACGCAAGCGACGCCATCGACAAGCTATATTTCCGCAGCCTTACAGACGACACCGTGCCGGTGAAGAAGAAGGACCTCGGCATCCGCCTTTCGCTGGATAAGGACGCGCACACCCTGACGGTGAGCGACAACGGCATCGGCATGACGAAGGACGAATTGGAAAAAAACCTCGGCACCATTGCCAAAAGCGGCAGCCTGGATTTCAAGCAGAGCACACAGGCCAATTCCAAGGTGGACATCATCGGCCAGTTCGGTGTGGGCTTTTACTCGGCGTTCATGGTGGCAAAGCGCGTCACCGTCATCAGCCGCGCGCACGGCGAGAGCGAGGCGTGGAAGTGGGAATCCTGCGGGGCGGAGGGCTACACCGTCACCCCCTGCGAGAAGGAGGCCTGCGGCACGGATGTCATCCTTGTCATCAAGGACGACGAGGGCGAAGAGCATTACAGCGAATTTCTGGACGACTGGCGCCTTGCGGGCCTTGTGAAGAAATATTCCGATTATATCCGCTGGCCCATCCGCATGCTGCGCGAGAAATCGCGCCCCATCGAAGGCACGGATAAGGACGAGAACGGCAACTACAAGGCCCCGGAATACGAGAGCTACACCGAGGACGAGACGCTGAACAGCATGGTGCCCCTGTGGAAGCGCGACAAAAAGAAAGTGACGGACGAGGAATACGCCGATTTCTACAAGCAGAAATTCAGCGACTATGCGGCGCCCGCGAAGGTGATGCAGTCCAAAACGGAGGGCACGGCCACCTACAGCGCGCTTTTGTTCATCCCCTCCCGCGCGCCGTACAACTATTACAGCAAAGAATATGAAAAGGGCCTGCAGCTGTATGCCAGCGGCGTGCTCATCATGGAAAAATGCGCCGACCTTCTGCCCGACCATTTCAGCTTTGTGAAGGGCCTTGTGGATTCGGCCGACCTCTCTTTGAACATCAGCCGCGAGATGCTGCAGCACGACAGCCAGCTTCGCCTCATCCGCACCTCGCTGGAGCGCAAAATCAAAAACGAGCTGGCCGCCTGGCTGAAAAACGACCGCGAGGCATATGAAAAGTTCTTTGCCGATTTCGGCCTTCAGTTAAAGATGGGCTGCTATGCCTCGTTCGGCGCCAACAAAGACCAGCTGCAGGACCTGCTTTTGTTCCACAGCGCCAGAGAGGAAAAGCCCGTCACTCTGCGCGAATATGTGGAAAAGATGCCCGAGGGCCAGCCGCATATCTATTACGCTGCAGGCGAGAGCACGGCCCTTCTGGCCAAGCTGCCCGCCGCCGAGCGCGTGCTGGACAAGGGCTACGACGTGCTGTTCCTGACGGACGACGTGGATGAATTTGCCCTGCAGATGATGCGCGATTACGACAAGAAAGAGTTCCGCAACGTTTCAGGCAGCGATTTGGGCCTTGAGAGCGAGGACGAAAAGAAAGCCCTGGAGGAAAAGAACGAGGCGAACAAGCCCCTGTTCGACGCCATGAAAGAGACCCTGGGCGATAAGGTGGACGCAGTGCGCCTCTCCGGCAGGCTGAAGAACCACCCGGTCTGCCTTTCCAGCGAGGGAGCGCTTTCCATCGAGATGGAAAAGGTATTGAACAGCATGCCCACGCAGGAAAAGGTGAGCAGCCGCAAGGTGCTGGAGGTGAACGGCGAGCACCCCGTGTTCGCCGCGCTGGAAAAGGCGCACCAGGCCGGCGACAAAGAGAAGCTGGCGGCCTACAGCGAGCTTCTGTACGCCCAGGCGCGCCTGATAGAGGGCCTGAGCCTGGAGGACCCCGTGGCCTACGCCAACGCCGTGTGCAGCCTGATGGTATAAGCTCCGCCCGGCAGCGCATGCAGGGCGCAGGCAGCCTGTGCAGGCACGCCTGAGCGCAGACCCCCTAAAGCCTGCTTCCATGCCCACAGGCCTGCCGCCGGGAAGCGGAGCCGCCTGCCGGGTTGCCCTGCCGCCGTTTTATATGGCGGCAGGGCGCTTTTTTTCTGCATGCTCCGGCCCATAAATTTTTTATCGCTTCAGCGCCCCTGCCCCGCGCAGCAGCGCATGCAGGGCGCAGGCAGCCTGTGCAGGCACGCCTGAGCGCAGACCCCC
>JBKYIE010000020.1:0-32051 GCA_047030735.1 Ruthenibacterium sp.
GAAGGAGTCCGTGGCCAGAGAGGCCTTGGTGATGCCCAGCAGCACGCTTTGGCCCGTGGCGGGGCGCAGGCCCTCTTCCCCGGCGGCAATGCGCGCGGCAACGGCCTCGTTGGCGTCGCGGAAGTCGGCCTTATCCACCGTGGAGCCTCCGATGAGGTTGGTGGACCCGGCGTCCTCCACGCGCACCTTGCGCATCATCTGCAGCACAATAACCTCGATGTGCTTGTCGCAGATATCCACGCCCTGCAGGCGGTACACCTTCTGCACCTCGCTGATGAGGTAGTTCTGCACGGCAATGGGGCCCTTGATGGCCAGGATGTCCTGCGGGTAGGCAAAGCCCTCGGTGATGAGGTCGCCCGCCTCCAGCTCGTCGCCGTCGGCAATGCGCACGCGCTGGCCGAACGGAATGAGGTAGCTTTTCTCTGTGGGCGCGCCGTTCTCGTCCACGCCCTGCACCAGCACATGGCGGTTCTTCTTCGAGTCGTCGATGCTGGCCTTGCCCGCAATTTCCGTCATAATGGCAAGGTTCTTCGGGCGGCGGCTTTCGAACAGCTCCTCCACGCGCGGCAGGCCCTGGGTGATGTCCTCGGCGGAAGCGATGCCGCCGGTGTGGAACGTGCGCATGGTGAGCTGGGTGCCCGGCTCGCCGATGCTCTGCGCGGCAATGATGCCCACGGCCTCGCCTACTTCCACAAGGTCGCCGTTGGCAAGGTTGGCGCCGTAGCACTTGGCGCACACGCCGTGCCTGGCCTGGCAGCACAGCACGCTGCGTATCTCCACCTTGCTGATGCCGGCGTCCACCACTCTCTGCGCGTCGGCGGCCGTCATCATGCGGTCTGCAGGCACCAGCACCTCACCCGTCTCGGGGTGCACGATGTCGTACACGGCAAAGCGGCCCTCCAGGCGCTCGGCCAGCTTCTCTATCATCTCGTTGCCCTCGCGGATGTCGGACACCATAATGCCCTGGGTGGCGCCGCAGTCGTCCTCGCGGATGATGACATCCTGCGAAACGTCCACAAGGCGGCGCGTCAGGTAGCCCGAGTCCGCTGTGCGCAGGGCCGTGTCGGCCAGGCCCTTGCGGGCGCCCTTGCCGGCAATGAAGTATTCCAGAATATTCAGGCCCTCGCGGTAGTTGGCGCGGATGGGGATTTCGATAGTCTTGCCGGAGGTGTTGGCGATAAGGCCGCGCATGCCCGCCAGCTGGCGGATCTGCGCCATGCTGCCGCGGGCGCCGGAGTCGGCCATCATGAAGATGGGGTTGCGCGAGTCCAGGTTCGCCTGCAGGGCGCCGGCCACGTCCTCTGTGGTCTTGGACCAGATCTTGATGACGCTGGCATAGCGCTCTTCGTTGGAGATAAGGCCCTTGTTGTACTGCTTTGTCACCTTGGTTATCTGTTCCTCGGCGCTTTGCAGCAGCCCGGCCTTCTGCGGCGGAATCACCGCGTCGCTCACGGCCACGGTGATGGCGGCCTTGGTGGAGTATTTGTAGCCCTGGGCCTTGATGCGGTCCAGCATTTCAGCCGTCACGGCGGTGCCGTGGGTGTGGATGCAGCGGTCGATGATCTGGCCCAGCTTTTTCTTGTTCACAAGGAAGCTCACTTCATACTCGAACAGGCTGTCCTCCGCGCTGCGGTCTACAAAGCCAAGGTCCTGCGGAATGGGCGTGTTGAAGATGATGCGGCCCGCGGTGGTGTCCACCAGCTTCGAGCGCGCCTCGCCGTTCACCTCCAGCGTGCGGCGCACCTTAATGGGCGCCTGCAGGGTGATAACGCCGTCCTGATAGGCCATAATGGCCTCGTTCTCGTCGCGGAACACCTTGCCCTCACCCTTGTCGCCCTCGTTCACCATGGTGAGGTAGTAGCTGCCCAGCACCATGTCCTGCGTGGGCACCGTCACGGGCTTGCCGTCGGCGGGCTTCAAAAGGTTGCCCGAGGCCAGCATCAGCATGCGCGCCTCGCGCTGTGCCTCCACGGAAAGGGGCACGTGCACGGCCATCTGGTCGCCGTCGAAGTCTGCGTTGAAGGCGGTGCACACCAGCGGGTGCAGCTTGATGGCGCGGCCCTCCACCAGCACCGGCTCGAAGGCCTGAATGCCAAGGCGGTGCAGCGTGGGCGCGCGGTTCAGCATGACGGGGTGGCCCTTGATGACGTATTCCAGCGAGTCCCACACCTCGGTGCGGGTGCGCTCCACCATTTTGCGGGCCGATTTGATGTTGTTGGCGATGCCCTTTTCCACAAGGTCCTTCATCACGAAGGGCTTGAACAGCTCCAGCGCCATCTCCTTGGGCAGGCCGCACTGGTACATCTTCAGCTCCGGCCCCACCACAATAACAGAGCGGCCGGAATAGTCCACGCGCTTGCCCAGCAGGTTCTGGCGGAAGCGGCCCTGCTTGCCCTTCAGCATGTCCGAAAGGCTCTTCAGCGGGCGGTTGTTCGGGCCCGTCACCGGGCGGCCGCGGCGGCCGTTGTCAATCAGGGCGTCCACGGCCTCCTGCAGCATGCGCTTTTCGTTGCGCACAATGATGTCGGGCGCGCCCAGCTCCAGCAGGCGCTTGAGGCGGTTGTTGCGGTTGATGACGCGGCGGTACAAATCGTTCAAATCGCTTGTGGCAAAGCGGCCGCCGTCCAGCTGCACCATGGGGCGGATGTCGGGCGGGATGACGGGGATAACGTCCATAATCATCCACTCGGGCCGGTTGCCCGACACGCGGAACGCCTCCACCACCTCAAGGCGCTTGAGAAGGCGCATGCGCTTCTGACCGCTGGCGTTTTCCATCTCGTCATGCAGCTGGGCGCTCAGTGCGTCCAAATCTATTTTTGCCAGCAGCTCCTGAATGGCCTCGGCGCCCATGGACGCCTTGAATTCGTCCTCATAGCGCTCGCGCATGTCGCGGTATTCCTTCTCGCTCAGAAGCTGCTTTTCCTCCAGCGGCGTCATGCCGGGGTCCGTCACGATATACGCGGCGAAGTACAGCACCTTTTCCAGAAGGCGGGGCGAGAGGTCCAGCATGAGGCCGATGCGGCTGGGGATGCCCTTGAAATACCAGATATGGCTTACCGGGGCGGCCAGCTCAATATGGCCCATGCGCTCGCGGCGCACCTTGGCGCGCGTCACCTCTACGCCGCAGCGGTCGCATATTTTGCCCTTGTAGCGGATGCGCTTATACTTGCCGCAGTGGCATTCCCAGTCCTTCGTGGGCCCGAAAATGCGCTCGCAGAACAGGCCGTCGCGCTCCGGCTTCAGGGTGCGGTAGTTGATGGTCTCGGGCTTCTTCACTTCGCCGTAGCTCCACTCGCGGATCTGCTCGGGCGAGGCGAGGCCGATTTTGATAGAATCGAATGCGTTGAATTCCATGAATCGAACCCTTTCTTTCTCGATGTTCCTGTTTCGTGAAAGCGGCCGCGCGCTGTGCATTCAGCGCGGCGCGCGGCGCCGGTGTTAGTCTTCTTCGCCGTCCGCGTCGTCCGCGAACAGGTCGTCCATGGCGAAGCTGTCGTCCTCGGGTTCTCCGCCGTCCTCCACGTCTTCGATGCTGTAATCGTCGTTCAGCTCGCTCTCCACCATCACGTCGTCCCCGATGGAAAGCTCGGAGTGATCGAAGCCCATGTCGTCGTCGTCATAGTTCTGCTTGATGTCGATCTCGTTGCCGTCCTTATCCTGCACGCGCATGTCAAGGCCAAGGCTCTGCAGCTCCTTCATCAGCACGCGGAACGCCTCCGGGATGCCCGGCTGCGGCACGGGCTGGCCCTTCACAATGGCCTCGTACGTCTTCACGCGGCCCACCACGTCGTCCGATTTGACGGTGAGTATCTCCTGCAGGGTGTAGGCGGCGCCGTAGGCCTCCAGGGCCCACACCTCCATTTCGCCGAAGCGCTGGCCGCCGAACTGCGCCTTGCCGCCCAGCGGCTGCTGGGTTACCAGGCTGTACGGGCCGGTGCTGCGCGCGTGGATTTTGTCGTCCACCAGGTGATGCAGCTTCAAATAGTACATATAGCCCACGGTAACGGGGTTGTCGAACCTTTCGCCCGTGCGGCCGTCGTACACCACGCTCTTGCCGTCCTCGGAAAGGCCCGCCTCGCGGAACATCTCGCGGATGTCCGCCTCGTGCGCGCCGTCGAACACCGGCGTCATCACCTTCCAGCCAAGGGCCTTGGCGGCGTAGCCCAGGTGCACCTCCAGCACCTGGCCGATGTTCATTCGGCTGGGCACGCCCAGCGGGTTCAGCACAATGTCAAGCGGCGTGCCGTCCTCAAGGAAGGGCATATCCTCCTGCGGCAGAATGCGGGACACAACGCCCTTGTTGCCGTGGCGGCCCGCCATCTTGTCGCCCACGCTTATCTTGCGCTTCTGGGCAATGTAGCAGCGCACCACCTCGCGCACGCCGGGCTGCAGCTCGTCGCAGTTGTCGGGGGTGAACACCTTCACGTCCACAATAATGCCGTACTCGCCGTGCGGCACGCGCAGGCTGGTGTCGCGCACCTCGCGCGCCTTCTCGCCGAAGATGGCGCGCAGAAGGCGCTCTTCGGCGGTGAGCTCTGTCTCGCCCTTCGGCGTGACCTTGCCCACCAGAATGTCGCCCGCCGTCACCTCGGCGCCGATGCGGATGATGCCGCGCTCGTCCAGATCCTTCAGGGCGTCCTCGCCTACGTTCGGGATGTCGCGCGTAATCTCCTCGGGGCCAAGCTTCGTCTCGCGGCTCTCTATCTCGTACTCCTCAATATGGATGGAGGTGTACACGTCCTCGCGCACGATCTTCTCGTTGATGAGCACGGCGTCCTCGTAGTTGTAGCCCTCCCACGTCATGAAGCCGATGAGGGCGTTTTTGCCAAGGCTGATCTCGCCGTTCTTCGTGGCGGGGCCGTCGGCTATCACCTGGCCCTTCAGCACCTTCTCGCCCTTGTTCACAATGGGGCGCTGGTTGATGCAGGTGCCCTGGTTCGAGCGCATGAACTTGATAAGCTCGTATTCATCCGTGGTGGTTTTGGACGTGCGCACGATAATCTTGTCCGCCGTCACCTTTTCCACCACGCCGTCGTTCTTCGCCAGCACGCACACGCCGGAGTCGCACGCGGCCTTGTACTCCATGCCCGTCGCCACAATGGGCTGCTCGGTCACCAGCAGGGGCACGGCCTGGCGCTGCATGTTCGAGCCCATCAGCGCGCGGTTTGCGTCGTCGTTTTCAAGGAAGGGAATCATGGCCGTGGCCACGGAAACCACCATCTTCGGCGAGACGTCCATGAAGTCGGCGCGGCTGCGCTCCACCTCCAGAATCTCGTCGCGCCAGCGGCACGAAACGCGCTCGCGCAAAAAGTGGCCCTCTTCGTCCAGCGGCTCGTTGGCCTGCGCCACGATGTACTCGTCCTCCACGTCCGCCGTCATATACACAACCTCGTCCGTCACCACGCCGCGCTCTTTGTCAATGCGGCGGTAGGGCGCCTCCACAAAGCCGTACTCGTTTATCTTGGCAAATGTGGCAAGGTACGAGATAAGGCCGATGTTCGGGCCCTCGGGCGTCTCGATGGGGCACATGCGGCCATAGTGCGAATAGTGCACATCGCGCACCTCGAAGCCCGCGCGGTCACGCGACAGGCCGCCCGGGCCCAGGGCCGAAAGGCGGCGCTTGTGCGTCAGCTCGGCAAGGGGGTTGTTCTGGTCCATGAACTGGCTCAGCGGCGAAGAGCCGAAGAACTCCTTCACCGCGGCCACCACAGGGCGGATGTTGATGAGCGCCTGCGGCGTCACCACCTCCATGTCCTGCGCCTGCAGCGTCATGCGCTCGCGGATGACGCGCTCCATGCGCGAAAAGCCGATGCGGAACTGGTTCTGCAAAAGCTCGCCCACGCTGCGGATGCGGCGGTTGCCCAGATGGTCGATGTCGTCGGTGGCGCCAAGGCCGTGGCCCAGGTTGTTCAAATAGTTTACAGAGGCGAAGATGTCGTCCACCGTCACCGTCTTGGAGATAAGCTTGTCGTGGTTTCTGCGCAGAAGCTCCTTCTGCTCCTCCGCGTTCTCCGTCTCGTCCAGAATGGCGCGCAACTCGGCAAAGCTGACGCGCTCGTTGATGCCGCACTCGGCCGGGTCGAACGAGAAGAACTCCTTCGCGTCCACCGTGCCGTTGGTGAACACCTTTACCTCCCTGTCGTCCACCGTCAGGTACACAAGGCTCACGCCCGCGGCCTCGGCGGCCGCGGCGGCCTCCTTGGTCACCTTTTCGCCCGCGGCCACCAGCAGCTCGCCCGTCAGCGGGGCAATGATGTCGCGCGCGGCCACATGGCCGGCAATGCGCTTTGCAAGCGCCAGCTTCTGGTTCATTTTATAGCGGCCGAAGCGCGAAAGGTCATACCGGCGCGCGTCGAAGAACAGGCTGTTCAAATGGCTCTGCGCGCTCTCCACCGTGGGGGGCTCGCCCGGGCGCAGCTTGCGGTATGTCTCCAGAAGGCCCTCTTCCTCGCTGGTGGTGGGGTCTTTGGCCAGGGTGGCCTCAATGCGCTCGTCCTCGCCGAAGAAATCGCGGATGCGCGCGTCGTCGCCAAGGCCCAAAGCCCGCAGGAACACCGTCACCGGTATTTTGCGGTTTTTGTCGATGCGCACATAGAAGATGTCGTTCGAATCCGTCTCGAACTCAAGCCACGCGCCGCGGTTGGGGTTCATGGTGGCAGTGAACAGCTCTTTGCCCGTTTTGTCGTAGCTTTTGCCGAAGTATACGCCCGGGCTGCGCACAAGCTGCGAGACGATGACGCGCTCGGCGCCATTGTACAGGAACGTGCCGGAATCCGTCATCAGCGGGAAATCGCCCATGAAGATTTCCTGCTCCTTCACCTCGCCCGTCTCCTTGTTCAGAAGGCGCGCGGTGACGCGCAGCGGCGCGGCATAGGTGGCGTCGCGCTCTTTACATTCCTTGATGGTGTATTTGGGCTGGGAATCCAGGCGGTAGTCGATGAAATCCAGCACGAGGTTGCCGGAATAATCCTCGATGGTGGAAATATCGCGGAAGACCTCCTTCAGGCCCTCTTTCAAAAACCAGTTGTACGAGTTTTTCTGCACCTCGATGAGGTTCGGCATGTCGATAACCTCATCAATGCGCGAAAAGCTCATGCGCTCGGTTTTGCCAAGTTGTACGGGCTTGACTTTCACCATAATTTGCGACCACTCCTTATTTTTTCAGCATGTTCCGCTTCTTCGTAACACCGCGTAAGGCGGCCCTTCTGCCGGGGCAAAAATCGTCGAAATGCACAAATATTTTCGGCATATTTTTGGCACATGGGCATATAAGGCCATGATGATACATAATAAGCATTATAGGCCGGAAAAGGCGCGGCGTCAAGGGAAAAAGCGAAAAAATAAAGCCCAAAATCGCACTTGGCACGCCGGGTGCCGTGTGCTGTTTTTGCTTCGTGTCGCCGCATGCCCGCCTCCGGCACGGCACATGTGGGCCCGCGCGGCGGCCCACACACCATATCTGCCGCCCAAACCCGTTTTTCTTTTTTCACGCCGGGCCCGCACTGGTGTCCGGGGCTTTTCCGCACACTGAAATCAAAAAAAGCCCCGCTGCGGCTTTCCTGCCGCTGCGGGGCGCCATTGCTGCTTTTTGCGCCGGCTGCATCCAGGGCAGCCGGTCTACTTTTTTGCCGCAAGGGCCGCGAAATTCACAGCCGCAAGCTCTTCGTTGATGCGCTGTGAAATGCGGCACATCTCGCGCCGGAAGGCACAGGTGGCCTGCGCGCTGCGGTTGCACGCCGCGCCGTCGTCGGCACAGCGCGTCAGGCGCCACGGGCCCTCCACCACGTCTATCACGTCCTTCAGGCTGATGTCCTGTGCGCTGCGCGCCAGCTCGTAGCCGCCGCGGTTGCCCTTGAAGCTGGAAACAAGCCCCCCCTGCGCCAGCTTGCCCAGTATTTTCAGGGCAAAGCGCAGCGAGACGCACATTTCCTCGCTGATGCTGCGCGCGTCGCGCCGCGCCCCGCTTTTTGCAAGGCAGTACACGATGCGGATGGCGTAATCCGTCTCCTGCGTGATATACACCGGCCCGGCCCCCTTAACTATACCGTTTCAATATAGTTAAATATAGCAGGCCGGGCGCAGTTTGTCAAACCTCAGCCCAGCGGAAAAGCTGTGCCGTTCACCTCCACAGCCGCTATCTGTGCCATATCCACTGCCTGCAAAAGCTGAAGGACAAGGCTGCCATCCGCCTGAAAGCGCCTGCCCGGCACGCCCGCGGCGCCCTGCTCAATGTCCCACTGGCTCAAAATGGGCAGGCGCGTGCCGTCCTGAAGGCACAGGGCCACGGGCACATCCATCAGGGCGGCCAGGTCGCTTTCCGCGGCCGGCTCCCTGAGCTGCAGATACACAGAGACGGGCGAAAGCTCCAGCTTTTCCAGCGGGCCTTCAAAGCCCGCATTGGCAGGCCCCTCCAGCAGGACGGCGCCCGCGGGCTCGTATTCCAGCCGGAAGGTAAAGCTGAAATGTCCCGGCACCACAGCGTCCTCATCGTGCATGCGCCCGCCCGCGCCGGAGGCCGGGCTGTGGTACATATTCCACAGCTCTATCTGTGCCGTCTGCCCGTTCAGCGGGGCGGACACGCTGGCCAGCAGCACAAAGCGAAGCTGGTTTTCGGCCGTCTGCCCGCCGGGCAGGGGCTGTACCGTGACGGCTGCGCCGCCCGGCGCGTCCGTGCTGAGGGAGGCCACGTCAAAGCTGTATTCCTGCGCGCTTTGCAGCTTCGTGCCCTGCGGCGCGGTGACGGTAAAGGGGATATACACACAGTGCCCGTCGCCCAATACGCCCTCCAGCGTGATGGACGCGCCGCCCACGGTCTGCGTCAGGCCCAGGCCCTGGCTCAGCTCGCCCAAAAGCGGCACATCCTTTTGCCCAAGGCCCAGAAAGGCCATAAAGTCTGCCCCCCACGCAAAGGCGCCCGACGCCCCTGCCGCCAGCGCGCCGCAGGCCAGCGCCGCCGCCAGCAGCAGGGCGGCCATGCGCTTTCTGCCGCGGGTGCGGCGCCGTGTGCTCCGCACGCCATGACAGCCCTGTGCCGGTGCGGCTTCTTCGCCGGTGTGTGTGCGCGGAGCGCCCTCGCTTGCCTGCATATGCGCAGCGGCCAGCAGGCGCTGCAGCTGCGCCGCCTGCTGCGCCTCGCTCAGCGGCACGGGGGCATACTCCTCCGGGCACACTGCGGCCCGGTTCAGCGCGTCGTATTCGTTCTTCATTCTCCCTCGCTCCTTTCCCGAAGGCGGCGGGCCAGCCTCTGCCTTGCCCGGGCCACCCGTGTGTTCACAGCGCCCACGCTGATGCCGCGCGCGGCGGCCTGCTGCGCCGGGGTGCTGCCGTAAAAATACCGGCCCAGCAGAAGGGCGCGGTCTTCGTCCGGCAGGCCGCGGAACATGTCCTCCAGCTCCAGCGCAAAGTACTCGTCCGGCGTGTGCCCCGCCATGCGCTCCAGCTCCTGCGTGCCGCCCGCCGGGTATGCGTGCGCCGCGCGGCGCACCGCGTCAATGGCGCGGTAGCGCGCCACGGCGGCCGCCCACGCCCTGAAGCTGCGCCTGCCGTCAAACCGCCCCGCGTTCTGCCAGATGGCCAGCAGGGCGTCCGCCAGAATGTCGTCCGCGTCCAGCCCCGGCGCATGCCGCCGCACCACGGCGTTCAAAAGGCCGCCGTATTCGCGCACCAGCTGCTCGGCCGCGGCTTCCTCCCGCCGCGCCAGCGCCGCCGCCAGCTCCCGCTCTGTGTGATAAGGCTGCATAGCATTCACCTCTCTGCCCATTCCTTCTTTTTGACTTTTTGAAAAGCGCCTTCATCCTCCTATACGCACAGCACAGGCCGTTTCTTACACAGTCCGGCATTTTTTATACAAAAAATGCCGTTAATCTCAAATCAACTGTCCCATGCTTAAAATATTCAGTTTTTCCATGTGAAATTTCCATAGAAATTACAGTATGAATTTTAAAATTCCTTATAAATACTGGACTTTAAGAGCATAGCCGAGATTTTGACGGCGTATTTTACCACTAATTTACCACTTACAAAAGAGCCTTTGATATAACCAAAAGAGCAAGGGAGCTAGCACAAAAACGTGCCGCTCCCTTTTCACATGATTATTTCGCTCTCGAAAAATCAAATTTGAATATCGCCCGCATAACAGCCGACTGGATTTTGCCTTTCAATTCCATGTCAACAACCATGCTGACCTTGCCACTCTCACAGATGATTGGTCGTTGTGATAGCTTAGAAATGTACCCGTCATAGAAGTCAAGAATTTCTCTGACCGCCCTTTCATCACCGCTGACAGCCTGATAAATAAGCTCATAAGAGAGGCGTGGATAGTTCTTGTTCATACACTTTACACGTCCTTTTTTTCAGTATGCGTTTTAACCGTTTCAGTCCTTTGTGTCTGCGAGAGCAGATAGTAGAACGGGTGACAGAAAAAAGTTCCGCTATCTCTCTGTCATTCATTCCCACAGAGTAATACAGCAGGACAGCTTCATACTATTTTGATGTAAATCGCTGTACTGCCTTTGCCAGTTCATCATTTGATACAGGTATCGTCATGCCACAAGCACAGAGCTGTATAACGTCGCTTGAATATGTGTCATTCACTCCGCAAATATTCAGCGGTTCATCAAAAGCACAAAACGGCAGTTCACGTTTGGAACGTCTTGCAATAGCTCTTTTGTGGTCTGTCAAAGTTCTTTTCATGACGATTTTCATGAAAGCGTCAAACTGACAAGTAATCGTTTCCTCGAAAGAAGATGACCTCATGTTTTCACCTCCTTTCTGCCGAAAATTGGTCTATATAAACACTTTGAAAAATAGTGTTTATACCTTACGCATAAAGTAAACGCCCGCACAAAACATTACGTCTGTACGAGCTTTTAAGATGTGTATTTAGCTTATATAGATTTAATACCAGTCGTGTTTTTCGTTCCTGTCAAGAGCATTGATACGGTTCATTTCATCATCTGTGAGTTCAAAGTCATATAATTCTGTATTCTCCTGAATATGGTCGGGATTGCTTGAGCCGGGGATTACAACAACGCCCTTTTGTAAATTCCAGCGAAGAATGACCTGTGCTGATGATTTTCCGTGTGCTTCTGCAATTTCAGAAATAACAGGGTCGTTAAGCAGTTCTTCCGTATGCCCTCTGCCCCCTAACGGATACCAGCCCTGTACGACAATCCCTAAATCTTGGATATATGGAATAACATCATTTTCCTGATAATAAGGGTGTATCTCATTTTGCACCAGAGCAGGGGCAATCGTTACCTGCGGTAAAAATTCTTCCAGTTCTTCCACATACCAGTTTGACAATCCGATAGAGCGAACTTTTCCCTCTGACACCGCTTCTTCCATAGCGTGATATGCTTCCACATCTCCCTCGCCCGGGTGGTGCAACAACAATAAATCAATGTAGCCGATATTCAGCTTTTCTAAGGCTTCTTCAATCGCTTCTTTTGGATTTGAGAATTGGTCTGGATAAAGTTTTGTAATGACAAATATTTCTTCTCTCGGCACACCAGAAGCCCGGATTGCTTCGCCGATTTCTTCTTCATTTCCGTATGCGTGAGCTGTATCAATTAGTCGTACACCGCTTTCAAGGGCAGAAGTAACAGAGTTGATACATTCTTCATCGTGCAAGCTATAAGTGCCTAAACCATTGATAGGCATTTCATATCCGCTGTTAAGCATGACGGAGCGTGTTTCAAAATTAAATTCCCCTGTTTCCGCACTGTTCACAGAAAACATATCAAGGTTGTTTAACCATGTTTCAAGTTCATCTTGCGTTGTGTTGCCTGAAAATCTTTCTCCGTCTAACCATGTTGCATTAGGGGCAAGCGTATGTAATTCTGTATCACTTGTACCGATACCACTACTATGGGAAGTACAGAATGGAATGATTGTCCTTCCTGAAAAATCATAGCTTTCTAAAAATGTACTGATAATTCTCGGAGCCTGACCGTGCCAAATAGGATAACCTAAAAAAACTATGTCATACTGTTCTAAGTTATCTATCCCGCCAGAAATGGAAGGACGGGCAGACGGGTCGTTTTGTTCCTGGTCGGCGCGTCCTCCTGAATAATAGTCAAGGTCTGCTTCTGTATAAGGTTCTGCGGGGAGAATTTCGTGCAGGTCAGCTTGCAGGATTTCAGATATATCCTGTGCAACCTTTTCCGTTGTTCCTGTGCATGAAAAATAAGCAATCAGCATTTTATTGGTTTCCTCCGTTACTGTTTTAGGCTCTGATACCTGTTCTTTTGAAGCGTCTGCGGTATCAGATGTTGCATTGCACGCTGTCATTGTAAATGCCAATAAGACAGCGGATATAAGTGTAAAAATCTTTTTGACATTCATCGCTTTTCACTCCTATTGAAGACTGGTCAATACAGGGTTGTTGACATAGTTATATAGACGGTGTACCTCACTTGGAATGAGCGGGTTCAGCATTTGCGGACGGTCAAGGTCAAGG
Organism: Ruthenibacterium sp.; assembly: GCA_047030735.1. Taxonomy (GTDB): domain Bacteria; phylum Bacillota; class Clostridia; order Oscillospirales; family Ruminococcaceae; genus Ruthenibacterium. The sequence goes on from JBKYIE010000020.1 coordinate 12,461, forward strand.
GTCGCAATCATTTTCTTTTCTTCCTCTGTCAATTCAAAATCCCATACGGAAAAGTTTTCTTCCATGCGCTCCTTATGAACGGATTTAGGAATGACAGCGACACCCCTTTGTATATTCCATTTCAAAATGACCTGTGCTACAGTCTTATTGTGCTTCTGTGCGATTTCTGCAAGGACGGGATTTGTAAACATTCCATTCATTCCCTCTGCAAACGGAGCCCACGCCTGCGGTACAATATTGTACTCCCTCATGATTTCAAGTTCCGCTTCACGCTGATAAAATGGGTGAAGCTCAAGCTGGTTTACTGCGGGGAGAATTTCCGCATTATAGCACAGGTCAATCACACGGTCGGAAAGAAAATTACTCACGCCAATTGCACGAATACGCCCCTCTTTGTAAAGCTCTTCCATAGCCCGCCATGAGCCGTAATAATCGCCAAAAGGTTGATGAACAAGGTACAAATCGAGATAATCAAGCCCCAGTTTCTTTAATGAAGTTTCAAAGGCTTCTTTCGTTTTCTCATACCCCATTTGATGAATGAAAGCTTTTGTTGTGATAAACAGCTCATCTCTTGGAACACCGCTCTTTTTGATTGCGTTCCCGACAGCTTCCTCATTGTTGTATGTAGCTGCGGTATCTATCAAACGGTAACCTATCTGTATAGCTTCCGTAACTGCCTTTTCACATACCTCTAAATCATCTACTTGAAATACGCCAAAGCCCTCTGCGGGCATTTCTACACCATTATTGAGTTTGATTGTTTTATTCACAGTCTTATCTTCCTTTCTATTCTATACTTTTTATCACTTTTGCAGGAACACCGCCTACCACTGTGTTCGCAGGAACATCTTTTGTAACAACTGCTCCCGCTGCAATAATCGCACCGTCCCCAATCGTTACGCCTTGTGTTACGGTTGCATGGGAACCAATCCATACATTTTTTCCAATCACAATCGGTTTGATATATTCATCTTTTCGGTTTTCTGGGGGTGTGTCATGGTTAATGGTTGCCAGCACGACACAATGACCGATAAGTGTTCCCTCTCCAATGGTAATACCGCCCTGGTCTTGAAAGTGGCAGCCAGAGTTGATAAACACATCTTTTCCAATATGGATATTTTTCCCGCAGTCTGTGTAAAATGGGGGAAATAACCCAAAAGTTTCATCTAACTTTTGCCCGGTTAATTCTGACATAAGTTTCCGTATTTCTTCTGGCTCATGGTAACCCTGATTCAAAATAGCTGTAATCTTCATAGCTTCAAATGATAGCTTTATCATATATTTGTGAACCTCTGAGCCTGCTACTACCTTTTTTCCTGAAGCCATTGCTTTCAAAAAATTTTCTGTATTCATTTTACCAAATCATCTCCTCCGTTCTATTTCTATTATAATAAATCGCCTATTTAATAGCAAATACTTATAAAGAATAGTCTATCATAGTTGACAGGAATGGTAAGCAGCTATAAAATGGTGTCTATAAAGGAGTGATAAGTCAAAATGGAAATACGGGTATTGAGGTATTTTCTTGCTGTGGCAAGAGAAGAAAACATTACAGCAGCAGCGGAAAAACTTCATTTAACGCAGCCAACCTTATCAAAGCAGTTAATGGAGTTGGAAGCAGAGTTAGGAAAGCAGTTGTTAATACGGGGAAAGCGAAAGATTACGCTTACAGAGGACGGTGTATTTTTACAAAAACGGGCGCAGGAAATTATTGATTTAGCCGATAAGACAAAGGCGGATTTCCTATCAGAAGATAATACAATTAGCGGAAATATTTACATTGGTGGTGGAGAAACCAACGGCATGAGCGTTATTATCAAAGCCATTAGAAAAATGCGTGACCTATATCCTAATATCCGATTTCACCTATACAGCGGAGATGAGGAAATCATAGCTGAACGATTAGAAAAAGGGCTGCTTGATTTTGGGTTGTTTGTCGGTACAGCAGACTTAAAAAAATATGATTATATCCGTTTACCTACTGCCAATCGTTTCGGATTGCTCATGCGAAAAGATGACCGCCTTGCCGGGTATCAATTTATAACGCCCGAAATGTTGACCGGGCTTCCTATTATTTGCCCCAGACAAGTTATGCGTCAAAATGACCTTTCTGGTTGGTTAGGGCAAGGGCTGGAAAGCCTAAATGTAATCGGAACCTATAATTTACTTTATAATGCATCGCTTATGGTTGAGGATAATATTGGTTATGCACTGTGTATAGATGGACTTATCAATAATGATGCTCTTTGCTATCGCCCATTAGAGCAGCCTACTATTGCGGGAAACGTCTTTGTATGGAAAAAATATCAGACGTTCTCTAAACCAGCAAAAAAACTTCTTGAGGTATTAAAAGAAACTATCCCTTAAAATAATAGCAGACGATTTTAGTCACTGAGAAATCGTCTGCTATTGATTTATATTTTCAAAAAGAATAAGAATACGGAATAGGGGCTGTCTGTCAATCAAAATTTTGTGTTACTTTATCGCACATGAGCATTAAAGACCGGTATGAAACAGAAACCATCTCTCAGGAAGCATATCAGGCAAGTCTTGCTGATTTGAAAGTGGATATACTCAGATGGACAGCCCGGCGAGGATGGCTCAGCCTCCGAAAAAGCTTCTGTGCCGGATGACGCTGCCCCAGAGCACTGATTGTATGAAAACGGGAGCCCGGCTCGGAAGAGATGGCATTTCGCACCAGAATGGCCGAAGGTGAAGCGCAGGAAGGACATGCCGGCTGCTTCTGCACAGCGTTCGATAAGAACATAAAATAAAGGCAGCGGCCTTCCTGATAATACCTGTAATGTGGCGATTGCCCCCGAGCGTTTTTCTTCTTGAAGGCCTCTTTGGGAACAGCAGATGAACCGTGCGCGCAAAATAAAAAAGCATGCCCCTCCAGTGCTGTTATGAGTTTTCACCGCACATACCAAAAACGCTTTGAAATTAAACAAATAAATGCTTTTCTAAATATAAGTCATACCGGCCGCAGCAGTACTGCTGTAAGGACAATCAATAAGCCCCTGCTGTATCTCCCGGTTGGGGGACGCAGCAGGGGCTTATTATTTTTCTTCCTGCTTCAGCCGCCTAGCCGCCGTAAGGGCCGCCCTGCGCGGCGGATGCAGAGCAGCTCCACTGGGCGGCGGGCATACCGGCCGCAAAATCCCCGCTCACCGCGGGCACATAATAGGCGCCGTACACGGTGCAGCCCTCGGCGCAGTTCCGCTGCGCCTCTTCGGGCAGCTTTACCCAGAAGCGGTACCACGGGGCGTACACCTCGCTGCCCTCGCGGTAGCAAAGCTGCACCGCGGCAATGTCCGCCGCGCTTTGCACCGCATAGGGCACGCTGGTAAGGCACCGGCCCTGCAGCAAAAGCGCCTGCGCGTCGTTTTGTGAAATAAGCGGGTACTCCCCCAGCGCCCTGCCAAGCTGCGGCTGCTCGTAAAAAATGGTGCCGCGTTCCCCTGCGGAAAAGCTTAACTGCCCGCAGCTTGCAAGCACAAGCTGCTGCGCCAGCGGGGCGGCAGAGTCCCACACGGCGTGTGTCAGGCGCAGCGCGCCGTCAAATGCATAGTCCGCCTGTACGGCCGCCTGGGGCGCCTGCATGCCCAGCGCCGTGCCGTATTCGTCCGCAAGCCGCTGCACGGCCGCGGCATACGCCTGCGCATCGACGCCGTCCAGCGCCGCGTCAAAGCCCCCGGCCAGCTCTATGCTCACACCGCCGCCGCGCGACGCCGTTATCACAGCGCCGTTCGTGCACACGGCCCCGGCGCTGGCCGGCGCAAGGTTATAGTCCAGCTGAGCCTGTTTTTCGGCCGCCGCCTCGGGCGTATCCTCCTCCGAGGGCAGCAGCCCCGCCGCCTCAAACCTTTCCAGCGTGGCCTGCCTTTGCTCTTCCGTGGGCGACACCTCCACGCTTTCCACCTCAAAGCCCAGCGCGGCCGCCGTCTGCCGTACAAGGGCGCACAGCTCTTCCTGCGTGTATTCGCGCGCGCCGGTAAAATCTGCCGGGCGCGCGTTCTCATACACCGTCAGCGAAACCGGCATTTCTTCACCGTCCACAGGCCAGGCCGTGGGCAGAAGCTCGCTTTCGCTTCGCACCGTCACGGCCTCCATGCCAAGGCCCGCGCCGCCCGCCTCCTCCAGCGAGAAGCCGGGCAGCCCGCCGTTTTCGGGCGCCGCACCATCCCCGGCGCCCGCGGCTTCCTCCTGCACGGCGGCCGCGCCGGAGCTTTGCAGGCTGTCCTTTGCCTGCTGTGTGCCCCCGCTGGCAAGGCCGTCCATGGGCATGACCGCACTCAGCACAGCCGCAGCCAGCAGCACGGCGCACGCCGCCGTGGCAAGCCCCGCGCCAAAGCGCACAGGCATCCACCTTTTCACCGGCCGTTCAGCCGCAGCCACAGCGTCCTGCAGCATGGCCTCGTCCACCTCGCCAATGGCGCGGAACAATGCTTCCGTTCTCACACCTCCACCCCCTGCTGCTGTAAGTAGGCGCGCAGGCGCTGGCGCGTGCGGCACAAAAGCGTGCGCGCCTTTGCCTCGGTAATGCCAAGGCGCCCGGCCGCCTCGCGCACGGGCATGCACAGGAAATAGCGCATCAGAAACAGCCTGCGCGCCGTGGCCTTCTGCGCACTCAAAAAGCGTTCTATCAGCCCCGCAAGCTCTTTTGCGTCCAGCTCGTCCTCCACGCAGCCGGGCGCGGCGGGCTGGGCGCCGCACTCCTCCAGCTCGCTCAGCAGGGCCTGCGCCGCCCCGCCGCCGCGCTTTTGGGCGCTTTCAAAGGCGGCCTTGTCCAGCGCAAGGTTGCGTGTGATGCGCCCCAGAAACGGTGCCAGAAAGCAGGGCCGCGCCGTGGGCATAGCGTTCCACGCGCGCAGCCAGGTGTCGTTCACGCACTCCTCCGCATCCTCCCGCACGGGCACCAGGCGCCCGGCAATGGCAAGGCAGTATGCGCCGTATTTTTCCTGCGTGTGCCCAATGGCCTCCGGCGCACGCTGCCAGTACAGCTCCACAATGGCCGCGTCCTCCACAGGGCCCGCCTCCTTTCCTCATATGCAGATACCCCTGCCGTTATTTTGTGCGCGGGGCCGCATGCCCCGCCCCTTCTGCTTATAAAGACGGCAAACACCGCGCGCCTGTGGCATTTTTCGCGCGCTGCCGCGCGCCGCACACCCCACACCGTGCCGCACGCTCGCTGCAGGCGGGGAAGAAAACAGATGGGCCGCGCGCCCCGCACCCGCGCCGTGCCGCGCGCGGGCACAGCCGCCCGGCTGAACCGGAGCCATAAGGGCCTGCCGCCCGTGTGCACCGCAGGGCACGCGGAATTTATTTTGCACGCGCCGCCTGCCCGGACGCCCGCAGATGGGCAGCCGCCCCGGCAGAAGCTTTCATTCCAGCCTGCCTGACGCCTGCCGTTCGCAGCCCGCTTTGCCCCTTGTCTGGGGCAAAGGCCGCGCCGCGCGGCGCCCCTGCCAGACCGCCCGGCGGCTGCTCTTTCCAAACAAAGCCGCGCGCAAAGCGTGTGGCATGCACAAGGGCAGAAGGGCCATGCTGCGGGCAAGCCTCTTTATGCGGTGCCGGAATGGATTTTCCATGCGGCCTTTGCCCTGCGGCCCGGAAACGGACGGTTTTCCTCCCTGGCGAAAGCCTGCCCGCTTTCAGAAGGCTGCTGCCGCAGCCTGCTTTGCCCCTTGTCTGGGGTAAAGGGCCCTCCGCGCGGCGCCCCGCCAGCCCGCCCGGCGGCTTTTCTTTTCAAAAAACGCGGCCGGGCTGTGCGCCCGGCCGCGGCTCTGTGCTCACAGGCACATTTCGTATATCTTTTTCACGTCCGCCGCACAGAGGCCCACATAGGCCTCGTTCTGTAGGGCGGGCGTGGCGGCCCTTTGGGCCATTTCGTCAAAGCGCTCGGGGCCGATGCCCACCTCGCGCAGCGTGGCGGGCAGGTGCAGCTCCTCCACAAAGAAGCGCTGTGTGGCATCAATGGCGCGGCGCGCAATTTCCATTTGCTCCAGCGCGGCATCTATGCCCCACACATTTACGCCGTATTCGGCAAACTTGTGCGCCGTGGCCCCGCTCAGCACATAACGCATCCACGCGGGCGTCAGAATGGCAAGGCCCACGCCGTGCGTGATGTCATAGCAGGCCGAGAGCTGATGCTCCATGGTGTGCACACTCCACGGGCACTCCTTGCCCAGCGCAATGGTGCCGTTGATGGCATGGCTGGAGGCCCACATCAGGTTGGCGCGCGCGGTGTAATCGTCCGGCGTGCGCAGGGCGATGGGGCCGAAGCGGATGCACGTTTTCAAAATGGCCTCGGCCATTCTGTCCTGCAAATAGCCTGTTTCACAACGCGAAAAATACGTCTCCAGCGTATGGCTCATGATGTCCGCCGTGCCGGCCGCCGTCTGGTTTGCGGGCACGGTAAAGGTATAGGCGGGGTCCAGCACGCTGGCAACGGGGCGCATAGCCGGGTGGGCGATGCTGCGCTTTTCGCTTGTCTGCCAGTTCGATATAACGGCCACGTCGTCCATCTCCGAGCCGGTGGCCGAAAGCGTCAGCACGCTGAACACCGGCAGCACCTGCGTCACCGGGGCCCTGCGCTCTATCAGGTCCCACGCGGGGCCGTCGTAAAAGCAGGCCGCCGCCACCACCTTGGCGCAGTCGATGGTGCTGCCGCCGCCCACGGCCAAAACGCCGCCCAGGCCGTGCCGGCGGCACAGCCCGGCGCCCTTGTCCACCGTAGTGGTGCGGGGGTTCGGCTCCACTCCGGCAAGCTCTACATACGAGATGCCCGCGCCGCGCAGCGCGCTTTGCACCTCGTCCAGCAGGCCCGTGCGCTTTACAGAGCCGCCGCCGTAACACAAAAGCACCTTGTCCGTGCAGCGGCGGATGGCCGCAGGCAGCTTTGCAAGCTGCCCCCTGCCAAAAAATATTTCCGTGCCAATATGATAATCAAAATTCAGCATATGCCTCTTCCTTTCCATGTGCCCGGCGCGCCTGTGCGCCCGCAAAGGCGCCGGGTTTGCCCCGCCCGCAAAGGCGATGCGCGGCAGGCCGCGCGGCTCAATCCAGAAAATCGCGCAGCTTTTTCGAACGGCTGGGGTGGCGCAGCTTGCGCAGGGCCTTGGCCTCTATCTGGCGGATGCGCTCGCGCGTGACATTGAACTCCTTGCCCACCTCTTCCAGCGTGCGCGGGCGGCCGTCCTCCAGGCCGAAGCGCAGGCGCAGCACCTTTTCCTCACGCGGGGTGAGGCTTTTCAAAACGCCGGAGAGCTGCTCCTTCAAAAGCGTGTGGCTGGCTGCCTCGGCGGGCATGGGGGCGTCCTCGTCGGGGATGAAGTCGCCCAGATGGCTGTCCTCCTCCTCGCCGATGGGCGTCTCAAGGCTCACGGGCTCCTGCGCCACGCGCATGATCTCGCGCACCTTGTCCACCGGCATGTCCAGCTCTGCGGATATTTCTTCCGCCGTGGGCTCGTGGCCGTTGCGGTGCAGAAGCTGGCTTGACACCTTTTTCACCTTGTTGATGGTCTCCACCATGTGAACGGGGATGCGGATGGTGCGCGCCTGGTCTGCAATGGCGCGGGTGATGGCCTGGCGGATCCACCATGTAGCATAAGTAGAGAATTTGAAGCCCTTGGTGTGGTCGAACTTTTCCACCGCCTTGATAAGGCCCAGGTTGCCCTCCTGAATAAGGTCCAAAAACTGCATGCCGCGGCCCACATAACGCTTTGCGATGGACACCACAAGGCGCAGGTTCGCCTCGGAAAGGCGCTGCTTTGCCTTGTCGCCGTCCGGCCCGCCGCTTTGTATCTTCACGGCAAGGTCTATCTCCTCCTCCGGGCTCAGAAGCGGCACGCGGCCTATCTCCTTCAGGTACACCTTCACGGGGTCGTCGATGTTCACGCCCTCGGCGGACAGCGCGCTCTCCAGCTCGTCCACCGTCTCTTCGGTGAGGGTGAAGTCCTCCACATCGGCGTCGGGCTCCTCCACGATTTCAATGTTGTTCGCGTCCAGCGTCTCGTACAGCTTGTCCACCAGCTCTACTTCGAAGCCTATCTCCTCCAGAGCATCGTTGATCTCCTTGGCGGTGATTTTCTGGTTGCGCTTGCCCAGCTCTACGAGGTTTGTGATGACGTTTTTCTTTTCTCCCATGGTATCTCCTTCTTATGCTTCATTGCTTTTTCGCAGGAGGCCGTGCGGCCCTCCGCGCGGGTGGCTATTTCTTTTTTTCCTTCAATTCGCGAAGGTAGGCGTCTATCTGCTGCGTCGTGCTGTGCGCCGCTGCGGCGCTGCCCGGCTCGGCGCCCTCGATGCGGGCAAGGTACATGTCCACGTCCTGCCCGGTAAAGCCCACATCGTAATTCTGCGCCAGAATGCGGCTGATAAGGGCCAGCGTCTCCTCCGGCAGATGGCCCGCCAGCGAGGCGATGTCCGCCGTTTCTCCGGCGTCGTGCGCCGCCAGCACCAGCCGGTACGCCTGGCCCAGCCCTTCGTCCAGAAACTGGCCGGGCGCGCAGCGCGCTGCGGCGCGCGGGCAGAATTCAGGCTTTTTCAAAAGCGCCGCCAGAAGCTGCTGCTGCGCAAAGGCCACGCCCAGCGCCTTTGCCCCGCCCTGCGAATAGGGCACCTTCACACGGCCCGCGTTGCCCTCGGCCAGAAGCTCCTTCTGCTTTCTTGCCCGCTGGCGGTAGCCCTGCGCCTTCACGGCGGCGGCAAGCTGCGTCATAATGGCAGCCTTGTCCACGTCCGTCTGCTCGGAAAGGCGCCCGGCGTACACGTCGCGCTCGGTGGCCGTCACGGTGTTCGCCGCCAGCGTGCCGATGGCCTCCTTCAAATAGCCCACGCGGCCGTCCGGCCTGGCGAGGTCGTACTTTGCACGCCGCCTTTCCAGCTCGTATTCAATGGCGCCCGCGCTGCCGTTCAAAAGCTGGGCGAACCTCTCAGGGCCGTACTTTTTGATGAACTCGTCCGGGTCCTTCGCGCCTGGGATGTTCAGCACCGATATTTTCACCGGCGACTGGCCGAACAGCTCGATGGCGCGCGCCGTGGCCTTCTGGCCCGCCTCGTCGGAGTCGTAGCACAGCACCACCTCGTCGGCATATTCGCTCAAAAGCTTCACCTGCTCGGGCGTCAGGGCCGTGCCGCAGCCCGCCACCGCCGTGGTGAAGCCCGCCGCGTGCATGCTGATGACGTCCATATACCCTTCGCACAGGATATAGCGCCGCGCATCGCTTTTTTTCGCCACGTTCAGCGCAAACAGCGTGCGGCTTTTTTTGTACACCACCGTCTCAGGGCTGTTGATATACTTCGGCTTTTCCGGGCCCATGTTGCGCCCGCCGAAGGCGATGACGTTGCCGCGCAAGTCGAAAATAGGCACCATCACGCGATTGCGGAACACGTCGTACAGGCTGCCCTTTTCGCTGCGCTTCACAAGGCCGGAGGCCAGCAGCTCCTCCTGCGTGTAGCCAAGCCCCCGCAAATGGTTGCGCACGGCGTGGAAGCTGTCCGGCGCATAGCCCAGGCCGAACCGCGTGATGACGGCGGGCGAAAGCCCGCGCGCCTCGCGCCAGTAACGCCGCGCGGCGCGGCCCTCCTCGCTTTGCAGGCACTGCACGAAAAAGCGCGCAGCGTCCTTGTTGATGGAGGTGATGCGGCTGCGCATGCGGCCCGCCTGGTCGTCCTCCTCCGGCAGGGCCATGCCCGCGCGGGAGGCCAGTGTTTTCACGGCCTCCACATAATCCACATTGTTTATTTTCTTTACAAAGGTGATGACGTCGCCCCCGGCGCCGCAGCCAAAGCAGTAAAAGCTCTGCGTTTCGGGGTACACCACAAACGAGGGCGTCTTTTCGCTGTGGAACGGGCAAAGGCCCGTGTAGGTGCGCCCCCGCCTGCGCAGCTGCACATAGCTCTGCGCCACGTCCACCATGTCGCTGCGCTGCACCAGCTCTTCAATATAGCTTTGCGGTATCATGCCTTCGCCCTCCTTTCCCTCGCCCGCGCCGCGCGGGCAGATATTGCGCGCCTGCCGCGCCGGGCAGGCCTTCTATTTCACGCGCCTGCGCAAGCCCGTCCTTCGCAGGCGCCGCTTCTGAAATGTTCCTCAGGCGCGTTCGAAGCCCTTATAGCGCGTGCCCTGAAACGTCAGGCGGCCCCTGTCGCCCTCGGCCAGTATGCCGTATTCCTCACCGCTCACGGCAAGCTCCATGCGGCTGCCGCTCTCCACCTCAAAGGTGGCGTAATAGCTGGTAAAGCCGCCCGTCATGTCATGGTTCACCCCGGCGCGGCGGCGCACCTGCGTGCGCTTGGCTACCACTTCGGCCTCTACCGTCAAAACGGGCGACGCGTTGTTGCGCCGCCACTGCCCGGCGCCGCGCGCCAGCGTCACCACAAGCATGACGGCTACAAGCGCAAACATGCCGAAAAACAAAATGGGGAACAGCGCATCCATCACCGAAAACATGCCGAAAGGTTCCTCCATCCACATCTGCATTTCCTCCTGTCATGCCGCCGGGCGGCGGGCAGGCCGCGCACCCCCAAGCCAGCGCTGTGCCGGGCGGGCAGCTGTGGCGCGCCGGCCCAGCCGGACGGCAACACGCGCGCTACCCATCTGCCCCGCGCTGTGCCCTGCGCGGGCCCGCAAGCCGCTGCCGCCCGCTTCATATTCCCGCCGTTTTCTCACAGCACGCCCCACTTCTGCGGCACGAACAGCTCTTCAAACGTGCGCACGGCGTATTCGTCGCTCATGCCGGAGATATAATCCGTCACGGCGCGGTCCACCCCTTCCTCCCACATGATATACAGGTACGCCTGCGGCATATGGGTGGGGTTTTCATGGAAATGGGCGTACAGCGCCTCGATAAGCCCGCCCACCTTCTGCTCTTCCTTTTTTGCCACCTTGTCCACATACACGGTGCTGTACATGAACGCGTGTAACGCGTCGTAGGCGGCCTGCCATTCGGGCGCCATGCCGATGTGCTCGGGCCCGTGGGCCACCACGGCCGCAATGAGGCTTGTAATGCGCTGCGATTTCGTCTCGCCCAGCGCCTGCGTAATCTCGCGCGGGATGTCGCCCGCGTGCAGCACGCCCGCCGCCATGGCGTCCTCAATGTCGTGGTTCATATAGGCGATATGGTCCGCATAGCGCACCACGCACCCCTCGCGCGTGTAGGGCCAGGCTCCCTTCGTGTGGCAAATAAAGCCGTTCAGCACCTCTTTCGACAGGTTCAGGCCCTTTCCGGCGCGCTCCAGCTTTTCGGCCACGCGCACGCTCTGCTCATAATGGCGAAAGCCTCCCGGGCACAGTTTATCCAGCGCGCGCTCGCCCGCATGGCCGAAGGGCGTGTGGCCCAAATCGTGCCCCATGGCAATGGCCTCTGTGAGGTCCTCGTTCAGCTGCAGGGCGCGCGCAATGGTGCGCGCGATCTGGCTCACCTCCAGCGTGTGCGTCAGCCGCGTGCGGTAGTGGTCGCCCTCCGGCGAAAGGAACACCTGCGTCTTCTGCTTCAGGCGGCGGAACGCCTTCGAGTGCAGCACACGGTCCCTGTCGCGCTGAAAGCAGGTGCGGTAGGGGCACGGCGCCTCCTCGCGGGCGCGCCCGCGGCTCTCGTCTGCAAAGCAGGCATACGGGCACAAAATTTTGTGCTCTGTCTGTTCAATGCGCTCGCGTACTGTCAATGCTTCCGCCTCCCTGCCTGTAAAGCCGGAAAAAAACCGTGCTATTTTATATATACGACAAAAGTGCGAAAAACCCTTTGCCTTTTTGCAAATTTTTTCTTTCCTCCGGAAAAAAGGCGCCCGGCGGCCGCCGCGCTTTTCCGTTTCACGCGCCCCGGCCGCCTCGAATATCCGCCGCCCGTCCAGGCCCCGGCGCCTTCCGGGCCGCCCGGCAGCCTTTCTCCGGCTTTGCGGGGCATTGCCATGCGCCCGCGCAGCGGCATGCCTGCGGGCACGCGCACAAGCCGCACGGCAGGCCGTGCAGGCTTCACAGCCGCCTTGCCGGTGCTGTGCAGAGGCAAAGCGCCGCCGCAGCCGCCTCAGAACGGCGCGCAGCGCGCGGCCTGCCATTCCAGCAGCGCCGCACCGCGGCAGAACTCGCGCGCCTTTTCGCACAGGGCCGCGCGCCCTTCCTCCAGCATGGCAAAGCACAGGGCCACGTCCGCCTCAAAGCGCGTGTCCTCTAGCCTTGCGCCGCATTCCTCCAGAAGGCGCAGCGCCTGCTCGTACTGCGCGTACGAAACGCGCCACACCCCCGGCACCACCACCCGCATGGTGACGATGCGCGCCTTCTGAAGCGCCAGCGCCGCCGCGCCGCCGTAGGCGCGCACAAGCCCGCCCGTGCCCAGCAGCGTGCCGCCGAAATAGCGCGTGGTGACAATGACGCAGTCTGTTACGCCCGCGTGGCATATGGCCTCCAGCGTGGGCAGGCCGCTTGTTTTCTGCGGCTCGCCGTCGTCGGAATAGCGCATGCGCGCGCCCTCGCGCAGCACATAGGCGTACACGTTGTGGCTGGCCGTTTTGTGCTTTGCGCGCACGGCGTCCAGAAAGGCCAGGGCCTTTTCCTCCGTGTCTGCAAAGGAAAGCTGCGCAATAAAGCGCGAACGGCGGTCTTCCAGTTCCGCCTCAGCCGTGCCCTGCACGGTGCGGTAGCTCTCCACCGCCGTCCCTCCTCTCATCCGTCAGGCCCCCGGCTTTGCCAAGGGCCTGCGTAAGCCCTGAAAGGGCATACGCAAGCCTCTCAGGAGGCACTGAATACGCTGCCTTTTGCATCACCTGTCCCGCCCCCTGTAAACGGGGTCCTTCCCGTCGCGTGCTGCAGCTTTTTTAGTATTGTATACCATCCTGCTTCGCTCGAAACTGACAGCGAAAGCCCTTTTGCTCTCCCCTGCGCAGCCGCGGGGTGCCGTTTCGCCAAAGCAAAAAGAAACCAAAGAAGGGCGGCCCGCCGGGCCTCCCTTCCGCAAAAGGCTGCCGGTGCCGCACCGGGGCTTCCGCCCCCGCGCGGCGCCGATGCCGGTAGCTGCCGATAAGTATATTTATTATACCTTATCCGTCCGTCTTTGTAAACTGCGGCAGACAGTGCTCACCACAGCGCACACGCCCCTTCTGCCGCGCCGCCGCGCGCCCCTTTTCCCAAGCAGAAAAGGGGGCAGCCGTAGCGGCTGCCCCCTGAAGGTGCTTACTGCATATTGAAGCGTTTTTTGAAGCGGTCCACACGGCCGCCGGTGTCCACCAGCTTCTGCTTGCCGGTGTAGAACGGATGGCACTTGGAGCAAACCTCCACGTGGATCTCCTTCTTCGTGGAGCGCGTGGTGAACGTGTTGCCGCACGCGCAGGTGACCACGGCTTCCTCGTACTTCGGATGGATACCTTCCTTCATGTGTTTCACCTCTTTCTGGTTCTGATTCAGGGGGCCATGCCTTGTACATGCGCCCATCACAACCTTCAATGGGATGCTACCAGCATACACCATCCTGTGCGTATGGAGCAGCGATCGGAACGATTGCCCAAATATCATACCACACCCGCCGCGGGAATGCAAGTATGATGCAGCTGCCGTTTTCTCTTCATTCTGCCGGACGGTTACCGGGCCATACTGCGCAGCTCCCCTTCACCACCGAATGTCATGGTCTGAAAGCCGGACGTCCTGAGCCTGAATTTCACCGCCCTGCCTGTTTACAAAATTGCATATCATGCGGCGGTATGCCTCCTCCTGAAAAGGCAGCTTGCGCGTCATGGGGGAAAGGACAATTCCCTTCAGCATTTTTGCAAGCACACGGCCCGGGAATCTGCATTCCACATACGGGCGGAAATAATGCCCAAACCTTCCCTGGCTCACCGCATACTGCTCTTCGGCTACACCCCCAAGGCGGTATGAGAAAAACGACATCCGGGTTTCCGCTTCATTGGCAAAGGTTTTCGGCTTGTACCTTGTAGCCAGAACCGGCATATACAATTCAATATCGGCCTTGAATTTCAGCGCGCGCCGGCCCGTGCTATTCCGCAGGGCTTTTGTCTCTTCAAACATTCTTTGAAACATAATCTGCCTGTTTCCGGCGCATTGCCGGGTTTCCTGTGCGTCGCGCCTTACGAAATAATCAAGAGACGTCAAATAGCTTTTTACAAATGAGCTGATAAAAAATTCAAGGTTTTCTCCGCTGTCGTGCTTAATTTCAGGCGAATAAGGAATGATTTCCCCTTGCTGCGCCGAATACTCACGCACTAAAAACTCTGAAAAAGAATTCAGCTTCAGCGACGAAAGCAAAGCCTCATGCTCAAGATACTCAACCTGTGTCTGCACCACCAGCTCATCCGGCCTCCGGCACATCACCCTGCTCATTTCCTCCAGCAGCTCTCCGCTGTCAAAGCACAGCTGTACGCCTTCCCCGCCGTAATAATTCCACATTGGCAGCGAATCGTTTTCCGATGTCATGGACAATATGTAAATAGGAACATTTTGCAGAATAAACTCCAAATACTCAAAGACCGGGCATTTTCTTGCAATTTCAAGCGTAGCGTCTTGATAATTCAGGCCGCTCTCCTTGACAAACCTCTCCAGCGGTTTGCTTTCAATGTGCTTCTTTACAACATCAAGAAACACACGGCAGTCGTTGGGGTCGTTCATAAAATCAGACCGCGTCATACGCAAGCTTCCGCTTTTGAGAATGGCTTCAAACCCGCTGATACTGGTGTAATGATAGAAAAGCCCGCTCATCCGTTTCCACCTCTTTTGCACGCGAAACAAGGCTTTCAGGTCAAATTCACAAAGCGGGCGTCTGCCAGGGCGCCCGCTTGCTTATTTTCTTTCATGGGCATGCCGCGCCCGGCAGGGCCGCAGCCCTGTTATTTATACTCCGCCGCCAGCGTCTGGGCCAGGGCCATCAGCGCGGGCTGGGTGTTCACCTCCGGCGCCTTCAGCACGGCCTCCATAAGCTGCGAAAGCACCCAGACGGCCTTCTGCCCCATGATGCCCACGGCGGCAAGGTCTGCCGCCGTCACGGCCAGATGGCGCATGCGGTACGGCTCGCCGGAAAAGCACAGCGCGTCGTACAGCGCAAGCTGCCCGGCCCAGCGCACGTCCGTGCGCATCAGCGTGCGCACGGCGGCCTCGTAGTCGAACTCCGGCAGGCGGCACAAAAGGCGCTTGAGCTCCGGCACGCTCTGCGGCAGGGCGCTGGTGGCCGCCAGCCTGTCCAGCCCAGCCAGCACGTCCGCAAAGCGCTGGGAAAAGCCAAAGCGCTCGCACACGATGGAGTAATGCGCATTGCACATGCGCAGGAAGCTCCACCAGCGTGTCTCCATCGTGCAGGGCACGCCGCGCAGCTCCTCCAGGCCCACGCCCGTACCCGTGACACCGTACTGCCCCAGCGCATTGCCCGCCACCAGCGGGCCTATTTTTTCCGGCGCGTCCGAGAGCAGAATGTTCTGCACCGCCTCGCGCACCACCTTCGCGTGCAGCCGCGCAATGCCGCCCACCGCCTGCATGGCGGCGGCGTATGTATCTTCATCAATACCGCAGCCCTCTGCGGCGCTGGCCGTGAAAAGCGCCAGCACGCGCGTTGGGTCCTGCCTATAAAAAGCTGCCTTGTCCTCTACAAGGCAGCGCAGCACGCCGTCCTTCAGTTCATAATCCTGCACGGGGCCCCGCATGGTTTCCATGGATACGACCTCTCCTTCTCCTTGTACGCGGCGCAAGCGGCCGCACTTTTCACCCTCACAAACACGACAGCTTTCTGCCGGAAACGTCCTATTATTACTATTATAGCAAAGTTCGTATAAAAGTGAACGCAAAAATGTTTATTTTTTATGAAAAACATTATATAATATTTTGTAAGAAAAATCTAGGGGGCACAGCATGAACGGTTTTAACAGCGACCTGCTGGACGGCAAGACAAAGCTTCACTTCGTGGGCATCGGCGGCAGCGGCATGTTTCCGCTGGTGCAGATACTGCACGCAGTGGGGTACGAGATAACCGGCTCGGACGTGGGCGAGGGCGACATCGTAGACAGGGAAAAGGCCATGGGCATCCCGGTATACCACGGCCACAGGGCCGAAAATGTGCACGGCGCACAGCTTGTGGTGTATACGGCCGCCATTATGAAGGGCAACCCGGAAATAGAAGAGGCGCGGCGCCTGGGCATCCCCACGGTAGAGCGCAGCGTGATGCTGGGCTATGTGACAAACACCTACCCCTGCCCCATCTGCATTTCCGGCACGCACGGCAAAACCACCACCACCGCCATGACGGTGCAGATTATGGTCATGGCCGGGCTGGACCCCGCCGCCGTCATCGGCGGCAAGCTGCCCCTTATTGACGGCTACGGCCGCTATGGCGCGGGGCGCAATATCGTGGTGGAGGCGTGCGAATACCACAACACCTTTTTGCAGCTTGTGCCGCACACGTCCGTCATTCTGAATATCGACGCGGACCATCTGGAATTCTTCAAGACCATGGACAACCTGAAGGAGGCCTTCCACAAGTTTGCCCTGCTCACCGAGCACCGCGTCATTGCCAATATCGACGATGCCAACACCGTGGCCGTGATGGGCCGGGTAGACCGCGATGTGCGCACCTTCGGCATCCGGCAGCAGGCGGATTACCGCGCCGTGAACGTGCAGGAATACCGCCCGTCGTTCTTCGAATTCGACGTAGCCGTGCACGGCGCGCCGGGCGTGCATGTGCGCCTTTCGGTGCCCGGCTACCACAACGTTTACAACGCGCTGGCCGCCTATGCCTGCGCCGAGGGCGCGGGCTGTACGCCCGGCCAGTGCGCCCAAGGGCTTGCGGCCTTCCGCGGCGCGGGGCGCCGGTTTGAGATATTGGGCGAGGTGAACGGCGTCACCATAGCGGACGACTACGCCCATCACCCCACCGAGCTGGAGGCCACCCTGCGCGCCGCCAAGGAGATGGATTACAAAAAAGTCTGGGCGGTGTTTCAGCCGTTCACCTATTCGCGTACGCAGCTGCTGCTGGAGGAATTCGCCCGCGTGCTGCCCATTGCAGACAATGTGGTGATGACGGAGATCATGGGCAGCCGCGAGCGCGCGGAGGACTACGCCGTGCGCACCAGCGACCTTGCGGCCAAAATACCCGGCAGCGTATGGTTTTCCACCTTCGATGAAGTGGCAGACCATGTGCTGGCCCA
Source organism: Ruthenibacterium sp. (assembly GCA_047030735.1). Lineage (GTDB taxonomy): Bacteria > Bacillota > Clostridia > Oscillospirales > Ruminococcaceae > Ruthenibacterium. The sequence goes on from JBKYIE010000020.1 coordinate 29,600, forward strand.
TGCAAAGCCCGGCGAGCTTGTCATCACGCTGGGCTGCGGCGATATCTACAAAGCCGCCAAGCTGATGATGGCCCGCGCGCACAAGGCCCAGTAAAATGCAGCCAAGGCCCCCGGTTTGGCCGGGGGCCTTGGGTATGTGTAAAAGAGCAGCCTGCCGGCAGGCTGCTCAGAAGGCGCTGAACAGAGGCCGCCCCCTGCATTGCCTGCGCGGCAGCCCGTAAACGGGCATTGCTTTTTTGCGAGGACCCTTTTCCTAAGCGCAAAGCTGCTTTTCGCTTTCCGTCCCGCTTAAAGCTTGAAGCGAAAGCCTTTTGCTCTCCCCGGCAGAGCCGGGGGTGCCGTTACAATTAAGCTAACAAAACAAAGGGAGGGCTTTGCAAAGCCCTCCCTTTTCTTTTTCGCGCCTGCGGCGCACTGGGCGCCGCGCCGGGGGCGCGGCCCTTCACACGCCGCTTTGCAGCCCGAAGCTCACGCCCAGCGCGGCGTCCACCCTGCGCATCTCCTCTTCGCCCACGCGCCCGGCCCTTTCGCGCAGGCGATGCTTGTCCAGCGTGCGGATCTGCTCCAAAAGCACCACGCTGTCGCGCGAAAGGCCGCCCGTGCCCGCCTTTACCGGGATGTGGGTGGGCAGGTTCGTTTTGTCCTGCTTCGAGGTGATGGCCGCGGCAATCACCGTGGGCGAAAAGCGGTTGCCGATATCGTTCTGCACGATAAGTACCGGCCGCACGCCGCCCTGCTCCGAGCCCACCACGGGGCTGAGGTCTGCGTAAAACACCTCGCCGCGCTTCACTTCACGCCTTTCCATTTGGCTGGCCTCCTTTTACAGTGTCAGCCATAGTGTGGCGCACACGGCCCCGGCTTAAACAGCCGCGCGGCACATTTCCTGTATTTTCCGCGGCGGGGAAGGGGCCCGCCCGCGCAAGCAGCGTGCCGAAAGGCCCCAGCCCCCCTTCCGGAAAGCGGGGCAGGGCTTTTTCACCTCCGCTTTTATTGAAAAAAACCGGCACGCCGGGCGCGGCGCCTGCCGGGGAACAGCCGTGCCGCCCGCCGCCTTCCCTGCGCCGGGCCGCGGCTGGCGGGGCGTTCCGGCGCACGCGGCAGCGCCCGCCCGCGCCCTGCGGCCAAAACGCCGCCCTGCCGCCCCTGCCCGCCCTCCGCGCCGCCGCGGGCTATTCCGCGCGCTGCGCCCAGGCGTCAAAGCGCACCAGCCCGTGCGGCGGCACGCCGGTGTACTCCTTCGCCTGCTCCTCGCCCGTCAGCACGCGCAGCGCGCCGTGCGCCAGCGCCTCCAGTTCAAACTCGCCGGGCATAGCCGCCACCGGCGCAAGGTAGGCCATGTCCCGGGAAATATCCTCCACAAGCGCCCGGTCAAAGCTCACGCGCCCGGTGAGCAGAATGGCGTCCACCCTGCCCTTCAGCACGGCGGCCATGGCGCCTATCTCTTTTTCTATCTGGTACGTCATGGCGCGCAGCACCAGCGCCGCATATTCGTCGCCTGCGGCGGCCATGGCGCGCGCCTTGCGCACGTCGCTTGTGCCAAGGTGGCTCACAAGGCCGCCCTTTTTCGTCACCATGTCCTTCATGTCCTGCCGGGAATAGCTTCCGCAAAAGCACATCTCTATCAGGTCCAGCGCGGGCAGGGCCCCGCTGCGCGTGGGGGCAAAGGCGCCCGTGCCGCGCAGGGCGTCGTTCGAATCCACCATGCGGCCGTGGCGGTGCGCCGCAATGGAAAGCCCGCCGCCGATGTGCGCGATGATGAGGTTCATGTCCTCATAGCGCAGGCCCTGCCGCTTTGCATAGCGGATGCCCGCCTCCTTCTGGTTCAGCGCATGCAGGCAGCTTGTGCGCCACACGCCCCGCAGGCCGCAGACGTGCGCCTCCTCCGTAAATTCGTCCACGCAGGGCGGGTTCACGATGAACGCGGGCCTGCCGTGGCGGCTGGCCAAGTCGTGCGCAAGCTGCGGGCCCAGGTTCGAGGGGTGCTCTTCCCGCCAGTTTCTGCACGCGTGCTCGTACAAAAGCCGGTTGATGCGGTAAGTGCCGCCCGTCATGGCCTCGTGGATGCCGCCGCGCCCCACAAACACGCCGATGCTTTCCTCCGGCACGCCGTGGGCGGCCAGCACCTGCAGAATTTTCTCCATGCGGTAGGGCTTCTGGGCCTCCAGGCTGGCAAAGGCGTGCAGCTCGCGCGAGGGATGCTCCAGATTTTCGCGGAACACCTCTTGCATGCCGTCGAACAGCGCCAGCTTCGTGGAGGTAGAGCCGGGGTTTATGGCCAGTATGCGGTAAGCCCTGTCACTCATGCGCGCCGCCTCCGTTCTTCGGGGCTTCGGCCCCTTTCTGCTGCTGCCCGGGCGCCTTTTGCTCCGCACCGGGCGCGCCCTGCGCTGCGCGCGGCTGCGCGCCGGGCGTTTTGCCGTCTTCCGGCCCGCTTTGCCCCGCGCCCTGCAGC
>JBKYIE010000021.1:0-6771 GCA_047030735.1 Ruthenibacterium sp.
CACAGCGTCAACGCCCTTTTCACACCTGTCCCCATGTGCTCGCCGCAGCCCGGCGTACACCATCTTTTTCTTTCTCTCTGCCCCGGCAAGCCCTGTTCTCACTTCGCCTCGCATGCCCGCCCGGCCAGCCCGCACAGAGGCACATACCCACCCGGCCGCAGGCGCCGCCCCGCCCCGCGCGGAAACCCGCGCCCGCCGCGCAGCCCAAACGCAAAAAGCCCCCGCCTTCCCTTTCAAGCCACCCGCCGTTCGGTTCAAAAGCCCCTGTTTCCGCCGCGCCGCGCGCACAGCGTCAACGCCCTTTTCACACCTGTCCCCATGTGCTCGCCGCAGCCCGGCGCACGCCATCTTTTTCTTTCTCTCTGCCCCGGCAGCCCTATTCTCACTTCGCTTTGCATGCCCGCCCGGCCAGCCCTTGCAAGGGTACCTACCCGCCCGGCTGCACCAGCTTCCAAGGCGCCGCCTGAGCCCCGCACGCCTGTTTTGAGGTTTTGCCTCCGGCCTGCACAGCCTGCCCTGTGCCCCGCAACCTGTACACAAAAGCCCCGGCTTTTCAGCCGGGGCCCTGTCTGCGCGGCAAAAGGCCGTTCTCTGTTTTATACACCCGTTTTGGGGTTTTGCTTGCGGCCTGCATCGCCTGCGGGCGCGGGCGCCGTGCCTTCGCCCGGCTGTGCCGCGCCGCATACCGTGCACTTGCCGTTCTTATAGGTATGGGCCAGCTTTTCCGTCTCAGCCCCTTTTTTCACCATTTGCCCGCAAATGCGGCACACGGTGTCACCTGTATAGCCCGGTGCGGTGCAGCTTGCGGCCTTTTCGCCGGTTATGCCCTCTACATGGCTGGTACATATCACCGTGCCGCCCTGGTTTTCAAATACGCCCTCCAGCAGAATTTCTCCGTGGTTCGTAAACGTTCTGCCTGCAGGCACCCTCAGGGCGGTATCCTTTGGGATGGAAAGCGTCATGCCTTCGGTAACAGCCACATCTGCGGGAATCGCCAGCTCCCCCTTCACGGCGCCCTTGCCGTCCTGAAACACCGCACTGTTCGAAATCTGGGCCGTCCCGTCCAGCATGCCGCCTTCGCTCTCCAGCCAGACGCCGTCCGCACAGACGCCTTCCGAGCCCAGAATGGAATCTGCTTCCACAGGGGATGCCGCGCGTACCGCGCAGTCCTTCAGCGCCACCTGTCCCTGGTCGGAATAGATGGCGCAGTCCGCACTGCTTTGCGCCGCTACACTCGCCCCGGCCTCGGCCTTCACATCCTGAGCACTCCAAACAGCCGGCAGGCCCGCTGACGCCTCCAGCCTTGTTCCTTCCCCGCTCGCCAGCACAGTGCCGTTCGAATAAACAGCGTTGCCCGCCTGGCTCTCCAGCGTCACCGCCGCGCCGTCCTTTATTTCCAGCACGGCGCCCTCCGCCTCTACACATACGGCCGAGCCCTGTGTGTCAAGCCGCACCGTGCCGCCGCTGACAGCGATATTTCCATGCAGGGAAAGAAGGCCGTTTTCCACACCGTCCGCCGTTACTTCGGAATTGATGAGGGTAATGTCCTTATATGCCTGAATAGGCGCGTTCACCTTGCTGTTTTCCACATATACAAAGGGTTCGCTGCCATTTCTGCCGTTCATCGCCTGAATGGGCACGCCGTTGTTGGTAGCAGCCGTAACGCTGGCGCCGTTCACAAAGCGGAAGCCGCCCTGGCTTTCCAGGGCGTTCCAGCCCGCGCTGTCCAGAGAGGTTGCCTGCACGGCCGCGCCGTCGATAGTGAACACGTCGAACGCCACAATGCCGGTGCGCTGGCTCGTCACAGAAAGCGTGCCGCCGCCCGTGATGTTCAGTGTTTTCCAGGCAAATATGGCGTTCATGCCGTTCTCCATCTCAATCGTATTGCTGCCCACAAGGCGCAGCGTCAGCTCGTCCTTTGCCTGTATGCCGTAATCCCCGCTTTCCGCACCCACATGCAGAGATGCATTTTCCAGGGTAAGCGTTTTGCTGGCCGCGTCATACACCGCCGTGCCCCCGCCGCACTGCATCGTGCCGCCGGGCTGCGCCGCAATATCCGTCCCCATCACTGTCAGGCTGCCGCCCGCTGCGGACGCCGCAGGCAGCGCGCATGCCAGCAGGGCCATGGCCAACAGGCCGCACACAAGTTGTTTCAGCTTCTTCATGCTTTTCCTCTCCTTTTTGTTTTCCGCCCCCTTCTGTGCACCGCCGCCCAGAGTATTTCTCCGGCATTGCCGGAGAATGGAAAGGGGCCCCTTTCACCGCGCCGCAGTATACGGCGCTTGATATATCCATATTTTACCGCACTTCACATAAAAAAGCAAACTCTTTTTGTGTTGCTTTCATACCGGATAAGGAAGGGTTATACTCTGATGCGATGATGGCCCGCCCGTGCATCTCGATTCCTGCAAAATACCGCACAAAGCCTCTGCCGCCTCTAAATCCAGATTGGCAAAGGGCTCGTCCAGCGCCGGCACAGGTATGTCCATTGCACAAAAGGCATGCCGAGCGCGGCCGCCCGCTTTTGCCGCACCGCCGCCTTTCGGAGTACTCTGCCGAATAAAAAACGCTCCATCCCCGGCTTCCAGCCCTACCCGTCCATACTGCCCGCACCGTGTCAGAAAGCTGCTTTCTGTTTTATGCGCTCCGCACCGACTTTCGGGGCGCCGCCGCAGGCACCGCCTCACAGGCAAAAAACGGCCTTCCGTTTTACGCCGCCTGGCCGCCCGGCGTACCATTCAAAAGCCCCTGTTTCTGCCGCGCCGCGCGCACAGCGTCAGCGTCCTTTTCACATCTATCCCCGTGTACTCGCCGCAGCCCGGCGCACACCATCTTTTTCTTTCTCTCTGCTCCGGCAGCCCTGTTTTCACTTCGCCTCGCATCTCCTCCCGGCCAGCCCCTGCAAGGGCACATACCCGCCCGGCCGCACCGGCTCCAAGGCGCCGCCCCGCCCCGCGCGGAAGTCCGGCGCCCGCCGCATAGCCCAAACGCAAAAAGCCCCGGCCTTCCGTTTCAAACCGCCCGCACCCGCTGTTCGGTTCAAAAGCCCCTGTTCCCGTCGCACCGCGCACACAGCGTCAGCACCCTTTTCACATCTATCCCCGTGTACTCGCCGCAGCCCGGCGCACACCATCTTTTTCTTTCTCTCTGCTCCGGCAGCCCTGTTTTCACTTCGCCTCGCATCTCCTCCCGGCCAGCCCCTGCAAGGGCACATACCCGCCCGGCCGCACCGGCTCCAAGGCGCCGCCCCGCCCCGCGCGGAAGTCCGGCGCCCGCCGCATAGCCCAAACGCAAAAAGCCCCGGCCTTCCGTTTCAAACCGCCCGCACCCGCTGTTCGGTTCAAAAGCCCCTGTTCCCGTCGCACCGCGCACACAGCGTCAGCACCCTTTTCACATCTATCCCCGTGTACTCGCCGCAGCCCGGCGCACACCATCTTTTTCTTTCTCTCTGCTCCGGCAGCCCTGTTTTCACTTCGCCTCGCATCTCCTCCCGGCCAGCCCCTGCAAGGGCACATACCCGCCCGGCCGCACCGGCTCCAAGGCGCCGCCCCGCCCCGCGCGGAAGTCCGGCGCCCGCCGCATAGCCCAAACGCAAAAAGCCCCGGCCTTCCGTTTCAAACCGCCCGCACCCGCTGTTCGGTTCAAAAGCCCCTGTTTCCGCCGCGCCGCGCGCACGGCGTCAGCGCCCTTTTCACACCTGTCCCCATGTGCTCGCCGCAGCCCGGCGTACACCATCTTTTTCTTTCGCTCTGCCCCGGCAGCCCTGTTTTCACTTCGCCTCGCATGTCCTCCCGGCCAGCCCCTGCAAGGGCACATACCCGCCCGGCCGCACCGGCTTCCGGAGCGCCGCCCCGCCCCGCGCGGAAACCCGGCGCCCGCCGCATAGCCCAAACGCAAAAAGCCCCGGCTTTCCAGCCGGGGCCCTGCCTGCGCGGCAAAGCGCCGCTTTCTGTTTTATACGCCCGTTTTGGGATTTTGCTTGCTGCCCGCATCGCCTGCGGGCACGGGCGCCGTGCCTTTGCCCGGCTGTGCCGCACTGCTGCCTTTCGGAGTGCTCTGCCAAACAAAAAATGCACCATTCCCACTTGCTGGCCCTGCCCGTCCATACTGCCCGCACCCTGCCTTCCGGCCTGCGCCTTCCCGTACATCCGGCCCGCACAGCGGCAGTCCCCCCACACACAGACTGTACGGGCCCGTACAGCGCCCAAAATAATGGTGTACACCGCTTCGCCTCTATACCCGCTTTTCCCTGTGCCCTCCGTTTTCCTCACGTCTGCCCTGTTTTTGGCGTGCTGCACGGCTTTACAGCGCAAAATGACGCCCTTCCCGCATGCATAAACCGCACGGCGCAAAAGAGGGCGGAAAGCCGCCCGGCGGCCCCCCCAGCGCCGCCCCGCGTCCTCCCTCACGGGCCGACGCCTTTCGGCAGGGCACGGCAAAGCCCCGGAGGGCACAGCCCTCCGGGGCGTGTGTATGCTTCCGGGCTCTGTGCGCACATGCGCCCCTCACGCCTCTGTGCCGCGGCAAAGGCGGCGGAAGGCGCCGGGCGCGGCGCTCAGTCCGCAGAACGTCCCCTTTTGCACCACGCGGCCGTCCTCCATCACCAGAATGGCGTCGCAGTTTTGCAGCGTGGTAAGCCGGTGCGCAATGGCTATCACCGTCATGCCCGTCTCGGCGTGCAGCTTCTCCAGCTCGGCCTGTATCTTTTTCTCGCTCACGTTGTCCAGCGCGCTGGTGGCCTCGTCCAAAATCAGCACGCGCGGCCTTTGCAGAAACACGCGCGCCAGGGCAATGCGCTGCTTCTGCCCGCCTGAAAGGTTGCGCCCGCCCTCGGCTACGCGCGCGCCGTAGCCCTGCGGCTGCGCCTCAATAAAATCCGCAATGTCCGCCCGACGCGCGGCCTCGCGCACCTCCTCGTCCGTTACGGCGCGCTTGGTGCCGTAGCAGATATTCTCGCGCACAGTACCCGCTACAAGAAAGGGGCTCTGCGGCACAAGGCTCACCTCACCGGCAATGTCCGCGCGGCTCAGCGCCTGTATGGGCACGCCGCCAAGGCATACGCCCCGGGCGGCCTCCAGCTTGCAGATAAGCCGCACCAGCGTACTTTTCCCGCAGCCGGATTTTCCCGCAATGCCAAGGTATGTACCGTGCGGCACCTCCAGTGTCACACCGCGCAGCACCTCCTGCCCGCCGTAGCGGAACACCACGTTCGAAAGCGAAATATCCGGCGCACACTGCACTCCGCTTCGGCCTGTGCCCGCAGGCCCCTGCCGGGCTTCGCCCGGCTCCTTCACAGGGCCTGTGCTTTTTCCTTCGGCCAAATCCGCCCCGGTTTCGCCGCCTGCGGCGCCGGGCCTCTCTGGCGGCTCTTCCTTTTGTCCGCGGGCAGGCCCCTGCGGGCCCGCCGCCCGCCGCGCGGGCGCTGTCCCGCGCCCCAAACCCGCTGCGCCGGTTCCAGGGCCCGCGGCCCCACCCTCCGGCAGGTAGGAAAAGTCAGGCGGCAGCTTTGCCAGGCGGAAGTATTCACGGCACAAAAGCGCCGCTTCGGCCAGCTCGTCCAAAATCCGGTGCAGCTCGCGCAGGGGTGCCGTAAGCTGCGTAAAGCACAAATACGCCGTAAGCACCATGCCCACGCTGATAACGTGCTGCCCGGCCAAATAGGCCGCCGCACCTATCACCACCACGGTGAACACCGCCTCGTTCACGAATTTCAGGCAGTCGTACCCCGCCATAGCCCTGTGATGCTTCATTTCGCGGCGGCGCAGCTGTTCCGAGGCGCCGTCAAAGCGCAGCACCTCCTGCCCGGCTGTGTCGCATACGCGTATCACCTCTATGCCGCCCAAAAGCTCCACCAGCATGCCGTCCATCCCGGCCTTTTCCTGCAAAAGCTGCACGCGGATGCCCTTCTGCGTGCTCACCTGCCGCCACACAAGGCCAATGCCGATGGGCACCACCAGCACAGCGGCCAGCGCCAGCCCGGGCGGAAGCTGGCTGAACAGCACCGCCACAGCCGCTGCGCCGCTGAACACGGCGGGCGCAAGGTCCATAAACAGCAGCTTCAGCAGCTTCACCGTGCCCTCCAGGCTGCGGTTCAGCATACCGTGGATATTGCCCGTCATATTTTCGCGGAAATACGAAAGCGGCGCCTTCAAAAGCGAGGCCACCGCGCGCGTGCGCGCCGTCTTTTCAAAGCGCGTGCAGGTGTCCTCCACCATCAGGCGGCGCGCCACCTTCAGCAGCTCGTTCGCCACGCTCACCGCCAGAAGGAACACAAGAAACGGCAAGATGCCCGCCAGCGAAAAATGCTGCGCACCCAGCAGCTCGTCCGTCAGGCGGCCCACGCACAGCGGCACAAGCTGGCCCGCCCCCGCGCTTACCAGCATGATGGCCGTGATGAAAATAAAATTGCGCTTCTGGCGCGCCGTCAGCATGCCGCCTATCTCTTTGTAAAGCTCTTTCATTCCGCCGCCCCCTGCGCCGCCTGCCTCGCCTGTGCCCGCCCCCGGCACGCCGCGGCCCCATGTTTTCCGCCTTTTATTGTAGCACCTGCGCCCGCATATGTCACTGTGTATTTTCCGCGCCGCGCCTGCCCCGGCACAGCCCAAATGCAAAAAGCCCCGGCTTTCCGTTTCAAACCGCCCACACCCGCGGTTCAGTTCAAAAGCCCCTGTTCCCGCCGCGCCGCACGCACAGCGTCAGCGCCCTTTTCACACCTGTCCCCGTGTACTCGCCGCAGCCCGGCGCACACCATCTTTTTCTTTCTCTCTGCTC
>JBKYIE010000021.1:6947-24566 GCA_047030735.1 Ruthenibacterium sp.
TGCCCGCACCCTGCCTTCCGGCCTGCGCCTTCCCGTACATCCGGCCCGCACAGCGGCAGTCCCCCCACACACAGACTGTACGGGCCCGTACAGCGCCCAAAATAATGGTGTACACCGCTTCGCCTCTATACCCGCTTTTCCCTGTGCCCTCCGTTTTCCTCACGTCTGCCCTGTTTTTGGCGTGCTACACGGCTTTACAGCGCAAAATGACACCCTTCCCGCATGCATAAACCGCGCGCGCAAAAAAGGGCGGAAAGCCGCCCGGCGTCCTCCCTTACGGGCCGCCGCCTTTCGGCCGGGCACGGCAAAGCCCCGGAGGGCACAGCTCTCCGGAGCTGGTGCATGTGCTTTCCAGGCGGTGCGCTGCCTATGCCCCGCACGTCTGTTTTGAAATTTTGCCTTCGGCCCGCACAGCCTTCCCTTTACCCTGCAATCAACACACAGAAGCCCCGGCTTTCCAGCCGGGGCCCCTGTACCTGTATATACTGCTTTACCGTATCGCCTGCAAAGCGCCGCACGGGCAGGCCGTATGCAGCGCACTTTGCGCCCGCGGCCTCTGCCCTGCGGGCTAGGCCGCCGTTCTGTTTGCTTTTGCCCCGCGCGTTACACGCCCGTTTCGGGTTTGCCTTCTACTTGGGAGCAGGTGTGGGGGCAGGCATTGCCCCCTGCACTAGGCCGCCGCCCTGTTTGCTTTTGCCCCGCACGTTACACGCCCGTTTCGGGTTTGCCTTCTACTTGGGGGCAGGTGTGGGGGCAGGCATTGCCCCCTGCACTAGGCCGCCGTTCTGTTTGCTTTTGCCCCGCACATTACACGCCCGTTTTCGGGTTTGCCTTCTGCGCGGGTGCAGGCGCGGGCGCGGGCGTGCTGCCCGTGGCGGGCAGCTTTACACCCTCCGCCGTCGTCTCCTGCGTCAGCGCCGCGTCTTTGAAATATTTGCCGCAGCCCTCGCAGTACCAGTATTCAATATTGCCGCCCTGCCCGGCTGTGGGCGCCTTGGCCGCTGTATGCACTACATTATTGTGTACATTCACGCCGTTCACCGTGATGTCTTTCCCCGTCTCGTTTTCCACCTTTACGCCGTCCGGCACTTCTATGCTGTCGCCCTTCAGAACCGTCACAGTGTCGCCTTCCGCCGCAGCCTTCACGGCCCCGGCCACAGAGCCGCCCACCGCATACACGGCTTCGCCGCCCTTTTCCACACTCACAGCCGTCGTGCCATCCGCCACATATTCCGTCACGGGCTTGTTGAACACGCCGCCTGAAACAGTGGGACGCGCCGTTTTCAGGCTGAAAACCTCCCCTTCGGCTTTTACCGTGCCACCGGACACCGTAATGTCTGCGGCGGCACGGTTGCTGTCTGTACCGCCTTCATAAATGGCCGCGCCGTCGGCATCCGCCTGCTTCAGCTCGCCCCCGTTCATCACCAGCGTTCCCTTCACGCTCACAGCCTTGCCGGAAGCCGCCGCGTTTTCCACAGTGCCGCCGCCGAGGGTAAAGGCGCCGCCCTTGGTGTACTCGCTTGTTCTGCCTATCGAAACGGCAGTGCCATTCTCCCCTTCGTTGAGGACTGTGCCGCCCTGCATGTCCACACTGCCGCCCGGCGCACTGGAGGAGCCGCTGCCCGAAACACTCAACGCACACCCCTTGCCGCCTGTATTCCGGATAAGCGCATTGCCGGAAATAACCGCCCGGCCGGGCTCATTCTTCCCCTGCTCAGAGTATCCGCCACTGATTTCCAGCGCCGTATTATATGAGCCTGTATTTTCCACTACGCCGCCCGAAATATTCACAGTGCTGTTGTAGCACACTTTCACCGCCACAAAATCTGTTTCTCCGGCTTTATTGGAAACCGTGCCTCCAGTAATATTTCCCACAGCGCCATTCTCCAGCCTCAATGCAGAGCAGCTAAATCCCCCAGCCGGGCCAATGGACTCCTGCGTCAACGTCCCGCCGGACATGGTGAACTCGCTGCCCGTCCCCTGTACCAACACCAGTGCAGTATCTCTTGCATTCATCTTGCCGGTTATGCTTCCGCCCTGCAGAACCGCTTTTCCGCCGTTTGTGACAAGCACTGATTCCCGGGTAGTACTATTTTCAAACGTGCCGCCCTTCATGGTAAAACAGCCGCCGCTCACCCTGACAAACGCCTGCGCTTCGCCATCTTGGTCTGTAAGACCAGATGCAACGAGGCAGCCCGCTTGCCCGGCAGAGCCGTCCTCCACCGTCAGCGCCGTTTCCGTCGGGACAATAAGCAACGGTGCATATTCGAGTTTATGGCCGTTCAAATCAATGGTCAAATCTCCTGTGAGCGTAAGCTCAAACGGGGCATCCTCTCCCATTACCACATCCTGTGTCAGCCGCACCTTGCCGCTGGCGGGCAAATCCGTGGTGCCGTTCCATTCCACATAGCCATCGTCTGTGGCTGCCGGAACCGGGGCCGCGCCCGTGCCGTCCGCCTGCGGCGCAGGCTGCCCTTCTCCTGCGCCCTCTGCCCCCGCCGCGGGCAGCGCGCACACCAGCAGGGCCGCGGCTAAAAGGCCGCAGGCAAGTTGCTTCAGCTTTTTCATGCTTTTCCTCTCCTTTTTTGTCTCTCGGCCCCTCCTTTTTCTGCTTGAGCAGAGGTCTTCTCCGGCCTGTGCCGGAGAAACAGAAAGGGGCCCCTTTCGCCGCACCGCTGTGCGCGGCGCCTGATATGCCCATATTTTACCGCACCCGCGCCAAAAAAGCAACCCTTTTCATCAGACAGGCTGCGGCTTTTCGCCCAAAGCGCGCTCTACCGCCCCGCACGTTACACGCCCGTTTTCGGGTTCGCCTTCTGCGTGGGTGCAGGGCGGGCGTGGGGGCAGGCACTGCGCCCGCGCCGGGTCGTACCCGCGGGCGCACGGCGGCCTGCCGTTCATCATTCCTGCCCTGCCCGCACAGCCTGCCCTGTGCCCTACAACCTATATACAAAAGCCCGGCTTTTGCCGGGGCCCCTGTGCCTGTGCCATACTGTTCTGCCACACCGCCTGCAAAGCACCGCACGGGCAGGCCGCATGCAGCGCACTTTACGCCCGCAGCCTCTATTCCGCGGGCACGGCCGCCGCCCTGTTTGTTTTTGCCCCGCGCGTTACACGCCTGTTTTCGGATTCGCCTTCTACGCGGGGGCAGGCGTGGTGACAGGCATTGCGCCCGTACCAGACTGCGCCTGTGCCCGCCCCCGGCGCGCCGAGGCCCCATGTTTTCTGCCTTTTATTGTAGCATCTGCGCCCGCATATGTCATGTGTATTTTCCGCGCCGTGCCTGTGTATACACGGCGGCCTGCCGTTCATCGCTTCCGCCCTGCCCGCACAGCCTGCCCTGTGCCCTACAACCTATATACAAAAGCCCGGCTTTTGCCGGGGCCTCTGTGCCTGTGCTATACGGTTCCGCCGTGCCCCCCGCGAAGCACCGCGCGGGCAGGCTGTCAAAGGGCACTGAATAGAAGCCTCCTGCATTACCTGCACGGCAGCACGCAAGCGGACATTTCTTTTTCCGGACAGCCCTTTTTCTAACCGCAAAGCCGCTTTTCACTTCCTGCTTCATGCGAAGCCTGAAGCGAAAGGCTTTTTTATTCTCCACGGCACAGCCGGGGGTTGTCTTTGTACTAAAGCCGCAAACAGAAAAGCCCCGCACACAGTGCGGAGCTTGCAAGTCTTTTCAGCCGCTTAGACAGCGCGCGTTACCTTGCCGGAACGCAGGCAGCGGGTGCAGGCGTAGATATAACGGGGAGACCCGTCCACTACCGCTTTCACTCTTCTCACGTTGGGCTTCCAAGTTCTGTTCGCACGGCGGTGGGAGTGAGACACCTTGATGCCGAACGCCACGCCCTTGCCGCAGCAAGCACATTTTGCCATTGTACTGCACCTCCTCTTCATAAGTAGCTAGAATATAATAACAAATCCTGCCGCAATTTGCAAGCCGTTTTTTGAAAAAATATCTATGGCAGGGCCGCGCCGCCCCAAAACGCGGCCCTTTTGCGGCGCCGGGCGCATTTTTTCAGGGTGCAAAGCGCGGCCTGCCCCCTGCACCAGACAAAAACCGGAGGCGGGGGCGGGCATCACTTTTTCTTCTGAAAAAACTTGTATTCCGTGCCCGCGCGGATGCGCGCGATGTTGCCGCGGTGCAGCCAGATAACAAGCAGGCCCACCACAGCCGCGCCCATGCTGGCGGCGCCTGTCTGGGCGGCGGGCGCGTGCACGAAAAATTGCTGGTAGCAGAACGTCACCAGCGGGTAGGCTACGGCGCACAGCACACTTGCCAGCGACACCATTTTGCCGCACGCCAGCGTCACGAAGAAGATTACCACCAGCGGCACAAGCAGCACGGGCTCCAGCGCGGCGATGGTGCCCGTTGCCACAGAGACGGCCTTGCCGCCCTTAAAGCCGAAATACAGCGGGTACACATGGCCAATGACGGCGAAAAAGGCGGCCAGATACACGCCGATGACGGCGCCGCCCAAAGCGGCGGCATTGCTGAGGCCGGCGGAAAAGCACCATTTTGCGAGCAGCACAGCCGCCACGCCCTTGCCGATATCGCCCACTACCGTGAGCGCGGCGGCCCCCTTGCCGAAGGTGCGCAGCACATTCGTCATGCCCGCATTGTGCGAGCCGTAGTCGCGCACGTCCTTGTGAAACAGAAGGCGCGACACAATGATGGAAAAGCTGAGCGAGCCCAGCAGATAGGGTATGACGGCGCAGAACAGCGCATACAGCAGCATGTCTTTTGCACTGGTAAACATGGCGGCCCCTCCTTATTCGGCTATATCTTTTCCCCGCGCTCGCGGATGAGGATGCGCACAGGCGTGCCCACCAGGCCGAACGCCTCGCGGATCTGGTTTTCGATATATCTCTGATAGGAAAAGTGGAACAGCTGCTTTGAATTGCAGAAGCACACAAAGGTGGGCGGGCGCGTGGAGGCTTGTGTGATATAGTACACCTTCAGGCGCTTGCCCTTGTCGGACGGCGGCTGCACGCGCGCTGTGGCGCGCGCCAGAAGCTCGTTCAGCACGCCCGTCTTTACGCGCAGGGCGTTCTGGCTGTCCACGCTTTGTATCAGCTGGAACAGCTTATCCACCCGCTGGCCCGTTTTGGCCGAGATGAACACAATGGGCGCGTAAGACATGAAGCTGAAATCATTCTCCAGCGTTTTGCGCATCTGCGCCATGGTTTTGTCATCCTTTTCCACGGCGTCCCACTTATTCACGGCGATGATGCACGCCTTGCCCTGCTCGTGCGCGAAGCCCGCCACCTTGGAATCCTGCTCGGTGAAGCCCTCGGTGGCGTCGATGAGAATGACGCATACGCGCGCGCGCTCCACCGCCGCCAGCGAGCGGATGACGCTGTAACGCTCCACCCCGTCCTCCACCTTGCCGCGCCTGCGCAGGCCCGCAGTGTCGATAAATGTGAACTTGCCGTACTGGTTGTCCACGTCGCTGTCCACCGCGTCGCGCGTGGTGCCCGCCTCGTCGGCCACTATCATGCGCTCTTCGCCCAGAATGTAGTTCACAAGGCTGGATTTACCCACGTTCGGCCGCCCTATCACGGCCACGGCGACGCGCTCATCATCCTGCGGCACCTGTGTGCCCTGCGGCAGATGTGCGCACACGGCCTCCAGCACGTCGCCCGTGCCGTGCCCGTGCACAGACGAGACAGGGTACACCTCGCCAAGGCCCAGTGAATAGAAATCGTACAATTCCAGCGGCGGCGCGCCCAGAGAATCTACCTTGTTCACCACCAGCAGCACGGGCTTGCCGGAACGCTGCAGCATGGCGGCTATCTCCCTGTCCTGCGCGGTGACGCCCGCACGGAGGTCTGTGACGAACAGGATAACCTGCGCCGTGTCGATGGCAAGCTGCGCCTGCTGGCGCATATGGCGCAGAAGGCCGTCGTCCGTGCCCGGCTCGATGCCGCCGGTGTCCACCAAAAGAAAGCTTTTGTCCTGCCATTCGCAGGCGCCGTACAGCCTGTCGCGCGTGACGCCGGGCGTGTCCTCCACAATGGCCAGGCGCTTGCCCGTAAGCTTGTTGAACAGTGTGGATTTGCCCACATTTGGCCTGCCCACGATGGCCACGATGTGTTTTGCCATAATATTTCCTTTCTTTACCTGCACAGCGCCTTCACAAGCGCGGCGCCGTCCTGCGGGAGGATGCGCACGCGCACGCCCAGCGCGCGCTCCAGCTCTTTTACGGTGATGTCGTCCAGGAACTTATCCTTTTCCTCGCGCAGCATCACTTCCGGGATGCCCAGCGTGCGGCTTTTCAGCTTCCCCTTCACCTGGCGGATGATGTCCGTGGCCGTAACAAGCCCGGCCACACCCACGTTGCCGCCGAAGAAATCGTTTTTGATGCAATGCACGTGCACATGCACGTTGCGGTGCAGTCTGCCCAGCGTCTGGCACAGCGACGAGATAAGCGGATAGGCCAGCTCGCCCGTCACCACATCCAGCCTGCGGGGCAAAAGCGTGCGCTTCTGCCCCGGCAGCGCGGTGAGAAAGTCGTCGTGCAGAAGGCGCCACATGCCCACGCCGTTTTCCAGCTGGGGGTAGCCGTCGTAATACTCCTCCGGCGGGATGGGCCGCCCGGCAAGCAAAAACCATTCGTCGCCGGGGTAGATAAGGCGCACGCCGTGCGCCCTGTGCCAGCCCTGCCCGAATTCCTCCAGAATATCCAGCACCTCGCAGGCCGTCTGCCTGTCGTACGGCTGCAGCGGGTAAAGCCCCTCGCGGTATTTCGTCAGGCCGCTCGGCACGGCGGCAATGCTTTTCACCGCCGGGTAAAGCCCGCCCAGCTCGCGCAGGGTGAAGCGCAGCGCGTCGCCGTCGTTGATGCCGCGGCACAGCACAAGCTGGCAGTTCATCTCGATGCCCGCCTCGGCAAAGCGCGGCAGATAGGCCAGCACCTCGCCCGCGTGCCTGTTCTTCATCATTTTCACGCGAAGCTGCGGGTCCATGGTGTGCACGGAGATATTGATGGGCGAAATGTGCATGCGGATGATGCGCTGCACCTCGTGCTCGTTGAGGTTCGTGAGCGTGATATAGTTGCCGAACAGGAAGGAAAGGCGCTCGTCATCGTCCTTGAAATACAGCGTCTCGCGCATGCCCTTGGGCATCTGGTCGATAAAGCAGAACATGCATTTGTTTTTGCACGAGTGCTTTTTGTCGATGAGGTAGCTTTCGAACTCGCAGCCAAGCGGGGCGTATTCTTCCTTTTCGGCGCGCACATATTCCAGCCTGGCGCCGCGCACCACGGCCAGCTCCAGCACAGGGCCCTGCGAGTAGAACTCGTAGTCCAGCATGTCGTTTATCTCGTTGCCGTCGATGGACAGCAGCGTGCAGCCTGAAAGGCCCAGCTTCTGCGCGGGCGTGCCCTTCTGCACGCCCGTTACCTTTACCGCCACGGGCCAGCGCCCTCCTTCCATGCATATGCCTATGCCGCGCGTGCGCACGCGCGGCGCACGCCATAAAAAACGAAGGGAAGGACATACATCCTTCCCTTGCTGTTTCCGGGAAGCTTTTAGGCTTCCGTCTTCACGATTTCCTTGCCCTTGTAGTAGCCGCAGTTGCCGCATACCTGATGGGGAAGTTTATACTCACCGCACTGCGTGCACTTCGTCAGCGTGGGCGCGGTCAGCTTCCACACAGAGGAGCGACGTTTATCGCGTCTTGCCTTGGAAACCTTTCTCTTGGGTACTGCCACTGTAAGCACCTCCTCATGCGTGATTCATTCAGACAGCAGTTGTTGCAATATAGCAAGCCTTTCATCCACCGCACCGCCGCTGGTTTCATGTTTGCAAGAACACGGTTTTCGGCAGCCGCAGACCGGGCACAGCCCTGCGCAATCTTCGCTGCACAGCAGAACACCGGGCACATGAAGCACCAGCTCTGTATACAGCAGCTCCTTCGTATCCAGCCTGCCTTCCGGCGTGAAGGGCAGCTCTGCCTCTTCGCTGCCAAGGTCGGCCTCGCGGATGCGGAAGGTCTCGCAAATGGGGAACTCGCGCGTGCACGGCGCAAGGCAGCGCGCGCATTCAAAGCACACCGTGGCCCGCAGCCTGCACTCCAGCTCCAGCACGGCGCCGCACAGCACGGCGGTAAACGCCGCGCGCACAGGGCCCTCTACGGTATAACCAGGGAAATCTTCCCCCTCCATGCCCACTGCTTCTTCACAGTGCACAGGCCCGTCATACCTGCTGAACATGCGCCGGATATCAAGCAGCATACGCATACTCCCCTAAGGTTGCTTGTCTATTATAAGCGTTCGAATATGGTTTGTCAAGCATTTTTCGCCCCGGAAAGGCGCAGAAAAACACACAAAGACAGGAAGCCCGCGCCGCGGGCCCCCTGCCCTGCCGTATAGTTCAGAAAATGCGCCTTTGCACCCGGCCTCAGGCGAACTGCTTCACGCTTTCGGGAAGGGCCTCCATGTCGGCGGAAACGGTAATCACCATTTTCACGCTGTCGCCGGTGAGGGCCGCCAGCTTGGGCAGCAGGGCGCCCAGCGCGTCCAGATCGTGGTGGCCAAGCTTCAGCACGCCGTCCAGGTACACCTCCACGATATCATAGTTGCCCGCCAATACGCCGGCGACAAAGCCGTACAGCATGTCGTAGCCGTCAATGCCGTATTCATCCACGTCGATCAGGCGCGCGGAGTGGTCGATATCATAGGTGAGCTTCATGGATTTTTCGATGCAGACGATGTTGCCCGGAGTGGTTTTCGCCGAAGCGTTGATCATGTCGATCATTTTCTTCGTCTTACCGGAGCCTTTGCCGCCAACAATCAATTGAATCATAGGGTTGACCTCCTTGTATTTTACACACCGTCCGGTGTTTGGAGCCTTGAATGAAATCTGCCTTCAGCGAAGCTTTGCCTCAAGCTCTGCCTTCTGCGCCTCGTAGCCGGGCTTGCCCAGCAGGGCGAACATGTTTTTCTTGTAGCTTTCCACGCCCGGCTGGTTGAAGGGGTTCACGCCCAGCATATAGCCGGAGATGGCGCACGCCTTTTCAAAGAAATAGATAAGATAGCCGAGGTTCTTTTCCGAAAGGCTTTCCACCTCAAGGATGATGTTGGGCACGCCGCCGTCGGTGTGTGCAAGGATGGTGCCCTCCATGGCCTTGCGGTTCACCACGCTCATATTCTGGCCCGCCAGGAAATTCAGGCCGTCGAAGTTGGCCTCGTCGGGCTCTATGTAAAGGTCCTGCGAAGGGGCTTTGACATCCACCACCGTCTCGAACAGGAGGCGCGAGCCGTCCTGCACATACTGCCCCATGGAGTGAAGGTCTGTCGAGAACACCACGCTGGCGGGGAAAATGCCCTTCTGGTCTTTGCCCTCGCTTTCGCCGAACAGCTGCTTGTACCATTCGTTCATCATGGTGAACGCCGGCTCGTAGCTGGCCAGCAGCTCTACCGTTTTGCCCTTGCGGTACAGGATGTTGCGCGCCGCGGCATAGCGGTAGCACTGGTTTGCCTCGGTGCACTCGGCCAGCTCCTCGCGGGCGGCGGCCGCGCCCTGCATCAGGGCGTCGATGTCGCAGCCTGCCACGGCGATGGGCAAAAGCCCCACGGCCGTCAGCACGGAGTAGCGCCCGCCCACGTCGTCGGGCACCACAAACGTCTCGTAGCCCTCTTTATCGGCCAGCTCCTTCAGCGTGCCGCGGGCTTTGTCCGTGGTGGCGAAAATGCGCTCTTTCGCGCCCTCTTTGCCGTATTTCTTCTCCAGAATGCCGCGGAACACGCGGAAGGCCAGCGCCGGCTCTGTGGTGGTGCCGGATTTGGAGATGATGTTCACCGAAATATCCCTGCCCTCGCACAAAGCGATGACGCTTTGCAGGTACGCCGGGCTGATGGAGTTGCCCACAAAGAAAATCTGCGGCGTGCCCTTGCACGTCTCGTTGTAAAGGCTGCCCTTCAGGGCCTCTATCACGGCGCGCGCGCCGAGGTAGCTGCCGCCGATGCCGATGACCACCAGCACCTGGCTGTTTTTCTGTATCTTCTCCGCCGCAGCCTTGATGCGGGCAAACTCTTCCTTATCGTAATTTTCCGGCAGGTCTACCCAGCCGAGGAAATCGCTGCCCGGGCCGGTTTTGGAATGCAGTGTTTCATGCGCCAGGGCCACCTGCGGGAAAATAGCTGAAAACTCGCTGTCGCTGACAAACCTCGAAAGATGTCTGCCATTCATGGTAACGCTCATGCGTCCGCCTCCGTTCCAAGTTGTCGGGAAAGCCCGATCCTCTGGTTCTATTATGGCATACCGGCACAAAAATGTAAATACTCTTTGTGAGCAAAACTGGGTATGTGTAAAATACGGGCGCGGTGCGGGCGGGCTTTGCTTTCCGGGCTTGGCGCAGGGCTGCCGCCGCCGCAGGCCCGGCCCAAAGTCAGGCCCCCGGCACAGCCGGGGGCCTGCGTAAGCCCCGGAAGGGCATACTGCCGCCAAGCCGCTCAGGAGGCGCTGAATACTCTGCCTTTTGCATCACCTGCTCGCCTCCCGCAAACGGGGTTCTTCCCGCTGCGTGCTGCAGCTTTTCGGTATTGAATACCATCCCGCTTCGCCCGGAACGGACAGCGAAAGCCCTTTTACCCTCCCCTGCACAGCCGGGGGGCCGTTTTGCTAACGCACAGGGGCCGGGGCGGCGCGCACAGCCGCACGCCGCCCCGGCCGCATACGCCGTCAAATGGTGCCCACAGCCTGCAGCATCAGCTGCAGGGCCGAGGAAAAGTCCATTTCCGGCACGTCCTGCGCCACCGTCACCGGGTATTCCGCCAGCACGGTATCGCCGCTTTTCAGCGTCACCTTGCCCGCCTGCGTACCGGCCGCCACGGGCGCCGCAAGCGAGGGCGCAAGCTGCACTGTGGCGGTGAGGCCCGCGCCCTCGCCCTTTGCCACCAGCAGTGTTTCTGGCACAGAGTAGCTCAGCGGCGCGGTGCGCGCCACGCCGCCGGACACCGGAAGCGCGGCTGCCTTGCCCTCTATGGCGGGAAACTGCGCCAGCTCGTAGGTGGCAAAGCCGTAATCCAGCAAGGTGGCAGCGCTTTCAAAGCGCTCCTTGCCGGAATCCGAGCCCAGCACCACTGCCAGCAGGTTCATGCCGTCGCGCTGCGCCGTGGCCGCAATGCACACGCCCGCCTTGCTGGTGGTGCCCGTTTTCAGGCCTGTGGTGCCCGGGTAGGTTTTCAAAAGCTTGTTCGTGTTCACAATTTGTGTTTCGCCGCCGCGCAGCGAATCCATCCATATCTGGGAGTATTCCAGTATCTTTGGGTGGCGCAGCAGCTCTACGCTCATGCGGGCCACGTCCCGCGCGGAGGAATAGTGCCCCTCGGCGTCCAGCCCGCAGGCGTTCACAAAGTGAGTGTGCGTCATGCCGAGCTCGGCGGCCTTCTGGTTCATCATTTCGGCAAAGGCCTCCTCCGAGCCGCCCACAAACTCCGCCACGGCCACGGCGGCGTCGTTGGCCGAGCACACACAGATGGCCTTGATCAGCTCATCCAGCGTGAACTGCTCGCCCGGCTCCAGCCATATCTGGCTGCCGCCCATGTTGTAGGCATGCTCGGAGATGGGCACGATGTCCGTCATGGACACTTTTCCCGCCTCCACTGCCTCCAGCGTGAGCAGCAGCGTCATCACCTTGGTGATGGAGGCGATGGGCACCTCGTCGTCCGCCAGCAGCTCATACAAAATATCACCCGTGTCGGTGCACATCAAAAGCGCATTGCGGCACGGCAGCGAAAGCGTGGGCGGCTGCACGCTGGAGGCCAGTACCTGTGCGCGTCGCCGTCAAAGGCATACGGCTCTGTGGCCGGGGCGCTGTCCGCCGCCGGGTCTGCCGCGCCGCCCGCATCGGGCGCGGGGTCCGCCGCCGGGGCAGGGTCTGTCACGGGCGCGGGCGTGGGGCTGGCGGGCAGGCCGTCCGCCCATGCGGCCGGGCAGGCCGCGCACACCATCAGTGCCGCCAGAAAGCATGCGGCAATTTTCTTCTTCATCATGAGCATCCCCCTATCGGGCCTTTTTGCCCGGCGGTGCGCCGCGCATCCTTCGCCCGCGATGTACGCACCCCGCGCAGGCGGAGGGCCGCGGCGAAAAGCCGCCGCTTCCCCCTGTGCGCAGGTGCTGGTCTATTTTCATGGATATGAAGGCACTTTACGTTTTATCCTTCTTTTTGTATAATGACAGGGTAACGGCGGCGCACGGGCGGCGGGCCCCCTTTTCAAAGCCTGTGCAGGGGCGCGCCCGCGGAGGCTTGCGGCCCCTTCGCCCGATGATGAAGGCCCAAGCCTTTTGCGGGCGCCTCCGCCGGCGGAGCCGGCGGCTTCAAAGGGCTTTCGCCGCGCCGGCAGACACATGCGGGCGAAGCGGGAAGGCCGTAAGGGCGGCAGAAGGCCGCGCGGCAGTCGCCAGGCGCGCCGCCGCTTTCTGCGCGGCGCGCAGCGGGGCCGCACGCTTTTCCGCCGGGCCGGGCGCCCCTGCGCAGTTCCGCCGCGCCGCCGAAAAAATGAGGTGAAACAGTTGAAGCTTTCTTTTTATACGCTGGGCTGCAAGGTGAACCAGAACGAGACGGGCGCCCTGGCCGAGCTGTTCTGTCAGAACGGCTTTTCGCTTGCCCGCGAGGGCGAGGCCGCGGACGTATACCTTGTGAACAGCTGTACCGTCACCGCGGGGGGCGACAAAAAAAGCCGCCAGTGGCTGCGGCGCGCAAAGCGCCTGCACCCCGGCGCCGTGACGGTGCTGGCGGGCTGCTACCCGCAGGCCTTCCCGGAGGATGCCGCCGCCGTGGCCGAGGCCGACATTGTGATGGGCGCAAAGGGGCGCCGCCGCGTGCTGGAAAACGTGCTTTCGTTTTTGCAGACGCACGAGCGCATTGTGGACATTGCCCCCCACGAAAAGGGCGAAGCCTT
Organism: Ruthenibacterium sp.; assembly: GCA_047030735.1. Classification (GTDB taxonomy): domain Bacteria; phylum Bacillota; class Clostridia; order Oscillospirales; family Ruminococcaceae; genus Ruthenibacterium. Next base: position 19,856 of record JBKYIE010000021.1, read on the forward strand.
TGAAGAGCTGCCGCTGGAGCGCTTTGAGGGCCACACGCGCGCGTTTATGAAAATAGAGGACGGCTGCAACCGCCGCTGCGCCTACTGCGTCATCCCGCGCGCGCGCGGCTATGTGCGCAGCCGCAGCGAGGAAAATATTCTGAAGGAGCTGGCCGTGCTGGCCGGGGCCGGGTATAAAGAGGTGGTGTTTTCGGGCATCAACCTCTCCAGCTACGGGCAGGACACCGGCACCACGCTGGCCGCGCTGTGTGAAAAGGCCGCCGGGGTGCCGGGCATCGAGCGCATCCGCCTTGGCAGCCTTGAGCCGGACCTTATGGATGACGAGAGCATCCGCCGCATGGCCGCCGTGCCGCAGATGTGCCCGCAGTTCCACCTTTCGCTGCAAAGCGGCTGCACCGAAACGCTGCGCCGCATGCGCCGCGTATACACGGCCCGGCAGTATGCCGAAGTGGCGGAAAAGCTGCGCGCCGCCTTTCCCCGCGCGGTGTTCACTACAGACATCATCGTGGGCTTTCCGGGCGAGACGCAGGCCGAATTTGAAGAAAGCATGGCCTTTGTGCGCAAAGTTGGCTTTTTGAAGGTGCACGTGTTCAGCTATTCGCGCCGTGAGGGCACGCCCGCCTACGATATGCCCGGCCAGGTAGACGAGCACACCAAGGCCCTGCGCAGCCATGCCCTGCAGGCGGCGGCGGATGAGGTGCGCGCGCAGGTGATAGGCGCCATGGCCGGCACAGAGGCCGAGGTGCTGCTGGAGCGCGAGGTGGCCAACGGCATTTTTACCGGCTATACAAAAGAGTATGTGCCCGTGCGCATGCGCGCGCCGGGCCGCCGCACGGGCGGCATTGTGCGTGCCGTGCTGGGCGCGTTTGACGGCGAGCGGTGCGCCGCGCAGCCTGTGTAAAGGGCCGCAGAGGCGGAAAGCCGGGTATTTCAATGGCCGCAGGCAAGGGCGTACCCGCCCTTGTGCCGGGACGGCCCCCCTGGCTGGGGGCCACGGCCCGGCACAGCATGACGGGCAAGGTACAGCTTCTGTATGCCGCACTGTTGCCGCAGCAAAACGGCCCGTCCCATATGGCGTGGAACGGCTTGCGCGGAAAGGCGGCGCCATCCGCCCCGCCCGCACGCAGCATCTTCTTCGCGCCCGGATAGGGCGCCTGTCGGGGCGCGCCCGGCAGCAGGGCGCGCGCAACGGGCACCGGCTTTGCCCAAAGCTGCCCGCCGCACACAGGCGGCCGCCCGCGCCGGAGCCCCCGGTGAAGAAGAAAAAGGAATAAGGCAAAGGCCCGGCGGGCTTACCCGCCGGGCTTTTCTCTGTTTTTTGCCGGGCGCTTTCGGCGTCCCGCCCCCGCTTTGCGGCGCGCTTTGGCTTTACGCCGTCCCATCCTCCTGCCCGTCTTTGATGCAGGGCAGAAAGCTTTCGTCATACATCACGCGCGCATGGTTTTTTCGCAAAAGCTCGCGCGAAAGCGTATTGCCCGTGCGCTTGTCCACACAGGCACGCCACACCTCGCCCTCGCGGTACACTTCGCCGCCCCGGCGCACAAACTGTTCGTTTTGGGCCGCAATGTGGTATTTTACATCCAGCGGGCGCTCGGCGCGCATCTCGCCGCACAGATATTTTTCCGTCACATACACCACAAGCTGAAAGGCCATGTCCGTGTCGTTGCGCACGCGGTAGTCGATATAATTATAAAATACGGAGGTGCCCGTGCCGAAGGGCACCTGGCGGTGATAGTCCGGGAACAGATCCAGCTGGTCATGATGATGATGCTCCGTCACCGTAAGGGGCGTATGCAGCACCATCCAGTGAATAAGGTTCGTCATCTGGCACAGCCCGCCGCCAATATCGCTGCACGCCTTTCCGCTGGAGATGGTGAGCCCCTCGCGGTAGCCCTTTTTTGCCGTGACGCTGCCTACCATGTGCCAGAAGGAAAACACCTGCCCCGGGCGCAGCAGCGCGCCGTTTACCTTTGGGGCCGCAAGGGCAAGGTTTACGGCCTTGTTCTCCTGCAATTCGGGGCGCGTGTTGCCCAGCGTGCGCCGGATAAGTGAGTTGTGCCGGTAAAGCACCGAGGGCAGCAGCCCGGCCTGCTGGCCGCAGAAGGGCGTGCGCGCCGCGGCGTCCTGAAGGCGGCGCACCGCACACTGCTTTGCCACAGAAACGGCATATGCCGCCGGGCCAAGCTGGCAGAACAGTTTTCTGTGCATGGGCGAAGCCTCCTTTGCAGGGCCGCCCGCACGGGTGCGGCGGCCTTTTCTTCACGCTTCAGTTTACATATCTTTGTAACGGCTTTGTATCAAACGCGCGCCCGGCCCGCACACCATGGGCCGCACGCCCTTGCCGCGGTGCGTTTGCCCGGCAGGCTTCGTGCAAAATCTGCATCCGGCGCAGGCTCTGGCCGCCGTGCCGCCCGGCGGCGCGCTGCCTCAGCCGCCTGCGCACAGCCTTTCCCCGTCCTGCACGGCCAGCACAGCTTCGTAAAAACGGCCGTCGGCGGCGGGCTGCACCATGCGCAGCGCCCCTGCGGCCAGCATGGCCCGCATGCGCCGTATAAACACCGCATCGCCCACGCCGGGTACAGCGGCCAACGCGCGCCCCACGGGCACAGCCGCCCTGAAGCTGCCCGTGCGCGGGATGGCGCGCAAAAGCCATGTATCGTAAAAATGCTCCGGCACACTCATCAGCCTGCCGTTCACAATGGCGCGCAGGGGCGCATTTTCATGCTTCAGCGCCTCCCACATGCCGGAAAGCGTGCCCAGCAGCGGCGCGTCCAGCGGCCTTTCCTCTTTCAAAAAGCCGCCCAGTGCTTCGGGCGAGGCCTCGCCCCCGGACGAAAGCTGCACCAGCGTGCCCTGCGGCCCTGTGTGCAGGCCGCCCAGCACCACGGCGCTGACGCGGCACGGCGCATGCCGCAGCAGGCTGCACGCAAACAAAAGGCCGCACGCCTCATCCGGCGAGGGGCCAAGCCACATGCGCACATGCCCCTGCTTCTGCGCGGCCTCCGCGGCCAGGGCGTCCATGGCACGGCGCGCGGTGCGCATGCTTTCGCGCGCTTCCCTGCGCGCGTCCGGCACACAGCCGTATTCCTGCCAGCAGCGGGCAAAATGCGCCTCGCGGGCGGCAAGGCCCGGCAGGCCGGAAATATCCCCCATGGAAAGCCCCAGCGCAAGGCAGGCCACCTCGCCCGCCGTGCCCGGCACGCCGGGCGCCTGCCACACCTCTTCGTACTCTTCGCTGGTTTGGGTGCCGTCCCCGTACAGCATACAGCGCACGCCGTGCTGCACGGTGCCCGGCCGCATGCCCTTGGCCATTTTCAGCGCGCCGCCGAGGCTTTCGCAAAATACAAGCTCTGTCACAGCAAGCCCTCCTTTTCTTCAGTGTAGCACGCCCCGCCCGGCGGGGCAATGCCCCCCTTTGTTTTCGCGGCAAAACGTGGTAAACTAGATACAAGCAGGCGGGCATCCGTATTTGGAAGGGGGCGTGTTTCATGGGGCCGGTAAAGCTCTCTGTGCGCGCCCTGGTGGAATTTGTGCTGCGCTGCGGCGACATAGACGCCCGCGCCCAGGCCGGCGGGTACGACCGCGCCAACGAGGGCGCGCGCATCCACCGCAGGCTGCAGAAGGCCGCGGGCAAGGGCTATCAGGCGGAGGTATCCTTTAAGGCCGTGCGCGTGGTGGACGGCATTGAATACCGGCTGGAGGGGCGGGCCGACGGCATCATGGAGACGCCCGCCGGGTATATTGTGGATGAAATAAAAACCACAGACGCGCCTGCCGAGCGCCTGACGGAGGACTACAATCCCCTGCACTGGGCGCAGGCCAAGTGCTACGCCGCCTTCCTGTGCAAAGAGAAAAAGCTGCGCGGCGTGACGGTGCAGCTCACCTATTATCAGATGGATACAGAGGAAATTGTGCGCCACCGCAGGCTGTTCGGCGCGCTGGAGCTGGAAAAATTTCTCACGCACACCCTGCACCTGTATACCCCGTGGGCCAAAATGGCTGCCGAATGGCAGGAAAGGCGCACGGAAAGCCTGAAGGCCCTGCGCTTTCCCTTTGCGGAATACCGCGCGGGACAATACCGCCTGGCGGGCGCCGTATACAAGACCATCGAGGGCGGCGGGCGGCTGTTTGCCTGCGCGCCCACGGGCGTGGGCAAGACCATTTCCACCCTGTTCCCCGCCGCAAAGGCGCTGGGCGAGGGCAAGGCCGAGCGCATTTTCTACCTCACGGCCAAAACCGTGACGCGCACGGCTGCCGAGGGCGCCGTGGCCCTGCTGCGCGAAAGCCAGCCGGGGCTGTGCTTCAAATGCGTGACGCTGACGGCCAAGGATAAGGCCTGCCCGCTGGAGGAGCGCCAGTGCACCCCGCAGCACTGCCCGCGTGCAAAGGGCTATTACGACAGGGTGAACGACGCCCTGTACCGCTTTTTGAACGCGCACAGCCACTTCACGCGCGAAGCCATCGCGGCCTTCTGCGAGGCCGAGGCCCTGTGCCCGTTCGAGTTCACGCTGGACCTTTCGCTTTTCTGCGACTGCATCATCTGCGATTACAACTACCTGTTCGACCCGGTGGTGAGCCTGAAGCGCTTTTTCGACGGCACAAAGGGCGGGCACATTTTTCTGATAGACGAGGCGCACAACCTGGCGGACCGCGCGCGGGACATGTATTCCGCCTCCATCGCCAAAAGCGCCTTTCTCTCGGCAAAAAAGGC
>JBKYIE010000022.1:0-22580 GCA_047030735.1 Ruthenibacterium sp.
AATGGGCAAACTGAGCTTATCCGTCTCCCGCGCTGCGGCGCAGGACGAATGGGAAAAAGAAACAGGAGCTGTTTTATTATGACAATTACAAAAGACACGATTTTGGGCGACATTCTGGACGCGGCGCCGCAGACGGCGCCCATCTTCCTCTCCATCGGCATGCACTGCCTGGGCTGCCCGGCCTCGCGCGGCGAGACGGTGGAGCAGGCCTGCTATGTGCACGGGCAGGACGTGGACGCCCTGCTGGCGAAGCTGAATGCCGCTGTGGCAGGGGAATGAGCCGCAGGTGATGGCTGAAAAGCAGGCGCAGCTGCCGCCGGTGCCCGCGCTGGATGCGCGGCTGCTGGCGGCGGCGGCTTATGTGCGCCGCGGCGCGCTGGCGGCGGATATTGGGTGCGACCACGGCAAGCTTGCCGTGTATCTGGCGCGCACAGGCGCCGCGCGCCGCGTGGTGGCGGCGGATATACGCCCCGCGCCGCTGGCGCGGGCGCGCGCGCTTGTGGAAAAGCACGGGTGCGGGGCGGTGGTAGAGTGCCGCCTGGGCGATGGCCTGAGCGTGCTGGAGCCGTATGAGGCGGACGACATCGTGATCGCCGGAGTGTCCGGCGTGACGGCGGCCGAAATGCTGGCCGCTGCACCGCAGTTCTGGCAGGCGGGCAGGCGGTTCATTTTTGTGCCGGCCACCAAACGCGCAGAGCTGCGCGGCTGGCTGTGGAAAAATGGCTTTTCGCTTTTGGAGGAAACGCCCGTGCAGGCCGCAGGCCGTTTTTATACGGCGCTGTGCGCAGAGTATACGGGGCGGGTGCACGCGCCCTCGCTGCTGGAATGCGCAGCCGGCCTTGCCGCAAAGCCGACGTCGGCCGCGGCGGGTTATCTGCGCCATGTGGCAAAGCTGGTGCGCAAATATACGCTGGGCGTGCCCCAGGCAGAACGCGCGCCCTTTGAGCGGCTGGCCGGGCAGGTGGATGCCATGGCGGAACAATGTGAACGGGAGGCGCGGGAATGGGCGCAGAAAAGGTGACGGTGCAGCAGCTTGCAGAGGTGCTGGGCAGGTGGGCCCCGTGGGCCGGGGCGGAGAGCTGGGACAATGTGGGCGTGCTGGCCGGTGCAAGCGCGCCGTTTTCCGGCGTGCTGTGTGCGCTGGACATCACGCCCGCCGTGGTGCGCGAGGCCGCGCGCCGCGGGTGCGGCGCCGTAGTGAGCCATCATCCGGTCATCTTTTCGCCGCTGAAGGCGCTTGTGCCCGGCACTGCACCGTACCTGCTGGCGCAGCACGGCGTGGCCGCCGTGTGTGCGCACACAAATCTGGACAAGGCCGCGGGCGGTGTGGGCGACGCGCTGGCTGAGGCGCTGGGCCTTTCCGCCATAGAGCCCTGCGGTGAATATTGCCGCAGAGGCGCCTTGCCGCGCCGGATGACGGCGCGTGAGCTTGCCGCCCATGTGCAGGCGGCGCTGGGCGCGCCGGTGCGCTTCGCAGACGCGGGCGCGCCTGTGCGCACGGTGGGCGTCATTTCCGGTGCGGGCAACGAGCTGTGGGCCGAGGCAAAGGCCGCGGGCTGCGACGCTTTCGTCACCGGCGAAATGGGCCATCACGACGCGCTGGACGCGCTGGAGGCAGGGCTCACCTGCGTTGTCAGCACGCATCACGCCACCGAGCGCGTCATCGTGCCGGTGCTGGCGCAGCGCCTGCGCGCCGCGCTTCCGGGCCTTTCCGTGCTGGAGAGCGAGACAGATACCGAGCCGTTCCGCGCGCTGTAAGCCGCCGCAGAAAAAGACGCAGCGAAGGGGCGGGAAAAGGCACAGGCCGGCAGGAGGCCTGCGGCGCGCCGGGCGCACCGCACAAATGCCGCCGCCTGGGGGCGCACAGCGGCTGCTTTTTTGCGCAGGCGGCAGGGAGGAACGCCGCCGCGCCCTCTTGCCCTTTGCTCATGCGCTGTGTGTGCAACGCCTGCCGCCGCGAGGGCAGATGCATGGAAGAGGCGCGGGCATGCGGGCCGGGGCCGGGCAGCGCAGGGCGCATTTTTGGCCCGGCAGGCACGGCGCTTTCCACACAGGATATGTATGTGGAAAGCGCCGTGCGCAAAGGAATACGGCCCCAGCAGTTATCAGCCCGTTTTAGCAGGATATGCAGGCGGAAGGCGCGGTGCATGAAGAAAAGCCCTGCGCTGCCTTTGGCGCAGGGGGCCTGCGGCGCTGGCTGTTTCATGCTCCGCCCGCGCAAAAGCGGGGAGCGACAATGGGAAAAAAGGAGAAATCGTATGGCACTGGATGCCGCCTTGCTGGAACTGACGGCGCGCGAGCTGAAGCAGAGGCTTGCAGACGCGCGCATTGATAAAATATTTGAGCCCACGCGCGACGAGGTGGTGCTGCACCTGCGCACCCGCACGGAAAACCACCGTCTGCTGGTGTCTGCGCGCAGCGGCTCTGCCCGCGTGTGCATTACGCAGGAGACATTTGAAAACCCGGCTGCGCCGCCCTCGTTCTGCATGTTGCTGCGCAAGCATTTTTCCGGCGGCAGGCTTGTGGATGTCCGCGTGATACCGGGCGAGCGCATCGCCTTTTTCGATTTCGCGTGTACGAACGAAATGGGCGACAGCGTGTGCAACACCCTGGCGGCAGAGCTGATGGGCCGCTATTCCAATATCGTCCTGGTGCAGGGCGGCAAGATACTCGACGCGCTCAAGCGCGTGGATTTTGAGGCCAGCGCGGTGCGCCAGCTTCTTCCGGGGCTGCCCTACACGCTCCCCCCAAAGCCGGACAGGCCCCTGCTCATGCAGGCGCCGCCGCAGGCGCTGGCGGCCCTGTGCGCGCGGATGGACATGCCGGTGGCCGATGCGCTGATGAAGGTTACGGGCGGCTGCGGCCCTGCGGTGTGCCGCGAGGCCGCCTTCCGTGCGTTCGGCACAGAGGATATATATGCGGCGGCCATGACGGAGGCCCAGTGCGCGGCCCTTGCGGCGCAGCTGGAAGAGCTGCAGGCCGTGTGGCGCGCCGGGGGTACGCCCACTGCCGTGGTGAACGCAGAGGGCAGGCCCGTCGAATTCTCTTTCGTGCCCCTGCGCCAGTATGGAGATACATGCTCGCTTGTGCCCTATGAGAGCTGTTCCGCCCTGCTGGAGGGCTACTATGCGGCGAAGGACAAGGCCGAACGGCTGCGCCAGCGTTCGAAAGACCTTGCAAAAACAGTGAAGAACCTGTACGAGCGCGCCCAGCGAAAGCTTTCGGCCCGGCGCGCCGAGCAGGAGGAGAGCGAGCAGAGCGGCCATTTGCGCGTGTGGGGCGAGCTGCTGATGGCAAACCTGTGGGCGCTGCATAAGGGCGACAGGACGGCCACGGTGGCGAATTACTATACGGGCGGGACAGAGAATATCCCGCTGGATGTGCGTCTTTCGCCCACAGCGAACGCGCAGAAATATTTTAAGGAATACAAGAAAAAGCAGACAGCGGCAAAGGTGCTGCGCCAGCTTATTGAGGAATCGCAGGCCGAGGTTGCTTATCTGGAGACTGTCCTGTACGAGGTGGGCCAGGCGGAGGGGGAGGCCGCTCTGGCTGAAGTGCGGGAAGAGCTGCGTGCGGGCGGCTATCTCAAACGCTCGCGCCAGAAAGAGAAAAAGCAGAAGCCTGCGGATTTTATCCGCTGCCGCTCGTCCGACGGCTTTGTTATTCTGGTGGGGCGCAACAATGTGCAGAATGAGAGGCTCACGCTGAAAACAGCGCGCGGGCGGGACGTGTGGTTCCATGTGAAAAATGCACCCGGCAGCCATGTGGTAGTGCTGTGCGGGGGGATGGAGGTACCCAACCGCACCAAAACAGAGGCGGCCATGCTGGCGGCATACCATTCCAGCCAGAACGGCGGCGCAAAGGTGCCGGTGGATTATACTTTTGTAAAGAATATCCGAAAGACAGGCGGCCTGCGCCCGGGCATGGTGCTGTACGATGTTTATGAGACGGCGTATGTCACGCCGGACGCGGCCCTTGCCGCGCGCCTTGCGGAGAACTGATGCAATGCGCACGGCTGTGCTGCCGCACGGCGCAGGGCGGCTGTGCGGCGGGCTGTTTTGGGAAAGCGGTGTGCCGCAAGGCAGAAAGAAAGGGGAGACATGCGGATGATGCGGTTCAGGGCGGGTGTGTGCAAAGCGGGGCTTGCCTTCAGCAGCGCCCTGCTGGCGCTGATTTTCGCCGTGGCGTGGCTGTGGAACACAGCGTTTTCATTTTCTCCGCTGGTGCAGGGGGTGCTGCTGGCCGTCTGGCTGGGCGCGCTGCTGGCCGCCTGGGCGGCCGCCCAGCGCCGCGGCCTTTTGGACGCGCTTGTGCGCTGGCGCTGGCAGCTTTTGGCGGTTGTGGTGCTGGCTGTGGCCTGCGCGCAGTTTTTTGTGGGCCTTGCCACACGCCAGACGCTGACGGATGATTACGGCAGCGTGGTAAACGGCGCGCTGCTGTATGCCCAGCAGGGGAAAAGCGCGGCGTTCGCCCAGCAATATCAGTGGTATTTGAACCACTGGCCCAACAACCGCGGCATCTTCTTTCTGCTGGCGCTGTTTTTCCGCGTGCTCACGGCGCTGGGCTTTGGCGGCCAGTGGTATACCGGTATGGTGTGCCTGGGCCACCTCAGCTTTGCAGTGGCTGCCGTATGTACATTCGCTTACCTGGGCCGCGCGTTCGGTGCAAAGGCATCGCTTGCTTTTCTGCCGCTGTACGCGCTGTTTGCGCCGGTATATTTCCAGTCCAGCGTGGCGTATACCGATACGCTCTCTATCTGGGCGGCGCCCGCGGCGCTGCTTTTGTGGCAGATAGGCCGCGGTGCCGTGCGCCGGCGCACACGCCTTGCCGCGTGGGCCGCCTGCGCCGTGTGCCTTGGCGCGGGGTACGAGATAAAGGGCTCTGTGGCCGTGGTGCTGGCGGCGCTGTGCTGCGAGGCGCTGGTGTGCCTGCCGTGGCGCCGCACGCTGGCGGCCCTGGCCGTGCTGGGCTGCGGCTTTGCACTGGTGCACGGCGCCGCGGGCCTTGTGTATGCGCGCAGCGGCGTCGTCACGCCGGAGCTGTGCCAGACGGCGGAGATGCCCACCTCGTTCTGGGTGATGATGGGCCTTGGTGAGCCGGACGGCGCATACAGCGTGGAGGACGAGCGCGAGATCATGTACCGCCAGACAAAGGAGGAACGACAGGCCTATGCCGCAGAGGTCATTCGTACCCGCCTCGAGGAAAAGGGCGCGGCGGGGCTGCCCGCATTTCTGATGCGCAAAACGGCGCGCACGTTTGGCGCGGGCAACGGCGAAATTTACTATTCGCTCTCGCGCGGGCCGCTGCAGCCGGGGCATGCCGTCTACTCATACATCCTGGAGGACGGCGCGCACTTCGGCCTGTTCAATAATGCGGCGCAGTGTGTTTACCTGTCGTTCTATATTTTGGGCATCGCCGGTGCGCTGGCTGCTGTGCGCAGGAGGGGCGCGCCTGCCGTATGTGCGCCATGGGCTGCGCTGGCGGGGTTCTACCTGTTCATGCTGCTGTGGGAGTCCAACCACCGCCAGCTTGTAAACCAGTGGCCGCTTTACTGGGCAGCCGCTGCCGTGGGGCTGGCTGCCCTGGGCGGTTTTGCCGCGCGGCGGCTGCCGCGGGGCTTTCATGCGCAGAATGCACAAAACTAATCCGGAAAAATTTTCATGCAGGCACAAAACAGAGAAAAACGAAAAAAAGCATCATTTTCAAAAAAGCCCTTGCAAAATGCAGGGGCTTTTGGTATGATAATTAGGCGACTGCGAATGCCCTGCATTCCGCAGGGCTCGATATGCGTTGACGCGGGAGGTTGCGGCGCCGTGCGCGCCGGTTTTTCCGCCGAGTATGTCCGATCAAGAACCGGGCGAAAGAATACTGGATGCAAAGGGATACGTTCCCCGATGACTTGTCTCGGCGAACCAATGTCTGCACGCTTTGCCAGAAAGTGTTCCGGGAGAACTGCACAGCGGTTCACCGGCTTTTCTACTGCCAAGGCGTGAGACACCCGGCGCAGTGTTCAGTATCCATCGAACCGCCCCACGCAAAATTTTACAGGAGGCGAAAACAATGGCAGTCAAAGAGAAAATCAGGATCCGTCTGAAGAGCTACGATGCCGCGCTGATCGACACGGCGGCGGAGAAGATCGTGGAGACGGCCAAGCGCACGGGCGCCCGTGTGTCCGGCCCCATCCCCCTTCCCACCGACAAAGAGGTCGTCACGATCCTGCGTGCTGTCCACAAATATAAGGACAGCCGCGAGCAGTTCGAAACGCGCACGCACAAGCGCCTGATCGACATCCTGAAGCCGTCCAACAAGACGGTGGAGGCTCTTACGAGCCTGCAGCTCCCCGCCGGCGTCGAAATCGAGATCAAGCTGTAATTCCTGCAAGGGGCAGGACAATGCAGCGGGTTCTCCGCGTTTCGAAGCGCAAAGCGGAGAGGTCATGTTGGCAGGCGCCGCCTGTCAACCAATAACCTTATTAGGAGGCAAAACAAATGCAAAAAGGTATCATCGGCAAGAAAATCGGCATGACGCAGATCTTCGATGAGAACGGCAAGGTCGTTCCCGTCACGGTTGTGGAAGCCGGCCCCTGCACTGTGGTGCAGAAGAAGACGGTGGAAAGCGACGGCTATGTGGCCGTTCAGCTGGGCTTTGGCGACATCGCTGCCAAAAAGGTGGCGAAGCCCGCCAAGGGCCACTTTGACAAGGCCGACGTGGCGCCCAAGAAGACGCTGCGCGAGTTCCGCCTTGCCGACATCAGCGGCATGAACGTGGGCGACATCATCAAGGCCGACACGTTCGCCGCGGGCGAGCACATCGACGTTGTGGGCACCTCGAAGGGCAAGGGCTACGCCGGCACCATCAAGCGCTGGAACGGCCACCGCCTGCGCGAGAGCCACGGCACGGGCCCTGTGTCCCGCCATGCCGGTTCCATGGGCGCCTGCTCTTCTCCCAGCCGTGTGTTCAAGGGCAAAAAGCTGCCCGGCCACCTGGGCGCCGAGCGAGTCACCATCCAGAACCTGAAAGTCGTCAAAGTTGACGCCGAGAACAATCTCATCGCTATCAAAGGCGCGATCCCCGGCCCCAAGGGCAGCGTGGTCTGCATCTCCGATAGCGTGAAGGCGTAAAGGAGGAAAGCATCATGGCAAAATTTGACGTTTTGGATATGAACGGCAAGAAGGTCTCCACGATCGAGCTTTCCGACGCCGTGTTCGGCATGACGCCGAATGAAAAAGTAATGCACGCCGCTGTGGTGAACTTCCTGGCCAACCAGCGCCAGGGCACGCAGAGCACCAAAACCCGCAGCGAAGTGTCCGGCGGCGGCAAGAAGCCGTGGCGCCAGAAGGGCACCGGCCGCGCCCGTCAGGGCTCTATCCGCTCTCCGCAGTGGACGCACGGCGGCATCGCCCTGGGCCCCAAGCCCCGCGATTACAGCTACCGCCTGAACAAAAAGGTAAAGCGCCTTGCGCTTGTGAGCGCGCTGAGCGCGAAGGCCCAGGCCGGCGACATGGTTGTGATTGACAAGATCGAAGCCGCCGAGTACAAAACAAAGACCGTGGCCGCCATGCTGAAGGCTGTGGACGCCACGAAGAAGGCGCTGATCGTCACCCCCGCCGTGGACGAGAAGCTCGTGAAGAGCGCGGCAAACCTTGCCGGCGTCTCCACCACCGTTGTGGGGCAGATCAACACCTACGCCGTTCTGAACAGCGGCAAGCTCGTCATCAGCGCGGATGCGGCCAAGAAACTCGAGGAGGTATTTGCGTAATGAAAACTCCCGCTCAGGACATCATCCTCGCCCCGGTCATTACCGAGGCTTCCATGGCCGGCATCGCCAGCAAAAAGTACACCTTCAAGGTTGCGCACGGCGCCACGAAAGTGGACGTGAAGCGCGCGGCGGAGGAGCTGTTTGGCGTGAAGGTCGCGAAGGTGAACACCATCAGCGTGCGCGGCCGCTACCGCCGCCAGGGCCTGCACGGCGGCTATACAGCTGCCTCTAAAAAGGCCATCGTCACGCTGACGCAGGATTCCAAGGGCATTGATTTCTTCGAGTCCATGGTATAAGGCCTGCGCCCTGTAAGAGCCTGAGGAAGGCTCGGCTATGGAGATATGACTCCGATAACAACATCATAAGAAAGAGAGAAAGACTATGGCTATCAAAAAGTATAAACCGACAACGCCCGGCCGCCGCGGTATGACGGTGACCGATTACTCTGCGCTGTCGAAGGTGGCGCCCGAGAGAAGCCTGCTCGAGCCCATGAAGAAGGCTGCCGGCCGCAACAACACCGGCCGCATCACCGTGCGCCACCATGGCGGCGGCAACCGCACCAAATACCGCGTTATTGACTTCAAGCGCGACAAGCTGGACATGCCCGCCGTCGTGAAGACGCTGGAGTACGACCCCAACCGCTCTGCGCATATCGCGCTGGTGCAGTATGAGGACGGCGAGAAGCGCTACATTCTGGCGCCGGAAGGCCTGAAGGTGGGCGACACCGTGATGAGCGGCGCGAACGCCGATATCAAGCCGGGCAACTGCCTGCCGTTCGTGAACATCCCTGTGGGCACCATCGTGCACAACATCGAGCTGTACCCCGGCAAGGGCGCGCAGCTTGTGCGCAGCGCCGGCAATATGGCGCAGCTGATGGCGAAGGAAGGCAAGTACGCCCTGGTGCGCCTGCCCTCCGGCGAGATGCGCAACGTGCCTGTGAACTGCATTGCCACCATCGGCCAGGTGGGCAATATCGACCACGAGAACGTGAACATCGGCAAGGCCGGCCGCAAGCGCCACATGGGCTGGCGCCCGACGGTGCGCGGCTCTGTCATGAACCCGTGCGACCACCCGCACGGCGGCGGTGAGGGCAAGAGCCCTGTGGGCCGCCCCGGCCCTGTCACCCCGTGGGGCAAACCCGCCATGGGCTACAAGACACGCAAACATCATGCGCGTTCCGATAAGTTCATCGTCAAGCGCGCCAACGGTAAATAAGGAGGAGAGCTGTCATGGGTAGAAGTGTTAAAAAGGGACCTTTCGTCCAGCCGGTGCTGCTCAAACGTGTGCAGGCGATGAATGAGGCTGGCGAGAAGCGTGTGCTCAAGACCTGGAGCCGCTCCTCTACGATCTTTCCGGATTTCGTAGGCCATACCTTTGCCGTGCACGACGGGCGCAAGCACGTTCCCGTGTATGTCACGGAGGACATGGTGGGCCACAAGCTGGGCGAGTTCGCCCCCACCCGCACCTTCAAGGGCCACGCGGGCGGCAAGACCACCGGCAAATAAAGGATAGGAGAGGATTACAATGGAAGCAAGGGCACATCTTAGATACGCCCGCATCGCGCCCCGCAAGGTCTCTGTGGTGCTGGACCTGATCCGCGATCAGGACCTGGACAAGGCGCTGGCGATTCTGCAGTACACCCCGAAGGCTGCCTCCGAGCTCCTTTTGAAACTGGTGAAGTCTGCCGCCGCCAATGCGGAAAACAACCACAACATGGACAAGAACAACCTGTACGTAGCCGAGTGCTTTGTCACCCCGGGGCCCACGCTGAAGCGCATGCGTCCCCGTGCACAGGGCCGCGCGTTCCGCGTTCTGAAGAGGACCAGCCATATTACGGTCGTCCTCAAAGAGAAAGAGTAAGGAGGTAAGCAGTATGGGTCAGAAAGTCAATCCCCACGGTCTTCGCGTGGGTGTCATCAAAGATTGGGACAGCCGCTGGTTCACCTCTAAGCGCGATTTCGGCGATACCCTCGTGGAGGACTACAAGCTGCGCAAACAGCTGAAAAAGCAGCTGTTCAATGCAGGCGTTCCCAAAATTGAAATCGAGCGCACGTTCGACAGCCAGACGGGCAAGCCCCGTGTGCGCGTCACCGTTCACTGCTCCAAGCCGGGCATGGTGATCGGCAAGGGCGGCGCCGAGAAGGAGAAGCTGCAGGCACAGCTTACCAAGCAGTACGGCAAGGATATTTACCTGAACATTGTTGAGGTGCGCAACCCCGACGTGAACGCCCAGCTGGTGGCTGAGAACATCGCTTCCCAGCTTGAGCGCCGCATCGCCTTCCGCCGTGCCATGAAGCTTTGCATGGGCCGCGCCATGCGCATGGGCGCCAAGGGCATTAAGGCTCAGGTCGGCGGCCGTCTGGCGGGCGCCGACATTGCCCGCAGCGAGAGCTACCACGAGGGCACCATTCCCCTTCAGACGCTGCGTGCAGACATCGACTACGGCTTCGCCGAGGCAAACACCACCTACGGCAAGATCGGCGTGAAGGTGTGGATCTATAAGGGCGAAGTGCTCAAGGGCGCCAAGCCTGTGGAGCCCGAACCCCGCTTCGAGCGCCGCGAGCGCCGCGCGCCCAGAACCCGCAGAGAAGGAGGCAACAAATAATGTTACTGCCCAAACGCGTGAAATACCGCCGCGTCCAGCGCGGCCGCATGAAAGGTAAGGCCATGCGTGGCAATACCGTTTCTCAGGGCCAGTATGGCATCGTTGCCCTGGAGCCCTCCTGGATCACCTCGAACCAGATCGAGGCCGCCCGTGTCGCCATGACGCGCTACATCAAGCGCGGCGGCAAGGTGTGGATCAAGATTTTCCCGGATAAGCCTGTCACCGAAAAGCCGGCCGAGACGCGCATGGGCTCCGGTAAAGGCAGCCCCGAGTACTGGGTGGCCGTGGTGAAGCCCGGCCGTGTGCTGTTCGAAATCGCCGACGTAAGCGAAGAGACCGCGCGCGAGGCCCTGCGCCTTGCCGCCCACAAGCTGCCGGTGAAGTGCAAATTCGTCAAACGTGAGGAGGTTGAATGAGCATGAAAGCAGCCGAACTGCGCGAAATGAGCAACGCAGAACTGACCAAGAAGCTGGCCGAGCTGAAAGAAGAGCTGTTCAACCTTCGTTTTCAGCACGCCATCAACCAGCTCGATAACCCCGGCCGCATTGAAACCGTCAAACGAGACATTGCCCGCGTGAACACCGTTCTGCGCGCCAATGAGCTCAAGGACGCTGAATAATAGAGAGGGAGGAAGACCATGGAACGCAATCTGAGAAAAACCCGTGTGGGTGTGGTCGTGTCCGACAAGATGGACAAAACGGCCGTGGTGTCTGTAATGGACAGCGTGCAGCACCCTCTCTACAAGAAGATCATGAAGCGCACGGTGAAGTTCAAGGTGCACGATGAGAACAACGAGTGCGGCGTGGGCGACCGCGTCATGATCATGGAGACCCGTCCTTTGAGCCGCGACAAGCGCTGGAGACTGGTCAAAATCGTTGAGAAAGCGAAATAACGCAGCTTTGAAAGGAGATTCTGTCTTATGGTACAGATGCAAAGCTATCTCAAAGTGGCCGACAACACTGGTGCGAAGGAAATCATGTGCATCCGTGTGCTGGGCGGTTCGCGTAAGAGATACGCCGGCATCGGCGATGTGATCGTGGCTTCGGTCAAGAAAGCAGCGCCGAACGGCACCGTGAAAAAGGGCGATGTGGTCAAGGCTGTGGTGGTTCGCAGCAAGCAGGGCCTACGCCGCGAAGACGGTTCCTATATCCGCTTCGACGAAAACGCGGCTGTTATCATCCGCGAGGACAAAAACCCGAGGGGCACCCGTATCTTTGGGCCGGTGGCGCGCGAGCTGCGCGATGCCGGCTACCTGAAGATCGTCAGCCTTGCTCCGGAGTCGCTGTAAGGAGGTTTTTTGACAGTGGAAAAAGTTCATGTGAAAACCGGCGACACCGTGATGATCATCAGCGGCAAAGACCGCGGCAACTCCGGCAAGGTGTTGCAGGTGAGCCCGAAAGAGGGCAAAGTCATCGTGGAAGGCCGTAATATGGTCACAAAGCACGTCAAGCCCCGCCGCCAGGGCGAGCAGGGCGGCATCGTGAAGGCCGAGGGCGCGCTGTACGCGTCCAAGGTGATGCCCGTCTGCCCGAAGTGCGGCAAGGCCACGCGTGTGGGCCACACCGAAAAAGACGGTAAAAAAGTGCGCGTCTGCAAAAAATGCGGCGCGGAATTTTAAGAAAGGGAGGGCACAAGGACAATGGCAAGATTGAAAGACGCTTATGTCAAGGACGTCGCTCCCGCTCTGATGAAGAAGTTCAGCTATAAAAGCGTGATGCAGATTCCCAAGCTGGATAAGGTGGTCATCAATGTGGGCTGCGGCGAAGCGCGCGATAACCCCAAGGTTATGGACGCCATTCTCTCCGACCTGGCGAAGATCACCGGCCAGAAGGCCGTGGTGTGCCGCGCCAAGAAGAGCGTTGCGAACTTCAAGCTGCGCGAGGGCATGCCCATCGGCGCCAAGGTAACGCTGCGCGGCGAGCGCATGTATGAATTTGTGGACCGCTTCTTCAGCGTGGCCCTGCCCCGCGTGCGCGACTTCCGCGGCATCAACGGCAACTCCTTCGACGGCCGCGGCAACTACTCCTGCGGTGTAAAAGAGCAGCTGATTTTCCCGGAGATTGATTACGACAAGATAGACGCCGTGCGCGGCATGGACGTCTGCTTTGTCACCACCGCGAAGACCGACGAAGAGGCCAAAGAGCTGCTGACGCTTTTGGGCGCTCCGTTTGCGAACTAAAGGGAGGGCATGAGATTTGGCTAAGACAAGCATGAAAGTGAAACAGCAGATGGCGCCGAAGTTCAGCACCCGTGCTTACAATCGCTGCAAGATCTGCGGCCGCCCCCACGCCTATCTGCGCAAATACGGCGTGTGCCGTATCTGCTTCCGCGAGCTGGCCTACAAGGGCGAGATCCCCGGCGTGAAGAAAGCAAGCTGGTAAACGGCCGGCGAACACGAGAGCACAACTGAACAACACTAGGAGGTTAGTGGCACATGCAAATTACTGATCCTATCGCGGATCTGCTGACCCGCGTACGCAACGCCAGCACTGCCAAACACCCTTCGGTAGACGTTCCCGCTTCCAATTTGAAAAAGGCCATTGCCAACATTCTTTTGGAAGAAGGCTATGTGAAGGGCGTTCAGGTCATCGACGATGACAAGCAGGGCGTGATCCGCATCACGCTGAAGTACACCGAAACCGGCGCTCCCGTTATCTCGGGCCTGCGCCGCGTATCGAAGCCGGGCCTTCGCATCTATTCCAACTGCGAAGACATGCCCAAGGTCATGAAGGGCCTTGGCACGGCTATCATCTCCACCTCGAAGGGCGTTATGACAGACAAGGCCGCGCGCAGGGAAAACGTGGGCGGCGAAGTCCTCGCCTTTGTGTGGTAAGAAAGGGGCATAGACAATGTCGAGAATTGGAAGAAAACCCATCGTCATCCCGGCGGGCGTTGAGGTCAAGATCGATGGC
Organism: Ruthenibacterium sp.; assembly: GCA_047030735.1. Lineage (GTDB taxonomy): Bacteria > Bacillota > Clostridia > Oscillospirales > Ruminococcaceae > Ruthenibacterium. The sequence continues at coordinate 13,277 of JBKYIE010000022.1, forward strand.
AGCAGCGTCACCGTGAAGGGCCCCAAGGGCACGCTGAATTCCCACATCAATCCCATCATCACTGCGAAGGTGGAGAATGGTGAAGTAGTCGTGACCCGCCCCAATGACGAGAAAGAGGCCCGCAGCCTGCACGGCCTGACGCGCACCATCATCAACAACATGGTGGAGGGCGTCACCCACGGCTATAAGAAAGAGCTTGAGATCCAGGGCGTGGGCTACCGCGCCTCGAAGCAGGGCAAGGACCTTGTGATGAACCTGGGCTATTCGCATCCGGTCGTCGTTCCTGAAACGGACGGCATCACCATCGAAGTTCCCGATCCTCTCAAGATCGTCATCAACGGCATCGACAAGCAGCGCGTCGGCCAGTTTGCCGCGGAGGTGCGCGAGAAGCGCCCGCCCGAGCCCTACAAGGGCAAAGGCATCCGCTATGTGGGCGAGTATGTTGCCCATAAAGAGGGCAAGGCCGGCAAGGGCTCAAAATAAGAGAAGGAGTGAAGAGACATGGTCAATAAACCGGATAAGAATGTCGCGCGCCTGCGCAGACACCGCCGCGTCCGCGGCAAGATCTCCGGCACGGCAGCGTGCCCGCGTCTGGATGTGTTCCGCTCCTCCAAGCATATCTACGCCCAGCTCATTGATGACGTGGCCGGCGTCACGCTGGCCAGCGCGTCCAGCATGGACAAGGATTTTGAAGGCTTTGGCGGCAACATCGAGGCTGCGAAGAGGGTTGGCGTCATGATCGCCAAAAAGGCAGCCGAGAAGGGCATCACCAAAGCGGTGTACGACCGCGGCGGCTTTGTGTATCACGGCCGCGTGAAAGCTTTGGCGGAAGGCGCCCGCGAGGGCGGCCTCGAGCTGTAAGGAGGATACAAATGGAAAAGATCGACGCATCCACCATGGAGCTGCAGGAAAAGGTTGTTGCCATCAACCGTGTATCCAAAACCGTGAAGGGCGGCCGCGTGATGAAGTTCTCTGCGCTTGTCGTCGTGGGCGACGGCAACGGCACCGTGGGCTTCGGCCTGGGCAAGGCTGCTGAGGTGCCCGAGGCTATCCGCAAGGGCCTGGAGGACGCCAAGAAGAACCTGCACAAGATTGCCATGAAGGGTACCACCATCCCGCATGAGGTCGTGGGCAAGTTCGGCGCCGGCCAGGTGCTGATGCGCCCGGCCCCCGAAGGCACCGGCGTTATCGCCGGCGGCGCCGTGCGCGCCGTGCTGGAAGTGGCGGGCATCAAGGATATCCGCACCAAGTGCCAGCGCACCAACAACCCCTGCAACGTGGTGACTGCCACCATGAACGGCCTGCTCAGCCTGATGAGCGCCGAGCAGGTGGCTGCCAAGCGCGGCAAGTCCGTGCAGGAAATTTTGGGTTAAGGAGGCAGTGAACCATGGCTGAAGAAGTGAAAGTGACGGCCGCGGCCGAGGAAAAGGCCCCCGCCAAGAAGCCGGCTGCGAAGAAAACTGCCGCGAAACCCGCCGCAGAAAAGAAAACTGCGGCCAAGAAACCGGCGGCAAAAAAAGAGGGCGCCGAGAAAAAGGCCCCTGCGAAGAAGGCGGCCCCCAAGGCTGCCGCCGAAAAGACAGAGGCGCCGGCCGCCGAGAAGGCCGCGCCCAGCACCAAGAAGGCACCCGCCAAAGCGAAAGCTGCTGAAGGCCTTGCCATCACGCTGGTGAAAAGCCTCATCGGCCGTTCTGATTGCCAGATCGCCACGGCCAAAAGCCTGGGCCTGAAACGTGTGGGCGACAAAACTGTGCAGCCTGACAACGCGGCCACAAAGGGCAAGATCAGCAAGATCTCTCATATGGTGAAAGTCACCAAAGCGTAACAGCAAGGAGGTGCATTGACAATGATGCTACACGAACTGAAACCTGCCCAGGGCGCCACAAAGGCTGCCAAGCGCAAGGGCCGCGGCCACGGCTCCGGCAACGGCAAAACGGCGGGTTACGGCCACAAGGGCCAGAAAGCGCGTTCCGGCGTGAAGAAAGCCGGCTTCGAAGGCGGCCAGATGCCGCTGCAGCGCCGCCTGCCCAAGCGTGGTTTCAACAATATTTTCGCAACGGAATATGCTATCGTGAAGGTGAGCGACCTTGAAAAGTTTGAGGCTGGCAGCGTCGTGGACGCCAAGGCCCTGCTGGAAAAGGGCATCATCCGCAAAACGCTTGACGGTGTGAAGGTGCTGGGCAACGGCACGCTCACGAAAGAGCTCACCGTGAAGCTCAACGCCTACTCCGCCTCCGCGAAGGAGAAAATCGAGAAAGCAGGCGGGAAGGCAGAGGTGATCTGACCGTGTTTGATACGTTCAAAAACGCGTGGAAGATCGAAGACCTTCGCAAGCGCATCCTGTTCACGCTGCTGGTGCTGGTCATCTTCCGTCTGGGCTGCGCCATCCCTGTTCCGTTTGTGAACACGGCGCTGCTTCAGACGGTGGCGTCCAGCTCCGGCAACCTGATCGGCTACATCAACATGCTCAGCGGCGGCGCGTTCAGCCGCGCCATGCTGTTTGCGCTGGGTGTCTCGCCGTATATCAACAGCTCCATCATCATGCAGCTGCTGACGGTGGTGATTCCCGCGCTGGAGCGCCTCTCCAAGGAAGGCGAGGACGGCCGCAAGAAGATTCAGCGCATCACGCGCTATGTGGGCGCGGGCATCGCGCTGGCCCTGTCCATCGCCTACTACTTCCTGCTTCGCAACTGGGGCGTGCTGGTGTATACCGAGGGCGCTTCTGCAGTGTTCAGCGCCGTGGTGATGATTTTTGCCTTTACCGCCGGCTCCATGTTCGTTCAGTGGATGGGCGAGCAAATCGACGTGAAGGGCATCGGCAACGGCATTTCCATCCTGATTTTTGCCGGTATTATCTCCAGCTGGAGCGGCCTGTTCACCAGCGTGAAGTATTACTTCGGCCTTGCCATGGACGGCGAGAGCAAGTATTTCATCTTCATGCCGCTTATTCTTGTGCTGGCGCTGGTGGTGCTGGTGCTCATCGTCATTCTGAATGCCGCCGAGCGCCGCATCCCCGTGCAGTATGCAAAGCGTGTGGTGGGCCGCAAGATGTACGGCGGCCAGAACAGCCATATCCCCATCAAGGTGAACATGAGCGGCGTGCTGCCTATTATCTTCGCCTCTACGCTGGCCATGATTCCCACCACCATCGCACAGTTTTTCCCGAACCTTTACAACGCGTCTGTGCACCCGGTGTGGAGCGCCATCCTGAGCGCCTTCAGCCCCTCGAGCTGGGCCTATGCCGTTATTTACTTCGTGCTCATTATCGCGTTCAACTACTTCTATGTGGCGATTCAGTACAACCCTGTGGAAATCGCCAACAACCTGCGCAACAACAGCGGCACGGTTCCGGGCTACCGCCCGGGCAAGCCCACCAGTGATTTCATCACCAAGGTGCTTGGCAAAATCACATTCATCGGCGCCATGTTCCTGGGCATCGTAGCGATTTTCCCCATTGCCCTCACCGCCATCACCGGCATGGACATCGCGCTGGGCGGCACCAGCCTGCTGATTGTGGTGGGTGTGGCGCTGGATACGTCGCGCAGCCTCGAGAGCTATATGCTCATGCGCCATCACAAGGGCTTTTTGGAGTAAGCCCGGCAGGTATTTTTGATCACGTTAGGGGGAAAAGGCAATGAAATTGATCCTTTTGGGCGCGCCCGGCGCGGGCAAAGGCACGCAGGCGGAGATCATCTGCGACAGGCTGAATATCCCCGCTATCAGCACGGGCAATATCCTTCGTGAAGCGATGAAGAACGAAACGGAGATGGGCCTGAAGGCGAAAGCCTTCATCGAGTCTGGCGCGCTCGTCCCCGATGACGTGATCATCAGCATCATCAAAGAGCGTCTGGCGCAGCCGGATTGTGCCGGCGGCTTCATCCTCGACGGCGTGCCCCGCACGGTGGCGCAGGCCGAGGCTCTGGAGGAGATGGGCGTGGAGATTGATAAGGTCGTGGACCTGGAAGTGGCCGACGACACCATCATCAAACGCCTTTCCGGCCGGCGCGTGTGCTCTGCCTGCGGCGCAAGCTACCACACTATTTACAAACCCAGCAAGCAGCCCGACGTGTGCGACCGCTGCACGGGCCCGCTGATTGTCCGCAAGGACGACGAGCCCGCCACTATTCTGGAGCGTCTGAACGTTTACCATGAGCTCACCGAGCCGCTGGTGGATTTCTACCGCCGGCGCGGCAAGCTGGTGGTGGTGGAAGGGCAGGAGGACGTGGAAGACACCACAAGGCTCCTGTTCGAAAAGCTGGGGGTATAAGCCGTGATCCAGATCAAAACGGCAAAAGAGATCGAGGCCATGCGCCTTGCGTGCGAGATCTCGGCCGGCGCCCTGCGGGCTGCCGGCGAGGCGGTGCGCCCCGGCGTTACCACGGCCCAGATCGACAAGATCGTGTATGACTATATCGTCCAGCGCGGCGCGAAGCCCAACTTCAAGGGGCTGTACGGCTTTCCGGGCTCGGCGTGCATCTCGGTGAACGATACCGTGATTCACGGCCTGCCCTCAAAGCATATCGTGCTGAAGGAAGGCGATATCGTCAGCGTCGACACAGGCGCCGCCATCGGCGGCTGGAACGGCGACAACGCTGCCACGTTCGCGTGCGGTGCGGTTGCCGGAAATGCGCAGCACATCATGGATGTCACAAAAGAAGCCCTCGCAAGGGGCATCGCGGCTGCACAGCCGGGAACCCGGGTGGGTGACATCGGGGCTGCCGTCCAGCAGTATGTGGAGGCGAACGGCCTTTCCGTCGTGCGTACCTTTGTGGGGCACGGCGTGGGCAGAAAGCTGCACGAGGACCCGGAGGTGCCGAACTTCGGCACGGCGGGCCACGGGCCGCGCCTTGTGGCCGGAATGGTGATTGCCATCGAGCCGATGGTGAACGAGGGCACCCATGTGGTGAAGGAACAGCCCGACGGCTGGACCATCAAAACCGCAGACGGCAGGCTCTCGGCCCATTTCGAGCACACCATCGCCATTACGCCGAAGGGCCCGGTCATTCTCACGCAGCAGGCGTGAGGCGGGCCAACGCAAACGCGGCGCTTTGCGCCAACACTGAAGGAGGCTGTGAAAGCTTTGTCCAAAGAAGACGTCATCGAAGTGGAAGGCACTGTTGTCGAGGCAATGCCGAACGCCATGTTCCGCGTGGAGATCCAGGGCGGCCATCAGTTGCTGGCACATATCTCCGGCAAGCTGCGCATGAATTTCATCCGCATTTTGCCCGGCGATAAGGTCACGCTGGAGATGAGCCCTTACGATCTGACGAAAGGGCGCATCACATGGCGCTCGAAGTAAGCTTGTAAGGAGGTACCGATTATGAAAGTGAAACCTTCCGTGAAACCTATTTGTGAAAAGTGCAAGGTCATCAAGCGCAAAGGCCGCGTGATGGTCATTTGCCAGAACCCGAAGCATAAACAGCGCCAGGGCTGAGCAGCCCGGCAGGCACGGCGCTGCCTCCCGCCGCCGTGTGAAACTTTACAGGGAGAAATCAATCAGGAGGTGCTCATATGGCACGTATTGCCGGAGTTGACTTGCCCAAAGAAAAGCGAGTTGAAATTGGCCTGACCTACATTTATGGGATCGGCCGCAGCGCCGCGGACAAGATCCTCGCCGCTACGAACATCAACCCCGATACCCGCGTGAAGGACTTGACCAAGGACGAAGAGGCGCTGATCCGTGACTACATCGACAAGAATTTTGTCGTGGAAGGCGATCTGCGCCGCAACACGGCTCTGGATATCAAGCGTCTTGTTGAAATCCAGTGCTACCGCGGCGTGCGCCACCGCAAGGGCCTGCCCGTGCGAGGCCAGCGTTCCAAGACGAATGCGCGTACCCGCAAGGGCCCGAAGCGCACCGTCGCCAATAAGAAGAAGTAAGCCACAAGGAGGATAACATGGCACAGAAAGCTGCTGCTAAGAAGGGCGCCGCCACGCGTATGAAACGCCGCGAGCGCAAAAACATCGAACGTGGCTGCGCGCATATCCAGAGCACGTTCAACAACACCATCGTGACCATCACGGACGTGCAGGGCAACGCAGTGTCTTGGGCTTCCGCAGGCGGCCTGGGCTTCCGCGGCTCCCGCAAATCCACGCCGTTTGCCGCGCAGAGCGCTGCCGAGACGGCCGCCAAGGCTGCGATGGAGCATGGCATGAAGTCCGTGGAGGTGTATGTGAAGGGCCCGGGCTCTGGCCGTGAAAGCGCCATCCGTGCGCTGCAGGCCACCGGCCTTGAAGTGAACATGATCAAGGACGTCACCCCCATCCCGCACAACGGCTGCCGCCCGCCGAAACGCCGTCGTGTCTAATCGAAAGGAGAAAATAAGTTATGGCTAAGAATATGCAGCCTATCGCCAAACGCTGCCACGCTCTGGGCATTTCTCCTGCTGTTATGGGTTATGCGAAGAAGACCACCAACCGCAACCCCGGCGGCCAGATGAGAAAGAAGAAGAGCGAGTATTCGCTTCAGCTGGCTGAAAAGCAGAAAGTGAAATTCGTATACGGCATCATGGAGCGCCAGTTCCGTTCCTATTATGAAAAGGCCTCCCGCATGGCCGGTAAAACCGGTGAGAACCTGTTGATCCTGGTGGAGCGCCGCCTGGACAACGTTGTGTACCGTCTGGGCTTTGCCGGTACACGCCGCGAGGCACGCCAGCTGGTGACCCATGCGCACTTTACGGTCAATGGCAAAAAGGTGAACATCCCCTCTTATCTGATAAAGCCCGGTGATGTTGTGGAAGTGGCGGCGGCCAGCCGTTCTTCCGTGAAATTCAGCAAGCTGACCGGCGAGGACGCCCCCATGGTGACCCTGCCCCAGTGGCTGGAGCGCGAGAAAAACGCGCTGAAGGGCACCGTTGTGAAGCTGCCCGCCCGCGAAGACATTGACCTGCCCGTTGAGGAACACCTCATCGTCGAGTTGTACTCCAAATAACCCCGCGCTTTGCCTTGAAAAATGCATAGCAATCAGCAGGGCCCACGGCCCGCTAGTTAAAGGAGGGTTACCCTATGATGGAGATCGAAAGGCCCAAAATCGATACAGCGAACCTTTCTGCCGATGGCCGCTATGGAAAATTTGTGGTGGAGCCTCTGGAACGCGGCTTTGGCACAACGCTTGGCAACAGCCTGCGCCGTGTGCTGCTTTCCAGCCTGCCCGGCGTTGCGGTCACCAGCATCAAAATCGACGGTGTGGTGCATGAGTTCTCCACGATTGAAGGCGTCAAGGAGGACGTGACAGAAATCGTGCTGAACGTCAAGGGCATCACGGCAAAGCTGTACTCCGACACCCCCAAGACGGTGCGCATTGAAGCGTCCGGCGAGGGCGAAGTGACTGCCGGCAGCATCCAGCAGGACGCCGAGCTCGAGGTTCTGAACCCCGACTGGCACCTTGCCACGCTGGCCGACGGCGCGAAGCTGGTGATGGAGCTGACATTTGACAAAGGCCGCGGCTATGTGCCTGCCGAGCGCAACAAGCTGAACGCCGAACAGGCGCCGCTGGGCTCGCTGCCTGTGGACAGTATCTATACCCCGGTGCTGAAGGTGAATTACACCGTGGAGAATACCCGCGTCGGCCAGATAACGGACTACGACAAGCTCACGCTTGAAGTGTGGACGGACGGCACCATTAACGCGCAGGAGGCCGTGAGCCTTGCCGCGCGCATCATGACCGAGCATCTGAACCTGTTTGTGACGCTGTCGCAGGAGGCCATGGACGCCGAAATCATGGTGGAGAAGGACGACAAGGGCAAGGAGAAGGCTCTGGAAATGACCATCGAAGAGCTGGACCTTTCCGTGCGCTCGTTCAACTGCCTGAAACGCGCCGGTATCAACACGGTGGAAGACCTTATCAGCAAATCCGAAGACGAGATGATGAAAGTGCGCAACCTCGGCCGCAAGAGCCTTGAGGAAGTCGTCGCAAAGCTGGATTCGCTCGGCTTTAAGCTCAGTAAAGACGACGAATAACGCAAAGGAGTGAATTGGGATGCCCGGTACCAGAAAACTTGGCAGAGCAAGCGATCACCGCAAGGCGATGCTGCGCGCCATGGTGACATATCTGCTGGAAAACGGCAAGATCGAGACGACCCTGGCCCGTGCGAAGGAAGTGCGCAATATGGCCGAGAAGATGATCACGCTCGGCAAGCGCGACGATCTGCACGCAAAGCGTCAGGTGTTCTCGTTCATTACGAAAGAGAACGTTGCGAAAAAAGTGATTGATGAGCTCGGCCCGAAGTATACCGACCGTGACGGCGGTTATACGCGCATCGTGAAAACCGGTGTGCGCCGCGGCGATGCTGCCGAAATGGCCATCATCGAGCTGGTGTAAGCTGCCAGCCGCAGATAAGCACAGAAAAGCCCCGCGCCGAAAGGCGCGGGGCTTTTGCATGGGCGCTGCCTCTGTGGGGCGAAGTGCGCACGCATCGGAAGGGGAAAGCACCCCCGCAGCGCCGCGAACGGCGCCTGTGCCGCCCGGTGTTGGACAGAAAGGGAAAAGGCGCGTGGCTGTGGAATACTTCCATGCGCGCCGGATAGCGTCTGCAATATTGCACAGACAAAATGAAAATATGGACACATAGCTGCGGTATACGCTTGAAAAATTCATGAACCTCCTGGCGGGCAAACCGGCAGACCGCATCCCTGTTGCGCTTTTTCACTACTTCTGCCCTCCTAACGAATGGGGCAAGGGCCTTGAAAATCAGGAGGCTTTTGCACGCAGCGTCACCGGCCACAAGCTGGCCCGGGAAAAGTTTGGCCCGGACGCAATCAAAATCATGAACGACACCCTGATGATGATCCCGGCAGATGCCTCCTTTGAAAAAGCAGCGAGCGGTTTGCATAATGTACACGCCCCTGCTGTGATTTCCCTTTACAAAAAAAACTCTGGAGCTGGCCAAACGGGCGCACGCCTTCTATGAAGATACCGGCGCCCCTGTATATGCCACCGGCTTTTCTCCGTCCCAGGTGCTGTGCAACAATTTGTGCCTATGCATACCGGGCCGGAGGAATGCGGCGGTGTTGGGGCCTGCAGCACTGCATGGGTAAATGGAAAACACCGGCACGCAACAGAGGCAAAGCGCAAAAGCGCATGTGAAACGAGTGTGCGGCACCTGCCCAAAAGTGCTTGCTTTTGGCAGCGGAAAGAGGTAAAATATAGCTATACTGGGCGCCGTATGCAGCGGCGCGAGGAAAGGGGCCCCTTTCCCTTCTCCGGCATGGCCGGAGAAACCGCCTGTCTCACACAGGGGGAGCCGGGCCCGAAAACCTGTGAAGGAGAGAAAAGGCATGAAGAAACTGAAACAGCTTTTGTGCA
>JBKYIE010000023.1:0-20693 GCA_047030735.1 Ruthenibacterium sp.
GGCGGACGCCATCGCCACCATCAACACGCTGAACAGCCTGCCCGGCATCGACATTCGCACCTTTGTGCCCTACCCCAATGTGGACGGGCGCAGCGCCTTCCAGGGGCTTTCGGGCGCGGCCATCAAGCCCATTGCCCTGCGCACGGTGGCGCAGATAGCCAAGGCGGTGAACATCCCCGTGTCGGGCATCGGCGGCATTTACAACTGGCGCGACGCGGCAGAGTTCATTCTGGCGGGCGCCTCCTCGCTGCAGGTGTGCTCGGCCGTGATGCACCACGGCTACCGCATCATCAACGACATGACGGCCGGCCTTTTGAACTACATGGAGGAAATGGGCTTTGAGACCATCAGCGATTTCTGCGGCAGGGCCCTGCCCAACATCTTCCGCCACAACGACCTCTCGCGCGCCTACAGGCTGTATTCACAGCCGGACGCCGAAAAGTGCGTGGGCTGCGGGCGGTGCGTGGCCGTGTGCGCCGACAGCGCGTACAGCGCCATCCATCTGGACGAAAGCCGCAGGGCTGTGGTGGACAAAGACAAATGTGACGGCTGCGGCCTGTGCACGCAGGTGTGCCCGGTGAGCTGCATGACAATGGTACAAAGGTAAAGGAGGGGCAGACATGAGTGTGATAAACCAAACCATGGCCGATGTGCAGGCCGAGGCCAAGCGCTGCCTGTACTGTGTGGACGCCCCCTGCCAAAAGGGCTGCCCCGCCGGGGTGGACGTGGCGCAGTTCATCCGCCATTTGCGCTATGAGGACGTGAAAAGCGCCAAGCGTGTGATAAAAACGGCAAACCCGCTGGGCGGCATCTGCGGCACGCTGTGCCCCAGCGAAAATTTGTGCCAGAAAAACTGCACCATGAACTACTGCGGCGCGCCCATCCGCATCCGCGATTTGCAGAAGTTCGCCTGCGCCAACGCGGCCTATGCGCCGGAGCTGGCCCCCGCCAGCGGCAAAAAGGCCGCCGTGGTAGGCGCGGGCCCCGCGGGCCTTGGCTGCGCGGCCATGCTGGCGCGCCTGGGCCACGAGGTGGACGTGTTTGAAAAGGACGCGGCGGCCGCCGGCGTGGTGGCGCGCGAAATTCCGGCGCAGCGCATTGACGCCGCCGTGGTGGAAAACGACCTGGCCGAGCTTGCGTGCGGGCGCATCCGCTTCCACTACAACACGCCCGTCACGGCCCAAAAGCTGGAAGAGCTGAAACAGGAATATGCGGCCGTGTTTGTGGGCGCCGGCCTTGCGCAGGACCGCATGAGCGGCGTGGACATTGCCCCGGGCGCGCCCGTGGCTGGCTGCTCGCAGTACCTGGCCGGTTTGAAAAGCGGCGAAATAAAAGCCGTGCACGGCACCGTGCTGGTGGTGGGCGGCGGTGACTCCGCCATTGACGCCGTGTGCGCCAGCCTGGAGGCCGGGGCTGAAAAGGCCGTGCTGGCCTACCGCCGCTCACGCGCCGAGATGCCCGCGTGCGACGAAGAGTTCTTTGCCGCGGCCGGTAAGGGCGCAGAGCTGATGTACATGGTTTCGCCCGTTGCCGTTGCCAAAACGGCGGACGGCGGCGCGGCCGTGACGTTTGTGCGCAACCGTCTGGTGGAAAAGCCGGGCGAGGCGCGCCGCGGCTTTGAGGCCGTGCCCGGCAGCGAGTTCACCCTGAACGCGGCGCAGGTGGTGTTTGCCATTGGCAAAAAGGCAGACGCGGCGCTGGTGGCGGGCACGCCCGACAGCGGCACCCTGCGCGTGGCGGGCACCAACTGCTTTGTGGGCGGCGACTGGCTGAACGGCGGCGCCACGGTGGTGCAGGCCGTGGCCGAGGGCAAGCGCGCCGCGGCGGCCATGGACGCGCTGATGAAGTAAAAGCCGAAGCCGCCGCGCGGCGCCCCGGAAGGGCGCGGCGGGCGGGCCGTCAGGCCCATGCCCTGTGCCCGGCGGGGCCGGCCCTCTGCGGCGGGCGCCGCGCGGCTTTGCACACACAGCGTTTGATTTGAACGGAAAGGGGGACACAGATGAACGATTTGAATATTGTGGGCGGCACCATCGTGCGGCCCGAGGGCTGCTTTGCGGGCAGCGTGGAGGTAAAAGGGGGCGTCATCGCCGCCGTAAAGCGGGCGGGCGAAGCGCCCGCCCCGGCAGCCGAGACGGTGGACGCCGCCGGCATGCTGGTGTTTCCCGGCATGATAGACAGCCATGTGCACATCCGCGGGGGCAGGCTTTCGCACCGGGAGGATTTTGCCAGCGGCACCATGGCCGCCGCCGCGGGCGGCGTGACGGCCCTGGCCGAGATGCCCGTGGCAAACCCGCCCGCCTCCACCGCAGAGGCGTTCGAGGCGCGCAGGGCCGAGGCGCAGGCAGCCGCCTATGTGGACGTTGCGCTGTACGGCGGCGCCGGGGCGGATAACCTGGACGAGATAGAAAAGCTGGCCGCCGCGGGCGCCGTGGCGTACAAGACGTTCACCATGCCGCCGGTGCCGGGGCGCGAGGCCGAGTTTTACGGCCTGTGCAGCGAAACGCAGGACGCCCTGTGCCGCGTGATGGAGCGCGTGGCAAAAACCGGCCGCCTGCTGGCCGTGCACAGCGAGCTGAACCAGTATGTGGCCGCCGAGACAAAGCGCCGCATGGACGCGGGCGAAAACGGCCTGGTGGCCTTCTGCCGCTCGCGCCCTGTGGAGGCCGAGACGGCCGCCGTGGAATGGGTGATAGAGGCCGCGCGCAAAACGGGCTGCCGCGCCAGCGTGTGCCATGTGAGCACGCCGGAAGCCGTGCGCATGATAGAGGCCGCGCGCGCCCAGGGCGTGCGGGTGTGGGCCGAAACATGCCCGCAGTACATTCTGTTCAGCGAGCAAAGCGCCGCGCACGCGGGCGTGTTCGCCCGCATGAAGCCGCCGCTTCGCGACGGGCAGCGCATGCGCCGGCTGCGCCGGATGTATGAAAACGGGTCGTTTGCCATGACAGGCAGCGACCATGCGCCCTACCTGCGGGAAGAAAAGCTGAAAAACGGCCAGGACATCTGGCACACCTTCGACGGCCTGCCCGGGCTGGAGCTTTCGCTGCCGCTGCTTTTGAACGCGGCGGCGGACGGCACCCTCAGCTTTGAGGCCATTGCAAAGGCCACGGCCGAAAGCACCGCCCAGCTGCTGGGCCTTGCGCCCAAAAAGGGCCGCATTGAGGCCGGGGCGGACGCGGACATGGTGCTGGTGGCGAAAAACGAGGCGCCCGTGCCGCTGGACACGTCAAGGCTGTTCACCAGGGCGCGCGGCAGCGCCGCACTGTACGAGGGCATCCCCATGCACTACCGCGTTGCGCGCACCTATGTGCGCGGGCAGGCGGTGTATGCGGAGGGCCGCATTACCGGTAAGCAAGGCTGGGGAGCATTCGTCAGCCCTGCCAGATAGATATTTTTCACAAAACAGGAGGTAAAGCATTTATGAGAACCGATATGCGCGGAAAAGACTTTGTTACCCTGATGGACTACACGGGCGAAGAGCTGCAGACCATTCTGGACGTGGCGTTCGACTTAAAGCGCCAGAACGCCATGGGCGCCGAGCACGAGCTGCTGAAAAACAAGACGCTGGGCATGATTTTTGCGCAGCCCTCTACCCGCACGCGCGTCTCCTTCGAGACGGGCATGACGCAGCTGGGCGGCCACGCGCAGTATTACAGCGAGGACAACATGCAGCGCAAGAACAAAGAGACCTGGGAGGACACCGGCCTTGTGCTGAGCCGTTACCTGGACGCTTTGATGGTGCGTTTGTACGACCTTGAGAAGTACGGCATGGCCCGCGACATCATGAACGAGATCCGCAAGGCCACCACCATCCCCGTCATCAACGGATTGGACGACAAAGAGCACCCCTGCCAGTGCATGGGCGACCTGATGACATTGCAGGAGAAGCTGGGCACCGGCTGGAAGAAGAAAAAAATTGTGATGAGCTGGGCGTATTCCGACCGCGTGAAATCTCCGGGCGTGCCGCAGGCCATGCTGATTGCGTGCAGCCTGCTGGGCGCAGACCTGACGCTGGCCTACCCGAAGGGCTACGAGCTGGACGACGACTACATGGCGTTCGCCAACGACGCCTACAAAAAGACGGGCGGCAAGCTGACCATCACCAACGACATCTACGAGGCCGCCACCGACGCCGACGTCATCTATGCCAAGAGCTGGGGCAGCACCCACGGCATGAGTAAGGAGGAGGACAAAGAGTACCGCAAGCAGTTCGAGAAGGACTGGTGCATCTCTGACGAGCACTTCAAGCTGGCAAAGCCCGTTTCCTACTACATGCATCCGCTGCCCGCCGCCCGCGGCGAGGAAGTGACGGACGCCGTGATTGACGGCGAGCACTCCATCGTGTACGACCAGGCCGAAAACCGCCTGCATGCGCAGAAGGCCGTGCTGGCGCTGCTGATGAAGAAGAAATAAGCAACCGGACGCCCCGGCGCCCGCCCGGCCCGCAGGGGCCGGGCGCGGAAAGCCCCTTTGGCGCTGTGCCGCGCGGCGGCAAAAGCCTGCCGCCGCGCGGCCGCGCCGTTCCGTGAAAACCGGCGCGCCGCCCCCGCACGGGCCCGCACAGGGCCCAAGGGGCGCACAGTGCCTTCTTTGAAATGTAAACGTTTACATTCAGCTTAAAAAAAGACGGAAGCAAAGAAAATATTTCCGAAAAAGCCACCATGAAGAACTGCAGCAGGGAGGAACGAATGATGATATTAGGTCTGCCTTTCCCGACGTATCTCGGCTGGTTTGTGGGCCCCGCTTTGACGGTGCTTACTGCGGGTTACTGCATCTACCGGTATGTGAAATACCTCAAGACGGGAAATTGATGTTCGGCCGGGCGCCCTTTTCTGCGGCGCCGCCGCGCGGCGGCGCTGATGCGGGTACTGTCCATGCGGCAATGCGGGCGCGCCCTCCACTCGTGCGAATGCGAAAAAAGGAGATGGAATCATGTTAACTGGCTCTCTTGCAACAACAGGCCTTATCGTGCTGGGTATTTATATTATCGGCATGCTGGGCATCGGTGTGTACTGCAACAAGAAGTACGCAAACAACCTCAGCGGCTTCCTCACCGGCGGCCGCAATTTGGGCCCGTGGGTATTTGCGCTTACCTACGGCTCCACCTACCTCAGCGCCTCCACGTTTATCGGCAACACCGGCACGGCCTACAAGGCCGGCATGGCCTATCTGATGATGCCTGTGGCGCAGGTGGTGCTGCTTCCCCTTGGGCTTATCCTGTTCTCGCACGGGCTGCGCAGGGTGTCTGTGCGCCTGAACGCCATGACGCTGCCGGAGTATATCAGCAAGCGCTTCCACAGCAATGCGGCAAGCATGATAGCCTCGGTGGTCATCATCATTTTCATGGTTCCCTACATGGTGGGCGTCATCAAGGGCGGCGCGCTTTCGCTGGCCAGTCTGCTGGGGCTGAGCTATGAGGTGGCCGTGTTCCTGGTGGCGGGCGTCGCGTGCGTGTACCTTATCTTCGGCGGCTATATGGCGCGCTGCTACACAGACGTTATTCAGGGCGCCATGATGGCCTTCGGCATGCTGGCTGTGCTGGTGGCGGGCTTCTTCATCGTGGGCGGCCCCACCGAGATTGCCGCGGGCGTCGCCGCGTCCGACCCGGCCCTGCTTGAGACGCCGGGCCCGATGGGCTGGAGCAACCTGTTCCTGTTCTCGGCCGTGTACGCCCTCACCCCGTGGGGCCTGCCGCAGCTTGTGCAGACGAACTTCACCATCAAGGACAAAAAGACGGTGTACGTCTCGTCCATCGTGCTGTCCATCTGGCTGGGCGCCATCCTCATCGGCAGCATGATTATCGGCAACATGGGCCGCGCCTATTTCGGCGACCAGTTCCTCGACAACCCCGACCTCGTGTTCCCGAACCTGGTGCTCACCTTCTTCCCGAACGTGCTGGGCGCCGTTGTCATTGTGGCCGTGATTGCGGCGGCCATGAGCACCATCGACGGCGTGCTGATGACCAGCGGCAGCGCCTTCGGCGTGGACATCTACAAAAAGTTCATCAGAAAGGACGCCAGCGAAAAGCAGACCATTCTGGTGTCCAATATCACCATGTTCCTCATCATTGCCGTGGTAATTGCGGGCTCGTTTATGGAGTTGCCGATGCTTTCGTACCTGAACTCTTACGCATTCAGCGTCATCGCGGGCACGCTGGTGGTGCCTGTGTTCGCGGGCGTGTACTCGAAAAAGGGCACCACCGCGGGCTGCGTGGCCTCCATGCTGGCAGGCGGGCTCGGCACGCTGTTCTTCTACATGGTAATGCCCGGCGGCAACTACATTCTGGGCTGCCCGCCGTTCGTTTCCGGCACCATCGTGTCCATCATCGTGTTCTTTGCGGTAAGCAAATTTACAAAGCCCCTGCCGAAGGAGTTTGTGGACGATTTGTTCTCGAAGGAGGCGGAGGCGGGCGCCTACGCCTCGGAGAATATCGAGGTAGCCGCCGGAAAGAAGGCATAAAGCATATTTCACATCTTTTTGAGCCTTGTGTTTGCGCGCAGGGGCCCGGGGCCATACGGCGCCCCTGCGCGGCCTCCTAACCCGGGCGCGGGGCGGGCGGCGGCCATGCCGCCCGCTGCCCGCCGCCCTGTGCCGGGCAAAGGCGGCCCGGCCCCCGCGTGCGGCGGGCAGCCTCCGGCCGGAGGAGATACTCCCCGGCTGCTGTGGGAAGGACGCCGCGCGGGCGGCCGGCGCTTTGCACCGGCGCGAACCTGTCATCCGGAAGCCGCGGCGGGCGGGCAGGCCCCGCCCGCCGCACCACTCCGGAAGCCGCGCTGCGCGCGGCGCAAAACGTTTTTGAACCGGGAAGGTGAAAGCTGCATCACAAAAGGGCGCGCGCCCGCCCTTGGAAAAAGGCGCGGCAGCCGCGCATGGCCCCGCGGGGGCCGCGGTGCGGCGCATAGCAAAGAAGAAAACAGGCGCCGGGCGCGTGCTGCCCGGCTGTGAATAAAACGAAAAGCCCCGCCTGCCCCGCACGGGCGCCGCGCACACGCGCGGGCCTGTGCCGGACGCGGCGCCCTCTGGCGCGGTTCCCGGCCGGCGGCCCTGTACGCGCCTGTGCGGGCCTGCGCTGCGGCAGGCTGCGGGGCGGGGCGGCCCGCGCAGGCGGGCTGCCCGCGGCAGGCAGTGCGCGGCGCACGGCGCGCCGCATCATCACACATACCCCGCCGCGCCCGCGCGGCGGCAGAAAAAGAATGGAGGAACCTTATTATGGCAGGTTTGTTGGACGGAGTAAAAGTGCTGGACCTCACGCGCGTGCTGGCGGGCCCCTACTGCGGCATGATGCTGGCGGATATGGGCGCCGAGGTGACGAAGATAGAGCTGCCGGGCCGCGGCGACGACTCGCGCCGCAACTTCCCCATTGTGAACGGCGAAAGCGCCTATTTCATGAACCTGAACCGCAACAAGCGCGGCATGACGCTGAACCTGAAGAGCGAAAAGGGGCGCGAGATTTTCCGCGAGCTTGTGAAGCAGTCCGACATCGTGCTGGAGAACTACCGCCCCGGCGTGATGGAAAAGCTGGGCCTCGGCTATGAAGATTTGAAAAAGATAAACCCCGCCATCATCTACGGCGCGGTTTCCGGCTTCGGGCACTACGGCCCGTATTCCAAGCGCGCGGGCTACGACATCATCGGCCAGGCCATGAGCGGCCTGATGAGCACCACCGGCTGGCCCGACACGCCCCCCACCCGCACGGGCACGGCCATTTCGGACGTGATGGGCGGCATCAGCTGCTGCGTGGGCGTGCTGGCGGCGTACATCAACCGCCTGAAGACGGGCGAGGGCGAAAAGGTGGACGTGGCCCTGGTGGACTCCATGGTGTCCGCTTTGGAAATCATCAACATCATCTACCTGTGCACGGGCCGCGTGCCCAGCCGCATCGGCAACCGCTACGAGGCCATTTACCCCTACGATTCCTTCAAGGCCAAGGACGGCCACGTCATCATTGCCTGCGGCAACAACAAGCTGTTCGAGCTGCTGGTGGGCGTGATGAACAAGCCCGAGCTTCTGGAAAACCCGCACTTTGCCGACAACAACGAGCGCGTTTTGAACCACGCCGAGCTCAAGCCCATCATTGAAGAGTGGCTGAAGGACAAGACCATTGACGAAACAGTGGATATGCTTTTGGCCGTGGGCATCCCGGCGGGGCCCATCAACACCATCGACCGCGTGGTGGCAGACCCGCACATCGCCGGCGCCCGCGAAATGTTCGTGGAGCTGGAGCACCCCAAGGCGGGCAAAATGAAGGTGACGGGCAACCAGATTAAATTCACCAACAAAAAGGTGAAGATAGACCGCCCCGCGCCGCTGCTGGGCCAGCACAACGAAGAGATACTGGGCGAAAAGCTGGGCTACACGCCCGAACAGGTGGCCCGGCTGAAGGAGGACGGCGTGCTGTAACGCACGCCGGTTTGGCCGCGCGCGCCCTGCGGGGCACGCGCGGCACAGAAAAGGCCCTTTTGCACACAGGGCGGCGGACAGGCATGCCGGGGCCGCCCTGCGCTGCGCACAACAACAGGAGGTGTTTTGCAGTGAACACATATCCGAAAAAGGTAGAGCTGGTGGAGGTGGGCCCGCGCGACGGCTTTCAAAGCATCAAAGAGTTCATCCCCACAGAGCTGAAAAAAGAGATTATCGACCGCCTTGTGGCCGCGGGCTGCACTACCGTGCAGGTGACCAGCTTCGTGCACCCCAAGGCCATCCCGCAGATGCAGGACGCGAAAGAGGTGGCGCGGTATGTGCTGGAAAAATACCCGGCCCTGCGCGCCTACGCCCTTGTGCCCAACCTGCGCGGCGCGCAGAACGCCTATGAGGCCGGCCTGCGCGAGATAAGCTATGTCATCTCTGTAAGCCCGGGGCACAACATGGCGAACGTGCGCCGCACGCCGGAGGAATCGTTCGCAGAGCTGGGCGCCATCCTCGCCGCATATCCGGACATGAAGGTGGTGCTGGACGCGGCCACCGCGTTCGGCTGCCCGTTCGACGGCGAGGTGACGCTGCAGCAGGTGCTGGCCTATGTGGAAAAGGCGCACGCGCTGGGCATCCGCGACATTGATTTGTGCGACACCATCGGCGTGGCCGCGCCCGTTCAGGTGGAAAACACCATTCTGGCCCTGCGCGAAAAATTCCCGGACATCACCTTCGGCGTGCACATCCACGACACGCGCAACATGGGCATGGCGTGCAGCCTGGTGGCCATGCAGTGCGGCATTGCGCGCGTCTCCACCACTGTGGGCGGGCTTGGCGGCTGCCCGTTCGCGCCCGGCGCGTCCGGCAACACGGCCAGCGAAGATTTTGTATATATGCTGGAAAAAATGGGTGTGGAGACAGGCGTGGATTTTGAAAAGCTGCTGCAGACGGCGAAATATCTGCGCGAAAAGGTGCCGGGCAACTACTCCGGGCACCAGATAAACATTCAAAAGCCACAGTGCACCATGGGCTGAGGGCCGTTTCGGGGCGGGGCGCCGTGCCCCGGCCCGGGGCGGCAAAAGCGGCGCACAGCGGCGCAGGCGGGCCGCCGCGCGGGGAATGCCCCCGCGCGGCGGCCTGCTTTTGCTTTGGTCTGCTTTAGCGAAACGGCACCCCGCGGCTGTGCCGGGGAGAGTAAAAAAAGGATTATATAGTGAAAAAACCTTCCGGTAGAATAGAAGCTGCGGCTGGCCAACTGCAGCAGCAATCACCAGAAGTTTTTTCGATGAAAGAAAAAGACATTGGAAGCTTACAGCATACGGTATGAAGACGGCGGTACCATATCGTATACGCCCCCAAATACAGGTGCTTGACCATATATGGACAGGTCGGGAAGGATACAGGGCAGATACTCCGAAAATTATGCGGACAAAAAGGTGTGGAAATCACCGAAGCACAAGCTTGCCCAGACCATATTCATATGTTGCGGAGTATCCCTCCGGAATACAGTGCAGCACAAACCATGGGATATCTCAAAGGGAAAAACAGCCTGATGATTTTCGACAGGCATGCGAATTTGAAATACAAATATGGAAAAGCATAGTAGTGATAGGGATACCCTACAATTTATTGGCGGCTGTCATTTCATATATCCCTATTACAAATAAGCTAACGTATAGTAGTGATAGGGATACTCTTACAATTTGTTGGTAGCTGTCATTTAATATATCCCTACCGCAAGTAAGCTAACCGGCATTTCGAGGCCGGAGGGCATTATGTGGACACAGTAGGACGGAATAGGAAGCAGATACAGGAGTACATCAAGCACCAACCGGAGAAAGACCAAATAGCAGGCCAAATCAGCATCAAGGAATTCACCGGCCCGTTTACGGGCAGCAGGAATACAAAGGCATAAGCAAGCCCCTTCAGGGGCTTGCCATGAGCCGGCAATGCAGTTGGCCGGCCCATTCGCGGCCCCTTTTTAGGGGCGTTGCCCGTATTGTGCCCTTCCGGGGCTTACGCAGGCCCCCGGCTGTGCCGGGGGGCCTGACTCCGCCGCCCGCTTTACAGCCGCCGCGCGCGGTGGTATGATGCACACAGAAGGGCCGCACGCTGTTTGCGCCGCACGCGGCGGCGCACGGCGGCCCGCGGGAAAGGGGGAAGCGCAATGTACCCGCTGCTCAGCCTTGGCGTGCTGGCGCTTGGCGCGGCGCTGTTTGTGGTGGCGCAGAAATTTGTGAGGGACAACGTGGTGTTCCGCAACTGTGTGCGCGCGGCGGGCGTGCTGCTGGCAGCCGTGGGCGTGTGGGCGCTTGCCATGCTGCTTTCCGGCCGCGCGCAGCTTCCGCTGGGCTGAAAGCGCCCGGAAGGGGAAAGGGCCCGCCGCGCCGCCCCGGCAGGACAGCGCAGGCACGGGCATGGCAAATGCGCCGCAGTGCGGAAAAGCGGCCTGCGTCACTTGGAGGGGCAGGGCGGCACGCCTTGCCGAAGGGATGGCCCGCGGCGGCAGCCGGGAGGGCGCGGACGCATGTTTTCCCATGTTTTCCTGAGAGAACACACCACGCGGCACGAGGAAAGAGCGCGGCGGCAGGCGCGGCTTTGTGAGGCGAGGGGCCTGCGTACAGCAGGCGTGCCCCGTTTGTGGTCATGTGGAGCTTTTCAAAGTGCAATGTCTGTGCACGGCACGGGCGTCGTCGCGGCCCTGTGAAATGAAAAGTCAATGCACAGAGGGGTTACGGCCCCGCCGGGGGCGGGCGCGGTCTTGCAGAGCGAGAGGCCCGTGCACAGAGGGCATGCCCCGTTTGTGGTCATGTGGAGCTTTTCAAAGTGCAAAATGCCACGCACACTGTGTGGGCGTCGTCATGTGAGGGCGCGGCCCTGTGAAGTGAAAAGCCAATGCATAGCGGGCTTGCGGCCCCGCCGGGGGCGGGCGCGGTCTTGCAAAGTAAGGGGCACGCATACAGCGGGCAGACAGGCCGTGCTGCGGCGCGGGTACGGATGAAGCGGGTGTGCCCTGCACAGAGCCGCCCGCGCTGTGTAGCTTTTGAGACAGACGCGCCCGCCCTGTGTGCGGTAAAATGGAAAAAACGGGCCCGGCCCGTTTGCAAAAGAAAGAGAGGCGGACGGCATGCTTTCCGTGCAGGACATTGCGGCCATGGTAGACGCGAACCGTGAAGAGGCGCTGGCCTTTTTCCAGCAGTGCGTGCGCACGCCCAGCGTGACGGGCAGCGAGGCTGCCATGGGCGGGGTGGTGCGGCAGTTTTTGGCGCGGCAGGGCTTTGCGCCGCAGGTGTATGAAAAAGAGCCGGGCAGGCCCAACATTGTAGCCGAGTGGAAGGGCGCGCGGCCCGGCCCTCGCTTTGTGTGGAACGGCCATTTGGACGTGTTCCCGCCGGTGGCGGGCAGCCCGGGGCTGTACGGCCCGTGGGCGGGCAAGGTGGCGGACGGTTATCTTTATGGGCGCGGCAGTGGGGATATGAAGGGCGGCGTGTGCGCGGCCATTATGGCCACGGCCTTTCTGAAGCGGATGGGCTTTTCCCCCGCGGGCAGCGTGCTGATGACCTGGGTGTCGGACGAAGAAAACACCGGCGGGCTTGGCACCAAATACCTGCTGGAGCAGGGGCTCATTTCCGGCGATTTTGGCATAGACCCCGAGCCGACGCACGGGCAGGTGCTGGTGAGCCACTGCGGCGGGCTGAATGTGAAGGTGACCTACCGCTCGGCCGCGGGGCATACGTCCATTCCACACCCGGAGGGCGCAGACGCGCTGGAGAAAACGGTGAAGGCCGCCGCCGCGCTGATGGCGCTTGGCCGCCGCATAAGCCGTTACAGCGAAGAGCTTGGCGCGTGGAGCAAGCTTTCGGTGACAATGATAAAAAGCGGCAATACGGTGAACATGTATCCGTCGGAGGGGCATCTGGTGATAGACCGCCGCCTTGTGCCCGGCGAGACGACGGCCGAGGGCCACCGCCAGATACGCGAGGTGCTGGACGGCCTGCGCCGCGCCCACCCGCAGGCAGATTACAGCTACGAATACGAGGTGCTGGGCGAATACCCGTGCCTTGTGGTGGACGAAAACGAGCCCATTGTGCGCATGTGCCTGGAGGCATACCGCGAGGTGACGGGCAAAGGCACAGCCGTATACCGGCGCGGCGGCGGCTCGGACGCGTCGGACATTGTGGAAAAGGCGGGCCTGCCCATGCCGAATTTCGGCGCGGGCGACGAAGAGGCGGAATCTACCCACGAGAATGAAAAGCTCTGCCTGGAGGATTACTTCACCTTCATCAAGGTGTATATGCGCCTGCTGGTGAAGGCGCTTTCCTGAAAGCGCGCGGAAAGGGGAAAATGCATATGGAACACGTTTTGCTGATATGGGCCAGCCCCAACCGGGACGGCCTGACGGCCGCGGCCAAAAACGCCGTGCTGCGCGGGCTGGCGGCCGGCGGCGCAAGGGCGGACGAGGTTTGGCTGAACCGCTGTGCCATGCAGCGGTGCATGGCC
The DNA here is from genome assembly GCA_047030735.1 of Ruthenibacterium sp. GTDB lineage: Bacteria > Bacillota > Clostridia > Oscillospirales > Ruminococcaceae > Ruthenibacterium. The sequence continues at coordinate 12,907 of JBKYIE010000023.1, forward strand.
TGCGGCGACGGCTGGGGGCTGTGCCGCGCAGAAGGCCGCTGTGTGCTGAAGGACGATTTTGCCGCGCTGTATGAAAGGCTGCGCGCGGCGCAGGGCCTTGTGCTGGTGACGCCTGTGTACTGGCACGACATGGCCGAGGGGCTGAAGGCGTTTCTGGACAGGCTGCGCCGCTGCGAGACGGCCCACAACCACGCCCTGCGCGGCATGCAGTGCCTGCTGGTGGCCTGCGCGGGCGGCAGCGGCCTTGGGGCTGTGCCCTGCCTTGCCCGCATGGAAGAAACGCTGGACCACATGAAGATGGAGGCCGCCGAGCGCGTGCCGGTGACGCAGTTCAACCGCGGCTACATGCTGCCCGCCCTGGAGGGCGCTGGCCGTGCCTTCGCGGCCTGGCCCCAGACGCCGCAGGAATAGCGCGGCGGCCTTGCCGCAGGCAGGCAAAGCGGGAGTGGGGGCTGCATTTCGCGCTGCGCAAAGGCGGCGGGTTCTGATAAGGCTGCCGTGTGCGGCCTGCACCGGCCCGGAAGCAGGCGGGCCAGAGCTGGGGCGCCGGCCGTGCGCCGGGCGTCGGGAATATCCGCCTGCGAAGCATCGCTTGAGCCCGCACGGCGTTGCCAAAGGCGTCTGTGTGTCAAAGGCTGCGGCATGCGGTTTTCCTTGTGAGGGAAGCCTGCTGTGCACCGCCACGGCGCGGGGCATGGCAGCGCAAAATGCCGCAGCCCGGGCACAAAAGCCAGGCCGAAGGCGTTGTGCTGATGAAAAAAAGCATGTATAATAGAAAAAACGGGCAGAAACGGCGCCTGCCCCCGCACACGGGCGCGCAGAGGCGCCGGGCGCCCGGCCGCAGAGATGAAAAGGGAGCGTGTAGTTTATGACACAGGATATGGTCGTCATTTTAGACCTTGGCAGCGAGGAGAGCGCCCGCGTGGCGCGCGAGGTGCGCAGCCTTGGCGTGTACAGCGAGATACACCCGCACGACATCACCATGCAGCAGTTGTCTGCGCTGGGCAATGTGCGCGCGCTTATCCTGAACGGCGGGCCCAACCGCATGCTGGCGGGCGCGGCCGTGGCCCCGCTGCCCGAAGTGCTGTCCTGCGGGCTGCCCATGCTGGCCATTGATTTCGACGGCGCCCCGGCCGCGCGGCACATCGACGCCCTGCCGGCAGACGAACAGGCCAGCACCGCGCTGCTGCACGGCTTCCTGTTCGACGAATGCCATGTGCGCGGCGAATGGGATATGGAGAGCTTCATTGCCGCCCAGGTAGAGCATATCCGCCGTCAGGTGGGCGGCAGAAAGGTGCTGCTGGCGCTTTCCGGCGGGGTGGATTCCTCCGTGGTGGCGGCACTGCTTTTGAAGGCCATCGGCCCGCAGCTTACCTGCGTGCATGTGAACCACGGCCTGCTGCGCAAGGGCGAGCCTGAGCAGGTGGTGCGCGTGTTCCGCGACAATTTGGGCGCGAACCTTGTGTATGTGGACGCGCAGGAGCGCTTTTTGAGCAAGCTGGCCGGCGTGGCAGACCCTGAGCAAAAGCGCAGGATTATCGGCGCCGAGTTCATCCGCGTGTTTGAAGAAGAGGCGCGCAAGCTGGACGGCATCGAGTTTCTGGCGCAGGGCACTATCTATCCGGACATCATCGAAAGCGGCACCAAGACAAACAAAGTGGTAAAGAGCCACCACAACGTGGGCGGCCTGCCGGACGATTTGAAATTCGAACTGGTAGAGCCTGTGCGCCAGCTGTTCAAGGACGAGGTGCGTGCGTGCGGCGCGGCGCTGGGCCTGCCGTACGACATGGTATACCGCCAGCCGTTCCCCGGTCCGGGACTTGGCGTGCGCTGCCTTGGGGCCATCACCAGGCAGCGCCTCGAGGCGCTGCGCGAGAGCGACGCCATTTTGCGCGAAGAGTTTGCCGCCGCGGGGCTGGATAAAAAGGTGTGGCAGTATTTCACCATTGTGCCCGATATGAAGAGCGTGGGCGTGCGCGGCAACGCGCGCTGCGAGGAATGGCCCGCCATCATCCGCGCCGTGAACACCGTGGACGCCATGACGGCGGAAATAGAGGAGATACCCTACGACGTGCTGCACCGCGTGACAAAGCGCATCATCACCGAGGTGCCCGGCATCAACCGCGTGTGCTACGACCTCACCCCGAAGCCCACGGGGACTATCGAGTGGGAATAACTGACAAAACCCGCAAAGCCTTGAAAATACTGGGTTTTTGAAACGGAAACGGGGCATTTGATAGCAAATTGATAGCAGATACCAAAACCGGATTTACTTTGTTCACTCCCGTACAGCGGGTGGCTTGCGGGTAAATCCTTCATATCCTAAGAAAAAGGTCTTGCTGACTTTCACCAGTCGGCAAGACCTTTTTTGCTATTTATCTTTCCTCTGTTTCTTCAATCCTTTTATCAGAGCATCGCTTAATTCCTTCGAGGGGACTTTGGCCCACCGCTGGGTGGTGTCGTACTTCGGGTAGTTGTAGCGCCAGCGGTCATAGTCCTCCTTGGTGATCTCCCCGGCCTCCAGCTTCGCCGCCTGTTCCCGCCACGCAATCAAGATTTTGTTCAGCTCACTGGCTTGACGGCCTCCCTGAAAAATATCTGCTTGCAGGCAGGCACGTCCATCCGCCTCTACCACTTTCAGACTGTAAACATCCTCCAAGGCGAACAGCGTATGGGCCAAACCTATGTAGTTGTCTATGTCCGGGACGCTCAACGCCTGGGGCGATACATCTAATGTTTGCGCCAGGGCAGCGGTCAAGTCGGCCTTCGGTGTCCGGGTGCCTGTTTCGTACTGTGCTAGACGAACATCGGCGGAACGCTCTGGAAAGCCCACCGCCATACCAAGATACTTCTGTGTCATACCCCGGAGGGTGCGAAAAAAATGGATGCGCTCTCCTATTGCCATAAATGCCAACTCCTATCTGGTGGTTTCTGTCGAAAGCAGTATAACATATTCGCTTAGTAACAGTCAAGAGTATCTTAAACAAAAAAGTTAAAAATTATTCCGCAAGCCACTTGACAAAACAAATTTGCTTAGTTATAATAGGTTAAGCATAAAGGCTTAGTCCTGGAGCCGTGAAAGGAGGTGAGCGCACAATGGCAAGCACCATGTTCATGCGGGTGGACGAGGTAGCGGAGGAATTAGGGGTTTCTGTCCCCTATGCCTATAAGCTGATTCGTTCTATGAATGCGGAGTTGAAAAAGACGGGCTGTATTACCATTTCAGGCCGCATCGACCGCAAATTCTTCCACGAAAAATTTTATGGCACAAGAGGCCAGAGCGAAAGGAGTGATTAACCTATGGCGGCGTTTAAGAACAAGGCCAACGGCACTTGGTACGTCCAGTTCCGCTATACGGACTGGAAAGGAGAGCGCCAGCAGAAGTTAAAGCGTGGCTTTGCCACCAAGAAAGAGGCCCAGGCGTGGGAACGGGAGTTTCTGATGCAGAAGCAGGCCGATGTGAACATGACCTTTGAGAGCTTCGCCCAGCTCTATGAGAAGGATATGAAGCCCAAGCTGAAACTGAACACCTGGCTGACAAAAGAGAGCATCATCCAGAAGAAAATCCTGCCGTATTTTGGAAAACGGAAATTGTCGGAAATCACCGCCAAGGACGTGATGGACTGGCAGAATGCGATCCGGGGGTTGACGGACGCCAAAGGAAAACCCTATTCCCCTACCTATCTCAAAACCGTCCACAATCAGTTGAGCGCCCTCTTTAACCATGCTGTCCGCTACTACGGCCTCCAGGTTAATCCTGCGGCCAAGGCCGGGAACATGGGTGTGGAGGAACGGCGTGAAATGCTGTTCTGGACGAAGGACGAGTATTTGAAGTTTGCCGATGCCATGATGGACAAGCCCCTCTCCTACTATGCCTTTGAAATGCTCTACTGGTGCGGTATCCGGGAGGGGGAGCTGCTGGCTCTCACCCCAACGGACTTCGACTTCGAGGCGGGTACAGTGTCCATCAACAAATCCTATCAGCGGCTCAAGGGCAAGGACGTGATTACCACCCCCAAGACGAAAAAGAGCAACCGTGTCATTAAGATGCCCAAATTCCTCTGCGGAGAGATGGAGGACTACTTAAAGATGTTTTACAGCACCGGAGCAAATGAACGGATTTTCCCTGTCAGCAAGCACTATCTCCACCATGAAATGGACAGAGGTGCGAAAGCGGCGGGAGTGAAGCGGATCAGAATCCACGACCTCCGACATTCGCACATTTCCCTGCTGATTGATATGGGCTTCACCGCCCTGGCAATCGCTGACCGGGTGGGGCATGAGAGTATCGACATCACCTACCGCTACGCCCATCTGTTTCCCACAAGGCAGACTGAAATGGCGGACAAGCTGGACTTTGAAAGGATGGGGACGTAACCATGTCGCTGAAAAACCGAGACAACAAAAATCGCTGGAGGAACAAGACCGTGGCCTTCCGGGTATCCCCGGAGGAAGATGAACAGATCGAGGCCGCTGTGCGGCTCTCCGGCCTGACAAAGCAGGACTACATCACAAGACGCCTCCTGTGCCGGGACGTAGTGGTACAGGGCAATCCCAAGGTCTACAAGGCCCTGCGTGACCAGCTTGCCGCCGTTCTGGACGAACTGCGGCGGGTCGGGGACGGGGCTGGCGTGGACGATGAACTATTGGACACCATTCAGATGATCGCCGCTATCATGGGCGGCATGAAGGAGGATTGATAGATTTGGATTCCAAGGAAACGAAAAGGACTGTCCCGGTTCCGTCTGTTGGCGCAGACGGGGAACAGCCCATTTCACAAACACCTACCGCAAGTATAACAGAGGAAACGACAGAAAACAATCCCCCTGAAAAAAATTATGCGGAACTGCTGCGGAAAATGCAGCGCATGAACGACCCGGCGTATCTCCCCACGATTTCCATGAACGAGTTGTACGAGAACGTCTATCAGAGCAGACCGCCCGTCATTGACGGTCTGCTCTATCCGGGGACGTACCTCTTTGCGGGAGCGCCCAAGGTAGGCAAGTCGTTCCTGATGGCTCAGCTTGCCTACCACGTCAGCATGGGCCTTCCTCTGTGGGACTATCCCGTTCACAAGGGGACTGTCCTCTATCTGGCGTTGGAGGACGATCACCGCCGTTTGCAGGAGCGGCTTTACCGGATGTTCGGCATGGACGGCACCAACGACCTTCTCTTTTCCATCTGTGCCAAACAGGTCGGCGCTGGGCTGGAGGAACAGCTAAAGCGGTTCGTGCAGGAACACCCCGACACCAAGCTGATTATCATTGACACCCTCCAGAAAATCCGGGAGGCTGGCGGGGATAAATACAGCTACGCCAACGATTATGAGGTAGTGGGAAAGCTGAAACACCTCGCTGACGCCTGCGGCGTTTGTCTCCTGCTGGTACATCACACTCGGAAACAGCAGGCCGATGACAAGTTTGATATGATCTCCGGCACCAACGGACTGTCGGGAGCGGCGGATGGGGCCTTTCTTCTTCAGAAGGAGAAGCGGACGGATGACACCGCCATTCTGGATGTGGTAGGACGTGACCAGCAAGACCAGAGGCTCTATCTCACCAAGGACAAGGAACACTTGACATGGACACTGGAGCGGATGGAAACAGAGTTGTGGGTAGAACCCCCCGACCCGGTGCTGGAGGCCGTAGCCGCCTTTATCACGGTGGAGAGGCCGTTCTGGTGCGGTACTGCCACAGAGCTGGCAGCGGCCCTGCAAGTGGATATGAAGCCCAACGCCCTGGCGATGAGGCTGAACGTCCGGGCCAGCAAACTGGCGGGCGAGTATCATATCCGCTATGAGAATGGCCGTACCCACGCTGGGAGAAGTATCAGCCTGACGCTGGAACCGCCCCAGGCGTGACGACCGTGACGGCTGTGACGGCTTTTTTGAGAGCGGCGGCGGTGTCTAAAACATCGTCACAGTCGTCACGGCTGTCACGGGGAGCGGGGTCAAATGTCAAGGGGGTATACCTGCGGGTGGAGATTGCCGCAAGGCAATACAACCCGAACCCCTTGACATTTGGCCCACGGAGGACACTTGCCGGGTGGTGGGAAAGGCTGTGCCTTTCCCACCTGCCCAACGGCGAGTGGCAAAGTTTAGGCGGGGTGCAGGGTGCCCTTTTCAAAGGGCGGCCCTGCTGGGGGAGGCAACCGCAGTTGCCGGGGGCAAAGCCCCCACACCCCCTCGGAGAGCCCACGACACTTTGCAGACCGAAGGGATGAAAGTGTCATAGTGGGTTATTACACTTCCTGCAGGAAGTGCCTCCCCCGAACCCCCGTCCTCTTTCAACAACCCAACATCTGAAACAGGAGGATTTTTGCCTATGGCGAGAGGCGACGGCATTGATCGTACCAACGCAAGAAATATGAGGCTGACCGAAACCAAGATCGGCAACACCCAGCAGCACAACGAGCGTGAGAAGGATTCCTATATCAATCAGGACATTGTACTGGAGCGGACGCCGCTCAATGTCCACTTCAAAACCCCGTCCGCCGGGTATCGGGAGATGTTCTCCCAAATGGAGGCCGATGGTGTGATCTCCACCCGTGGCATTAAGGCGGACGCATTTCGATACGGTGAGTTGGTCTTTGATGTGAACTCTGCCTACTTCTACAATCACGGCGGCTATGACTTTGCAAAACAATTTTACACCGACGCATACAAATCCGCAATCAAAATCGTAGGTGGAGAGCAGTATATTTTGTCGGCGGTCATGCACGCCGACGAACGCAACCGGGCTATGTCCGAGGCGCTGGGAGAGGACGTGTACCACTACCACCTCCATGTGGTCTATATCCCGGTGGTGGAGAAGGAGATACGATGGACAAAGCGGTGTAAGGACAAATCCCTGGTGGGCAAGGTCAAAGAAACCGTTATGCAGGTCAGCATGAGCAAGAAGTGGGCGTCCCGGCCCGCAGTAGACGAGGCTACCGGGGAGCCATTACGAACAGCAAAGGGCAAGCCTGTGCTGAGAAAGTCGTACAGCGTCTTGCAGGATGATTTCTTTAAGCAGATGCGCTCCGCTGGCTACACGGACTTGGAGCGTGGAGAGCGTGGCAGTTCCGAGGAACATCTGACGGTCACGCAGTTCAAGGTGAAGTGTGAACAGGAGCGGCTTGCACAGCTTCAGGAGGCGGCTGTGCTGGCCCAGGCCGAGGTTGACCGAAAGAACAGGGAGGCGGCAGCTGCCGAGAAGAAAGCGGCCCAGGCCAAGGCCAAACTAAACGATGTGGCCCCCATGCTGAAAGGCATGGAGAAGCTGGCGGAGGAATTTTCCAGCGACCTGGAACAGGTCTTGCCAGAAGCGGGACCGCTGGAATCGGCCAGGGCCTACCGGGAGAAAAAGGCCAAGCCCTTATGGGCGAAGATCGTCAAGGTGCTGCGGTCTGTCTACCGGGCCTACTGCGACCTCAAATCCAAATTTGAGCAGCTGCAAGCGGACTATGGCCAGGAGGTCAGCAAAAACAGCACCTTATCAGAAAGAATTTACGAGGTCTGCGCCGAGAGGGACAGTCTAAAGGGAAAGGTCAGGGACTATGAGCGGGTCAGGCGGGCCATTGGCACGGAACAGGCGGACAGAATATTAGAGGCCGCTTACCAGCAGGAACAGGCCGAAAAGGAACGGAAACGGGCCGCAAGGCAAAAAACAAGGGTAGGCGCACGATAATCACCAAAACCGGAGGGTGTTCCAGTGAATGCCCTCCTGATTTATTTGGGGAATCGGGTAAAATAATTTCTTGTTTTTTAGAGCGTACTATGATATACTGCTATTATCCTGATTTGAGGA
>JBKYIE010000024.1:0-20208 GCA_047030735.1 Ruthenibacterium sp.
GCGTTTTCATCAGGCCGATGTGGTCTAAAAACACCACCTGCGGCCTGTGGCGGGTCACGGCCCGCTCCAGCTGCTCCATGCCCACGGCGGCGGCATCGTCCACAGTGAGGTGCAGCTCGTCAAAGCGCGCCGCCACCTGCTGCGCGGCCTCGCGCTCGCCGGGCGAAAGCGTGCCGTCGCGCAGCTTTTCAGCCTGAATGCCGCACACCCGCGAAAGCACGCGGCGCGCAAGCTGGCAGGCCGTCATCTCCATGCTGAAATAGTGCACGCGCCAGCGCGCCGCCAGCATCACGGCCATTTGCAGGGCAAAATCCGTCTTGCCCCTGCCGGGCCGCGCGGCTATCACATACACGCCCTTTTGCGCAAGGCCGCCCGTGGCGCGGTTGAAGGCGTGCCAGCCCGGCACCTGCATGGCCTGGCTGCCGCCGTCCTCCCCGGCCAGCACGGCCGCGGCGCACTGGGCGAAGCTTGCCCCGGCGCCGCCCTCTTCGCACGCCAGCTCGTCCTGCCCGCGCACAAGGGCGCGCATGGCCTCGGTGATGCCGTCGGCGTCCTGCCCGCCTGCGGCAAGCTCCAGCGCGGCGGCCTTCAGCGTGCGCTCGCGCCAGGCCCCGCGCACGATGGCGGCATAGCTGCCCAGTTGATGCGCGCTGCCCGTGCACGCGGCGCACTGCATCACAAGCTCGTTGTACTGCGGCCCCAGCGCCCCGGCCACGGCCGCGCCGTCCCATTCGCGCCCTTCGGCGTGCATGCGCCGGATGCAGCGAAAGATGTCCGCCAGCGGCTGCGCCTCGAACATTTCGGCCCGCAGCAGGCCAAGCGCGCCGCCCGCCTGCTGCGGGTACAGCAGCAGAAGGCCGATGGCCGCCATCTCCGCCATGTTGTGCTGTGTGTTCATGCCTTCCCTCCGTCCTTCCTTGCGCATTTCTTCCCGTCCGGGCCATGGCCCCGCGCGCAGCCCGCCTTTCCGCCGCGCCGCCGGGCGCCTGTAAATACCGCACAGGCCTGCCTTCCGCCTGCGGCAGGACATTTGCGCCGCTATGTACCCGGCGAATATCACGCGCCCCCGTTTCCTGCCTGCGGCGCATCTGCGCCGTCCTGCGCCCCCTGTGCGGCGTGTGCGGCGCGCCGGGCATCACTCTTTTCCCTTTCCGGCGGGCGCTCGCCCAACGTTTTGGGCAGCCAATACCGCTTGCACTGTATCCTCGTGTCACACATTCCCGCTTTCTACCTGCGGCGGGACATTTGCGCACCGTATGTCTGTAGATACCGCACAGACCTCGTTGCCCTTCTGCGGTCACGCTTCTGCGCCGCCGTTCACCTGTGAAGAACACCGCACACTTTTGCCGCTCTCCTGCGGCGGTGCGTCCGTCTTGGCATATGCCTGACAATGATGTGCGGCCCCATTTTTTCCGCCTGCGCGGGGCATTTGCGCCGCTATGTACCCGGCGAATATCACGCGCCCCCGTTTCCTGCCTGCGGCGCATCTGCGCCGTCCTGCGCCCCCTGTGCGGCGTGCCGGGCGGCGTTCTTTTCCCTTTCCGGCGGGCACTCGCCCGGCGCCTTGGGCCGACAATACCGCTTGCACTGCACCCTCGTGTCACACATCCGCGCTTTCCGCCTGCGCGGGGCATTTGCGCACCGTATGCTTCTAGATACCGCACAAACCTCGTTGCCCACCTGCGGTCACGCATCTGCGCCGCCGTTCACCTGCGAAGAACACCGCGCACTTTCTGCCTCTCTCCTGCGGCGGTGCGTCCGTCTTGGCATATGCCTGACAATGATGTGCGGCCCCATTTTTTCCGCCTGCGCGGGGCATTTGCGCCGCTATGTACCCGGCGAATATCACGCGCCCCCGTTTCCTGCCTGCGGCGCATCTGCGCCGTCCTGCGCCCCCTGTGCGGCGTGTGCGGCGCGCCGGGCATCACTCTTTTCCCTTTCCGGCGGGCGCTCGCCCGGAGTCTTGGGCCGCCGGCGCCGCCTTGTTCTGCGCCCTGCCGCCTCTGCGGCAGGCGGCGGGGCCTGGGTGCAGAAAAGCTGCTCCAGGCTCATGCCATCATAGCCTGCCGCGCTTTGCGGCGGCGGGCAGAAGGGTTGTTGTTCTTTGTTCCATTGTTGCCCTCTGCCTGCCCCCAGCTTGCCCTGCACGGCCTGCGGCGCGGCCGGAAAACGGCCTGGCGCCGCCGTTTGCGCCTTGTCCTCCACCTTGCCCCACCGCCCTTGGTAAAGCCCGTATTTCTGCACGGTGTACAGGGTGTAGCGCGCGTGCGGCTCGCACGCGATTTCGCCGCTTTGGGCAAGGCGCTGAAGGGCAAGGCGCAAACGCTTGGGCGTCATGTTCAGCTCACCGGCCAGCTTTGCCACACTGGCCACGCGCTGGCCGCGGCGTATTTTCAGGCCGCACCAGTGCTGCGGCCGGTAATTGGCCGTCAGCAGCAGATGGATAAACACCCGCGCGGCGCCCTCGTCGCCGTACCATTCCCACTGCAGCACGCTTCGGTGCAGCAGGATGAAGCCCTCGTTCAGCACACGCCCGCCTCCTTCTCATTCTCCGCACAGCGGCCCGGCTCCGCGCGCAGCCACACAGCGCCCGCAGCCCAGCACAAAGTCACACCCGTGCGCCGTATAAAGCGGCGCTTCGGCCTCCCCTTCCCCGTACAAAGCGCCCCCGCACACCGGGCACGCGGGCAGAAAGGGCGTGTGCCCGTCCACATCGCGCGCGCAGCCAAGGCATGCGCCCGTGCCGCGGCGGAAATACAAAAGGCTCCCCTGTGCCAGCGCGCAGCCGCATGCCGGGCAAAATATAGCGTCGTCCCGTTCGGGCCAGCCGTCCCGCATACGGCGCGCACGCGCCGCCCAAATGCGCACTGCCGCGCGCGCCGTGCGCCGCGCAGCCTGCCGCTTGCGCGCCGCCTCGTCCGCAGGAAAGGCCGTGCCTGCCTCCGGGGCCGCCTCCGCATCCCCGGCCGCCCGCCGGGCTTTGCCGCCCCCTTTGTACGCCGTCTGCCTCATGCTGTCCGCCCTGCGGCGCTGAAAGCTGCCCGCGCCCGCCGTATTGTGTTCCATACCGTTCCTCCTGTCTCTCAAAAAATCATCCGTTCGGTGACTAAAAGGGATAAAAAGAAAGCGTTTCCGCCCAAGGGCCTCACAGCCGCCCCTTTGCGGGGCGGGCGGCCCCGGGCACGCCCATACAAAACCGCGCGGCGCAAAGCGCGCACCGGCGCGGGCCTTTGGGGCCCGGCACACGGCAAGACGCCTGCCGCGGGCGTCAAATCCCATAAATTGGACAGTGGATATGCTATTCTGAGCCTGGGCGCGGGCCCCATAGGGGCCTTACCGGCCGCTTTGCCGTCCGTGACTCACAGCCGGGCGGCAGACAGGCCGCGGGAAAGAAAAGCCTCAGTTCCGGCGCTTACAGAAGGCCATGCGGCAGAAACCGCGCAGGGGCTTTTTCTGCCCTCTCATGCCCGGAAAAGCCGCGCGGCGGCCCGGCAAAACGCGCCGCCCCGTCCGCAGGCGGGCAAAAGCGGCCCCCGAATTCTGACTCCCGTAAAGCCGCACAAAGGCTCTGCAAAATGCACCGTGCGAACCCCACAGCCGGGCGTGGGACGGCTGCGCGCCCCGTTTCCTGAAAAGCGGCACGCGCGCCCCGGCCGGGCGGACGCCAGCGTGGGGCAGCCGTTATCTTTTTCGCGCATGCCGCCATGGCTACGTTATTCCGCGCCGGCAAAGGGCGGCGGCTGCACCCCGTTTTCCCGAATGCCTCCCGCAAAGCCGCGCGGCAGCACATCCGAACGCGCCGCTGCCGCCTGTCTGTGCGCCGGAATTGGCGCCCAGCCCCGTTGCGGCCCGCCTGGGCCCGAAGCCGCAAACACGCTTTTCCCACAGGCGCGCCGGGGCCTGTGCCGCCCCCGCGCCGCGGCCGCCCGCGTCTCCCTGCGCTCTGCCCGCATCCTCCTCACACCCCTTCCCTCTGTCATCCATCTGGTGACAATTTAAGTTTACCATGATTTTCCTCCTTGTCAACCATTTGGTGATTACTTTTTTGAAAATTTCATTTTTGTGTTGCATTTGGTGACAAAATGTGTTTCAATGGAAAGCAAAGAAGCTGCGCCGCCGGGGCGCGGCAGGCGGACATGTCAAAGCGCGGCTTTTCTGAGGGCAGCGCGGGCGGTGCGGCTTCTCAAGCGGCATGGAATGTGCCTGCCTCCACGGAACACGCACAGTGCTTCCCCAGGCTGAAAACGGAAGGCTGCGGGCCAGGCCGGGCCTCGTCCGCCAAAGCGCGCGCCGCTTTCCCCATGCGCCGCCCCGCGGCTGGGCGGAAGGCAAATTTCCATCAGCCTTGTTTCATTTTTCTGAAAGGCCGCACCGGCGGCAAGGCAAAGCGCGCGGTATTCGCCGCATGTGAACGGCGCGCGGATGCGCCTCAGGCGGAAAACGGGGACGCGTGATATTCGCGGGCATATGGCGCGAAAATACCGCGTCTCAACCGGCAATGATGCCGCACAGCCTTGCCCGGCCCATGCCGGGGCGGGCGCCCCGCAGCCGGGAAGTAAGGACGTGCGGCCCGCGCGGGCCGCCGGGCAAGCGGCGCGGCGGCACAATGCGCCGGAAGAACTCCTTTCGGAAAGGGAAAAACACCGCCGCCCGGCACACCGCATTGGCGGTGCATGACGGCGCAGCTGTACACCGCAGGCGGGAAGCAGAAGCGCGCGGTATTCGCCGCATGTGAACGGCGCGCAGATGCGCCTCAGGCGGGAAACGGGGACGCGTGATATTCGCGGGCATATGGCGCGAAAATACCGCGTCTCAACCGGCAATGATGCCGCACAGCCTTGCCCGGCCCATGCCGGGGCGGGCGCCCCGCAGCCGGGAAGTAAGGACGTGCGGCCCGCGCGGGCCGCCGGGCAAGCGGCGCGGCGGCACAATGCGCCGGAAGAACTCCTTTCGGAAAGGGAAAAACACCGCCGCCCGGCACACCGCATTGGCGGTGCATGACGGCGCAGCTGTACACCGCAGGCGGGAAGCAGAAGCGCGCGGTATTCGCCGCATGTGAACGGCGCGCAGATGCGCCTCAGGCGGGAAACGGGGACGCGTGATATTCGCGGGCATATGGCGCGAAAATACCGCGTCTCAACCGGCAATGATGCCGCACAGCCTTGCCCGGCCCATGCCGGGGCGGGCGCCCCGCAGCCGGGAAGTAAGGACGTGCGGCCCGCGCGGGCCGCCGGGCAAGCGGCGCGGCGGCACAATGCGCCGGAAGAACTCCTTTCGGAAAGGGAAAAACACCGCCGCCCGGCACACCGCATTGGCGGTGCATGACGGCGCAGCTGTACACCGCAGGCGGGAAGCAGAAGCGCGCGGTATTCGCCGCATGTGAACGGCGCGCAGATGCGCCTCAGGCGGGAAACGGGGACGCGTGATATTCGCGGGCATATGGCGCGAAAATACCGCGTCTCAACCGGCAAATGATGCCGCACAGCCTTGCCCGGCCCATGCCAAGGCGGGCGCCCCGCAGCCGGGAAGTAAGGACGTGCGGCACGCACAGGCCGCCGGGCAAGCGGCGCGGCGGCACAATGCGCCGGGAGAACACCCGCCGGAAAGGGAAAAACATCGCCCGGCCAAACTCACCGGCGGCACGGCAAAGCGCGCCGCACAAGCCGGGCAGAGGGAGGCCCTGCGCCTCATTCTCCGGCAAACCGTGTGGCAGCGCCGCAAAGCCCGCCGTCTGCGCCCCGCCTTTTGAAAGAGGCGCCGCCCCCCCCTTTTGCAGGCGCGTGCCGCCTGAGGGCGCGCCCCGCGCCTGCCGCCCCGCACGGCCGCGCAGGCCCCGCCGGGCGTTCCGCTGCCCCATCGCTTTCAAAGCCGCAAAGCCATGATACGCTTTCAAAGCCGTAAATCTATCATATGAGGAGAATGCATCTATGGAACGAACGTTTGGCCAGAGCCTGCGCGCCCTGCGCGCCGAGCGCGGCTTTTCACAGGAAGAGCTTGCCGCCCTGCTCGGCACCACCAAGCAGGTGGTGAGCCGCTATGAAAACGGCCAACGCACCCCCAAGGTGACGGTGGTGGAGGAATTTGCCCGCCGCCTGGGCGTGCCCCTTTCTGCCCTGCTGGGCGCGGCGGCCGCGCAGGGCGGGGCGCTGCGCGTGCCTGTGCTGGGGTATGTGCGCGCGGGCATCCCCCTCACGGCGGTGGAGGAGGTGCTGGATTATGAGGAGGTCCCCCCCGCGCTGGCGCGCCTGGGCGAGCTGTTCGCGCTGAAAATAAAGGGCGACAGCATGGAGCCGCGCATGGTGGAGGGCGACGTGGTCATCTGCCGCCAGACGCCGGATGTCGAAAGCGGCGCCACCGCCGTGGTGCTGGTGAACGGCGACGAGGCCACCGTAAAAAAGCTGATGAAGCACAAAAACGGCATTTCCCTGGTGGCGAACAACCCGGCCTACCCGCCCATGTTCTACACCTTTGAGGAATGTGAAAGCCTGCCCGTGCGCGTGGTGGGCCAGGTGGTGGAGCTGCGCGCCAAATCGTTCTAGCCGCCAGGCGGGCCGCCGCGCCTTCCGGCGCACATGCGCTCCGGACGCCTTTCTGCGAAGGGCCGCCGCGCTTTCCCGCGTGCCGGAAAGTGCCGGACGGCCCCTTGGCGCGGCGCGTGCGCGCGGCTCACGCCCCGTCTTTCAAAACATACAGAAAGCCCGAAAGCAGCTGTGCAGGCAGCAGCTTCCAGCTAAAGCCACGGCAGAAAAAAGAAAAAATCACAGCAAGGCGCCCTGAGAAGCAGCCTGTGAAGAGCAGCGCAAAGCGGCAAAATACCGGCGGCAGGCCGCGCGGGCATGGCGCTGGCCGCGCCGCGCGCACGCCCCGCCGGCAGCTTTCCCACACAAAAAAAGCGCCCCGCCGGGCGCACAGGAGGAACTATGAAAGACATTCTGAACCTCGCGCTTTTGCAGCTTGCCCCCTGCGGCACGCCGGAGGAAAACCTGCGCAGGGGCGCGGCCGCCTGCCGCAAAGCCAGGGCCCTTGGCGCAGACCTCGCGCTGTTCCCCGAAATGTGGAGCATCGGCTACGCCGTCGCCGCGCGCCCGGCCGCCCGGTGGCTGGCGCAGGCCGTGCCGGCGCAAGGCCCGTTCACACAGGGCTTTGCCTCGCTTGCCAAAGAGCTTCAAATGGCCATTGCCGTCACTTTTCTGGAGCAGTGCGCGCACGGCGCGCGCAACACGCTGGCCCTGTTCGACCGCTTCGGCGCGCAAAGGCTGCTGTATGCAAAGGTGCACACCTGCGATTTCGGCGCAGAGCGGGCCCTTGCGCGCGGCGAAGATTTTTACACCGCCTCGCTGGACACCGCCTGCGGCCCCGTGCAGGTGGGCGCCATGATCTGCTATGACAGGGAATTTCCCGAAAGCGCGCGGCTTCTGATGCTGAAAGGGGCCGAACTCATCCTTGTGCCCAACGCCTGCCCTCTGGGCGTGAACCGCCTTGCCCAGCTGCGCGCCCGCGCGTTTGAAAACATGCTGGCCGTCGCCACCTGCAACTACCCCGCCTCTGTGCCGGGCTGCAACGGCTGCTCCACCGTGTTTGACGGCGTGGCCTATGCGCCGGAGGGCTGCGCGGCGCCCGGCGAAGTGGACGCCGCGGGCGAGAGGGACATGTGCATCCTGCGCGCGGGCGGCGATGAGGGCATTTACCTCGCCCGGCTGAACCTCGCGCGCCTGCGCGCCTGCCGTGAAAGCGAGGTGCACGGCAACGCCTACCGCCGCCCGCAGGTGTACGCCCCGCTGGCCGGAGAGGCGGTGCTTCCGCCTTTCGTCCGCCCGGACAGGCGCCCCTGGCCTTTTCCGCACAGCGCACCGCCCGCGCGGCAAAGGGGGCGTTTCCCTCGCCCGGCTGAGCCTCGCGCGCCTGCCGCGAAAGCGAGGTGCACGGCAACGCCTGCCGCCGCCCACTTTTGTACGGCGGCCCACAGGCACACCAGCGCACAAGCCGGCGCCGCAGCCACGCCCGCGCCTTCTTCCGTGCAGGGCAGCGCCCGCACGCGCACGCCCTGCGGCGCGGCGGCAGGGCCGCCGCTGTCTGGCCTTGTCCTCTGCCGCGGCATGGGGCGCGGTGTCTGTAAGGCCGCACGCCTTTCGCCCCGAAGGGGTGGTACCTTTTTAGTTTACCACATTTTTCCGCCGCGCGTACACCTTTGTACAGGCCCCGCTCTCTCTGCATTGTTCCGGCCACGCCTGCGGCGCGTTCTCATTCGTCCATTTTCTCGTCCCATGCAAAAGCCCCTGTGCAGCTTTTTCTGCACAGGGGCCTTTTTGTCTATGCCCTATTTTTACCGGGCCTGCCAAAAAAGGGCCGGGCCTTCCCGCCTCTGCCCCGCCGCGCGCAGCCCTCCAAGGGGGCCCCTTTTCCCCGCGGCCGGGGGGCTTTCCGCCCCGACTCAGGCGCCCAGCCGGGCGCGCATGGCGGCCAGCAGCCCGGGCGAGCAGGCCGCCAGCACGGCGGTGCTGTCCGTCTCGGCCAGCGGCGCGCCGTCCATGCGGCAGATGCACCCGCCCGCCTCAGCCAGAATGACGCGCGCGGCGTTGTGGTCCCACGGGCTGCTGCGCGTGGCGGCAAACAGCTCTGCCCGGCCTGCAGCCACGGCGCACAGCTCCAGCGCCACGCTGCCAAGGCTGCGCACGGCGCGCACCTCAGACGCAAGACGGCACAGCCCCTCGCGCCACGGGTGCGGCTTCAGAAAGGTGTGCAGCACGCCCGGCGTATACAGCAGCGCGCTGCACACCTCGCTGCGGGGCGAGGTGTGCAGGGGCCGGCCGTTGCACCATGCGCCCCCGCCTGCCTGCGCGGTGTAAAGCTCGCGCGCGGCCACGTCCAGCACAATGCCGAACAGCGGCGCGCCGCCCTGCCAGCAGGCCGCGCTCACGGCATAGCCGCGGCGCTGGTTCACAAAGTTGGTGGTGCCGTCTATGGGGTCCAGATACCACACGGCGCCCTGCCGCCCGGGCGCTCCGCTGGCGGGGTATTCCTCGCCCACCACCGCGTCCTGCGGGAAGGCCGCCAGGATGCCTCTGCGCAGAAGCTGCTCGGTGCTTTGGTCGAACACGGTCACAAGGTCCTGATGGTCTGTTTTGCGGCGCACGCCGGCGGCGTCCAGCCTGCCCGCGCGCAGGGCCTCGCCCGCACGCAGCACCAGCGCCTGCGCCGCCTCAAAGCGCGCCTGTGCGCCCACGCTCACCATATCACCTCCGGCGCGGCGCAGCGCAGGGGCGGCACGGGGCTGTGCGTGCGGATATACTCTACCACCAGCTCCGGCACCTCCCTGCTGCCGCGCTGCAGCACTTGGCAGCGGCCCAGCGCGTCATAGCCGCCTGTGCCCGTGGCGCGGTAGTTGCTGGTGCACAGGCGGAACGGCCCCTCCCCAAGAGGCGCGCCGTCCGGCCAGGTAAGGCGCACAAGGCGGCTGCCCACGGGCCTGCGCAGGTCGAAGCAGTAGCAGATGCCGCCGTAAAAATCATAGTTGAAATGCTCCACCTTGGGGCGCAGGAATTCATCTGAGATACGCGGCACGCCGTTTTCCAGCGTAAAGTAGGCGGCGCAGCGCTCCAGCGCGGCACACAGCGCCTCGCGCGTTACCTCCAGCACCACCAGCGTGTTGGCGAACAGATACGCCGCCGTGACGCCGCGCACCGTCACGGGCGTGGCAAGGCCCACCGGCTCGTTGCCAAGGCTGGTGCAGGAGATATCCGCCCCCGTAGCGGCAAGCTGCACGCGGTTGAACAGCTCGGCCACACGGCTGCCGGCCAGGGCGGCGGGCAGCTTTTCCTCCGGCGGCACAGCCTCGGCCAGCGCGCCCACCGGCTCGTCCAGCCAGGCCTGCACGGCCTGCTCCAGCGGGGCCAGGGCGGCGCGCGGCTGCGCCTGCGTGCGGCTGCCCACGGCCTTCAGCGCAGAGGAAAAGCGCGTGCCCTGCGCGCTGTGCACACCGTGCACCTGCACATACTGCCCGGCGTTTGCGGGCGGCTGCACCGCCCAGGTGCCCGCAAGCATCACGCCCGGCACGGGCATGTGCTGGTGGCCCGTGAGCAGAAGGTCGAACGAGAGCTCGCGCGCAAGGCGGCAGGCGATATTCTCGCCCGTGGCGGAAAGCACGCGCCCACTGTCAAGATCCTCCTCAAAGCCGCCGTGGTAGATGCACACGCACACCTCGCACTGCGCACGCAGGTGCCCAAGGGCCGCGCGCGCCGCCTCAAGGGCGTCCGTCACGCGCAGCTGCCGCAGGTTCTGCGGCTGCTCCCACACGTTCACATAGTCCGTCACCACGCCGGTGATGCCCACGCGCAGGCCGTTTTCCAGCGTGTGCACCGCATGGGGCACAATGGGCAGGTGGCCCGCAAGGTCCTGCACATTGGCGCACACACACTGCGCGCGCATGGCGCCAAGGTATTCCTCCAGGGCGGCATAGCCGAAGTTAAAATCGTGGTTGCCCAGCGTGAAATAGTCGCACCCCATGGCGTTGAACGCCGCGGCCACCGGGTGAGGGCCGCAGCGCGGCGTGTGCGAAAGGTAATACTGCACCAGCGGCGTGCCCTGCAGGGCGTCGCCGCCGTCAAGCACAAGGGTGTTGCCCGTTTTCTCCACCTGCGCGGCCATGGCCAGCAGGCCGCCAGCCCGCGGCGTGCCGGCGGCGTAATCCACCGGGAAGATATGGCCGTGCGTGTCCGACGTGAACACAATGCCGAAGGTTCGCTCCATGACTTTCACCCCCGCGCCAGCTTCACGCGAATTCTTGTGGAGATCCACTCCACCACCAGCACCAGCACGATAAGCCCGGCCAGAATGGCCCCTGCCTCGTTCCAGCGGTAGCTGTTCATGGCGAAGATAAGCGGTGCGCCGATGCCGCCCGCGCCCACAAGGCCCAGCACTGTGGCGTCGCGCAGGTTGATGTCGAAGCGGTAGATGGCCGTAGAGGCGAAGTTCGGCATAAGCTGCGGCAGAATGCCGTAGCGTATTTTCTGCCAGGCCGTGCAGCCAGCCGCGTCCAGAGATTCCAGCACGCGCACGTCCAGGTCTTCTATGGCCTCAATATACATTTTGCTCACCATGCCCACCGAGCACAGAGACATCGTCAGCAGGCCCGCAAAGGCGCCCGGCCCCGTCACGCGAATGAACATCAGCCCGTACACAAAGGCCGGCACCGTGCGCACGGCCATGATGATGAGCCTGCCCAGAAAGGCCACCGGCCTGGGCGTGAGGTTCGAGGCCGAGAGGAACGCCAGCGGAATGGAGATAACGGCGCCCACAATGGTGCCCAGAAAGGCGATGCAGATAGTTTCAAGCAGCAGGTACGGCACGCCCTGCGTGGTAAAGTTGAACAGCAGCTCTGTGTCCGGCTGGAAGATGCCTGCCAGAATGTTCAGGGCTATCCTCCCGCCGCTTTGGGTGGTGCCGCTGGTCTCTACGGCGCTGGCGCTCCACACCAGCAGGGCCAGCACCACAGCCGCCACGCACAGCTCAAACAGCCATTTCTTCGGGCGGGCCGCATATGCCCGTTCAATTCGTTCGTTCATTCCGGCACCCCCTTACACCAGGCGCTTGCGCGCCGCGCGGCTGATGGTCTCTATCACAAACACTGTGACAAACAGCGCCAGCAGTATCATGCCCACGCTGGCATATTCGCGCCAGCCTATCTTCTCGTTCAAAATAAGCCCCAGGCCGCCCGCGCCCACATAGCCCAGAATGGAGGCATAGCGCACGTTGCCCTCGAAACAGAACAGGCAGTTGGAAAGGTAGGCCGGCAGCACCTGCGGCACCACGGCGCCCGCAAAGGCGCGCACCTTGGTGGCGCCCATGGCCTCCATGGCCTCGAAGGCGCCCATATCCACCGTCTCTATCTCCTCATACAGTATCTTGCCGATGTACGCAAAGGTGAACACGGCGATGGCCGTGGTGCCCGCCAGCGTGCCAAGGCCGAAGATGTAGGTGGCAATCAGCGCCGTCACCAGCGTGGGCAGCGTGCGCACAATGCTTAAAAACAGGCGCATCGCGCTTACCAGTGCGCGGCTGCGGATGATGTTGGTAGAGGCCAGCATGGCGAACGGCACCACCAGCACCGAGCCGATGGCCGAGCCGAGCAGAGACATTTTGATGGTGTCGAACAGAGGCTGCCACACCTGCGGCATATAGCCCCATTCCGGCGGCACCATCTGGCCCAATATCACGAAAAATTCCTTGATGCGGCTGCACAGCACCCCCAAATCGAAGCCCGTCACCTCCACCGAGAGCGCCGTCATGCCCACCAGCACCACAGCGGCCAGCGGCGCGCGGCTGCGCGGCTTTTCCACCGTTTTCCCGTTCGGCAGGGTAATGCGCCGGGGCGGCAGCAGCTTGTCATACAGGCTCATTGCGCTTCCTCCTGTCTGCCCTGATAAATGGCCTGCATCACGGCCTCGTCCACCTGGGCGGCCGGCCCGTCGTACACCACCTCGCCCGCGCGGATGCCTATTACCCGGCTGGCATACTGCAGGGCGAGGTCTACATGGTGGATATTGATGAGCACCGTAATTTTCATATCGCGGTTGATGCGGGCGAAGTCGTCCATCACCTGCTTTGCCGTCACCGGGTCCAGGCTGGCCACCGGCTCGTCCGCCAGAATAATCTGCGGGCCCTGGGCCAGGGTGCGCGCCAGCGCCACGCGCTGCTGCTGCCCGCCTGAAAGCTGGTCTGCCCGCACGAAGGCCTTGTCCAGAATTCCCACCTTGTCCAGCGCCTCCAGCGCGGCCGTCTTCTCGGCCTTTGTGAAAATGCCGGGCACGGCGCGCCACCAGGGCATGTCCGGCACAAAGGCCGTAAGCACGTTTTTGACGACGGTGGTGCGCGTGATAAGGTTGAACGACTGGAATATCATGCCGATCCTGCGCCGGAAGGCGCGCAGGCTTTTCCCGTGCAGGCTCATCACGTCCGTGCCGTCCACCGTCAGTGTGCCGGAGGTAATGTCGTGCATCCGGTTGATGGTGCGGATCAGGGTGCTTTTGCCCGCGCCCGAAAGGCCGATGATGGCCACGAATTCGCCCTGCTCGATGGAAAGGCTGATGTTCCGCAGCGCCTCGAAGCCGTTGGGGTATTTTTTGCAAACCTGTTTGAAAGTGATCATGTTTTACCTCTCGCTCCACAAAAGGAAAAGGCGCGACGGCGCCCGGGCGCGGGGCTGTGCCCTGTGCGCGCCCGGCACGTCACCGTGCCTCCTCCCTGCATGTTATTTTCTGCTGCGCGCCTGCACTCAGCCTGCGCTGTTCAGCTGCTGGATCATCTCCTGCGCTGCGCGCTCAGAGTCATAGTCCGAGCTCTGAGCCTTCATGTAGCCGTTGTGGCTGTAAATGGCGATGACCTCCTTGCCCTCCTCCGTGTTGCCGATGTTGATGAAGGCCTGGGCCAGCGCGGCCTTGAAATCGTCGTCCATGATGGGCGAGGTTTTGCTCACGCTGATGGTGTCGTTGTAGATGGCGGGCGTCACGCCGATGACGGCGGTGTCGTCCCAGATGCTGTTCGTCATGCCGTATTCCTCCGTCCAGGCGTCCTCGTAGTCGCGGCGGCCGTCGGCATAGGTGCACAGCACGTCAATCTGGCCGGAGGCCAGGCGCGCAAAGGCGCTGCCGTAAGAGTCGGACTGCACGGCGTGCGGCAGGTCTGTGATGTTTTTATCGAAGTTCTCCTGCAGCCACAGCGAGGGGTAGATGTAGCCCGCGGGCGAGGACGAGTTCATCACGCTCCAGTTGGCGCTGCTCACGTCCTCCCACGTCAGCTCTTCGCCGGCGTTTATCTTGGCGGCAAGCTCCTGCCCTTTGGCAGAGGGGCCCGCTATCATCAGCGCGCGGTAGCTGGTCACCTGCTCGGTGGTGGGTTCGGTGGGGGCGTTGTCGTTCCAGTCCTTCGCATTGTCAGAGTCAATGGAAAGGCCGTCGCGCGTGGCCGTCAAAAGCACGTCGCACCCGTCATCATACAGCACATATGTACCGCCCGGAATAAGCCCCACATCCGCGGTGCCGGCGCTCAGCGCCTCGCCCACGGCCTCGTAGCTGGTGCCCACGGTGATGTCCACCTCGCCCACCTCATAGCCAAGCGCGGCCAGCTCCTTGGTCAGCATGTCCTTCAGCGGCTCGGTGGCGGTGATGATCTCCTCCGGCTCACGCGAGGGCACAAAGGCGATGCTCAATTTCTCAATGCTTTTGCTGCCCGCGGCAGACGCGCTGCCGGAGGCCGGGGTGGAAGATGGTTCGCCGCCGCTGCAGCCGGCCAGCAGGCCCGCGCACAGCACCACGGCAAGCAGCAGGGAAATTACCTTTTTCATCATTCAGTTCCTCCTGTTTTCTGTTCCGTCATCTTGTTTTATATGAAAGGGGCCGTCCCCCTTTCCACCGTTTTCACCGGCCTCAGGCCGTGCCGCCCAGGCGGATGCGCGTGGGCACCGTCACCGTCACCGGCTGGGTGCGCCGCTGGCCGATGCGCCCGAACAAAAGCTCCAGCGCGTTCTGCCACACATAGTCTGGGTACATTTCAATGCAGGTGCAGCCGGGCCAGCGGTTCTCCAGCGTGGGGATGTCCTGATACACCACCGCGGCCACGTCCTGCGGCACGCGCAGGCCCGCCTGCCGCAGGCCCTCCAGCGCGCCCTCGGCCACCTCGTCGCTGCCCAGCAGCACGGCCCGCGCCAGCGCGCCGCCCTGCGCAGCCGCCAGCGCCAGCGCCCTGCCGCTTTCGCGGCTGATCTCGCCCGTGTGGAACAGCGCCGGACAAAAGGCGCCCCGCGCCTCCAGCGCGCGCTGCAGCCCCAGCATGCGCTTTGCGCCGATGGTGCCGCCCGGCCCCTCGTACACGCCGCCGATATAGCCTACGCTGGCATAGCCCTTGCCGTCCAGCAGATAGCTTGCCATCTGCTCCAGCCCCTGTTCAAAATCCACCTGCACCTGGTCGAACTCATAGCTGTGCCTGCCCGAATTCACAAACACCAGCGCAAAGGAAAGCGAGCGCAGAAAATCCATCTCCTGCGCGCTGAACGCGCCGAAGGCGATCACGCCGTCCACCGGCTGGGGCCGGCCGTACACAAGGCGGATAAAGGCCACGTCGTATTCGCCTGTCATCATATCCACCAGGCACGAAAGGGAAGAAAGGCGCACATTGGGCCTGTCCGGGCGGATGATGCGCCAATCGGCCACGCCGATGACCAGCTTCTTTTTTGCCTGCGCCGCGCGCCGCTGGCGCGGAGGCGCATAGCCAAGCGCATGCGCGGCTTCAAAAATGCGCGCGCGCACCTCTGCGGAAACAGAGAGGCTCTCGTCTCTGTTCAGCACGCGCGACACCGTGGTGGCCGACACCTGTGCCGCCTGCGCCACCTCCCGGATTGTCGCCATAAGCCCCGTCCCCCTTCTGCACCGCTGTGCACATGTTTTCTTCGCGCCGCAAGGCGCGGCCCAAGCGCCGTTCCCGGCCCGGGCCGGCGGCGCACCCGGCCTCCGGCGCCCGCGGCGCGGCCTGCACCGCATTTTCCGCGGCGGGCCCTGTCTGTTCCGGCCGCGCCGCGCGGCGGCACAGCGGCCCGCTGTGCCGCACTTCGCTGCGCTTTGCGCCCGTCCGCCCTTTTTCGCGTTCTCTATTTTTGATTATAGCAGGTGCTTTGGGCCCGTCAATATAATTTACTGATTTTTTACTAAATTTTTCTTCCCGCTGCACACACCGCTTCTGTGCCGTGAGGCCCGCCGCGCGCTGAAGCCCCCTTGCTTCCCGCGCGCGGGCACGGGAAAGCACGAGAGGGACGGCCATGTGCCGTCCCTCCTCAATATGCCTTTCGCCCCGCGCTGCCCGCAGGCGCTTTCCCGCCCTTCCTTCTCTCGCGCGCAGGCCCTTCTTTTCCCCCGCGGGCCGGGGCGGGCTGCCGCCCCACCCCGGCGGGGCCCGTCCCGCGTGCCGTCGGTGCGGCGCATTATGCGCCGCGGCGCTTCACGGGCACATAGATGTCCATCACAAGGCCGCTGCTGCCGTGGCAGCGCTCGTCGTAAAATTCAAAATCCAACCCGGCCGGGTCGTATTCCCATTCGCCCGCGGGCAGCCACTGCTCAAAAATATACCCCCACAGCGCGCGCACTGCTTCGGCCAGCGGGTCCGGCGCGCCGGCGGGCACGCCGCCGGGCGGCAGGTCCACCGGCTTTGTGGTAAACACGGCGTACTGCGCCGCGGGCACGCGCACGGCGCGCATATCCGGCGCAAGCGCGTCCAGCGTTTCGGGCATCACGCCGAACAGGTACGTCAGGCTCCCGCCCCTGCCCGGCACGCACAGCCCCACCTCGCCGTGCCTGGGCGGCGAAAGGCGGGCGTACATGCGGCTTTCCATATTCTCGCCGGTGTACGTCTCCCAGTAGGCCGCAACATCCTTTGTATAGCCGTGCTCCACATTGGTGTCGATGCCATAGCCCGCCACCCAGAACTCGCCCAGCGTTTTCATCACAGGCTCCATCCTGTCACCTCCTTTCCGCCCGCCCGCGCCGCCGGGCAGGGCCTTCATGCGGGCAAGGTATGTGGTGGGGCTGTAGCCGAACGCGCGGCGGAACGCGCGGGAAAACCCGCTTGCCGTCTCAAAGCCGCAGGCAAGCGCCGCGTCTATGGCCTTCTCCCCGCGCATCAGCCGCCCGCGCGCCGCCGTAAGCCTCTGCAGGCGCACATAGTCCATCACCGGCATGCCCGCCGCCGCGCGGAACATGCGGCAGAAATGAAACGGCGAATGCCCCGCCTGCGCCGCAATGTCCGCCACCGTCAGCGGGCCGTCCAGCGCACCGGCGATATACCGCATGGCACGCCGCACGGCCTGCTCATCCGTCCACATGGGCCGCGCCCCCTTTCTCCTTCTCCGCTGGTATCATCATACCGCACCGCGCCGCGCGCTGCTGTTCCGCGCTTGCGGTGCTGCGCGGCCCTTCTTTTCTCAGCATACAGGCGCCGCGGCGCGCGTGTCAACACCGCCCGCCTTGGCTTTTGCATGCAAAAGGTGTATCATGAGGCCAGACGCCGCGCCTTGTGCGGCATACGGAAGGAAGGTGCGCCCCATGGCGCAGACAGCGCCCATCTCCATCACCGCCGAAATGGCGCGCGGCCACCGCCTGCGCGCGCACAACCTGGCCGCGCCTCTGCCGCCGGGCGCCTATGTACAGGCCGCAGCGGCCTGCGGGCTGCAAAATTCGCCCCCCGGCGCCTTTGAGACGGCGCTGTTTGCGCGCGTGCAGGGCGCTTCAACGGCCGGGATACACCGCGCGCTGTATGAGGAAAAAAGCCTGCTTCAGGCCTGGAGCATCCGCGGCGCGCCCGCCGTGTTTCCCACGCGGGACAGCGACGTGTTCCTGTGCGCCCTGAAGGGCGGGGCGCACGAGCATCCGTGGATTTATACGCGCGGCCTCGCCCTTGCGCTGGAGCGCCTTGGCCTGACGGTGCAGCAGCTGTGGCCGCTTGTGGAAAGCGCCGCAGGGGAATGCCTGCGCGGGTGCGCCGTCACGGGCAAGCCCGCGCTGGACGCCGCCGTGGCCGCCCTTGCCGCGCCGCATCTTCCGAAGGCGGCGCAGCCCGTCTGGAACAGCCCCTCGCCCTACGGCAGGCCGGGCGTGCAGACGCTGGGCGGGGCTGCAGTTTCGTTTCTTCTGCGCCCGTGCGCCTTCGAGCGGCTGGTGGTGTTCGGGCGGCGCGAGGGCGCGCTGCCCACGTTCACCTCGCCAAAGGCGTGGCTGGGCGGGCCCCTTCCCCCGCCCCGCGCAGACGCAGTCCTGCGGCTTGTGCGCCGCTTTCTGCACTGCTACGGCCCCGCCACGCCCGCCGCGTTTCAAAGCTGGCTGGGCGCGTGCCCGGCGCAGGCAAAGCGCATGTGGGCCGCCGCAGCGCCCGAAATGCAGCCTGTGAAGCTGGCGGGCCGCACCGCCTACCTGCTGGCGCAGGACGTGCCCGCCCTGCCGGGCACCGCGCCGGTGCAGCCGCAGCTTTTGCTGCTGGGCCCGCACGACCCGTATTTGGACGTGCACAGCCCGCAGGAGAAAGCCCTGCTTCTGCCGGACGCCGCCCTTCACAAGGCTGTGTGGCAGACCGTCTCGAACCCGGGCGTGCTTTTGAAAGAGGGCACCATTGCGGGCGTGTGGCGCCAGCGGGTGCAGGGCGGCAGCCTTTCGCTTTCCTTCACGCTGTTCGCCCCGCTCTCTCCGGCCGAGCGCGCGTGCGCCGGGGCGCTGGCACTGCGCTATGCCGCCTTCCGCGGGCGGCGTCTTGCCGCCTGCACGCTGGAGGACTGAATATACAATATGTATTTTTATACTTTTTGTATTTCTTTTTTTGCAGCGCACCGCCCTTTCATGCAAAAAGCCTCAAAAAACAAGGCCGCCTTTTGGTGACACTGCCGCCTTGCGGCTGCGCGCAAAACGGGGTATAATAAAAAGCAGACATGCGGCATGAGAGGTGCAGGCCTATGACGAACGAAGAATTGATTTTGCAGATATTGGGCGAATTAAAGGCCGGGCAGGACGAGCTGCGCGCGGGGCAGGACGAGCTGCGCGCAGGGCAGGATGAGCTGCGCGCGGGGCAGGACGAGCTGCGCGCAGGGCAGGACGAGCTGCGCGCAGGGCAGGCTTCCCTGACCGCCCGGCTGGAAAAGGTGGAGGCCGGGCAGGCAAAGCTGGAGACAGAGATGCGCCACACGCGCATGCTGGTAGAGCAGCAGGACCACAAAATCAGCCTTGTGGCCGAGCAGTACAGCAGCGTGGCCGAAAAGCTCGACTGGCTCATCCAAAAGGCTGCGCAGACGGATGAGCTGCGCGGCCGCGTGAGCACGCTGGAGACTGTCGTCTCCCACCACACGGCAGAGCTTCAGGCACTGCGCAAGGCAAACTGAGCGGACGCAGAAAGGCGGGCGCCTTCCTTTTCGGAAGGCGCCCGCCCTTTTTCTTTCTATACGGGCACAAGGCCGGCAAGGCCCAGTGCAAGGCTGGCCGCGCCGCACAGGCACATCACCAGGATGGGGTTCCATTTGCGCCAGCGCAGCAGCACAAAGGCAGCGCAGAACAGCGCCGCTGCCGCCCACTGCACGTTCCCCGCCGCGGGGGCCGCCCCGCCGGATACCGCTGTGCCCAGCATGGAGAGGCCGGCCGCCGCAATCAGCGCCACCACCGCCGGGCGCAGGCAGCTCAGCACGCCGTCCAGCGCCGGGGCGCTTTTGTAGCGCCGGTATATATACGCCAGCACGGACACCAGAATAAGCGCCGGGAAGATGCACCCCAGCGTGGCCACCACGGCCCCCGGCACGCCCGCGATGCGGATGCCCACAAAGGTGGCAGCGTTCACGGCAATGGGGCCGGGCGTCATCTCTGCAATGGTGACAAGGTTTGTGAATTCGGCCATGGAAAGCCATGCATGGGCCTGCACCACCTGCGCCTGAATGAGGGGGATGGCCGCATAGCCGCCCCCGATGCTGAACAGCCCCACCAGAAGGAAGCTAAAAAAAAGCTGCATGTAAATCACGGCGCGCCCGCCCCCTTTCTTTTGTGCCACAGCGTTTTGCCCACGCCCGCCAGCGCCGCGGCCAGAATGATGAAGATGACGTTCACACCGAACACAAAGCTTGCCAGAAAGGCCCCCGCCATCAGCGCAAGGGAAAGGGCGCTGCGCTCTCTGGCCACCCCGGCGCCCAGGCCGCAGGCCACGTCCAGTATCACGGCGGCCACGCCCGCCTGCATGCCCTTCAGTGCCAGCGCCACCCAGCGGTTGGCCGCAAAGGCCGCATAGAACAGCGAGACAACCGACAAAATGACCATCGGCGGGAGAATGGTGCCCAGCACGGCCACCGCCATGCCCGCAGGGCCGCACACGCGCCAGCCCACCAGAATGGCCGCGTTCACCGCAATGGCCCCCGGCGAGGCCTGGGCCAGGGCGGCAAAGTCCAGCATTTCCTCCTCACTCAGCCATTTCAGGCTGTCCACAAATTTGCGCTTCATAAAGGTGACGATAACGAACCCGCCGCCGAAGGTGAAGGTGCTGATATACAGCGTGGCCAGAAACAGCGGCCACAGCTTTGCCCTGCCGTAGCCCTGCGCCCCGTGCGCCTGCGCGCCTTCGGCCGGCATGGGCGCCGCCCCCGCCGGGCAAGCTGCGGCCTGCCCCCCTGCCGCCTGTGCGCCCGGCGCCTGTGTTTCCTCCGGC
>JBKYIE010000025.1:0-17859 GCA_047030735.1 Ruthenibacterium sp.
GTGGCAGGCGCACTGCCGCCCCCTGCGCCAGGATACGGTGGAAATGTTACTATCATAGCTCTTTTTAGCGCGGATTTCCAGATATATTTTTCACAAAGTGCCGGGCCCGGGCAGACAAAAAAGCCCCAAAATGCCCGCGCACAGTGCGCGGGCAGCACGCCCCGGCGGGCCGCGCCCTCTCTTCCCCTCCGGCGGAGGCGGCGCCTTTTGCCGGCTTCACAGCGGGGACGTTTCCCCAATTCTTTATACAGTCTCAAGCCCATATCAGCACTCTCATGCTGCAAAGCACAGTCATTCATATCTCAGCCGTTCTGCCCAGAGCGGGTTTGCAGGGCTTTGATGCAGGCTGCAAAAGCTGCCCCGTTTCTCTTTCAAGGAGAGTTCGTAAAGCTGGAAGTGCTCACTCTCTTCTCATATACAATACCGGATATGGATTTCCCTGTTCGTCCAACTCCGTTCTTTTATAAACCTTAAAGCCCATGTGCTTGTAAAAGCCTTTTGCAAGATGGTTTTGTTCATTGACTGCAAGCTTATTGATTGAATAATTTTCAACACCATATTCCAACAGCCTTTTTCCCATTCCCCGCCCTCTGCTTTCATTGGAAACGAATAGCATTTCAAGCCTTTTATCTGCAACGCCCATAAAGCCCACTGGCTTTCCGGTTTCATTCTCTGAAATCACCAAAGCTGGAACAGCATTTATGGCTTGGGGAACATACTGCTTAATATTGCTTACCCCATTCTCTGATAAAAACAGATGCGCAGCTTTCACACAGCTCTCTCATACTGCTGCCAGCTTCTTTGTCAGAAGCTCAAAAAGCATTGTTTGAAGAATACGAAGGCCACATAATATGAGGCATCCGGAATTAAAAATACGGAAATATTCCGGCACGATGTTTCTCCGGGCACAAGATTTGTTGTTGAAGCGCTACTGCTTGACGATGAAAAGTAAAGCTTCATTTCTCCGGCGGCTATAAAAATGGGCAGCCCTGTTTTCAGGGCTGCCCACTCGTTTGCTGATTATGCAATTTTTTTGCCGCCACACCAATTTCTGCACCGATTGGTGTAAAATTGGTGCATTGGTGCAAAATACGAGATTTTCAGAAAATGAAGCACATCTCGTTTTAATAGAGCTTTGCGCCCGCCGGGATGCGGCTGTCCACCATCAAGAGGTTCAGCCCCTCATGGCCGTCCTCCTCGTGTACTGCCGAAATCAGCATGCCCTCGGAGTAAATGCCCATCATCTTTCTCGGCGGCAGGTTCACGATAGCGATTGCAGTCTTTCCCACAAGCTCTTCCGGCTCGTAATACTCGTGAATACCGCTTAAAATCACACGGTCTTTGCGTTCGCCGTCGTCCAAGGTAAACTTGAGAAGCTTCTTTGACTTCGGCACCGCTTCGCAGGCCAAAATCTTGACCGCCCGGAAATCAGACTTCGCAAACGTATCGAAATCGACCATTTCCTCAAAAATCGGCTCAATTTTCACATTGGAGAAGGCGGGCTTTTCCGGCTCCGCCTCGCCGCTGCTTTCAGAGGCAGAAGCATTTTTTCCGCCTGCATCATTTCCCGCGCCGCCGTCTTTCACCGGCTTCATGGTGGGGAACAAAATGACCTCGCGGATGGTGTCGGAATTCGTGAGCATCATCACGGTGCGGTCCACCCCGATGCCCATGCCGCCCGTGGGGGGCAGGCCGTACTCCATGGCGGTGAGGTAATCCTCGTCCATCATGCCGGCCTCGTCGTCGCCCTTGGCGCGCAGCTCCACCTGCTTTTGGAAGCGGCCGCGCTGGTCGATGGGGTCGTTCAGCTCCGAGAAGGCGTTGGCCAGCTCGCTGTGACAGATGAACAGCTCGAAGCGCTCGGTAAGGCGCGCGTCGGCAGGGCTGCGCTTGCTGAGCGGCGACACCTCCACCGGGTACATGGTGATGAAGGTGGGCTGAATGAGGTTTTCCTCCACCTTCTGGTCAAAGCAGGCGTACAGGGCGTTGCCCCACGTTTTATCCGCCGTACCGGCCAGCTCCACGCCCGCGGCCTTTGCCGCGGCCACGGCCGCGGCGTCGTCGGAGACGGCGTCGAAATCAATGCCCACATATTCCTTCACGGCCTGCACCATGGTCATGCGCTTCCAGCCGGGGGCGAGGTTCACCTTATAGCCCATCCATTCCACGTCATAGGTGCCCAGTATCTCTCTGGCCGCGCCGGAGATAATGCCCTCGGCAATGTCCATCATGTCGTGGAAATCTGCATACGCCTGATACAGCTCGACGGTGGTGAACTCGGGATTGTGCTTCGGGTCCATGCCCTCGTTGCGGAAAATGCGGCCAATTTCGTACACACGGTCCAGCCCGCCGACAATGAGGCGCTTGAGGGGCAGCTCGGTGGCGATGCGCATGTACATGTCCATGTTCAGCGTGTTGTGGTGCGTAATGAACGGGCGGGCCGTGGCGCCGCCGGAAATGGTGTTCAGCACGGGCGTCTCCACTTCCATATAGCCCATGCCGTCCAGATAGCTGCGCATGAACTTGATGAACTTGGAGCGCACCTCGAACGTGCGGCGCACCTCGGGGTTCATGATGAGGTCCACATACCTCTGGCGGAAGCGAAGCTCGGTGTCGCGCAGGCCGTGGAACTTTTCAGGCAGCGGCAGCAGGCTTTTGGAAAGCAGCGTCACCTCGGTGGCGTGCACGCTTATCTCGCCCATTTTGGTGCGGAACAAATTGCCCTTCACGCCGATGATGTCGCCGATGTCCAGCTTTTTGAAATCGGCATAGGCCTCTTCGCCCACATCATCGCGGCGCACATAAATTTGAATATCGCCCTCATTGTCGCGCAGGTGGGCAAAGCTTGCCTTGCCCATTACGCGCTTGGACATCATGCGGCCGGCCATGCACACAGCTTTGCCAAGCTGGCCCTCCGGCACGTCGGTGAACCCGGCTTTCGCCGCGGCGGAATAATCGGTCTGCGGGTATCTGGTGATGACGAACGGGTCCTTGCCCGCGTCGCGCAGAGCCTTGAGTTTATCGCGGCGTACCTTCACAATTTCGTTATACGCCTGCTGTGTCATCTCGCCCGTCTCTTCGGGCATGTTCGGATGCTCCGGCATGGTCTGCCACTCCTCCTGTTTTTAATGTTTCCCGCGTGCCGCAAACGGCGGCGGGGCGCCGCGCAAAGCCCTGTGCGGCAAATTTGAGTATAACACAAAAACAGGCGCTTTCGCACCTGTTTTTTGAAAAAATATCGTGTTTTACAACAAAACCCGCGCTCAGATGTCCGCGCGGCCCACCTCCAGCACCTCGTACATCACCACGGCGCCGGTGGGCAGGGTGATTTCCACCTTATCGCCCGCGCTGTGGCCCAGCAGGGCGGCGCCCACGGGCGATTCATCCGAAATGCGGCCGTTCAGCGGGTCCGCCTCGGTGGAGCCGGTGATGTCGTATTCGTCCGTATCGCCGTCCTCGTCCTGGATCTTCACATGGCTGCCCACGCTGACGACGCTGCTGTCTATCTCTGTGCTGTCCAGCACACGGGCGTGCTTGAGCATCTTTTCCAGCTCTGCAATGCGGCTCTCCAGCATGCCCTGCTCGTTTTTCGCCTCGTCATACTCGCTGTTCTCCGAGAGGTCGCCATAGCCGCGGGCAACTTTGATTTTCTCCGCCACTTCCTTGCGCTTCACTGTCTTTAACTGTTCCAGCTCGGCTTCCACGGCGGCATAGCCGCTTTTCGTCATTACGATCTCTTTATTCAAGGCTCTCAGGTCTCCTTCTGGAATTCTTCCGGCCTGTGCCACCATTTCCCTCTTGATACACAGGCTCACAATGCCCATTATTATATATGTTTTATAATGCACTGTCAAGCGGTTCGCCATTTTTTGTCTATTTCGTCACTATTTTAACTCAACATGCGCAAACATGAGCTGTTTTTCCGTAAATTTGCACATATCTGCCCGGCAAGTTCGTAACAATTACCCAAAGCTCATCAGTCAGGCCCCCGGCACAACCGGGGGCCTGCGTAAGCCCCGGAAGGGCATATTACCGGCAAGCCTCTCAAGAGTCACGGAATGCCCTGTTTCCTGCATCACTTGCCCCGCCTCCCGTAAACGGGGTTCTTCCCGTTGTGTGCTGCAGCTTTTTGGTGTTGAACACCACCCCGCTTCGCCCGGAACTGGCAGCGAAAGCCTTTTTACCTTCCCCGGCACAGACGCGGGCTCCCGTTTCGCGAAAGCTAAAAAAACAGCGCCGTATGAAGGCTTCCCTTCATACGGCGCTGCACGGCCAAAGCATAGTGCAGGCTTACTCTTCGTCCGCCCTGCCGTCAAACAGCTTTTTCGCCTCTTCTATCACCTTTCCTTCCAGCATGGAGGGCAGCGGCTCGTAGCGCACAAACTGGAACGTGAAGCTGCCGCGCCCCTGCGTGAGCTGGCGCAGGTACATGGTGAAGTCGTGCATCTCGCTCATGGGCACCTCGGCGTCCACGCACTGCGCGCCGTCCTCGCCGGGGTTCATGCCCAGCACGCGGCCGCGGCGCTTGGTCACCTCGCCCATGATGTCGCCCGTGACATCGCCGGGCACTGTGGCCTTCAATTCGCCAATGGGCTCCAGCAGGATGGGCCCGGCCTCGGGCAGCGCGGCCTTATAGGCCAGCTTGGCCGCCATTTTGAAGGCCATTTCGCTGGAATCCACCGGGTGATAGCTGCCGTCCAGCAGGGTGGCCTTCAGGCCCACCACCGGGTAACCGGCCAGCACGCCGTGGCGCACGGCCTCCTGCAGGCCCTTTTCCACCGCCGGGAAGTAGTTTTTGGGCACAGCGCCGCCGAACACCTTTTCCTCAAACACGAAATCACCGGCATCTGTGGGTTCGAACTCAATCCACACATCGCCAAACTGGCCGTGGCCGCCCGTCTGCTTTTTGTGGCGGCCCTGCGCCTTGCATTTCTTGCGGATAGATTCGCGGTAGGGGATGCGCGGGTCGGCCAGGGTTATCTCTACCCCGAACTTATTTTTCAGTTTGGCGCACACCACGTCCAGGTGCTGCTCGCCCAGGCCGGAGAGCACCTGCTCTACCGTTTCAGAATTCACCTCGTAGCCGATGGTGGGGTCTTCCTCCATCAGGCGCTGCAAGGCGCCGGAGATTTTGCTCTCGTCGCCCTTCTGCTTCACGCGCACAGCCATAGAGAGCGTGGGGTGCGGGAACACCGGGCGCGGCAGGCTTACCACGCGGCTGGGCGCGCACAGCGTGTCGCCCGTCTGCGCGGCAGGCAGCTTGGTGACGGCGCCGATGTCGCCGCAGCCTATCTCGGCCGCATCCGTCTGCTTCTTGCCGCGCACGTACACAAGCTTGCCCAGGCGCTCGGCCTCGCCCGTACGCGCGTTCACCACCGGGGTGTCTGCCGCAAGGCGGCCGCTTATCACCTTTACATAGCTCACCTTGCCCACAAACGGGTCCGCCACTGTTTTGAACACATAGGCGCACAGCGGGCCGTCCGGCACGCAGGGCACTTCCACCTCACTGCCGGAGGCGTCCGTCCCCACGGCGCCTGCCCCGCGGGCCGCGCTGGGCATCAGCTTCTGCAGGCCCCACATGGCAAGGTCTACCGCCTCCAGCGCCGTGGCTGCGCCGCAGAACACCGGCGTAATGGCGCCCGTCTTGGCGCCCGTGCGGATGGCGTTCGTCAGCTCTTCTTCCGTGAAGGGCTCGCCCTCAAAGAACTTTTCCATCAGGGCGTCGTCCGTCTCGGCTGCAGCCTCGCGCATGGCCTCCAGAAGGCCCTCGGTGCGGTGGCCGTAGCTGGGCACCGGCACCTCGCGCACGCCGCCGCCCGTATAGCTGTAAGCCTTCTGCGTGATGAGGTTCAGATACACGCGGCCGCCCGCCTGCTCTACCGGCACCACCACAGGGCACACGGAGGGGCCCAGCTCGGCCTTAAGCTGCTCGAACACTTTATAGAAATCGGCATGCTCTGCGTTCACCTTGTTCACGAAGATCATGCGGCTTTTGCTCTGCTTCAGGGCCAGCTTATATGTCTTGCGCGCGCCTACGGAAAGGCCGCTGCGCGCAGACACCACCACCATCACGCTCTCGGCGGCGGGCATGCCCTCGTACAGGCCGGCCTCGAAATCGAACAGGCCGGGCACGTCGATGAGGTTGAGCTTGACGTTGGCGTACTCCACCGGCGCCACCGCCAGCGACAGGGACACATGGCGCTTTGCCTCCTCCGGGTCAAAATCGCACACCGTGTTGCCGTCCTCCACGCGGCCCTGGCGGTCTGTCGCCTTTGTCAGATACAGCATGGCCTCCACAAGGCTTGTTTTGCCTGCGCCGCCATGGCCTGCTACAAGGACGTTTCGGATGTGATCGTTCGCGTAGTTCATACTCTATTCCCTCTTTTCGTCCACGCGCAAAACGCGTGTGGCAACTTATACAAAAATATTATCATATTTTCCGCTTTTATTAAAGATGTCACCAAGAGATTTTCATCTAAGCAACTGCCAAAACTTTGCAGCATTCCTTGTATATATTGCCAAAAATGCGCGGTTGGGCCGGGCACCCCTCCGCCGCCCGGCCCGTGTTTCGCGGCTTCAGCCGCACAGAGACGGAAAAGCCCCCACGGCGGCCGTGTGGGCTGCCATGGGGGCCTTTGTATGCTTCCCTGCGCCAAAAGGCGCTGTTCGGGTTCAGATTTCAAACCAGCGGATCTCGTTGGCGGCCATATCCAGCTCAAAGCTGTCGCCATTGCCCGTGTAAACAGTGGTGTGCTGCGGCTCATAGGTGTTGTTCACCACACAGTACTTGCCGTTTTTCACATAGGCGTGCACTTCCACATTGAAGTTGGACGAGAACCACCTGTGCAGGTTCTGCTCGTCGTGCGTGCTCCACAAAATGCTGCGGTACAGGATGCGGCTGTTCTCGAAGGAATACGGCAGGCCGCTGAGATACACCGCGCGGCCCGCGCCGAACTCGTTCACGGCCATCTGCACCTCTTTGCCGCGCTGCACCAGCACCTGAGCGCCTTCCAGCGCATAGATGCTCTTTTTGCCCTCACCGAAGTCCACAGGCCCGGTGCAGTCCGCCAGAATGAAGTGCTGCGGGTGCTCTTCCCAGTTGTATTTGTCGTACCCCAGGGTAAAGCCCGTCTCCTTCTCCACGCCCAGCACGCCGGCAAGCTGCAGGAAGCGGCCCTGATACTGGTGGCCGCTGGGCTCGCCCACGCCGATAAAGCCGCCGCCGCGGTGCACAAAGCCGCGCACCGCCGCCGTGACAGCCGGGTTCTCCCACACGGCGCCGCCGGTGTGGGCTGTGTCTGCGTCGCCCACGTTCACCAGCACGTCCACATCGTCCAGCACATGGGCGTCGCGCTCAATGTCGTCAAAACTGATGAAGCGCACGTCGAACGGCGCGCCCGCCAGCGCCTCGATAACGCCGGCATAGCTGTAATTCTGCTTCTGGTACAGCGCATGGTGCACCATGTGGCAGCCCCAGCTGCGCGCACGGCCCCAGCTGTTCAGCACGGCCACCGTCTTGATGCAGTAGGGTGTCGTGCCGCGGATGTTCGTATACAGAAGGCGGAACTCGTCGCACACCGACTTGATATAATCAATAAACTCCGGAAACTGCAGCGCCAGCTTCAGATAACCGCCGTAGCCGATACGGTCGATGGGCTTGCGCAGAATGGCGCGCCGGGCCGTCACCCAGTTCTCCTTGCCCTCCTTCACAGGGTCGCCGCCCTCGTGGAAGGTGTCGGGGAAGAAATAGGGCAGAAAGCGCCCTTCGGTGTATTTCACACCCGGAATGTCGCTGATGAGGCGCAGCGTGGCGCCGTTGCCCACACTACCCACCACGGCGTCAAGGCCGATGGTCTTGAACTCGTCCATAAAGGGTTCGGTGCCGATCCAGTGGTCGCCCAGGAACATCATGGCCTCTTTGCCAAGCTCGTGGGTGATGTCCACCATCTCTTTGGCCAGCTTTGCCACCTCGCGGCGCTGGAAGGCCATGAAGTCCTTGAATTCTTTGCCGGGCACACGGTACTGGTTGTTGTAGTAGCCCTGGTCGATGATGAACTCGGGGCGGAAGCGGTAGCCCGCCTCGCGCTCGAACTGCTCGAGGATATACGGGCTCACCGAGGCCGAATAGCCGTACCAGTCCACATATTTTTCGCGCTTCATCTCGTCGAACACCAGTGTGAACTGGTGGAAGAACGTGGTATAGCGGATGACGTTCACATACGGGTGCCCGGCAATGAATTCGCGCAGGCGCTGCATGGTGAACCTGTGCGTTTTGGGCTGGCGCACGTCGAAGGTGATCTGGTGCTCGAAGTTCGTCCAGCCGTTGGTCACCGCGTTGTACATGTGCACGGGGTCCCAGATGAGGTAGGCAAGGAAGCTGACGGTGTAATCGTGGTACAGCTTTGCGCCGCGCACCACCACACAGCCTGCGGCCTCGTCATAGTCCCATTCGCCGGGGGCCAGGGGCTCGCCCGCGGTGCGGTCCATCACCTCCCACCATCGCTTGATGTCGTCGCGGGTGTTTACCTGCATCAGCTCATCAGAAACGCCCTGCATCAGCGGGATGGAAAGCGTACCGCCCACGGCGGTGTGAAAGCCCGTCATGATATAGCACTGCTGCACCTCATCCGGGTTGGCCTTGGCCCAGGCGTTGTCCTTGCGGGTGGTGTAATAGGTGGAATAGATTTTGGCGCCGGTGTCCTTCAGTGCTTCGGGAAATTCCGTGCCGTCGCAGTCACGGATGGCGTCCGCGCCCCAGTAATCCAGTATTTTCAGCGTTTCGGGCACCACGTCCATATCGGTGGGGATGGTGACGCGGCCCCTGTTCGGTTCGGTCATAGAGGTGTTCTCCCTTTATTTGGATTTTTTCTTTGCGTCCGAAAACGGCTTGTTGTAAAGGTAGAGCGCCGCCAGAAGAAGCGCCAGGCCCGCCAGCATAAGGCCGAGGCCCGTCATGCTGCCGGTGATGCGCCAGCCGAGGATGACAAGCGCAAGCCCGGCTGCAAACAGCACGGCCATCAGCGCCGTGCGAAGCTGCATGTGTTCCTGCCAGAATTTCATACGTTTCACCTTACCCTTTCAGCCCGCCAAGCGTCATGCCCTGCGTGAGCTTTTTCTGCACGCAGATATACAAAATGAGCGTGGGCAGCATCACCAGCACAAGGCCCGCATACAGCCTGCCGTACTGTGCGGCCGACTGCTGCGCCTGCGTGAGGTTCATCAGCCCCACGGGCAGCGTGCGCGTGCCGTTGGGGTCCGTCAGCAGCGTCATGGCGATGATATATTCGTTCCAGAACGAGAGGAAGTTGAACAGGATAATGGTGATGATGCTGGGCTTTGCCATGGGGAAAATAATTTTTACCATGGTGCGCCCGTAGCCCGCGCCGTCGATGTAGGCGGCCTCTTCATAATCGTGCGGCAGCGTGGCGAAATAGCCCGACAAAAGGTAAATGGTAAAGGGCAGCGCCGTGGCGGCGTACACGAGTGCCAGCACCACCAGATTGTTCAGCAGAAAGCCCGTGCCGAACATGCTTTTCAAAAACTTGTCGCCGTCCACCAGCATAAGGAAGATGGGCACCACAATGTAGTTCACATTGATGAACAGCCCGCCCATAAAGCACACGTTGAGGAACCTGCGCCCCTTGAATTTGAAGCGCGACAGCACATAGGCCGCGGGCAGCGCCACCACCAGAAGGATGGCCAGTGCCAGCGCCGTGACCACAACGCTGCTGAGCATATAGTCGCCCATGCGCGCCTGCGTCCACGCCTCGGCAAAGTTCTGCCAGTGCAGCCCGGCAGGCAGCGACCATGGGTTGCCGTAGAACTCGCTGTTCTCTTTTATTGAAGCCATGAACACCCATGCCACCGGCACAATGATGAGGATGGCGAGCGTGGCGAGCACCACATAGATAAACGCTTTGTAAAGCTTGTCCTGTGCGGATGTCTTTTCTTTCATGTTTCCCCGCCTCCCCGTCAGAATTCAAGCGGCTCGCGCTCTGTCACCTTGTTCACCACTGCGGAAAGCGCGAAGGAGAACAGGAAGATAAGCGCGCCGATCGCCATGCCGTAGCCGTAGGACGAGTTGGTGTACGCCTGCTTGTACATATAAGAAAGCGCCACCTCGGAAGCGCCGTTGGGGCCGCCGCTGGTCATGGCCTTCACGAACAGGAACGCCATATTGATGGTGGAAATGATGAAGAACGTCAGCGTAGTGCGGATGTTCGTCCAGATAAGGGGGATGGTAATCTTGAAAAACTGCGTGATGCGGCCCGCGCCGTCCAGGCTGGCGCTTTCGTACAGGCTTTCGGGCACGCTGGCCATGGAGGCCATATACATCACCATGTAATAGCCGATGGCCTGCCATACCATGGCAATGATAAGGCTCGTCATCACAAGATTTTCGCCCTTCCACATCACGGCCACCTTCTCCGGCGAGAACAGGGACAGAAAGCTGTTGAGCATGCCGTTGTTGGTGTCGTAGATGGCCGAGAAAATGGCCGCAATCACCACCACGGAAAGAATGTTCGGGATATAGAAGATCACGCGGAAGAAATTCTGGCCGCGTATCTTTTCACGGCTGAGGATGCCGGCGAACACCAGCGCAAAGGCGAACGTCACAATGGTGACAGCTACAATCAGCAGAATGGTGTTCTGCATAGAGCGTATAAAGTTCGCGTCCGAAAACAGCTTTGTAAAGTTTTCAAGGCCCACAAATTCCTCGTTCGGGGAATAGGCGCTGCGGCGGAACAGAGACATGCGGAACACGTTCAGCGTGGGAAGCACCATAAAAATGGTGAACAGGATAACTGCCGGGGCGGCGCAGAAAAATATGAACCACTTGCGGCCCTTGCCTTTTTCCACGTGCTCATCTCCTTTCAATCATTTGCGAACAGGCGCGGCATGCACACGGCACACCGGCGCCTTTACGGGAAAATGCGGCGGTGAGCCGGGCCCGCCGCCGCATTTTTGCTGCATTTCAAAATTTGCCTGCGCTTTGCGCGGCCCTCTGCTTATTTCAGCTCGGCGCGCATTTGGTCGCTGGCGGAAATGATGCCGTCAATCCACTGCTGCTCGGTCATCGTGCCGGACACCAGAGAGTTCACGGGGTCGAACCAAACCTCACGGGTGCCGAGGCCCTCGATGGGGTTGGTGGCGGCAAAGGCGCCCATAGCGGCCTTCGCGCCGTTCTCGTAGATGGAGTAGATAACCTTGTTGTCACCCTCCAGCTTATCCACGATGCCGTTCACCGGCTGGATGGCGCCCGCAGCCGCAAAGATGTCGCAGGCCACGTCGCTGTACAGGAAGGCCAGGAACTGCTTGGCCGCGTCCTGGTTGGCCGCACCGGCCGGCACCCAGGCCTGCTCGAAGAAGGTGTAGCTGTAACGGTCGCCGCCGTCCTCCACTGCGGGCAGGGCCATCATGCCCCACTCGAAGCCGTCAGCGCGGGGCGCCTCGGCCATCTCGCCGATGATCCAGTTGCCGTTGGGCATGAACAGGGCCTTGTTGTCCAGCACAAGCTGCTGGTTCTTGGTGAAGTCCTGGTCATTGGCCTGGGCCGGGGTGGTGGGCTCGGTGTAGGTGGCAAGCTTCGCCACGATGTCGAAGCACTGCTGGGCCTCTTCCGTCTCCCAGATGCCCTCTTCATAGTGCGTGGCCTTCTCGAAGAATTCGGGGCCGCCCACCGTGTACATCAGGGCATAGAAGAACGCATCGAAATAGCCGGTGGTGGGGTAGGTGAACAGGCTGATGCCCTCGGCCTTGGCCTTGTCGCCCAGCTCCCACATCTCGTCCCATGTGGTGGGCAGTTCCCAGCCCTTTTCCTCAAACAGGCCGGCGTTGTAGAACAGGCCGCAGGGGCTGTAGAACATGGGGGCAAGGTACGTTTTGCCGTCGGTAGGGGTTGGTGGAGAGGTCTCGGTAAAGCCGCCCGCCAGCTTGTCGGCCACGGTGACGTCTCGCCGGGCACCGTCATGCCCAGCACGTCGGTGATGTCCGCCAGGGCGTTGTCCTTGATGAACGTCTCGGTCAGGGCGTCCTACGGCCGGTGGCCAGGTGGATGACGTCGGGTAATCGCCGGCCTTCATGCCGGGGCCGATGACATCCTCCAGGTTTTGTCGGTGGTGAGCCCACTTGATGCCCGTCTCCCTTCGAAGGCGGCGGCAACCTGCTGCCACATCTCAGAGCCATAGGCCGCCCCGATAGCGGCCACCTTGATGGTGGTGCCGGCAGCGTCGCCGCAGAGCCGGAAGCCGCCGTGTTGCCAGAGGAAGCTGGCGCCGCCGCAGCCGGCAAGCAGCGTCAGCGCCATGGCAAGCGCCAGCACAGTGCACAATACTTTTTCATCTTGTTACCTCCTAAAATTCCACGCCCCTGGCGGCAATGGCTGCCGTGCAGGGCGTGCGCCGGGTGTGCTCCTGTATGTCCGCTAGCCTTCCCGAAATTTTCTTTCAATCAACTTGCGCTCAATTTTATACTTTGCTTTTTTGTGCACAGCGAACATTCGGTTTGCACCAGAAGGCGATTTTTATGAATATTATCAACAAAATATAAAATAAATTTGGCAAATTGCTGTTTTGGGAAAATCAGATAATACTGCCCGCTTGTATCCCGCACAAAGGTGTTTATAATGGAAAAGAGGCCGGTGGGAAATTCTCCCATCTAAATGCACGCAAGATTTCTAAATACCTTATGAGGTGCCCGCCATGAGCAATATCCGCTACGAGCTGCTGGACACTGCCCGCTGCACACGGCGGCCCGCAGCTTTTATACGTCACCGGCGCAGTACGGGCCGGACTGGCAGGGCCTCCATGCATGCGCACACCTGCACCGAGCTGTTTTACTGTGTGCGTGGCATAGCGAGTTCCGCCGAGACCGCGCCCAGCCCGTGGGCAGCGATGACCTTATCATTGTGAACCCGGTACGTGGAGCACACCGAAACCAGCTTTTCCTCAAACCCGCTGGAATACATTGTGCTGGGCGTAACGGGCTGACTGCAGCTACGGCGACGCTCGCCCCGTACGGTGCTGAACTGCCGCCAGCAGCGCAGCGAAACGTTTTACCTGCGCTTGTGCGCTGGCAGAAACACGCCGCAGGGCTGGCAGGCGGTGTGCCAGCACCTGCTGGATGTATTTATCGCTGTCCTGCCAGGCGGCGCTGTGCCTGGCGCCGGCCGGTACGTACCGGGCCAATCGGAATGTGCGGGCGCGCCGGTATACGACGAGTACTTTACCGAGCCCCTTTCGCTGGACACGCTGGCCGAGGTGGCGCATGAACAAATACCATCTTTCCCACACCTTCCAGCGAATACGGCATCTCGCCCATCAGCTACCTCATCACACGCCGCATCCGCGAGGGGCGGCACATGCTGGAAAACACCAGCTATTCTCGCAGATAGCCCATTCCATCGGCTTTTCCCTCGCCCAGCTATTTTTCGCAGAGCTGGAAGGCCGAGGGCATGAGCCCCGCAGAATACCGCAAGCGCGCCCGCGCCGCGCGGCCGCGCCGGTGCAGCCATGGAGGAACAGGCTATGATTGCCAGGCCCTTCGGCTGAAGCGCCCGTTTGAGGTGGACGAGGTAGTTTGCACTATTTTGAATATGCCAGCACCACTGCATGAGGGCGAGCAGCACGATTTCTGGGAATTTTTATATGTGGACAAGGGCGAGCTGTACGCGGGCAGCCGTGAGCTGACCATGAAGCGGCAGATGATATTCCACGAGCCGGGCAGTTTCACAGCCTGCGCGCAACGTATGGTGGCGCTAAACCTTGTGGTGATGAGCTTGTGTGCCGCAGCCCCGCCATGG
Source organism: Ruthenibacterium sp. (assembly GCA_047030735.1). Taxonomy (GTDB): domain Bacteria; phylum Bacillota; class Clostridia; order Oscillospirales; family Ruminococcaceae; genus Ruthenibacterium. Next base: position 13,802 of record JBKYIE010000025.1, read on the forward strand.
CCTGCTTTGCCGGGCGCATTTCATAGGCGACGCCGAGCGGAATACTGGCGCGCATCATCAAAGAGGCAGATGCGCCTTTTCCGTTCCGCTGAACGACCTGGGTACACAAAGCAGTTTGCGCGCGCCGCACGCGCCGCTGGGGCGGAGCAGTGATCGGCGCCTGAAAGCCTGCTGGTAGCCGCCTTGCGCGCCGCAGCACCCGCGAGGCCCGGCGCACAGCGCGGCAAAGCCCACCAGCCTGATACGCGCACAGCCAGCAGGAATTTGTGGACAGGGTGCGCGCTACCCGGAAGAATATTTCGCGCAAAGCTGACGCTGGTCGACATCTGCCGCGACAACCTTGTGGGCCGCAGCTATCTTCAGAAGGTGTTCCGCGAAAAGACGGCGGCGGCGCCATGGAGTATTTCGGCGGCATGAAAATAGAAAAGGCGCAGGAGCTTATCCGCGAGGGGCGGGTACACCACCTGGAAATATCGGCCCTTTGGGCTACACCTCCATCCACTATTCCCGCCACTTCAAAAAGGTGATGGGCATGACGCCGTCGGAAGTGCCTCCAGCGTGAAGGTGCTGGCCGGGCACTGCAGCGGCCGCTGAAGCGGACAGGGGCATGCTGCAATAAAAGAACTCACTTTGCGAACAATAACCAAATATTGTGTGAAAATTCCATTTATGAAACGCGCGGCGCCCGTACAATGGTAGTACAGCGCGGCCCGAGGCGCCCTGCACGCAGGCCCCGCCGCAGGGCCCCCAGCTCTCCCCGCGCGTACGGCGGCGCGGCGCGTTTTGTTTGGCAAAGCATCCATTCCGGAAACACCCATTTTATCGCGGAGCTGTTGAGCATGTTATTCTGGTAGCGGCGGCGCCGGCTATATCGGCAGCCGCACCGCATTGAGCTGATGAAAGCCGGCTATGAGATACTGGTGGCAGACAACCTGTACAATTCCTGCGAGGAGGCCCTGCGCCGTGTGAGCGCATCGCCGGGCAGAGCGTGCCTTTCGTGAACATCGACCTGTGCGATGCTGCGGAGGTGGACGGGTTGTTCCGCACGCACTTTGGCATCGAGGCCGTCATCCACTTCGCGGCCTACAAGGCCGTGGGCGAAAGCGTGGCAGCCGCTGGAGTATTATTCGAACAACCTCATCAGCGCCCTGAACGTTGAACGCCATGAAAAATACGGCGTGAAGAACTTTGTGTTCTCCTCCTCCGCCACTGTATACGGCGACCCGGCCAGCGTGCCCATCCGCGAAGATTTCAGGCGCCCACCAACCCCTACGGCGCCACCGCGCGTGATGAACGAGAGCATCCTCACCGATTACCCGCAAGGCACCCCACCATGAACGTGGCCCTGCTGCGCTATTTCAACCCCATCGGCGCGCACGAAAGCGGCCTGATTGCAGGACCCGAACGGCATCCCCAACCTGGTGCCCTATATTGCCAAGGTGGCCGTGGGCAAGCTGGAAAGGTGCATGTGTTCGGCAGCGATTACCCCACCCCGGACGGTACCGGCGTGCGCGACTATATTCATGTGGTGGATTTGGCGCGCGGCCATGTGGCGGCGCTGAAAAGCTGGCAACGAACTGCGGGCTGTTTGTATGCAACCTGGGCACGGCCGCGGCTACAGCGTGCTGGACGCATACGCGCGTATTCCAGGGCGTGCGCGGAGATACCCTATGTGATAGACCCGCGCCGCCCCGGCGACATTGCCGAGTGCTATGCAGACCCCACCCGCGCCCGCGAGGAGCTGGGCTGGCAGGCGGAATACGGCATTGACGAGATGTGCGCCTCCAGCTGGAAATGGCAGAGCATGAACCTGAACGGCTATAAGGGCTGAGCCCGTTTTGCAGAGTGAAAATTTGAGAAGGAGCCAGACGACAATATGAAAACCTGTTCTGCAGTAATGGCTGCCGGCATAGCAGCCGGTGGCGGCCTGAAGCAGATAGACTGTGGGCGGCCACGGCCAGCTTATCATTGATTATTCATCTTTGACGCGCGGCGCAGGCTTTGAGACCGTGGTGTTCATCATCACACGAAATTGAAGCCTCGTTCAAGCAGGCCATTGAGACCGGCTTTCGAAGGTGATGGACGTGCGCTATGCCTACCAGCAGCTGGACGACCTGCCCGAAGGCTACACCGTGCCCGCCGGGCGCGAAAAGCCGGGGCACCAGCCATGCCATTCTGGCGGCGCCGGTGATAGACGGGCCGCCCGTCATCAATGCAGGACGACTACGGCCCGGAGGCCTGCGTATACGACTACCTCACGGCCCACCCGACAAGGACGGCGTATGAATATGCCATGGTGGGCTATAAGCTGAGAACACCGTGACGGAAAACGGCCATGTGGCGCGCGGCGTATGCGAAACAGATGCGGGCGGCTACCTTGCCAGCGTCACCGAGCGCACGCACATTGAAAGACGCCGCGGGCGCGCGCTATACCGAGGACGGCGGCGCTACCTGGCACGAGCTGCCGGGCAGCACCATCGTCTCGATGAACATGTGGGCTTCACGCACAGCTTTGCCCGAGGCGGAGGCGCGCTTTGCCGCCTTTCTGACGATGCGCTGAAGACGAACCCGCTGAAGGGCGAATACTTCCTGCCCAGCGTGGTGAGCCAGTTGTGGGCGAGGGCAGGGCCCGCGTGGCGGTGCTGCACAGCGCCGACAAGTGGTACGGCGACGTATAAGGATGACAAGCCTGCGGTAGTGGCCGCCATTGCCGAAAAGACGGCGGCCGCCTGTACCCGAAACCTGTGGGAGGTGTGAGCATAAAACAGCCTGGAGCATACCCTGCCTGAGGCGCTGGCCGCCTGATTTCGGCGGCCAGACAGCGGGCGTCGCGCTACGGCCAGGGGCATATCAACGACACCTTCTGCGCGTATGCAGACGCCGCAGGGCGATGCGGGCTTCACGGCAGCGCATCACCGGCACCTTCACAGACCCGAAGGCCTGATGGAGAACATGTGAGCGCACGGACTACCTGCGCGCCGCCGTTGAAAAAGCGGCGGCGACCCCGCGCGAGGCCATGACGGTGCCTGCACTCCGCGCGGGCGGCACATATTTCACCGACAGCGAGGGCGGCGCATGGCGCGCCTACCCTCGTTGAGGCACTGTATGCCTGCAGCGCAGCAGCCCGCCCAGTTTTATGAAAGCGCGCGCGCCTTCGGCCGCTTCCAGCAGCTTCTGGCGGGCTACCCTGCCGCCACGCTGCACGAGACCATCGCCAAATTCCACGACACGCGCCAGCGCCTTGCCAACTTTGAAAAGGCGCTGGCCGCCGACGTGTGCAGCCGCGCCAAAGACGTGCAGCCGGAGGCGGAATTCGTGATGGCCCGCAAGGCGGACTGCGCATACCTGATGGATTTGCTGGAAAAGGGCGAGCTGCCGCTGCGCGTGACGCACAACGACACCAAGCTGAACAACGTCCTGCTGGACAGGGTCACCGGAAAGGGCGTGTGCGTCATCGACCTGGACACCGTGATGCCCGGCCTCTCGCTGAACGACTTCGGCGATTCCATCCGCTTCGGCGCCAACCACAGCTCCGAGGATGAAAAAGACCTTTCGAAGGTAAACTTCGATATCTCGCTGTACGAAATTTACGCCAAGGGCTTTCTGGAGACGGCGGGCGGCGCGCTGACGCCCATGGAAAAGCAGTGCCTGCCCTGGGGTGCCAAGCTGATGACGCTGGAATGCGGCATGCGCTTCCTCACCGATTATCTGGAGGGCGACCACTACTTCAAAACGCACCGCGAGGGCCAGAACCTGGACCGCTGCCGCACCCAGTTCAAACTGGTGGCGGACATGGAGGCCCAATGGGCCGCCATGCAGGCCGCGGCGGAAAAATATTTCTGAAAGGCCATTGCAAAAGCGGCCCCGTGTTCCACCGGAACACGGGGCCGCTTTATGCATGCGCGCGCTGAACGGCGGCGGGCGCATGCTGCCATAAGGGGAAGGGCCGCCCCTCCCCTGCCGGGGCCGCGGGAGGCGCCTGCGACAAAAAGCCGGCCCCGCCGGGCGGCGCTTTGCGGCATACGCAGCGTCCGAGGGGGACATAACGCCCCGCGCCC
>JBKYIE010000026.1:0-15010 GCA_047030735.1 Ruthenibacterium sp.
CTGCTCGCCCTGCGGGCCCGTGTCGCCTTTCGGCCCCTGCTCACCCTGCGGGCCTGTGTCGCCCTTCGGGCCCTGCTCACCCTGCGGGCCTGTGTCGCCCTTCGGCCCCTGCTCGCCCTGCGGGCCGGGGCAGCCTCTTTCACCCTGCGGGCCCTGCGGCCCAACTTCTCCGGCAGGCCCCTGTTCGCCTATCATTCCCTGTTCGCCTGCCGGGCCGCGGTCGCCGGGGTCTCCCTTGTCGCCCTTCGGCCCTGCCGGGCCCATCGGTCCGCGGTCGCCTTTGGGGCCCACCGGCCCGCGGTCTCCCTGCAGGCCCATAGGCCCCTGAATGCCGCGCGGGCCCTGCGGGCCCATCATGCCGGGGTCGCCCTTCGGGCCGATATCGCCGCGCACACCCTGCGGGCCGCGGGGCCCCTGCGGGCCCATCATGCCCCTGGGCCCCACCGGGCCGGGGCAGCCCATATCTCCCTTTTCTCCGCGCGGGCCCTGCGGGCCGCGCTCACCACGCTGCCCCTGGGGCCCCTGCGGGCCGGGCACGCCCTGTGGACCGGGGATCATCCGTTCCTCCGCCACATCGCTCTCATACGGCCTGCACGGGTCATATCCATAGCAACTCATATCCAAGCCTCCTGTACGCTGTCATTCTATTTTGAAATCAGTGGCAGGGCGTCCGGTTCATCCCTTCCGCCCTTCCTCTTCTTTCCCATGTGTCTGTTCGTTCTGCGTTCCGAAATAGAACGCGATGACAACTGAAAATACGGTAAGAAAATCGTGTGAAGAAAGCCGGCCCGTAGCCGCCAGATATGCAAAAACAACCGTCAGGGCAATCGTCACAATGCTTTTTACACACAGCAGATTCATGATACGCTTCAAAACCTGTTCCATCTCTATCTCTCCTTCATAAAAAGGCGTCTGCCGCGTTTTCTTTTCTATCACTATATGAGGCCTTCCCCTCTTCCGTCACTTGCCACTATATGGGGGACAGAGAAAATATATTCCTTACAAAAGCAAGCTCCGGGCCCGGCTTTAAGCCGGGCCCGGAGGCCTTTCCTTCACAATAGTGCCCGCCTTTTCCGCGGAGCCAGATGGACAACCCCATGCCTCACTGCGGTGCCTGCGCACGGGTGCGCACCCAGCGGGTAAGGTGCGCCGTGCATGCGGCATAGCCAGCTATGCCGCACACAAGGAACACCGGCAGAAGCCATATGCCCACGCGCGCGGCCAGCAGGCCGAACAGAGGCGGCATGCACACGTTGCCCACATAGGCCGAGGCCATCTGCAGGCTGATAACGCCCTGCGAGCGCGCCGCGCCGAAGCGGTGCGGCGTCTCGTGCATCATGCAGGGGTAAGCGGGCGCAAAGCCCAAGCCCACCACACAAAGCGCCGCCGGGCCGAACGCCGCGGGAAGAAGGCCCATGCCCGCGGCCCCCAGGGCCGCAAGGGCACCGCCCCCCAGGATGAGCGCCGAAGAGGACAGCCGGGCAGAGGCGAACCCGCACAAAAACCGCCCTATGGTGATGCCCAGCACGAACAGCGACGCCGCCTGCGCCGCGGCCACAGTGGAAAAGCCGCGGGCCGTGACAAAGTAGCTGGCCCCCCACAAAAGCGTGGTGTTTTCTACCGAGCAGTAGCAGAAATAGCTGAGCATGGCCGCCCATACGCCCGGCTGGCGGGCCGTGGCAATAAGCGAAAGCTGGCTTTTGGGCAGCGCCCCCGCCTGGCCGCCGGAGGCCTGTTGCGGCTCATAGCGGCCCCACAGCCGGAGGGTAGCCGCCAGCGCCAGCACCAGGCACCACTGCAGCGCAGCCACTGCGCCGTAGCCAAAGCGCCAGCCGCCCTGCCTGCCCAGAAACACCGAGAGGATAACAGGCCCCAGCGTGGCCCCAAGGCCCCAGCAGCAGTGCAGCCAGCTCATATGGCGCGCCGCATAGTGCAGAGCCACAAAGTTGTTCAGCGCCGCATCCACCGCGCCCGCCCCAAGCCCCAGCGGGACGGCCAGCACGCACAGCCAGATAAAAGAGGGCGTGAAGGCGATGCCCGTGAGGGCAGCCGCAGTGAACGCCACGCTGAACAGCGTGGTGCGCCCCGTGCCCAGCCTTGCCACCAGGCGGTTGGTAAACAGGCTGGAGATAACCGTGCACAGGCTGGTTATCATGGCCGCTGTGCCCGCGCTTTCCACCGGCACGGCAAAGCCGCCCACCATCTCCGGCCAGGCCGCCCCCAGCAGGGAATCCGGCAGGCCAAGGCTGACGAACGCGCTGTATATCATTGCAAGAAACAGTGTTGCCATAAAAAGCTCCCCCTTATAACTGCGCTTCCAGCGCAAGCTCCAGCGCCTCCAGCGCCCGGCCAGCCACCCCGGCCGTGTAATCCTCCAGAAAATCCTTCGCCAGCGTAAACTGCGGCAGCGGGCCCGCCAGCATGGCCGCGCACTGGCGGCGCACCTGGGCAAGATGCGTGCCGTTCAGCATTTCGCCGCACAGCACAATCTCCTCCGGGTCCAGAAAGGCGGCAGCCGCCCCGGCGCACATTGCCACGGCGCGGCAGACGGGCGAAAAGGCGCCCCAGGAAAGCCTTTTCCAGTCTGTGCCCAGCGGAAGGCGGCCTATCTCGCCGGCAAAGCCGCCGGCACCGCAAAACGGCCTGCCCTGCAGCACAAAGCCGGCGCCCGGGCCGTAGCGGCGCGGAAAGTATAAATAGCACAGCGTCGCATCCGTTTTGCCGCGCAGCGTGCAGTAGCCCAGGGCGGCGGCGTTCACATCGTTTTCCAGCACCACAGGCATGGAAAAGCGCGCCGCATAATAGCCCGCAAACTGTGTGCCCAGCAGGCCCTTGTAGTCGCTTGTCTCCAGCCGCCCCAGCCGCTGTGTGCCCGGCAGGCCAAACCCCACGGCCGCTATTTTTCCATCCCGGGCCAGCGCCGCCTCAATATCCGGCACAAAGCTCTCCAGCCGGGCCTGCTCCAGCAGGCGCGCTGTACGGCGCACGCAGCTTCCCATCAGGTCTACTGTGCGCAGGTGCAGGCTGTCGCGCCCGTTTTCTTCAAAGGCGCACAAAATCAGTGCGTGCGCATAATCCGCATTGTATGCGTACTCTGCGGCAGGGCGCCCGCCCGTGGCCGCCGCGCGCCCCTGCGCCAGAACACGCCCCTTTTCCAGCAGATGCTCCACCGCGGTGCCTGCAGCCATCACGCTGAGGCCGGTGGCCTGCGCCAGCTGCTGCTTGGTAGCGCAGCCCATGGCCTTCAGCGCCCGCAAAACCAGTGCGGCTGCACCCGTGTGCTGCGGCTTGTGTGCCTGCATCCTTTTTCGCCTCTCTATTATTAAAGTTATTTTAATAAGCCTGTATCAGTATAGCCTTTTCCACACCCAATGTCAAGCCCGGGCGCAAAGCGCATGCAAAACCGCCGCCTTTGGCGCGCCGGGGCAAAAAAGTGTGCCCTTTTGCACACAGCTTTTTTCACACAGGGCTTTTCAAATGCGAAAAAGTTGAGTATAATAGGAGTTGCCGCTTTTCCCCGCAAAGCGGCGGAAGCATGCGGGGCCTTAGCTCAGTCGGTCAGAGCAGCGGCCTTATAAGCCGTTGGTCCCGGGTTCGAGTCCCGGAGGCCCTACCAGTAAAAAACCGCACCATGCAGCCAAAGCGGCTCAATGGTGCGGCTTTTTGTTTTGAGGATTGTGGAAAACACTGTAAACCCCATAAAAGCACCGAGAAGCACAGAGCAAAAAAGCCCCGGAGAACGTATCTCCGGGGCCTTCTCTTCCCTGCCTGCTGCCGCTTCGGGCCGGGCGGGGGTAAAAAATGGCCCTGCCTCCGGCCGGGGCCCTCTGCCCGCCCAGTGCAGGGCCGGGCGGAAATTTTCTGTTTTGCACAAAGCCGGCTTGATAGCTTTGAAAATTTCACAAATGACGCCGCGCTTATCCAGTGGTTTTTCTGCGGGAAATCCTGTATAATGAAAGCCGACCGACTGGTCGGTCAGTCTTTTGAGTTTTCTGTGCAGCCGCACAGGCCGGAGGGTATGTATGCTATCTCGTTACAGTGTAAAAAAACCATATACCGTGCTGGTGGCAGTGGTGCTGGTGCTGGTGCTGGGCGTGGTGTCCTTTCTGGGCATGACGACAGACCTGCTTCCCAGTTTGGAGCTGCCGTACATCATTGTAGTCACTACATATCCGGGCGCCAGCCCGGAAAAGGTGGAGGCCTCGGTGACGCGCCCGCTGGAAAGCGTGCTGGGCACCACAAGCGGCGTAAAAAATATCTCCAGTGTGTCCAGCGAGAATTCCAGCATGATTATTCTGGAGTTCGAGCAGGGCACGAATATGGATTCCGCCACCATCGAGCTCTCCGGCAATGTGGACCTTGTGTCCGGCCAGCTGGACGACGCCGTGGGCGCGCCGATGTTCCTGACCATGAGCCCGGACATGCTGCCCGTGATGGTGGCCAGCGTCGATATGGACGGCAAGGACGTGCGCGAAGTGTCAAGCCTTGTCTCCGGCACCGTCACGCCCGCCTTCGAACGGCTGGACGGCGTGGCCAGCGTGAGCGAGACGGGCCTTGTAGAGCAGCAGGTGTCTGTGACGATGGACAAGGAAAAAATAGATGCGCTGAACAGCCGCGTGCTGGCCAGCGTGGACGAGACGCTGGCAGACGCCCAGCGCGAGCTTGCCAACGGGCGCGCGCAGGTGAACGAGGGCCAGCAGAAGCTGGACGAGGGCAAGGCCGCCCTGCAGGCGCAGAAGGACAGCGGCCTCTCGCAGCTTGCCTCGGCCAGCGCACAGGTGGACACCGCCAGCGCCCAGCTCTCTGCCATTCTCAGCGAGGAGACGACGCTCACCGCGAACCAGAAGGCGTTCGAGGCTGAAAAGGCCGGGCTGCAGCAGGCAAAAAACGGGTATGACGCCCTGGACGCCGCCCTGAAGGGAATGGGTAGTTCTGTGGACGCCCTGCTCGCCATGAGCGCCGAAGAGTTCGCCAAATTCAAAGAAGATATCGCCGAATTGCCCACCGACGGGCAATTTGCCGACGTCACGCAGGAGTGCCTGCAGGCCCTGAAGGATGCCGCGGGCAAGGTGGAGGCCGGGCGCCTTGACGAGATAGACGCAGAGCTGAACAATATATCCACCCGTCTTGCCGTTATCAGCGGCATGAAGCCCCAGCTGGAGGAGGCGCTGAAAAAGGCGCAGGACGCGTATGCCCAGCTGGAAAGCGGCAAAATGACGGCTGTGAACGAGATGACGAAGGGCGAGGTCACCCTTCAAAACACCGAGGCCCAGCTGGAGCAGGCCCGCCAGCAGCTTGACAGCGCCCAGCAGCAGTTTGAAGAGGCCCGCGATGCCGCCTATGAAAGGGCGGACCTCTCCGGCATGCTGACGCCGGAGGTGCTCTCCAGCCTTCTGGCGGCGCAGAACTTCGAGATGCCCGCAGGCTATGTAGACAACGGCGCCGACGGCCAGCTTGTGAAGGTGGGGGATGCGCTGGGCAGCGTGGAGGATGTGGAAAACCTGGTGCTGATGCACCTGGATGCAGGCGATATCGGCGATGTGCGCGTGGGCGATGTGGCCACTGTGGCCCTGACGGACAACGCCGGCGAAAGCTATGCCCGCGTGAACGGCAATGACGCCGTGGTGCTGATGTTCCAGAAGCAGAGCACCGCCTCTACCTCCACCGTGTCCGAGGCGCTGAACGATGAAATCGCCGCGCTGCAGGCGGAATATGAGGGCCTGCACATCACCCCGCTGATGGACCAGGGCGATTATATCGCCATGGTGGTGGACAGCGTGATGTCGAACCTTCTGTGGGGCGGCGCGCTGGCCATTCTGGTGCTCATCCTCTTTTTGAGGGACGCGCGGCCCACGCTCATCGTGGCGTGCAGCATCCCCTTCAGCCTTCTGTGCGCCGTGACGCTGATGTATTTCTCCGGCGTGACGCTGAACCTTATCTCGCTGTCCGGCCTGGCGCTGGGCGTAGGCATGCTGGTGGATAACAGCATCGTCGTCATCGAAAACATCTACCGCCTGCGCAGCGAGGGCGTGCCGGCGGCCAGGGCCGCCGTGCTGGGGGCAAACCAGGTGGCCGGGGCCATTTTCGCCTCTACACTCACCACCATCTGCGTGTTTCTGCCCATTGTGTTCACGCAGGGGCTCTCGCGCGAGCTGTTCACTGACATGGGCCTCACCATCGCTTATTCCCTGCTGGCCTCGCTGGCCGTGGCGCTGACGCTGGTGCCTGCCATGGGCGCCACCGCCCTGCGCAGCGCAAAGCAGAAGGAATCGCGCTGGTTTGAAAAATTTGTGAACTGGTATGAAAAGGCCCTGCGCTGGAGCCTGCGCCACCGCCTGCCCGTGCTGGGCGGCGCGCTTGCGCTGCTGGTGTTTGCCTGCGCCATGGTGCCCACCATGGGCACCGGCTTTATTCCCAGCATGAACAGCCCGCAGATGTCTGCCACGCTGACGATGCCCAGGGAGGCCAACACCGCCGAGACCTATGCCATGGCTGATGATGTGATGGAGGCCCTGTGCGCCATCGACGGCGTAGAGACCGTGGGCGCCATGGACGGCGGCGGCATGACGGGCAGCACCTCTTCCTCCACTGCGCACACCATCAGCTTTTATCTGCTTCTGAAAGAGGACGGCTCGGTGAAAAACAGCGATGTCAAGCAGGCAGCCCTGGCCGCGGCAGAAGAGCTGGGGGCAGACCTGAGCGTGGAGGAATCCACCATGGATATGTCCATGCTGGGCGGCTCCGGCCTGGAGCTTGTGGTGCGCGGGCAGGACCTGGACGCCATGAACGAGGCCGCCGGGGCGCTGCGCGGCATTTTGCGCGAGACAGAAGGCGTGACGGATATTTCCGAGGCAGCCACCACCGGCACGCCGGAGGTGCGCATCACGGTAGACAAGGCGGCGGCCATGCGGTATAACCTCACCACCGCACAAATTTATGCGGAGCTGGCGCAGGCCGTGGCGAACGAGACCACCTCTACCACGCTTACCGTGGGGGCCGACAGCATCCCCGTTGTCGTGCTGCGCGGCAGCGCAGGCAGGGTGACGCGCGACAACCTGATGAATTACACCTTTGACGCCACCAACGCCGAGGGCGAGACACAGACGGTGCGCCTGGGCGATATTGCCGCGCTGTCCGAGGCGGACAGCGTGCCCAGCATCCGCCGTGAAAACGGCCAGCGCACAATGAGTGTCACCGCAGGCGTAGACGACGCGCACAATATCGGCCTTGTAAGCCGTGACGTGCAGCAGAAGCTGGACGGTTATACGCCGCCGGCCGGCTGTACCATCACGCTGGAGGGCGAGAACGAAAGCATCAACAGCGCCATGCTGGACCTTGTAAAAATGCTTCTGCTCGCCGTTGTCTTTATCTATCTCATCATGGTGGCGCAGTTCCAAAGCCTGCTTTCCCCGTTCATCGTCATGTTCACCATTCCGCTGGCCTTTACCGGCGGCCTGCTGGCGCTGCTTATCACCGGCAAAGAGCTCTCCATCATTGCCATGCTGGGCTTCCTGGTGCTGGCGGGCGTGGTGGTGAACAATGGCATCGTGTTTGTAGACACCATCAACCAGCTGCGGCTGGAGGGCATGCCCCGCTTTGAGGCTATTGTGCGCACAGGGCGCACGCGCATCCGCCCTGTTCTGATGACGGCCCTCACCACCATTCTCGCCATGTCCACCATGGCAATGGCCGTGGGCCAGGGCGCCGAGATGACGCAGCCCATGGCCATCGTCACCATCGGCGGCCTCACCTATGCCACCCTGCTCACGCTGGTGGTGGTGCCGGTGCTGTACGACATCTTCTGCCGCAAAGCCATGAAGCAGGCCGATGTGGACGAAGCCCCGGGCACTGCGGGCGCGGCGGCGGACGGTGAGGCCCCTGCGGCACAAGGGGAGGGCTGAGGCGCCATGACGGAAAACCATACCGGAAAAAGGCACTGTCTGCTGGACGCCGCTGTACAGCTGTGGAGGCAGGGGCAGGCACTTTCCTCCATGACGGTGCAGCAGCTGGCCCAGGCCGCCGGGGTGGGCAAGGGCACTGTATATGAATATTTTTCCTGCCGGGAGGAGCTGCTGGCCCAGGCGTTCCTTTCCTATATGGACAGCAGGCTGGACGCCCTGTCCCATTCCGTTGCCGGCGCTGCGTCTTTTTCGCAGGCGGCGGACGCGCTCTTTTCCGCTGCCAGCGAAATGCTGGTGCTTCAAAAGGCCGTGCTGGAGGCCATGCAGCTTTACCTGCGCACCGGGCACAGCGCGCGGGAGCTTTGCGCGGGCACGGGCCATGCGTGCCAGGGCAGGCGGCTGGACGGCGTCCTGCTTTGCGCCGCCCAGAAGGGGCAGGCCGAGGGTGTTTTGGGCCCCTGCTCTCCCTGTGAGGCCATTATGGCGCTGAAAGGCATTTTGGTGGGGTTCGTTGCCTGCCGGCACGAATACCCCGCGCAGGACGAGGCCGCCCTGCGCGCGTCCGCAGAAAAGCTCATCCGCCGCGCCCTCGGCCCGGCGCCGCAAAAAAATGCATAAGAGACATACCGCATGAAAGAAAACGCTTACGACAACCCCGTATTTTTTGAAAAATACAGCCGGATGGCGCGCTCTCAGCTTGGCCTTGCGGGCGCGGGCGAATGGCCCGCGCTGCAGCCCATGCTGCCGCCGTTTGAGGGCCGCCGCGTGCTGGACCTGGGGTGCGGGTACGGCTGGCACTGCATGTACGCGGCAGACCACGGCGCCGCCAGTGTGCTGGGGCTGGACATCTCGGAAAGGATGCTGGCCGTGGCGCGGGAAAAGTGCGGCCCGCGCGCCATTGACTACCGCTGCTGCGCCATAGAGGACGCCTGCTTTCCCGCCGGCAGCTTTGATATTGTGCTGTCCTCCCTTGCCTTTCACTATGTGCAGGATTGGCCCGGCCTGGTGCGGAATATCTCGCGCTGGCTGTGCCCCGGCGGCTGGCTTGTGTTCAGCACCGAGCACCCCGTGTTCACCGCAGAGGGTTCGCAGCAGTGGGTGTACGGCGAGGACGGCCGCATCCTGCATTTCCCGGTAGACCATTATTATGAAGAAGGGCCGCGCACGGCCGTGTTTCTTGGGGAAAGGGTGACAAAATACCACCGCACCCTCACCACTTATTTGCAGGCGCTGTGGGAGAACGGCTTTGACGTGTGCAGCGTGCGGGAGCCCGCGCCGCCCGAGGCCATGCTGGACATGCCCGGCATGCGGGACGAGCTGCGCCGCCCCATGATGCTGCTGGTAAAGGCGCGCAGGCGCCAGGCCCCGCAGGCCCGCCCGGAAATATGAAAAGAGCACCGGTAAAAAACCGGTGCTCTTTTTTGGCTCCCCCTGTTGGGCTCGAACCAACGACCCTGCGGTTAACAGCCGCATGCTCTACCGACTGAGCTAAGGAGGAATATTTCAAATGCAAGCTATATTATAGCGGCAGGCCGCCGGTTTGTCAAGCATTTCCCGGCGGCCGCCCATTTGCCTTTTCTGCTGAGGTGCGCCTCTGCTCTGCCGGGCAGCGGCAAAGGCGCCGGAGGCCCTCCTCAGTTTTTGAAGCTCTGTCATTTTTCAAAGGGCTTCCAGCGCTTTCTTTGCCTGCTCATGCAAGCTATTTTTCCTGCATGCCTTTATAGCAGAAAAAGGCGCCAACTCCAAAAAGTGCCGCGCAGAAGACAAGCGGAAGCATGAGCTCCAGGCCCAGCAGGCTTCCCAGAAGGCCCGTAATGCCGTTATAGTCCCATGCATGCGGCGCCGCCGCACATAAAATTATCATTGCGCCCAAAAAGCCCATCGCCTGCCATGCGAGCCCCAATATCAGCTTTTTCATCTCCGGCTTCCCTGAAACAGCGGCTGCGGCCTGAAGGCCGCCCCGGCTTGCCTGCCGCCGGTATTTTTGCACAATTTCAGCCCTCAGCGCGCTGCTTTTCCGCTTTATTTCTCCGCCTCCGGCGGCGCAGGCTCCTTCTTCACAGGCCTGCCCTCGGCATCAATGCCCTTTTCCGCCAGCCGCCGGGCCAGAATATCGCTGGTGAGGGAATACAGCACTGCAAACGCGGGCACGCCCACCACCATGCCCACAAAGCCGAACAGGCCGCCGCCCACAATGATAGCCACCAGCACCCAGAAGGCGGAAAGGCCCGTGGAGTCGCCCAGTATCTTAGGCCCAAGGATATTCCCGTCAAACTGCTGCAGCGCCAGCACAAACACGGCAAAGCCCAGCGCGTCCCACGGGTTGATGATGAGCAGGATTAGAATGCTGGGGATAGCCCCAATAAACGGGCCAAAGAACGGGATGATGTTCGTGACACCCACAATCACGCTGATAAGCACCGCAAACGGCATGCGGAACAGGGACATTCCCACAAAGCAGATGATGCCGATGATGGTGCTGTCAATCAGCTTGCCGTTGATAAAGCCGCTGAACACCTGGTTTGCATGATGGCACTCCTCCAGCACACGCCGCGCCCGGGGCAGCGGAAACACCGCCAGCACCACTTTTTTCAGTTGGCGCAGCAGCTTGTCCTTGCTCATCAGCATGTAAACGGAAGATATCACCGCAGTAATGGCGCTGACAAGGCCGCTGCCGATGGCCATGCCGTAGCCCACCACTTTGGGCAGCATGGCGCTGACAAGGCTGGTGATGCGCGTGAGCAGCTCCTGATAAGAGCCGATCAGCTCTTCCGCCCCATCCAAGTCAATATTCGATTCCTGTATGAAGCGGTTCAGGTTCTCCATATATTCCGGCACGCGGTTCAAAAGCATCATCAGACTTTCCACCACCTGCGGCACCACCATGCCGATAAGAAATGAGACGACAATCACAGCCAGCACACAGGCAAGCACAATGGCAAACCCGCGGTGCCCGTGAAATTTCTTTTCAAAAAAGCGCACAGGCCCATCCAGAAGATAAGCCAGGGCCAGGCCCCAGATAAAAGGCGCAATAATGCGCATCCAGGACGCAAGCTGCTCTTTTACTGCGTCAAAATTAGAAAGCGCCAGAAAAAACGCCACCCCGGCAAACACCACAATGATGTTGGAGGCCACCCGCTGTGTCAGCTTCCACTTGCTGTTTTTCATCTCTTTGCCCCATTTCTGCTATTCCCTTTCCATTATAACGGAAACGCGCCGGAAAAACCAGCTTTCTGCCAAAATGGGCTGCAAAACGGCATATTGAAGAAAATCGGCCTCACCCCCTGCATGCCGCCGTTGCCTGAAAGCTCTTTTCACGCGCCCGCCCCTCTTGCGGTATATCGCAGAAGGGCAGATACATCCGCCGCGGCCTCTTTCATTCCATCCGGGCCGGGCTTCTGCTCATCATCCGGCATGCTGCCGGGGCCGAGCGTTCTGCATACCGGCCAACGGCGGCGGCCCGGTTCTGCCCTTCCCCGTGCTTCAAGCGCTTGGGCCGTAAAAACGCTTTTATCTGCTCTTCTTTTGCCTGCCGTGCTTTTCCTTTCAATGTAAGGCCCGGCCGCTTTTGCAAGGCGCCTGTGCCACATTTTTCAAAGCAATTTCAGGCGGGCCGTATATCCCCGCACCCTCTTTTCATAAAAAGCAACCGCTGGTTGCCAGAAATCGCCTGCCGCTTGGTCGACAGGGGCAGGCGGGCATAGTATAATCGAAGCCGCAGAAAGAAGGTGATATTATGTCTTTAGGGGAAAGGCTTGCCGCTTTGCGCATAAAGCAGGGGCTTTCGCAGGGGGAATTGGCCGAAAAAATGGATGTCTCGCGCCAATCTGTCTCCAAATGGGAGACAGACGCCAGTATTCCCGAACTGGATAAGCTGGTGGCGCTGAGCGAATTATTTCAAATCAGTCTTGACGAGCTGATAAAGGGCGCCTCCTCGCAGCCATGCTCTCAGGCGGCGGAAAATTCTTCTCCGCCGCCCGGCAGCCAAAACCCATCCGGCAAAGCCTGTGCGCGCACCACCGGCTGGGGCCTCCTGCTGGGAGCCGGGCTGCTGTGTTGTGCGGTGGGTATTCTTTTGCTGGATATCCCCGGCCTTCTGGGCATCTATTTTGTGCTGTGCGGCATTTTGTGCGCCCGCGTCAGAAGCTATCTTGTGCTCACCCTTGCATGGCTCACAGTTATCCCGCTGATGCTTCTGTCGGCAGACCTTCAGATAATATTCGGCCGGCATGCCAGTGCAGCCGCGCTTTGCGCCGTATGGGGGTTTGTGCTGGTCAGCGCGGCAGCCTCGTTTTGGGCGATGCATCAAGGCCGAAAAAATAAGAAATAACAGAAGAGGTGTTCTGTATGAAAAAACACATCATAGTACCGCTGCTTATCTTATGTACAGTGCTGACGCTTGCCGCATGCAGAAAAGAACCGGCATCAGCGTATGACCTTTCCGGTGTTGTCGAGCTGAGATATCTTGACATTGACTCTGTCTGTGAAAATGATGCCCTCAGCGAAGCAGGGGAACAGCTTTTGGGCGCTGTGCGCGAAGATATTCTGCTTTCTTTTGTTGCAGACAGCTCTATCGAGATTACAAAGGAGGAACTCTCCGGCTATGACCATCTTGTTTTCATAAACTCCGCATGGGCTGAACGCTTTTGCAGCAGCTCTGAACTGCAAGAGCTGGAATATGGGTCGCTTCCCGCAGGAATGCAGGCGTTTCTTGCCGTACAGATGCCTCTTTTCACAAAAGATGGCTCTGTTCAGCCCGACGGCATACGGTTTTATGAATACAGCGGCAGCGGCCTGCTCTCTTTTCCCTTTATGGTGGGGCAGCTGGCGCCTGCCGTTGTGGCGGAAAACCCTTTGGTCGTCATGATAGATGACCCGGTTTCCACTATGGATGCCGGAAGCTTTCTGCTTCCTTTGTCCTCCAGCGGCAATCTGGTGTTCTCCAACGAAAAAACTTTACAAAAGGAAATTAAAAACAGCCCTCTGGCGCCTTATATTTCTGATGTGAAGAGCATGGAGGAGGTGTCAAAGCCATAAGCCTCCTGTTGCGGCCGCAAAAGCTTCCCCATAGAAAAAGACACAAAACATTTTCCACACTGCCGCCGCGCGGCAAAACAAAGAGTCAGACCCCCGGCACTACCGGAGGTTCTCGTTTCGCTAAAACAAATAAAACGCACGAAAGCCGGGCTTTACAAACCCGGCTTTCGTATATCTCTTCTAAAATAGAGTGATAACTTTCTTTTATTTTATCACATAAGCCGCAACAATTTCACCAATATATGCAGTATGAGGGACTTGATTTGCCATAAAGTACGTTCCATCCACATCCTGCGGATACATTCGCTTTCTTATATCCGCAGGAATTTTCTCTAGCTCTTGCTTTTGAGCATATAAAATTTTGCACTCTAATGTCAACGAATACTCTTTTATTCCGGGTACATTCACCACTTCCGGCGGCTCCAATGTCAATTTTGCTTCGATTTCTTTGTCAATATCGCGTCCAGAGTGAGTGCCGCATACTTTTGTTATAACCTGGCTCGGCCTTCCCATTGGGATGCTGATAGTAAATTCTCCCGTTTTATCAAGCTGAGCTTTCGTATAGCGATGTTCTCTGACATACACCGTAAATACCGGCCTGCCCCATACAGCTCCAGGGCCGCCTCAACCTATAACCATTGTGTTAAACTTGGTATGCTTTGTACTAAGAAGAAGTCCTTTCGGCAGGGCTTCTGCAATTCTATTTACGTAGTCTGAAAGCACAATTTTTTCTTTCATAATACATACCTCCTATTTGCCGCATCTGCAAAGCTCAAGGTACAGGTGCAAACCAGGCAATCGTGCAGTTGGATATGGGGCCATGCTCAAAATACGGAATCCAAACCTAAGTCTGATTTTACCGGTATACCTTAACCAATCAGAATCAAATTCCCTTCACGAAAATTATTATAACACAGCCTTATCAAAAGGGTTATCGTGAAAGTGAGATGGGAAGTCTGTTCCCCTCGCTTTCTGCCCGGGTGAAGGTGAGGCCACAATGCCCGGATTATCAAAGACCGCGATATGCACAAAAGCTGAAAGGGCAATTGCCAGCAAGAGGTTTAAGAGGCGCGAAATCGGTTCCACCTGTATCACCTGCCCCCAGCCCATAAATAGACCGTTCCAACAACGTTTTTATTCCGGATAATCTGCTTTCAACAGCCCGTTCAGCTTGCTGCCGGAAGCGAAAGCCTTTTATGAGGTATCTCCACCACCCTCGTCAAGTGAATATTCTAAAAAAGCTTCAGATCTAAAAAGGCAGCCGCCCATGGGCCTGGGCAGTGGCCTTTTTGATGCACTTACTTTCAGTGGCACGCCCGGCAGCGGCGTGCCGCGCTGGCTGCGCGCACCATGTGCGCACGGCATCGCTCTGTGCTGCCCTTCTCTCCGGGACGCTTGTCAGGCACCACATGCTGTACTTGCCCGCCGCAGGCGGCGTCCTTCTTTTTAACACGGCAAAACTGTATCCGAAAGCCATTTGAAACGCTATTGCCGTCAGAGCCAATAAATTTCTTCGTGTTTGTTATGGATACGGACGCATAAAAGGGTGCCCGGCTTTGCTTGCGGCATCTAAAATAATATCTCGTCATTGTTATTCAGAGCCAACGCGTTCGCCGCAGCCTTGTTAGCATATACTCATTTCCATCTTGATATTCCGTAAGCTCTTCCTGACTTTTTATTTGCAGGCAACACCAGTAATTCCCCGCGTTTTTTCACGCCGTCATATTACTATTACATATCGCGGCCCGTAGAATTTTTATTCCGGCACAAGCCTCTCTCCGCATCAGATTTTGCCGGAGCTTCATATAGAAGAAAGCCCACTGCTGTTCGTTCATGTGCGTGGAAAACGCATAGGCTGCGGCCATCTCAGCCGCAGCCTTCTGCGTTATCTCTAGCACCAAACTGTTTCTGTTATCGTGATTTGCTCTGTGGTCTCGTTTTCATCTTCATAGCTAATGACGATTGTTTCTTCACGCTCTTCTATCCGTGTGCTGTGGCGAGCCTGATGCATGCCACTCAATGCCGTCTGAGGCCCAACCGGGAGTTATCGTTTTGCTAAAGCAGCAATAAAA
>JBKYIE010000027.1:0-12689 GCA_047030735.1 Ruthenibacterium sp.
CTCAGCTGGTAGAGCAGCTGATTTGTAATCAGCAGGTCGGGGGTTCGAATCCGTCTGCCAGCTCCATTTTTTACAACTGAATATGGGAGAATTCCCGAGTGGCCAAAGGGGGCAGACTGTAAATCTGTTGCGTCTTCGCTTCGATGGTTCGAATCCATCTTCTCCCACCAAAAGCCGGCATGCTTTGGCATGCCGGTTTTTAATTTTTGAGAAGGACAATAAAAATGCTATTTGGCCATGATGCAAGCGCCTTTGGCATTTTGCCGGGGTATTGCTTTTTGAGCCTCAGGCGGATTATAGTAAAAGAGCCGGCCCGTACTGCGGCACCGGCAAACAGAATGAACGGAGGTTTTGGCAATGAAAAAAGATTTGGGCGTAAAGCCCTATCTGTTCCCCATGCCTGTGCTGATGATCGCCACTTATAATGAGGACGGCACCGTAGACGTGATGAACATGGCCTGGGGCGGCATCTGCAACGACAACATGGTGGCCCTGAACATCAGCGAGGGGCATAAAACGGCGGCGAATATCCGCAGGTGCGGCGCCTTCACGGTGAGCGTGGCCGATATTCCCCACTTGGAGCAGGCCGACTTTTTCGGCATTGCCACAGCCAACAAAATGCCGGATAAATTTGCGCGCAGCGGCCTGCACGCCGTGAAAAGCACGCGGGTGGACGCCCCTGTGGTAGAGGAATTCCCCATCACGCTGGAGTGCAAGGCAGCCGAGCTCCAGCAGGATAAAGCGGGCTTCCGCGTGCTGGGCGAGATTGTGAACGTGCTGGCCGACGAAGCCGTGCTGGACGAAAAGGGCCGCGTGGCACCGGAAAAGCTGAACGCCTTTCTGTTCGATGCATTCCAGAGCGGCTATTATGCCATTGGCGAAAAAGTGGGGCAGGCCTGGCGCAGCGGCGTAAAATTTATGAAGTAAGGCGCCTGCGGGCGCGCAAAAGGCGGAAGGGGGCTGCCCCCCTTCTGCCCTTTTTATGCCGGACGAAAGGCATCGCCGCCCCTTTCCGGCGCGGCAGGCGCTGCGGCCTATCATACCAGAGTAAAAGCCTCCGGCTAAGCCGGAGGCCTGAGCAGGCCCTATAGGGGCCTTTTATCGGCATGCAGCTCAAGGCCCACCGGAATTTCTTCCGCCTGCATTATGCGCCCTGCCGCTATTCAAACAGCATCCTTTTTCTATCAGAAACCTGCGCAAACCACAAGCCTGATACTTGCCAATTCGCTTCACCCGGCGCTTGAAGTCAGAGCTTCTTTATTCTCACCAGCATAGCCGATAGCTCCAGTTCTGTTCGCTGAAGCTGTGCAAAGAAAGCCGGCAGCGTTTAAGCGCAGGCTTTCATTGTACTTTTTCAGAAAAGCGCCCGGCCAAAACGGCCGGGCGCTGTGCCTGCTGCGGGCTTATTCTTCTATTGAGACGCCAAGGCGGCTGGCTATCTCGTCCGGCTTGAGGCCGGCCTTCTGCGCCTTGCGCACAAGGTCTTTAATCTGCTGGGCCTTCGTCTTGCGTGTCTTGCGCTTTTTCGGCGCCAGCACGTCTTTTTTCTTTGCCTCCAGCTTTTTTATTTTTTCCCGCACAGCGGCTATCTTGCCGTCAAACACAGCGGCGCCGGCGGCTTTTTTCTCTTCCAGCTCGGCAATGGAGGCATTCAGCTTTTCCATCTGTGCATCCAAATCCTGCGCCATCTGCTGAGGCGTTCTTCTTACGCGCTTTCCTTCTGGCATACGGTCCATCTCCTTTTCCTTTCAGGTTTCCCTGTGCCTATCTTATCATATTGTATCAGGAAAATGGTGCCAAAACAAGCCGTTTTTTGCCGCACGCCCCGGCGAAAGGCGCGCCGGGCGCCTCAGCACCCGGGTGCGGCAGGGGTGCGCGGCATATCCAGAAGGGCGCTGCGCCGCAGGCGGTAATAGATAAGGCCTGCCGCATCCGCCAAGGCCCAGCCGATGGGCACGGCCCACCAGATACCCGTCACGCCCAATGCGGGCACCGCGCTGAGCACATAGGCCAGCGCCACACGGGTGCCCAGCGAGATAACGGTGAGCACCACCGACATGCCGGGCCTGCCCAGCGCGCGGTACAGCCCGTACAGCAGCGACAGGCAGCCGATGCCGCAGTAAAAGGCGCCCTCGATATGCAGATACCGCACGCCCTCGGCCAGAATGGCCGTCTCCTGCGCGCTGACGAACAGCAGCATCAGCGGCTCTGCCAGCACCCACACCGCCGCGGAAACCGCCGCGCAGAATGCGAACGAAACCAGCACCGCCCCCTTTACCCCTGCGCGGATGCGCGCGTGCCTGCCCGCGCCGTAGTTCTGCGCGATAAAGGTGGAAAAGGCGTTGCCGAAATCCTGCGCGGGGGTGTAGGCAAAGGCGTCTATCTTCACGGCGGCGGCAAACGCCGCCATCACGGTGGGCCCAAAGCTGTTCACAAGGCCCTGCACCATCAGAATGCCCAGGTTCATCACAGACTGCTGCACGCAGGTGAGGAAGGAAAAGCCGGCTATCTCCTTCACGCGGGCAAGCCGCAGGCGGCAGTGCGCGCGCTGCAGGCGCAGGCCGGGGCACCGCACCCAGGTATACAGCGCCAGCCCCAGGCCGGAGACATACTGCGAAATCACCGTGGCCTCGGCCGCGCCCGCCACGCCGCGCGAAAGCCCCAGCACGAACCACAGGTCCAGCGCGATATTCAGCACGGCGGAAACCGCAAGAAACGCCAGCGGCGCCACGCTGTTGCCCACCGCGCGCAGAAGCGAGGCGAAATAATTGTACACAAAGGTGGCGGCGATGCCGCAGAAGATGACCACCAGATATTCCCGCATCAGGCCCTGCACCCCGGCGGGCACCTGCAGAAAACGGATGATAAAGCCCGTGCCTGCAAAGGCCAGAGCATTCAGTACTGCGGCCACGGCCGCGATGAGCACAAAGGAGGCGAACACGGCCTCCTTCAGGCCGCGTTCGTCCCGCTGGCCGAAGCGGATGGAAAACACCGCCCCGCTGCCCATGCAAAGGCCCAGCAGGATGGACGTGAGGAACGTCATCAGCGTGAACGAGGAGCCCACGGCCGCCAGCGCGTCCGGCCCCAGAAAGCGGCCCACAATCAGCGTGTCCGCCACGTTATAGCACTGCTGCAGCAGGTTGCCCAGTATCATGGGCACCGCAAAGCGCAGCATGGTCTTCATCACAGGCCCCTGTGTCAGGTCGCCCTGGCGCATGGCGTCGCACCCGCTTTCTAAACGAAAATTTTAACTTACGTTTCGAAAATATTATACCGTCACATTTTCTGCATGTCAAACCATAATTGCCTTTTGAAAGAAAAAACGGTATAATGGGCCCAAAGAAAAGGAGGCAGGGCCATGTTTCTGGAAGGGCTGGATGAGCTGGATCAGAAAATCGTGCGGCTTCTGATTGAGAATGCGCGCATGTCATATTCAGAGCTTGGGCAGAAAACCGGCGTTTCGCGCGTGGCGGCAAAGCTGCGCGTACAGGCGCTGGAGCAGCGCGGCGTGATAGAGCAGTACACCGCCATCGTGAACCCGCAGAAGCTGAGCGGCGCCGTATCGTGCTATTTTGAGCTGGAAACAGCCCCCGGCATGCTGGCAGAGGTGGCCGAGGCCCTGCGCGCCAACGACACCGTCACCCAGATATACCGCGTCACGGGCCGCAACAAGCTGCATGTGCATGCCGTGGCGGCCGGCCCGGAAGAGATGGAGGCGCTGATGCGCGACGTGATAGACAGGCTTCCCGGCGTGACAGCCTGCTGCTGCAACACCATCCTTTCGCGCATCAAGGACGTGAAGGGCCTGCGGCTGTGACACGCCCGCCCTTCTGCAAGTCAGGCCCCCCGGCAAAGCCTGGGGCTTGCGTAAGCCCGGGAAGGGCATACTGCTGGCAGGCCTCTCAGGAGACGCTGAATACTCTGTCTTTTGCATCACCTGCCCCGCCTCCCGTAGACGGGCTTCTTCCCGCTGCGTACTGCAGCTTTTGGCATTGAATACCATCCCGTTTCGCCCGGAACTGACAGCGAAAGCCCTTTTACTCCCCACGGCACAGCCGCGGCTTGCCGTTTCGCTAAAGCCCAAAAAGCAGGCAAAGGCGGCGCCCCTTTTGGGGGCGCCGCCTTTGCCTCTTTTACGCGGCACCGCATAAAAATTGCACCGTCCGTTACATAATACGGCCCGGCGGGTGGAATACTTCCACCAAAACCTGAAAGGAAGTGTGTGCCATGGCATTCACCAAAAAAGAACAAAGCCTTTTGAAGGATATTCAGAACGAAGAAAAGCTGTGTGCGGAAAAATACCACCGCGCAGCGGAAAGCGCCCACGATGCAAAGCTGAAGCGCATTTTTGAAAAGATAGAACAGGCAGAGCAGAACCACTACGACACTGTGACGCAGATGCTGAACGGCACGGTGCCCTCGCTGCCCGGCCAGAATAAAATGCCCGCGCGCAGCAGGGCCGCGAAAGATTTGAAATCCTCCGCAAGCCGCGCGGAAAAGCAGCAGGACGCCTACCTTCTGGCAGACCTGCTGGCCACGGAAAAGTATGTGGCGGGCGTGTATAACACCTCGGTGTTTGAATTTTCAGACGCAAAGGCCCGCGGCGTGCTGATGAATATTCAGCAGCAGGAGCAGCAGCACGGCAAAGAGATTGCCGAATATATGCAGGCAAACAATATGTACTGTTGAGCGCGCCTGCCGCATAAAAGCCCCCGCAGCAGCCTTCCGGCCTGCCGCGGGGGCTTCTCGGCCTGCTTTTGCAGCCCCGGCCATGAAACGCTGCGGATGGATACACAGGCGCGCGCATTTGCAGGGCGCGCAATGCTCCTCTTGTCTACTGCTGTTAGTATCAGTGCACAAAAGGAACAGTACCCAGGCTGGGCCACAGACGGGCGCCGGCTGTGTTCTTGGGCCCGGCTGGCGTCAGCCGGCCGCCGCCCTGCGGCCTTGCCAGCCCCCGCCTGTGACGCCGGTTAGGACCTGCGTTTTTTCAGCCGCGCGGCGGTATCGCTGGCAAGGCAGACGGCGCAGCCCTCCCGGCGGAAGGCAAGGAGGATAACACCGCCAGCGTTGCTGCCGCGTGCCTGAAAACCGCCGCTGCCTCGGCACACTGATACTAAGCGGGGACAAAGCCAGGCCCCAGCCGTCAGAACGAAAAAGCGGCTTCTGCGGATAACTTTGCCAGAAAGCATGAAAATATCATCAAATGCAGCTTTGTTTCTATTCTGCTTTGAAATATAAAATGCGGAAAAGGCCGCCGGCAGGCTGAAATGGCATAGACCTCTTCCCCTCCTCTGTGATATAGTTATGTCAGAATACAAGGCGGAAATTTGGAAAACGCAAAAGAGGTACATATGAGAAAAGCGGGAATGGGTTTATTAGTACTGTTTTTTTGTTGCTGCCTGATATTGACCGGCTGCGGCGCTTCTTCCAAGGGCGAACCCTCTCTTGTTGTATATTCTTTTAAGGGTGAAAATGAGCAAATTTCCATCTCCAACGGCGTAATCGTCTTAACTCCAAATGAAGAAATATTTTACGGCGGAGATTTAACCGGAAAACAGGAAGCACTATCCGATGTTGTTGAGTATTCCGCTGCTTTTTATGCTGTGTCAGGCAATGAACAAAAGGCTCTATTGTCCAGCGGCGCCGCGGATAAAACAGGAACAGGCCTGGATATTTCCGGTCCCATGGGAAAAATAGCGGGAGATATTATTTCGAGGGCGCAAATAGAGGACCTGCAAAACGGATTATTCTTTGAATTGAAAACAACCGGCGTAAATGGAGAACAGCACCAATACCAGATGCAGCTCACATTAACACAAGTGACAAAGCATGACACCAACTGACCTTTTATTAGAAAACCAGGCCAAATATTTAAGGGCAGCCGGACAACCGGCTGCCCCTTTTCTATGGCGGCAGGCGGGGAAAGAGCGCCCGGCCATAGTCAAACTGTGAAAAAAGACCTGAAAGAATGGATTGCCGCAGCGGCGGCGAAGCGCTGCTTGGCCCTTGATAAACGGCCCCGCGCACAGGCGGGCCGGGCGTATTCCAAATGCACAAAATGGGGCCGGGCGTTTTTATGCCCAGCCCTTTGCGCCGGCCGCCCCGCGCACGCTTTGCACAAGGCCGCACAGCTCAGAATTCGGGCTCCTGCTGCCAGATGCGCACATGCAGCCGCAGGCGCAGGCGGCTGGCCAGAAGCTCTTCATAAATGGCGCGCAGGGCGGCGCACACATCGTCCGCCGTCATGGAGGCAGGGCGGGCATAGCTGATAACGCGGTACGTCACGCCATATACGCGGGAGCGCACCGGCTCCAGCACAAAGCCGTGGCGGACATAAAAGTGCATGCGGCGCAGCCGCAACTCATCGTGGATGCCGCCGTCCGGCACCTCCACCTCGCCCATCAGCATGGCGGGCGCCAGCTGCCGCTGCAGCAGGCACAGAAATGTGCCGCCCAGGCCCTTGCCGCGCGCGGCGGGCAGGGTTGCCAGATAATCCAAAAAGAAAATATTGCCGCGGTGGAAAAAGAAGGCATAGCTGTACAGCTCGCCGTCTTCATACAGGCCCCAGCCCTCGTATCTGCCCGCCTGCAGCTGGCGCCGGATGCTGCGCCACGAGCGTATCTCGTCCTTCGGGAACGCCTCCGGAAACAGACGGGTATGGATATCGTGCATCTCGCTTTCATTCAGTTTTCGTATCTGCTGCATGGGTATCTCCTCCTTCTTCATGCAGAATGGCCGTTAGGCCGCGTGCCGGGCGCACATGCCGGGCATGGCGTCGGCCTTGTAATACCCTGTTTTGACAGATGGACAGCCCGGCGAGGCCAGAAGGCCCGTCTCGGTGCAGTAATTGGCCTGCACCACGCCCTGTGCAGTGGGGAAGGCCTTGGCCTCCAGCCCGCTTTGGGCGCGCTGCATCACCCAGCTCCACGCGCGGATAGGCGCCGAAGTGCCCGCGCTGGTGTTCAGCGCAAAGCCGGAATCGTAGCCGTACCAGGTGGCCGTCACATAATAGGGCGTGAGGCCCACGAACCAATAGTCTCTGTTGTCGGACGTGGTGCCTGTTTTGCCGATGCAGTCCATACCGCCGCCCGCGGAATAGCCGCTGGCCGTGCCGCGCCCCTCCATTACGCCGCGCAGAAGGCGGTTCATCACATAGGCGGTATCCTCATCCAGCACGCGGCGGCTCTCCACCTGCGGCTCCAGCAGCAGCTTGCCGTAGCCTGTCTGCACGCTTTCAAAGCAGTGCGGCGTGGTGTAAATGCCGCCGGAGCCAAACATCATATACGCCGCCGCCAGCTCATACGGGGTGACGCCATAGGTGGACGAGCCAAGCACCATGGGGCCCGCGTCCCTGTCCTGCGGCACAAAGCTGGTGATGCCAAGCTGCTGCGTGACAAAGCTGTAAATGCTGCGTATGCCCGCCTCCTCGCCCACGCGCACGGCCACCGTGTTCACGCTTTCGGCCAGGGCATCCGCCACCGTAATCTCCTTCTGGGTATATACCTTCGTCACATTGGCGGGCCAGGGCTTCAGCTCGCCGGTTTTCTCGTCCTCCTCCATGCGGACGTAATCGTCCGGAAACAGGGTGGACCAGTTTATCTTGTCCTGCGCAAGGGCCAGCGCATAGGCGCCGATGGGCTTCATGGTGCTGCCCACCTGGCGCACCGCGTCCGTGCCGCGGTTAAACACGCGGCTGCCCTCTTTTTCATCCAGCCCTCCCACCACGGCGCGCAGGCGGCCGTCGTAGTCCAGCGTCACCATGGCGGCCTGCGCGCGCTCTGTCACCTGCTGCGTCACGGGCTGGCCGTTTTCATCCAGCACACGCTTGCCGTCCTCATCGTACACATAGGCCTCCGTCTGCACGCCGCCCCGCGGGAAGAAGCCGCCGGTGAGCATGCCCTGCTCCATGACAGCCTGCAGGTCCGGGTCTACCGTGGCATAAATGCGCAGGCCGCCGTTGTACAGAAGGTTTGTGGTGGCAGCCCTGTCCAGGCCGTATTCCTCCATCAGGCCGTCCGATACGTCTTCAATGAGCTTATCGGTGAAATAGCTGGTGGTCTGTGTTTTTTTCACTTCCACGCTGCCCGGCGAGGTGGTGACAGGCTGGGCCGTAGCCTCGTTGTATTCTTCTTCGCTGATATAGCCCTGCTGCCACATCTCATACAGGATGTAATCGCGCCGGGCCAGGTTGTTGTCCGGATGGGTGAGCGGGTCGTAGCGGGCGGGGTTTTTGGTGATGCCCGCAAGGCTGGCGCACTCGGCCAGCGTCAGCTCGCTCACCGGCTTGCCGAACAGCTTCATGCTCTCTGCCTGCACGCCCGCGGTGTTCCCCGTGAAGCCCGCCACATTCAGGTAGGCCTCCATGATCTCGTCCTTTGAATATTCGCGCTCCAGCATCAGCGCACGCCATATCTCGCGCACCTTGCGGAAATAACCGGAGACGCCGTCGTTGTTTTCATCCCGCGTCAGGTTCTTCACCACCTGCTGCGTGATGGTGGAGGCACCCTGCTTGATGCCGTCCTCCCCGCCGAAATAAGTGCCGGTGAGCATGTGCTTCACTTCATTCAGCACGGCGAACGCGGTTCGCTTCCAGTTCACGCCGTGGTGCTCGTAAAAGCTCTGGTCCTCCACAGCAATAAAGGCATAAATCAGGTTTTGGGGCACGTCCTCAAGGTCCACCCATTGCTTTTGCTGGGTTGCCTCAAGGCGCGCGTATTCCTCCCATTCGCCCTGGGCGTTCTGCGCATAGATGATGCTGGCGTCCTTATGGGGAAGCTGGGCAAGGTCCAGCCAGAGAAAATCGTTCCGCGTGGCCCAGGCCAGATATGTGCCCAGCGCCGTGCCCACGCACACTGCCAGCACGGCGGCAGCCGTCAAAAGCCTTTTCCACACGCGGCCCTTTTTTCTTTTTTCCCTTTTGCCCGCCTGTGCGCCGGTGCCGCCGTGCAAGGAAGCGGCGCCGTCTGCCCGCGCGGGCCGCCGTGCGCCTTTCCCCGTGCCGCGGCCCGGGCGCGTATTTCCGCCCGCCTGCGCGCTTTGGCCCTGTGCGGCGCGCGCCTGCCCCGCGGCCGGGGTGCCCGGCGCAGGGAATGGCTGGGCGCCTGCGCCGTCCCTCAGGGCTTCAAAGCCCTCGAACCCATCCTGCTGTGCGGGCCCCGCCTGCCCTGCCGCGCGCAGCGCGGCCTCATCCAAAGGGACGGCCCCCTGCGCAAGCCTCTGCGCACCATGCGCAGAGGTGCCTTGCTGCGGCAGCGGGGCGGCGGCCTCCCTCCGGGTAAAAGAGCTGTCAAGCGCACCCTGCCGCCCCTGCGGGGCCTGCTCTGCCGTGCCGAAGGCGGCCTCCTCCAAGGGCACTGCGCCCCGCGGTAGCCCGGAAGGCCGGGTGCCCCCCTGCCGGGGCAGGCCCTGCGCGGTGTGCGGCGCAGGCGCGGCCGCACCGTCGGCCAGTGCGGTAAACACGGCGCTGTCATCCTGCCGGGGCAGACTGCGGAAGGCCGCCTCGTCCAGCGGGACGGCATGCGGCGCAGTTTTGGGGCGCTGTGCGTACGGCGCCGCGCCCTGCGGCGGCAGATGGATGTCTCTGTGCGGTTCCTGTGCCATGCAGCCTTCCCTCCTTCCTGCGCGGCCTGTGGGTGCGGCGGCCTTTCCCTGTCAGTGGAACGAGGCCCGCCGCGTTATTTCTTCAGCGGGCATCGCGTGCCGTCCGGCTCTACCAGAACAGTGCTGTCAAGCTGCGCCTTCAACGAGCGTTTCATTGCGTCGATATATTCCCGGCGCAGCGCAGCCTGTTCCGCCTTTTCCTGCTCTGTCAGGCCCTGCGCGCGGCTTTTGCGCGCCAGCTCATTGATGCGCGCTATCTTTTCGTTCGTCATGCGGCTTCCTCCTGACGCCCTTCCGGGCGGTGTTTTCTGCTTCTTCACTGTGTGAAAAAAGGCCGTGCGGCCCAGCCTGAATAGTAAATATGACGCCGCATCCTCCAGGCCTATGCCATGCCCCCGGCCTTCATTCGCCATGGGTGCGGCCTCGGACGGCAGCTTTATTCTGCGCCCGCGCTTATATGCGCCGCGCAGCAGCACGCTATGCTCTTTAGGCTTCTGCCGGGCCCGCGGCCTGCATCTGGCCGCGGCATGACGGCTGCGCCGGCGGGCTTTCGCCCTGCCTGAGGCCGGCGCCATCAGGCACATTTATTATACCACATCCACGAAACCCGTCCTTCGCCTTTCGGCCCGGCCTCGTTAAGGGTGTGGCAGCTGTTCCGCAGGGCCCCTCCTTCGCTTGCGCCTGGATTTACCAGGTGGACATATTATACCACATCCACGCAGGGAACGGCACGGCTGACACCATTTTGTAAAGTTCCCGATACAAACACGAATGCCCGCCTGCCCCAAAAGGGGAAAGCGGGCACCCGTGCTGTTGTGAAAGAAGAGGAAAAACGTATCAATTTATGTAGAAACCTTCGGCTGTGCCGAAAGATTGCCGGTTGCCGCCGGGCGGCCCCATGCAAAGCAGCATAACGGGCGGCCCGGCTTGTTTTGTTCCCTTGTGCAGCGGGCTTCTGCCCGCACACGGTTCTTTGGGTAAGCCCCGGCGCACATTTGGCAGCGGAGTTCCGCACGCCGCGCGCAGAACAAGTGCACATGGCGCTTGGCGGGGGGCTTGTGCCTTGCGCTTTCCTATGTGATGTGCCCTTGTGGCAATTATGATATTACAGGAAGAATGTGAATAAAGTTTGATAGAAGCCTGAACAGTTTGCAAAGAATGCGTGGAAAGGATGTGAAGGCCCCTAAAAAGGCCCCGCGGCCCGCCGCCCGCGTGCATGCAGCCGCAGAATATGGTATAATAGGTGTGCCGCCGCAGGCAGGACGAAAGCCCGCCGAAGCAGCCGCCCGGCCGCGCACAGATGCAGGCCGAAGCGGCGGCAGGTGTTCATAGGTCGTATACTGTCCGCTTGATACACGCAGGCCGCAGGCAGGACGAAAGCCCGCCGAAGCAGCCGCCCTGCCGCGCACAGATGCAGGCCGAAGGCCCGGCAGAAGCCCGGAAGCGCGGCATGCTGCCGCACGGCGCATATAAGCGCGGGCACAGAATAAAGCTGCCCTCCTAGGCTGCGCCCATGGCAGATGCAGGCCGAAGCGGCGACAGGTGTTCATAGGTCGTATACTGTCCGCTTGATGCGCACAGGCCGCAGGCAGGGCCAAAGCCCGCCGAAGTAGCGCCCTGCCGCGCACAGATGCAGGCCGAAGGCCCGGCAGAAGCCCGGAAGCGCGGCTTGCTGCCGCACGGCGCATATAAGCACGGGCACAGAATAAAGCTGCCGTCCTAGCCTGCGCCCATTAGCGGATATAGGCTTAAACTGCGGCAGATGCACACAGGCGCAGCATGCCGTACGGCGTCAGATATATTTATTCCGCGGCAGCGCCGCGGAGCGCAGGCGGTCACCGCCGGAAAGGGGAAGCCCATGCCGGAAAATTACAGGATGCAGATGGAACGCGTGCTGAAAGAGAACAGCGCGCGCCGCCCCAGGCTGCTTTTGCATTCGTGCTGCGGGCCGTGCTCCAGCGCTGTGCTGGAGGCGCTGTGCCCTCATTTTGAGGTGACGGTGGATTATTACAACCCCAATATCGACACCGCAGAGGAATACGCCCACCGCGCGGCCGAACAGGCACGCTTCGCCGCAGCCGCACCCTTTGCCGCGGGCACGCAGGTGCTGGTGGCACCCTATGAGCCGCAGGCCTTTTACGCTGCGGTGAAGGGGCTGGAGCATATCCCCGAAGGGGGCGCGCGGTGCTTTGCCTGCTATGCGCTGCGGCTGCGCCACGCGGCGGCGCTGGCAAGGCAGCTTTCGTGCGAGTATTTTTGCACCACGCTCTCTGTAAGCCCGCATAAAAATGCCGCAAAGCTGAATGAGCTGGGCCGCGCCATTGCCGAAGAATACGGTGTGAAGTGGCTGCCCTCCGATTTCAAAAAGGCGGACGGCTTCCGCCGTTCCACGGCGCTGAGCGCGGAATACGGCATGTACAGGCAGGATTACTGCGGCTGCGTGTTCTCCAAACGCGAGGCCGAAGCGCGCCGCGCCGCACAGGCGGATGGCTTGAAGGCCACCGCATCCATACCGGCCGAAAAGGTGCGGGCCCTCTGCGGCGGCACGGCCAGCGTACATATTCCCGGCAGGGATGCGCCGGAGGCCGAGCTGTAAGGCCTCCACCCCCTTCACTGGGAAACACAGGCAGCCGGGCACGGCACGGGGGCGGCAGGGAAACCCGCCTTCTGCCTCATGCGCCCGTCACCTTGATGCAATCAGACCCCCATGGCAGCCGTCAGGCCCGCCATGGGGCTTTTTTCGTATCTTCTGCATCTGTGTATTCGGAAGCAGGGAACAAAGCCGCACTGTGCCGCCGGAAATGGGGCGCACGCCGCGGCCGGGGTTATTCTCCGCCGCCCGCCTCCGGTATATCAGGCTTGATTGCAGCGGCAGACGCCTTGTTTCATAAAACCACGCCTTCATTCACAAGAATATTTGTACGCAAAATGCGGACATTTTATTTTGCAAGACCGCAGCACCCTTTCCAATGTGCAGGGGTGAACGCCGCTGCACAGTCAATACAGCGAGACAGGCCCGCCGGGCGGCTGTACAGGCCCGGAGGGCAGCGTTATGTGCAGCACAAAAAGGCCCCCGGAGGCCGGAC
>JBKYIE010000028.1:0-11955 GCA_047030735.1 Ruthenibacterium sp.
GGCTGCACGGGGCCGGGGCCGCGCCGTTCCCGGCGTTTTTTGGCCATGTGCTTTTCGTCGCGCCGCGCGGCGTGCTACAGCCTTCCGGCGCGCTGCCCCGGCTGTCCTCCGGGCCGCCGCGCCGTCCCTGCCCCCGGCCGCCCTGCGCGCCGTGCTGCAAAGCGGGGCGCCTCAGTGCGAGCGCAGGTACGCCTGCCTAATCTCGTCCGGCATTTCCTCCGGCCGCAGGCGGGAAAGCCGGGCTTCATCCCCGTCCCGCACGGCCTGCTCGTAATACCAGCATTTGAACTTCAGCATGTCAAGCACACGGCCCAGCCGCTGTATCTCGCTTTCCACCTGCCCGCGCTGTTTTTCAAACAGCTCCCTGCGCTGCGCATAGGTCTCGCTGCCCTGCGTGCACCACTGCATGAACTGCTTGATGTCCCTTATTTCCAGGCCCGATTTTTTCAGGCATTCTATCACGCGCAGCGCCTCTATCTCCTTTTCGCTGAACTGGCGGATGCCCGACACCCGCCGCATTTCAGGGAACAGCCCCTCCTTGTCGTAATAGCGCAGGGTGGACACCGGCAGCCCAAACATCTGCGCCACCTGGCCGATTGTGTACATATCCGCACCTTCCTTTTCGTAAAACGTGTTCATCCGGCACTTTTTCGGAAGCCCGGTTCCGGCCCTTCGGTGCGCATGCCGCACAAAAGCCCGCGCCAGCCTTTGCTCACTGCCCTTCGCGTATGAAGTTCATATAGGTGAGGGGCTCTTTTTGGGGAAGGCCGTAGCGTTCTTTTGCCAATTGGATGCCCCGCATCAGGAACGCCATGTTTCTGGCCAGGGTTCGCATCTGCTGCAGGCCCTCTGTGTCCCCGGCCGCCTCGCCCGGTGCCGCCCCGTGCACGCCGTTCCAGTATTGCCCCGAGGCAATGGGCATGCCGGAGATGCCGAAAAACTTATTCAGTTCATCATAAGCGGCGGTGATACCGCCCCGCCTTGCCACGGCCACAGCCGCGCCCACCTTCATGCTCTTGTCAAAATGGGTGCTGTAAAACAGCCGGGTCAAATACGCAATCAGGGTGGCGTTGGCAGAGGCATAGTAGACGGGGGCGCCCACCACCAGTCCATCGGCCTGCTCAAGCTTGGGCGCCGTTTCGTTTACCACGTCGTCAAAGACGCATTTTCCTTTCTGCGCGCACTGGCGGCACGCGATGCAGCCGCGAATGTCCTTGTGCCCAATATGCAGAATTTCTGTTTCAATTTGCTCCTCTTTGAAAATCCTTTCCATCTCTTCCAATGCAAGGGCGGTGTTGCCCCTTGCCCTGGGGCTGCCGTTCAGTATCAAAACCTTCATTTTTCTGCCCTCCGTGTGTCTTTTTTGTGTGTTTCAAAAGGCCGCGCGGCAAAGCCTTCCCCCCCTTGCCGCGCGCCCACGCGCCGCGCTGCCGGCAGCATGGGGGGCAAAGCTCAAGTTAAAGCCAGCTTTACCCCTTCTGGAGAAAGTATACCAAACGGGCCCCGGCATGTCAATAAAAACCGGCCCGGCGGCGCGCCGCGGCGCGGCCAGGCCCGCCGCAGGAAAGCAGCGCAGCCGCCGTGGCCGCGCCCTTCATACGCCCGGGCGAACAAAGCCGGTGCGCCACTCCGCCGCAGGGCCCTGCGCGCAGCCATGCGCCGTCCAGGGCCTCGTACGCGGGCTCTGGCCCCATGTAAAATACGAATGCCGCGCAAAGCGAGCCGTTTTCCCCGCACAGGTACAGCCGCCTTTCGCGCATATCCGCTTCCCGCACAGCGCGCTGCGGGTAGCCGCCGCGCCACTGTGCAGCGTTGCCGTGCGCGGCCATAAAGCGCCTGCCCTCGGCATACAGCGCGCACAGGGGCGGGCATATCCGCCTTTTCCGCGGGGCGTATGTTCATCTTGTTCCCCCTGCCTTTCAGGCCGCAATCAGTCAGGCCTCCGGCACAGCCGGGGGAGTGTCTTTATACTTACGCTAGTCAGAACCCCCGGCAAAGTCTGGGGCTTGCGTAAGCCCTGAAAAGGCATACTGCCGGCAAGCCTCTCAAGAGGCGCTGAATACTCTGTCTTTTGCATCACCTGCCCCGCCTCCGTAAGCGGGGGTTCTTCCCGCTGCGTGCTGCATTTTTTTGTGTTGAATGTTATCCCGCTTCGCTCGAAGCCAGCAGCGAAAGCCCTTTTACTCCCCCCAGCACAGCCGCGGGTTCTCATTTTGCTAAAGCAGACCAAATCACACAGGGCCTGCCCAAAAGAATGGGCAGGCCCTGTATGGTGCTGGAAACGGCCGGTTTCGGGCGCGGCAGGCGCATCCATACTGAAAAACCGGTTTAGAAAATCAGCTTCAGAAGCTGCTGGAACGGCCATGTGAACACAGAGTAATCGAAGTCGTTGGACCAGCGCGCAAAGTCGGCAATGGTGGTGGGCAGGCAGCCGACGGTAAGCGCCTGGCCAAAGCTGAGCATCAGGCCAGCCACCACACCGGCCAGCACGGCGCCGCGCCAGCCGCCGGTAGAGTTGCCGAACACGCCCGCAGGGCCGCCGCCGAAAAAGCAGGTGATCACGGGCGGCGTCAACGCATAGAAGCCCACCGCGCCGAACAGCACCACGCACACAATCACCGTGCCAAGGCAGCTCAAAAAGCCCAGCATCACGGCCGTGGGGGCAAAGTTGAACACTACGGGGCAGTCCAGCGCGGGCACCGCATCGGGCACCACCTTCTCCGAGATGCCCTTGAAGGCCTCGGTGATTTCCGCAATCATCATGCTGACGCCCGTCAGGACGATGGTGATGCCCACACCGAACATCACGCCCTGAGAGATGGCGTACATATATGCCGCCGTGCCGCCGCTGACGTTCTCCTGCACCCAGGCCGGGCCCGCGGCGGTCACGCCCACCAGGTACAGCAGCGTCATGATGATGGCGGTAGAAACTGTAATATCCTTCAGGAAGGAAAGCTTTGCAGGAATTTTCAGGCTCTCGGAGGATTCATTTTCGTGCTTTTTGAACAGCTTGCCCACCAATGCGCCCATGATAACGCCAAAGGAGGTGGTGTGGCCATAGGCCAGGTCGTTGCTGCCCGTCACCTTGCGCATGAAGGGCTGCACAAGGGCCGGGCTCAGCGTGCAGTACACGCCCAGCAGAAGGCCGCCCACGATGACCACCATCGTTTTGCTCGGGCTTGCAAGCACCTCCACCGTCAGCGCCAGATAGACAAGGGCGATAAAGTACGTCTGGTGCGCGGTCAGGTACACATATTTGAATTTGGTAAAGCGCGCCAGCAGCAGGTTGACGATAAAGCCCACCACCATGATAAGCGCAATGGACGACGCCCAGTCCGCCTCAAACGCCACCTGGCCCATGCCAGTGGTGCTGGCCTCCACGTGGAATATCTTGTTGAGGATGGTTGCGATGGGCGTCACAATACCAGCCAGCAGAGAGGTGCCCTGCGACAAAATCAGGTAGCCGATGCCCGTTTTAAGCGAGCCCACAATGATATCCTGCAGGGGCTTTTTCTGTAAAATCAGGCCCAGCATGGCCACCAGGCTCAGCAGGATGAACGGCTGGTTGAATATGTAGGTAGTAATAAAATTGACAATTCCAGATAAAACTTCCATGGTCCTTTACCCCCTTAAATGAGATTTTTACCGGTCAGATATTCCCCAATTTTTTCTTTCAGCTCTTTTTTGTCCATCAGGTTTTGAATGACAATCACGTCCGGGCAGCACTTGCGCGCTTCTCCGGCAAAGCTCTCGAACGTTACCATCAAATCGCATGCCACGCCCTTTGCCCTGGACAAGCTGGTATTCTCCACCTTCACACTGAAGGGCAGGTTAAAGGCTTTAAATGCATCGTTGATATTCATGCGCAGCAGCGTGCTGGTCCCTACGCCCGCGCCGCAAACGGTCAATACCTTCAGGTCTTTCATCGCTCTGGCATCTCCTTTTCCGGGGCGCCGCTGTGCGCCCCTTTTTCTTTCGTTACAGGTTTCTCATGCGCCGGTAATATTTGTCCACCAGGGCGTCGTTGTGCTCTTTCACATCGTCCCGCTCATAGGCCAGGTGGCCGTTGTAATAGACATCCGGCGTGATGCCCTGCTCCAGCAGGTTCTCACAGGTCTGCGCCAGCAGGCCCGCCAGCAGGTATACCACCGGAATGGTGGAGGTGGCGCCCACCTTCACCTCCAGGCCGTCCAGCTGAATGGCCGCATCGCCGATGACAGAGCAGTTGTCAATTACCACATCGGCAATATCCTTCAGCTTTTTCCCGCTGGAATGCTGCGTTGTCAGCTGGCTGGCGTACTCCACATTGGTAAAAGCTATCACCGGCAGGCCCATCTCGTGCGCGGCCAGCGCCATATCCACCGTAGCGGCGTTGTTGCCGGAGTTGGAAAAGCACACCAGCACGTCCGGCGGGGCCAGACGGTTATATTCGGCGATCACCCGCCCCAGCCCCTCCACCTTCTCCAGACGGCTGGTCTTTGTAATTTCGTTGATGCCCGACACGGCAGATTCGAAAATGGCATGCACATTGGCCAGTGTGGCGCTGCGCCAGAACACATCCTCTGTCACCAGGCCGGAGTGGCCGCAGCCGAACATATGGATGATGCCGTCGTTTTTCGTGCACTCCGTCAACAGGGCGGCCGCTTTCATAATGTTCTCGCCCTGGGTGTTGTAGGCTTTCTCCACCACCTCATTCATTGTTTGAAAATAGCGCTGCCATGCTTTCATTGTCTCATCCTTCTTTCCTGTATGTAAGGCCTGCTCACAGGCCGGCGTCCAGCAGAATGGTCTTCACAATCTTGCGCGGCTCTGTAATGGAAGTGCCTATCACCACGCTGTGCGCGCCGGCGTCCAGCGCCCTGCGCATCTTTTCCCCATTTGTAATGCGCCCTTCGGCCACGATATAAGGCACGCCTGCGGCGCGCAGCTCGCGGATAATCGCGTAATCCGGCTCTGGGCTGGGCAGGGTGCCGAAGGGCAGCGGGTTTTTGGAATAGGGCGTGTACCCCGAAAGGGTAGTGCCCACCATATCAGCGCCGCAGCGCCAGGCCGCCACGCCCTCCTCCACGGTGGAAATATCCGCAATGACGAATGCGCCGAATTCCTTTTTCACCGCGCCGATAAACTGCTCCAGCGTTTTGCCGTCATATCTCTCGCGCACCGTTCCGTCCACGGCCACGCCGTCTGCGCCCGCCTTTATCAGCTCCTCCACCTCTTTCAGTGTGGGTGTGATGCGGAAATCGCCGCTGATCATGTCCCCGCTGCGGTATATCTTTTTCAGGCCGATCACCGGCACGTCCACCGCCGCCTTAACGGCGGCCACGTTCTCGCAGTTGGTGCGTATTGCTTTGGCGCCGCCGGCAATACAGCTCTTCGCCACGCACACCATCGTCTCCGGCACGGCCATCTCCGCATTGAAATCCGCCCCTGCATAGCAGGAGACAATCAGCCCGCCCTTCAGCCTTTCCAGCATGTTATCCATCGTTTTTCTCCTTTCAGTTTCTAAAATCCAATCTCCTCAAACGTTGCAGCCCCCTTCAGGCGCTCTACGTTTGCCTCCTCAGAAATAAATTTTGCCAGTGCCCGGAACAGCACCAGATGCTCTTCATCGGTGCGGGCCGCAATCGCGAACACCGCATACACCGGGTCGTTGGAACGGCTGCCGAAATTCACCCCCGCAGGGCAGGTGACCACAGCGATGCTGTTGCGCGCCACATTTCCCTCGGGCCGCGCATGGGCCAGCGCCACACCCGGCATAATGACGATATAAGGGCCCATCTCCCTCACCATGTCCACCATGGCCTGCGTGTACGCAGGCGCGATGGCGCCCGCCTTCTCCAGCAGCGCGCCCGCCTGGCGCACCGCGTCCTCCCAGCCGTCGGCCCGCCGGCCCAGAGCAGTGGTGTCGGGTGTCACATAATCACACAAAGGCATATTCATTCACAGCTTTCTTTTATATATTCGTACAGCTCCTGCGGGGTACTGGCCGCGCACAGCGCCCGCACCGGCACCTTGTTCAGCAGGCTCAGCAAGCCGCGCAGCGCCCTCAGGTGGGCCCAATTATCCGTGGGGGCCAGGCAAAGCACCAGCCTCACAGGGTCGTTGGCGGGATGATGGAAGCACACGCCGCTTTCAAAGGTGACAAGGCTCATGGCAAGGCGCTTTACGCCCTTGCCCAGCTCGCTGTGCACCAGCGCCACACCGGGCATAATGACGATATACGGCCCGGCGCTGCGCACGCTTTGAATGGCCGAAATGGTGAATTCCTCCGTCACGTCGCCCGCCTGTACCAGCACAGCGCACGCCTGGCGCACCGCGTCCTCCCAGCCGGCCGCGCGCCGGCGGCACAGCAGCTTCTGCGGGCTTAGCAGCTGGGCCAGGGCGGGCTGCACACGGTCTGCGCGCACCGGTATGCCGGCGGCCTCAAAGCTGGCGGCCAGGCTGGCCATCAGGCCGTCCACATCCCGCACCTCACAGTGGGCCTGAATGGTCTTCATCACGTCCTTGAAAAGCTCTGCCGCATCGCTGTGTGCCCGGCCTTTTGCACCGTATTTTAAGGTCATACGGCTGATGGCCTCCCAATTTTCCGCTGTGGGGATCGTCTCCACCTTCACCCACGGCACCCTGCAGCCCGGCAGAAGAATGCTGGCGATAACGAAGTCTACATCCATTTCCTCCAGCGCATGCAGGTCTGTGTAAGTGGCCGTGGCCACCACGCGGATATTTTTGAACTTAGAGCACACCAGCTCCCGCAGCAGGCTCGCCGTGCCCGCGCCGTGCACGCATACAATGGCCACGCGGCTCACAGGCATCATGCGCTTGCTGCGTTCCATGGCCGCGCAGAAGTGCAGCACAAGATAGGCAACGTCATCCTCCGTGATGCCTGCCAGCAGCTCGCTGTCAAGCTTTTTCAGCACACGCTCCAGCGCCTCAAAACACACGGCATAATTTTTCCGTATCTCCTGCAGGTTGGGGTTCGTGATAGGGATGTCATGACGCAGCCGGAATACAGTGGGCCCCAGATGCGCCTGCAGCGCATTATAAATCTCCTCATCCTCGGTAAAGGCGATGTCCATCTCCTCGCTCATGCCGCGCACCAGACGGTCCAGCAGCACCTGCACTCCGGCCCAGTCCTCTTTCAGGTACGGCTCTGGCGTCACGTATTTTGCACCGGCCAGCAAAATGGCCAGCGCATATACCTCGCCCGCGGGCAGCCTCACCTCAAAGCGTTTTTCCAGCTCGCCTGCCAGCTGCACTGCATGCACATATTCCCCTGACGTCTTTACCAGCGCCATGCTGGCGGGCACAGCCTGTACGGCCTTGCCTGCCCTCACGCGCACCAAGGTCACCGCCAGGGTGAAGGTAAGCATGCGGAAGGAATCATAGCCCAGCCACTTGCCCAGCTCGGCCTGCTCCATGCTTCTCAGCAATTCAAATAAAGCGGACAGCTCTTCGCCGCAGAACAGCCTGCATGCCCAGCTTCCCACCATATCGCTGCCTTCCGCGTCTCCGCTGTAAAGGCCGGCAAAATCCACGTGCTGCTCCAGCAGCCGCACGCCGCAGTGGCGCAGGGCCTGCTCCTCCCCCTCCAGCGTGCTGCCCTTGCCCACTCTGCTCTCCAGGCGCACACCGCTGCCCAGCAGGTCTGTTTTCAGCAGCGCCATATCCTTGTCAATGCTGCTTTTGCTCACGCCCAGCTGATCGGCAAAATACTGGCCGGTCAGCGCCTCGCCGCCGCTGGCTATCAGCATCAGCGTCATCACACAGCGGCGTTCGGCCGAGGTCATGGCGTAATCATAGGTATCCAGGCTGGCCAGCTTTTTCGAAAGCGCCTTATGCTGTGCCTGCGTCAGCATAAGGCGCAGCCCCGCAGGGCGCTCATACTGCAAAGCGGGAAAGCCCTCGCGCCGCAAAAAGGCATCGACCTCCTGCATCTCGTAGCGCACCAGCCGAACCGATATTTCCAGGCGCTGTGCCAGGTCTCTCAGCTTATACGGCCGTCCGTCCAGCAGGCGCTCCAAAATCAAAACCGTCTTTCCATTCACAGCGCCCTCCTTACAGGCTGCGCACCCGTGCGCCAAAGCGCCGAAGCAGCCGCCCGTTGTACGCATCGCCTCCGTCGCAGTTCCCGCTGCGGAACACCTCGGGGTCTATCCCGCGCAGCCGCAGCTCCTGACAGGCTGCCAGCACCACGGCGTCCGCAATGGCCAGCGAGGCGATGCTGGATACCGGCCCCGCCCTGGTACCGTCTTTGCACACAGCCACGCTGGCATCGCCCACCGGCACATGGTTGTCGATGCACAGGTCACACACATCCGGCAGGTGCAGCCCATCCTTGTGCCGCGAGGGCTTTTGCCGGTACCCAAAGGCCGAGATGCCCACAACCCTGGCGCCTTTGGCCCCCGCCAGCTGGGCCATTTCAATGATAAACGGGTTGATGCCGCTGCTTGACACCGCCAAAAAGATGTCCTTCGGCCCAATATCATACCGGGCTATCACCAATTCGGCATAGCCGCTCATGCGCTCTATCCTGCTGCTTTTGGCCGCCCCCTCGTGCAGCATGGTGCTGCTCTCGAACATGGGGCATACGGCCCCCAGCCCTCCGGCGCGGTAAAACAGCTCTTCCTCAATCATGTGAGAATGGCCGCAGCCAAACACATACAGCAGGCCGCCGGCCTCAAGGCTGCGGGCCAGCATGCGGCCCGCTTCGTCAATGGCCGGGCGTTCCTCCTGCCAGATGGCCTTCAGTACCGCGTCTACATTGGCGGCGTATTCACCCACAAAATCCATGTCCATCCTCCTTTTCCCAGGCCCTTGTTCTTCTATTCGCCAAAGCCGGAATCAATCAACGCAGCCAGTGCTTCCACCGCCTCCTTCTCATCCTCGCCCTCAGCGGCCAGCTTTACCGGGGTGCCCCTGCCCAGGCCCAGGCTCAGCAGCAGAACCACAGATTTGGCGTTCACCGCCTCTTCCTCCGGCTCCTGTGTATTTTGGATGGTGATTTTGCTTTTATATTTCTTCGCCTCAGTCACAAACTCCGTGGCCGGGCGGGCATGCAGCCCCGTCGGGTTGCAAACAGTCGTCAATTTCGTATACATACGCCTTCTCCCTTCCGGTTTTCCGGCCGCACGTCATCGCACAGCCAATTCGTAGTATCTGTTCAGCAGCGCCTCCGCCTCGCTCTGTGTCTGCCTCTCCAGCAGGCTGCGCGCCAGCTTCTGCATATCCGCACAGCGGCCGGTACAGATAACCTGCTTGACATAGCCCATATGCACAGGCGGCATGCTCAGCTTTCTATATCCCAGCCCCACCAGCGCAGCGGTGGCAAGGGCGTCGCCGCCCAGCTCCCCACAAATGGACAAGGGCTTGCCCGCTGCGTCAAAAGCTGCGGCTATGCCCCCCAGCAGCTCCAGCAGCACCGGGGCGTACTTCTGCGCATAGGGGGCCACATCCCTGTTGGTGCGGTCTGCCGCAAACAGGTACTGGCACAGGTCGTTGGTGCCCACGCTGGCAAAATCCACCTCTGCGGCCAGCTGCCGCGCCAGCAGCGCTGCCGACGGCACTTCAATCATCACACCCAGGCGTATGCTGCCGGCCACCGGCACGCCGCTGGCCGTCAATTCTTCTTTCACATCCAGAAACGCTTCACGCGCCCGGCGCCAGTCGTCCAGGCTGCCCACCATGGGGAACATCAGCCAGAGCTGGCCATACACGGATGCCCGCAGCGCCGCCCGCAGCTGAGTGCGGAATATCTGGGGCCGGGCAAAGCACAGCCTCACCGCGCGCACCCCCAGAAAAGGGTTTTCCTCGCGCGGCAGGGGCAGATAGGGCAGCTGCTTGTCGCCGCCGATATCCAGTGTGCGCAGCGTCACCGGCTTGCCCCCGGCGCCTTCCAGCACCTGCCGGTAGGCTGTGAACTGTTCCTCTTCCGCAGGCAGATGCCCCTTCTGCATAAATAAAAATTCCGTGCGCAGCAGCCCTACCCCGTCGCTCTGGGCCAGCTCCGGCGGCAGCACGCCGTCGCCAAGGTTCAGGCAGATATCCACGCGGCAGCCATCCAGTGTCACCGCAGGCCGTTCCATATAGGCTGCCGCCTGCTTTGCCAATCTGCGCGCACGCAGGGCCTGCCGTTCATAATGGGCCCAGGTTTCATCGTCCGGGGCCAGCACAAGCGTGCCCTCTTCACCGTCCAGCACGGCCCGCACGCCGTCCTGCGCCTGTTCCATCAGCCCTTCTATACCGAACACCGCGGGCAGGCCCAGGCTTTGGGCTACAATGGCAGCATGGCATGTGGCGCTGCCCTTCTGGGCAGCCAGCCCCTGCACGACCGCCGGGTTCATCTGGGCAATCTGCGAAGGCAGCAGCTCTTCGGCGGCCACAATGCACGGCTGCGTCAGGCCGGCCAGGTTTTTCTCCGGCACACCCTGCAGGTTGCGCAGTATTCGCCCGCGTACATCATCCAAATCGCGCGCACGCTCGCGAATTACAGGCTCTCTGGCACGGGCCACGGCTTTGGCATAGGCGCGGTACACCCTGTCCACCGCTTCACCGGCCGTGGCTCTCTCCTGTGTGATGGCATCCAGAATCTCTTCCTCCATCACCACATCATCCAAAATCTCCAGATGCGCTTGAAAAATTCCGCTCTGTGCGCTGCCGCGCGCCTGTAAGGCCTCCGCCAGGCCAAGCAGCTCTTTGGCCGAGGCCTCCTTCGCCCGCCGGTAAGCCTGGCGCTGTGCCTCTTCACCGCCCGGCATACAGGGTCCCTGCTCCACCTGAGGCACGAAGGGTGCATACAGATACAGCCTGCCCAGCGCCACCCCGCGCGAAATCCGCACGCCCTTCAGCATACGACCTCACTCCCTATCTCCGCACACCTCTGCGCAGGCCTCCCTAAGCGGCCCGCCCTGAGCCTGCCTTCATTATACTCGCCCCCTCCCTCCCCTGAAAATAAGAGTTTTTTCCCTACCAAAAGGACAAATCATACAACATATTCATATATATCATAAAAATTTCTATCCATTTTTATCATATTTCACTAATAAAAGTCAGGCTCCCCGGCACAGCCGGGGGAGTGTCTTTATACTTACGTTAGTCAGAACCCCCGGCAAAGTCTGGGGCTTGCGTAAGCCCTGAAAAGGCATACTGCCGGCAAGCCTCTCAAGAGGCGCTGAACGCTCTGTCTCCTGCATCACTTACCCCGCCCCCGTAAACGAGGCTCTTCCCGTTGCATGCTGCATCTTTTTGGTGTTGAAGGCCATCCCGCTTCGCCCGGAACCGGCAGCGAAAGCCTTTTACTTCCCCCAGCACAGCCGGGGGGAGTGTCTTTACTTAAGCTAATACAAAAGCCCCGGAAAACCCTGCCTGAGGCTTTCCGGGGCCTGATGCCGCCTTTTTTAATTGCCTGCGCAATTTTATAAGCAACTCACCCGCCTGCGCCCAGCGCCTGCTGTGTGCGTCCTCTATGGCAAGTAATGCAAAAAGCAAAAAGGCATTACCGCTCTCATAAGTCAGCAATGCCTTTTTAGAATTTATTCAGATAATTGTACTCACAAACCGCAGGAAACACACAGCAAATGTGTTTTGCAGTGTGCTATTGTTTTGCCTTCAGCGCGACATAACCACATCGACATTTTCTTCTCCCTCTTTCACCTTAACCCATTAATTGGTATTTCCCCAAGAACAAAATCCGCATCCCGTCCCGACGGAAATGCGGTAAATCCCGGGCGCTCTCGCACATTTCTTGTTGGATCGTAATAAACACTTAAAATCCCTGTAAGGAAAAACTGAAGGCCGAAATGTTCTTCATTGGTTTTGCACAAAATCCAATATATTCTGCTTTCGTATTATTACCCGTTGTCTTACGCTTAAAAACACTCCATATTGAAGAAGAAAGCTTAAACTAAAAGAGAGCTAACTGACTAATCAAAATCAGTTAGCTCTCTTTTTATGAATAAT
>JBKYIE010000029.1:0-11821 GCA_047030735.1 Ruthenibacterium sp.
GGCGCCGGCGCAGAAACAGGCGGCGTGCCCGTGTATCAGCACAGGCACGGCCTTTACCCGCGGCGGCGCACCGGCGCAGAAACAGGCGGCGCACCCGTGTGTCAGCGCGGGCATGGCCTTTGCCCGCGGCAGGGCGCCGGCGCAGAAACAGGCGGCGTGCCCGTGTATCAGCACAGGCACGGCCTTTGCCCGCGGCAGGGCACCGGCGCAGAAACAGGCGGCGCACCCGTGCGCCTGCGCAGGCATGGCTGCAGGAAACCGCATGCTTTTTGCCAGGGGCGCCTGTTCTCCGGCGGGGAGGGGCGGCGCAAAAGGAAAAGCCCGCGAGGCTACGGACTCGCGGGCTTTGCTTTGTGTATCACGGGCCGGGCAGGGGCCGCGCGGCCCCTGCGGGCCGCGGTC
This sequence comes from Ruthenibacterium sp., assembly GCA_047030735.1. Lineage (GTDB taxonomy): Bacteria > Bacillota > Clostridia > Oscillospirales > Ruminococcaceae > Ruthenibacterium. Next base: position 403 of record JBKYIE010000029.1, read on the forward strand.
ACAGCTCGATAAGAAGCTGGTCTTTTTCCTCCAGCAGGTACTTCACGGTGTCGTTCAGGTAGGTGCGCTCGGGCAGGCAGATAAGCACCGTGCCCACCTCGCTGTGCACGGGGTAGGGGGCGCCGTGCCACGCGCCCGCGCGGAACACCACCAGCGTGCCCTTCGGGATGACGAAGGCCTGCAGCTTATCCAGCTCCACCACATCGTTCGAGGCGGGGCCCGCGTACATCACCATATCGTCGTCCATGGGCATCATCACTTCGCAGGCGTTTGTGTGGTATTCCACATCGGCCACCACCATGGGGCGCTTATTCACCTTCAGCGAGCCGAAGGCAATGGGCGCGCGGTCCGCCATGGGGGCCAGCACCATATCGCGGTGAAACGCGGGCAGCGTTTCGCTCATGGCGTACTCGCCCGAAGGGTCTGCGATGTTGGCGATATAGCCGTAGGGGCGGAACACCTCGTGCGTTACGGGAACAGCATGGATAGTTTTCACAGCACATTCCTCCTTGTTATGCGCGGCCGCCTGTGCGGCTTATTTCTCGTAGGTGTAATTGTCCACTTCCACCTTGTCCACTTCCTGATAGGGCGCCAGGGTGGACACCATTTTTATTTTTGCGTTCGAGTTGTTGATGCAGTAGTGCACCTCGCCCGGCTCGATGTGGATGAGGTCGCCCGCCTTCAAATGGTTCACCTTGCCGTCCACCACAATGTCGATCTCGCCCTCCAGAATGAAGAAGTTTTCCTCCATCACGTTGTGGTAATGGGCTTTGAAATCCTGCCCGGGGCCAAACTGCACCAGCGCAAAATTCATGCGGGGGCCTTTCATCAGGTATTTGGGGCCGCTGTCTCCGAAGCGGTACTCCTTTTCATTCTCATTCACAATGAACATTGAAACTTTCCTCCCGGTTTTTTGAAATTGATGTATGTAAAGACCAGCCCGCGCGGCGCGCTGCGGCCTTGCGCGGCAAACGCGCCGCCGCGGGGCCCGCACCCTGTTACAGGCCGGGCGCGATCCACATATTTTTCGTCAGCTTTTCGTCGCACAGGGCAAGCTGCGCGGCGTACACCCTGCGCCACGGGCCGTACATTTCCTCATATACGGCGTGGTTTTCCATGTTGGGGGCATAGGTCTTGTCCCACTGCACAAGCTCGCGCGCCGTGGCGGAAATATCCTTGTAGATGCCCACGCCGTACCCGGCCAGGATGGCAGCGCCCAGCGCCGTGGCCTCTTTCACCACGGGCACCTTTACGGGCAGGCCCAGCACGTCGGCCACAATCTGGCACCAAAGCGGGCTCTTGGCCGCGCCGCCTGCGAACACAATCTCCTGCGGCATGTTGCCGGTGGCCTCTTTCACCAGCTCCAGATGGCCTCTGGTTATCATGGCGGTGTTCTCCAGAATGGCGCGGTAGAAGGTATAGCGGCTGAACCTTTCAGGGTCCAGCTCGAAATTTGTGAAGGTGGGAGCCGCGTGCTTCCACGAGATGAAGTTCATCACGTCCGAGAAGGCGCACATCATGCCGTGGCACCCGGCGGGCACCTTTGCGGCCTCTTTGTCCATCAGGTAGTACGGGTCCTTGCCGGTGGCCTCGGCCTGCTGCTTTTCCAGCTGGCAGAACCCGTCGCGGAACCAGCGCATCACAAGGCCCGGCTTGAAGGCCAGCGCCTCGTACTGCCACACGCCCGGCACGGCGTGGCAGTTTACGCGCACGCGGCAGCCGGGGTCTGTTTTGCCGTTTGCGGTGTTGAACTCATACTGCCAGAAGCTGCCGCCGAACACGGCCGCCTGGTTCGGGTCCACAACGCCCACGCCCACGCAGCCAAGCTGCGCGTCGCCGCCGCCCACCACCACGGGTGTGCCCTCGGCAAGGCCGGTTTCGGCCGCGCCCCTGGCGTTTACATGGGCAATCACCTCGCCGCACTCGCGCACGGGCGGGAAAATATCGGTGCGCAGGCCGCACTTTTCGGCAATGGCGGGATCCCACGCGCGCTTCTGCAAATCAAAAATGCCCGTGGTGGAGCCGTTCGAGGGCTCTACCTCCAACACGCCCGTCATTTTATAAATCAGCCAGTCGTTGAACATGCCCACCGTGGCAACGTTTTCGTACACCTCGGGCATTTTGTTCTTCACCCACAGAAGGCGGGGCAGCGCGCCCAGCGCATACGTCTGGCCGGATTCCAGGTACACTTCCTTTTCCAGGCCGGGGTTCATGCGGATAAGCTCGCCCACCTCGTCGTTGCTGCGCGCGTCCACGTTGGCGCAGGCCCAAATCTCGCGGCCGTCCTTATCGTACAGCACAATGCCCTCGCGCATGCAGGTGGTGGAAACGGCGGCGATCTCCTTCGGGTCAATGCCCGTTTCGGCCAGCACCCCCCTGATGCAGCCAGAGGCAAGCTGCCAGTTGTAGGCCCAGTCAAAATCCATGCTGCCGGGCCAGCGGGGGTCTTCCTTATGCTCCCACTCGCGCTGCACACAGCCAAGCTGGTTGCCCTTTGTGTCGAACAAAACGGCGCGCACGCTGCCTGTGCCGGCGTCCACGGCCATCAAGTATTGTTTCGCCATTCCAATTTCCTCCTAAAATACACCCTTCCCAGGCGCCGCAAGGGCGCGGGGAAAGGGAAAATGCCGGTTCAGCTGCCCTGCCTACCCAAAAGCTGCAGGGCCGTGGCCTCGTCCGTGATGAGCACGTCGAGGTATTTCCCGCGCAGCACTGCGCGGATGGCGTCCACCTTATGGCCGCCTGCGGCCACGCCGATGACGTTCTCCAGCTCTTTCAGCGTGGCCAGCGGGGTGGAGATAAGGCGGTCCTCAATATCTGTCTCCACAGGGTTGCCGTCCCTGTCCAGAAAATGGCTCAGCACGTCGCCCACGGCGCCCTGCATCTCCAAATAGAGAAAGTCGTTTTTCGTCAGGATGTTTGAGCGCAGAATGGTGGCGTCGTCCTGCATGCCGCCAATGCCCACCACCGTCATGCTCGAAAGCTTTACCATGCGGCTTATCTCCATCACCGATTCCTCGTTGCGCATGGCGGCCACCATCTCTTTGGTGGAGGCAAGCAGCGGCGCGGGAATGAGGTACAGCTTGATATTGAAGATATTCGAGCGCGTGTTGGGCAGATAATAGTTCACCCCGCCCGTCAGCGACACGCACGAAATGGGCCGCTCGGTCATGGTGGCCAGGTTGTTCAGCACGCGGCTGGGCGTGTCGCCGTAGCCCATGTTGATAAAGCAGTTGTCTGTCAGGCGGCCGCTGATATACATGGCCGCGGCCTTGGCGATGGTCTCGTTCAAATCGCCATCCGGCACGCTGGGCACCACAAACACGTCCTTCAGGCCGTAGGCGGCCGCCAGCTCGCGCTCTACCTGCATGCGCGAGGCGCTGTCCTCGCGTATCTTGAACTGGATGATGCCCGTCTGGCGGGCCTTTTCCAGCAGCTTTATCACGCGGATGCGCGAAATGCCAAGCAGCTCTGATATTTTCTGCTGCGTCATGTTCTCAAGGTAATAGTACCAGGCTGTTTTTATCATCAAGGCTTCTTCGTAATCCAACGGTAAGTCTCCTTCCTGCAGGGCGCGCCGCACGGCGCGCAGGCTTTTTTCCCATCTATATAGTAATTATATTCTTTTGGGGCCCGCCCTGCAAGGAAAGCGGATGATAAGGCCCGGAAAAGCAGGAACAAATGTTTTAATTAAAATCATATGTTCCGGTATTTTTAGTATAGCAACGAAAATGCGGCCTGTCAATGAAATATCAGATTGTAACTTTTTTTAGGCGAATCGCATTAAAATTCGGCTTAAAAATCAGGCATAATCTACAAACAACTAGCGTTTTTTCATGGTTTTAGGGCCGAAAATGGGGCAAATACGGTGCAGAACACACGAAGAAAAGGGCGCGGCGCCGCAGACGGGCGGTTGACAAAAGATGCAAAATCTTTTAGAATGATATGCGTAACAAAAAATAAATTCAAAAACTTTTGTAAACTTTCTTTGGAAGGGAGAACGAAAGATGGCGCAACAAGGTGCACAGCCCGGCGGCGCGCCGCTGCTCTCGGTAAAGGGCATCCGCAAATCGTTCAGCCTGAACGCCGTTTTGAAGGGCATCGACCTTTCTGTGGGCGCGGGCGAGGTGCTGGCCCTCATCGGCGGCAACGGCGCCGGCAAAAGCACGCTGATGAAAATTATCATGGGCATCTATCAGCAGGACGAGGGCGACATTTATATTAAAGGGGAGAGGCTGAACCTCTCGCGCCCCTCGGTGGCCCTGGCGGCGGGCATCTATATGGTGCCGCAGGAGCCCATGCTGTTCCCGAACATGTCGGTGGAGGAAAATATCCTCATCGGCTTTTCTGAAAAGCCGGCAGAGCTTCGCCGGCGCCTTGTGCAGCAGATGGACGAGATTGGCTGGCATCTGGATTTGCACCGCAAGGCCTCCAGCCTTTCCATTGCCGAGCAGCAGCTTGTGGAGATACTGCGCGGGCTTCTGCGCAATGCGCAGGTGCTCATTCTGGACGAGCCCACCAGCGCCCTTACCTTCAAGGAAGTGGAAAGCCTGTTCAAATGCGTGAACGATCTGCGCGAGAAAGGCATCGGCATTATTTACATCACACACCGCCTGGCCGAGGTGTTCGAGCTGGCCACGCATGTTGCCATCCTGCGCGACGGCGTTGTGACGCTGCAGGGCCCCGTGGCGGACTTCACCCGCGAGATGCTGGTGAAGGGCCTTCTGCCCCCGAACATGGATGAGGTGGAGCAGAAGGAGGGCTGCACCGTCACCATTGATTACAAAAACCTCAAGCCGGTGTTTGAGCTGCAGAAGTTTTCCGGCTACGGCTTTTCGAACATTGACTTGAAGGTGTACCCCGGCGAGATACTGGGCGTCGCCGGCGTGGTGGGCGCGGGCCGCACCGAGCTTGCCACCACCATTTTCGGGCGCGACAAGGCGCTGGGCGGCAAGGCCATTCTGGACGGGAAGGACATCACCGGCCTTTCCACGGAAAAGGTGCTGGCCGCCGGCGTGAACTATGTGCCGGAGGACCGCCACCTGCACGGCCTGTTCAAAATAAGCGACGTGGCGGCGAACACCACCTCGGCCATTCTGGGCCGCAGAGAGATGGGCCGCTTCTTCCTGAACGGAAAGCGCGAGCGCGAAGTGACGCAGAAGTATGTGGACGATTTCCGCACTAAGGTCACCGGGCAGGACCAGCTGGTAGGCAGCCTTTCGGGCGGCAACCAGCAGAAGGTTGTCATCGGCCGCGCGCTTTCCACAAAGCCGAAGCTCGTCATTCTGGACGAGCCGACGCGCGGCATTGACGCCGCGGCCCGCGGCGACGTGTACAGCATCATTGCGCATCTGCGCGACGAGGGCGTGGCCGTGCTGCTGATTTCGTCCGATATGGAGGAAATTGTGGAGCTTTCCGACCGCGCGGTGACTGTCTATCAGGGCCGCATCAATGCAGAGTTCCAGAAATGCGACATCAACCAGGATAACCTGATGGCCGCCGCCTTTGGCGTGACGGATGGAAAGAAGGTGGAGGCATGAGCACAATGAAAAAGGTGTTGAAGGCGCGCGAGCTCAGCAGCTTTCTGTTCCTTGTGGCGCTGTTCATCATTGTAAGCCTCATCAACCCCAGCTTTGCAAGCTCTGCCAACATCGCGGCGTGCTTCAACTCTGCTGTGGTATACATCCTCATCGCCGTGGGCATGGCCTTCGCCATCATCGTGGGCGAGATAGATGTCTCCGTGGGCTCCACCCTGGGCTTTGTGGCCACGGTGGTGGGCAGCCTTCTGCGCGACGGCTGCAACTGGCTGGTGGCCTTTGCCGCGGGCATCCTCATCGGCGCTTTGGTCGGCCTTATCAACGGCTGGGGCGTGGCCGTAATGGGCGTGCCCTCGCTTATCTTCACGCTGGGCGTGAACGGCGTGCTGCGCGGCGCCATGTATGTGTACGCAGACGGCGCCTGGGTGGAAAACCTGCCCAAGGAATTTAAGGATTTTTCTTCCGTCACCCTTCTGGGCGACCTCACCGTGTATTTCTGCGCCTGCCTTGTGCTGGTGGTAGTGGTGCACCTGCTGTTGTCCCGCACGCGCCGCGGCCGCTATTTCACGGCGGTGGGCGACAATGCAGGCGGCGCCACGCTGGTGGGCATTTCGGCCGTGCGCACAAAGGTGCTGGCCTATGTCATCTGCGGCGTCATGGCTGCGCTGGCGGGCATCCTGTTCTGCAGCCGCATCGGCTTTGTCACCTCGCTGAGCGGCAACGGCTATGAAATGAAGGCCGTGGCGGCCTGCGTGCTGGGCGGCATCAGCCTGTCCGGCGGCGTGGGCAGCGTGGTGGGCGCCGCCATCGGCGCCGTTATCATGAGCTCTATCAGCTACCTGCTGGTGTTCATGGGCTTCTCCTCCAATTACGACAACACCATCACGGGCATCATCCTTATCACCATCGTGGTGGCGGACGCGCTGATGCAGCGCCGTGCGGCGGTGCGCAACCGCCATGAACGCCTGGCCGCCAGAACGGCAGGCGCAGCGGAAGGGGGCGAGGCCAAATGAAAAAGCCGCTTTCCTCTAAAATAGGCGGTGCCTTTAAGAACTGGAATACGTTTCTTGTAGTGCTGCTGGTGCTGGAGTTTGTGGTATTCGGCCTTGCGAACGAGAAGTTCCTGCGTATTCCGCTGCTTTTGAACAGCATCAACGACTTTATCGCCATCTGCCTCATCAGCCTGTTCGTCACCTTCGTGATGATTACCGGCGGCATCGACATTCAGGCGGGCTCTATTGTGGGCCTCACCTCCATCGTCATCGGCGTGTCCTGGCAGGACTTCGGCCTCAACATCTGGGGCGCCGTGCTGCTGGCCGTGGCCATCGCCGCCGTGTGCGGCGCGCTCAGCGGGTTCTTTGTGGCCTACTGCGGCGTGCAGGCCATGGTGGTGACGCTGGGCGGCCAGTTCCTGTACGCGGGCCTTGCGCTGCTGGTTTCAACCCTCAGCTCTACCGAGAGCTATCAGGGCATCAGCGGCTTCCCCGAAAGCTTCAAGGCCCTCACCGGCTTCAAGCTATTCGGCGTCATCCCGTCCCAGGTGCTCATCTTCCTGGCCATGACGGTGATTGCGTGGCTGCTTCTGCACAAATCGAAATACGGGCGCAAGGTGTTCCTTGTGGGTGTGAACCCGCAGGCGGCTGAATACTCCGGCATCAACACGCGCCGCGTCATTCTTTCCACCTATGTGCTCAGCGCCGTCAGCGCGGCGGTGGCGGGCATTGTGCTCACCTCGTATCTGGGCACCGCGAAAAGCGACCTTGGCAGCACGCTTACCATGAACATCATCACCGCGTGCGTGCTGGGCGGCACGCTTTCCACGGGCGGTAAGGGCAGCGCCATCGGCACGGCTCTGGCCTCGCTCATCATCGGCCTGATGCGCTTCGGCATGCCGCTGTGCTTCAAGGTGAACACACAGTACCTCGACATTCCCATCGGCATTCTGCTTATCGTGGTAGTGGTGGGCCGCGCCGCGGCGAACCACCCGAAAACGGCCGCTTTGTTCGCAAAGCTGAAAAAGAAAAAAGAGCAGCCCGCGGCAAAGGCCGCAAAATAAAGTTTCCCAGAGGGGGGAAACGCCCCCCTCAAAAGATATAAAACAGGAGGTCATATCATGAAAAAAGCACTTGCAATCGTGCTGGCCCTGGCCATGGCTCTTACGCTGGTAGCCTGTGGCGGCACACCCACTTCTTCCTCTGCGCCCGCCAGTGCGAGCACACCCGCTTCCGGCTCTGCTTCCGCAGCCGGCTCTGACGTGAAGTCCGTTGAGGGCATGACGGTTACGTTCATCCCGAAGGTGACGGGCAACGCGTTCTTCGAGGTTGCCAACGACGGCGCCCAGAAGTATGCTGAGGACTGGGGCATCACTGTGGACTACCAGGGCAGCGCCACCGCCGCCGTGGCCGACCAGGTGCAGGTTATCAACACGGCCGTTGCCTCCGGCACGGACGCCATCTGCATCTCCACCGTTGACGCCGCCGGTGTTTCCGACGCGCTGAAGGCTGCCGCCGAGGCCGGCGTCATCGTCACCACATGGGACTCTGACGCTCTGCCCGAAGACCGTGACCTGATGGTTTCTCAGGGCACGCCCGACGTGCTGGGCCAGATGCTGGTGGACCTTGCCGTTGCCGGTCTGGAAGCCCGCGGCATCGACCCCGAGAACGATGAGGTTACCTACTGCTGGCACTATTCTCAGGCCACTGTGACGGACCAGAACTCCTGGCAGGTTGCCGGCGAGGCCATCATCGCTGAGAAATATCCCAACTGGACGAACGTTGCCCCTGACAACTACTACTCCAACCAGGATGCCGAGCAGGCCATCACCGTTGGCGAGGCTGTGCTGAGCGCGCACCCCGACATCGATCTGATTATCTGCAACGACTCCACCGCTCTGCCCGGCCAGCTGCAGGCTGCCGAGAACAAGGGCTACACCCAGGACGACATCACCATCACCGGCTTTGCCACCCCGAACGCCATCAAAGAGTATTGCTCCAACGGCACCATCTACAACTGGGGCCTGTGGGATGCCTCTGTGCAGGGCGCTATGGGCTGCTACCTGGCCGCTTACCTGGCTGCCGGCAACGAAGTGACGGTGGGCGACACCATCTCCATCCCCGGCATCGGTGATGTGGAAGTGGTTGCCAACGACAGCATCGCGGAAGGCGCAGAGACCGGCGACGTGAACAGCGGCGTTGTGCTGCTGCCCGAGCGCGCTGTGTTCACCGCAGAGAACATGGATCAGTACGATTTCTAACACTCCTTTTTTCTACCCGCCCGCCGCGCGGCGGGCAGCGCAGAGTATGGCTGGGCCCTCCCGGCCATACTTTGCGCCTAAGCGGATGACGGCGCGCCGCCGTCCGTTTAGGCGCAAGGTATGGGAAAGTGCTTTGCGTGTATCCGTTTTTCCGGCAGCATACCGGCATGTAGTATCATACAAGGAGGATTTTTGACCAATGGCTGATAAAGAAGGCTTGAAAGTTGCGAAGGACTACCACGCCGACGTTCCGTTCGCAAACCAGGGAAGTTTTTATGTAAAGGGCGCCAATAATCTGGACTGGGGCATGAAAAAGCACCTGTCCAACATTTTTAACCCCAAAAGCGGCAACACCGTGATGTTTGCGTTTGACCACGGCTATTTCATGGGCTCTACCGCCGGGCTGGAGCGCCTGGACATCACCATCCCGAAGCTGCTGCCCAATGTGGATGTGCTGATGGGCACCCGCGGCGCGCTGCGCACCTGCGTGCCGCCCGAGTGCAAGAAGGGCATCGCGCTGCGCGTGAGCTCTGGCTCTTCGATGATAAACGACGACCTCTCGCACGAGGTGGTGGCCGTGGACATTGAAGACTCCATCCGCATGAATGCAGACTGCATGGCCGTGCAGACGTTTATCGGCGCGGACGGCCAGCTTTCCAGCATCGACAACCTGTCCCGCTGCATCAATGCCGGCATGCGCTACAGCGTGCCCGTGATGGGCGTTGTGGCCGTGGGCAAGGATATGGAGCGCACGGACCGCTTCTTCAAGCTCGCCACGCGCATTGTGGCCGAGATGGGCGCCAATATCATCAAGACCTATTACTGCGAGAATTTTGAAGAGATTGTGGCTGCCTGCCCGGTGCCCATTGTGGTGGCCGGCGGCAAGAAGCTGCCTGAGGACGAGGCCCTCACGCTGGCCTACCGCTCTATTCAGGGCGGCGCCCGCGGCCTGGACATGGGCCGCAACATCTTCCAGAGCAATCACCCTGTGGAGATGAGCGCAGCCATTGCCAAAATCGTACACGAAGGCTTCACCGACAAGGAAGCGTACGAGTTCTATCAGAATGAGATCCACAAATAAGCGGTTCTCAGTATAAAAGGCAGGCCGCAGGCGGCGCCCTGCCCGGAGATTCCCTTTCCTTTCCTCTCCGGGCTGCGGCACCGCGGCGGCTTGTTTTTTCATGCAGGGCGCGCAGGGGGCGGGCAGCCCCCTGCCATGCGGCTTTATATGTGCCGGGCAGGCTTGAGCCCCGGCGGGGAGGGATACCATGTTGTTTTTACAAATCACACAGATGGTGCTGCCGGTGCTGGCGGCCATGGCCATCGGCTTTTTCTGCCGGCGCAGCGGCCTTTTGAACGCACAGGGGCATGCGGCCCTGAAAACCGTCATTGGCAATATTACGCTGCCGGTGGTGCTGTTTAACGCCTTCCTCACGGCGGAATACAATACCGGCCTTCTGCTGGGCTTTGCGGTGGTGTTTACCGCCTGCGGCATTGCCTGTGCGGCGGGCTATGCGCTGCGCCCGCTGGTGGCCCCGCACGGGCGCTTTCTGCCGTTTCTGATGTCCAGCTTCGAGGTGGGCATGCTGGGCTATGCGCTGTACGGCCTGCTGGCGGGTGAGAACGGCAGCCTTTCCACCCTGGCCATGTTCGACATCGGCCAGACGCTGTTTGCCTACACCGTGTGGCTGGCCCTGCTGAAGGTGGCGGGCGGCGAGAGGGCAGACGCAAAGGGACTTTTGAAAAACATGTTTACAAACCCCGCGTTCTGCGGCATGGCGCTGGGCATCGTGCTGGGCGCGCTGGGCGTGGGCAAATGGGTGCTGGCCTCGCCCGCTTCCGGCATTGTCACCGAGCTCATCAGCTTCCTTTCGGCGCCCACGGCATGCCTCATCCTGATCGTGGTGGGGTACGAGCTGTCGCTGAAGGTGAGCCTGCTGCGCCCGGTGCTTATCACGGTGGCGCTGCGCCTTGCGGTGATGGCTGCGCTGTGTGCAGCGGCGGCGCTGGTGGTGTTCCGCTTTCTGCCGTTCGATAAGCTCACCATGGCGGCCCTGCTGGTGCTGTTCAGCCTGCCCGCGCCGTTCATCATCCCGCTGTTTGCAGACGTGGGGGACGACGCCGAGTATGTCTCCACCAGCTACTCTGCTCAGACGCTGGCCACCATGCTGTGCTTTGTGGGCATTGCAGTGTATACGATGGCGTGAAGGCGCGCCCCTTTTGTGAAGGAAAGCGTCAGGCCCCGGCCCTGCCGGGGGCTTGTGCAGGCACTGGAGGATCCCCTGCCGGCAGGCTTTTGCGGAGGCATTGAATAGAAGCCGCCCCCCGCATTGCCTGTACGGCAGCCCGTAGACAGGGATTACTTTTTCAGAATAGCCCTTTTGTAAAGTGCAAGGCTGTTTTTGGCTTCCCGCTCCGCTCGAAGCTTGAAGCAAAAGCTTTTTGCGCGCCCCGGCTCTGCCGGGGCCTCTTTTCCGATAGGGCTGACAAAAAGAAAAAGGCATGGAAGTTTTCCATGCCTTTTTTGTATAGTAAAACAACTGGCCAGGCCAGTGGTACAAAAAGCCTATGGCGGTGAGAAGAAAAGAAAAACTCCCTTTGCTATAATAAAGGTGCGGCCTGCCAACTG
>JBKYIE010000030.1:0-11193 GCA_047030735.1 Ruthenibacterium sp.
ATTTTGGCCCGCTGGCTGGTCATGGAGTTTTTCGCGCGCATCAATGCCGTCTGGCGAGGCAGACGAGAAAGCCGGGCTGGCGCCCGGCAACGAGGATGACATGGCCACGCGGTATTCAGGCCGCGAAAAACCGCCTGGCCCTTTGTACAGCAATGGTAGTAAACCCGTGCGCTGTGTGGTAAAATAGAAAAGGCAGCGCCGCATTTTTCAGACAGGAGCTTTTCTCATGCAGAAAACAAATGCCCGCAGGCTTTTTCCGGCGCTTGCCGCCTGCCTTCTTCTGTGCGCCGTTCTCTTCGGGTGCAGCACACAGACGGCCGGCGGCAGCAGTACAGTTGTTCCCAGCGCAGGCAGCACAAAGCCCGGTGCCAGCGCGCCGCAGGCGCAGGCCGGGCCATCCGCACCTGTTCATTCCGCCCCGGCCGAGTGGGAAATAGGCCGTCTATTCGGGGACGCTTCGGGGTGCGCAGTTTTGTACACCCCCGCATCCGGGCAGTACAGCCTGTATCAGCCGCAAATGTGTGAAACGCGCTTTTCCCCTTATTCCACCTTCAAAATCATTTCCGCCTGCATGGGGCTTCACAACGGCGTTCTGGGAAGCGAAGATTCCCGCATGCACTATTCCGGCGCGCAGTATCCTGTGCCCGCATGGAACGCAGACCTCTCGCTGAAAGAGGCGTTTCAATCTTCCTGTGTCTGGTACTTCCGTCAGGTCATCGACGCGCTTGGCGAAGAGCGCGTCGCGCAGGAGCTGAAGGCGCTTTCCTACGGCAACTGTGATATTTCACAATGGGAAGGCAGCGGCATCAACCCTCTGCCAGATATGAACGGCTTCTGGCTGGGGGCTTCTCTGAAGGTTTCGCCCATGGAACAGGTACAGGCCCTGGCACAGATATTCAGCGGCGCCGGCATTTACACCGCACAGGAGACTGCCGTTGTGAAGGACATGATGCTGGCGGGCGAAGCGGAAAGCTGGAGGTTATATGGGAAAACAGGCACGGGGCCTGCGGGCGAGGCATGGTTCACCGGGTTTGTGCAGAACGACAACCAAAGCCTTTACTTTGCATTTTTCCTGAACGGCAGTGCCTCCGGGCAGGCGTCCTCCGGCGATATGGCAAAGGAAATTGCCTTCCGCGCCTTGTCAGACGCCGTCGGCGTTCAGTTTCAGCCCTGCGAGGCATAATTTCGGTCAGCGCCGCCGGAGGCTAGTTTCAGCCCCTTGAGGCATAATTTCGGCCGATACCGCCGGGGGGTCGGTTTCTGCCCCGTGAGACATGATTTCAGCAGGCACCGCCGGAGGCAAATTTCCGCCCTGTAAGGCATGATTTCAGCAGGCACCGCCGAAGGCCAATTTCAGCCCTGTGAGGCATAATTTCGGCCAGCGCCGCCGAAGGCCAATTTCAGCCCTGTGAGGCATAATTTCGGCAGTCACCGCCGGGGGCCAGTTTCATCCCTGTAAGGCGTGATTTGGGCCGATGCCGGAGCCTAAGCCCTAGCCCCGCGGGACATGATATGGAAAGGAGAACTTTCATGAAGCGCATTCTGCTTCTTACCACAGGGGGCACCATCGCCAGCGTGGAGACAAAGCGCGGCCTTGCCCCCGCCCCCACCAGCGAGCCGCTGCGCCGCCTTTTGGACGAGCTTGCCCTGCCGTGCGAGGTGACGGTGCGCAGCCTGTTCCACATCGACAGCACCAACTTTCAGCCTGAGCACTGGCTGGAAATCGCGCGCGCCATCCGCGCCGCATACGGAGAATACGACGGCTTCGTCATCACACACGGCACCGACACCATGGCTTATACGGCTGCGGCGCTCTCCTACCTCATCCAGTACTCCGCAAAGCCCATTGTGCTGACGGGCGCGCAGCGCCCCCTGAGCGACGCCATCACGGACGCGCGGCGCAATTTGCGCGACAGCATCCGCTTTGCCCTGCACGAAGGCGTGCGCGGGGTGTATCTGGTGTTTGACGGAAAGGCCATTTTGGGCACGCGGGCGCGCAAGGTGCGCTCGAAAAGCTACAACGCCTTCGAAAGCATCAATTACCCCGTCGCCGCCTTTATTGACGAGCGGCGCATTCTGCAGTATATGGAGGCGCCCTGCGCCGCGCAGCCCGCCGTGCAGTTTTACGACGCGCTGTGCCCGTGCGTGTGCGTGCTGAAGCTCATTCCCGGCATGCGGCCGGATATTCTGGAATACCTGGGCCGGGAATATGACGCCATCCTCATTGAAAGCTACGGCGTGGGCGGCGTCCCCTTCCACGGCAGCCGCAATTTTATGGCGGAGCTTGCCGCCCTGACGCGCAGCGGCAAGGTGGTGGTGCTGGCCACGCAGGTGATGCTGGAGGGCAGCGACGCCGAGGTGTACGAGGTGGGCTTTGAGGCGGTGAACCGCTATAACGTGCTGCAGGCCTATGATATGACGGTGGAGGCCGCCAGCGTGAAGCTGATGTGGGCCATGGCGCAGACGCATGATTTTGCGCAGGTGAAGCGCCTGTTCTACCAGAACATCAACAACGATATTCTCACATTGTAAAAAGGAGGGGGCCAGTATGACAGAGCCCTACCGGAGGCCGCCGTGCGGGAATACCGGCGCATTTTGGGCAGAAGCCGTGCGGGCCTCTGCCTGCACGGCTCTGCCGCATCCGGCTGTTTCCTCTGACAGATAAGCGACATCGACCTGCTGGTGGCTGTACATGCGCCGCCGCCCCGGCAAAAGGAAGGGCTGGCGCGCACCCTGCTGGCGCAGGGCGGCACCTTCCGGGTTCGAGATGAGCGCGGTGCTGCTATACGTTTGTATGGCCTGTGTTGTACGAGCTGCGCTTTTCAAACATGCGCCGCGCAGCCTTTGAAAAAGACCTGCCTGCGGCCTGTGCGCGCATGCGCGGCACAGACAACGGCCTTGCCGCGCATTTCGCCGTCACGTGGGCGGCGGGCGGCGCCTTGTGGGGGAAAGCGCACGTACTATGGCACTATGCTCTGCACCATACCGCCCGGCGCATATAAAGCCGCCATTCTGTACGGCGCGGCTACCGCCGTGCAGGATGCCAGGCCAAAACCTGTGCATGTGGTGCTGAACCTTTGCCGCGCGCCTGCCCTTTGGCGGCAGGGGCTTGCGCTCTCCAAGTAGCGGGGCGGCCAATGGGCGCTGGCGCATCCGGCGGCGCAGGGGCGCCCTGCCGTGCATGCGGCGCTGCAAAGCTATGCGCAGGGCGCGCCCTTCTGCGCGCCTTCCGGGCAGGCAAAGGCGTTTGCCGCCTAGGCGCGGCAGGGCCTGCCGCCGCCCCGCAGTATTGACGAATAGAAGCAAACAGGCCCGGCGCTTCGGTTTACCGAAGCGCCGGGCCTGTTCGTACCGGGAACATCACCGGCTGTGCCGGTGGAGGCCCCGCCTAAAAAGCTTTTGTTTCAGGCATCGGGCAAAACGGGCTGCCGGCAGCCAGACTTACAAAGCAGGAAAGCCTTTTTCAAACAGGACACCGCCCGTTTACGGGCTGCGGGGCAGATGATTTCAGTGCGCCTTGTGATGCTTGCAGGTAAAAGCTCTTACTGTGCTTTAACCCGGCGGGCCTCCGGCTCGGCCATTGGTTATGGGCCGGGTACGAGCGGGGCGTCAAAGCTGCGAGTGCAAAGCCGGTATTCTCCCGCGCCGCTGCGTCAAACTGCCTCCTCTGCCGGGACAGGCGCGCTCTACACACCCTTTTATTCTGCCGCCAGCAGTGCGGTAAGGGCGTTCAGGTCTTCACATGCCTCAAGGCCGGCAATGCCCTGCGCAAATTTTTCGGCGTTTTCGCGGCCAATGAGGCTTGCCGTGCGCTCGATGAAGAACTGCTGCTCCTCCTGCAGGGTGAAATTATTGCGGGGGTGCCCCTTCGGGCAGCGCAGCGTCTCGCGGAACACGCGCCCATCCTTGCACACCACCTCCACAGTCGTCTCAGGGAAGGTGCCCTGCCAAAACACCTCGAACATATGCAGGCGGTTCGCCTGCGGGCCGAAGTATTCCACAATTTTGGAGCGCTCGTACAGCTCTTCGCTGGAACGGCTTTGCAGGCTGTACCAATCCTCCGAGGGCTTCTTGCCGCTGAGGTAGCAGGCAAAGCAGTGGGGCAGGCTGTATTCCGCCTGAATGAGCCCCATGGGCAGCGGGCTCTCGGCGCTGGTGATGTCGATGATGGGCGATACGCGCACCTTTTCAATGTCGGAGAGGCCCAGCTTCTCCCTTGTGCAGATATTGTGCAGGCCGTCCAGCGGGGCCTGCACCCATACATTTGCCGGCCAGTGCTTCAAAAGCGTTTCGTTGATATAGAAGGTCTTGCCCAGCTCTTTGTCCAGCCAATCCCACTCGCACCTGTTGGAGACATACAGCCAGTAGCCTGTATCCCCCTCCAGGCCGTCATAATAGTATTCAAAGCCCTGCCGGGTGATCTCGGCGCTTTCGGCGCCGCTTCTTCCGGCAATGCCGTGCGCATAATGGTAAATGTCCCCATCGCCGTCCTTGCCCATCAGAGTGGGGGCCTGGTAAGCGGCCAGCGAGATACAGGCGGCCATTTGCAGCGCGTCAAGCCCCAGCAGCTTGCCTGCGGCCACCGCCGAGGCGAACACCTGCCAGTTCACAAGGCCCCAGCCGCGGCCCTGGGCCAGGTAGCTGTCGAATTCCGGCTGTACGGCCATGGCAATGCGCTGGTACACTTCATAGGCGGCCACAACGGCGGTGATAACCTCTTTGCCGGACGCACGCTTCTGCTCGCCGTAGGCGAAGGCAGCAGGCACGGCACCGGCCGAGGCATGGCCCGTCCAGGTGCAGTCCTCCCAGTCCAGCACGTCGGCCGCCGTGCCGTTGGCATAAACGGCTTCGGTGGGCGCCACATGCGCCCCGGTGGCCCACACGCTGGCCGTGCCTTCCGTGCCGCGGGCGGCCGCCATGGCAGCTGCGTTGGCCGTAGGGCTCATATTTCTGCTTGCCACGCTTACCGCCACCGTGTGCAGCATTATCTTCTTGGCCTGTTCAATGGCGCTGGCGGGCAGGGCCTCGTATTTCAGCTCCGCCGCATAGCGGCCCAGTATCTTTGTATATTCCTTCATCATGTTACCTCCTGTGTATGGTTTTGTTTTTTCTGTTTTCAGCGCATATGTCCTTTCAGGCTGTTTCCTTCGGCGCCACATAGCCCTGGAAGCCGGGGCGCGTCTCTACCCACAGCGGGGTCTTCTTGCTGGTGGCGAACAGGCCCAGCACAAGAAGCACCACAGACAGCCCGCCGAACACGGCAAATACGATGTTGTAAGAGCCCGTGATGTCATAGGTGAAATTGAGCAGCGGGTAGCCCAGCGTGCTGCCGATGGTGCGGAATACGACGGAATAGCTCATGAATTTGGAATATTCCTTGAAGCCGAACACATCGCGCATAAACACGGGCAGCACGGTGAACAGGATGATGCCGAGGCCCATGGAAAGCCCGATGACAGGCCCAAGGAACGTGCGCTGCGGCGTAATGACGAGCAGAGAGGCAATAGCCAGCAGATAGCCGCCCACGCACAGCGTTGTGCCAAGGCGCACGCCCCAGCGGTCCATAGCCCAGCCCAGCGGCAGAAGAAACAGGACAGAGCCGATGCTGAACAGCCCCACCACATCGCCGGAAAAGACGGTGTCAAGCCCCACCTCGCTCAGGTGTGCAGGCACCGCATACACCACAGGGTACACGATAAGGCCGGTGATGAATGTCCACAGGTAGGCGCAGTACAGCTTGGGCGAGTGCAGCGCCTTTTTGAATTCTGCGCCCGGCAGGGCGGCGGCGTCCGGCTTTTCCTCCTGCTCGCCGTCCTTATGCTCCACACCCCAGGGCTTGAGGTTCTTTTCCGCCGGATGGTCGCGTATTACCAGGAACACCAGCACCGTCACCGCCAAAATCAGCCACATGGTGTACAGCATGGCCTGGCGCCAGCCCGCGTTGTCGATCCACGAGGCCACCATTTTAGAGGTGAAAAACGCGCAGAGGTTGCTGAAGGTGAACATGGCGCTGATAATGGTGGCGCCCTTGCGTGCAAACCAGTTATTGACGATGTTCCCCACGCTTACCTGGCTGAACAGCGGCCATATAAAGCCCGATACAGCCGACGCCAGGAATATCATGGGCAGGTTGCCGGAAACTGCGTACAGCAGCGCCGCAAGCGCGCCCGCAAAGGCGCCGGCCGTAATGATATAGCGTATTTTGAACCTTCGCTCAATGCGCACATACAAAAAGTATAGCACGCCCGAGACGATCTCGTTAAAAGACTGCGTGAGCGAATAGGCGCCGTGGGAAATGCCCAGCTCTTCCGTGATGGGCACCATGTAAAGCCCAAATGAATTGCTGAACAGGAAAACTGCCGGCAGCGCAATGGCGTACACAATGACGACCAGAAACGCATAGTGGAATTTTCCACCTGAATGCTGTTTCATAAATGACCTCCTCAAACAACTGTATTTTTGTATATTCAAAAAAGGGAACGTTCCCTTTTTGAGCAGAAAAAAGAGCCGTGCCGGTGCGGGGTACTGCCCGCACCGGCGGGCGTTATTTTTTTACCGCAGGCTTTCTGCGGAACTTTTCCTGAAAATAGTAGGTGGCCTGTATCTCCTCCTCGGTGGGCGCCCTGCCAAAGCACTTGCCTATCAGGCAGCCCGCCAGGCAGGCCGGCAGCCCCACCCAGATGGCGTCCAGCCCCCAGGGCCTGCCCAGGATGGTCCACACCAGCGCAGTTCCGCCGCCCGCAAGGATGCCCGCAATGGCCCCTTCTGTGTTCATGCGTTTTGAGAACCACGCGAACAGATAGGGAATGACGAGCGCCGCTGCGCAGATGGACATTACCACATCCATCAGCTCCATAATGCCCTGAAACCACAGCGAAAGGCCGATGCTGAAAGCAGTGCACAGCACAATGCCCACACGGCTGAGCAGGATGTCCTGCTTATCTGTGACAACGCAGTTTTTCCGCGAGATGAGATATGTCTGGATGATGTTTTTCGAGATGATCATGCCGCCTGCAAACAGCGTGGAGGACGCGCAGGACATGATGGTGCTGAGCACACCGTACAGCAGCAGCACACCCATCACAGGGCCTGCCTTCATCATAAGGGTGTAAAACACCATATTGGGCTCTATATCGGGGCCCAGCATCACCCGGGCCGCCACACCAATATAGCACGGCACCAGCAGAATGGGCAGCACAAGAAACGTGCCAAGGTAAAGCCCCTTTTTGGCAGCCGCGTCATTTTTGGCCGAGGCCACACGCTGCAGGTCGTCCTGGTTGCCCACAATGACCAGAAGGCCCATGGTGATGCAGTAGTAGATAAGCTCCTTTACCCAGCCAAAGCCCTGAAACAGCGACAGCATCTGCGGCTGCCCGGCAGATGTGTAGAACTGCGCCACCGGCTGCCAGCCGCCCAGAGAATGAAGCACAAAGCCCAGCATCAAAAACGGGCACAGCGTCTGGAACACAGACTGAATAAAGTTCGTCACCATCACGCTCAGAAAGCCTGATATTCCCGTATAGAACAGGATGATGGCCGCCGATACCAGCACGCCCTGCACATGCGTCCAGCCCAAAACAGTGGTGAACAGGAAGGCCAGCGCGTTGAACTGCAGGCCCATCATCATGCAGTACTTCAGGGCAAAGCCGCCGCCCACCAGATATTGGATGGCGCCGTTGCGGCCCGGAAAGCGCTTTTGGTAAAACTCTGCAATGGTAAACAGCTTCAGAGAGCGCAGCCTGCTGACGAAGAAAAATATCCACGGCAGGGTAACAAGGTAAAGGCTGGCATAGCTCCACCAGCTTACCACGCCGCCTGTGTAGCTGCTGGCGCACAGCCCAATCAGGCCCGCACTGCCCACCCATGCGCCAATGCTGACGGCCGCTATCACCGCAGAGCCGAAGCGGTTGGCCGCAAGCCCGAAATCGTCGATAGACCTTGTGGCCTGCCTGCGCAGCACAAGGCCGATGGCGACCATGGCTGCCATATATACCGCCATTGCCGAAACAACAAAAGCCGAACTCAACTCGATTCCTCCTGTCTGTATAAATACTTAATAAAGGGAACGTTCCCATTTCAAACCATAATACCCCTTTGCCGCTTTCTGCCAGATGCCGTCTCCTTTACGCGGGGCCTTGCCCTACAGACCTGCGCAGCTCCATGGAATAGGACATCATCACATCGCGGTATTCCAGCTCTTTATTCTGTATCACCTCCAGCATCAGCTTGGTGGTGAGCACACCGTACTCGTAGTCTGACACGAATGCCGAGGTGAGAAATCTTTCCTCTGTGTCGTCGCGCTGGATGGTGACGATGGAAAGATCCTGCGGGCAGCACAGGCCTCTCTCCTGAAAATAAAAGCGCACCGCCCGCGCGCATGCCAGCTCGTCCGCAAAGACGGCCGTGTATTTTCCCTTCATGAAATATTTATACAGCGCCTCCAGGTATTCGGCCGTGGCATTGCCGCCTGCGGGCGCAGGGTAAAAATCGGCCGCGCTGCAGGCAAAGCCCGCTTCAAAGCATATATTCTCCCAGGCGCGCAGCCTGGTTTTTCGAAATTGCTCGTTCTGCGGCTCAAACCCCACAAGGGTGAGCACGCGCCTGTGGCCGTTCATTACAAGAAGACGGTACAAATCGCTGCTGTAATTGTAATTGCCGTGGTAGACGCGGAACCCGCGGTTTGCGTGCAGGCGCTCGCCGCCGTACACCACATTGCGAAACTGATTGGCGGCCTGCTGCACCTCCGGCAAATCGTCCCAGCCAAGGGTGATAAGCCCCTGAATGCGCTGCTGGCGCAGATAGCGCACATATTTGGGCGTATAGCCCGGTGCCTCATGGGGGATGCTGTCCTGCACAATAAGCAGGTCGCAGCCGTTCTCGCTCAGCGTGTCCAGAATACCCGCCACGCGCCGCGAAATAGCGGGGTTCGTGAACATGCCCCTGCCCAAGGATAAAATACCCACCACGGTGTTGTGCACACCGCGCAGGCCTCTGGCCATGTAGTTGGGGTAATAGCCCATCTCCTGCATGGTGCGCTCTATCAGCTCCCGCGTTTTGGGGCTTGCCGAGCCGCCGTTTATCACGCGGGAGACTGTGCTTTTCGAAACACCCGCCCGTTTGGCGATGTCCAAGATAGACAGTTCCATAATATCTTTCTCTCTCCTGCCGCAGTTGAGGGAACGTTCCCAAAAAGAATTATAAACATCTGCCGCCCCCGCCGTCAAGCCCTCGCCAAAAAACTTCCCTTTTCTACAAAGGTAGCCTTTTTGTTTTGGGCATCTTGCCCCTTTTTTGTCACCCGCGCCGCGCCGAAAAAAGGGTTGCAGGCATCGTCCGCCCCAAGCCAAAGCGCAAGAAAATCGCAAGCTTTTCTCATGCAAAAACGCAAAACCGCAGCGTGGTTTTCTGGTAGCATGGAAGCAGTGGGCGCCGTCCCTGCTTCCATGCTTTTTTGCACACTGCGGGCGGCCTGTTCCACAAAACCCTGCCGTCCCGCCCCTGAGGCGCAGAGAAAGGCGAACTGAGAGAAATGACAAGACACCCGTTTTCCCCCGCCCCCCATATGCAGCGCGGCCGGGCCCGCGCCCGCCAGCGCAGGCTGCTGCGCACGGCGCTGGCCTGCTTTGCGGCATGCCTTGTGCTGGCGGGCGCTGCCCGCATGCTGCCCGCCCTGCCGGCCGGCCCTCTGCCCGCCAGCACTGTGCAAAGCCCGGCGGACAACGCCGCTGAGGCGGATACACTGGGCCGTCTGCGCGCCATGGCCGCGCAGGACAGCCGCATCGGCACGATTTTGCAAAGCCCCGGCAGCTACCCGCAGGCGCTGCTGGAGATGCTGGCGCGCGACATCAGCCTGCTTGAATTTGTACTGGGCTTTCCGGAAAAGCAGGGCAATGTGTATGCAGACAGCATCGGCAGCGCGCAGAAGGGCCAGTTTCCCCTGCTGCTTCAGTGGGACGGGCGGTGGGGCTACGGCCCGTACGGCGACAGCTTTCTGGCCATCAGCGGCTGCGCGCCCACGGCCCTGGCCATGGCGGTGGCAGGCCTTACGGGCAAGGCGGACGTCACCCCGTATACCATAGCGCAATATGCGGAACAGAACGGCTATTATGTGCCGGGCCAGGGCACAAGCTGGGCGCTGATGACAGAGGGCTGCCGCCAATTCGGCGTGCAGGGAGAAGAGCTTACTCTGTCGGAGGGCGCTGTGATGGGCGCGCTGGAGAACGGCGAACCCGTGATATGCAGCATGCGCCCGGGCGACTTCACCACAAAGGGGCATTTTATCGTTCTGGTGGGCACAGAGGACGGCAAGATACGCGTGCATGACCCCAACAGCATCCAGCGCAGCAGCCAGCTTTGGAGCTGGGCCGCGCTGGAGCCTCAAATTAAAGGCCTGTGGGCCTTCCATGCGCTGTAAGCACGCGGGCAGTGCGCGCCTTCGGCCTTCTTTATGAGGGCAGCCTCTCTGCCCGCCCTTGACAAAGCGCCGCGGCCCCCTTATAATACATACCAAAAGAATGTATAAAAGGGAGGCGGCGCCTGTGGCGCGCAACAAATACCCGGAAGTGACGCAGGAAAAAATTTTGGACGCCGCAAAGCGCCTGTTTCTGACAAAGGGCTATGAAAACACCACCATTCAGGACATTGTGGCTGAGCTGGGCGGGCTGACAAAGGGCGCCGTGTACCACCATTTCAAATCGAAAGAGGACATTATCGACGCCATCGGCACGCGCATGTTTCTGGCAAGCAACCCGTTCGACGCCGTGCGCGCCCGAAAGGATTTGAACGGCCTTGAAAAAATGCGCCTTGCCATCCGCATGAACCTGGAGAGCACCGAGCGCATGGCGCTGAACCGGCAGGCGATGCCCGCGCTGAAAAACCCGCGCGTGCTGGCGCAGATGATAGAAACGAACCGCACAGTGCTGACGCCGTTGTGGCGTGAGCTGATTGAAGAGGGCAACCGCGACGGCTCTGTGCACACACAGTATGCGCAGGAGCTGGCCGAGCTTCTTCCCCTGTTGAGCGATTTGTGGCTGACGCCCACCGTATTCCCTGCCGGTGCACAACAGATGGACCATAAATTGGCATTTTTGGCGCAGATGCTGCAAAGCATGGGCCTGCCGCTGTTTGACGACGGGCTGCTGGCCATGGCACAGGGCTTTTTCGCGTCCTGGGTGCAGCCGCCCTGCGAAGCAT
>JBKYIE010000031.1:0-7223 GCA_047030735.1 Ruthenibacterium sp.
GCTGGAGCGGGCCGTGGCCCGCCACAGGCCGCAGGTGGTGTTTTTAGACCACATCGGCCTGATGAAAACGCGCGCGAGGCTCAAGCGCAGCGAGGAGTTGGCCGGGCTGACGCGGGCGCTGAAGGAGTTCGCCATGCGCCGCGGCGTGGCGGTGGTGGAGCTGGTGCAGGCCGCGCGCGAAAGCGAGGGCAGGCGCATGTGCCTGCGGGATATGTTCGGCAGCGCCACCATCGAGCAGGACGCCGACGGCGTGCTGGCGCTGGAGCCGCAGGGCGAGGGCGCCGCTTCGGGCGGGGGCAGCCGGGACGTGCGGGTGAGCGTGCTGAAATGGCGCGAGGGCGTTGCGTGCGAGCTGCGCTTTGCCTGGCAGCCGCAGTTTCACCGCTTCTGGCCTGTGGGCCCTTGAAGGGGCGCGCCCCTGCCGCATCGCGCGTGCCGCTTTTGGCCAGCGTGCAGCCGGGCCCCGGCCCAAATTTTTCCGCATGCCGCTGGCTTTTCAGAAAAAGCGGGCGGCGCGCATATTTTCCGCCCGGGCCGCCCGGAGAAAGGGCGGCGGGCCATATGAAAAAGGAGGAGACGTTTATGATGGAAATGCTTGTTACCCTGTATGTGCCGCGCACGGCGCCGCTTGCCGCCGCGCTGGAGGAAAAGGCGGCGCAGGGCGCACAGAGGAATGTGCGCGAGGGCCTGCCCGGCGCGCCGTGCGCGGTGTGCGGGGAGCAGGGCCGCGGGCAGAAGGACGTGCATGCAGAGGCTCGGGCAGATTGTGCAGGACGGCCCGCCGGGAGTGAGAGTGCGCGAGGCGCCTTGGGCCGTGCGGATGAGGGGGCAGACGGCATGCGGAACGGCATGCATGCAGAGGCTCGGGCAGATTGTGCGGGGCGGCCTGCCGGGAGTGAGAGGGCGCGAGGCGCCTTGGGCCGTGCGGATGAGGGGACAGACGGCATGCGGAACGGCGTGCGTGCAGAGGTGCGGGCAGATTGTGCGGGGCGGCCCGCCGGGAATGAAAGTGCGCGCGGCGCCTTGGGCCGTGCGGATGAGGGGACAGACGGCATGCGGAACGGCGTGCATGCAGAGGCTCGGGCAGATTGTGCAGGACGGCCCGCCGGAAATGAAAGTGCGCGCGGCGCCTTGGGCCGTGCGGATGAGGGGACAGACGGCATGCGGAACGGCGTGCATGCAGAGGCTCGGGCAGATTGTGCAGGACGGCCCGCCGGAAATGAAAGTGCGCGCGGCGCCTTGGGCCGTGCGGATGAGGGGACAGACGGCATGCGGAACGGCATGCATGCAGAGGCGCGGGCAGGCCGTGCGGAGCGGCCCGCCGGGAATGAAAGTGCGCGCGGCGCCTTGGGCTGTGCAGAGAAAGGGTCAGACGGCATGCGGAACGGTATGCATGCAGAGGCGCGGGCAGGCCGTGCGGATAAGAACAGAAGCGGTGTATGGAAAGACGCCTGTCCGGAGCAGAGCGGAGAAATATGCAGCTTCCAGAGCGGCGGGGACCCGCGTGCAGCGGCGGCGCGGGGCGTCCGGCCGGGCGGCAAAGAGGATGGTGCGCGCGCGGAACAGTGCGGTGCATGCGGGGCGCAGGGGGAAAGCCGGGCGCAGGCAGCATGCGGCGAAGAGGCCCTGCCCGGCGCCGGGCAGGCGGCGCGCCGGGCCGCGCACGGCACGCGCGGCATGCCTTTGCAGGAAAAGCTGGACGCCGTGGACGAATACTGTACGGGCGACAGCCTGTATACGGTGGCGGCAAGCCACGGCATCGCGCTGGCCGCAGCGCACAGGCTGACGGCAAGCCGCACGCTTTTGCAGGAGAACGAGCGCCGCCGCCGCAGGCTGATAGAGCTTGTGTGCGGCGCAAGGCCGCCCGTGCGGCCCGTGTGCCGCGGCTGCATGTGGGGCTGCCGCGCCACAGGGCTGTGCACCCAGCCCCGCTGCCTGAAGGAGGAAGGCCCGCGTGGATAAGCCGGAGCAGCCATGGGGCGGGCCCGGCCTTTCGAAGGAGGCTTCCCGCCCCTTTTGTGCAGGGGAAAAGCGGCGGGAAGCAAGGCCCGATGCTTCCGGCCACCTGCGCGAAAGAGGCCGCCCGCCTGTCAGGAAAAGGGGCTTGAAGCCCTTGCCGGGCAGGGTGCGGCGTTTGCCCCGCAGGCCGTCTGAGACCGCGGGCGCACTGCATTTGAAAGAACACGGAGGCCGCCGGCTGCTGATGCCGCCCGCCGCGCCTTTCCGCGAAGTGCAGCAGACGGCGGGCGTGAACGCGGGCCCCGGAACATGCGCGTGTGAGCTTGGAATGTGAGAGCACCTGCGCGGCGCGTGAACGGCCCGCAGGGCAGGTTTGGCCGCGTTCCGGGGGAAGGGCCTTTGGCAGAGGCGGCGAAGCACAGCAGACGGCGGGCGTGAACGCAGGCCCCGGAACATGCGCGTGTGAGCTTGGAATGTGAGGGCACCTGCGCGGCGCGTGAACGGCCCGCAGGGCAGGTTTGGCCGCGTTCCGGGGGAAGGGCCTTTGGCAGAGGCGGCGAAGCACAGCAGACGGCGGGCGTGAACGCAGGCCCCGGAACATGCGCGTGTGAGCTTGGAATGTGAGGGCACCTGCGCGGCGCGTGAACGGCCCGCAGGGCGGGTTTGGCCGCGTGTAGCGGCGGCGCGGAGCCTGTGGCAGAGGCGGCGAAGCACAGCGGACGGCGGGCGTGAACGCGGGCCCCGGAATATGCGCGTGTGAGCTTGGAATGTGAGGGGCACCTGCGCGGCGCGTAAACGGCCCGCAGGGCGGGTTTGGCCGCAGGCCACAGGCAGGGCCTGTGGCGGGGGGGGGAAAATAAGTGGGGGCGCAACCCTGCGCGGCTTTGCGGGGTTTCAGGAGGCGGATGTGTTCGCCAAAGAAACGCACGCGAAGGGCCGCCCGCCTTCCCGCCGCTTTCTGCCTGCCTTCCATGGCGCGCAGAAGCGGAAAACACCCCTTCCCCAGGCATGAGAAGCCGGAGGCCCGGCGCGCGGGCAAACCGGAGAGACAGAGAAATTTTGCTGAAAAAGGAGAAGATGCCATGACAAAGCGGGAGTTCCGGCGGCTGTGGGCCGTGCCGGCAGATATAGACGCGCGCGTGCGGCGCATGCACCGTCTGGAAGAAAGCCTGCTGAAAGAGCCGCTGGTGGTGACGGACACGGTGCAGGCATCGGGCCTCAGCGCGCCGTATGCACTGGGCACGGTGACGGTGCGCGGCGTGTGCGCGGCGGACAGCCCGGAGGCGCGGGCGAAAAAGCGCGCCGAGGTGCGCCGCATGGCGCGCGCACTGGAGCAGGCCAACGCCCGCTACGAAAGGGACTATGCCGCCGCCCTGTGCGCCATTGAGGCGATTGAGGACGCGGCCCTGCGCTGCGCCGTGCAGCTTTCGTGCCTGGAGGGCATGCGCTGGGAGGCCGTGGCGGATGAGCTGGGCGCCACGGGCGACGCGTGGCGCAAGCGGGTGGAACGCTGGCTGGCCGCGTGGGAAAAGACAGGCGGCGGCAAAACTGGGCAGAGTGCGGGCGCATGAAATGTGCGCTTGGTATGGAAAGCAGACTGCCGCGTGCGGCAAAGTGCACCCAGTATGGAAATCGCGCCGCTATGTGCGGCGTGGAAAAAGCAGAAATGCAGGACGTTTTGCGGAAAAAAGGCAGGGCGGCAGCTGAAAACGAGGGCTTTGACGCACCCGGCGAGGCACGGCGGGAAAAGACAAGCTGCGGCGGGGCCGGGCAGAGCGCGGGCGCATGAAATGTGCGCTTGGTATGGAAAGCAGACTGCCGCGTGCGGCAAAGTGCACCCAGTATGGAAATCGCGCCGCTATGTGCGGCGTGGAAAAAGCAGAAATGCAGGACGTTTTGCGGAAAAAAGGCAGGGCGGCAGCTGAAAACGAGGGCTTTGACGCACCCGGCGAGGCACGGCGGGAAAAGACAAGCTGCGGCGGGGCCGGGCAGAGTACAGGCGCATGAAATGTGCGCTTGGTATGGAAAGCAGACTGCCGCGCGCGGCAAAGTGCACCCAGTAGGGAAATCGCGCCGCCGCGCACGGCGTGGAAAAGGCAGAAATGCAGGACGTTTTGCGGAAAAAAGGCAGGGCGACGGCTGAAAATAGGGGCTGTACCGCGCCCGGCGAGGCACGGCGGGAAAAGACAGGCGGCGGCAAAACCGGGCAGAGAGCGGGCGCATGAAATGTGCGCCCGGTATGGAAAGCGCGCCGCTGTGTGCGGCATGGAGAAGGCGGGCGCACGGGAAATGATGCAGGCAAGGCAAAGGCGAATGCCCCGGCGGCGCATGTATGGAAAAAGAACACGCCAGCCTGATGAAAAAGGTTGCTTTTTGGGCGCGGGTGCGGTAAAATATGGGCATATCGGGCACCGCGCACAGCGGTGCGGCGAAAGGGGCCCCTTTCTGTTTCTCCGGCCTGTGCCGGAGAAAACCTCTGCTCAAGCAGAAAAAGGGGGGCCGAGAGACAAAAAAGGAGAGGAAAAGCATGAAAAAGCTGAAGCAACTTGCCTGCGGCCTTTTAGCCGCGGCCCTGCTGGTGTGCGCGCTGCCCGCGGCGGGGGCAGAGGGCGCAGGAGAAGGGCAGCCTGCGCCGCAGGCGGACGGCACGGGCGCGGCCCCGGTTCCGGCAGCCACAGACGATGGCTATGTGGAATGGAACGGCACCACGGATTTGCCCGCCAGCGGCAAGGTGCGGCTGACGGCAGATTGCGCGCTGGAGGGCTCCCCAAAGGAAAGAAAGGTCACTGTTTCCGGCGAACTGACGCTTGATCTGGCCGGCCACACTTTGGGGGCAAAAACTTTTTATGACGGCGGGCAGGTTTCGTTCCTCGTTCCGGCAGGAAGCTCTCTGACAATAGAAGACAGCACGGGCGGGGGGATCATTTATACAGCGGGAAACAGCTCTGTTACGGGCGGCGCGTTTGCCATGACGGGCGGCACATTTGTCGGAAAAAGCAAAAGTGCTTTGTATGTGACGGACGGCGGGCGCGCTTCCATTACAGGCGGCACAGTTAAGCTGTCTGTTATGGGGGATTCGTATCAGAATGCAGTCGTCACCGTAGAGGACGAAGGCAGCAGCTTTGCCATGTCTGGCGGCAGCTTGATATGCGAGAGCCACACTAAGCAAAAGGGCGTTGGCCTCAGCGTGGGCCGTGGCGCCAGTGCGCAGGTTATGGGCGGCGTCATTGAAAGTGCCGCTGCTCAGGGTATTGCTCTGTATGTGCACGGCGGCAGTACGGTTGAGATTACGGGCGGCACAGTGCGCAATACCGGGCGCAGCGGCACGGCACTGTTTGTCACAACGGAAAAGCTGTATGCTGGTGAACACCGTGGCCAAGCGTCCAGTGCAACTATCTCCGGCAATGCAGTGGTGGAGACTGACGGCAACGTGGTTTGTGCGGCTGTCAAGGTGGACAGCAACGACAATGGCCCTTCGTCGTGGGTGCACATGGACGGTGGCACAGTGCGCAATGTACAGGCTGGCAGTGCGGTGATGGTGGAACAGACCAACCCCGGAAGCTATGGCGGGCAGTTTGTGCTGAAGGGCGGCACGGTGGAAAATGCGGGCGATAAGGCGGCCGTCAATGCAGAGGGTGCATTCCGCATGGAAGGCGGCGTACTGCATCAGACAGGGGACGCCCCTGCGGTGGCTCTGTCGAAGGAATATGCGGATGTTGAGATTTCCGGCGGCCAGGTGACGGCGCAGGCAGATATGTTTCAGATGGAAGCTGGGGGCGAGCCCACTGTTTCAGGCGGCGTGTTCAACAAGCCCGTGACGGAATATGTGGCGGATGGCACGGCGGCTGTGAGTGTGGAAAAGGGCGGCGAAGCTGTGTATGCGGTGGGCGGCTCTGTGGCCGGGGCCGTGCAGGCTGCGGCGGAAGGCGACACTGTGACGGTCCTGAAGGGTGACAGCATAGAAGTGCCGGATAAGGTGACAGTGGAAAACAAGACGGGCAAAGACATCACGGTGAACGGCGTGGCGGTGCCCGACGATGGAACGCTTACGGCGCACCGGCACAGCGCGGTGCATGTGGCGGCCAAGGCGCCCACAGCCGGGCAGGGCGGCAATATTGAATACTGGTACTGCGAGGGCTGCGGCAAATATTTCAAAGACGCGGCGCTGACGCAGGAGACGACGGCGGAGGGTGTAAAGCTGCCCGCCACGGGCAGCACGCCCGCGCCCGCGCCTGCACCCGCGCAGAAGGCAAACCCGAAAACGGGCGTGTAATGTGCGGGGCAAAAGCAAACAGAACGGCGGCCTAGTGCAGGGGGCAATGCCTGCCCCCACACCTGCCCCCAAGTAGAAGGCAAACCCGAAACGGGCGTGTAACGTGCGGGGCAAAAGCAAACAGGGCGGCGGCCTAGTGCAGGGGGCAATGCCTGCCCCCACACCTGCTCCCAAGTAGAAGGCAAACCCGAAACGGGCGTGTAACGCGCGGGGCAAAAGCAAACAGAACGGCGGCCTAGCCCGCAGGGCAGAGGCCGCGGGCGCAAAGTGCGCTGCATACGGCCTGCCCGTGCGGCGCTTTGCAGGCGATACGGTAAAGCAGTATATACAGGTACAGGGGCCCCGGCTGGAAAGCCGGGGCTTCTGTGTGTTGATTGCAGGGTAAAGGGAAGGCTGTGCGGGCCGAAGGCAAAATTTCAAAACAGACGTGCGGGGCATAGGCAGCGCACCGCCTGGAAAGCACATGCACCAGCTCCGGAGAGCTGTGCCCTCCGGGGCTTTGCCGTGCCCGGCCGAAAGGCGGCGGCCCGTAAGGGAGGACGCCGGGCGGCTTTCCGCCCTTTTTTGCGCGCGCGGTTTATGCATGCGGGAAGGGTGTCATTTTGCGCTGTAAAGCCGTGTAGCACGCCAAAAACAGGGCAGACGTGAGGAAAACGGAGGGCACAGGGAAAAGCGGGTATAGAGGCGAAGCGGTGTACACCATTATTTTGGGCGCTGTACGGGCCCGTACAGTCTGTGTGTGGGGGGACTGCCGCTGTGCGGGCCGGATGTACGGGAAGGCGCAGGCCGGAAGGCAGGGTGCGGGCATCGTGGATGGGCAGGGCTGGAAGGCCGGGGCTTTTTGCGTTTGGGCTGTGCGGCGGGTGCCGGGTTTCCGCGCGGGGCGGGGCGGCGCTCCGGAAGCCGGTGCGGCCGGGCGGGTATGTACCCTTGCAAGGGCTGGCCGGGAGGAGATGCGAGGCGAAGTGAAAACAGGGCTGCCGGAGCAGAG
>JBKYIE010000032.1:0-5858 GCA_047030735.1 Ruthenibacterium sp.
GCGCGCCGGGCCCCGGATGCGCCTGCGGGCGCGGGGCGTTATGTCCCCCTCGGACACTGCGTATGCCGCAAAGCGCCGCCCGGCGCAGGAGACGCCTCCGGCGGGGCTGCAAGCGGGCGGCCCTTGCAGGCAGGGCCGCCGGAATGACGGCGGAAATACCGGTATGGCCCGGACAAATAAACTTGCCTGCGCCCGGCCCTCCTGTGCTTTGGGAAAATGGGCGGGGCATGGGTGCACGGGCGGGGGCAGGCGCGCCGGGCCCCGGATGCGCCTGCGGGCGCGGGGCGTTATGTCCCCCTCGGACACTGCGTATGCCGCAAAGCGCCGCCCGGCGCAGGAGACGCCTCCGGCGGGGCTGCAAGCGGGCGGCCCTTGCAGGCAGGGCCGCCGGAATGACGGCGGAAATACCGGTATGGCCCGGACAAATAAACTTGCCTGCGCCCGGCCCTCCTGTGCTTTGGGAAAATGGGCGGGGCATGGGTGCACGGGCGGGGGCAGGCGCGCCGGGCCCCGGATGCGCCTGCGGGCGCGGGGCGTTATGTCCCCCTCGGACGCTGCGTATGCCGCAAAGCGCCGCCCTCGCTGTCGGTGAAATATGTGCCGCCCGCGCGGGTGCGAAGCACCGTCATGGCCTCGCGCGCGGGGTCGCCGCCGCTTTTTTCAACGGCGGCGCGCAGGTAGTCCGTCACGCTCACAATGTTCTCCATCAGGCCCTTCGGGTCTGTGAAGGTGCCGGTGTTGATGCGCTGCAAAATGAAGCGCCGCGCATCGCCCTGCGGCGTCTGCACATACGCGCAGAAGGTGTCGTTGATATGCCCCTGGCCGTAGCGCAGGGCGCCCGCTGTCTGGCCGCCGAAATCAAAGGCGGCCAGCGCCTCGGGCAGGGTATGCTCCGCAGGCTGGCGCATGCTCACACCTCCCACAGGTTTTCCGGGTACAGGCCGGCCGCCGTCTTTTCGGCAATGGCGGCCACTACCACGGGCTTGTCATCCTTATACGTCACGCCGTACCACTTGTCGGCGCTGTGCAGCACCTTCACGCGGGCCCTGCCCTCGCCCACAAGCTGGCTCACCACGCTGGGCAGGAAGTATTCGCCCTTCAGCGGGTTCGTCTTCAGCGCATCGTCCAGAAAGGCGGCAAAGCGCGCCTCCGCCTCGGGCAGAAAGCTGTGCGTGAAGCCCCACATGTTCATCGAGACGATGGTGCTGCCCGGCAGCTCGTGCCAGGTGGCGCCGCCGTCCTCGGTATAGCGCGCGCCCGCGGCCGTCTTTTCAATGTGCGTGCGCTCGGTGACGCTGGCAAGGTAGCCGCCCGCATCTGTTTCGCATACGCCGCGCGCCACATGGCCGTTTTCCGTCACGGTGTTCTCCAGCTTATAGCCCACCATGGCATATTCATACACGCCGTCCTTGTCCGGGTGGGCCGTGAGGTAGTCGTATATCACGCGGAAGGCCTCCGGGCCGTAGTAGTCGTCTGCATTGATGACGGCGAACGGCCCGTCTATCACGCGGCGCGCCGCCAGAATGGCATGGCTGGTGCCCCACGGCTTTTCGCGCCCGGCGGGCACGGTGTAGCCTTCGGGCAGGTCGTCCAGCTGCTGGTAGGCATAGCGCACGTCCATCACCTTCGAAAGCCGGTCTCCAATGGCCTGCTTGAACGAGGCTTCAATTTCGTGCTTGATGATGAACACCACGGTCTCAAAGCCTGCGCGCCGCGCGTCGAAGATGGAATAATCAATGATAAGCTGGCCGTGGCCGCCCACGGGGTCTATCTGCTTCAGGCCGCCGTACCGGCTGCCCATGCCGGCAGCCATTACTGCAAGAACAGGTTTTTTCATATTGTCGTCTGGCTCCTTCTCAAATTTTCACTCTGCAAAACGGGCTCAGCCCTTATAGCCGTTCGGGTTCATGCTCTGCCATTTCCAGCTGGAGGCGCACATCTCGTCAATGCCGTATTCCGCCTGCCAGCCCAGCTCCTCGCGGGCGCGGGTGGGGTCT
This sequence comes from Ruthenibacterium sp., assembly GCA_047030735.1. Taxonomy (GTDB): domain Bacteria; phylum Bacillota; class Clostridia; order Oscillospirales; family Ruminococcaceae; genus Ruthenibacterium. The sequence continues at coordinate 1,998 of JBKYIE010000032.1, forward strand.
GCATAGCACTCGGCAATGTCGCCGGGGCGGCGCGGGTCTATCACATAGGGTATCTCCTTGCCGCACGCCCTGGAATACGCGCGTATCACGTCCAGCACGCTGTAGCCGCGGCCCGTGCCCAGGTTGCATACAAACAGCCCGCAGTTCGTTGCCAGCTTTTTCAGCGCCGCCACATGGCCGCGCGCCAAATCCACCACATGAATATAGTCGCGCACGCCGGTACCGTCCGGGGTGGGGTAATCGCTGCCGAACACATGCACCTTTTCCAGCTTGCCCACGGCCACCTTGGCAATATAGGGCACCAGGTTGTTGGGGATGCCGTTCGGGTCCTCACCAATCAGGCCGCTTTCGTGCGCGCCGATGGGGTTGAAATAGCGCAGCAGGGCCACGTTCATGGTGGGGTCTGCCTTGCAGATGTCGGTGAGGATGCTCTCGTTCATCACCTTGGTGGCGCCGTAGGGGTTGGTGGTGGCGCCCACGGGGAAATCTTCGCGGATGGGCACGCTGGCCGGGTCGCCGTATACAGTGGCGGAGGAGGAGAACACAAAGTTCTTCACGCCGTATTTTTTCATGGCGTTCAGCACGTTCAGGGCGCTGATGAGGTTGTTCGAATAATACTCCAGCGGCTTTGCCACGCTTTCGCCCACGGCCTTGTAGGCCGCGAAGTGGATGACGGCCTCGATGCCGGGGTGCGTGCGGAACAACCCGTCCACCTCCGCAGCATCGCACAGGTCGATGTTCACGAAGGGCACGCTCTGCCCGGCGATGCGCTCCACACGGCGCAGGGCCTCCTCGCAGGAATTGTACAGGTTGTCTGCCACCAGTATCTCATAGCCGGCTTTCATCAGCTCAATGCAGGTGTGGCTGCCGATATAGCCGGCGCCGCCGCTTACCAGAATAGACATGCTCCAACAGCTCCTTTTTGATAAAATGGGTGTTTCGGAATGGATGCTTTGCCAAACAAAACGCGCCGCGCCGCCGTGCGGCGCGGGGGGCAGCGGGGGCGCCCTGCGGCGGGGCCTGCGTGCAGGGGCGCCTCGGGCCCGCGGCCCTGATACTACCATTGTACGGGCGCCGCGCGTTTTCATAAATAGATTTTTTCACACAATATTTGGATTATTGTTCGCAAAGTGAGGTTCTTTTGTGCAACATGCCCCTGTCCGCTTCAGCGGCCGCTGCGGTGCCCGGCCAGCACCTTCACGCTGGAGGCATATTCCGACGGCGTCATGCCCGTCACCTTTTTGAAGTGGCGGGAAAAATAGTGGATGGAGGTGTAGCCCAAAAGGGCCGATATTTCGGTGAAATTGTGCCGCCCCTCGCGGATAAGCTCCTGCGCCTTTTCTATTTTCATGCCGCCGAAATACTCCATGGCGCCGCCGCCCGTCTTTTCGCGGAACACCTTCTGAAGATAGCTGCGGCCCACAAGGTTGTCGCGGCAGATGTCGGCCAGCGTCAGCTTGCGCGAAATATTCTTTTCCAGGTAAGCGCGCACCCTGTCCACAAATTCCTGCTGGCTGTGCGCGCGTATCAGGCTGGTGGGCTTTGCCGCGCTGTGCGCCGGGGCCTCGCCGGTGCTGCGGCGCGCAAGGCATACCAGCAGGCTTTCCAGGCTTGCGCCGATCAGCTGCTCCGCCCCCAGCGGCGCGTGCGGCGCGCGCAGAAGCTGCTTTGTGTACGGGTCGTTCAGCGGGGTGGAAAAGGCTGCATCTGCCTCTTTGATGATGCGCGCCAGATATTCCCGCTCGGCGTCGCCTATGGAAAGCATGCGCCCGGCAAAGCAGGCCATGGCGGGGCTGCGGCACACAAAGCTCATCACCACAAGGTTTGGCGCCACCACGCCGTTTGCGCGCAGGCTGTGAAACTCGCCCGGCTCGTGGAATATCATCTGCCCGCGCTTCATGGTCAGCTCACGGCTGCCCGCGCGCACGTGCAGCTCGCCCTTGTCCACATATAAAAATTCCCAGAAATCGTGCTGCTCGCCCTCGTAGCAGTAATTGCTGGCATATTCAAAATAGTGCACAGAAACTACCTCGTCCACCTCAAACGGGCGCTTCAGCCGAAGGGCCTTGTAATCCATAGCCTGTTCCTCCTTATGGCTGCACCGGCGCGGCCGCCTGCGAGGCGCGGGCGCGCTTGCGGTATTCTGCGGGGCTCATGCCCTCGGCCTTCCGAAAGCTCTGCGAAAAATAGCTGGGCGAGGAAAAGCCGATGGAATGGGCTATCTGCGAAAGGGAATAGCTGGTGTTTTCCAGCATGTGCCGCCCCTCGCGGATGCGGCGTGTGATGAGGTAGCTGATGGGCGAGATGCCGTATTCCCGCTGGAAGGTGTGGGAAAGATGGTATTTGTTCACATGCGCCACCTCGGCCAGCGTGTCCAGCGAAAGGGGCTCGGTAAAATGCTCGTCAATATACCGGCGCGCCGCCGCACATTCCGAATTGGCCCGGTACGTACCGGCCGGCGCCAGGCGCAGCGCCGCCTGGCGGGACAGCTTGATAAGAAATACATCCAGCAGGTGCTGGCACACCGCCTGCCAGCCCTGCGGCGTGTTTTCCGCCTCGCGCACAAACTCGCGCAGGTAAAACAGCATTTCGCTGCGCTGCTGGCGGCAGTTCAGCACCGTGCAGGGCGAGGCGTCGCCGGCAAGCTGCAGGTCCAGCCCGTTTACGCCCAGCACAATGTATTCCAGCGGGTTTGAGGAAAAGCTGGTTTCGGTGTGCTCCACATGCGGGTTCACAATGATAAGGTCATCGCTGCCCACGGGCTGGGCGCGGTCTGTCAGGCGGAACTCGCCTATGCCGCGCACACAGTAAAACAGCTCGGTGCAGGTGTGCGCATGCATGGAGCCCTGCCAGTCCGGCCCGTACTGCGCCGAGGTGACGTATAAAAGCTGCGGGCCGCCGTGTGCGGCGGGCCCGGTGTCCAGCAGCTCGTAGCGGATATTGCTCATGGCGGGCACCTCATAAGGTATTTAGAAATCTTGCGTGCATTTTAGATGGGAGAAATTTCCCACCGGCCTCTTTTCCATTATAAACACCTTTTGTGCGGGATACAAGCGGGCAGTATTATCCTGATTTTCCCAAAACAGCAATTTGCCAGAATTTATTTTATATTTTTGTTGATAATATTCATAAAAATCGCCTTCCTGGTGCAAACCGAATGTTCGCTGTGCACAAAAAAGCAAGAAGTATAAAATTGAGCGCAAGAAGTTGATTGAAAGAAAATTTCGGGAAGGCTATGCTGGACATACAGGAACACACCCGGCGCACGCCCTGCACGGCAGCCGTGCCGCCAGGGGCCGGGGTGTGGAATTTTTTAGGAGGTAACAAGATGAAAAAAGTATTGTGCACTGTGCTGGCGCTTGCCATGGCGCTGACGCTGCTTGCCGGCTGCGGCGGCGCGCCAGCTTCCTCTGGCAGCACGGCGGCTTCCGGCTCTGCCGGCGACGCTGCCGGCACCACCATCAAGGTGGCCGCTATCGAGACGGCCTATGGCTCTGAGATGTGGCAGCAGGTTGCCGCCGCCTTCGAAGAGGAGACGGGCATCAAGGTGGAGCTCACCACCGACAAGAACCTGGAGGATGTCATCGGCCCCGGCATGAAGGCCGGCGATTACCCCGACGTCATCCACCTGGCCACCGGCCGTGAGGACGCCCTGACCGAGACGTTCATCAAGGACAACGCCCTGGCGGACATCACCGACGTGCTGAGCATGACGGTGCCCGGCGAGGACGTCACCGTGGCCGACAAGCTGGCGGGCGGCTTCACCGAGACCTCTCAGACCAACCCGTACAACGACGGCAAAACGTACCTTGCCCCCATGTTCTACACGCCGTGCGGCCTGTTCTACAACGCCGGCCTGTT
>JBKYIE010000033.1:0-4032 GCA_047030735.1 Ruthenibacterium sp.
GCCCGGCGCACGCGTTTCCTCCGGCGTTGCACCGGCGGCGCCTTCCGCAGCCGCCGCGCACGTCCCGGGCCCGGCACCTGCCTGTGCCCCGGTCTCCTGCGCCTGTGCCGCGGCCTGCCGCTGCTGTTGCACACCGCCCGGCACCTGGGCAGGCTGTGCCTGCCCTTTTGCGGACTGTGTGCCCGGCGCACGCGTTTCCTCCGGCGTTGCACCGGCGGCGCCTTCCGCAGCCGCCCCGCACGCCCCGGGCCCGCCACCTGCCCGTGCCCCGGCCTCCTGCGCCTGTGCCGCCTGCACCGCATTTTCCGTGACGGACGCGGCGGGTCCCGTCTGCTCGCGCTGCGCCGCGCGGGCGCCGGGCGCGTTGTGTGTGTGCATGCTGCTTCCCCCTTTTTCTGCGGCGGGCGCGGCGTGTGCCGGGCCGCGCCGCCTGCCATGTGTCTTTCTGCCCTGCCTTCATCATACCACTTGCGCAGTCATAATAAAAATACTATAATTTTATATAGTTATTAGTATTTTCACTATAACATTTCCGGCGCCCCGCCGTTTCGGCGGATGCACACTGTTTTGAGGGGGAGGCATGGCCTTTGACCATCCGTCACTTCCGCATCTTCATCGCCGTGGCAAACACGGAAAGCATCACCCGGGCCGCGCAGGCACTGTATGTATCCCAGCCCACCGTCAGCGTCGCCATCCGCGAGCTGGAGCAGCACTACGGCACCCGCCTGTTCGAGCGCATCAGCCAGCGCCTGAAAATCACCGAGGCGGGCCGCGCCCTGCTGGGCTATGCCACGCACCTCATCAGCCTGTACGACGAGATGGAGGCCACGTTTCAGAACCCGGACTCCCACGGCCTGCTGCGCGTGGGCGCCAGCGTCACCTTCGGCGTGTACGGCATGCCGGCCCTGGCGGCAGATTTCCGCGCCCGCTTCCCGCATATCCGCCTGGAGGTGACGGTGGACACCACCGATGAGGTGGAAAAGCGCCTTCTGGAAAACGAATTGGACGCCGCCATCGTGGCGGGCGTGGTGCGCTCGCGCTTCATCGCCCTCACCCCGCTGTTCACAGAGCGGCATGTCGCCCTGTGCGCGCCCGGGCATCCCATGGCCGGGCGCACCGTGCCGCTGGCGCAGTTCATGGCGCAGCCGCTGGTGCTGCGCCAGCGCAGCTCGGGCGCGTTCCAGCTTTTCAGCGCCGCCGCAGCGCAGGCGGGCTATACGCTTCGCCCCGCGTGGGAGTGCGCGTCGCTTCAGGCCATTCTGGCCGCTGTGGGCCGGGGCCTCGGCGTCACCGTGCTTCCCAGCCGGCTGGCCGCGCCCGCCCTTGCCGCCGGGCAGCTGGCCAGTATCCGGGTGCAGGGCCTCTCTGTGCACAGCACCGTGTGCCTGGCCGTGCACAAATCAAAGTTCATCTCGCCCGCGCTGGGCCATTTCATGGCCATGGCCCGCGCCCTGGCGCAAAGGGAAGAAGAATAGCGCGCCCGCACAGCCTTTTTCCGTATGGCGCGCCCCTTTTCGGCCTCGGCCTCTCTGCACCGGCGCGGAGGGCAGGCCCGCCCGGCTGCACGGGGCCGGGGCCGCGCCGTTCCCGGCGTTTTTTGGCCTTGTGCTTTTCGTCGCGCCGCGCGGCGTGCAGCAGACTTCCGGCGCGCTGCCCCGGCTGTCCTCCGGGCCGCCGCGCCGTCTCTGCCCCCGGCCGCCCTGCGCGCCGTGCTGCAAAGCGGAGGCGCGGCCTATGCCCTGCCGGACACCGGGGCGGCCTCCTCGCCGGGGTTTCCGGGCGCCCCGTACCGGCTGGCCCTGCGCACCTTCTGGCGCTGCCCTCTGCTTGGTGCCTGCCACCCCGGCGGCGTCGGGGCCGCTCAGTTCCGGGCAGGCTATAAGAAAATACCGCCTTTGAACCCGTTTTGGCCCGGCCGTTTTGTGTAAGCCACAGCGTGAAATAAAAATCCCCTGGCAAAGCCGGGGGATTTTCCTATGCGGACATAGTGCCGGAATACCGGCCTTCGCGTCACGCCGCGCAGGTGCGCTCTGCCAGCCGCGAGGGTTCCGTCGCCTGCCGCACGCAGGCAGGCTTTTCAGAAGTGCGGCAGAGCCGGATGCCCGCCTGCTTTGTCCTGCTCATACCGGCGCTGAATATACCCGTGCACTTTCTTTGCATTTTCCTGCCGTGCCCGCGCAGCACTCCGGCACCGGAATTCCCAATTCGTTTAACCGCGATAGGGATACCTCTGCCCTTGCGGGAGCTGCCTCTATCAAGAACATTCATTTCGGCATTTGCATTTCAGCCCCGGAAGCTTCCCGCACGGCATCAGGCTGTTCTCTCCTTTCAGGCGCCCCTTGAAACTCGCCGCCGCTATTTTGGGCGGCAGCCCAACCAGCATATGGCATTTGCAATTCCAGCTGGTATGCGGCAAACCATTTATGCCGTTCATCTTTCCTCTTTGAATGGCCTCCCCCTGCCTGTTTGTGCAGCTAGCCGGCCGTGCTTCCAGCATGGCAAAGGGCATTTTTCTTTTTTCATTCCCGGCGTCAGTCTTTTTTCACACCCCGTCCGGCGGGGTGTTTCCGGTATACAAAGGGCACGGCAATCCTGATGGATTGCCGTGCCCTTTTATGCGCCGGGCGCCGAACTGTCCGCCCTGAAACCGGCGCGTTCCTGCGTCAGCGCACCTTTGCACCGCAGGGCATTTGGCCTTTTTGCGGGGGCAATGGGGCCCGGCGCGCCGCTTCAGGCGCCGAAATAAGCGGCTATCTCCTCCATGCGCCGCACCTGCTTCACCTGGAAGGGGCAGCGGGCATCGCAGTGGCCGCAGCCGATACACGCCGCGGCCGTCGTGCCCAGGTTTGCATAGTGGTCCCTCGCCAGGGCATCCCCGGCGCGGGCCAAATCGTAATATTTATTGATAAGGCCCACGTCCAGCCCGGCCGGGCAGGGCTGGCAATGGTTGCAGTACACGCACACTCCCCCGGCAGCCTGCGGCGCGAACGTGCCCAGCACCGAATAATCCTTCTCTTCCGGGGCGGCCGCCAGAAAGCCCAGCACGCGCCGTACGTCCTCCCGGCCGCGCACGCCCGGCAGCACTGTCAGCACGCCGGGCTTATCCAGCGCATACTGCATGCACTGGTATTCGCTCAGCGCCCGCCCAAAGGGCGAGGCAGCCGCGCTGAGAAGCTGCCCGCCGGAAAACGCCTTCATCACCGAAATGCCCACGCCCTCGGCCTCGCACCTGCGGTACAGCGCCTGCCTTTCATCCACCCCGCCGATGGCGAATTCGCCGTGGCGGTAATCGTACGCGGGGTTGATGCTGAACATCAGCAGGTCTATCAGCCCCATGTCCAGCACCTTGTGCACCACCTGCGGCGTGTGGGAGGAAAGCCCAATGTGCCGCACGGCGCCCTGGCGCTTCAGCTCTTTCAAATACTCCAGCGTGCCGTGCGCTTCGGCCTTTTCCAGGTCTGCCGTCTCGTCAATGCAGTGCAGAAAGCCAAAATCGATGTAGTCCGTTTTCAGCGCGTCCAGCTGCCATGCCACCGAGCGTTTGATGTCCTCCAGCTCCAGCGTCCAGCCGTATTTTCCGGTGCGGTAGTCCGCCCCGAAGTGCACCTGGTAATACACCTTGCCGCGGCAGCCCGCAGCCGCGCGGCCATATGCCGCAAAGGGCCTTGCGTCGCCCGCGGCCATGTCAAAAAAGTTCACGCCGTTTTCCAGCGCCAGCTCCACCGCGGCCTGCGCCTCTTTTTCGCCCGCCTCGCCCAGGCTGCTGTTGCCAAGGCCGATGATGCTGATGTTCTCTGTGCCTTTCGGCAGTTTCCGGTATTCCATTGCTGTGTCTCTTCCTCCTGTTTTTTCTCTATGCCGCGCAGCCTGCGCGCCGGGGCAGCCTTTGCGCCCGCCGCCCGCGGCATGGCCGTGCCCTTATGATGCGCCCGCTTTGCCCCTGCGCCGGGCGCCCTTTTCCGGCGGCGCAGGGCGGCCGGAGGGCAGGCCCGCCCGGCTGCACGGGGCCGGGGCCGCGCCGTTCCCGGCGTT
>JBKYIE010000034.1:0-1892 GCA_047030735.1 Ruthenibacterium sp.
AATCTCGCTGTCCACATGGAGAAGTTCCACTTGCAGGGCGGCGATTTTCGGGTTGGCCTTTGCCGCTTTCTTCCTGCCCGTCAGCGTCTTGTGCTTTTCCAGCTTCTTCACCATCTGCTGATAGACCACCGCTTCCAGTTCGGAGGTGATGATTTTTCCACAGCCCGGACAGCTTTTATTGTCCAGCCGTTTCGTGCAGAGGAGATATTGACGGCCTGCCCGGTTGACGATACTCATAAGCGCATAGCCGCAGTTTCTGCACTTGATTTTCCCAGCCAGCCATGTGTGGGTGGCTTTCCGGGCGGACTGGATCTTCATGTTGTTCATCAGCTTCCTGCGGCACGCCAGCCAGATGTCAGAGAGGACAATGCCCTCATGGGGCGCCAGCACCAGCATTTGGTCTTTCAAGTCGTTCTTCTTACTGGGCTTCACGTCCCGTCCCTGATACAGATAACACCCGTTCATTCCCGTGAAGCCGGCGGCGTCATTGACAATGACCATCCCCTGGCTTTTGAAAAACTCGTACACATCCAAGTCCGCCTGTACATAAACGGGATTGCGTAACATCTGCGCCAGCGTAGGGCGTATCAGTACTTTGCCGTAGAATAAAATCCCCTGTTCCGCCGGCTTTTCCGGGGGATGATTATTGTATGCGCGCGCCTGCAGGCGGGTGCCCTGCCTGCGCCGGGAGGCTTTTGCGCAAAACCCTTTCCGGAAAAACCGGGGCGGGGCTTGGCGGCTGCGGGGGCCCGGGCACGAAGAGGCGCCCCGCGCAGCCTGGCTGGGGCGGCAAAGGCGCAATACCGCCCACGGCGGGCAGAAATGCGGTGGATTTGTTCATAGGCCTGCACCGCGGGCCTTGCGGGCCGTGAAACCTTTTCCCCAATTTTTCGTCTATATAAGCAGCGGCACAAAAACAAAAGGCAGAGGAGGCTTCTGTTATGAAAAAGAGATGGCTGCTTATGGCGCCCGCGTGCATTCTCGTGTTATTCACTGCGGCGGCCCTTCTGCTTGCAGTGGGGAGAAGGCCATATAAAAATTTGGACGCGGCACAGATAGCGTCAGCCAAAGTACGATTGTCGCCGCCGGACAAAACGGTTGAAATTGAGAATGTTTCAGAGCTGGCGTGCTGCTTGAACGATGTGGTTATCTATCATCAGGATAATTCTTACACAGAATATGCCGGGCAGGCTGCTGCTTTTACCCTGACTATGACGGACGGCACGCAGACAGAAATTACGGCATATAGCCCGTTTCTTGTAATTGATGGGGTGGGCTATAAAACAAAGCAAGAGCCGTGCGAAGCACTCAGCCGCTATGCCAATGAGCTGCTGAGCTCCGGAACTGCCGATATCATTTTGGAAGAGCCGCCTGCTTTGAGCGTGATAAGCGGCGGCACTTCCGTCAGCGCATTCCTGGGCACTTATTCGTGGCAGAAAAAGGATGCTGATGGAAATTCTGTGAGTATAAATGCCGGCAGCGCACACCCTTTGCATTGCGAGGAACTATTGTCCCCGCCGTATGAAACGCCGGAAGCAACGGCTGTGCTGAGATTTGCAGAGGAAGCCGATGCTGTTGTAAGCGTGAAATGCTGGAGCGATGAATACTGGGGAGAGCCTGCCGCATGCAGCGAAGAGGCGGCTTTCGATAGAGGCGCTCTCGCCCTCAAGGCGGGCGGGTACATCTATGAAATAACAGCCGTCTGGAATGCGGAAAACGGGTGCGGCGGAACCGCAAGCTATTTCTTCTACATAAAGATGGAGGAGTGAAACGGGCTGTTCACGCCAAAGGGCGGCGGGGAGAGGAAACAGGCCGCCCTCTTTCCATGCGGCAGGCGGGCGGGGCTGCAAGCGGGCGGCCCTTGCAGGCAGGGCCGCCGGAATGACGGCGGA